>CAVQOW010000012.1:0-341282 GCA_963714605.1 uncultured Verrucomicrobiae bacterium | reverse complement strand
GCTGGATTCACCGTTACGCTCACCGTGTAGTTAGTCGTGCTGTAATCGGTCGTATCGGTAGGCGTGAAGGTCACGCCCTGCGAGGCCGTGCCCGCGCCCGGCGCCGTGGTCGGCGTGGTGAAGGCAAAGCTGCCCGCCGGGGTCGCCGCACCGCCGCTCAACGTCGAACACGCCAGCGTCTGGCCGTAGGTGATCGCACTGGCCGTCGGCCACGTCGTGACGTCGGCGTCGCCTTGTTCACCGTCACGCTCACCGTGCGTTGGTCGTGTTGTAATCCGTCGTGTCCGTCGGCGTGAAGGTCACGCTCTGCGAGGCCGTGCCCGCGCCCGGCGCCGTGGCTGGCGTCGTGACAGGCAAAGCTGCCCGCCGGCGTCGCCGAACCGCCGCTCAACGTCGAACTGGCCAGCGTCTGGCCGTAGGTGATCGCACTGGCCGTCGGCCATGCCGTCACGGTCGGCATGCGCCTTGTTCACCGTCACGCTCACCGTGCTGTTGTCGTGCTGTAATCGGTCGTATCCGTCGGCGTAAAGGTCACACTCTGCGAAGCCGTGCCCGCGCCGGGCGCCGTGGTGGCGTGGTCCAGCCAAAGCTCGCCCGCCGTGGTCGCCGAACCGCCGCTCAACGTTGAGCTGGCCAGCGTCTGGCCGTAGGTGATCGCACTGGCCGTCGGCCACGCCGTCGCGCTCGGCATCGCCTTGTCCACAGTCACACTCACCGCGTTGGTCACCATATTGTAATCCACCGCGTCCTCCGGCGTGAAGATCGCCGACACGTTCGTCGTCCCCGCATTCGGCGCTATCGTGTCGTCCTCAAAGGCAAAGCCGCCAGATACTGCCGCGGCGTTCTCCGCGTTCGTCGCCACGCTGCCGTCCAGGCTCGATGCCGCCAGCGTCTGGCCATAGGTGATCTCACTGGCCACCAACGTCAACACCGGCGTCGTTGGCACGATCGTCAGCGTGGTGCTGCTGTCGGACGCCGTGCCCATGCTCACCGCGTCATTGCCGGCATAGTTATACGTGATTGTATAGGGCGAGCCGCTCACCCCATTGGTGCTCAACGACGGATCGTTGTAGTTGATCCAGAACCCGCCCGTGTCGTTGGTCACCGTCCCGCTGACGGTCAATCCGTTGATCGTCGCGCTCACCGCATCCCCGTTGGCCGGATACACCGGATCGCCCGCACTCAGTTCCCCGGTCAAAATGAGGCTCATCACCCCGTAGTTGTTCGTCAGGGAACTCAATCCCGTGAACGCCGGCGTCGCCTTGTTGATCACAAAGTCTCCCGCCGACTGTCCGGTCAGCGTGTTGTAGTTCGTGTCCGTCGGCACAAAGTCCGCCGTCACCCCATACGTCCCCGCTGCCGTCTGGCTCGCCGCACCGCCCGTCAGGATGTTCGCCACAGAGCCACCCACCGAACTGGTCGATACCACCACATTCGCCGACTTGGCCGTCCCGTCATACACCGCCGGCGAATTGTTCACCGTCAACGTCGCCGTCGGCGTCACCTTGTTGATCACAAAGTCTCCCGCCGACAGTCCGGTCAGCGTGTTGTAGTTCGTGTCGCCCGGTACAAAGTCCGCCGTCACTACATACGTCCCCGCCACCGTCTGGCTCGCCGCACCGCCCGTCAGAATGTTCGCCACAGAGCCACCCACCGAACTGGTCGATACCACCACATTCGCCGACTGGCCCGCAGCGTCATAGAACACCGGCGAATTGTTCACCGACAGCGTCGCGCTCGGCGTCGCCGCATTGATCACAAAGTCACCCGCTGGCAGTCCGGGCAGCGTGTTGTAGTTCGCCGTGTCATCCGGCACAAAGTCCGCCGTCACCGCATACGTTCCCACCACCGTCTGGCTCGCCGCACCGCCCGTCAGGATGTTCGCCACAGAGCCACCCACAGAACTGGTCGATACCACCACACCCGCCGACTGGCCCGCAGCGTCATAGTCCACCGGCGAATTGTTCACCGTCAGCGTCGCGCTCGGCATCGCCTTGTCCACAGTCACACTCACCGCGTTGGTCACCATATTGTAATCCACCGCGTCCTCCGGCGTGAAGATCGCCGACACGTTCGTCGTCCCCGCATTCGGCGCTATCGTGTCGTCCTCAAAGGCAAAGCCGCCAGATACTGCCGCGGCGTTCTCCGCATTCGTCGCCGCGCTGCCGTCCAGGCTCGATGCCGCCAGCGTCTGGCCGTAGGTGATCTCACTGGCCACCAGCGTCAACACCGGCGTCGTTGGCACGATCGTCAGCGTGGTGCTGCTGTCGGACGCCGTGCCCATGCTCACCGCGTCATTGCCCGCGTAGTTATACGTGATTGTATAGGGCGAGCCGCTCACCCCATTGGTGCTCAACGACGGATCGTTGTAGTTGATCCAGAACCCGCCCGTATCATTCGTCACCGTCCCGCTGACGGTCAATCCGTTGATCGTCGCGCTCACCGCATCCCCGTTGGCCGGATACACCGGATCACCCGCACTCAGTTCCCCGGTCAAGATGAGGCTCATCACCCCGTAGTTGTTCGTCAGGGAACTCAATCCCGTGAACGCCGGCGTCGCCTTGTTGATCACAAAGTCTCCCGCCGACTGTCCGGTCAGCGTGTTGTAGTTCGTGTCCGTCGGCACAAAGTCCGCCGTCACCCCATACGTCCCCGCCGCCGTCTGGCTGGCCGCACCGCCCGTCAGGATGTTCGCCACAGAGCCACCCACCGAACTGGTCGATACCACCACATTCGCCGACTGGGCCGTCCCGTCATACACCGCCGGCGAATTGTTCACCGTCAACGTCGCCGTCGGCGTCACCTTGTTGATCACAAAGTCTCCCGCCGACAGTCCGGTCAGCGTGTTGTAGTTCGTGTCGCCCGGCACAAAGTCCGCCGTCACTACATACGTCCCCGCCACCGTCTGGCTCGCCGCACCGCCCGTCAATATGTTCGCCACAGAGCCACCCACCGAACTGGTCGATACCACCACACCCGCCGACTGGCCCGCGGCGTTATAGAACACCGGCGAATTGTTCACCGACAGCGTCGCGCTCGGCGTCGCCGCATTGATCACAAAGTCACCCGCTGGCAGTCCGGGCAGCGTGTTGTAGTTCGCCGTGTCATCCGGCACAAAGTCCGCCGTCACCGCATACGTTCCCACCACCGTCTGGCTCGCCGCACCGCCCGTCAGGATGTTCGCCACAGAGCCACCCACAGAACTGGTCGATACCACCACACCCGCCGACTGGCCCGCAGCGTCATAGTCCACCGGCGAATTGTTCACCGTCAGCGTCGCGCTCGGCATCGCCTTGTCCACAGTCACACTCACCGCGTTGGTCACCATATTGTAATCCACCGCGTCATCCGGCGTGAAGATCGCCGACACATTCGTCGTCCCCGCGTTGGGCGCGATCGTGTCGTCCTCAAAGGCAAAGCCGCCAGATACTGCCGCGGCGTTCTCCGCATTCGTCGCCGCGCTGCCGTCCAGGCTCGATGCCGCCAGCGTCTGACCGTAGGTGATCCCACTGGCCACCAGTGTCAACACCGGCGTCGTTGGCACGATCGTCAGCGTGGTGCTGCTGTCGGACGCCGTGCCCATGCTCACCGCGTCATTGCCCGCGTAGTTATACGTGATTGTATAGGGCGAGCCGCTCACCCCATTGGTGCTCAACGACGGATCGTTGTAGTTGATCCAGAACCCGCCCGTGTCGTTGGTTACCGTCCCGCTGACGGTAAATCCGTTGATCGTCGCGCTCACCGCATCCCCGTTGGCCGGATACACCGGATCACCCGCACTCAGTTCCCCGGTCAAGATGAGGCTCATCACCCCGTAGTTGTTCGTCAGGGAACTCAATCCCGTGAACGCCGGCGTCGCCTTGTTGATCACAAAGTCTCCCGCCGACTGTCCGGTCAGCGTGTTGTAGTTCGTGTCCGTCGGCACAAAGTCCGCCGTCACCCCATACGTCCCTGCGGCCGTCTGGCTCGCCGCACCGCCCGTCAGGATGTTCGCCACAGAGCCACCCACCGAACTGGTCGATACCACCACACTCGCCGACTTGGCCGTCCCGTCATACACCGCCGGCGAATTGTTCACCGTCAACGTCGCCGTCGGCGTCACCTTGTTGATCACAAAGTCTCCCGCCGACAGTCCGGTCAGCGTGTTGTAGTTCGTGTCGCCCGGCACAAAGTCCGCCGTCACTACATACGTCCCCGCCACCGTCTGGCTCGCCGCACCGCCCGTCAATATGTTCGCCACAGAGCCACCCACCGAACTGGTCGATACCACCACACCCGCCGACTGGCCCGCGGCGTTATAGAACACCGGCGAATTGTTCACCGACAGCGTCGCGCTCGGCGTCGCCGCATTGATCACAAAGTCTCCCGCTGGCAGTCCGGGCAGCGTGTTGTAGTTCGCCGTGTCATCCGGCACAAAGTCCGCCGTCACCGCATACGTTCCCACCACCGTCTGGCTCGCCGCACCGCCCGTCAGGATGTTCGCCACAGAGCCACCCACAGAACTGGTCGATACCACCACACCCGCCGACTGGCCCGCAGCGTCATAGTCCACCGGCGAATTGTTCACCGTCAGCGTCGCGCTCGGCATCGCCTTGTCCACAGTCACACTCACCGCGTTGGTCACCATATTGTAATCCACCGCGTCATCCGGCGTGAAGATCACCGACACGTTCGTCGTCCCCGCGTTGGGCGCGATCGTGTCGTCCTCAAAGGCAAAGCCGCCCGTCACTTGCGCGCTGTTCTCCGCATTCGTCGCCGCGCTGCCGTCCAGGCTCGATGCCGCCAGCGTCTGGCCGTAGGTGATCCCACTGGCCACCAGTGTCAACACCGGCGTCGTTGGCTCGATCGTCAGCGTGGTGCTCCCGTCAGACGCCGTGCCCATGCTCACCGCGTCATTGCCCGCGTAGTTATACGTGATCGTGTAAGGCGAGCCGCTCACCCCATTGGTGCTCAACGACGGATCGTTGTAGTTGATCCAGAACCCGCCCGTGTCGTTGGTTACCGTCCCGCTGACGGTCAATCCGTTGATCGTCGCGCTCACCGCATCCCCGTTGGCCGGATACACCGGATCACCCGCACTCAGTTCCCCGGTCAAAATGAGGCTCATCACCCCGTAGTTGTTCGTCAGGGAACTCAATCCCGTGAACGCCGGCGTCGCCTTGTTGATCACAAAGTCTCCCGCCGACAGTCCGGTCAGCGTGTTGTAGTTCGTGTCCGTCGGCACAAAGTCCGCCGTCACCCCATACGTCCCTGCGGCCGTCTGGCTGGCCGCACCGCCCGTCAGGATGTTCGCCACAGAGCCACCCACCGAACTGGTCGATACCACCACACTCGCCGACTGGGCCGTCCCGTCATACACCGCCGGCGAATTGTTCACCGTCAACGTCGCCGTCGGCGTCACCTTGTTGATCACAAAGTCTCCCGCCGACAGTCCGGTCAGCGTGTTGTAGTTCGTGTCGCCCGGCACAAAGTCCGCCGTCACTACATACGTCCCCGCCACCGTCTGGCTCGCCGCACCGCCCGTCAATATGTTCGCCACAGAGCCACCCACAGAACTGGCCGAGACGAAGACGGTAGCCGACTGGCCCGCGGCGTTATAGAACACCGGCGAATTGTTCACCGACAGCGTCGCGCTCGGCGTCGCCGCATTGATCACAAAGTCACCCGCTGGCAGTCCGGGCAGCGTGTTGTAGTTCGCCGTGTCATCCGGCACAAAGTCCGCCGTCACCGCATACGTTCCCACCACCGTCTGGCTCGCCGCACCGCCCGTCAGGATGTTCGCCACAGAGCCACCCACAGAACTGGTCGATACCACCACACCCGCCGACTGCCCCGCAGCGTCATAGTCCACCGGCGAATTGTTCACCGTCAGCGTCGCGCTCGGCGTCGCCTTGTCCACAGTCACACTCACCACGTTGGTCACCATATTGTAATCCACCGCGTCATCCGGCGTGAAGATCACCGAAACGTTCGTCGTCCCCGCATTCGGCGCGATCGTGTCGTCCTCAAAGGCAAATCCACCCGTCACTTGCGCGCTGTTCTCCGCGTTCGTCGCCGCGCTGCCGTCCAGGCTCGATGCCGCCAGCGTCTGGCCGTAGGTGATCCCACTGGCCACCAGTGTCAACACCGGCGTCGTCGGCTCGATTGTCAGCGTGGTGCTGCTGTCGGACGCCGTGCCCATGCTCACCGCGTCATTGCCCGCGTAGTTATACGTGATCGTATAGGGCGAGCCGCTCACCCCATTGGTGCTCAACGACGGATCGTTGTAGTTGATCCAGAACCCGCCCGTGTCGTTGGTCACCGTCCCGCTGACGGTCAATCCGTTGATCGTCGCGCTGACCGCATCCCCGTTGGCCGGATACACCGGATCGCCCGCACTCAGTTCCCCGGTCAAGATGAGGCTCGTCACCCCGTAGTTGTTCGTCAGGGAACTCAATCCCGTGAACGCCGGCGTCGCCTTGTTGATCACAAAGTCTCCCGCCGACTGCGCGCTCAGCGTGTTGTAGTTCGTGTCCGTCGGCACGAAGTCCGCCGTCACCCCATACGTCCCTGCGGCCGTCTGGCTCGCCGCACCGCCCGTCAGGATGTTCGCCACAGAGCCACCCACCGAGCTGGTCGATACCACCACATTCGCCGACTTGACCGTCCCGTCATACACCGCCGGCGAATTGTTCACCGTCAACGTCGCCGTCGGCGTCACCTTGTTCACCGTCACGCTGACCGTGTAGTTAGTCGTGAAGTAATCCGTCGTGTCAGTGGGCGTGTAGGTCACACTCTGCGAGACCGTGCCCGCATTCGGTGTCGTGGACGGTGTGGTCCAGCCAAAACTGCCCGCCGGGGAGGCCGAGCCGCCACTAAAAGTCGAGCTAGCCAGTGTCTGGCCGTAGGTGATCGCACTGGCCGTCGGCCACGTCGTCACGCTCGGAAGCGCCTTGTTCACCGTCACGCTGGCCGTGCCGGTGGCGGTATTATAATCAGTCGTGTCCGTCGGGGTGAAGGTGACGGATTGACTAGCCGTGCCGGCATTGGGTGTGGTTGACGGCGTAGTGAAGGTGAAACTCCCTGTGATGGTCGTGCCAGCGGCGTTGGTGACGGCGCCGCCGCTCAAGCTGGAAGCACTAAGCGCCTGACCGTAAGTGATCGTCGTAGCCGTGGGCGAGACGGAGATGACGGGTGTTTGCTTGTTCACTGTCACCGTCACCGTGTTGGTGACGTTGTTGTAATCGGTCGTGTCGGTCGGCGTGAAGACCACCAAGACATTCGTGCTCGGAGCATTGGGAACAATCGCGCTATTCGTAAAAGCAAAACTGCCAGGAACAGAAACGCCCGCCGCATTGGTGAGCGCCCCGCTCGGCGTCGAACTGGCCAGCGTCTGGCCATACGTAATCGCCGTCGCCGAAAACGGAGTTGAAACCAGCGGCGTCTGTTTGCCCACCGTCACTGTCACCGTGTTGGTGACGTTGTTGTAATCGGTCGTGTCCGTCGGCGTGAAGACCACCAAGACATTCGTGCTCGGAGCGTTCGGCGCAATCGCGCTGTTGGTGAAGGCAAAACTGCCGGGAACGGACGCGCCCGCCGCATTGGTGAGCGCGCCGCTCGGTGTCGAACTGGCCAGCGTCTGGCCATACGTGATCGCCGTCGCCGAAAACGGAGTTGAAACCAGTGGCGTTTGTTTGTTCACCGTGACCGTCACCGTGTTGGTGACGTTGTTGTAATCGGTCGTGTCCGTCGGCGTGAAGACCACCAAGACATTCGTGCTCGGAGCGTTCGGCGCAATCGCGCTGTTGGTGAAGGCAAAACTGCCGGGAACGGACGCGCCCGCCGCATTGGTGAGCGCGCCGCTCGGTGTCGAACTGGCCAGCGTCTGGCCATACGTGATCGCCGTCGCCGAAAACGGAGTTGAAACCAGCGGCGTCTGTTTGCCCACCGTCACTGTCACCGTGTTGGTGACGTTGTTGTAATCGGTCGTGTCGGTCGGCGAGAAGACCACCAAGACATTCGTGCTCGGAGCATTGGGAACAATCGCGCTATTCGTAAAAGCAAAACTGCCAGGAACAGAAACGCCCGCCGCATTGGTGAGCGCGCCGCTCGGTGTCGAACTGACCAGCGTCTGGCCATACGTGATCGCCGTCGCCGAAAACGGAGTTGAAACCAGTGGCGTTTGTTTGTTCACCGTGACCGTCACCGTGTTGGTGACGTTGTTGTAATCGGTCGTGTCGGTCGGCGTGAAGACCACCAAGACATTCGTGCTCGGAGCATTGGGAACAATCGCGCTATTCGTAAAAGCAAAACTGCCAGGAACAGAAACGCCCGCCGCATTGGTGAGCGCGCCGCTCGGTGTCGAACTGACCAGCGTCTGGCCATACGTGATCGCCGTCGCCGTAAACGAAGTTGAAACCAGTGGTGTCTGCTTATTCACCGTCACGCTCGCGGTGCCGGTGGCCGTGATATAGTTGGTATTGTTCGAGGAGGTGAAGGTCACAGAGGCGCTGTAAGTGCCGGCGTTTGGCTACCGTGGAAGGCGTGGTAAAAGCAAAACTGCCGGAAACAGATGTACCTGCCGCATTGGTCGCCGCACCGCCGCTCAAAGTTGAAGCGCTCAGCGCCTGCCCATACGTGATTGCCGTCGCCGTCGGCGAAGTTGAAATTAACGGTGCCGTACGCGTATCCCTGGAGACGGTCAGATAGCCGGTTGTCGCAGCGAAGTAAGTGCTACTCTTGTAAGTCGCGCTGGAACTGGCGGATCCCCAAGTCCCGTTAATTGTGCCCAAGCCGCCTAGCGTAAGGCTGCCCACGGAAATGTTGAGGCCCGTACCCACACTATTGGTAGCTGTTCCAGTGGGCGCGATGCTCAGATTGCCGCTGACCGACAATGTGGCGTTCGTCATGGACTTCACACCGCTACCGGAAAAAACAAGATTGCTGTAGGTCACGGCGGCAGCGGTCTGCGCCCCGGATGCGTTATAATTTACGGTGCCCGCATCGGCGGTGAACGTTCCCGCCGTGCCGCTCAACGCGCCGCTGAGATTCAAGGTGCTCGAACCGCCATCGAGTGTGCCAGCGGTCCGGGTCCAAGTTCCGGTGAACGTATGCGTCAACCCTGTTCCCAGATTGAGTGTGCCACCACTTCCGTTAATTGTCAGTGCGCCTCCGTTCACGTTGCCTGTAAACGTGGCCGTGCCTCCGGCCTTGGTCATGGAGACGGTGCCCGTGGTCGTGAACCCGGCGATGCTTTGCGTTCCGGCACCGGTGAACGTGATGGCGGAGCCATTGCCGGTAAATGTTCCATTGTTGGTGTAATTGCCGTACAGCGTCAGCCCATAATTGCCCGAAGCACTGGTGTTAAATGTGCCAGATGTAATGTTCAAATTATTTGTAATAGTCAATGCGGCTCCCAACGTCGTCGTGCCACCGTTGATCGTCAGATTGTTGAAGTCAATGAATATGGTCGAGGGGAGTGTATTGATCGCCGTAAGTATCACCGTACCTACTTCCTGGCGTCCATGTGCCAGATGCCGTGCCAATCGTGATGGCGCCGCCAACACTGAGCGTTCCTCCGGCGGCCATGTTGATGACACCAGTCCCCGTGGTATTTCCAAGCGCCAAGCTGCCTGCAGTCAGGCTAGAACCACTCGTGAACGTGATCGTTCCGGTGCTCGCTGTGGTGCTGGTACCTCCAAGCGTCACGCTTCCGGATACCGTAAGCGACGGGCTGCCGCTAGTGGCAAACGTCAGGGTGCCGTTGCCGGCAGATGTGCCACCTTGTTTGCCCAAGTTCAGGGTGGTACAGGCGGCATTGTTAACATTGTTTGTTACAGTCCAGCCTCTCGTGATGTACACGGTATCACCCGCAATCGGAGGACCCACCCCAGATGCTCCTTGGTCTGTCAGTGACCATGTGGTGGTTGCATTCCAGTTGCCGCTTGCCACAGAATAGTACAGTCACGGCGCCTGCGGTTGTCGCCAGAACCAACCCGATCATTAAGAGGACCACAATAGATAACTTTTTCATACGTTTGCTCGACATGCTTGACTCGCGTTAACTTCTGTTCGTTATATTCCGCACCATACAAAAGCCGCGAATACTTTCCCTGCTGTAAGACAGTATGGACACAACGGATACACCGACCCTGCTGTCAGCACAAAAAAGGCCAAACGGAAGAATGCTGGGACATTCCCAGCTTTTTTCGGAGTACGGGTGTTCGCTTCATAAATGCCTCAGACAAAGTGGGAAAGTGGGGATAGACTAATACCATCTCCATTTGTCACTTTCTACTTCCGAAATTGCGGAAACCTTTGAAATCACGCAGTATTAAGTTGTCACAAGAAACTGGGATAACCCTGGTAGAATGCACTGGGAAAGGTTCTTGGAAGGGTCAATTTGCCACTATCATCCGCAGAAAACCTGCTGAATCCATCGTCATGGATGGAATCAGTGTCTCATTTCTGTCCCATTCACGAGGCACCAGTTAATCGGGCAGTGCTATTTCCGTTTACATCGTAATCGTTGCTTATGAACGATTCCAAATTCTTCCTCAGGCGCTGTTACCTCTGCGCGGGATTAAACTCGCCGAACCTCAACCTGATCGAATGCTTGTGTTTGTGCCTTGAAACGGAAAAGGCAAGGAGGACGGATGTTAATTCTCCGAATGCGCGACTTGTCCGCGCATGGAGTCTGAAAGTAAAATGCCACGCGCTGGCGAGGCTCACGCCGCGACTTGATCGAGGCTGGCTTTAATATCGCGTTTGCTGCGTGCGCCGACGATCTGGTCGGCGACCTGCCCTTTGTCGAACAGCAGAAGTGTGGGGATGGCGCGAATGCCGTATTCGGTGGCCAGCGGTTGCTGTTCGTCAATGTTTACTTTGCCGATTTTAATGCGGCCGTCATATTCATCGGCCAGTTCGTTGAGCACCGGCGCGATCATTTTGCACGGGCCGCACCACTCGGCCCAAAAATCAACGAGCACAGGAACGGATGATTGAAGCACTTCCTTCGGGAAGTTTTCCTGGGTTAATATCGAAATGCTTGGAGACGCCATAAAAAAAGGCAAACTGAGGATGAATTATTGGTACGACTTTGACAACGAAATCAGAACGGCTTTTGTGCTGCCAGCGTCATGACGTAAACCACACTGCCGACGGCCAGCAAACCAACGATTGCCGCCGCGATGGCCAGAATCGTGTCCAACGGCGAACTGACGCTGACAGATGACACGGCTGGTGGCCGGTGCGTGCGTCACCGGACGCTGGGCAATGGGGGCCGCCGTTCCGCGCGGAGCGGCGGCCGCCGGGGCGGCGGCGGTTGTCAACCCGGGAATAGTCGGGCCACCGGTCGGACCGCCGGGAGGCACAGTGGGCAATTTGATTGTGGGCGCAGTGGATGGCTTGGGGGGCAAATTGATGCGGACGGTTTCCTTTTTGGGCTGAACCTTGCCGGTTTCTTTCTTCGGCGGGACAGCCCCGGCCGGAGACGTTCGGAATATTTTCCGGGCATAACGTTAGAATCAAGATATGTGCTCTCTGAGCTGTGTCAAACTCTTAAAACAATCCGGGCCAAATCGAAATCTCAATTTGGCAGGAAACAGGAGACGAGAGGACACGCTTCAGACCCGGTCGCGACGGCTTTCCCCTTCGCCACGGCTCCCGCTCCATCGCGGCGGGCGCTCTTCGCGCGGGCGGGCAATGTTGACGGTCAGGGCGCGGCCTTGAAATTCCTTGTTGTGAATTGCTCGATGGCCTTGTTTGCTTCTTCCGAGGATGCAAATTCGATGAAAGCAAATCCGCGGGATTTGCCGGTCATCTTGTCCAGCATCAGGTTGACGGACGTCACCGCGCCTGCCTGGGAAAAATAATTCTGGAGATCATTTTCAGCGGTCTGGTACGGAAAGGTTGCCTACAAACAGTCTGGTTGGATTCATAATAATTCGTGTTCGCGCAAAAAACCCGGTGGGAGGACTGCACCGGCAGGTTCGCTGAATGTCGTTTTCTCAATTCACTGACAATCTGTCTTTCTGACACCGACACTGTTCGTTCTTTGAACGACACGCAGACTTTTTAGCAAAGTGGCGGCGGGTGTCAATATGGATTCAAGCATTCGTTCAACGCCCGCAATTGCCGAGGATATCCGAAAGAGCCTCAGGTCTTTTCCTCGATCAATTCGCGGCGCGCACCGCTCAGCAGTTGCTCAACGAAATTGGTCGAATAAACGCCGCGCCGGAAATTCGGGTCCTGCAGAATCGCCTGCTGGAAGGAAATGGTCGTCTTGATGCCGGTGATCATGTATTCGCCCAGCGCGCGGCTCATCTTGTCCATCGCCTCGCGCCGGTCCTTGCCATAGGTGACCAGCTTGCCGATCATCGAGTCGTAGGTTGGACGGGATGGTGTAACCCGCGTAAGCGTGCGTGTCCACCCGCACGCCGCGGCCGCCCGGCTGGTAATACATTTCGATCCGGCCCGGGCTGGGCCGGAAATCGTCAAACGGATCCTCGGCGTTGATGCGGCATTCGATGGCGTGCCCTTTGAATTGGATGTCGCTTTGCGAATGCCGCAGCGGTTCGCCCATCGCAATCATGATCTGGTAGCGCACCAGGTCGATGCCGGTCACTTCCTCGGTCACCGGGTGCTCCACCTGGATGCGCTTGTTGACTTCCAGGAAGTAATAATTGCCCTGGTTGTCCACGATGAACTCCACCGTGCCGGCGTTGGTGTAATTGGCGGCTTCGGCGATCTTGACCGCCGCCTTGCCCATCTTGTCGCGCAGCTTCTTGAATTTGTTCTCAATCAGCGGCGATGGCGTTTCTTCGACGACTTTCTGATTGCGGCGCTGAATCGAACAATCGCGTTCGCCCAGATGGATGATGTGGCCCTTGTGGTCGCCCAGAATCTGAAATTCGATGTGGTGCGGGTTTTCGATGTATTTCTCGATGTAAACGCCGGAATTGCCAAACGCCTTTTCCGCCTCGGTGCGCGCCGTGTGATAGCCCTTGACCAGCGAAACGTCGTTGTGCGCCACGCGCATGCCACGACCGCCGCCGCCGGCGACCGCCTTGATCATGACCGGATAGCCGATCCGCTTGGCCACCGCCAGCGCTTCCTGCTCGTTCTCCACGACGCCGTCCGAGCCCGGCGGCGTGGGCACGCCCGCCTTTTTGGCCAGCGCGCGGCTGACCGCCTTGTTTTCCAGCGCATTCATCGCCCGCGAATTCGGCCCGATGAAGCGGATGTTGCAGCTCTCGCAAACATCGGCAAAATGCGCGTTCTCGGACAGAAAACCGTAGCCGGGATGAATGGCATCCACGTCGGTGATTTCGGCTGCGCTGACAATGCGGTCGATGCGCAAATAGCTGTCGGCCGCCGACGCCTTGCCAATGCAAATCGCCTCGTCCGCCAATTGGACGTGCATGGAATTGGCGTCCGCCTCCGAATACACCGCCACGGTCCGGATGTTCAGCTCCTTGCAGGCGCGGATGATGCGAACGGCGATTTCTCCGCGATTGGCTACCAGGATTTTCTCAAACATGCGCTTTCAGCGAAGCAGTTCAGTGCACCGGCATTCCTCCGACCCATCCCGTCGCAAGTTTTCAGGCGGGCCGGACTTTGAACAACGGCTGGCCGAACTCGACTGGCTTGGCGTTTTCCACCAAGACCTGCGTGATCACCCCTTTGACCTCGGCCTTGATCTCGTTCATGACTTTCATCGCCTCGATGATGCAGACGACCGTCTCCGGGTTTACCTCGGTTCCCACTTCGACATACGGTCCGGATTCAGGTGACGGCGCACGGTAAAATGTCCCGATCATCGGCGACTTGATTTCCAGCTTCAGTCGGGACGCTGTGAGCGCAGGGGCCGTTTGCGCCGTTGGCGAGGGCGCGGTTATTGCCGGCGGCGGATTGAGCGTAAGACAACAGGGCCGCGTCGTCGGATTGAACCGTCTGAATTGCCTCCATTCGGACCTCGCTTCAGCCGTATCTTGAAGTCCTGCTTTTCCAGTTCAAACTCCGAGACGGAGTTTTTCCTCATCAAATCAATGATCGCTTTGATATCTTTAAGATCCACGGCTTTAATCCGTTAAAGTTTACCGTTCTTCAGCATTTTCTTATTGCCCCCGCAGATAAGCAAAAAAGCAGCAGCCGAACCTCGACTCTGCTTAACTCATCATTTCAATTGCATTGAAGCATAATCACCATGCTCGGGATGCGTCAAGCCGTAAAAATGGATATTTCAAACAATGCCAAAAATGGATTTAAATGATCGTCTAAAATAGCAGTTTAGGCCATTTTTGATTATTCGTTAACGTTAACTGATGCTTCCACTGCCAGAACGTATGAATTGCGCACCAAAACCAGCAATTTGTCCCACAACATACCGGCGCAATTAGTGATTTTTGGCGAAATTTCTCCCTTGCGTGGATGTTGGAAAGGTGAATCTCGATGGTAGGCACACCCACGGCCGAAATGGCATCCCGAAGCGCAATGCTTGTGTGAGTGTAAGCAGCTGCGTTCAGGACAATAACATCGAATTTCCCCTTAGCCTCCTGAATCCAAGCCACCAATTCGCCTTCAAGATTTGTTTGGCGAAAATCAATTTCTGCACCCAGTTGTGCAGCCCGTTCTCTGACTATTGCTTCAATGTCGGCCAAGCTTGTTCGCCCGTAGATTTCAGGCTCGCGCTGTCCGAGCAAGTTGAGGTTGGGGCCGTTCAGGAAAAGGATTTTCATTTGTGAACGTGAGTTTAGACGCTCGTCGATGGTTTGTCGATTCGATTTGCGGTCATGCCCAAAAGCCATCCCATCAGCCCGAAGCCGCCCCAAGCTAGTGCAGGAATATAGAGATCGAATTCCACCGTGCTTTGTGATGCCCAACCGAGCAATCCCAGCCAAACGGCGAATTTCAACGGATACCCATCCGCTCCCGCTTTGGGCTTGCAGTAAAAAAGAGTGACGGCAATAAATGTGACATAGACCACAAAACCCAAGACTCCTGAATCTGACGCCTGTTGCAAATAGTCATTGTGCGCGAGGCGTGCCATTTCAGATCCGGGCCTTTTGATCGTTTTGTAAGGAATGGCAAACGTGCCGGGGCCGGTACCGAACAGTGGATTTGATTCGGCAGTTCGTACCGCAGCCTGCCAGTAATCGAATCGTGCGTTCACGCTCGTGGCGCCTTTTTTGAAATAGCTTGAAAAACGCGCGGCAAATCCTCCTAACCCGACTACAAGCGCCAAAGCAATCAACGCGATTTTCCACTTTCGCTCGAAATGCAATTGCAGCAGCGCTACCAACCCCAGCATCATCATCAACAACCAGCCGCCTTTTGATCCTGACCAAAATAAACACGCCAGCGCTGGCGCACCGAACAACACCAATAGTAAAATTCTCGCGTCAACGGTGAACCGGTGTTCGAGACTCCAGGCAAACGCCAGCACTGCCGGCAGGAAAAGCAGCAGCACGCCGGCCAGCGTGTTTGGATAAAATAGCGTCGAGAAAATCCGGTTGCTGGACATGCGTTTCAGATATTCCGCCGGCACTTCTTTCATCGTTGGGAAAACGTAAAGCCAGAAATGCTTTCGGGACTCCTCCAATCCGCCAAAGTGCTGCTGTAGCCCTGTTGCCAGCACGAACGCAAAGCCAGCCATCAGGCAGAGCCAGAACGCAGTTAAATTCCTCACGCGACTCAGACAAAACACACCGAGGTAGAAACAAACCACACACGCGATAAAATGTTTCAGAGTGCCTGTTGTGAGTTTGGCGTCCACGGTCTGTGTTGCGCAAACAAACTGCCAGCATAGCCACACCAGCGGCAGTGCAATGAGCCATCGCGGTGCGTTTGACTCGCGGCGCATGACGAAAATCCCCACCAAAACCGCTCCCGCCAGAAACCACCATCCAATGACCACCGGCCATGGGCTGAACACCCACTCGTAGCCGTTGGACGGCCAGTCCACGCGCCATTCCAATACCGACGGATTTCCGAATTTGACAAGCGACAAACCCAGCACCGCTCCGAACAGTCCCGAAAACACACGGCCCGGCCATTCGCCGGTGTGTATCGTCCGGACATTTTCTGAAGATTCCATTTGCGCGGTTTCGGTCCGCCGATTTCGCAGGCTAAAGATGCAGTTTCAGCAATCCCACTTCCAGCGCCAACGCTTCTTGCACATTCGTGTGCAGCAACCGCTGCGTCTGTTCCATCACTTGGAGGTTCTCCATTGCCTGACGCGGTGTAATCCGTCCCGCCACCTGTTTTGTCCCGGCTAGTTTTGGAAAGAGGACAATTCTTTCCCCGCCGTAATGGTATTCAACCACACATCTCGAAGCCACCATTGCAGCGTTACCAGCAAATCCGTCCTCTGCCGACGGTACTCCGTTCAATCGCCGCTGCCAATTCCTCCTCCCATTTCTCGCGCAGTTCTTTCTCCACATCTTCATACTTTTCCAGCGGCGAGCGCGCCGTTAACGCCTTCTCGACTCGCGCGCGCATCTCGCCAGCTTTTGCAGCAGCACATCCATGAGCCGGTAACGGCCCAGCAAACTTTTCTGCTCCGATGCCGCCATCCCGCTGAATCGCGACAGCCATTCCGCCTGCGCCGCTCCAAGGCCTCACGCCTTCGCCCGCAAAATTCAGCCGCAAACACCGCGACAAAATCGTCTCCAACAACCGCTGTGGCTCGGTGGATAACAATATCAAAACCGATTTTCCCGCCGGTTCTTCAAGGGTTTTCAAAAAGGCGTTCGCTGCCTGCACGTTCAGTCGGTCCGCCGCCGCGATTATGCCCACCTTGAATTCGGCCTCTGTCGGTTTGAGTTGAATCTCGCGCATCAACTCCCGCACCTGGTCAATCGTGATGACACGCGACTTCGATTCGGGCCGCACCCAATGCACATCAGCGTGTGTCTCATGTTCCACTTTCTGGCAGTTCAAGCAGGCATCGCAACTGTCAACCGCCACGCCACCAGCCTTGACCGGCTTCTGGCAATTGAGCGTCTTGGCCAGCGTGCGGGCGAGCGCCTCCAGCTCATCGAGTTGATGGCCGGTGAAAAGGTAGGCATGCGCCAACCGTCTGCGTTCCAGCGAACGCTGCAGCAGCGTCACGCCTTGCTCCTGCTCTGGGAAATTTTTAAACGCCATGTCGCGCTGTTTTATCTGCCACGCCGAAACTGATTTTGGCAATCATCTTTCCGACAATTGGTTCACCTTTTGAACGAACTCGCGATATCATCGCCCGAAACTGGCATCACTTTCTTGTGCACCTTCGATTCGGCGATCAACTGGTTCAGCTTTTTCTCCCACGCCGCGCCGTCCATGTGCAATTCCACCGTCTGCTCAGCCAATGACGAAAACACCATTGCATTCGCCAGTTCCAATGAATGAATGCCCTGTTCACCCGGCGCGATGAGCGGCTCGCCGTCGAGAATCGCGTTCACGAAATTCTGCATCAACGCGGCGTGGGGCGCGTCAGAGTTCTCAAACGGAATTTCCTCCGTCCGAGTTTCCGGTTTCACGAAACCCTGCGTCGCCGTTTTGCTGAAATCCACCATGTCCTCCGCGTTGCGCGTCAGTGTGAGCTTGTTGTTTTCCAGCACCAACGTGCCGCGCGTGCCGACGATTTCGAACCGGTTCGCGCCCGGCGCTTCGCCGGTCGAAGTAACAAACGCGCCCGTCGCGCCGTTGGACCATTCCAGGTAGGCCGTCACGTTGTCTTCGACCTCGATCTGGTGGAAGCGGCCGAACTGGCAGAAGCCGCGCACGCGCTTGGGCATGCCGCAAAGCCAGTAGAGCACATCGAGATTATGAAGGCACTGATTGATCAACACTCCGCCGCCCTCGCCCTTCCATGTCGCGCGCCACGGGCTGCTGGCGTAGTAAGCCTCCGTGCGATACCAGTCCGTGTTGATCCAGTTGACGCGCACGATTTCGCCGAGGCCGCCGTCCTGAATCAGCTTCCGAATCTTCTGATAGCGCGGTTCGGCGCGCATTTGGAACATGGCGGCGAAAACCAGTTTTTGATTTTTCCGATGCGCGGCAATCAGCCGTTCCGCGTCGGCCTTGTGCGCTGAAATCGGTTTCTCGACCATGAGATGGAGACCGTTTTGCAGCGCGGCAATGCCGAGTGGCGTGTGCTGATAATGGGGGGTGGCAATGACGACGGCATCCACCGCTCCGGACTTGATGAGTTGCAGGCCGACGTTGAAAACCTTCAGACCCTTCGCCTGGTAACTTTCGCGCTTGTCCGGCGATGCGCTGCAAACGGCGACCAGTTCGCACCGGCTGACTTTGCCAGCCAACAGGTATTCAGCGTGATGCTTGCCGATGTTGCCCATGCCGATGATGCCGACTCGCACTGAGTTCATGCCTTGAAGTGTAATCGTTGTACCCGGCCTGCCTAGCAGTTTGTTGCAGAGAAAAAAATCGCCGGTTATTCCAACCCGCGCTCGGTCAGTTCATCCTCGTCCAGACCGAGGTAATGACCGAGTTCGTGTAGGAATGTGGTGTGAACTTCGTCGCGGAAAATTTCCTCGTTGCCCTCGGCCTCTTCCCAAATGTTCTCAAGGAACAAGATAATCTGCGGCGGCATCGGAATGTTTTCCTCCTCGGCGAATTCCGCCCCGGCGAACAAGCCCAGCGTGTCAGGTCCGATGCCGTCGGCTTGCAGTCCGGCGTTGGGGCGGCGTTCAAACGTGACGGGCAATTTCTGCGCCCGTTCGCGCAGTGGCGCGGGCAACGCCGCCAGCGTCACTTCGACTTCGGTTAGCGCCAACGCGCACAATTTTTTCCAGTCCAATTGCATCGTCGTGTGGAATATACGAAACATTCAATCCGAGACACGCCAAATTCCGGTTTTGAATTTACGCGGGCGGCGGGGCGGCGCATCTTGAGCGCGTATGAATCGCTGGTTGTTTGCCGTGGCGCTGGTTGCGCAGCTTTTTCTTGCGGTTTCATGTGGGCGGAAATCGGAGCAGGCTGTTTTACCGGCCACGAACAAAGCCGGTGTTCAGACCAACGTTCAAATCTTCCAAGTCAAAGGCACGGTCATCGAACTCAAGCTCGACGAGAAAACCGTCCGTATCAAGCACGAGGCCATCCCCGGTTACATGCCGGCGATGACCATGCCGTTTGAGGTCAAGGACGCGCACGAACTCGACAAGCTCGAAGCGGGCGACGTGGTCTCGTTCCGCATGATCGTCACGGAAAAGGACGCGTGGATTGACCAAATCCAGAAGCTCAACAGACCCGCGAACACGAATTTGCCGATGGCCGGCCCGTTTCGTCTGGTGCGCGAAGCCGAGCCATTGAACATCGGCGATCTGTTGCCGGACTATCGTTTCACAAACCAGTTGGGCGCGCCGGTGCATCTCCACCAATTCCGCGGGCAGGCACTGGCCATCACGTTCCTCTTCACGCGCTGTCCCTATCCGACGTTTTGTCCGCTTATGGCCGGCAACTTTGCTGAAGTACAACAAAAACTTTTAGCCATGCCGAACGGCCCGACGAACTGGCACCTGCTGACGATTTCGTTCGACCCCGAATTCGACACGCCAGCAGTCTTGAAGAATTACGCCGAGCGATACCGCTACGACCCGCAACACTGGAGTTTTCTAACCGGCGAGTTGATTGACATTACCGCCGTCGCGGAACAAGTCGGCATGACGTTCTGGCACGACGGCGACGGCATCAGCCACAACCTGCGCACCGTCGTCATTGATGCTTCAGGTCGGGTGCAGAAAATTTTCTCCGGTAACAAGTGGACCAGCGACGAGTTGGTGGCTGAAATGGTGAAGGCGGCGCAAAAGCCATATTTTTTTCTTGTGAGCCAGCCCGGTCATTTCCATTTCTGAACAAGACTGCATTTTCTTTGTAAGAAAATCCGAGTGCCGGTCACTATTTCTATTGAAAACGGATACATCCGATGGATACCGAAGAACAAGAAGTGACATTCCGACGCTGGCTCAGCGACCACTTGGGATTGATGCTGAAGGTGGTTCGCTCCTGCGCGATCTCGCCGGAAGATCAGGAGGATTTGTTCCAGGAGATTCTCCTCCAAGTCTGGTCCTCCATCCCGGCGTTTCACGGCGAGGCGAAGGAGACGACTTGGATTTATCGGGTGGCTTTCAACACCGCACTGGTCTGGCGACGCGGCGAAAAACGGAGGCACACACGGCACGAGACGCTGTTGAAGCTTGATGTCACGCTTCACGCACAGCCGAGCCACGTGGATGTGTTGCGCGACCAGGAAATCGTGGAACTGCTTTACGCGTCAATCCGCCAGTTGCCGGGGATGGACGGCGCGCTGGTGCTGCTTTACCTGGATGACCGGAGTTATCGTGAAATGGCCGACGTGCTGGGCATTTCCGAAAGCAACGTGGGTGTGAAGTTGAACCGTGCAAAGAAAGCCCTTGCCGATCTGATGAACGAGGTGACGCATGAAGCTTGATGAACTGAAGAAAGCCTGGCAGGCGCAAACGTCGCAGTGCCAGCTGACGATTGATACTGCTCAGTTGCTCAGAGAAGTACGACGCAACCAGCGGCACTTCACCGCCATGGTGTTCTGGCGCGATGTGCGGGAAGTGAGCGTAGCCTTGCTGCTGGTGCCGTTGTGGATTTACCTGGGCCGTGAAATGCACCGGCCTTGGACTTGGTATCTCGTCATCCCGGTATTGCTGTGGATCGCTGGATTCCACTTGGCGGATCGGATACGTCAGAAACGACGCCAGCCCAAGCCGGGCGACACGCTCCGGGAATGCATCGAGAGTTCGCTGGCCCAGATCGAACACCAGATTTGGCTGCTTCGAAATGTGTGCTGGTGGAACCTGCTGCCAGCCTGGGCCGCCCTGGCAATCTATTTCGCCCAACGCGCTTGGATGGCCAGGAATCACGGGTTGGCGGCTTTGTCCCACTGGGGAAGAGAGGCCGCTGTGTTCGCGCTGATTCTCTGGGGCATTTACTGGTTGAACCAGTTCGTGGTGCGGAAATATTTGGAACCGCGCCGTCAGCAACTCAAAACGCTGCTGACCGGCTTCAATGAGAATTCACATTAAACACGCCAGCACAATGTGTTCACAAAGCAAATTCAAACCATGAAAAAGAACATCTGGATCGTCGGGCCGCCGGCCTGCGCGCGATCCGCAACAACCAACAACTGGAAAACTAATACCATGAACTGGCTGATACGTTACTCGATTATTGTCATTCTGTTTTTGTGCGCGGCCCGCTTTCTGCGCGCCGCGGAAGCCCTGCCCTCTGACTCGGAAATCGAGGCCATCCTGCGCGACCGCATTGACATCGGCAAACAAAGCGTGGGGATCGTCATCGGCATTGTGGACGAAAAAGGGCCAAGGATCATCCGTTATGGGAAATTGAGCCGCGACAGTGACCGCACGGTTGACGGGGACACGGTTTTCGAAATCGGTTCTGCCACGAAAGTCTTCACCGGACTCCTCATGGCGGACGCGGTTGAGCGCGGTGAGATGAAATTGGACGACCCGATTTCAAAATACCTTCCGTCCTCCGTGAAAATCCCCACCCGAAATGGCCGGCAAATCACCTTGCTCGATCTGGCCACGCACACCTCCGGCCTCCCGCGGCTTCCGGACAACCTTGCACCCAAGGATTGGAACAATCCCTACGCCGACTACACGGTCGAGCAGATGTATGCATTCCTTTCCGGCTGACACTCTGCCCCGCGACATCGGCGCGACTTACGAGTACTCAAATCTCGGGATCGGATTGCTGGGGCACATCCTGGCTCTGAAGGCCGGCACCAATTACGAAGCCCTGGCGCTTGAGCGCATTTGCCGGCCTCTGGGCATGACCAACACCCTGATCACGCTTACGCCTGAACTCAGGGCGCGATTGGCCACCGGCTACAACACGGCAGGAGAGCCGGTGCCGAACTGGGACATGCCCACGCTCGCAGGGGCAGGCGCATTACGCTCCACTGCGAACGACATGCTGAAATTCGTCGCGGCGAATCTCGGGCTGACCAAGTCAGATCTCTGGCCCGCCATGCAACTGGCACAGGCGCCGCGGCGTGGGGCCAGTTCGCCTGCCATGCCCGATACGCAGATCGGTCTGTGCTGGCACGTCAGCAACAAATTTGGAACAGAGGTGATTTGGCACAACGGCGAAACGATGGGATACCATTCCTTCATCGGCTTCGATCAGAAGAACCGGCGGGGCGTAGTTGTGCTGTCCAACTCGGCCCACTTCATTGACGACATTGGCTTTCACCTTCTTGAGCCCAAGTATCCACTGGCGCACTTCGAGCCGGCGAAGGAGCGCGTCGCAATCCATCTGGAACCGGAACTCCTTGATCGCTATGTCGGACAATATGAATTTGAACTGGCACCGGGCATCTTCTTCAATCTGCGAGCGGGACGGCGAAAAGTTAATGGCCCAGATCACGGGCCAGGCTTACAACGAAATCTTCCCGGAATCCGAGACCAACTTTTTCTACAAACGGGTCAACGCCCAAATCACCTTCAACATGGACGCGAGCGGCAAAGTGCAAAGTCTGGTGCTGCACCAAAACGGCCTCGACCAGACCGCGAAGAAAATCTCCGATGAACCTCCCAAAGAACGGCAGGCCGTCAAGTTGGATCCCAAGTTGTACGACGCCTATGCAGGCGAGTACCAACTCGCAACGAACAAGGTTTTCACGATTCGTCGTGACGGCGACCGGTTGATGGCGCACCTCACCGGCCAAAGCTTTCTGGAAATCTTTCCCGAATCCGAGACCAACTTTTTCTACAAGGTTGTCGATGCGCGAATCACCTTCGTCAAGGACAACCAAGGCCGCGTAACCGATCTGATCCTCCATCAAAGCGGACTGAATCTCAAGGCGACGAAAACCAAATAGCCGTCATTCGCACACGCAACACCATCACTAAAAGGTCAAGAATATGGAAAACAAGCTAGCGGACAATCACCAGCCACCCGCAGAGAAGCCAGAGCCGCTCTACGCAGCACTCGTCCAGATTCGTAATGCGGAGCTTGCCGCGCATTGGGCGCGCTACAACATTCAGCTTGCCGTCAATTTCGGCCTGCTGGTGGCGGTAGTGTCACGACGCGAAGATTCATTGGTCGCACACCGCATCCATTGCATTTCAGTTATAGGTGTCGTGCTGGCGCTCATCTGGTTTTGGTTCGCAAGGCAAAGCACGAAAAGACTTAGCGAACGATGGGAGAAGCATCTGCGAATCTACGAGGATACGATTGCACGGCCAGAGCATCGTCTTTTCCAGAAGATTGCAGATGAGGAAAGCAAGAAATCATGGTTGGTGAGAAACTGGCACAACCTAAACCTGTTTACCTGGGCACTGCCTTTCCTTTGTTTAGGCGCTTGGTGTTTGCTTTTTCTGACAAAGAAGGTTGGTGGACCATGACTTCTAACAAATCGCTGCAGGCAGCGCGGGATGGCATCCCCACTTCGGCTATCGCGGACTACGTCATCAGCCCCGCGTTCGTGGTCAGTTCACTCTACACCAAATTCACCGGATCAATATCCACCGTCAGCGTGACGTCGTCTGGCAAAGCAAGCGTCGCGATGATTTTCGCCAGCGTCTGACTGAGTTTGCTCATCTGCCGCGTCCGCAGCATGATCTGGTAGCGGTAAAAAGTTTCCGCGCGCAGCAACGGCGCAGGAGCTGGCCCGGCGATGATTAAGTCCAAAGTCCAAGGTCTAAAGTCTAAAGCCTCCCCCGGCGGCGCGACTTTGGACTTCAGACTTTGGACTTTAGACTCAAGCACGCGTTTCAAGTGGTCGGCGGAGAATTTCACCTTTCCCTCGTTGCGGCCTTTGAGCGTGAGCAGCGCAATCCGGCTGACGGGTGGATATTTTAATTGTTCGCGGAATTCGATTTCCTGTTCGTAAAAACCGGCGAAGTCGTGTCGGCGCGCGTATTGAATCGCCGGATGAAACGGCGTGAATGCCTGCACGAAAACCTCGCCCTCCACGTCGCCGCGACCGGCGCGACCGGCCACCTGCGTCAGCAATTGAAACGTCCGTTCGCCCGCGCGGAAATCCGGTTGGTGCAGCGCGAGGTCGGCGTAGATGATGCCGACGAGCGTGACGTTCGGAAAATGCAATCCCTTCGCGATCATCTGCGTGCCGACAAGGATGTCGGTCTTGCCCGTGCGGAAATCGCCGAGCGTTTTCCGGTAATCGTCCTTGCGCTTCATCGTGTCGGCGTCCATGCGGCAGACGCGAGCTTGCGGAAAGAGTTTTACGAGCGTCTCCTCGACCCTTTGCGTGCCGAGTCCGGCATAACGGATCGCCGGGTTTTTGCATTTCTCGTTCGGACAAACTGTCGGGACTTTTTCAACGTAACCGCAAATGTGGCAGCAGAGTTTCTGGTCCGGACGATGATACGTGAGCGCGATGCTGCAATTCGGACATTCGCAAACGTGGCCGCATTTCGGGCATTGGAGAGAAGTTGAATACCCGCGCCGGTTCAAAAACAAAATCGTTTGCTCTTTGCGTTCAAGCCGTTGCGTGATGGCTTCCTTGAGTTGTGGCGAGAAAATCGGGATGCCCTTTTCGCCACGCGCAGCCTGACGCATGTCCACGACGCGGACGTGCGGCATTTTCTGGTCGTCCACTCGCTCCGGCAATTCGAGCAGCGTGTATTTGCCGCGTTTGCAGTTGTAATAGCTTTCCAGCGACGGCGTGGCCGAACCGAGCACGACGACGGCGTTTTCCATCCGGCCGCGCATGATGGCGACGTCGCGCGCGTGGTAGCGCGGCGCTTCCTCCTGCTTGTACGTGTGCTCGTGTTCCTCGTCCACGATGATGAGGCCGAGCGGCTCGACCGGCGCGAAAATTGCCGAACGTGCGCCGATGACGATGCGAGCGCGGCCTTGGCGTATCTTGTGCCATTCATCGTGACGTTCGCCGGCGGACAAATGGCTGTGCAGGACGGCGACGAGCGTTTGCAATTTTCCCGAACTGAACCGCGCTTTGAACCGCTCGACGGTCTGTGGCGTGAGCGAAATTTCCGGCACGAGCACAATCGCGCCTTTGCCCTGTTCGAGCGCATGGGCGAGGGCCTGAAGATAAACTTCGGTCTTGCCGCTGCCGGTGACGCCGTGCAATAGGAATGTAGAATGATGAATGATGAATGATGAAGCGGCTGGTTTGCGTTCGCCTGTTGCAGAAGAAGATTCTGCATTCTGCATTCCGCATTCTGGATTTCCGCCAACCATGGCTGTTTTGATTTTTTCGAGGGCAGTGGCCTGCGCCGGATTCAGCGGCAGCGGTTGTGACGGCAAAATGTGTTCGCGCGCGTAGGGATCGCGTTCGGAAATCTGTGTGGCGATTTCTACGAGACCGCGGTCTTCCAGCTTGCGCACGGTGGCGGCCGTGGTCTCGGCCAGTTCCAACAATTCCGTCAGTAGAATCTCCCGCCGCTCCTCGACGATGTTCCAGACTTCCTGCTGGCGTTTGGGCAGTTTTGGAAATTCACCGCTCACCGGCAACGCGCGAACAAACAACCGCTCGCGCCAGCCGGATTTCTCCTTGCGCACGACTTCGGGCAAAACGCTTTTGAGCGCGATCTCCGGCGCGCAGCAGTAGTAATCGGCAATCCAACGCGCGAGTCCCAATACTTTCGGCGTGACGAGCGTCTGCGCGCCGATGACTTTCAGGATCGGTTTCAGTTTCGCGTGTGCCGATTCCTCTGCCAGTGCGGTCACGCAACCGAAAATTTTCCGCGGCCCAAACGACACCTGCACGCGGCTGCCCACTTCAACCCGGCCTTCCAATCCCGGCGGGATGAGATAGTCGAACTCCTTGCGGAGCGCGATTTCGAGTGAGACACGGGCAATCATGGGGCAATTAAAGATTAAAAAGGAAAAATTAAAAAGGAAAACCCCTGCCACTGCCGGCGAAAATTTTTAATTTTGCATTTTTAATTTTGCATTTCCTGCTTAAAACTGCCGCGTGAAACCGCGTTGGCTCATCGCGTTCCCGCTGGTGGCTGTTCTGGCCATCGGGGCGTGGTGGTTTTACTACGACTGGCGCGAGCACAGTCAGGATTTGGTCATTCTCGCGGCGGCGGGGCGTTATGGCGTAGAGCCGGCATTGGTCAAAGCCGTCGTCTGGCGCGAAAGTTGGTTCAATCCGCGAGTGCGCGGTTCGCATGGCGAATTCGGTTTGATGCAAGTCACAGAATCTGCGGCGCGGGAGTGGACGGACGCAGAACGCATTTCTGCCTTCACAGCGGAACAGTTGCTCAACCCAACGACGAATGCGTTCGCGGGAACTTTTTATCTCGCAAAGCTGCTCAGGCGTTATCCGCAGACAGACAATCCCGATGACTTACGCGCTCGCTGATTACAACGCTGGTCGGGCCAATGTGCTGAAATGGAACATCGCCGCGGCGTCGACAAACAGCGCGGCGTTCATTGAACAAATCGGTTTTCCCAGCACAAAGTTTTATGTGAAGTCCGTGATGCGACGTTACGAGCACTACCGTTTGATTTTTCCGCCGAACGGAAAGTGAATCGGCAGTTCATTCAGTCGCGCGAGATTTTCCTGAGTGTCCGCTCCAATTGCTGTCGCAACGCTTCGCGTTGGGCGTCGGAAATGTCGCGCGGGACGACAATCGGTCCTGCGGCGTTCATTTCACATCGCGTAAAGGGCAGGGGAATTTGAAACCGGTCCCAGCTTTTCGCGCGGATTTTCCACGTTGCGTCATAGGAAAATGGAATGATCGGCAGGCCGGTCAGTTGCGCGAGCGCCATCACGCCTTCTTGCACGACATAGCACGGACCTCGCGGACCGTCCGGCGTGATGGCGAGATCGTAGCCGCGTTCAGCCCATGTGGTGAGTTCAAGCAACACCTGGGGACCGCGCCGGCTGGAAGAACCGCGCACGGGCTGGACTTTGAAACGCTCCAGAATCGCGGTGAGAAATCCGCCGTCCTTGCTGGCGCTGACCATCGCGGCCATGCCGGGATTGGGACGAATTTTTCCCAGAATCCGATATGCCTCCATGCTCAAGCCAAGACGGTTATGCCAGATGCAAAAAATCATCGGACCGGTGGGCGGATGGTTGATGATTTCGGAACGATCGTCCCATTTGAAACGAATCGTCATCGCCAGCGTTCGCAACGAAATGAAAACGACCCATGCGCCGAGGCGCTGATACCAGGTCGGCGAATGGGGAACGACGACGCCGGACTTTCGAGGTGGACGTTTCGGGTTTTCGCCTTCGCCTTCGGCACGACGAGTCTGGGTTTTGGGACTTGGGTTGTCTGCGGCCATCACGCACCTTTTTTCAAACACGCGCGGACGAGTTCCTCGACAGTGGCCTGCGCGCCCAGCGCCGCCTGCGCGTGGCGGACGGCGTCGTGAGCCTCGACTTGTTTGTAGCCCAGCGCCATCAACGCCAGCACGGCGTCGTTGACTTTCTGGTCCGCGGGCGAAAGGGCACGCTGCGCACTCGAAGCTTCCCATGCTCCGACAACGCCGACTTTGTCCCGCAGTTCGACGACGATGCGCTCGGCGGTCTTTTTGCCGACACCGGAAATTTGAGAAAGCGCTTTCACATCACCATTGGCCACCGCGCCGCGAAACGCCGTCACACGGATGCCGCTCAAAATGTTCAGCGCGATTTTCGGCCCGATGCCGGACACCGTATTGATGAGCATCCGGAACAAATCGCGTTCCGCCGCCGTCGAGAAGCCGTAAAGCGTGTGGGCGTCTTCGCGAATGACGAGTTGCGTGAGCAGTTTCACGTCGTTGCCCGGCTGCGGCAGCTTGTCGAATGACGATAGCGGAATGAGCACTTCGTAGCCGACGCCGTTGACGTCCACGATGACCTGCGTGGGCAACGCTTCGACGAGTTTGCCGTGGAGAAAAGTGATCATGCGAATGCAGATTGAAGAATGCAGAATGAAGAATTCATATTCGTTTCAACGGCGTCAAGCTGTAACGATTTTGTTCCTGCGCGTGAGTCAACGCCAGCGCCAGTGCATCCGCGGCGTCGGGCGCGGGCGGTTCGGCCAGATTTCAACAGGCGTTGGACCATTTTTGCGACTGCAAGCTTCTGCGCCGCGCCATAGCCGACAATTGCCTGTTTCACCTTGCGCGGCGAGATTTCATAAATGTCCAGACCGGCTTCTGCAATTGTCGCCATCGCTGCGCCGCGCGCTTCGCCCATGAGCAGGGCGGTCTGCAAATTTTGCGCAAAGAAAAGTGCTTCGACGACGCAGACTGTGGGTTGGTTTTCGTGCACTACCTCGCGGAGCGTTTGGGCGATTTTGACGAGACAACGCGAACGCGGCCACGTGGCTGGGCATGAAATTGTGCCGTGCGCCAGCGCCCACGGGATGCGGTTTGGCCAGTCGAATCACGCCGAAGCCCGTTCCCCGTAGTGAAGGGTCAAGACCGAGAATCACACAATGCGAATTGGAAGCCGCAAGCGCAGTCGGCGTGAGCACCGGCCTGGCAGATCGCGGGGATGAACCACCGAGGCGCTCTTTCATCTGTTTGAACTGCTGCAGCGTGATGCCCACTGGCGGCATTGTGCCTATCGCCGGAAAATTGCAAAAGCAGAAAACGCGACCGCCACACGGCTTTCGCTGTGCAGCAGCGGATGTAATTGAAGACCCGGCGATCTAAACCTACCGCTGACGCAGGTCTCGGCCGGAGTCCTGATAATTCGAACTGGCGCGCGGTGAAGGCGATGGAGTCGGTGCAGACTGCATTCGTGCGGATGAATTACCGCGAGGCTCGGCGGATTGCGCGGGTGAAGCGGCAACCGTCGGTGCTGACCGATCGAAATGAGACGACGGAGGCGCGATGTTTCGTGGCGCGCTGTATGCCGGGCGTTCCACCGGCGACTCAGTCGCTGGCGTGTAACGGGTCGTTGAAAACACTTCCTGTTGCGCTGGTGAAGAGTACAATTGACTTGAATTGTCACGGTTTTGAATGCTTCGGGAAACTCGCAGGATTTCCTGCTGCTCTGCCTTTTGTGTTTGCGGTGCAATCCAAGTGAAGGTGGGGGTCGTCGTCTGGACAGATGCAGGCGGCGTGAATGATCGCCGCGGGTTCTGGTTCATCACCCAGCGCGACGGGTTGTCTTGTGCAGAGGCACTCCCCGTTTCAGCGTGGGTGGAAGATGATGCAGCCCATGGACTCATGGCACGTGGCGTCGTGGTGTCTCTCCTTCCAATGACCACGATCGAATTCTGTGACGTGCGCTGCTTCGCTGTATCCGTCGGAGGCGAAATGGCGGCTGAATTTTGGACGGCGGCGTGGCGGTCTGATTCGTTCGAAGAAGATGCCCCTTGGCGGTCGCGCCTGACCTCGCCCTGTGGCGGATTTCCTCCGCGAGTTGAGTCTAACGGGCCAGCGCGCGAACTTAAATCCCGGTCTTGTGAGTTTTGCGCTGGTGGCGTCGCCGGCCCTACTCGATTCGCGCCGGCTATTCCAAATGAACTTGGTGTCGAAACCAGCCGCGCGGGAGCTGGCGGTTGGTTGCCGTGCAGCCCGGCTTGGAATTGGGGACGACGCACAAAAACTGTCTGACCGTCCCGGCCAAGACTTTCACCGCGACCGCCGTGCGGGGTGGAAGCGGCGATTTCCCGAATCTGGACGGGGTGAAGTTCCCTGCCCGTGTATCGCTCCACGCGGTCGGTGGGGATGCCGCGATTGACGACCGTGTTGTCATTCCCTTGGGCGATGTTGTTGATGATGGTGGTGTTGTTGTAAATCCGCTTCGCATCGTTGTACGGCAGACGATGACGGTAAGGATGACGATCCCAAACGTGTCCCCAAGGCACGAACGTGTAGCAATCCGCATTCAGCCCGAAATCGAAACCGATGCCGACCGCGCCGCCATTAAAGGTGAATCCCACACCCAACCCAAAACACGCAGCCGGAGGCAGGGGTGCCCAGCCGCAATAAGCATCGCTGTATCTCCAACTCACCCAAGCCGGTGCCCAGACTCTGTCGGGCCACCAGCACCAACCCCAGCGCGGATGTCGGAACCAGCGTCCGTAATGGAACGTGGTCCAGCCCCACGAATAATCCGACATCCAATACCAACCGCAGTCGGTGTAAATCCAGCGGCCCCGATTGCAGTAGGGTTGCCAGCCTGGATTGATGACGACGACATTTGGCTGCCAGCACCAGCCGTAGCCGTCCACGCTGACCCAATTGCCATAAGGCGCAAGCGTGTTGTAGAAGTTGTTGTATGTGACATTGACCGGTTGTTGCTGTTCCGGAGCGGGTTGGGTCTCGTAGCTCGGCGATTGAACCGCCTCCTCCGGCGGCGGCTGCGGGGGATTTTCATACGAAGGGGCACCCGCCGATGATTGAGTCAGGTCCGGACCGCCTGCCGTCGCAGTGGTCGCAGGAGCGGGATTGGCCCATTTGTCTTTCAGCGACTGGTCGCGCTGGATCATGGCTGTGACGATTCCATTCGGTACGCCAATGTCATTGAGATAAATGATATCATCCGAGCCAAGATTAAACGTGCCGCTTGAATTCGTGACGTATGCCTGCATCACACTTGGGTCCCACGCCGGCTTGCGCCAGTTTGATCACTTCCGCCAGCGGGCTGGAGGGGTGGATGTTCGACGGCAACGGCCCGTTCGCAGCAGCCGGCTCGACGACAGCCGGTTCGTCGGCTGAAACGGCACTGGTTTGCTCTGTGATCTGACTTGGCGGCTGCGAATTTGTACCCGCGAACGGCGCAGTGGCTGGGTTCGCCGGAGCGACGGAATTGATTCCTTGGGGCTTATCAGACGGTGGCTGGTCAGAGCCAGCGACGAAGGAAAGTGCAGAAAGTGCCAGCCCCAAAATGCACCCTCTAAAAATCCGCGTTTTCATAAACTCTGGTTTGGTAACATACGCCACATCACGTGGCCTGTCATAGGAATGGACTCGGAAAAAGCCGTGGGTATTCATTGGTTGCGGCGGTGGTTCACGCTGATTTTGTATTCCTTTCTGTCCGCCTCCAAAGACCTTGCCGGCAAAGGGATTACTGGTAATTCATTTCGTCGGAAACCAAGCTGAACGTTCTCGCCTGCGAAACGTCATTTCAAAACTAGCAGAGCTAAAATCAGAATCCCCGCAGTAATGCGATACCAGCCAAACAGTTCGAATGTGTGCGTCTGAATGTAGCGCAGCAGCCACTTCACCGCGATGAATGACACCACTGCCGAAACGACAAATCCCAGCCACACCATGCCCCAATGCTCCGGCGTCGCACCGACAAGCGGATGGCGCAATGCCTTGAGGATCGACCAGCCGCCGGCAGCGAGCATTGTCGGAATTCCAACCAGGAATGAAAATTCCACCGCGGCCGGCCGGCTCAGCCCAAGCAGCAGCATCAGCAGAATTGTGGCGCCAGACCGCGACGTGCCGGGGAATACTGCGGCGATCAGTTGGCCCATGCCCACCACCACTGCCACCGTCCAAGTCACCGGGCCTTGTGGATTGCGACCGCGCAGCCAGCGTTCGATGAGAATGAAACCCAGACCGCCCACCAATAATGCCCATGCCACCGGCCCCAGTTTTTCCGGCAATTTGAACCCGCCTTTGTCGAGCAGGAAGCCGCCGATGCCGGTGATGACAAAAGCCAAAAGAAGTTTGAGCGCGTAATCCTGCGTGGCCTTTTCGCGCCACTGAAACGCAAACTGGCGCAGCCGTTCGGGGAACAACGGCAGCACGGCGATCACCGCGCCGCTCTGGATGACGATGTTGAAGAGATCGCTCTCGTGGACTTTCAGGAAATGCTCCGCCAGCAGCAGATGGCCGGTGGACGAAACAGGCAGGAACTCGGTGATTCCCTCGATGATTCCCAAAATGACCACGGTGATCCAGTCAGGCATGGTCTTGTTAGACGGCAAAAGCGCTTTTCTGGCAAGGAAGAAGTGGCTACATTGGCCGCGTGGCCGGTGACACCAAGTATTACAAATTGACCGCGGCGCGTAAGGGTTCCGCCTCGACCGCGCCTGCCTCCACTCCAAAAAAATCGGGCTCCATGGTTTTGCCTGCTGACTTGCCGTCGCAGTGCAGCGCGATGTCGTTTCTGGGAGTGGATTACTATCGGCTGAGGACCAGCGATGACGGCGATCTTTACCTGACGCAATTTGGATTGCCATTCTGGAAAAATCTGCTGCCGGAAAACTGGTACGCGCGCGAATGGTTTGAGGCCAAGCGCGAGCGGCTCGAAGGCACCAGCACGATTTACAAGGTGCCCACGCGCCAGGTGAACGGCAAGGCGCTGAATCTGGTCGTCCGGTGGTCGCGCGTCGGTGAAGTGGTGCCGCTGGATACGCTGACGGTCAACAAATTCATCCATGCAGAGTTCAACAGCCCGTTCGAGGAGTTTTCGCTGCTCATGGAAATGCGCAGAGGCGAAACAGGACCGGCGGGCATCCGCATCCGCACGCAACTGCCCATGGCGATCTACGTGCCGAGTGAACGGTTGCAGCTCTGGCAAACGGGCCGTTCCGAGGACAAGATTCACGCGAAAGTCGCCCGTCATCCGGGCGTCGAAATTGATATTCTCCGGCAATACGTTGTTCTTTACGGTTGGATTGATGGTCTGGACGCGGTCGAGACGGCGGAATATTTCAAGCTCGAAGGCCGGACGCGGGCGGAATTTCTGGCCCGCACAACGAGTTTGGTCAATCACGAACTTTCCCAAAAGGGCTATCGGGTCGTTGACATGAAGCCCGCCCACATCATTCTGCGACCGCATCCGGAGCGGTCACTGTTGCGTGACCACAACGGCCAGGTTGCCTATGCGTTGGTGGACTACGAATTGTTGGAGCGCACGCCAGAACACGAGCAGGCGGTCCGCAGCGCCAATCGGCAGCTTTATCTCAAACACATGGCACGCCGGTTCGAAGTGGACGCGGCCAAACCGTTGCCCGCCCACCTGCGTGCGATCAACGTCCTCGGCGTGGATTATGTTTTCGGGCGGGCTGAAAGCACGGGCGGCTTGCTCTGGGTTGTGGGCAAAGACCCCGACTTGTTCAACTATTTTCTTCCCGAACGCTGGCGTCGTACGCCGAAGAAAAAATTGTCGTCGCATAACCAGATTTATCACACACGCACCAAGGACGACATCTACCTGGTCTGGAAAGTGTCGCGCATGGGCGAATTGCCGTGGCTGACCAACCCGGAGGCACACAAGGAACAGGCGCAGGTGCATGGCTTCAACAGCCCGTTCGAGGAATTCGCAATCGCGCTCGAACTGAGTCGCAACGGCGTCAAGACCGTCTATCCCCGTGCCATTTACATGACGGGTCGCAAGGGCGGCTCAACCCGTCAGGTCGCAGACGAGCGGCGGTACGCCACGCTGTCCCATTTGCTCACGCCCGACGGAGAGCCTGCGCTCCGCAAGGAATACGATTACATCACGATCTGGGGTTTTTGGAACGGACCGGACGAATTGCTGGCGGCGCAGGATGGCCGCTTTTATCAAGGCATCAATGCCAAGCGCGCTTGCGCCAACAAACTGATTTCGGCCCAGGGCCTGGAAGAATTGCTGGAGTTGGAAGCGCTCGGAGTGGCGGAATGCGGCTTCGAGGACCTCAATCCCAAGCCGGATCATTTGCTGATTTCCTTCGATGACTCTAAAAAACTGGTGTTTAGCCCGCTGGGAAAACTCGAAGTGCGCCTCTGCAATTTCGAACTCATCCGCCGCCTGCCTGCGCCGCCCGACGCGGATCACTTGAAAAACTCTTCGTAGAACGTCACGACGGAAAGAATGAACCCAATGGCGGTGATGATTTGACGCACGCGCACTTGGGAAATGCGCTGGGCGTAATGCGAACCGAGGTAATAACCGGCCAGCGCGCCCACGGTCATGATGCCTGCCTTGGGCCAGTGAATCAAACCGGCAAAAACAAACCACACCGCGGCGACGACATTGATCAACGAGCCGAGGACCGTCTTGAGGCCGTTCATTTCGTGAATGTTGCCCAGGCCGACGAAGCCCAAGGAAGCCAGCATCAAAATTCCAATTCCCGCGCCGAAATAACCGCCGTAAATCGCCACGAAAAATTGAAACGCGATTGCACCCCATACGGCATGATGTTTCGGATGAAGCTCGCCGCGTTCATCAAGGCCGGCGACCCGACGGAAGGCGCCCTGACCAAGGAACAGCAACGTCGCGAAGAAAATCAAAAACGGCACAAGTCTGGCGAACGTCTTGTCCGTTGTGTGCGTCAGCAACCAGCTTCCGATGAAGCCGCCGATGACACTCGCGGGTACGAACCGCCACATCCACGGTTTCACGGCAGGCAGGTGACGACGATAGCCATACACGCTGCCTGCCGTGCCCACGACCAGCGCGAGCGTGCTGGTGGCATTGGCCATGACCGGCGGCGTGCCAAATGCCAGCAAGGTCGGAAATGTCAACAGCGTGCCGCCGCTAGCAACGGCGTTAATGACACCCGCCGCCATTGCGGCGGCAACCAAACCCAGAATTTCAGCCAGCGGCATCTTAATACATTTAACACTCAGCGTTTGTCCGCGTCCGCGTAATCCCGGCCATCTGGAATTGCTCTCATAAAACGTGTGTTCAATTCGAACCCAACACAATGTGGTCAGCCGAGCCTCCGGCCCGGTTTTAACGGGTGACCGGCGAGAAATTCCTGCGCAGACATTTTCCGTCCACTCTCACACTGCAACATCAGGATGCGCAGAGCCTGCTGGCCGCAACCGACAACGACGCCGGTTTTGTCCGCGTGCAGAATTTCTCCAGGATTTCCCGCCTGAAGCACGATTTCCGCCTGCCAGATTTTCAGCAATTGAGGCCGCGGCTCAGCAGGCATATGCGTGAATGCCCCCGGCCATGGGGTGAAAGCGCGAAGGCGATTCCGAATCGTGCGCGCCGGCAAACACCAGTCAACGCGCCCGTCTTCTTTCCTGATTTTCGGCGCGTAGCTGACGCCGGTCGTCGGTTGGGGTTGTGGCTGGATTTTTCCAGCGACGAAATCAGAAATCGTTCGCACAAGAAGTTCCGCGCCCATCCGTGCCAGCCGGTCGTGTAATGTTTCGGCGTTGTCCTCTGGGTGAATCGGCGTCGGTTCTTGCGCGAGAATATCGCCGGTGTCGAGTCCGGCATCCATCTTCATGATCGTCACGCCTGTTTCGGCTTCGCCGTTGGCGATGGCCCATTGTATCGGTGCGGCGCCGCGAAATTTTGGCAGCAGCGAAGTGTGAACATTGACACAGCCGAACCGTGGCAGATCGAGAATGTTCTTCGGCAGGATTTGTCCGTAGGCGGCGATTGCGATCAGGTCAGGTTGCAGCGCACGCAGCGCGGCAACAAATTTTTCGTCGCGGACACTTTCCGGTTGAAGCACCGGCAAGTTGTGGCGCAACGCCAGTTCCTTGGCCGGAGAAGCGTGCAACTTGAGATCGCGTCCTTTGGGCCGGTCCGGCTGGGTCACCACGCCAACGACGCTGAATTGAGGCTGGCGCAGCAGCGCTGCCAAACTGTCGCAAGACAGTTCGGCCGACCCCATGAAGACAATTCGTAAATCAGCCATGCGCCAAGGCAAAAAATGTTTTCCCGTCCGACCCGACCTAGCGCCGGAACTCAACGCCAAAAAGACTCCGGAGGCTACGCGTCCTTGTGTTTGAGGACGACCTCCCGGATTTCTGCAAACGGCAGCATCACTTCCTGTGAAAGGACGTCTTTGGGGATTTCCACGTGCAGGTCGTTGGCAGCGATCCGCGTGATGCGGGTGGCGGTGTATTCCCCCCGCGCGGTCTTAAAGATCAGCACCATGTTTCTGTTCTCGGAACGGCGAATGATGCCAAAGAAACCCGCGAATTTCGTCTCGAAAAACCGGCGATTGAAGACGAACTCTCCACGCCGGAAGACTTGGGTTTGAGGGACAGCTTCTTCGTCTGTGTTTTCGAATTCCGGAGGATGCACGAGGGTCAACCGGCCCGCAGCGTAAGCGGTGGGCTCGGATGACGCAGCCGCGGCGCGGGATACGCGTTCGGTGTCACCCTTTGCTCTTTCTTCAACCGCCTTCTCAATGCGGCTGGGGATCGAAAGGAAAATGATCGGGCCGATCACAGGCAGCACTGCCGAAACGGCGCAAACCACCGCCGGCGGATGCGCGCGAAAAATGGCGACCTCGCGTCCCGCATAAATGTTTGCCGCGTAAATCAGCAGCAACATCAGCAAACCCAAAGGAGATCTGAACAACGCGCCGAGCAGCGATCCTTTGGCCGGCCTTTCCAATCGCGGCACTTCTTTGATCACGACTTCGGTCTTTTTAAGGCTCTCTTCCTGTGGAATTTCGATGAACGGCTCGACCAACGGTGCGAGTTTGGGCCTCAGCGCCAGTTGCTTGAGGTCGGCCTGCGAAAATTTCGTCCACGGCACGAGATCCGAGTGGGTGCCGTCATCCAAGCGCATGCGGAGACCGCCTTCGTTGAACAGGATAATTTCGCCGGACAAAGTCTGGCCGTCGTTGAGTTGGAACGTCTCCGCGTGGCCAAACGCCGTTAGCAGCCCGAAAAAGGCGAGCCCCACTGCCATTGAGAAAACTGAACGCACAAAAAGTTCCTAGCAGATGCCGCCGGGCGAAGGAAGAGAATTTTAAGTCTTCTCACGCGCGCGGCCCAACCCGGCTGCCAAATCTTCGACGACCCAGCCGTCGCGGCGGACTTGCAGCGCGTCAGCAGTTGCGCCGTGCTGCCAGACGGCGTAACGAATCGCCTTGTCCGCCTCGGACTGCAACGCCGGCTGCGCGAGCAAGCCTGCGATGAAGCCGGCCAAAACATCTCCGCTGCCGCCCTGCGCCAGATGCGGGTTGCCCGACGAATTGACAAAAATTTCCCCCGTGCTTCGGCCAACGAGCGTTTGATGCCCCTTCAAAACGACACAGCAATTCCCGTAGCGGCGCGAGATTTCGCGGAGCGCTTGGGCGCGATTCGCTTGCACTTGCTTTGCCCTCGTTTTGAGCATTCTTGCTGCCTCGCCCGGATGCGGCGTGATGACGCGAATTGCATTTTGAGGCACGGGAGACAGCGGCAACCAGTCCAGGGCGCTCGCGTCCACAATCACCGGCGCCAGCGCGTCCAACCACAACCGATGCGTCGTCATTTTCATTTCATCGGGCAGTTCAGGCGCTGCCAGACCCGGACCGACGAGAATCGCGCTGAACTCGCCCGGCACTTGGAGAGTCGGCCTCCACACATTGACCATCACCGCCTGCAGTTGCGTGGCGATGACGTAATACACCGGCTCGTGCGTGAACAATGTGACAAGACCCGGCTGGGCGCGCTGCGCGCCGCGCGCCGCCAGCACCGCCGCGCCGTGAAAGCCCGCGCTCCCCGCCACAATCGCCAGATGACCGAAGCTCCCCTTGTGGCTTGCGACCGGTCGCAACGGCGGGAAACCGGAGAAATCTTCCGGCGAAGTCCAAACCAATTCGCCGCTGTGCGGACATGGACTCAAACCGACATCGTTTGCGACTTCCAAGCGTCCGACGAACGGCCATGCCGCCGGCTGAATCATACCCATTTTCGGCGCGCCGATGGTGAGCGTTACTGCGGCTTCAATTGCCGCGCCAAACGCTTCGCCGGTGTCAGCATTCAGACCTGACGGAACGTCAACAGCCAAAACTGGCAGCCGCGCCGCGTTGACGCGCTCAACGAATTTTATCCAAGCCGCGTCCAGCGCACGGTTCAGCCCGATGCCGAACAACCCGTCAATCACCAGCGCCGGTCTGCGAATAAGCGCGGCATCGAGCCGGGTTAAATCGGTTTTGGGTGAGGCGACATCGAGTATTTCAACGCGCCGATCCAAAAGATGTTCGGTTGCAGCGCGGGCATCGTCGCCATTATGACCTTTGCCGGCGAGGACGAGAATGGCGTCGCCGAGCTGCGTGAGGTGCAGCGCGCGTTGCGCCACGACTTTCCCGACGCGGCGGATGACTTCGGCTTCAGTCTGACCTGCGGCCCAAGTGGCTTTTTCCCATTCCCGCATCTGGGCAATGCTGATGACTGGCACAGGCATGACCGCAGAATACACCGTCTTGAACCGGACAAAAGCAGAATTGCAGCCGCAGGTTTTCGTTGGAAGAAATCAAGCGTTTTTGCCCGGCAGACTTTGAAGTTCTCTAGCAAAGCAAGTTGGTTCGCAAAACTCCGTTGAAAACTCGGTTGATGCCGATTACGTTCAGCATGTCATGCTGGAAAACCGCGATTACATGCGTCAGGAATCGTTCGAACCGCGACGGCCCGTCACCGTCGCGATTTTGATCGCCAACGTCATTGCGTTCGTCCTTCAGAATGTTGCCCAGCACTACTTCTCGTCACTGCGGATCGACAGATATTTTGCCCTGAGCGTAGCTGGGATGCGGGATGGCTACATCTGGCAGTTGATTACGTTTCAGTTCATGCACGGTGGATGGATGCATCTGTTGTTGAACTGCTGGGCGATCTACGTTTTTGGACGCGCTATTGAAGAAACGCTGGGGCGTAAAAAATTTCTTTTCCTCTATTTTTCCAGCGGCGTGCTCGGCGGTCTGTTCCAAATGGTCGGCGCCGTTCTTTGGCCCGGGCATCTTGGCGGCGCCGTTGTCGGGGCGTCAGCCGGCGCGTTCGGTCTCGTCGCCGCGTTCGCCATGCTCTACCCGGAACGCCCGCTGACGATGCTGCTTTTTTTCATCCTGCCGCTGACCATGCGGGCAAAATACCTTTTGGTTTTCTGCGCGCTGATTGCGCTGTTCGGCATCGCGTTTCCCGGTGACGGCATCGCCCATGCGGCGCATCTCGGCGGGATGTTGATGGGCATCGCTTATGTTTGGCAAATCACCCACGGGCAATGGCGCTGGCCGCATTTGCGCAAAACATATCGACGCGCGCCACCACGTGAACTCGCCAACATTCGCGTGGCAAAATGGCAGGATGGCAGCCGTCAGAACAGGGAAGCCGATGAACTGCCCGCGGACGAATTCCTCAGCCGCGAAGTTGACCCGATTCTCGACAAGATTTCCGCGCACGGCATCCAGAGTCTGACGGAGCGCGAACGGCAGATTCTCGAAGCCGCGCGCAAGAAGATGGACAAGCGATAGTTGGTAGGGACGCGCTGCGGCGTCCGGTCGGCGCAGCGCGCCAACTCTACCACAGCACTCGACTGCTTGGCGCGCGAGCGGAGCGAAAGCGGCTCGACTCTCGACGCGAAACCTTTTAACCTCGCGCCATGATTACGCGCTACTCCCGCCCGGAGATGCGGGCCATCTGGACCGACGAAAACAAGCTCCGCATCTGGCTGCAGATCGAACTCCTCGCCAGCGAAGCGCTGGTCAAGGAAGACATCGTGCCGAGGAAGGACTTCGCCAGGATTAAAGCTGGCTGCGACAAATGGTTCGCCGACCTGCCCGGACTTGTCGCGCGGCAGAAGGAACTGGAGAAAGTTCTCAACCACGACGTCATCGGCTTCACCACCGCCGTCGCTGAAAAAATTAATCACAACGCCAGCCGCTGGTTTCATTTCGGCCTCACCAGCAGCGACGTGGGCGATACTGCGTACGCCGTGCAAATGGTTCAATCAGCAGATATTTTGATTGCAGATGTGAAGGCACTTCGCACCTCCATCGCTAAACGTGCGAAAGAGCACAAGTTCACGCCATGCATCGGTCGCAGCCACGGCATCCATGCCGAGCCGACCACTTTCGGCCTCAAGCTCGCGCTGATGTATGACGAATTTGGTCGGGCACTTCGAACGACTCGAACGCGTTCGTGAAGTTGTCGCGGTTGGCAAAATCTCAGGCGCAGTCGGTACCAGCGCGCATCTGTCACCGCGCGTCGAGGCTTACGTCTGCAAAAAGCTGGGTCTGCGGGCTGCACCCATTGCTACACAGGTCGTGCAACGCGACATCCACGCCGAGTTTCAGACCACACTCGCCCTCGTCGGCGCGAGCATCGAACGTTGGGCCGTCGAGTTCCGCCATCTTCAGCGCACGGAAGTGCTTGAAGCCGAAGAACCGTTCACGCCCGGCCAGAAAGGCAGCAGCGCCATGCCGCACAAACGCAATCCCATCACTTGGGAACGCCTCACCGGCCTTGCCCGCGTGCTGCGCGGCAATGCGATGGCCGCGCTGGAAAACGTCGCCCTCTGGCATGAGCGCGACATCAGCCACAGCAGCGTCGAACGCATCATTTTCCCCGATTCCTGCACGCTGCTCGATTACATGTTCGGCCTGCTTACGCGCCTTATGGACGGTCTCGCTGTTTATCCCGAGAACATGAAGAAGAACCTCGGCCTCTCGCTCGGCATGTGGAACAGCCAGACCGTCCTGCTCGCGCTCATCAAGAAAGGCCTCATCCGCGAAGCCGCCTACAAACTCGTGCAAGATGCCGCGATGAAGACGTGGGAAGTCAAACACGCCGGTCGCGACGACGCCGATTTTGTCGAGCAACTCAAGGCCGACCCTGCCGTGGCAAAACATTTCAAGAAAGGTGAACTGGAAAAACTCTGCTCGCTCGACTTCCATTTCAAGGAAGTGAACAGCCGGTTTAGGAGATTGGGACTGTAAATGCTGTGGGTGTTCACAGATCGACACAGATTTCTTCTTGTCGCACCCGCCCGATGCGGGGATCATCTGTCCGGTCATGCTTACGGATAACATTCTCGATTTGATTGGTCGCACGCCACTGGTCCGCCTCAAGAACGAACCCATTTTTGCCAAGGCCGAGTTTCTCAATCCCGGCGGGAGCATCAAAGACCGTGTCGCGCTGGCCATGATTGAAGGCGCGGAGCGGGACGGCCGGTTGCGACCCGATTCCATCATTGTCGAACCCACCTCCGGCAACACCGGCATCGGCATCGCGCTCGTCGGTCGGCTCAAAGGCTACCAAGTCCGCATCGTCATGCCGGAAAACATGAGCGAGGAACGCAAGAAGCTGATCCGCAGTCTGGGCGCGGATTTGGTGCTTACGCCGTCCCAGGAAAGCCTCGGCGGCGCCGTGGCGCGCGTGCGGCAGATGCAGGCCGAAGACCCGCGCATGTTCGTGCCGCAGCAATTTGAAAATCCGGACAATCCGCGCGTGCATTACGACGAGACCGCGCACGAATTGTGGCGGCAGATGAATGGCGACATCGCCGCGTTTGTGGCCGGCGTGGGCAGCGGCGGCACGTTGCAAGGCATCGGGAAATTTCTTCGCGAACACAAGCCGGGCGTCCGCATCGTTGCTGTCGAACCTAAAAATGTTTCCGCGTTGCTGGGCCACGAGCCGGGATTGCATCAGATTCAAGGCATTGGCGACGGTTTCATTCCCGCCGTGCTTGATGTCAAGCTGGTGGACGAGGTGATTGAGGTGACGGATGAAGACGCGATTGAGACGACCCGGAAGCTGGGCTGCAATCACGGACTGCTGGTGGGCATTTCTTCCGGCGCAAATGTGTGGGCGGCGCGGCAACTGGCAAAGAAAGTCACCGGCAACATTGCCACCGTGCTGCCGGATCGCGCGGAACGGTATTTCAGCACGGCGCTGATGTGAGCCTGGCGGGAAGTCCCGCTTTCAGGCAGAAGCATAGTACCGTAAAACCACCGGAAGTTTGAGCTGCGCGGCAGTGTCGCCCTGCCACGCCGGCTGCGGCGAGGCCAGACCAGTAGAGCGGCCAATGCGTGCCGGTCGGGCGCACGCACGCTCCATGATTTAACGCTTCGACGTTGTAACGAAGCACTGTGCGTTGTTATGCTCACGCCATGATTTCGCGGTCCAAATCCGATGCTCTCTTCGCCGAGGCGCTCAATTACATTCCGGGCGGCGTCAATTCGCCCGTGCGCGCCTTCCGCGCCGTCGGCGGCAAACCATTTTTCGTCAATCATGCCGCCGGTTGCCGCATCTGGGACATGGACGGCAATGAATACATTGATTACGTCGGCACTTGGGGACCGGCCATTCTTGGCCACGCGCATCCGAAAATCATCGCCGCCGTCAAAGCTGCTGCCGATCACGGCACGAGCTTCGGCATCCCGAATCCGTTCGAGGTCACGATGGCCAAGCTCATCTGCGAACTCGTGCCCAGCGTGCAGAAGGTGCGCATGTGCAATTCCGGCACCGAGGCCTGCATGAGCGCCATCCGACTCGCGCGCGGCTTCACCAAGCGCGACAAAATCATCAAATTCGACGGCTGCTACCACGGCCACGGCGATTCGCTGCTGGTGAAAGCTGGTTCGGGCGCGCTCACGTTCGGCCATCCGGACAGCGCGGGCGTGCCCGCGGATTTTGCGAAACTCACAATCGTTCTCCCGTTCAACGACACTGACGCAGTCAAAGCCGCGTTCGCGGCGAACAAAAACGAAATCGCCTGCATCATCGTCGAGCCGGTGCCGGGAAACGCCGGTTTATATCTGCCCAAGCCGGGCTACTTGGATTTTCTCCGTAAGGTCACGAAGGAGAATGGCGCGCTGCTCATTTTCGACGAAGTGATGACGGGCTTTCGCCTTGCGCCCGGCGGCGCACAGGAAAAATTTGGCGTCAAGCCGGATTTGACTTGTCTCGGCAAAATCATCGGTGGCGGCTTGCCCGTGGGCGCGCTCGGCGGGCGGGCGGACATCATGGATTATCTGGCACCGCTCGGCCCGGTGTATCAAGCCGGCACGCTGAGCGGCAATCCGCTGGCGATGGCGGCGGGCATTGCGGCGCTGGAAGAATTGGCGACAAGTCCAAAGTCTAAAGTCCAAAGTCTAAAGTCAGCAAATGCCTACGCGCGGCTCGAACAGCTCGGCGCGTTGCTGGAATCCGGGATGAAGGACGCCGCAAAATCCGCCGGCGTGCCGATGACGTTCAACCGCTGCGGGTCGATGTTCTGCGGCTACTTCACGAACGAACCCGTCCACAACGTCGCTTACGCGATGAAGAGTGATCGCGAGCGGTTCAAGAAATTCTTCCACGGCATGTTGGACGCGGGCGTGTATTTCGCGCCATCGCAATTCGAGGCCGGCTTCATTTCCACTGCACACAGCGAAACGGACATTGAAAAAACGGTGAGCGCGGCGACGAAGGCGATGAAACAATTATAATCATGGGCGATTCGGTTCCAAAACAAGGTTTCGATTTGTTTAGCGATCGCTTATGCCCTAAAGCAGTTGCTGAAATCAAAGCTTGGGAATCGCATCCAGAATTGGGTAAGTTGTTTGGAAAGTTTTGCAATCTAGGCAAAACTCAAGCACAGCAATTTCTGGATCATTACGCCGAGGCGATGGTTGCAAGGCATTTTATTAAACTGGGATGCGATATTCGCGTCGAAGTTTCTACTCCCAATCGGAAGCAGGCAGATTTCAAAGTTTCGTTGGGCGAGTCTGTGATATACGCCCATTTAAAACGATTGAATACCGATGCCAAAACGCAAGCACACATAAATTCTGGGGAATCACCTCCTTTCGGCTATTTGAAAGATCGCGTCCGACTCAAGCGACTTCTCAACGACGCTTACGAACAGTTCATGCCGAATGCACTAAATGTCATCATGGCAACAAGCCCTTGGAATGGAGATGTTGATGATTTCAAGGAAGCGCTGTTCGGCCAAGGCTCGGCACGCCTTGGGTTTTGGAACGAAGGACATTCGGAGTCCAAATGTGCTGTTTGGTTTCGCTTCGATTGGTTTCTCGACACCATTCGTTTCAAACTTTTTTTTCGAGATATGTTTAATGCAAGCCAGAAACAACTCCTTGAACAAATCTTCCCTGAAAATATTGATTTAAGAGTTTCATAAGTTATATGCGCATCCTCGCCCTTGATCACGGAACGGTTCGCATTGGCGTCGCGGTGAGCGACGAAATGAAGATGATTGCCACGCCGCTGGAATACATTCCCGCCGAGCCGTTCGCGGATTTTCTATCGCGGCTCAAGGAAATCATCCACGAAAAAGAGGTCGAAGAAATCATCATCGGCATGCCGCGCAACATGGACGGCTCTTACGGCCCGGCGGCGCTCAAGGTGCAGGAGTTCGTGGCAGTGTTGCGTGACGCCATCACCATTCCTATCAAGACGCTGGACGAACGACTGACGACAGTTCAAGCGCAGCGGTTTTTGATTCAGGGCAACGTCCGCCGCGACAAACGCAAGGAGAAGGTGGACAAGACGGCGGCGGCGATTTTGCTGCAGAGTTATCTGGATTCGCTGCAATGATTTTAGGCCACAGATTTTCACAAATGAAACGCAGATGGGAAAATTCCTGTCTTTGAATCTGTGTTCAATCTGTGTTTCATCTGTGGCTAAAGAATGTCTGACTTGCTCAAATTCAAATTGACCATCGCTTACGACGGCACGGCCTATCAAGGCTGGCAGGTGCAGAAGACCGGCACGGGCGTGCAGGAAAAAGTCGAGGCGGCACTGGTAAAAATGTTTCCCAGCGTGAAACGGATTCACAGCTCCAGCCGCACCGACACTGGCGTCCACGCGCTCGGCATGGTGGCGCATGTGGAGATTCCGCGCAGGGAGTTCAAGATGCCTGTGGCCAGACTCGCACTGGCGCTCAACGCCAATCTGCCGCAGGACATCCGCGTCGTCTCGGCGGTGCGCTGCCGAGACGATTTTCATGCGCGGTTCGACGCGAGAGGCAAACAGTATCGTTACTTCGTCTGGAATTACCGCACGATGAATCCGTTGCTGCGGCGTCAGGCGTGGCACGTTCCGTATCAACTGGATTTGCCGGTGATGCGAGTGGCGGCGAAACATTTCGTCGGCAAGCACGACTTCAAATCGTTCGCGGCGAGTCGGAATTACGAAATGAAATCCACCGTGCGCACGCTCACGCGCTGTGACTTCAAAAAATCCGGCGCGCAGCTCACGTTTATCATCGAAGGCGACGGGTTTCTCTACAAGATGTGTCGCGGAATCGTCGGCACGCTGGTGCAGGTTGGGCAGGGAAAAATTTCGCCGTCGGAAATCAAAAATATTCTGGCCAGCCGTGACCGGCGTGTGGCGGGCATGAACGCGCCGGCGCACGGGCTGGTATTGTGGAAGGTTTTTTACGGAACCAAAGCCCAAAGCCCAAAGTCCAAAGTCGGAAACCGCCATGCACGTCGTTCTCGTTGAACCGGAAATCCCGCCGAACACGGGCAACGTGGCGCGGCTCTGCGCCGCCACGCGCACGACGCTGCATCTCGTCGAGCCATTCGGTTTCAAACTGGACGACGCGCAACTCAAGCGGGCGGGCATGGATTACTGGCAGCACGTCGAGTGGCACCGCTGGCCGAACTGGTCTGCGTTCGAGAAGAAACTTCCGGCGGATGCGCGGTTTTGGTTCATCGAATCCGGCGGGCCGAGGCTGTACACGGAAGTGAAATTTGCGGCAGACGACTATCTGGTTTTTGGGCGCGAAACGGCGGGTTTGCCGAAGCAGCTTTTGGAGAAGAACCGGCAGCGCTGGCTGCGGATTCCGATGTTCAACGAGCAATCCCGTTCGCTGAATTTGTCCAACTGCGCGGCGCTGGTGTTGTTCGAGGCGCTGCGTCAGCAGGGCTTCAAAAATGAGGAATGAAGAAGGAAGAATGCAGAAAATGGAATTCGCACGCTTGCGGTGTGAATTGTTTTTTCTTTTTCATTCTGCATTCTACATTCTACATTCCTCTTGGATGGGCGCTTGGCGCAGTGGTTAGCGCGTCTCGTTTACACCGAGTAGGTCGGGGGTTCGAGTCCCTCAGCGCCCACCATTTTTAATTGCGTACAGCGAAGATGGGTCAGTGGCTGAAGGGATTTACCTTCTGAAAACAAAATTGATACGACGGTTTTGATTTTGGCGCGGCGACTCCTGTTCAGGCGACAGCGTTTGTACGGCGTGCTTGACGCTGCCGGAGTGCTTACCTACGCTCCCCACCCCGCTGAATTGGGAATTCCAGCCAAAGCCGGTTTTCCGCGCCTTCGGCGGCAAGCGAAAGGTTTGATGTGAACGTGACGGTCGAGAATCTTGCTCAATGTAAAAAACTGCTGCGCGTGGAAGTGGACGCGAAGGCAGTGGACGAAGCCTTTGAGTCCACGACGAAGGAATTTCAAAAACAGGCGTCGCTGCCCGGCTTCCGCCCCGGCAAAGCGCCGCGCCATCTCGTGCTCAAGAAATTCGAGAAGGAGATTCAGGACGAGGCCAAACGCAAGCTCATCGGCGAGTCCTACCGCAAGGCGCTGGACGAAAAAAAACTCGACGTCCTCGGCGCGCCCGACATCGAGGAAATCCAGTTTGGCCGCGGCCAGCCGCTGCAATTTGCCGCCACCATTGAAACCGCGCCGGAATTTCAATTGCCCGATTACAAGGGACTGCCGGTGAAGCGCGAGGCCAAGTCCGTGACCGACGCGGACGTGGAGCGCGCGCTCAACCTGCTGCGCGAGCAACGGGTCAAATTCGAGACTGTCCCGCGCGAGTTGCGCACTGGCGACATCGCCGTCGTCAATTACGCCGGCACGTGCGAGGACAAGCCTCTCACGGACGTCGCGCCCACGGCCAAGGGGCTGGGCGAGCAGAAAAACTTTTGGATTGAAGCCAAGCCGGATTCGTTCATTCCCGGTTTTGCCGGCCAGCTCCTGGGCGCGAAAGCGGGCGACAAACGTGCCGTCAACGTGGATTTCCCCGCCGACTTCGTGACCAAGGAGCTTGCAGGCCGGAAGGGCGTTTACCAGGTCGAACTCGTCGAAGTGAAGGAAAAGATTTTGCCCGCGCTCGACGACGCGTTCGCCAAATCTTTTGACGCGGAAAGTATGGAAAAGCTCCGCGAAGGTGTGCGCCACGATCTGGAGAACGAATTGAAATACAAACAGAGCAGGGACACGCGCGCCCAGATTGTCCGCGCGCTGCTCGACCGCGTGAATTTTGAGTTGCCGGAGACCGCGGTCGCGCACGAAACGCGCAATGTCGTTTACGACCTGGTGCGCGATAACACCAAACGCGGTGTCACGCGCGAGACAATTGAAAAGGAAAAAGACGCGATCTATTCCGCCGCCGCCAGCAGCGCGAAAGAGCGCGTGAAGCTGGCCTTCCTCATTCAGCGCATCGCGGAGAAGGAAGAGATCAAAGCTTCACAGGAGGAAATTCTGCGCCGTGTGCAAACGCTCTCTGCAATGTATCAAATTCCTCCTGCCAAATTCCTCAAAGACCTTGAGAAACGCAATGGACTGGTCGAAATCTACGACCAGATCGCCCACGAGAAGGTCATGGAGTTTCTCGAAAACAACGCGAAGTTCGAAACGGTGACTCCTTCGTCGGCAGCCACGCCAGCCGCGCCGTCGTAAATCAACCGAAAAGACGGGCCAATCCTCCCGCTCAGCCCACGAGCATCTGCAACGCGGTCCTGGCGTGATCGCGTTTGGATTGCCATTCGGCAAGCCGTTGCCTGTGCTCGTCCAGGACTTTCGGCGGCGCCTTTTGGGTGAAGTCTGGATTGTTGAGTTTCTGCTCCACCCGCGCGATTTCAGATTCAATCTTTTCGAGTTCCTTCGAGAGCCGGGCTTTCTCCGCTTCGACATCAATCAATCCTTCGAGCGGCAGATACAGGTCGCCCAACTCGATGCGGATGGTGGGCGTGCCTTTCTTCGACTGGTAATCGGTGTGGATTTCGAGCGCCTCGGCATTCAGCAGCAACCTGACGACTTCCACATCGTGCGGCGAAAAGTCACGCGTTGGCTTGAAGATGAATTTGACTTTCTTGCTCGCGGGAATGTTGCCGGCGCGGCGCAGGTTGCGGCCTTGTGAAACGAGGTCGTACTTCGCGTTGACGAAGGCTAACGTGGTTTCGTCGAGCGCATAGTGCGTTTTCTCGTCATCGCTGAGCGGTTTGGGCCACGGAGCGAACATGATGGTCTTGCCGCCTTGGTTCTCCGGCATGTCTTCGCTGAAACTCATCCCGTGCCAGAGTTCCTCGGTGATGTGCGGCAGGAACGGATGGAACAGGCGCAACGTGTGGCTCAGGACGAAATCAATCACGGCGAGCGTGTTCACTTTTTTCGCCTCGTCTCCGCCGTAAAGGACGGCCTTGCTCGCCTCCACATACCAGTCGCAATACTCACTCCAGAAGAAACGATAGAGCGTCTGCGTCGCCTCGTTAAAACGATATTCGGCGAACGCATTCGTGATTTCGCGAATGGCGGTGTCGAGCTTGAGCAAAATCCATTTGTCGTCGCTGGTGAGCAACGCGGGATTGATTTCCGCCTGAACTTGGGAAGTGGCACTGCCACCGCCTTGCATTTGGCGGAAGCGGCAGGCGTTCCAAAGTTTGTTGCAGAAATTGCGGCCCAGCTCGACGTCCTTCTCGTCGAAAAGCACATCCTGACCGAGCGGCGCGCTGCGCATGGTGCCGAAGCGGAGGGCGTCCGCGCCGTATTTGGCGATGAGTTCGAGCGGATCGGGTGAATTGCCGAGGCTCTTGCTCATCTTGCGGCCCAGTTTGTCGCGGATGATGCCGGTGAAATAGACGTTGCGGAACGGCAAATCTCCCACGAACTCGTAACCGGCCATGATCATGCGCGCGACCCAGAAGAAAATGATGTCCGGCCCGGTGACCAGATCGGTGGTGGGATAAAACTTTTTGAGCGTGGGCGTCTGTTCCGGCCAACCCATCGTGGCAAACGGCCAGAGCCAGGAACTGAACCACGTGTCGAGCACGTCGGGGTCTTGGTTGAAGCCTTCGTCGTTCACCAAGTATTTAATCGCTTTCTCATCAACCGTCGAAACATATACATCAAATTCGTGCTCAGATTTTCCAGCGTCCATTTCTTCGTCTAGCTCAAGATTATTATCCATTCCTATTTGAGTCTTAAACGGACCAATCATTCGTCCGGACGCTGTATGGACAATGCGAACAACACAGCTATTTCTGTATTCATCAAATGCTTGATCGGTTTCGCTAAACCACCAAACATGTCCGTGATATTCCGGTTGATTGGGAATTTTGAGGCGCTTATGCCACACCGGAATCCGGTGCCCCCACCAAAGCTGGCGGCTGATGCACCAGTCGCGGAGGTTAGTCATCCAGTGCGAGTAGGTCTTGGCCCAGCGATCCGGGTGGAAGCGCATTTTGAGGACGTTGACACCGGCTAGTAAATCGCCTACTTTAAGTTCAGCGCTCGGTGCAGGCTGGGTGTCCAACTTCCCCTCACGGGGATGCGCTTCCAGAGATTTACCGCCGGGCGTGATTTTTTTTGCCTTGTGGTCGTACAGCACCGTCCCATCGTAAAATTCCTTTGCCGTAATCAATACGCTGTGTAATTCGCCTGCCAACGAAAGCGACGCGACGAAGCGGTGAACCAGTTTCACCATCGGGTTGCGCGGCTCGTGGGGTTCAGACGATATCCATACAGCCGTGCGGATCAGTTCAGGTAAAACCGCCACGGCGAGGATGTTCGCAACGCCAAGATGGCTGAAAGCGTGCGATAGGCTCTGGCGGCCAACACGGATTTCAATTCCTGAATCTTCGTTCTTGAAAGGAACGCCGATTATCTTGTGCTGGCGGGCAAAGAAAAGTGCGGCTTTCCGCAACTCATGGATGCTCTTGCCTGAAATTTCTTTGCCGGTTGCATAGATAATGTGCGCAGTTTTTCCAAAAAGATTCGCCGCCGAGGTCCAGCCTTCTTGAGCAACACAGGTCATGGATGACTCCACGTTTGGATATTTCAAGAACCACTGCTCGCTCAGATACGGTTCAATCGGTACGTGACTGCGCTGGCTGTAGCCGACGTTGTGGACGTAATCCTCCACCTTCAGCAGCAAGCCTTGCTCGGTTAGTTCCTCGACCACCGCCTCGCGCGCTTCCATGCGATCCATGCCGTCGAAATTCTCACCCGCCTCCTGGGTCATCTTGCTGTCCGGGCCGATGACGACCGTGAGCGGCAGGTTGTGCCGCGTAGCCATCGCGTAATCGTTCGGGTCGTGCGCGGGCGTCACCTTTACGCAGCCGGTGCCGAACTTCGGGTCCACAAAATCGTCCGCGATGATCGGGATGGGTTTGTTTTGCAGCGGCAGCAGGACTTTGCGCCCGACGAGTTTGGTGTAGCGTTCGTCGTTCGGATTCACCGCCACCGCTTCGTCGCCGAGCATCGTCTCGGGTCGCGTCGTGGCCACGCTGACGAATTCGTCGGCCTTCGGCTGCCCCTTGTCGTCGAGCAGCGGATACTTGAGATGCCAGAGGTGGCCTTTGGTTTCGGTCATCTCGACTTCTTCATCGGAGAGTGCGGTGCGGGCGGCGGGGTCCCAGTTGACCATGCGTTTGCCACGATAGATGAGGCCCTTCTTGTAAAGTTCGACGAAAACTTTCTGCACACAGCGTGAATACTCCGGGTCCATCGTGAACCGCAGCCGCGACCAATCGCACGAGCAGCCGAGTTTCTTGAGCTGCTGGATGATGATGCCCCCGTGCTTTTCCTTCCAAGCCCAGACGTGTTCGAGGAATTTCTCGCGGCCGAGATCGTCGCGGTGCTTCATCTTGCCCTCTTTGCGGAGGGTCTTCTCGACGACCGCCTGCGTGGCGATGCCGGCGTGGTCCGTGCCGGGCAGCCAGAGGACTTCCTTGCCGTCCATGCGCGCCTTGCGGCTGAGGATGTCCTGAATGGTGTTGTTCAGGACGTGCCCCATGTGGAGCATGCCGGTGACGTTCGGCGGCGGGATGACGATGGAATAGGCGGGCTTCGGCGAATTCGGGTTCGCCGTGAAGCAGCCTTCCTTTTCCCAGAAGGCGTACCATTTATCTTCGACCGCTTGCGGTTCGTAGGCTTTTGAAATTTCAGACATAGTTCCAAACCGCAGAGACGCCGAGACGCAGAGTTTTCATTTGGATTTTCCTCTGCGTCTCAGCGCCTCCGCGGTAAAAATTATTTTTTCAACAATGCGTATTCCATCGAGTCCACCAGCGCCTGCAAGCTGGCTTCGATGATGTTTTCGCTCACGCCCACGGTGCCCCATTCGCGTTTGCCGTCGGTGGATTCGATGAGCACGCGCGTCTTGGCGGCCGTGCCGGTGTCGCTGTCGAGGATGCGCACCTTGTAATCCGTGAGCGACACCTTTTTAAGCTGCGGATAAAACTTCACCAGCGCCGAACGCAGCGCGCCGTCCAGCGCATTTACCGGACCGTCGCCCTCGGCCACCGTCTGCGCGCGTTTGACGCCGACGCGGACCTTGACCGTTGCCTCACAGACGGATTCCTTCGCATCGCGGCGCATCGAAACGTGATAGGCATCCACATGAAACAGCGGGTCGCGGTGCTTGAGTGTCTTGCCGATGAGCAGCGCGAGCGAACCTTCGGCGGCCTCAAATTCATAGCCTTGATTTTCCAGTTCCTTGACACGCTGCGTGATGGTTTTCACCTCCGGCATGTCCGGCTTGAGTTTGAAGCCGAGTTCCGCGCCCTTCATCAAAATATTCGAGCGGCCGGACATGTCGCTGATGAGCACGCGGCGATAATTCCCGACGGCTTCCGGCTGGATGTGCTCGTAACTGCGCGCGACGCGGTCAATCGCATGGGCGTGCATGCCGCCCTTGTGCGCAAACGCCGTCTGCCCCACCCACGGCTGGCGCGGGTCGTGCCGGACATTGGCGATTTCGTCCACGAACTCTGAAAGCTCCCTCAACTTGGCCAGCGAGTCCGCGGGCACGCCGGTTTTTTTCAATTTGAAATGCACCAGCGGGATGATACTGGTCAGATTGCAATTGCCGGTGCGTTCGCCATAGCCGTTGATTGTGCCCTGCACTTGGGTGGCGCCGGCTTCGAGGCCGGCCAACGCATTGGCCACGCCCACACCGCAATCGTTGTGCGTGTGAATGCCGAGGCGGACCGTGAGTTTGGCTTTCGCCAGCGCGGTGATGCGCGCGATTTCTTCCGGCAGACAGCCGCCGTTCGTGTCGCACAATACGATGCACTGCGCACCGGCCTTCTCGGCGGCCTGCCACGTGGCCAGCGCGTATTCCGGCTCATCCTTGAAACCGTCGAAGCTGTGTTCGGCGTCGTAGATGACCGTTTTGCCGTGGTCCTTCAAAAAGCGGATGGTGTCGCCGATCATCGCCAGGTTTTCGTCCGGCTTGGCGCGCAACACCTCGGTGACGTGCAGCAGCCACGTCTTGCCAACGATGGTGACGACCGGTGTTTTCGCGTCGAGGATCTGCCGCATCAATTCGTCCTTCTCGACGGCGATGCCCTTGCGGCGGGTCATGCTGAAAGCGGCGATCCGGGCATTCTTCCATTTGCGTCTGCTGGCCTGCGCAAAAAATTCCATGTCCTTGGGGTTCGAGCCGGGCCAGCCGCCTTCGATGTAGTGGACACCAAACGCGTCGAGCTTCTCGGCGATGCGGAGCTTGTCCGCAACCGAAAAGTTGATGCCTTCGCCCTGACTGCCGTCGCGCAGGGTCGTGTCGTAGATTTCCACGTCGGGTTTCATAAGTTTGCCCGCAAAAAAGCGGAGGGAATATCTAAGCGCAAATCGTGGGGACTGGCAAACCTCAAAAACGCAGCGTCACAGGCAAAGGGAAAAATCAGAAAATTCTGCAGCCGACCTCGATGTTAGACGGCCAGCTTTCTGTGTCTGCGATAGAATACATAACAACCTACCCCGAAGCCAACAACTGAGCCGATAATAAAACCATGAAACGGCCCAAACATCGGCAACCATCTCGGCCACCAGGATGGCGGCCACTCACCGTAATGAGAACCAATAAGAATCGGACTCAGAACATGTTCATGGGCCGCTGCGTAGAGAAAAGGCAAAGTTGTGATGATAAAGCCTATGAGCCATCCAACACTACCAGCGAGCAAGTAACCCCCAACTTCACGACGATGCAGCGGCCAGCGGAGAACCACACCGGCAAAAACAACAATAGTAAACATCACGCCGAATTGTGTGAGGTAGAACTCGAACGGAATGTCATTCAAATACTCCATGCGTGCTCGATGGCCGTCTAACATTTAGGAAAACCGCAGGCTTTGCAGCCTATCCGGTTTCATGGTTTCGACTTTGCGCTTGGAGAATTTGGTTGTCCAGAACGAATTCGCCGAGCATGGGAAAGACTGGATAGATCGTCACCCAATTGGTCAGGTTGGTGGAGGCGAGAACGGAAAAATTCCCGGCGGAAGTCTGCCAACCTCCACAGAGCAACGCTACACAGTTCAACGAGCAAGGGCGCGAAGCGGTGAGATTCGGGGTCGGCTTTCGGCGCGGACGGCGAAGCACCTTGAATGTCACGCTTCGGAAAAGCCGCTTGACGCACGATTGTCCAAGACTTACTTCTTTCACGCAATCACGGACAAAAACGAAACCTCAAAACGAATTCTCATATGGATACCACGACACCTCCGGTTACCACACCGCCTTCTCAAACCACCGAAGACAAAACCGTCGCCATCGTCAGCTATCTGACCCTGATCGGCTTCATCGTTGCCATCGTTTTGCACAGCAGCAAGAAAACCAAACTTGGGGCGTATCATCTGCGCCAGGTCCTTGGATTCATGCTGACGGGCATTGCGGGCTGGATAGGTGTCGCTATCGTTATGTTCATCCTCGCGGTGGTGTTGTCGTTTGTGAAATTCCTTCTTGTCATCCTCGTTCCGTTGATCTGGCTGGCGTTCGTCGGTTCGATGATTGTGCTGTGGGTCATGGGCCTCATTGCCGCAGTCAATGGTCAGATGAAACCTATGCCGTACGTCGGACCGATGTACCAGAAATGGTTTGGCACTACTTTTGATTGAACTGGTGGCTGGCAAGGGCGAAAAGGGGGAATATTCACGACACAGCAGCCTGACAAGGACGATGGGTGTCTGAGCAAATGCGTGACAATTCGGGCGAAGAAGGTTTACTCTGCTGCAGGCTTTGTGCCTTTTTAATTCGACAAACGAAATTAGTAATTCGCCATTTGTTATGCGCTCTGACATCATCAAAAAAGGTTTTGAACGCGCGCCGCACCGCTCGTTGCTCCGCGCCACCGGCTCGATTGAATCCGAGGCCGACTGGGACAAGCCGTTCATCGCCATCTGCAATTCCTACACCGACTGCATTCCCGGCCACGCGCACTTGAACGAGGTCGGCATGCTCGTCAAACGCCTCGTCCGCGAAGCCGGCGGCGTGCCGTTTATCTTCAACACCATCGGCATTGACGACGGCATCGCCATGGGCCATAGCGGCATGTTGTATTCGCTGCCGTCGCGCGAACTCATCGCCGATTGCGTGGAATCCATGCTCAAGGCGCATTGTTTCGACGGCATGATCTGCATTCCGAATTGCGACAAGATCGTCCCCGGCATGTTGATGGCCGCGATGCGCGTCAACATCCCGACGGTGTTCGTCAGCGGCGGTCCGATGGCGGCGGGCATCGCCGAACAGAAAGCCACGCACGAAGACCTCGCCAGCTATCTCCAACCGGCGTCCGGAAAGTCGGATTTGATCTCTGTGTTCAAGGCTGTGGGCGAACTGCAGGCTGGCAAGATCACCGAAGCCGATTTGAAGAAGCTTGAACAAAGCGCCTGCCCGACGTGCGGCTCGTGTTCCGGCATGTTCACGGCCAATTCGATGAACTGCTTGTGCGAAGCGCTCGGAATAGCGTTGCCCGGCAATGGCACGATTCTCGCCGTGTCAAAGGAACGCGAGGCGCTTTACGACCGCGCCGCTCGCGCCATCATCCAACTTGTCAAACACGACATCAAGCCGCGCGACATCGCCACGCTTGAGGCGTTCGACAATGCGCTCATGCTTGACGTCGCGATGGGCGGTTCGACGAACACCGTCCTGCATACGCTGGCCATCGCGCGCGAAGCAGGCATTCCCTACGACATCAAACGCATTGACGACATTTCGCGGCGCGTGCCGTGCATCTGCAAAGTGTCGCCGTCGTCGAATTACCATGTTCAAGATGTGCATCGGGCGGGCGGCATCCACACGATTCTCGGCGAACTCAAGCGCATGGGCGCGTTGAACATCAACTGCAAGACCGTCACCGGCAAAACTCTTGGCGAAAACATTGACGAATGGGATGTGCGCTCGGAGAAATGCACCGCGTGGGCCAAAACTGTCCGCATCTCCGGAGCGTCGGCAATTGTGGTTGACCCGAACGACAAACTCGGACCCGCCGCCCGCACTGCCAGCGGCAACCTTGCGCCCAAGCCACTGCTCTTTTTCCCCGCCGACCCGCTGGCCATCACGTTCTGGCGCGCTGCCGCCGCATGGAATGTGGGCGACATCGGGGCGCTATTGGCATTGCATGACAAATCGGTGGTGGTGAAGATGCCCGGTGGTATTGTGTTGAAAGGCCACGAGCAACTTCGTCCGGCGATCGAACAACAACTCCAGGAATCGAAAGGTTTGGTCCGTGCGGAACTCGGCGAGTTTCGCAAGTTGCCGGTGCTCCTCCTGTGGCGTTATGAAAAAGGTGGCAAGCGCACACCGTTCGCCATGGTGCGCGCCAAGAAAACGAAGAACTGGGTCATCACGCGCGCCGAGTTTGACACCGACCCGAAGCATCTGGCGAAAGTCCAGCCCAGTGGCCTCATGCCGTACGACCCGGTGTTCCAATTTGATGCGAATGACTGCATTCGCACCAAGGTGACGGCTTACTCGCCCGATGGCGGACTGGCGATTCTTTATGGCCAGCTCGCGCCTGAAGGCAGCGTCGTCAAAACTGCCGGCATCAGCACCGAATTTTACAAGAACTGCGGCCCCGGCTTTGTCTTCGAAGGTCCCTGTGTCATTTTTGAAAGTCAGGACGATGCCTGCGCCGGCATTCTCGCCGGCAAAGTCAAAGCCGGCGACGTGGTTGTCATTCGCAACGAAGGACCGCGTGGCGGACCCGGCATGCAGGAAATGCTTTCGCCCACCAGTTACATCGTTGGCATGGGGCTGGGCGACAAGGTCGCGCTCATCACGGACGGCCGGTTCAGTGGCGGCACGGCAGGCGCGTGCATTGGCCATATCTCGCCCGAGGCGGCGGAAGGCGGCCCAATTGGTCTGCTCAAGCAAGGTGATAAACTGCGGATTGATTTTCCGAATCGCCGGATTGACATCGTCGTCTCGGCAGCCGAGTTGGCCGAGCGGAAGAAGACTTGGCAGCCGGAGAAACGCGAGTTGACCGGCTGGCTGGCGCGTTATCGGAAGCTCGTGACCAACGCAAGTCAGGGCGGGATTCTGGCCGGTTGATGAAAAACTTTTTGCAGAACCTGCTCATCTTTTTCGCGCTGTGCCTTTGCGGACTGGTCGCCGTCCAATGGCATCGGGAAACGAAGCTGCAGCAGCAGATTCAGAGGTTGAGCGACGCCGCGCGTGACAAGGTTGAAGCCACGCAGTCCATTCAAAGCGCATTGAACCGCGCGGAAGAGGAAGTGAAGCGGCTTGACGCGTTGAAAAACGGACTGAACGAGTTGGTGAAAAGCAACCAGGTCCGGATCGCCAGGCTGCAGAGCGATCTGGAGCGGGCGGATACAGAAACCGGGAAAAACCTGAAACAGATTGACGCCTACAAATCCGCGCTTGAACAGGCCAACGCCAACATCCGCAAGCAAAACGAGGATCTCAAACGTCTGGCCGCTGAACGGAACGAGGCGGCAACCAAATTCAACAAGCTGGTCGAGGACTATAACGCGCTGGCCCAAAAGTGGAGTGAGTTGAACGCACCAAACACTGCAACAAATTCGCCACCGAAGAAATAAACGTTTGCCGTCCCTTCGAGTGATCGGTGGCTGAAAATCGCTTCATCGGGACGGCTTGGCGTTCCAAATGACCATCGCGTCCGGAGTCCCTTGGCTGCGGAGGCCGTTGTCTGACAGGATATCATCTGTGGCGGCGAGCATTTCCTTGCGCGGGAAAACCATTGTTTCGCCACCGCGGTTGTCGAACTCAATGCTGATAAACTCATCCCTGCAGTCGCGCAAGACTTCCACGAGGTGATCGAGATTTTTGATGGGAATGCCGTTCACGGTTTTGACGACCTGCATGAATGGATTTGCATAGCCTTGCGAAAGTTTATGTGGAAACAAGGGCGATGAGACGACGACAAGGTGTTCACCTTCAAACGCGGGTCGGTCGCCCAGACGCTTCACCAGCGGACTGCCCGCAACGCTCAGTAAACCCATCACATTGCCGCCGGCATAGCTCCTGGTGAAACCACTGACGAATTGCCCCGTGGCGCTCGAAAATACGAGCGGCCCGTACACGAAATAGGATGGATAAGCGCCTTGCAAATCGGGGACGACCATCGGCCGGTTCGATGACACGGGAAGTTCCACTTTGATCTCTTTTCCGCCACGCAACACGGTCAGCGGCACCTTGCCGTCATTGGCGAGTTTCTGAACCTTGTATTTGAACAAAACACGCAGGTTGGGCCCGATTGGGATCATCCCTTGGTCGTCTATGGGCGTGTCGCCGATTTTTGTGATGATATCCCATTTTTTCAGCGGATAAGAGGGATCATCGCCGTCCGGTTTATGCACGATCACTCCTTGGACCGACTTGTCGAGCTTGAGAAAGGAACGCATCGCGGGGCTTGCGAGCACCTGGCATTCGTCGAACATGGCGGGTTTGCCGTCATAATGGCCGTCCGCGATGTCCTGCAGGAACAGCTCGATTTCTTCGCAAGGGATGATGTAGCCGATGTTTTGCGTGCCGACCAGAATGCTGAAGGCAAGCCCAACCATCTTGTCGCCCACCACGGCGGGCCCGCCGCTGTTGCCGGGATTCAACGCGGCATCAATCTGAATCCGCAAACCCGCCGTCGGAAAATTGTACGGGGCAAACTCGATACGGGAAACGATGCCCCGCGTGATCGAAAGGCTGTTGCCTCCCGTGGGATAACCATACGCCAGAACCACATCTTTGATTTCGGGCAGGCTCTTCGCGCGCGGCAGCGGTGGATGCGATTCGAAAAACAATTCATCATCGAGTTTCAGCACGGCAAGGTCCATGCCCGGCGCAACCGCTTCGACCGTCGCGGGAATTTTATCTCCAGCCTGGTTGGCCTGCACTTGCACCTGGCTCGCGTAAGCGACGACATGGGCACTGGTAAGGATGCGTTTGCCTTCGATCACCACGCCGCTGCCGGTCATGTCAGTCGGCGCCTGCTTGGTCCAAGGCTTGTAAGGGTCCGGGTAACGCACCGAGGAAAAGATTTTCACAACCGAGTTCTCGACGGTGTTGAGCTTGACGTCGGCAGGTGCGGACGGGATGTCCGATGTTCCGGTTACGGCGGCATTGGATGCCGACACGACGGCTTGAACAGTGACTGGCGAGGTTGTAAAGCCGGTTGCCAAAAACAACGCCGCAACCTTACCTAAGTGACAGAAGCAAAAACGCATTTATCGCCCATGCTAGGTAAGCCAAGATTGAGCACAATAAAAATGTCTCCCCTTCATGCCAGCTTCTGACGCAAGCCCTCGGCAATTTTCAAAAACGCCTGGCCCGCCGGTATGTTCGGCGATGAAACGACAATTGGCATGCCTTTGTCGCCGCCTTCACGGATTTCCGTGAAGATCGGCACTTCGCCGAGAAATTGGATTTTTTGTCGTTCCGCCTCCGCGCGTCCGCCGCCGTGCCCGAAAATTTCCACGCGCTCGCCGTTGGGCGCGGTGAAATAGCTCATGTTCTCCACGATGCCAAGGATCGGCACATTGACTTTCTCAAACATCGCGATGCCTTTGCGCACGACGCCGAGCGACGCTTCCTGCGGCGTTGTCACGATGACGCCGCCGTCCAGCGGCACGGTCTGACAAAGCGTCAGTTGCGCGTCGCCGGTGCCCGGAGGCAAATCCACGAGCAGAAAATCCAGTTCGCCCCAGTCCACGACGGTGATGAATTGCTGGATCGTCCGCTGAATCATCGGCCCGCGCCAGATTACTGGCTGGTCGCCATCCAGCAGGAAACCGATGCTCATCAACTTCACGCCATGACTGATGGGCGGCATCATTTTTTCCTCGTCGCTGAGCGTTGGCCGTTCGTGAATGCCCATCATCAGCGGAATGCTCGGCCCGTAAATGTCGCAATCCAGCAAACCAACACGCGCGCCGAGATGTTTCAACGCGCAGGCAAGATTGACGGCCACGGTGGACTTGCCCACGCCGCCTTTGCCGCTCGCCACAGCCACAATCCGCCGGACACCAACGACACGATTTTGATTCGCCCACGGACTTTGCCCGGGCTCGGCGGGAGGTTGTTTGACTTCAACATGCACGAGCTTCACGCCCGGCAGATTTTTCAGAATGCGTTCGCTTTCTTCTTTGATTTGCCGCGCGGCTTCCGGATTGGCCGAAGTCAATTCCATCAAAACACTGACCGCATCGTTTTCCTCGGTGATTTGCTTGATGAGGCCAAAAGAAACGATGTCGCGCGAGTAGCCGGGATATTTGACGGCTTTGAGCGCATTTCTGATTTCGTCATGTGTGGGCATGTGGGTAAAACATTGCCAGCAGCGGCGCTGAACGCAAGTTCGCATCAGGTGAAAAAACCAATGCGTTGCGCCGTTTTGTGGGTCGGGACTTGCGCGAAAGCGGGTTGCGTGAAAGATTAGTCCCCGACACCACGCGATTTACACTGACGCATGGCACAAACGACACAAAAGCAACCGACCAACACAGCCGGGCCGCAACTCGAAGCGTTCCAACGGTTCGAATCGGCGGCGCAAAAACCAGCGTGGCTCCTGCCGCTGCGCAAGGCCGGCATTGCGCGCTTTGCCGAACTTGGCTTTCCCACCTTGCACGACGAAGACTGGCGTTTCACCAACGTCGCGCCCATCGTCAAGCTCCCGTTCAAGCCCGCGCTCGACGCCACCGATGGCGTTACTGCTGACCAACTGAAGGATTTTGCGTTTGCCAAATTGCCCGGGTCGCGGCTTGTGTTCGTCAACGGCCTTTTCGCGCCAAAGCTTTCTTCGGTCGAATCGCTTCCGGCAGGCGTCAAGATTGGCAGCCTCGCAGCAGCGCTGGCTTCCGACGCAGCATTTCTGGAAAAAAATCTCGGCCGTTACGCGCAGCAAGCGGACAACGGTTTTACCGCTCTGAATCAAGCGTTTTTCCTCGACGGCGGATTCGTTCATGTCGCTGCGGAAAAGGTCGTCGAAGAGCCGATTCAATTCGTCTATGTATCCACAGCGAAGCAAAACGGCGCGACATTCCATCCGCGCAATCTTGTCATCGCCGAGGCCAACAGCCGGGTGACGATCCTCGAAAGCTACGTGTCACTGGGCGGTTCGCATTATTTCACCAACGCCGTCACAGAGCTTTTTGCGGGCGACAACGCGCGCTTGGAGTTCGTGAAGTTTCAGGATGAAGCCGCGGATGCGTTTCACATCGCGGCGTTTCACGGTGAGTTCGGTCGCGCCAGCAACGTAAGCGTCCATTCCTTCGCGCTTGGCGCGAAGCTGTCGCGAAACAATATCCGTACCAAGCTCGCGGGCGAAGGACTGGAGTGCATCCTCAACGGCCTTTACCTCACGCGCGGCGAGCAACTGGCCGACCACCACATGATCGTCGAACACGCCCAGCCGCATTGTGCCAGTCACGAATATTTCAATGGCATCCTCGACGACAAATCGAAGGGCGTGTTCCACGGACGCATTCTCGTTCAACAGATTGCCCAGAAAACCGATGCCAAGCAGACGAACAAAAATCTTTTGCTTTCCGATGACGCGAGCGCCGACACCAAGCCGCAACTGGAGATTTACGCCGACGACGTGAAATGCACCCACGGTGCAACCATCGGCCAGCTCAACGAGGAATCCATTTTTTACCTGCGCACGCGCGGCATCGGGCCGGAGACGGCACGGCGAATGTTGATTCACGCCTTTGCCGGCGAGATCATCGAGCGCATCCAGCACGAACCCGCACGCGAGGAACTGGACAAGCTGGTGTGGGAACGGCTGGAGTCCAATCCGCATCTCTCGGAAAAGAAATAATTTCAACCACGAATGAACACCAATAAACACGGATGCTTGATTCGTTTCGTGTTTATTCGTGTCAATTAATGGTTAAACTTCCATCATGTTTGACGACCTGAACGACCTTTATCAGCAGGTCATTCTTGACCACTGCAAGAAGCCGCGCAACTTCCACGAGATGCCGCAGGCGTCTTGCTCTGCGCAAGGTCATAATCCGCTTTGCGGCGACCAGCTCAAACTCTTCCTGGCGCTGGACGGCGACACAATCAAAGATATCAGCTTTATCGGTTCGGGTTGCTGCATTTCCAAGGCATCGGCGTCGTTGCTCACGGAATTTGCCAAAGGCAAGACCAAGGCTGACATGGAAAAAATGTTTGATCAGGTCCACGAAATGCTGACGACTGGCAATGTGACGGGTGACGTCGGCAAGCTGGCGGTGTTCGCTGGCGTTCACAAATATCCAGCGCGAGTGAAGTGCGCAATTTTGTCGTGGCACGCCGTCATGGCCGCGCTCAAGGGTGACAATAAACCAGTGACGACGGAGTCGGAGCAGAATTAGCCGCGCCGCGCGTGAACGCTTCCTGCCAATTGCTGTTGCTCCGGCCTTACCGCCGTTGAATACTTGGGCATGAACTTGCCACGGGGGCTTATCGCCTTGAGTTCACGGAATTACCGCCTGTTTTTTGGCGGGCAGATGGTTTCGCTCATCGGCACGTGGATGACTCAGACGGCGTCGCTGTGGCTGATTTACCATCTAAGCTCCTCGTCCTTTCTCCTTGGAATGGTCGGTTTTGCCAGCCAGGCGCCCATGTTTTTCCTCGCGCCGCTAGCGGGTGTCTGGGTGGACCGCGTGAACCGCCATCGGCTGCTTCTTCTCACCCAATGCCTTTCCATGCTCCAATCGTTTGCCTTGGCCGGGCTGACGCTGAGCCATCTCATCAACGCCCATTACCTCATCCTGCTCAGTCTCGTGCAAGGGGTGATCAACGGCGTGGACATGCCCGCGCGACAGGCGCTCGTTGTCTCATTCGTTGAACGCAGGGAACACTTGGGCAATGCCATCGCGCTCAACTCCTCACTTTTCAATCTAGCGCGGCTCATCGGGCCGGCACTCGCCGGGTTCACCATCGCGGCCTTTGGAGCGGGCGCGTGTTTCCTCATTGATGGTGCGAGTTATCTGGCTGTCATCGCTTCGCTGCTGGCAATGCGTCTTGCGTTGCCGCCCGCGCGCCGTGTTTTGCGGCATCCTCTGGCTGAACTCCACGAAGGATTCAACTACACCTTTGGATTGCGGCCGATCCGAACCATCATCATCGCGCTGGCGCTCATCAGTTTCGTGGGATTTTCCTACGTGGTGCTGACGCCAGTGTTCGCCCGTGACGTTTTCGGGGGCGACGCCAAAACGCTTGGCTGGCTCATGTCTGCCACGGGTGTAGGCGCACTCATCGCTGCGACGTACCTTGGCCACCGGACAACCATTCGCGGGTTGGGCAATGTCATGGTGCTGGGCGGTTCTTTCATGGGCGCGGGCCTGATTGGTTTTGCGCTGTCGCGTTGGCTCGTCTTATCGCTTGTTTGCCTGACGTTGGTGGGAATGGGCGGCGTGCTTTGGATGGCATCCAGCAACACATTGCTGCAAAACCTCGTGGATGAGGACAAACGCGGTCGCGTGATGAGCATCTTCATGATGGCTTTTACCGGCACGATGCCGTTGGGCAACCTGCTCGTTGGCGCGATCGCCGCGCCGCTGGGCGCGCCCATGACATTGGCTATTGCAGGGGCAATTTGTCTGTTTATTGCGTTTCTTTTTCACCGGGAATTGCCCGAATTGCGCCGTTCCGCCGCGCCTCTCATGGCCCGGCTGAATCTCGAACAAACCATCGAATGACTTGAGCGGACTCAATCCTTAATTGATTTCAGCGCCCGCACTGGCGAAGATTTCAAGAGCAGGTAGATTGGAACAACGTTATGAACAGCAACGAACCAAAAACTCTGACCCGCGACGTCGAGGCGTCCATCGTGCCCGTCGGCACCAAGGTCACGCTGCAAAAGGGCGGGCTGGCTTATATCATGCAATCGCTCGGTGGCACTTACACCGTCGTCGTCAACGGTAACATGTTTCGTATCGAGTCCAAAGACGCCGATGCGCTCGGATTTGAGGCGGCGGCCAGGCCTGCTACGGCCACGTCTGGTCCCGTCACGCAAGAAGCGCTCGAAAAACAGGTCTGGGATTCGCTCAAGACGTGTTACGACCCGGAAATCCCGGTCAACATCGTTGACCTCGGTCTGATTTACGATTGCCACCTTTCGCCCGTGGGCGAGAACAGTTTCAAGGCCGACGTGAAAATGACATTGACCGCGCCCGGTTGCGGCATGGGCCCGATGCTTGCTCAGGACGTGCAAAACAAACTCCTGTCACTTGAACCGATTGACGAGGCAAACGTGGAACTGGTCTGGAATCCGCCGTGGAACCAAGGCATGATGACCGAGGCGGCGAAACTACAATTGGGATTGATGTAATTTTCAACCGATGAGCACTGTGCCAAATTGGTCTGCGCTCCGTCACTGCCCCACTTTCCGATCTTGGACCAGCAGGTCCACGGCAAGCCGCTGATTTATTTCGACAACGCGGCCACGTCGCAGAAACCGCGCGCCGTGCTCGACGCACTCCACCATTACTACGAACACGACAACGCCAATGTCCATCGCGGCATCCACGAGTTGAGCAACCGCGCCACCGCCGGCTACGAAGCCGCCCGCGCCCGAGCCGCCAAGTTCATCAACGCTAAAAGTGCCGACGAAATCGTCTTCACCCGCGGCACGACCGAAGGCATCAACCTCATCGCGAGTTCTTGGGGCGCAAAAGAAATCAAATCCGGCGACGTTATTCTGCTCACGGAAATGGAGCATCACAGCAACCTTGTGCCGTGGCAATTGCTCGCTCAACGCACCGGCGCGAAGCTCGCCTACGTGCCGGTCACCGGCGACGAAGGATTGCTCGATTTGTCGAAGCTCGACTCGATGCTCACGAAGCAGGTGAAGATTTTCTCGATGGTTCACATCTCGAACTCGATGGGCACGGTGAATCCCGTCGCCGACCTTTGCGCCCGCGCTCGCAAGCTCGGCATCACGACGCTGGTGGATGGCGCGCAAAGCGCCGGGCATTGCCCAGTGGACGTGCAGGCCATCGGCTGCGATTTCTTCGCGTTCTCCGGCCACAAAATCTGCGGCCCGACCGGCATCGGCGTTCTGTGGGGCCGACAGGAATTGCTCGACGCCATGCCGCCGTATCAAGGCGGTGGCGAAATGATTTTGTCCGTTGAATATCAGAAGACCGAGTTCAAGAAAGCGCCGCATCGGTTCGAGGCCGGCACGCCGGACATCTCCGGCCCGATCGGCCTGCATGCGGCGATGGATTACCTCGACGCCATTGGCCGAGAGAACATCTGGAAACACGACCAGGAACTGGCGAATTACGCTTACGAGAAACTTGCCGCGTTGAAAAACATCCGACTGTTCGGCCCGAAGCAAAACCGTGCCGGGCTTGTGAGTTTCCTGATCAAGGATGTTCACGCGCACGACGTGGTGACGCTGGCGGACCAGGCGGGCGTGGCGCTGCGCGGCGGCCATCATTGCACGCAACCGCTCATGCACCGGCTCGGCGTGGAATCCACCGCCCGCGCGAGTTTTTATTTCTACAACACCAAGGCCGAGGTGGACCGGTTTGTGGAAGTGGTGCGAGAGATTCAGAAATTTTTTGGCGTATGAAAATTTCGTTTTACGAGAAAAATTTTTTCCGTTGCTGGCCGTGGTTAAGCATGGAAGCAATTTGCGTTTTGGCTCTTTTGCTCCCAATCTCACAACAATCCACTTTGTTTAAAGTATCTATCATTGTGATTTCGGTTGTGTGTTTATTTTTGCTGTTGAAGTCTATTATCGTCAAACCTTCGCCAGTGTTGGTTTTTGAAGAAAACAACTTAACAATTCGGGGTGTCAGACCTGGAATGTGGAAGCTTTTTCAGCTTTGGCATATTGAGGAAATTGCAAATCAAGAGGTGGAATCCATCCGATTGGGATATTTGAGAGACAAAAGTTTTATTTTTTTCAAACGTCCTCCCGGCGAACCATCGCGCAATGCCGTATTTCAACAATTTCTGTGGATTAACTACAAAAAAGATGCGCAGCTTAAGCAAATTTATTATCCGCACATAAAGAACATAAAAAATTCTGACCGCTTAATCGAAAATCTCCGAACTCGTTTTGGTTCGAAGTGCGAGGAGAATTGGAAATTTAGCCTTTGAACTGGCGCGCTTGCAATGACTGTTGAAACTATTTCTCCACAATCACCGATGAGCGCTGTGCTGAAAATTTTCCCCGGCTTACGGCGGATCTTCGGTCAATGAAGCGAATTCAAATTTCGATTAAACTCAGCCATTGACGTCAGGGCCATCGCCAAGCCAAGTTTGATTCCCACATGAAAAGCCTCAAACCGGTCTCACAATTTATCCTGACCATTTTTGCCCTCTGCGGAGGTTCCGTCTGGGCGCAAGACAGCGTCAAGGGCGGTGCCGAGCCGATCGTGCAGCTCGATCGATCCCGCCAAGTTGACCTACGACTACCTGGTCGATGGCAATCTGCCCCAGGACGACCCGGCCGCAAGGAAATTCAAGACGCTGCAGGCCGCGTATGAAGCCGCGCCCGAGGGAACAGAAGCCAAACCGACCGTCATCGGGATCAAGCCGAACGTGTATCAGCTTCCGGGCCTCGCCCCGCGCGGGCCAAGCCTGAGCATCACGAAAGAACTACATTACCTTGCTGGGATTGACCAACAACCGTCGCGCGGTGGTGCTGGCGGACAATCGCGGCCTGATGCAGGGCGCCGAGGACGACGGCTACATCATCGATGTCAACGCCACCGGATTCACCGCGAAGAATCTGACCATCATCAATTACTGCAATGCCGACTACGAGTATCCCGGCGATCCGGGCAAAAATCTGACGAAACGATCGGATGTCATCACGCAAGGCGTGGCGCTGCAGGCCGCGGGCGACAAGCACGTCTATGAGAACGTCGCGCTGCTTAGGCCGGCTCGACACGATGTTTCTGCGCACCACGCGTTCCTATTTCAAAAACGTCTACATCGAAGGCACGGACGATTGGATGGGTGGAGGCCAGATCAGCGTCTGGGAAGATTGCACGCTGGTCTATCCCGACCGGAAGCGGGGTGATGTCGGCTTCGGGAATCGTCTTCTTCAACTGCCGGTTCGAAGCGACCCGCGGCATGCGATTCTATAAGGCCGAGTTTCGCGGCGCCGAGCGGCCCGATGTCCTGATCAACTGCGTGGTGCCGGTCGATTCGCCGCAGGCTCACGTCGCCTGGGTCCGTGGCATCGCCGCGCCCCGGCCCAATCAGCTTTCCCTCACCTATCACAATAAAGATGCCGACGGCCATCCCGCGGTCATCTACGACAGCACCGTCGGAGCGCCCGCGTTCACCTACTCGAGAGAGTTGTCCGATCAGGAACGCCCGGCCTTCAACCCGTGGAACCTGCTCCGGGCGGCGCCGAACGCGCCGGCCGACGACTGGGACCCGGCCGGCGTGAGGAGCAAATACGAAGCGGACGGACAAGGAAATCTGCCCTTCCGCATCGCGTTGACAAATGGCTCGCCGTCCATTCGCACGGGCGGACCCGGCGCAACCATCGGCGCGACGGTCACGCCGGTCCGCGCCGACCAGACCATCACCTGGTCAACCAAATCCGACCTGATTTCACTCAGCCGAACGACGGGCTCGAATGTCGTTGTGACAGGTCGAAATACGAACCAGCCAGGCGGAATGGGTTGCCGTGACCGCCACCGCGTCCAACGGCTTCTACGTGACGGCCCATGTCTATGTGGAGCCAAAATACTCCGATCCGCCGGCGGTAACTGCGGGGCCGACCGTGATTCCGCCCGCGGACGGAATGGCCACGGTGAATTACACGCTCGATTTGGGCGGCAGGCAGGATCAGTCGCTCGTTTCATGGTTCATCTGCGACGACCACTATCGGGAACCAATCCGAGGAAAGTCGCTGTCAGCAGAGGAAACCAGCCCTTGAAAACGCTCCCGTTGACGCCGGGCTATGTCGGCAAATATCTCAAGGTGACGGTTCAGCCCAAGCACAGCTTGAGCGATCCCGGTCCGGAAGTGCAGGCGGTCAGCACTAAACCCGTCGCAGCAACGGACGTCCCGATCCACCGCTGTTTCGCCGAATTTCAGAAATTTCGTGACGGAAACCAATGACACGTACGCGAGCGGTTTGTGGACGGTTCTGGGCACTTGGGCCGTTGTGGCCGGGGATGATTATGTGAATGGCTACGGCATTCGGCCGAGTACCGGCAGTCCCCGGCTATCTCCTCTATCAGCAAGATGCGGACTGCGGCGATATGCAGGTCGACCTGGTGATGGCGTCCGAAAAGGCGGGCCAGGGATTTTCGGTCCCGGGCTCGCCCGCCGACAGCGGCCCGCGCAATCTCCACGCGGACATGTACATCAAGTATGATCCGCGCACCAGGAATGGCTATGCCCTGCGGATGTGGAGAACGACCCAGTCCGCCTCCAAATGCATGTTTCAGCTCTACAAGATCGAGAACGGCGCGGGATCGCCCCTCAATGACCGGCAGGTATTGAGCGGCGTATTCAAGACGACCACCCACATGACCCTGAAGGTCACCGGCACCAACCTGACGGTCAGCGCGTCCAACGATGTGGACAAGGAAACGCTCGCCCTGGAGGGAACCATCGCGCCCAATCGTTTTGGCGGAGCGGGTGTTTTCTGGCCCGGGGGCAGCAGCAGCACCATCTACAGTCGCATTGAGATATTCTACCCGGGCGTTGCGCCTGCAAAATAACTGATGGGAAATTGCTTATGGAGTTCAGGAGAGACAGAGTCCGACGAAGGAGTAAGTCCCACATAGATCGGTGCATAGAAGTGGTGAAGGAAATTCAGAATTTTTCGGTCAATGAACCGTTTCCGAAATTTTCTTTTCCGCCCGGTAGCTGAAATAGGAATAAGCCGCCGGTACAATCGCCACCAAGATTATCATTGGCAACACGCCCGCCAGAAAGCAGAGCCGTGTCGGCAGAAACAGGCTTTCGACGAATAGGCCAATTCCGCTGCCAACCATCAGGCGTCCACCCAGCCGATGCGTTTTGATCCAGACCGTGCGCGATTCTAGCGTCCACGGCGTGCGAAAGCCGGCGAACCAGTTGGGACGCAATTTGCCCATCGAATTGCCCATCACCGCAATCATCACGCCTACTCCGCCGGCAGCAAACCGGGCCAAATCCAAATGGAAACCCAGCGCCACCGAAAATATCGCCAGCATCAGAGAAGAATAGAAAAGCGAGAATGCCAACCGGCAAATTCTAAAAACCCCGGTGATGTTGGCATTGGTTTCGGCATCGTAGTTCCGACGTTTGGGATCCAGCCGCGGCAAAAAAACGATCAGGGCGACCAACGCCACGTTGAGTATTGGCATAAACAACGCGTAAAAATTCTTGCTGGCATAGTTGTCAGCTTCGCCCCGGATGTTCCAGTGGATCGGCATTCGGTCGGGCAATTTATCCCACAGCAAGGCGGCGGCGCAAAACGGCGCGGCCAGAATCAGCAGTTGCGGCCATTCATTTTTTAGCAGTTTTTCATGTGGTTTGCCTTTCTTGGTTATGGACATGAGCCAGGCAAAGCATTCTTCCAGAACGCTTGTGTTCAGGGAGTAGATGATGAATTGTCCATTTTTCTCCGGGAGAATCAAGTTGGCCTGTTTCAGTAAATCGAGATGATGCGAAATGGTCGGCTTGCTGACGGTAAAGCAGTCGGCGATTTCGCCAGCCGTCATGTCCTTTGCACGCAGTTGCTCCAGAATTGCGCGTCGCGTCGGGTCGTTCAAGGCTCTGAACAGTTTGTCCATAGCATTTAGATATTTAGATAATAATCTAAATATAAATCCTGTCAACCCCATTCTGGACTCCGGGCATTTGCGCTTGTCACGCCGGGAGTCGAGTCCTAGAGTGCGCGTGTTGATGGCAACCGTGATCTGTTGACATGATTGAGCTGGTCCAATTCCCGTGGAGTCCGTTCTGCATTGTCCAGCGGCGCATCCTCGAATACGCGGGCGTCAGATTCAAGATCATCAACATTCCTCCAGGCGACCGCTCGCTGGTCTGGAAGCTCACCAAGCAGCGTTACTACGGCGTCCCGATCATCGAGGACCGCAAGACTGTCGTGTTCGAGGTAAGTGACGATTCGCAGGTCATTGCGAAATATCTTGATGAGAAACTCCAACTCGGCCTGTTCCCGCGCGAACTTGAAGGCGTCCAGTCCATTCTCTGGCGCTATATCGAAAACGAAATTGAGGGCGTGACGTTCCGGCTCAATGACATTTACTACCGGGAAAATGTCTTACTGCCGGACCAACTGGCTTATCTGCGATTCAAGGAGCGCAAGTTTGGTCGTGGTTGTCTCGACCAATGGCGGGCACAGGAAGCCGATTGGCTGCACCAATTGGAGCAGCGGCTCATTCCCTTCGAGGGAATGCTGATGTATCGGCCGTTCCTGATTGATGATCAGCCACGGTTCGTGGATTTCGATTTGTGCGGCATGCTCGGAAATTTCCTTTTCTCCGGTCACTACGCATTACCGGTGGCCCACACGCAAATCAAAAAGTGGTATCGCCGCATGAGTGAATTTAAAATTGAAAATGCAAAATAAAACAGCGCCAACAAGCGCAAGGTTACTCGCCCTGGCATTTTTAATTTTTAACTTTGAATTTTTAATTGAATGAAGAATTACATTCTTGATACCAACGTCCTCCTTCACGACCCCAATTCACTGCTCAGCTTCGCGGACAACAGCGTCCTGATTCCCATCGAAGTCATCGAGGAAATTGACCGGTTCAAGCGCGAATCCACCGAGCTGGGGCAGAACGCGCGCACCGTGTCGCGGATGCTGGACGGTTTCCGCGGCAAGGGTCGTTTGAGCGAGGGCGTCAAGCTGCCCAACGACGGCAGGCTGAAAATCGTATTTCAGAAAAACGATCTCTCAAAAAACGGCCACGGCGTCTTCAGCGACAACACGGTGGACAACCGCATTCTCTCGCTGGCCGCCGGAATTCAAAAGGCGCAGCCGAAAAACGCGACCATTCTTGTCAGCAAAGACATCAACCTCCGCATCAAGGCCGACGCGCTCGGCTTGCAGGCCGAGGATTACGAAACCGACCGCGTCTTCATCAAGGACCTTTACACCGGCATGATCGAGATGCCGGTCAGTTCGCAGGAAATGGCCTCGTTCCGCACCAACAGTGAACTTGAACTCAACGGCGGCAAAAAATATTTCCCGAACGAATATTGCACGCTCATTGACGAATTGAATCCCAAGAAGGCGCGCTGACCAAAGTGGACGCCACCGGCACGAAGCTGACGCCGATCATTGATTGCCGCGAAGGCATTTGGGGAATCAAACCGCGCAACCGTGAACAGCATTTCGCCTTCGACGCGCTGCTCGACGACCGCATCAAGCTTGTCACGCTCATGGGCAAGGCCGGCACGGGTAAAACACTGCTGGCAATGGCCGCCGGTTTGAAACGCACCGTGCTCGACCGCGAATTCCGCCGGCTCGTTGTCGCGCGCCCGACCATTTCCATGGGCAAGGAACTCGGCTTTCTGCCCGGTTCGCTCGAGGAAAAACTTGCGCCATGGATGCAGCCCATTCACGACGCGCTGGAAATGCTCAGCGATTTGAACATGGGCCACGACCATCGTCGCAGCACCGACCTCATGCGCTCAGGCAGCATCGTCGTCGAGGCGCTCAGCTACATCCGCGGACGCAGCATCGCGAACCAGTTCATGATCATCGACGAGGCGCAGAATCTCACGCCACTCGAAGTCAAAACCATCGTTACCCGCGTCGGTCACGGCACGAAAATCGTGTTCACTGGCGACCCCTACCAGATTGACAATCCTTACGTGGACTCGTCGTCGAATGGATTCAATTACGTCGTCAGCCGCTTCCGTTCCGAATCCGTTGCGGCGCACATCGAACTGCAAAAGGGCGAGCGCTCCGAACTGGCGGAACTGGCGGCGAATGTTTTGTAGCGCGAGGGAAGCTGAAAGCCCGCCATTTTACCGTCATCAATTTCTTGGATTCCAGTCCAAATTCGTGTTTCATCTCCGCTGGTTATGGACGAAACCAATTCATTGATCGAACAGCGCAAAGCCAAGCTCGCAACGTTGCGCGCGATGGGCATTGACCCGTTCAAAAACAAATTCACGCCTGCTGAAACCTGCGCCGCCGCCCGCGCCAATTACGCCGAAGGCCGCGAAATCGCGCTTGCCGGACGCATCACCGCGCACCGCGACATGGGCAAGAGCATGTTCCTCGACATCCGCGACCAGTCCGGGCGCATCCAGATTTACGCACAGAAAAACGTCCTCGGCGACGGGCAGTTCGACATCTTCCGACATCTCGACCTTGCGGATTTTATCGGCGTGAAGGGAACGATGTTCACGACGAAGACTAACGAGATTTCCGTCAAGATCACCAGTTTTGTCATTCTCGCCAAGGCGCTGCGCCCGCCGCCCGCCAAATGGCACGGACTCGAAGACACGGAGATTCGCTATCGCCAGCGTTACCTCGATCTCATCGCCAACCCGGAGGTGATGGACATTTTCCTCAAGCGCAGCGAAATCATCCGCGAGATCCGGAATTTCTTTTACTCGCGCGGCTACGTGGAAGTCGAGACGCCGATGATGCAGGCGATTCCCGGCGGCGCGGCGGCCAAACCGTTCAAGACGTTTCACAACGCGCTCGGTTGCGACTTTTACATGCGCATCGCGCTGGAACTGCCTTTGAAACGGATGCTCGTCGGCGGCGTGGACAAGGTTTTTGAAATCGGCCGCGTCTTCCGCAACGAAGGACTTTCGCGGAGGCACAATCCCGAATTCACAATGCTCGAAGCGTATCAGGCGTTTGGCGATTACGAGAGCATGATGGAACTGGTGGAATCAATGGTGAAACACGTCGCGCAGAAAGTTCTGGGAGTTTTAAGCATCAAACGGTCGCGGCAGGCCAATGTAAAAAATATAATTGATGAACTAACTCGTCGGCTAGAAGACTTGCAAAAAATAGCAAAAGAACTTTCGGCTGAACATGAAGTGCGCAAATTAGTTGCCAGTGACCTTCGCAAGCATTTAATGCCAATTGTTTCTCGTCTTTCTGAACTTCGCTTGAATCTCACTGAAGACTCGATTGATACAGTTGGGATCGAAATAAAAAGCCTGCTCAAGCAGGCTGAAATTCATGTCACATCTGCTATGACAACTGCACTCCCAACCGACAGTGAGAATGAGTCCGCATCAGATTTCTCAGACAAGGAATTTACGGGTTCATTTCAAGAAAACTGGGAATACAGTTTCGCAACTGTCCGAGACAATTTAAGTTTCGGTTTGAAACGTTTGGAAGTGGAGTTGGCAAATCCCACCGTTGAACTTGGTAATTGGAAACGCATTGCATACAAAGAACTGGTTCGAGAAGTTGCCGGACCGGATTGGTTTAATCTCGCACCGTCAGGACGACGTGAACGAGCCGTTGTTCTCGGCGCGGAAATCGGCAAGGAATACGAGGACTTCGAGGTGACGCAGGCTGTGTTCGAGAAATTGATCGAGCCGACGCTCGTTCAGCCGACATTCGTCACTCACGGGCTGAAGGAGTTGCTCCCGCTCGCCAAACTTTCGCCTGACGACCCGACAACCGTCGAGGTTTTCGAGTGCTGCATCAACGGACAGGAAATCGCCCCCGCCTACACTGAGCAGAACGACCCGATTGAGCAGCGCGAACGGCTGGAGCACCAAGCCGGTGGCGAACAGCAGAAGCTCGACGAAGATTTTCTTGTCGCGCTCGAACACGGCATGCCTCCGGCGGGTGGCATGGGCATGGGCATTGACCGTCTGTGCATGATGCTACTCGGCCAGGAAAGCATCCGCGACGTGATCCTGTTCCCGCAGTTGAAGCCGAAGTGAAAGCATGAAGCCCATCCGCATTACAGATTATTGCGATGGCCGAATTACCGCGCGAAAGCTGGATCGCCATCTGGTCGAAAAGGTAATTCGTTCGCCTGAACAAATCGTGCCGGACGACGATGATCCCAACCGCCAAATCTACCAAAGCCGCTTTCGAGATGACAAAAACGCGGAAAAACTTTTACGAATCGTCGTGGAAGAAAATAAAGCTGAAATTGTCGCGGTGACGGTGTATCCTGTTTCACAGTTCAAGCGGTATTGGAAAAGTGCGCCATGAAATTGACCTACGACAAAGAAACCGACACGTTGCTGATCGTATTGAAAAGCAAGGTGATTGACGAGACCGAAGAAATCCGGCCGGGGGTTTTGGCCGACTTGGATGAGACCGGTGCGCTCGTCAGTCTGGAAATCCTTAATGCTTCGCGCAAAGTGGACGCTTTGAAAGAACTCCTTGCCAGCCATTCGCCAGTGGAATTGGAAATGGCGTGACGTGATTCTGTCCCCGCAATTGAAGCCAAAGTAAAAAAGCGCGTTATCGAACCGGTTGGATGCTCGGCGGACAGAGCGACGCGGCGCGGAAGCACGTCGAAGCGTTGCTTGATTGACTGCTAATCTTTTTTCTTCCCTAGCAGCCAACGGGGCTTTTCGCCAGAGGCAATTGCCTGCCGAGCCAGATCGAACACTGAAACGCCTTCTTTAAATCGCTCATCTGGAACGTACCGTTTTACGATCTCCAGCATAGCGCACGGAAGATAGAATTGCAGCGCTTTTTCGGTACTCCACGACAATAAGAATGCTCCATTTCCCCGTGAAAACAGTCTGGATTTTTGACCAGGGAATTCGGATGGGAGAATCAGTGGCGAAGCAAGGGCGAATAATGATTCCACTTTCAAGGGCTGCAATTTTAAACGACTGCCGATATTCTGCGTTTCCAATGATGCCGGTCACTCTCTTGGAATATGAAACTTTTGCTAGAACTTCGTGGAGAGGGAATTGTTCCGCAATGGAATTCCAACGGCTCAATTTCCTGTTTATTGCATAGATGCAGAGGGTTAAAACATACCCGATTCCAAATATGCATATCACGACGGCTGCGAATTCCATGAAGCCTCGTGATGTTATCGTATGGCTGCTCAAGTTGTTAGAATTTATGGAAGCGTGGCGTGGTGATGGATGTTTGTCAAACGTTGCCTTTTTTGCGCCTTAACAACGGAATGTTTGCAACTAAGATCAGCACGGCTATCGCAACGCAACCCCACCCAAACCAATCGCCGTGGCGGTTGTAAAAAGTCGGGGGATGCCTTTCGCCCGGCGTGAGCACTGGGATTTGCGCTGTCATCATGCCGACGCCATAAACGCTGCCGCTCTTATTGCGGAAGATTTGTTGGATTCGCCCGCGTTTGTCCACCCAGCATGTGATGCCGTTGTTACAGCAGCGCAGGAGCGGCAGGCCATTTTCCACGGCGCGAAAAACGGCCATGGCCGCGTGTTGCCATTGTTCCGCGCCTTCGCCGAACCAGCCGTCGTTCGTCAGGTTCACGAGGAAATCCGTGTCGTCGTCCACATATTCGCGCACGAGATGCGGGAAGATGTCCTCGAAGCAGATGAGCGTTGAGGTTTTGACTCGCAAGTCACCAAGCTCAAACGGCACAGGTTTGTCGCCTGCGGCAAAGCCGCCGGTGATGGGCGTGAACCATTTCACAAATGGCAGCCAGCGGACGAGCGGAATGTATTCGCCGAAGATGACGAGCTTTTGTTTGCGATAAACAGCGGCGAACCGGCCCTCCGGATTGAACAGGAAGGCGGCGTTGTAGAAATCGTATTTGTCGTTGCTTGTCGCATGGGGACGTTCCTCCACGTCGTCCGCGCCGAAGATCATCCAGACGCCGTGGCTGCGGATCAAATTCGTGATGGCGGCGAAGCTGGCTTCGTTGAAATCAGGCAGCGCGGCTTCGGGCCAGATGAGCAGGTCGGTTTTCTCCCTCAGTGCCTGTTCGGAAAGTTCGAGCACCTGCTGAAACCGATTTGAGTTTTCGCTCGAGTCCCAAATCATTGTTTGCGGAATGCTCGGCTGGACGAAAGTGACCCGCAGCGTCGGGCGGGAGTTGTCGGTTTCGCGCAGCCGGGCGAGGCCGAATCCGAAAATCGCCATCAACACGGCGAGTGGCAAAATGATTTCGCCGAGCCAGACGTGGCGCGCCGTCGGCTGGCGGAGAATCGTGAGCGCCGCGGAAAACAGCGACAGCGAAATCCACACGACGAGGAACGACACGCCATACACACCCGTGACGGACGCGATTTGAATCAGCGGCAACATGGCGAATTGCGACGCGCCGATGGGATTCCACGGGAAGCCGCTGAAGAGCCGCGCCCGCACCATTTCCAGCGCCACCCAAATCGCCGCGCCCGAAATCGTCCACAGCATTCGTTGGCTCCAAGTCCATGGGAGAACGCCATCGAAGTTTGGCGAAGGAGGATGTTGAACTGTTCCAGAACTTGAAACTTGAAACTTGAAACTTGAAACTTCTGTAATCAGCCACAGCCACGCCGCAGGAAACAACGCCACATACGCGCTCAGCGCAAACCAGCCGAGAATCGGATAGCCTTTGACCGGAATCAGCAGCAGCCAGTAAAGCGACGCGAGCCAGAACGTCAGCCCCGCGATGTAGCCGAGGCGAAAAGCGTCTCCGCCGGTTTGACGATGTGCCGCCGTGAGCATCAGCGCCGGCGCGATCCACGCGAAACCGGCGATGCCAATTTTCGGAAATGCAGCGGCCAGCAGCAGCCCCGCTAGAACCGCGCAAAGCAGATTGAGCATCGGCCAGCGCAAGCTCAAGGAAAACGCGACCGCGAACCGCGCCTTCGGAAACGTCGGGCCGAGTTTCGTCTGCTGCGCAGCTCGCTTGGCGAGATTGCGGCTTGCGTTGACGACGATGGCTTCACGCGCGTGTGCCCACACTGGCAAATCCACGGTTGAATTGCCCGCGTAATCAAATCCGCGTTCGCCGAATCGTTCCACCAGAACTTTTGCCTTGGCGTCCCCGCGCAAATTCGTCTTGCCGTCGCTGGCGATGAGTTCGTCAAAGATGCCGACGTGTTTGAACACCGGAGTCGCCATCTTACGATCGGAAGCGGTGACGAGAAACAGCGGACGCCAGTCACGCCTGGCGGCACGGAGAAATTCCAGAAACGGTTCGTTGTACGGCAGTGCGGCGGCGTCGAGCGTGACGCGCGCAGCGAGTTGCTGTTTCAGATAAGCGCGCCCGCGAGTCCACCAGCACAAAACGGCGAAAAGCCAGAGTGGATTACGCCAGAGCAAAAGCCGAAGTGATTCCCACATGAGATCGGTTTTGATGAGCGTGCCGTCCAAGTCCACGCAAAGTGGCGGCGCATTTTCACGTGGTGTGGCGGATGATGGCGACATGCTGTTGAGTCCCGATTTCCGGGTGAAGATAGTCGGATGTGATGGCGGCGACAAGTCAGACTGGCGGGAGCGGACCGATGCGGCCTACTTACCCAACGCACGTTCCAAGAGGGCTTTCTCGCGAGGGCCGAATGGAAGTTTGAGCGCCTCGGCGTGCGCGGTTGGCGTCATTTTCTTCCACGATTTTTGGAGAGCGGTGATGACTTTGTCTTCCGAAGTCTTCGCGGCGAGATCGGCGAACTGGTGTTCGAGGAATACGAGGCAAAGGGCGTCTTCCAAAACGCGGCTTTGCGGGTCCTGCGGAAAATTCTTTTTCAGGTTGAGCTCCTGCACGCAGTGAATCGTTTCCTCCGGATAGCCGGTTTCGCGCAGGATTTCGCCCGCCTTCTGCGCATGGAATTTTTTGAGCGATTCGCGCCACTGAAGATAGCCCGTGCGCGTCATCGGATACGAATCGCGCGGAATCGTCCAGCGACAGAGATGCTGGCAACGTGCGGCCAGTCGCAATTCCTCAGTGGCGTCCGGGCAAAGTTTCAACACCCAGTCGGTAAGCCATTGGGCGTAAATCAATTCGCGCGGTTGCGACATGCCGTTGACGATTTCGGAGTTCGGATCGCGGGCATTTTCACCGTCGAAGCGGCGAATGGCCGTCTCGAACCGGGTCGGATTGCTTGGTTGAAAATTCGCCGTCATGGTGTTGGTCTATTCCAAAAACAGTTCGTGTCCTGGTCACATTGCACCGACCCCGGAGCTGAATTCTTTTTTGCCTTCAGCGCATTTAGCCGAAGCGTTCACGTCAAAATCAAGGCTGCTTTTCGGCGAGCTTTTCCCTGGCGGCGCGGCGGACTTTGGGGTTTTCATCTTCGTCGGCAGCGAGTTTGGCCAGCATAATCCGGTCGGTGAGCTTTTTGATGGCGGTGACACGGATGGAAATGTCCTCATCGTTCGCCGCGAGTTGGGCGAGGGCGGTCTGGTCGGTGAGTTTGGCGAGAGCGGCGCGGCGGTTGTTGATGTCCTCGTCATCGGCGGCAACCTTGCCCAGCGCGGTCTGGTCAGTCAGTTTCTTGACAGCGGCAAGACGGAGGGAGGCGTCGTCACTTTCGGTGGCGACTTTGGCAATGCCGGCTTGATCGGTGAGCTTTGCAAGCGCCATGCGACGGATATCGAGGTCAGTGTCTTCGGCAGCGACCTTGCCCAACGTGGTTTGGTCCGTGAGTTTTTTGACAGCGGCGAAACGGATGAGAATTTCCTCGTCGTCGGTGGCGACCTTGGCGATGGCAGCCTGGTTGGTGAGTTTCGCAAGGGCGGCGGAACGGATACTTTTTTCCTGATCCTCAGTGGCAACCTTGCCCAACGCGGCCTGGTCAGTCAATTTTTCGACGGCGGCCAGACGGTTGGTAGAGTTGTCGTCATCCACCGCGACTTTGGCGAGTGCAGTTTGGTTGGTGAGTTTTTTAACGGCGTCAAGACGAATGGAGGCGTCCTCATCGTCGGTGGCAATTTTGGCAATGGCGGCCTGGTCGGTGAGCTTCGCGAGGGCTGCACGGCGGCTGGGAATGTCGCCATCTTCGGCGGCGAGCAAACCGTGGGCGCTGCCATCGAGCAGCGGCAACAGCAGGCAAATCGCCAGCACCGGCGTCCAAGTTCGGCACAGCACACGGAAGAAACTGTGCGAGGAGCAATCTTGCGGGACGGATTGAGGCATCAAGTCGTTCACGGGGGTGGTTGTAGCGTAGAACCTCAACGGAGACAAGTCAGACGCGAGCGCGCTTGTCAGTGGCGGCAGTTTGATTCAGATTAAACCACAGCCGAAACAAGAAAAGTGAATGACAATCAATCATCCGCCGCCGTCCGCGCCCGCGCCATCCGCGGTTCGCTTCCATCCAGCGGTTTGTTTGCCGGTCAGGAATGGCGCGTTTCGCCGTCGCCGTTTCCGCTCGGCGAAAGTCTGACGAAAGAAATCGAGTCGCTCGGGCGCGTGCTGCTGCAATTTTATCGCGCGGTCAATCTGCTTTACCGCAAGAGCGTCGAAGGCAAACAGCCCGAATGGATTGCGCGCTGGCTCGACCTCGGCAAGCCCGCCGAACTCATCGCGCTGCAGCGCTCGCTCGCGTTCAAGAACGACATGCCGCGAGTGATTCGCCCGGATATTTTACTCACCGATACCGGCTTCAGCATCACGGAACTGGATTCCGTGCCCGGTGGCATTGGGCTGACGGCGTGGCTGAACAAAACCTACGCGAAGGCAGAATGAGAAGTGAAAAGGGCAAACTGATTGGCGGCGCGGATGGAATGATTCGCGGGTTTGAATCCATCTTCGGCGACGCGAAGCAGGTTCACATCGTTGTTTCGGAGGAAGCGGCGACGTATCGGCCGGAAATGGAATGGATCGCGCGTGAAGTGCGACGTGCGACGTGCGACGTGCGACGTGCGACTTTCAGCGATTTTGCCGAAGGCGACGCGGTTTATCGCTTTTTTGAGTTGTTCGATTTGGCCAACGTGCCGAGTTCCAAAAGAATCTTTGAACTCGCAGCGGGAAAAAAAATCCGCGTCACGCCGCCGCCAAAACCGATCTTCGAGGAGAAAATGCTGTTCGCGCTGCTATGGAACCGACACTTGCAGGAGTTTTGGCGGCAGGAACTGGGCGAAGGCTTTTTCGCGCGCTTGAAAAAGCTGATTCCTTACACGTGGATCGTTGACCCGACGCCGGTGCCGCCGCAGGCGACGATTCCGGAATTGAATCTCACGGACTGGCAACAGCTCAAAACGCTGTCGCAGAAGGAGCGTGAGTTGATTCTGAAAGTGTCCGGTTTCTCGGCCCATGCCTGGGGGGCGCGCGGCGTTTCACTCGGCAGCGATTTGTCGCACGAAGACTGGGCAGCGGCGGTGGACGACGCCATCCAAAATTTCAACGAATCGCCCCGCGTGCTTCAGCGATTTCACAAACCCGCGTTGGTCGAGGCAAGCTGGTTTGATTTCGCAAAGAATGAAGTCGTGCCGATGAAAGGCCGGGCGCGGTTGTGTCCGTATTATTTTGTTTCCGGCGAAGGCGATGCGGCGCGTCCGCAACTGGGCGGCGTGCTGGCGACGATTTGCCCCGCAGACAAGAAAATCATCCACGGAATGACTGACGCAATCTTCGCGCCTTGCGTGGGCTGAAATCGAGACGCCGGAGTGCGGAAAGCACTTGCGCTGTGAATTTAGTGCGGCATTATGTCATCCACCTTTGGGAGCGCGGGGTGGAGCAGCCTGGTAGCTCGCAAGGCTCATAACCTTGAGGTCGCTGGTTCAAATCCAGCCCCCGCAACCAATTTCAGCCGCCGCGGTTGCTGGACATCTTGTCGCGATGCCGACGGTCCAAGATGTTCAGCAAAATTCAGGTTTTCAAAAGCAATGGTCGGGGCGGTGAGATTTGAACTCACGACCTCTTGCACCCCAAGCAAGCGCGCTAGCCGGGCTACGCTACGCCCCGAACCATTCGCCGACCCGAAAGCCGGCGCGAGAGATACTAACGGCGCAACACCGCGTTTCAATACAGAAGATTTCGTGTGTTGTGTCTGCTGCTGACAGGTCGACAGGAGACGCTGCGCCATCCTGATGTTTTCACTCACACCACAAGCGAACACGGAAAGTCAGAGCCTCCTCACGTCGGCTTCTACTTTTCAAAGAGGCTTTCAAACTCGCCGCGTCAATTCAACCCCAAGCTTGAGCAGCTTGCGAACGTCGCTCTCGGATTTCGACTCGGCATAAATCCGCAATACCGGTTCCGTGCCTGAGCCGCGCAACATCAGCCATGAAGTATCCTGAGCCACATATTTCACACCGTCGAATGTTTTCACATCTGCCACTGGCGAGCGGAGCAGTTTGCCGGGCGGATTGTTTTTCAGGAATTCCATCAGCGCGGGGCGTTTCTCCAGCGGGAAATGAATGTCCACGCGGTCGTACAGGTGCGGCCCAAATTGCTTTTCCAGATTCGCAATCAGCTCGTTGACCGAAACCCGTTCCGTGGCGAGCAATTCTAGCAACATCAAACCGGCGGCAAGTCCGTCGCGCTCCGGAATGTGGTTTGCGAAACCGATGCCGCCGCTTTCTTCCGCGCCAAGCAGCACGTCGCCTTTGAGCATTTCGGCGCAAATGTATTTGAAGCCGACGCCAGTCTCGACCAGCTGCAGGCCGTACGCGGCGCACATTTTGTCCACCATCGAAGTCGCCGTCAGCGCCTTGACGACTCGTCCTCTGCCCTTCCGGTTCACGATCAAATGGTGCAGCAACAGGCAGATCAGAATGTGCGCCGTCAGGTAACGCCCGCGCCCGTCCATGCCGCCCACGCGGTCGGCGTCGCCGTCGGTGACGAGGCAGATGTCGTGCGGATGCTTGCGGAGAAATGCCTGGCTCGCGGCGTAATTTTTCTCTATCGGTTCAGGGTTGATGCCACCGAAAAACGGGTCGTGCCTGCCGTTCAACGTCGTGACTTTGCAGGTCGTGCCCGCGAGCAAATCATCAAAGCAACCCGCACCGACGCCGAACAGGGCGTCATGCGCGAATCGCAGCTTTGACTTCGCGATGAGTTTGAAGTCCACCAGCTTCTTGAGCGCCGCGTAATGCGCCGGGCGCACATCTTGAATTGAAATTTGTTTTGCACTTACAGCGTCGGCGAGCCTCACGGTGCGAACCGGGTTGCGGTCGAGAAAACGCTCCACGGCCTTGCACGTTTCCGAATCGCTCGACCCGCCGTAATGCGATTTGAGCTTGAAGCCGTTGAAAATCGGCGGATTGTGGCTGGCGGTGATCATCACGCCACCGACAGCGCGCTGGTCTTTGACGGCAAACGAAACCGACGGTGTCGGCGTCGGATCGGGCGTGAGCACGACCTGAAAACCGTTGCCAGCCAGAACCTCGGCGGTGCATTGCGCGAAACCATCCGAAAAAAATCGCCGGTCAAAACCGACGATGGCTTTTGGCTGACGCCCAAAAATTTCGGATTTCGGATTTCGGATTTCGGATTTCAAAAAATCCGAGGTCGCTTGGGCAACTCGCGCGACGTTGGCAAAAGTAAAATCTTCAGCGATGACCGCGCGCCAGCCGTCCGTGCCGAATTTGATTTGTGTCACGCACAGAGCTTGGCAAAATAACTTCTCAATGCCAAGCGCAGGTGTGGATGGCAACGTGTCTCAGAGCTAAAATTCAACCATCTCGTTCATTTTACCGCTCAAAACAAGCGCGACGCAGAGGATGACTTTGGGATTCATGGTTTGCTCCCGGTTTTTTCAATCTTGTGACAATATAATTTCCCATTCAAGCGCACCACAACGCCGGACAATTCGTTCACTGGAACTTTCGGAAATTCATAGTCCATATAGTCGGTGACATAATCACCGAGGCTTCCAATTGAACTCATAGATGGTTTGTGTAATTGAGGAATTGAAGCGCCATCCGCTTTCAAAAGCCAGACCTGTAAATCAAGGGCGTTGTAATTCGTCATTGAAAGTATTTCGCCAATCTTCCTACCGCCAATGGGCACTTGTAACAAAAAGTTTGAGGGTTGGATGCTGAAAATTGCTTGACCCATCGGCAAATCGACGCTGCCTTGAGGGTTGACGATTTTAACAACCGATGAATTTGTGGCCGCGACGGCTTTTGTCTCGTCTGCGCGGGATAAAACTAAACCGCCGCTCAAAACGAGCGCGAGGCAAAAGATGATTTTGGCGTTCATGGCATTAGTAGTAAGCCGGTTTTACGCCCGTCCGCAAACCTTGCCAAGAACTTATTTCGTATAAAAAATCCGCAGACTAAACATTTAAATCTCACACTTTTAAATCCGCCAGCGCCGGGTCGTGAGCATCGGCCGCCGCGCGCATTTTTTTCACCGCCGCCTTCATGTTGCGCTGACTGAAAAGCGCCGTGCCGGCGACGAATGTGTCGGCGCCGACGCGGGCACATTCGCCGACGGTCTGGTTGTTGATGCCACCGTCCACTTCAATGCGGTAGCGAAGATTTTTCTCACGCCGCCACTCATCGGCTTGCTGGATTTTCGGCAGGCACTCGTGAATGAAAGATTGGCCGCCGAAACCGGGATTCACGGTCATGACCAGCAGCAGATCAATCTGGTCCAAATACGGCTCGGCCAGCGCGATGTTTGTGGGCGGATTAACGGCGAGTCCGACTTTTTTGCCGAGGGCGCGGATTTTCCAGAGCAACGGCGCGACAGCATCGCCCAGTTCGACGTGAACGGTAATTTCCTCCGCGCCGGCCTTGGCGAACGGTTCGAGCAGGATTTCCGGCTTCGAGCACATGAGGTGGACGTCAAAAAACATTTTCGTCAACGAGCGAACCGCGCCCACGACCGCAGGGCCGAAGGAAATGTTTGGCACGAAATGGCCGTCCATAATGTCGAGATGAAGCCATTCTGCGCCGGATTTGGAAGCGCGTTCAACATCTTTGGCGAGGCGGCTGAAATCCCCTGCGAGCAACGATGGTGCGATAATCATTGAGCGAAGCCTAGCGAAGCAAAGTGCCAACCGTCAATCTTGAGACTGCATAGAAAATATCAACGGTGGCAAAAAGTGAATACGGCGACAGAAGCGGTTGCCGTCGCATTTCTTTACGCCACAGGTGCTGGTGCTGGCGTGCCGAGGCCCGGCAGTGTTGGCGGTGCCGGTTTGGGCGGGAGTTCAGGCAACGGCGTGCCCGCAGGCGCACCTACCATCGGGCCGGAATCCGTTTTCGGCATGGTCGGCGTGAATTTGCCGGTTCGCACGATTTCCTCGACCTGCGTGCCGTCGAGCGTTTCGTATTCGAGAAGCGAATTTGCGATAAACTCCAGCTTGTCGCGGTTATTGGCAATGATGTCGTATGCGACTTTGTACTCTTCGTCTATGATCCGCTTGATTTCCTCATCAATTTCGCGCGCCGTCGCCTCGCTGTAGGCTTTCATGCGGCCCAACTCGCGACCGAGGAAGACGTATTCATCGTCATCGCCGTATTGGACCATGCCGAGCTTGTCGCTCATGCCCCACTGGCAAACCATTGCGCGGGCAAGATTCGTCGCCTGCTGGATGTCGCTCGCCGCGCCGCTTGAAATGTCGCCAGAAACAATTTCCTCGGCGATGCGGCCCGCCATGGTCACGGCGATCATGTCGAGCATTTCCTTGCGGTGACGGTTGAGGACATCGGTCTTTGGCAATTGCATCGTCGAACCGAGGGATTGACCGCGAGGAATGATCGTGACCTTGTGCAGCGGATGCGTGTTGTCCAGCATCACATTGACAATCGCGTGACCGGCTTCGTGCCAGGCAGTGCTGCGCTTCTCTTCATCCGTCATGGCAAGGCTGCGACGCTCGCGGCCCCAGCGGACTTTGTCGCGCGCCTCTTCAAGCTCGAGCATGTTGACGGCCTTCTTGTTCGTGCGCGCGGCAAGCAATGCGGCTTCGTTTAGCAAGTTGGCCAGCTCAGCGCCCGAATATCCCGGTGTGCCACGCGCGATGATGGAAAGATCAACATCCGGGGCGAGTTTCACATTCTTGGCATGCACCTTCAAAATTGCCTCGCGACCACGCACATCGGGCAAATTCACCGTGACTTGGCGGTCGAAACGACCCGGACGCAACAGCGCCGGATCGAGCACGTCCGGCCGGTTCGTCGCTGCGATGATGATGATCCCGTCGGTCGTGTCGAAACCGTCCATCTCAACCAGCAGCGCATTCAACGTCTGCTCGCGTTCGTCATTGCCACCGCCCATGCCATGACCGCGACTGCGGCCCACGGCGTCAATTTCATCAATGAACACCAGGCACGGCGTGTTTTTGCGCGCCTGTTCGAACATATCACGAACGCGACTGGCGCCAACGCCGACGAACATTTCCACAAAATCCGAGCCGCTGATGCTGAAGAACGCAGCGTCGGCTTCGCCTGCGATGGCTTTGGCGAGCAGCGTTTTCCCGGTGCCGGGCGCGCCAATCATCAGCACGCCCTTCGGGATGCGACCGCCGAGGCGTTGAAATTTTTTCGGATCTTTTAGAAATTCGACAAGTTCGGAAACTTCCTCGATGGCTTCTTCGACTCCGGCGACGTCTTTGAATGTGGTTTTGTTGCGTTCCTTGGCAAGCATCCGCGCTTTGCTCTTGCCAAAACTCAGCGCGCCCTTGCCCGCCAATTTGATCTGGCGGATGAAAAAGAACCAGACGAACAGCCCCAGCCCGAGGAAAAACAGAAGTTGATATCCGAAGCTCATCAACAAGGTGTTCGGCTCGTGCGGCTCAATCTCCGGCAGCGCGAGCAGTTTGTTCTCCATTTGTTCCGTCAGTCGCGCCTTGGTGTGAAACGGAACTTCCACCGGCTTTCCACTCTCTTTGACGATTTTCCCGTTCTTGTCCGTCCGGTAATACTTGCCGATGACGTCCGTGAGGTAGGACGACTGCGCGCCGTAATTGATGGTCGCGCTGGCGACCAGGTTCGAGTCCACCTTCTGGAAAAATTCGTACTGCGACAACGTATCGCCCTGCACGTCCATGCGGTCGCGCAGCAGCATCAGTGCTATGATGCCGGCAAAAATGACGATCCAAACAATCCAAGTGCGCGGCGGTACCCTGAACTCGGGACCTTCTTGCCGCCCTTCTCGTCGTTGTTCGATTTGTTTTGCTCAGCCATGCTAATTCAAAATCCGCGCCAACTTAACACGCCCCATGACCGCCCGCAATGGAGGATTTACGCCCGTTTCCAGCGCCAGTGCAAGCAGCGTTTTGTTCGCGGTGTCAGTTTGAAACGCTCCGCGATCCGCTGGCCTTCGATCCAGAAAATCTTGCCGTCCGCCGTCGTGGCCACGACTAATTCATGCCGCTGTGCGCGGGGAACCTTTTGGTTCGTAAACCAGTCTTGAAGCTTCACGGCAGTCCGCATTCCGATGGGCTGGAATCGGTCGCCCGCCCGCCAATGGCGCAGCAAAACCACTGGGCCAACCTTGTCTGCGTCGAAAAACTCGCGTTGGCCACGGCGCGTCGCCCGACTTGTGGAGTGTCCGGCAACGAACCGCCAACGAAAATGCACCCAGTCAAATATCGTCCCGCCCGCCTTGACGCCCAACTTGACGGCAAGCTGCCTTGAATTGAATGAGACTGGCGGATCAGTGCGCACCTGAACCAGGCCAGCGGCATCGCGGCGAATGGACACGAACGGTCCGATGCTCGCCGGCCGATTCGCATGGCCGCGCAGGAACTCCACCATTTCAAAGTCCGTCGCGACACTTCGCTCCAGCAACTGCAATTGAATCACGCGGCGCTGAACGCCGGGTGACAGTTTGTTGAAAGGCTCGCGACGTTTCCCGCCAAGCCAGACGCGCGCGGTGCGCGTGACGATTTCGGCCTCGTCGCCGACGATTTCCATCAAACGCAGGACGGTCTTTTCGATCGCAGGCTGATAACCGCGACGCAACAGTGGCAACAGCTCGTGCCGGATGCGATTGCGCTGAATGTCGAACGACACATTGCTGGCATCTTCACGGAAACGGATTTTGTGTGCGCGCGCGAACCGGGCCAAATCCTTCTTGCTCATATCAAGGAACGGACGCGCGATCCGGACCCCTGCATCTACAGGCGACTGTGAAAGCCGCTTCATCCCAGCCAAACCTTCGCCTCCCGCCCCGCGCAAAAGCCGGAGAAAGAACAGTTCAACCTGATCATCGGCGTGATGGGCAATCGCAATGGTTGAAGCCCGAAGCCTTTTCGCGGAACGCGCGAAAAATTCATGACGAAGTTGTCGGGCGGCCATCTCGATGGACACGCCCTGCTTCTTCTCATGGCCTTTCACATTGGCGCGCTCGACGGCGAGCGGCAATTCGAGCGTGATCGCTGTTTTGCGCACGAGACGCTCGTCGGCGTCGCTGGCGCGGCCACGGAGTTGGTGATTGAAATGGGCGACGGCCAGTTTCCATCCATGCTTCGGCGCAAGCGCATGGAGTACGTGCAGCAGCACCATGGAATCGAGACCGCCGGACACGGCGACGAGAATTCGCTCTCCACTCCGGAAAAGTTTTCGCTTGCGGATGGATTGCTCGACGCGCTCCAGCAGGTTTGTCACGGCGTGATGCTAACGCACCGCAAGGTGGGAGCAAGGGGATTGACATGGGCGACCAGCCAGGCGGCCATGATCGGCAAAACAGCCTGAATGACGGAATCAGCGGGAGGCTCTCCGCAGTTTTCGTTGAATGTATCGCCGGATGGCGCATAGTAACAGTGGCGCGTATGAAAGATTCTGTTGACCTGACTGATTTGCTGGCGAGCTGGCCCTTCGATCCGGAAGAGGACGCGCGTATCGTTCGCGGCGACGACGGTCGGGAAATTCTCCAAGTCCGCACGCCATTGGGCATCGAGCAAATGGAAATGGAAGGCCGCCCGGATGGCGCGCGCCCGCACGGCCAGGAATCCGCTCTCGAATACCAATTACAGCGACTCGCGAAAGCCAAAGCCGCAGGCCGGGAAGCTGACTTTGAGCTGACGGCCAGGGACTGCGCCGAACTTTTCAACGAAGGGACGATTTATTATTTCCGCTACCTGCGCCTGTTTCAGCTCAAACGCTGGGCCGACACGGTGCGGGACACGAGCCGCAACCTTCGCGTGTTCGATTTCGTCCGCCAATATGCCAAGCGCGAAGAAGACCGCAACTATCTGGAAAAGTGGCGGCCCTACATTCTCCGGATGAACGCCTCCGCCGCGGCCATGATGGCGCTTGAAACCAACGATTACTCTGCGGCGCTCAAGACAGTTCGCACCACTGTCGAACGCATCGAATCGCTCACGGAGGTGGAGGACGAGACTTTCGAGTTCGAACAAAAGCGGTCGCTGGTTGCCCTCCGCGAATTGGCGGGACAAATCGAAAGGAACAAACCGATCTCGGAACTGGAACGGTTGGAACGCCAGTTGCACCGTACGATTGAAACGCAGGCATTCGAGCGGGCGGCGGAATTGCGGGACCGCATCCGCCAGCTCAAGGGACAGCAAGTGGAAAAATAATCGGTGTGGCGTCAGCATTGCACGTCGCGAAGCCGAGCCACAGACTTGACGCTACGTTTTCGCAAAAATGCGGTTTGCTTCCTCCAGCGTTTCTTTCGACCCGATGTCGTACCAAATGCCCGGCACTGGCCACGTGTAAACTGGCGTGCGCGGATAAAGCCATTGCACCAACCGCCCCGGCTGGTCGGGATTGTTTCCTTCGGCAATGTACTGCCGGATGAGCGGAAGCGTATTTCGCGGATAAAAATAAAGCGCAATACCGATGAGCGTGCTGGCAGGTTGCGCCGGTTTCTCCACGAAGTGCGTCATCCGACCTTCGCTGTTCACGCTCACAACGCCGTATTTCCGGGCTTCCTCGACGGTTTTCACGTCGTAAACGCCTTCCACCGGCGCGCGTTTCTCGCGACAGAATTTTCCAAATCCTTCCAGTTTCTGATTGAACAAATTGTCGCCCGCTACGACGACAAGATCGTCGTCCACCTTCTCATGCGTCAGGACGAAATGGATGTCGCCGATGGCGCCGAGCTTGTTGGTGTCGTCGGTCGAACCGTCATTGACGATGGTGAAATTGAGCTTGGCCTTCTTCGCGCGGTAATCGTCGGCCCAGCGTTGGAAGTGGCCGGCGAACTTCGCATTGGTGACGACGTAGATGCGATCAATGCCGCCGATGGGCGCGAGGTTGTCCAGCACGTAATCAATCATCGGCTTGCCCGCGACGGGCAGCAGCGGCTTGGGCTGCGTGAGCGTCAGCGGGTACAAACGCGTGGCGTAACCGGCGGCAAGGATGATGACTTTCATAGTTGAACCACGAATGGACACGAATTAACACGAATCATAGCACCATGCGTTCCCATTCCAGTTTGGGATGTTTAAAATTGAGGATAACACCAACACGGAGTTTCGTTATCCGGAGATAATTCAACATCTGGCCACGTTCAAAATCTGTAATGCAATCAATTGTTTTGGCGTCCACGATCACGGCATTAAAGGCGATTAAATCAGGAATGAACTCGCCGACTCTGTGACCTTTGTTGCTGGCACGGAATATTGCGAAGACCAAACTCAATTACCAGTGCGTTTTCATAAGGCTTTTCGTGGAAACCGTGACCCACATGATTCAACACCTCGATGGCCGCACCCACAATTTGAAACACTTCCTCTTTGAGCAGCAATTTTGGGCTCTCATTCGTGTCCATTGGTGTTTATTCGTGGTTAGCTCACGTTTTACTCTCAAACAAATTCGGCGCAGCGCGGCGGGCGATGTCCTGACTTCGGGCCAGGATTTCAACCGGCGATTCACATTTGAGCGCGAACGCGGCCAGCTTTTCGACATCACTCACGTTCAACCGCCGGATCAGGGTACTTGATTTGTTCCAACGCCGGCGGCGCGGCGCTCAATTCATCCACTCCCAAACCGAGCAACAACGGCACCAAGGCCAATTCGCCGGCGATTTCGCCACAAACACCGACCCAGATTTTGTGCTCGTGCGCCGCGTCAATCGTCAACTTGAGCAGGCGAATGATCGCCGGATGCGTCGGCTCGTAGAGATGAGCGACTTTTTCGTTTGTACGATCGGCGGCCAGCGCATACTGGATGAGGTCGTTGCTGCCGATGCTGAAAAAGTTGACGCGTTTGGCGAGTGCATCGGCAACGAGGACCGCCGACGGGATTTCAATCATCACGCCGATTTCCATCTTGTCACCAAACGGAATGCCTTCGGCGCGCAACTCGGCCTTGCATTTCTCGACGAGCGCGTTGGCCTGGTTCAATTCGTCCAAGCCCGAAATCATGGGATACATCATCTTCACGTTGCCTTCGACGCTGGCGCGAAGGATGGCGCGAAGCTGGGCGCAGAACAATTGGGGCTGTGCGAGACAGAATCGGATCGCGCGCCAGCCGAGAAACGGATTGAACTCCGACGCCAGACGCAATTGCGAAATGAATTTGTCTCCGCCCAAATCCAGTGTGCGGATGATGACCGGGCGCGGTTTCAACGCCGCCGCGACCCGTTGATAAGCCTGATACTGTTCCTCCTCGGATGGCAGGTCGTCGCGGTTGATGAATAAAAATTCCGTCCGGAACAGCCCCACACCTTCAGCGCCGTGCTCAAGCACCGATCCGATGTCGGAAGGGCCTTCAATGTTGGCGGAAAGATTGACCGCTTTGCCATCCAGTGTGACCGCCGGCTGCTGACGGACTTCGTGAACCGTCTCTTCGAGCGTGGCTTTGCGCTGAAGAAGCTTGCTATATTCAAGGAGCGTCTGCTCGGTTGGATTGACGACGATGACGCCGCTGTAGCCGTCGAGCAGCACGAAATCGCCACTCTGCAAATCCTGACTGACCGTCTGCAACCCAACCACCGCCGGAATGCCCAGCGACCGCGCCATGATCGCGGTGTGCGAAGTCTTGCCGCCGATGTCCGTGCCGAAACCGAGGACGGATTTCACGTCCAGTTGTGCCGTTGTGGACGGGCTTAAATCGTGGGCCACCAGGATGGACGGCTCTTTGATGTGCTGGACATCAAATTCGTTTTTGACGCCCAGCAAATTGTCCATGACACGTGCACTCACGTCGCGCATGTCGGCGGCGCGTTCGCGCAAATATTCATCGTCCACCGTTGCCAGCGCGGCGGCGTAACGCTCGGCCACGGAGTGGAAAGCATGTTCCGCGTTGGATTTTTTCTCCTGAATCACGCGGACGACCTCGTCAATCAGCATGGGGTCTTCGAGCGCCAGCATGTGCGCGTCGAAGATGCTGCCCTGCTCGGCGCCCATCGTTTCGGTGACCTTGCGCTGGACTTCCTGCATCTGGTGGCGGGCCTGAACCAGCGCGCGTTCGAGCCGGACGAGTTCGTCGGGCACCTCGGCATCAGCCAACTCGCGTTTGGGAATCGCGTGGCGCGTTCTGTCGAGGACGAGGACTTTGCCGCGGCAAACGCCAGCGGATACGGGAATTCCCCGCAAGACCTTTTCCCCGCTTTGCTGCCGTTCGGGCATGCCTCAGGATTAGCCGATAAAAACAGAGTTGAAAAGAAATTCTTCAAGCCGCCGGTGGCATCGGCGGAATAAAAAACCGCACAACCCTCCAACATGGTCAGACCGACTTAATTACTACTGACCGATCATGAAGGTCTCGTTGAATGTTCCTCTCGCGTCGTCTCAGAACAAACCGAGCACACAAAAACGACGCGGTCAGCAACAGCAACCAACTGCTCAGTATAACTAAATCGAGCAGCGACTCGCCCCAATGATACGGCGTCGGGCTAAAGGAAAGGTAGAGAGCGTAAAATAGACAGCACAGAACTGCCGTCAACAACGCGAGGGACAGTTTGCGATGCTGAATAAACCAAGCCGCAGCAATCCCCTGCAAAGACCCGACGATGACATGCGGTAACAAATCACCCAATGCCACTGAATGAACCCAGAAAAGTGTCCGGCCTAAACGGAGTGAAAGTGTAGTAAACCAAGCTGCCACCATTGGAAGGAGAAAAATTGCAACGTAAGTGGTAGCAACGATTACAACTGAATCAATCATCCAATTTCTCGTGAAGATTGAAGTTTTCATAACGCTCTCGTCAGGTTTCCAAGTTTGTCTTGAACTTTTGAAACCCAATCCGTTCTTGTCCGCCAGACTCCGCCTCAAGAATTCTCGTGTCCAGCAAAAAAAGCCCGCGCAAGGCGGGCTTTAATTCGAAATTCGCAATTCAAAATTTTCTACGCTCTTTCCATGTATTTGCCGGTGCGTGTGTCCACCTTGAGTTTCTCGCCGGTTTTGATGAAAAGCGGGACCTGCAGGGTGATGCCGGTTTCCATGAGGACTGCCTTCTGCACGTTGTTGGCCGAATCGCCGCGGACGCCTTCGGGTGCGTCAGTCACCGTCAGCACCACGCTGGGCGGCAGTTCGACGGTCACCGCCTTGTCCTCGACGAACGTCACGGTCACGCCGCCGTTTTCCACGAGGTAATTTTTCGCGTCGCCGACCAGTTCCGCTGCAAGTGTGACGCTTTCGTAATTTTCCGGATCGGTGAAGACGAAATCGTCGCCATCCTTGTAGCTGAAATCCATTTTCCGGGTCATCATCGGCACCGTTTCAATTTTCTCTGTGGAACTAAAACGCACGTCGGAAGCTTTTCCAGTGCGGATGCTGCGGAACGTGGCCTGCACGAAGGCGCGCAGGTTGCCGGGCGTGCGGTGCTGCACATCCAGCACCACGCAAATATCACCATTGTAACTGATCGCCATGCCCCGGCGAAGGTCGTTTGCTGCTGCCATAAATAACTGCTCGAATATCTTGTTGTTGTCGCTGTCCCCGACTTGGGGAGCGTGGAAGGTAATCGGACTTCGCTCGAAAGCAAGCCCGGATTTCAGGGTTTTGAAGTGAAAATTGGGTTAGTAACCGCCGCCGGCGGACTGGGCAAGTCCTTTCAAGATGGCCACGCCATTGGAAGTGCCCAATCGCGTTGCGCCTGCGTCAATCATCTTCAGCGCCGTGGCTGCGTCGCGAATGCCGCCGGAGGCTTTCACGCCAAATTTCGGGCCGACGGTTTGCCGGAGCAATTTGACATCTTCAACCGTCGCGCCGCCCGTGTTGAAGCCGGTCGAGGTTTTCACGAAATGCGCGCCTGAATCGAGGATGAGGCGACAGGCGCGGACTTTTTCTTCCTGAGTCAACAGACACGTTTCGATGATGACTTTGACCGTGCGTTCGTCGGCAGCCTCGACGACATCCCGCAATTCACGAAGCACGTATTGGTCATCGCCATCTTTGAGGCGGCCAATGTTCAGGACGACATCAATTTCCTGCGCGCCGTCGTCAATGGCCGCTTCGGTTTCGTAACGCTTCGCGTCGGCGTTCATCGCACCCAGCGGGAAACCGACAACGGTCGCCACCTTGACATCCGTGCCATCCAGCAGATGCCGCGCAAGTTCGACACGCGAACCGTTGATGCACACGGAGAAAAACCCATGCTCGCGCGCCTCGGCGCAGAGCGTTTCGATCTGTCGCGCCGTCGCATCCGGTTTCAACAACGTGTGGTCTATGGTGCGGGCCAGGTCTTTTGGTGACAGCGTACTCACAAATTGTCTCCAGCGACTTTGCGAACGGTGCCGCCTCGAGTCAATGCGGTTCCGCGCCCCCGCAAAATTTATCCACCCTCGACGTGACGAAAAGGAAGCGGTAAGTTGGCTCCGCATGGATTCGAAAATGATTATTGACGGCCTGATTTTATATATCGGGCTGCTCGTGTTGCTGACGTTTCACGAGTTTGGCCACGCCTGGATGGCGTGGAAGTGCGGCGACGACACGGCCCGGCAGCAGGGCCGTTGTTCACTCAACCCGATTGTGCACATTGACCTGCTGGGCACGGTGATCCTGCCGCTGCTGATGATTTTTCTATCCATGACCGGGTCGGGCGCGGCGCGATTTCTGGTTGGGTGGGCCAAACCCGTTCCTGTTAATCCACACAACCTGCGCAATCCGCGCATGGACGACATTTTGGTCTCACTGGCCGGTCCGTGGATGAATCTGCTGTTGGCGATTGTCCTCATCGGCCTGGCGCGCGCCGGAATGATCGCAAATTCAGCCAGCATGACGGAGTTTTGTCTCAGCACGGCGTATCTGAGTCTGCTGTTGTGCTTTTTCAATCTGATTCCGATCCCGCCGCTGGACGGCTCGCATGTGTTGCGGAATGTGGTCGGCATGAGCTACGAAACCTACGCGCAATTCGCGCGGTTCGGCATTTTCGCCGTGATTATCGTGCTCCAGATTCCATTCGTGCGTTACGGTCTGAGCATGGCGACGTCCCTTTCGTGGAGAATCATCGCTGGCTGGTTTGGCATCCATTGACGAGAGAGACGCTTCAGATAAAAGCCAATCACTTGTCCAGTCGGCAAAACACCGCTACCTTTCCGCCGTGATTTACGACGCCGCGCTCGACGATTTGTTGCAGAAGGTCTGGGATGGCAAACGCATCAACCAGACCGAAGCGTTGCGCATTTATCATCTGCCGCTTGAAGAACTCGGCGCGCTCGCCGATCGGCGACGGCAACTCGCCAAAGCCAAGGCCTACAACGGTCGCGGCAACGAAATCGTCACCTACATCGTTGACCGCAACGTCAATTACACGAATGTCTGCAATGTTTATTGCAAGTTCTGCGCGTTTTACCGGACGGAAAAGGACACCGACGCCTACGTCATCACGTTCGACGAGATGGATCGGAAGATCGAAGAAACCGTCGCACAAGGCGGCACGCAGATTTTGATGCAAGGCGGGCATCATCCGAAACTGACGAAGCAGTGGTATCTGGATTTGCTCTCGCACATCAAAGCGAAATTTCCGCAGGTCAACATCCACGGATTCAGCCCCAGCGAGTTCGTCCACTTCCGCGAAGTGTTCGATGAGCCGCTGGAAAAAATCATCGGCGATTTCGTCAAGGCCGGGCTGGGCTCAATTCCCGGCGGCGGTGGCGAAATCCTCGTGGACCGTGTCCGTCAACGCGTTTCGCCGCTCAAAGCGATGAGCGATGACTGGCTCGAAGTCATGGATGTGGCGCACCGGCTTGGATTGAATTCCAGCGCGACGATGATGTTCGGTCATGTGGAAACCATCGAAGATCGGATTGAACATCTCGAGCGGCTACGCGTGCAGCAGGACAAATCGCTCCAACGTAGGACAGCCGTCCCGGCTGTCTCCAATTCTTCCCAAAAGTCAGAGACAGGCGCGACGCCTGTCCTACCCGGAAATTTCACCGCATTCATCTGCTGGACGTTCCAAGCGGAGCACACGAAACTTCGCGCTCCGACCGTTGGGGCGCATGAATACCTGCGGACGCAGGCGCTGGGCCGCATCTACCTCGACAATTTCACCAACGTCCAGAGTTCGTGGGTCACCCAGGGACAAGAAATCGGCCAGGTCGCCCTCAAGTTCGGCGCGAACGACCTCGGCAGCATCATGATCGAGGAAAACGTCGTAAGCCAGGCCGGCGCCAGTTTCCGAATGTCTGTTGCCGACATGCAGCGACTCATCCGCGACCTCGGGTACGAGCCTCGTCAGCGTGACAACTGGTATCGGCTGGCGAACTGAATTTTGGACACGCGGTTGTGCTGCCCTGCCTCTGCGGCCGATTCCATTTTTTCCGAACCTTTTCGGCGCGCGGTTGTTTAATTAATGAGTTGTGCGTAATTCCAACCACCAAATCAAATTATGAAAACACTCTCTTTAATCCTTTGCCTCGGCGCGGCAGGCTCGCTCGCCGCCTTCGCCCAACCGGCGCTGACTATTTACAACCAGGATTTCGCCGTCGTGCGCGATACAGTCCCGCTCAACCTCAAGTCCGGCGTCAACAATTTGCGTTACGCCGACGCCACCGCGCGCGTCGAGCCGGACTCGGTGATTTTGCGCGACCCGGCCGGCAAACATTCGCTCCAGATTTGGGAACAAAACTATCGCAACGACCCCGTCACGCAGGAATTATTGCTGTCGCTGTTCGAGGGCAAGACGATTGATTTTCAAAACTTCCGTCTGAAGGACAATACGCAGGTGCGCGAGATCATTCCGGGCAAAATCATCCGCAGCGGCTATGTGCCGGGTGGCGGCTCGGAACAGCCCATCATCGAGGTGAACGGCAAACTGCAGTTCACTTTGCCCGGAACGCCGCTGTTTCCCGATTTGGGCGACGACACCGTGCTCAAGCCGACGCTGAACTGGTTGCTGCAATCCGACCAGCCGGGCAAGTTCGACGCCGAGGTCAGCTACATCACCGGCGGGTTCACCTGGGAGGCGGATTACAATCTCGTCTCGCCGGAAAAAGGCGACACGGTGGATTTGATCGGCTGGGTGACGATGAACAATCACAGCGGCAAGACATTCCGCGACGCCAAGATCAAATTGATGGCCGGGGATGTGAACAAAATTCAGCCGCCGATGCCCGCCGCCATGGCTTTTGGCGGAATGAGACAAATGGCCATGATGGATGAAAACAGGCCGGCAGTGACCGAAAAAGCCTTCGACGAATTTCATCTTTATTCACTGGCGCGGCCCACGACGTTGCTGGACCGCGAGACCAAGCAGGTGGAATTCGTCCGTGCCGATGGCGTCAAGGCTTCGACGATTTACGTTTATGACGGCGCAGAATCGGGTTACCGCTTTTATGGCGGATTAAATCAGGACCGCAGTTACGGCACACAGTGTAACAAAAAAGTCCGGGTGATGCGCGAGTTCGTGAACGCGGAGACAAATCATCTCGGCATCGCGCTACCCAAGGGCAAGCTGCGGTTTTACCGCCGTGACGCCGACGGCCAGATGGAATTTGTGGGCGAGGACATGATTGACCACACGCCGCGAAACGAGACCATCCGCGTGACCACCGGCAACGCCTTCGATTTGGTCGGCGAGCGCAAGCAGACGAATTTCCGCATCGACACCAGCGAGAAGTCGATGGACGAATCGTTCGAGATCAAGTTGCGCAATCGCAAGAAGGAAGCGGTGGAATTCCGCGTGGTCGAGCATCTTTACCGCTGGAACAGCTGGGACATTACGGCGAAGTCCGACGAGTTCAAGAAGACTGACGCGCAGACGATTGAGTTCCGTGAACTGGTGAAACCCGACGAAGAAAAGACCGTGACCTACACGGTGCATTACTCGTGGTAAAACTAAACGATTGAAAGAATCACCTCTGGATGAATGCTGGCTTGCGCTGCTGCTCGGCCTCAATTTCAGGCGACCGCTGTCCGTTATTGTCCAGTTGTTCCCGAAAAACATGTTGAAATTGGCGGGCGGATTCCCAATACTCACTCCTCCATGAACACCAAGACGATTGCCTATGTGACTTTGTTCGGGTTTGTGACTGCAGCAACCTTGCATGCCGAGCAGACGAATATTTTCAAAGACGACAGGGAAAAAACCAGTTACGCCATTGGCGTGAGCATCGGCAACAACTGGAAGCGGCAGGAAATTGACACCGATTACGACTGGCTTGTGCGCGGCATCAAAGACGCCAAGGACGGCGGCACCGTCCTGTTGAGCGAACAGGAAGTGCGCGAAGTGCTCGGCAAATATCAGCAGGAACTGAAGCTTAAACAGCAGGAAAAACAGCGGCAGCTCGTCGAGAAAAACAAGAAGGATGGCGAAGCCTTCCTCGCTGAAAATAAAGGCAAACCCGGTGTCATTACCCTGACCAACGGTCTGCAATACAAGGTCATCACCGAAGGCACCGGCGATATGCCAAAGGCCGACGACACCGTAACGGTGAATTACCGCGGCACATTGGTTGATGGAACGGAATTCGACAGTTCCATCAAGCGCGGCCAGCCGGCCACCTTCCCCGTCAACGGCGTCATTCGCGGCTGGACCGAAGCGCTCACACGCATGAAGGTCGGCTCGAAGTGGCAATTGTTCATCCCGTCAGAACTCGCTTACGGTCAACGCGGCAGCCCACCCAAAATCAGCCCCGATTCAGCGCTGATTTTTGAAGTGGAATTAATTTCCGTCCAGCATGCTCCGCCTCCTCCACACAACCAGCCGTTGACCAGCGACATCATCAAAGTGCCCTCGCTCGAAGAAATGAAAAAGGGCGCCAAGATCGAAACCATCAAGGCTGAAGACGTCGAGAAGCTGCAAAAACAACAGCAGACAAACGCGCCGGAAAACAAATAACGGCGAACGTCTTGTCCGTTCTGAGTCGCGCCCGGCAGTGGAATCGGCGCTTTGAATTTCGCTTTGCGTGTCGCGGTTTCTCCGTCGGAGTCCCTCGACTTTTCGTCACGCCGCGTTAAATTTCTTCGCATGGCCGGAACGATGACACCCGAAATTCTGCCCGACGTGGGACGCGAGGAAAAGACCGGCTCCAAGTCCGGTCTCGAACCGGGCTGGCTGGTGATTTGCTGGGACGACCCTGTCAATCTGATGACCTACGTGACGCACGTGTTTCAAATTGTCTTCGGCTGGAACCTGCAGAAGGCGGAATTCCACATGTTGCAGGTCCACAAGCAGGGCAAGAGCGTGCTGGCGCGCACTACGATGGAAAAAGCCGAGCACTACGTTCACCAGCTCCAGAAATACACCTTGCACGCCACCATGGAGCGCGAGCAGTGAAACTCATCCGCGCGGACAGGAAGCAGTTCGTCTTTCACGCCGGCCAACGGGAAAAGCAACTGCTGACAGATGTGGTGCAACTTTATCCGCTCGTTCCGGCGTCACACAATCGTCTCACCAAATTCGGGCAAGGCGAAGCCCACGATGAAAACCAGCGCTTGCTCGAAGAATCGCTTATCGAACAGCGTCGGGAAAACCGGAGGCAGCTTGTGGGAATGCTCGACGAACCGCGGCGTTTCCGCGAAACCAAAGGCGGCTTTGAACTCACACTCACGCCGCCGCAAGTCGAGTGGTTGCTGCAAGTGCTTAACGATGTGCGAATCGGAAGCTGGCTTGCCCTCGGCGAACCGAAAGAACTTGAAGTGCCCGAGATCAACCAGAAAAACGCCCCCTACGTTCTTGCCATGGAAGCGGCGGGATTTTTTGAAAGCGCTTTACTAACCGCGCTCGGCGTCGAGAATCCGCCGCAAACCGACGAAAGCTGAGGGCCGTCCAATCCATGCTGTCGTTACTCGACAAACGGTTCCGTTTTCCTGACCCATGCATGGCGGACAAGGAAGGATTGGTCGCCATTGGTGGCGATCTTTCCGTGCCACGATTGCTGCTGGCCTACCGCTGCGGAATTTTTCCGTGGACGGTTGATCCCATTACTTGGTGGTCGCCCGATCCGCGAGCCATTTTTGAGTTGGACCAGTTTCACATTCCGCAAAGCCTCGCCAAATTCATTCGCAAGCAGCCGTTTGAAATCACGGTTGACCGCGCTTTCCGGCAGGTCATGAAAGGCTGCGCCGCGCCCGCGCCCGGACGGCGCGACACGTGGATCACGCCGGAATTCATTAAAGCCTACACGCGGCTGCACAAGCAAGGCCATGCGCACAGCGTCGAATGCTGGCGCGACGGGAAACTCGTCGGCGGCATTTACGGCGTGAGCATCGGCGGTTTCTTCGCCGGTGAATCCATGTTCCACCGCGCCACCAACGCCTCGAAAGTCGCGCTTTGCCATCTGGTAGGGATTTTGCGCAAAAGGAAATTTACTTTGTTCGATATCCAAATGATCACACCCGCCACACGTCTGTTGGGCGCAGTAGAAATTTCGCGTGACGAATACTTGAAACGGCTCGCCGCTGCCGTGCGAATGTCTCGAGAGTTTTCTGACACGGCCTATAAACTCAAATCAGCATTGTAATTGCGTCGTTTTCTCCGCCGCATTAGTCTGCGGGCAATTCAGAGAAATTATGAAAAAAATTGCCATCGGATGTTTGATACTCGCAATACTCGCCATCGTCATTCTGGCGGTGGTGTTGATTGCCGGAGGAAGCTACAACCAGCTCGTCAAGCGCTCGCAAGCCGCGGATGCGGCCTGGGCGCAGGTGCAGAACGTCTATCAACGTCGGGCCGATCTTGTCCCGAATCTCGTCGCGACGGTTTCGGGCGCGGCGAACTTCGAGAAGTCCACGCTCACGGAAATCACCGCCGCCCGCGCCTCGGTCGGCCAGATGAAAATTGATCCGAACAGCGCGCCCACCGACCCGGCGAAACTCGCCGAGTTTGAAAAGGCCCAAGGCGCGCTTTCGTCGGCGCTATCGCGATTGCTCGTGGTGGTTGAGCGTTATCCCGATTTGAAAGCCACCGCCAATTTCCAGGAGTTGCAGGCGCAACTCGAAGGCACGGAAAATCGGATCAGCGTCGAGCGCGGACGGTTCAACGAAGCCGTGCAAGCCTACAACACCACTATCAAATCGTTTCCCGCAGTTTTTTATGCCGGCATGTTCGGATTCAAAGAGAAGCCTTATTTCACCGCAACGGCAGGCGCTGAGACGCCGCCCAAAGTTCAATTTGATTTCGGCAAGTCCGCCCCGGCTGCTGCGCCAACAAAACCGTGATTGAGTGAAAAAGTTCTGCGTAATCCTGTTGGGAGCCTGGTGCCTGACGGCTGGGGCAGCCGAAGTCATTCCGCCAGCGCCAGCACGGTATTTCAACGACTACGCGAATGTCGTTTCAACAGCGGCCGCCACAAGACTGAACCAGACGCTGGAGGATTTTGAGCGCGCGACTTCCAGCCAGATTCTTGTCGCCGTCTTCCCGAAGATGCAGTCCGACTCCTCGATTGAGGACTACACGGTGCGGGTGGCACAATCCTGGAAGGTCGGCCAAAAGGGCAAGGACAATGGCGCGGTGCTGTTTGTGTTCATTCAAGACCGCAAGATGTTCCTGCAAGTCGGCTACGGTCTCGAAGGTGCGCTGCCCGACGCGCTCTGCAAACGCATCATCGAGAATGAAATCAAACCGCACTTCAAGGCTGGCGATTACGACGGCGGCCTGAGCGCGGGCGTCAACGCAATCCTTGCAGCAACAAAGGGCGAATACAAAGGCACGGGGCGGACGGCGGCAGAGGGCGGAGTGCGAAACCAAGCGGTCAATTCACTTTTAAGTTTAGCATTCCCGATTCTGCTCGTGTTGGTGGTTATTATTCTCATTGGTCGAAGGTTATCGGTCGGTGTGCCGTGGTGGTTGATTACCGGCAGCGGATCGAGTGGAGGCTGGTCGGGTGGCGGCAGTTGGGGCGGCGGGGGGTTTTCCGGTGGTGGTGGTTTTTCCGGCGGTGGCGGAAGTTTTGGAGGCGGCGGCGCAGGAGGGAGTTGGTAGCCATGGAAGAATTTCTCAAACAACTCCGGCACGACGACATCGTCGCGGCGATCCGCGAGGCCGAGAAGAAAACTTCCGGCGAAATTCGCGTCTTCATCAGCCGCAAGAAAAATGACGACGCGGTCGCCACGGCCCAGGCGGCATTTGTCCGTCTCGGCATGACCAAAACACACCACCGCAACGGCGTGTTGATTTATGTCGCGCCTCGCGCGCGCAAGTTTGCGGTGATTGGCGACGAAGCCGTTCACAAACGCTGCGGCGATGAGTTCTGGCAATCCCTGGCCGCCGAAATGTCCGGCCACTTCAAAAAATCCGAATTCACGCAAGCTATCCTTCACGGTGTACACAAAGCTGGCGAACTGCTGGCCCAGCACTTTCCGCGTCGGCCCGAAGACCGCAACGTACTGCCCGACGGCATCGCACACGATTGAGCGAGGAAAAAGTTTTTCGTCGCCACGAAGATTTTTCGGCTTAAGTTATCCTTCGCAGCAGCACAGCAAAATGAAAGCCGCCTACATCAACCAGACCGGCCCGCCGGAAGTGATCATCTACGGCGATTTGCCCACGCCCAAACCCAGTCCGACGCAGTGCCTCGTCAAAGTCGTCGCCGCGGACGTGAACCCGATTGACACCTACGTCCGCAGCGGAATGATCCAGGCGAAACTGTTGTTCCCGTTCATCCTTGGACGCGACCTCGCGGGCACAGTTGTCGAAGTCGGCGCGGAGGTGAAACAATTCAAACGCGGCGACCGTGTGTGGGCGTCGAATCAGGGTTCATTCGGTCGCCAGGGGACTTTCGCGGAATTCGCCGCTGTGGATGAATGCTGGTTGAATCCCACGCCCGCAAACGTGCGTGACGAGGACATCGTGGCCATGTCGCTCGTCGGCATCACGGCGCATCTCGGCTTATTCCGCGACACGAAGCTGAAGGCAGGCGAAGTTTTGTTCGTCAATGGCGGCACGGGCGGTGTCGGCGCGGCAGTTGTGCAAATGGCGAAAATTACCGGCGCGCGCGTCATTACCACCGCCGGTTCGGATCAAAAAGTGGCCGTGTGCAAAAGCCTCGGTGCAGACCTCGTGATCAACTACAAAACACAGGACGTGGATGCCGCCATCAAATCTTTTGCGCCGAACGGAGTAAATGTCTGGTGGGAAACGTTGCGCGAACCGAATTTTGAACGCACGATGCCGCTGCTTTCGATGCGTGGGCGGATGGTTGTGATGGCCGGACGCGATGCAAAGCCCGCGTTTCCGGTCGGACCGTTTTACGTGAAAGGCTGTTCGCTGTTCGGCTTTGCTATGTTTAATTCAGCAGCGGACGAACAGCGCGCTGCGGCCAACGACATCAATCGCTGGATGGCGGAAGGCAAATTGAAAGCGCGCATTGACCGCGTCCTGCCGCTGTCGGAATCAGCCACAGCCCATCGGTTGCAGGAAGAAAGCACGATTCAGAAATCCGGCGCGCTGGCGGGCAAAATTGTCCTGAAACCGTAGGATATCCGCCGATCTCAGTTTCGGGATCGACTACCCGTCACTTCCTGCGGGCCTTTGCCGCCGTTGACAAGGAACAGTGAAGCCATGCGGACCGCAAGGCCATTTGTGACTTGCTCCAGAATCAGCGAGCGACTGCTGTCGGCAATCTCGCTGTCAATTTCCACGCCGCGATTCACCGGGCCCGGATGCATGATCAGCGCGTCGGGTTTTATTCGCGCAAGTCGGGCTTTGTTCAGGCCGAAGAGTGTCGTGTATTCGTTGATGCTGGGAAACATCGTCTTGCGCTGGCGCTCATGCTGAATGCGCAGAAGATTGATGATGTCGGCGTCGCGAATGGCTTCCTCCACGTTGTGAGTCACACGGCAACCCATTTGCTCGAACGTGCGCGGCACGAGCGTGGACGGACCGCAAAGCGTGACATGCGCGCCGAGTTTTGTGAGCGCCCAAACGTCTGAGCGCGCCACGCGACTGTAAAGGATGTCGCCGAGAATCGTTACGTTCAACCCGGCAATTTGCCCTTTCCGCTCGCGAATCGTAAATGCGTCGAGCAATGCCTGTGTGGGATGTTCGTGCGCGCCGTCACCGGCATTGATGACGTGCGCGTTGAGCACACGGGAAAGAAATTGTGGCGCGCCTGCGGCGCTGTGGCGAATGACGATGAAATCCACGTTCAACGCTTCGAGGTTTCGCGCGGTGTCCTTGAGCGTTTCGCCTTTCTTCAACGACGACGCCTCGGCGGTGAAGTTGATGATGTCGGCAGAAAGACGCTGCTCGGACAACTCGAAACTGGTCCGCGTGCGCGTGGACGGTTCGATGAAGAGATTGACGACGGTTTTGCCGCGTAAAGCGGGCACTTTTTTTATCGCGCGTTCGCCGACGGCTTTGAAGGCGCGCGCGGTGTCGAGCACGGTCAGGATTTCGTCCGCCGTTAGCGATTCGATGTCGAGCAGATGTTTGCGGTTCCAGCTCATGATTTTTCGAGGGTGACTTCGTCTTCGGTTCCGGCTTCGCCCAATCGCACGTGGACTTTTTCAGAGAGCGCGGTGGGCACATTTTTACCGACAAAATCCGCCTTGATGGGTAACTCGCGGTGGCCGCGATCAATCAACACTGCAAGTTGAATGCGCTTGGGGCGGCCAAAATCGTTGAGCATGTCCATCGCGGCGCGGATGGTACGCCCGCTGAACAGCACGTCATCCACCAGCACAACCGTGCGCTCGGTGACATCAAATGGAATGACCGTGGGATGAATTTTCGGCGCGACCCGTTGGTCGAGGTCGTCGCGGTGCATGCTCACATCGAGGTTGCCGGTGGGCACGGGATGTTTCCAGATGTCGGCGAGGATGGCGCTGATGCGTTGGGCCAGGGGCACTCCGCCGAGTTGGATGCCAACCAGCACGACCTCGGTGTCGGCGTTGCGTTCCGCGATTTCATGGGCGATGCGGGTTAGGGCGCGTTGGATGGCCGCGGCGTTGAGGATGAGAGTGGATTCAGGCATAAAAAGAGCGAACCCATCCCGCGGCGCGGAATTTGTTCGCTTTCAGTGTGGTCGTTTGCATTTGCGTCCTTGGCGGCCTCGCCGGGCCGTCTTAAAGGAGGCGTTTATGATCAAAATCAGTGGCTGGAGCCTTGACGGGCTTTGCGCCACTTGGAGCGGTGCTTGATGATCCAGTCCGTCAACGCCCGCTCAAATCCGATATCATGTCCCGCTTTCTCCGATTCGATCCACTTGTGCTTGAGAATTTCTTCACGCTCCATCTGGAACTCGCGATAGAGCGAAGAATTCTTCAGCAAATCACTCGCAGGGAACGGGGCTTTAACTTCTTCCGACATACTTGCGATACGAATCATTTGTGTGCCGAAAACTTAATGCCGCTTTTGCGGGCTGACAACCTAAATCTGCATCCGTTTGTAACGTAAAAAACTTGCCGTTAATCCAGCGTTTGCCGGTAGCGTTTGATGCCAATGGCGAGCATCACAAACAGAAACAGCGCAATTGGCCAAAGTTCGGGCGCAACTTCAATCAGTCCGTTTCCTTTCAACAAAATGCCGCGCACGATGCGCAAAAAATGCGTCAGCGGCAAAACCTCGCCGATGTCCTGCGCCCAGCCCGGCATCCCCCGGAACGGAAACATGTAGCCGGAGAGCAGCAACGACGGCAGGAAAAAGAAAAACGCCATCTGCACCGCCTGCAACTGGTTCTTGGCGATGGTCGAAAAGGTGATGCCCACCGCGAGGTTCGCCACGATAAACAGAAATGTCAGCGCCACCAGCAGCAGCACGCTGCCGACGATGGGCACGTTGAACAGAAATTTTGCCGCCAGCAGAATCAGGAACACCTGAACATAGCCGACAAGGATGTAGGGCACGATTTTGCCGATGATGACCTCGCCCGGATGCACCGGCGTGGAGAGCAGGTTTTCCATCGTGCCGCGCTCGCGCTCGCGCGTGATGGCCAGCCCGGTGATGATGATCATCGTCATTGTCAGCATCACGCCCATGAGCCCCGGCACGATGTTGTATTGTGTGATGTTTTCCGGGTTGTAATGCTGGTGCGTGACGAGGTTGAACGGCGGGGACGCGCCGCGCAATTTCGCCAGCGGCCCGGTGAGATCACGATCCAAGACGGTCGTTGTCAGGAGATTGATGGCGGCGATGGCGTAACCAACGGCAGATGGGTCGGTGGCGTCGGCTTCGAGCAGCAAATCCGGTTTTTCGCCGCGCACCAGTTTGCGTGAAAAATCCACGGGAATTTCCACGGTGAACTGCACTTCGCCCCGCGCGAGCAATTTTTGGATGTCCGTCTCGTTCTTCGCTTCGTGGGTGATGTCAAAGTAGCTGCTGTTGCGCAAACCCCAGACGATTGTGCGCGAGAAGACGCTGTTGTCGGCGGCATAAACCGCCGTGGGCAGATGTTTCGGATCGGAATTGATGGCGTAGCCGAATAAAATCAATTGGATCATCGGAATGCCGACCATCATGCCGAACGTCAGCCGGTCGCGCCGCATCTGGATGAATTCCTTCACCACGACCGCCCAGAACCGCCGCCAGTTAAATGCAAACCGCTTCATGAGAAATTGTCCTTCGCGGTTTCCATCAGGCTGATGAACACGTCCTCCAAGCCCGATTCAATTTTCTCCCAGCGATACGCGCCGGTCATCCACGGGCTGACGCTGGCGCGCAACTTTTCCGCATCGCGCCCGCTGACGTGCAGAATCGAACCGAACGCGACGACCTGTTCGACCCCGGGTTTGCCACGGATTTTTTCGGCCAACGCAGGCAAATCCGGTCCGGTGACTTCCCACGTGGTCAGACCGCCGGCCTTCACGACCTCCTCGACGCTGCCGCTGGCGAGCAGATTTCCGTAAGCGATGTAAGCGAGCCGATGACAGCGCTCGGCTTCATCCATGTAATGCGTCGTGACGAGCGCGGTCAGGCCGTCGGCGGCGAGTTTATGAATTTCCTCCCAAAAATCGCGGCGCGCCTTCGGGTCCACGCCCGCCGTCGGTTCATCGAGCAAAAGCAGTTGCGGCTCGTGAATCAGGCACGCGGCCAGCGCCAGCCGCTGTTTCCAGCCGCCGGACAATTCACCGGCAAGCTGGCGGCGGCGCTCGGTCATGCCGAGACGTTCCAGACTTTTTTCAACAGCCGACGGACGTTCCGACACACCGTAAATGCGCGCGATGAAATCCAGGTTTTCCTCGATGGTCAAATCTTCGTAGAAACTGAACCGCTGCGTCATGTACCCGATGTGCTTCTTGATCTCGCCGGATTCGCCGCGAATGTCGAAGCCCAAACAACGCCCGCTCCCGCCGTCGGGTTTGAGCAGACCACAGAGCATGCGCAAAAAAGTCGTTTTACCGCTGCCGTTCGGGCCGAGGAATCCGTAAATTTCACCGCGCCGCACCTGCATGGGAATGTTGTTCACGACCGTGCGGTTACCGAACCGCTTCGTGATGCCCTGTACGTCAATCACGAGGTCGTTCGCGCTCATAATCAGAAATTGACTTGCACGTCCACCGGCTGGCCGGGGCGAAGGTCCGCCGCGTCCGCCGGAGAAAATTTCGCCTCGATCATGAAGACCAATTTGGAGCGGTTCTCCTGACTGTAAATCACCGGCGGCGTGAACTCGGCCTGCGTGGAAATGTAATTGACCGTCGCCGAATACGCGCGCTGGCCGCCGTCAAAAGTCACGCTGACAGTCTGGCCGGGTTTGATTCGCGGCAGCGCTGCCTGTGGAACGAAGAAACGAACCTTGATGTTGGCCGGCGGCAACAGTTCGACAACTGGATTTCCTGCTGCGACCCATTCACCCTGGCGATACAGCGTGTCGTGAACGCGTGCGTCTGTCGGCGCAAATTGTTGTTTTTGGTCGAACGACCAACGCGCCTTGCCAGAGCAGCCGATTGAACTTCGACGTCGGCCTGTGCGGCGCGTATTTCGTCCTCGCGCGCGCCGAGTTTCGCGGTTTCGAGATCGGCGGCGAGTTGAGCGACTTGTGCCTGATCGGCGTCACGCCGCGAACCGGCCTGGTCGAGTTCCTCGGCAGAGATGACTTCTTTGCCACTTTCGCGCAGTTGCTTGCGGCGGAGGTATTCAGCTTCGGAAAGAACGAGGTTCGCTTTCGCGCCCGAAAGCTGCGCTTCGAGCGAAGCAATCTCACTGGGCCGTTTGCCTTTGGTGAGATTCTCCAATTGTGCCTGTGCCTGGACAACGTCTCCCGGCCTGGCGCATTGCGGCGGCTTCAGACTCGCGCTCCAGCTCGAACAGCAGTTGTCCCGCCTTGACTTCGTCGCCGCGCGCCACGGCGAGGTTGGTGAGCGCTCCGCCGAGCGGCGACGCGACGTAAACGTATTCGCCTTCGACGTAACCTTGGAACACGTTTGAAGAATTTGAAGAACAACCCGCGATGAAGATCGCGGCCAGCGCCAGTCCGCCGCCCAACGTCGTGCTTGTTCGCGATCGCATTCCGGGGAATGAATCAGAGTTGGGGAAATTTGCAAGTTTGCGTCGGGCCCGTTAAAACTGGTAAGCTCCGGTCGTATGAAGAAATTGCTTTACGGCGCGTTGGTGCTCGCAAGTTTTGCCGGAATCACCCTCGCGCAAAATACGAACACCAATCTGCCCGACGTGGCTCACCCGGCCCTTGTCGCTCATCGATTGCCTTAACCTCGCGCTGCAGCAAAACGCCACGATTCTCAAGGCCAAAAACGATCTTGAAGCGTCCTATGGGGTGGTGGTGGAAACGCGAGCGGTTGCGCTGCCGCAATTGGTGGCGAGCGGCCAATACAAGGACACCGACCGGAATTCAATTGAGAATTTTCCCGGCGCTCCCAGCACGCCGAACCAAAACTGGAATGCAGGGGTGCAGATTGTTCAGTCCATTTACCAGGGCGGCAAGCTCATGGCGGCGGTGCGCGCGGCCAAGGTCACGAAGCAGCAGGCGCTGGCCCAGTATCAGGCCACGCTGGCGGACACATTGCTGGCCGTGCGGCTGGCGTATTACGACATCCTGCTCGCGGCGCAACAAATCATTGTCAACGAGGCTTCCGTCAATCTGTTGCAAAAAGAGCTGGAAGATCAGCAGCGCCGTTACGATGCGGGCACCGTGCCGCATTTCAACGTGCTGCGCGCCAAAGTTTCCGTCGCCAACGCGCGTCCGCCCTTGATTCAGGCGCAGAACAATTACCGCATCGCGAAAAACAATCTGTCGAATCTGCTCGGCTACAATCTGCCGCGCGAAGTTTGGAACAATATTCCGTTGATCCTGACCGACTCGCTCGACGCGGCGCCGTATCAAATCAATTTGCCCGACGCGCTGCAACAGGCGCTGGCCAGGCGCCCCGAACTGGCCGCGTTGCGCAACACAGAGGATTTGCAGCGGCTTAACATCACCGACGCCTCGTCCGGCTACAAACCGAGCCTTCAGGTCTTCGCCGGCTACAACTGGTTCAACGCGCAATTCTCGCCGCCCGTTGATCTCACGCACGACATCAATGGCTGGAACGCCGGTGCGCAGGTGAGCTGGGCCATTTTTGACGGGATGTTGACACGCGGCAAAGTCATCCAGGCCAAGGCGCTTTACGCCAAATCCAAAACCGCCGTGGACGAAGAGGCGCGCAACATTGAACTGGAAGTGCGCACCACCTACTCCGATTTTCTCGAAGCGCAGGAAGTTTTGGAATCGCAAAAAACCGTGCAGGCCGAGGCCGAGGAATCCCTGCGCGAAGCCAAAGCCCGCGCCGACGCCGGCACCGGCACGCAACTCGACGTGCTTGATGCCGAGAATTCACTCACGCAGGCGCGCAGCACACAGGTGCAGGCGCTGCACGATTATGACGCCGCCCGCGCTCGGTTTGAACGCGCCATCGGTCAGAACGTGATCCAGACGGCGGAGAGGCAACGGTAAGCGATCATCGGTTTCTCATCGCGCGTTCGGAGATGTGCGCGCCCGCAGTATTGGAAACCGATTCGGGCCGCTTGAGGGGTGCGAACGTCTCATTTCAAATGGTTTCTGGCAATTCCGCTGTCTTGTGCCAGATTGCAGCATCACGCTTGGCGTTCAACTCTTGGGGGTTGAGCGTCAGCTTTGCAAAAAAGTTTTTCTATGTCGAAATTGACAAAATTATATTTGGTCCTGTCGGTTGTCTGCCTGGGGGTGGGCGTCTTGTGCGCGACGGGCGTTATCAACGTGGGCGGCACCGCCTCGCTTTACACTGTATTGCCAGCCGGCGCTGTTTTCTTCGGATTATTTCTGACCTGCCTCGTGATGGGAAAAGACACCGTGCTGTTCGATCAGGAACACGCGGAAGGCTTGAAGCAACACACGGAAAACGCAGCCAAGTCTTCTTCCCACGAGGATTGCGGGTGCGGGTCCGATTGTGGCTGCCACAGCGCACGGGACAAATAAGCGACGGCAGTAAGTCACACCGCACCAAGCTGTGCGCGGTTGGATTCTAAGCAGCGATCACGTCGCTCGGGACGAGGCGTCCCTTCGCACGAGGAGAGAAAACCAGGAAATAAAGCACCGGCACGGCCATGCGGCTGATGAGCAGCGATGCAATTTCTCCGGCCATGAGCGAAATCGCCAAGCCTTGGAAAATCGGGTCGGCCAGAATCACACTTGCGCCCACCACCACAGCCAATGCTGTCAGCAGCATCGGACGAAACCGCACCGCTCCCGCGTCCACCACGGCTTCGGCCAACGGCATGCCCTCGCGCAAGCGTTGTTCGATGAAATCGACGAGGATGATTGAATTGCGCACCACGATGCCTGCGCCGGCCATGAAACCGATCATCGAGGTCGCTGTGAAAAATGCGCCCAACGCACCGTGCGCCGGCAAAATGCCGATCAGCGAGAAGGGAATCGCTGCCATCACGATGAGCGGTGTGAGGAACGAGCGGAACCAACCGACCATTAGCACGTAGATCAACACGAGACACGCGGCAAACGCCGTGCCGAGATCACGGAAGACTTCGATGGTGATGTGCCATTCGCCATCCCACTTGATGGCAGGGGCGTTGTCGGTGAACGGCTGGACGGCGTTGTAAATTTGGTTTCGATTTCGATTTCGGATTTTAGACAGTCTTCGGGTCGGTTTCTACCGCAGAATCCTTCGTGTCCAGTTTTGCAATGCCTTGTTCATCTTCTGAATCGCATAGACCGGACTTTCAATCACGCCCGCCACGTCGCCGATGACGTAAGTCACCGGCATGAGATTTTTGTGATAGATGCTCTTGTCGGTGATCGTGTGCTCGATGGTCACGAGTTCGCGCAACGGAATTAGCGGCGGAACACCCGTCGTCGAACCCGGTTCAGGCAGCGCGTTGGCGTCACCGGAACGCACACGCAACGCCAGTAATTCCTCCGGGCTGGTGCGGCTGGCGAGCGGCAGTTGCAGGACGATGTTTACGTCTTCTTTCTCACGCGGCACATGCAGCAAATCCACCGATTCGCCGCCGACGGCGATGCGCAAGGTCTCCGAAATCGTCTCCGCGCTGATGCCGTGGAGCGCGGCCTTTTCCTTGTCAATGACGAACCGTACTTTCGGCTGGTCAGCCTCGATATACCAATCCGTATCCACGACGCCGGGCGTGCCATGGAAAATATCTATCACCCTTTGTGCCAGCGCGTGCCGGCTCTCCTCGTCCGGTCCATAAACTTCGGCGACCAATGTTTGCAACACCGGCGGACCGGGCGGCACTTCCGCCACGGCGACACGCGCGCCAAATTTCGCGGCGATTTCCGCCACGCGCGGGCGGACGCGTTTGGCGATGTCGTGGCTCTGCGCCTTGCGCTCACCTTTCCGCACGAGGTTGACTTGAATGTCTGCCACGTTTGCGCCGTGCCGCATGAAGTAGTGACGCACAAGGCCGTTGAAGTTGAACGGCGACGACACGCCGGCGTAAATCTGATAATCTGTCACCTCAGGTTCAGTGCGGACGGCGGCGGCGATTTCACGAGCGGCTTGCGCGGTGCGTTCGAGCGCGCTGCCCTCCGGCATGTTAAGGATGATCTGGAACTCGCTCTTGTTGTCGAACGGCAGCATCTTCACTTTTACCCAGCCGATGGCGACGGTCGCCATCGCCACAAGCAGCAGACCCACGATGCTCGCGAGAAAAATCAAACGCCACTTCGCGCGGGCGATGAGCGGTCCCATCATCCGGCGGTAAAACTTCGTGAAAAAATCCTCAGGATGCGCCGAGTGCGGTCGTGGACCGCAGCCATCTTCATCAGGCTTGGGAAGCAGTCGCCGCGTCCGTCACGACGCAGCGAATATTCCACTCAGCGAGAATTCGCATGCTCGCCCACGGCGTGACGATGAACGCGATGAGCAACGACCAGAACATCGCCGCGCTCGAACCGATGGGAATCGGCCGCATGTATGGCCCCATCAATCCGCCGACAAACGCCATCGGCAGCACCGCCGCGATCACGGCGAACGTGGCGAGGATGGTCGGGTTGCCGACTTCGTTCACGGCTTCCACGGCGATGTCGACCAGCTGCGGCCCTTTGTTCTGACGGCAGATGAAAGTGGCGGACGATGTTCTCGACGACGACGATGGCATCGTCCACGAGAATGCCGATGGAGAAGATCAGCGCGAAAAGCGTGATGCGGTTGAGCGTGAAGCCGTGGAGATAAAACACCAGCAGCGTGAGCGCGAGCGTCGCGGGAATGGCGATGGCCACGATGACCGATTCGCGCCAGCCCGAGCGTGAGCAGGATCAGCAATGAGACGCCGACCACTGCGATGAGCATGTGCCAGAGCAGTTCGTTGGATTTCTCCGCGGCGGTCTCGCCGTAGTGCCGCGTGATGGAAACCGTCACGTCGGTCGGGAATCACGCGGCCCTTAAGTGTTTCGACCTTTTTCAGCACTTTGTCGGCGACGGAAATCGCATTCGCGCCGGGCCGTTTGGCGATGGCTCAGCGTGACGGCGGGTTCTTCGCCTTGAGCCGCGTCCGGTTCCAAACAACACATACTGGCTCGGCTCTTCCGCGCCATCCATGATTTCCGCGACTTCGCGCAGGTAAACCGGCTTGCCGCCGAACACGCCGACCACCACGTTGCCCACATCCTCGGCGCTTTGCAAAAACGCGCCGGTTTCGATGACGACTTCCTTGTTTTCGCTGGTCAAGCCGCCGGCGGCGAATTGTTTGTTCGCCTGCAGCAGCATCGGGACGAGGCCGGCCGGGCTGAGATTGCGCGAAGCGAGCTTGGCCGGGTCGAGCAGCACGCGCACCTGGCGCTGCGCGCCGCCGATGAGTGTGGTTTCGGCGACGAGCGGCACCTGTTTCACGGCGTCGTCCACCTGCGCGACGAGCCGGCGGAGTGTGAGATGGTCGTAGCGCGCGCTGTGAAACGTGAGCGCCAGAATCGGCACGTCGTCAATGGACTTGGCTTGATGAGCGGCGTGGAAACGCCGTGCGGGATGCGGTCGAAATTCGGCTGCAACTTCTGGTTCAGCTTCACGAGGCTGCGTTCCATGTCCTCGCCGACCTTGAACCGCACGATGACGAGGCTCTCGCCGGGGCTCGAAGTGGAGTAGATGTATTCGACGCCGGGAATTTCCCAGAGCAGTTTTTCCATCGGACGCGTGGCGCGCTCCTCGACTTCCTTTGCGCTGAAGCCGGGCATCGCGACCATGCACGTCCACCATCGGCACTTTGATCTGCGGCTCTTCCTCGCGCGGCAGCATCACCACGGCGAACACGCCGAGCAGAACGGACGCGATGATGACGAGCGGCGTGAGTTTGGAATTGATGAACGTCCGCGCGACTCGCCGGCGAGGCCGAGCGATTCGCCCGTTGGTTCTCCCGGAATCGGCTTTCATGGCTTGATGGTCAGGGGTTGGCCATCCAACAGATCCGCCGCACCTTCTGCCCACAATCTTTTCCCCGGCCTCAACACCGGAAACCATTTCCACTTCGTCGCCGATTCGTTTGCCGGTTTTGACGAGGCGAAATTGCGCGCTGTCCGTCCGCCGACGACGAAGACCATTTCCATCTGTCCGCGTTGAACCACGGCGGAAGTCGGGCACGCGCAACGCCGACGTTTCGCCAACCGGCATGGCCGCGCGACCGAACTGGCCGGCCCGCAAGTCCGGCGCATTCGGCAAATCGAGCTTGACGAGAAAGGTGCGGCTGTTTGGATCGGCGGAAGGCGCGATTTCGCTGATGACGCCATTGAGTTCGTTTCGTCAGCGCCGGACACACGGACGGCCAGTTTGTCGCCGAGGGCGAGATGGCCGATGACCGCTTCGGGCACGTCGGCTTCGAGCCGCAACTCGGGCGTCCTCCATTTCCAGCAGCGGCTTGCCCGGCGAGGCGAGGTCGCCCACGTCGCACATATTTGCGGGTGATGACGCCGTCGAACGGCGCGGTGACTTTGGTGTAGCCAAGCATGGTTTCCGCCTCCTTCACCGCCGCATCGGCCACGCGAAACTTCGATTGCGCGGTGTCGTATTCGGATTGCGAAAGGATTTTTTGCTGAACAACAGGTCGGTGGCGCGTTTCAAGTCGCTCTCCGCCTGCTGACGCACGGCGAGCGCCTGGTCGAGCTGCGCCTGGACTTCACGAGCATCGAGCTGCACCAGCAGCTCGCCGTGTCTTCACGTTTTGGCCGGGCACGACAAGCATCTGGTCGATCTTGCCGCTGACTTTCGCCTCAATGACGGAGTGCAATTTGGCGCGGCACCGTGCCTACGACATCTTCGGTGGCCACGCGGGTTTTGCTCTCGACGGTTTGCACGCGCACGTTCACGGCGGGCAGTGGCCGATCTTCAGCGCGGTCGCCTTTATGGCCGCAACCGACGATGCCAAGTGAAAAAGCCAGCAACAGTCGGGACGTGAATTGAAGTTTTCCATTCATGAGTTGCCTTTCCCAGTCAACCGATCCAAGGCGGAGCGGCAATCCACTGTCCGCCGCCAGCGCGCATCCCTCAGATGGGGTGTTTCGCCGTTACTTTGTCGAGCAGCAGGAGTTCCCGGACTTCTCCGTCGAACAACAACTGCCGCCGACGCCGAGCTTCTTGAGGATTATTTCCAGCGGACAGAAGTTCGTAAAGGATGATTGCAGCAGGTTGAAGCCGACAAACGCTGTGACCCAGAGCCAGTAGCGACTGTGGTAATGCGCCAGTAACAAACTGCCCAGAATGAACGAACCGGCAAATCTGCGAATGATGATTTCCATAAGTTTTGAGTTTCGGTTTTGGTTCAGTGAATACTGCTCGCGAGCAACGCGCCCACGGCTGAGCCGTAAATCGTGCTGACAAACGGATTGCTGGTCAGCGGGCATGCGCCGGTCGAGCAGCCGACGAACTTGAAGTAAGCAAACCCGAGTCCGCCGCCAACCACTGCGCCAATGATGAGTCGTAAAATCATAATGCTCTGACAGGACTGAGCCGCGAGGTGCGAAAAGGTTACAACTGATTCAATGGTGATGCGTTTCTTTCCAGCGCCGGCGCAATGCGGCGTGCAGACGATCGCGACATTTGGCCGGCAATTCGTAAGGCTGGCCGTTCTTGTAAAGCGTGATGGTCTTGCGGATGTTGTCCACGACAATCTGGCACGGGTTGCAGCCCGCCATGTGCCGCTCGAATTCCTTGCAGATGGCCGGGTCAATCGTGCCATCCACGTATTCGTTCAGCAATGCCAGCATTTCTTCGCACTTCATAAATCCGTTCTTTCAACTTTGAGCCGCAGGTGTTGAAAAAGTTACAAATTCATTCGTGACGATGACCCGGCGCCACCCGGCGCGCCGTGTCGCCGAAGACATGGGTCAGCAACTCGCGCAATTGCAGCCGCGCCCGCAGCAGACGGACTTTGACATTGGCTTCGCTCAACCCCAGCGCCTCGGCGGTTTCCTTCACTGACAAACCTTCCACGTCGCGCAGCAGGAAGACCAGGCGGTGCTTCTCGTCCAGTTGCGCCAGCGCATCGTCGAGAAAACGGCGCGTTTCGTTCTGTTGCACGAGTTGTTCCGGCGACTGCCGCCAATCCGCGATGAATTCAGGGTGCGGGATGGATTCGCCGTTCTCCCTCGGTTCAGTGGCCTCTTCGAGCGAAACGGTGTCGAGTCCTTTGCGCTTGCGGATGATCTTGAGCGCCGCGTGTGCGGCGATGCGGTTCAGCCATGTTGCGAAGCCGGCTTCTTCCCGGAAACCGGCGAGATTTTCCATGGCGCTCAGGAAAGTTTGCTGCGTGACGTCCTCCGCGTCCTGGTCGTGCCGGACAATCCACAATGCCAGCGTGTAAACCCGCCGCTCGTAGCGCGTAGTCAATTCCTCAAACGCGGCGAGGTCGCCCGCTTTGGCGCGGCGGACAAGTTCGGCATCTGGGAGTTGTCCATTCATCATGTACGTGGCACACAGCCTAAACGGTGCAGCAGCGGAAAGGCAACTCCAGCCCGCCGGGCAAGCCCGCCGTTCTTTGTTCACTAAACCGTGGTCCACGGGTACATTGTTGCCGCGATGTCCGACACGCTGGTTGTCAACGAAATCTATTTGAGCTTGCAGGGCGAAAGCACCTTCGCCGGGCTGCCGTGCGTTTTCGTCCGGCTCACCGCATGCGATTTGCGCTGTTCGTATTGCGACACGGCGTATGCGTTCACCAAGGGCAAAAAAATGTTGCTCGCAGAAATTTTGGTCGAAGTGAAACGCCTTGCCTTGCCATTTTCAAATCCGAAATCCGAAATCCGAAATTTCAAATTGCCTTTATTTGAATTGACCGGTGGCGAACCATTGCTCCAGAAAAATTCCCTGCCACTGATGAAGCAGCTTTGCGATGACGGTTTCACCGTGCTGCTTGAAACCAGCGGCGCGCACGACATTTCACCGGTTGATCCGCGCGTCCGGCGTATCATGGATTTGAAATGCCCCAGCAGCGGTGAGGTGGAACGCAACCGTTGGGAAAACATTAATCACCTCAAGGCAACCGACGAAATCAAATTCGTCATCGGCACAGTCGCGGATTACGAATGGGCGAAGCAGCAAATCGCGGCGCACAAACTCGATGCGATCTGTCCGCTGCTCTTTTCCTGGGTGCAACCGCTCGCGCCGGAACAGCAGGACAAATCGCTGAAAAAAGCTCCACCTGGCCAGACGCCCATTTCTCGCCGGCAACTCGCCGAACGAATCATCGCCGACGCGTTGCCGGTGCGCTTTCAGGCGCAGTTGCACAAAATCATCTGGCCGCCGGAACAACGGGGAGTTTAGGGGTTTGCGAATTGCGATTTGCGATTTACGATTGGAAAACCAATGGCGCGTAAATCGTAAATCGAAAATCGTAAATTTGTGGCGAAGACCAAATCCATTCTGCAGCAGCTTCGTGACTTTGAGTCACGTAACGTCACTTTCATCGCCTCCGATGGTTCGTGGCCGATTGTTTGGGAACGCGCAAAAGGCGTTCACGTTTGGGATGCCGACGGCAAAAAATATCTCGACCTCACGGCGGCATTTGGCGTCGCGGCGGCGGGCCACGCAAATCCGCGCGTTGTCAAAGCCGGTCAGAAGCAAATGGAGAAATTGCTCCATTCAATGGGCGATGTGCATCCGCACGCACTCAAGGCAAAGCTGGCGCGTGAATTGAGCCGGATCACGTTTGAACGATGGACAAAAACAAAGTTGAAAGTGAAAAGTGAAAAGCGGAAATGGGGAAAGGTCATTTTTTCCAATTCCGGTTTCGAGGCGGTCGAATCCGCCCTCAAGACTGCGATCCTCGCCACAGGCAAACGCGGCGTCATTGCGTTTGAAGGCGCGTATCACGGACTCGGCTACGGCGCGCTCAACGCCACGCACCGCGATTTCTTTCGCGGACCTTTCCGTTCGCAGCTCGGCGAGTTTGGGCATTTTGTACCGTTTCCAATTGGTAGGGCGCGGCGCGCTGGGGACAGCGCGCCCGGCCTCGAAAAGTTCGAAGCCCGCATCCGCCAAATTCTCCGCCATGAGAAAATCGGTGCGATTTTGGTCGAGCCGATTCAAGGGCGCGGCGGTATCAACATTCCACCGCCGGAATTTCTGCCCATGCTAAGACGACTCTGCGACGAGCACGACGTGTTGTTGATCCTCGATGAAATTTATACCGGGTTTGGCCGTACAGGAAAATGGTTTGCGTGCGAGCACAGCGGAGTCGTGCCCGACATTATTTGTCTCGGCAAAGCGCTCACCGGCGGATTCCCGCTTTCGGCGTGCGTCGGTCGCGCCGATTTGATGGACGCCGCGTGGCCGCCGTCGTGTGGCGAAGCGATTCACACCAGCACGTTCCTCGGCCATCCGGTCGGCTGCGCAATGGCGTTGGCGCAAATTACCGAGATTCGGCGGCTTAGACTTGTCGAGCGAAGTGCTGAGCTTGGGAATTTTTTGCTCTCGCTGCTCCAATCGCAAATCGCAAATCGCAAATCGCAATTTCAGGTGCGCGGTTTGGGTCTGATGGCCGGTGTCGAATTGCAATTGCCCGATGGCGAACCTGCCACCGACGAAGTGACGCACGACATCAAGGCGATGTTGCGGCGAGGCTTTATTTTGTTGCCGGAAGGCGAACACTCGAATGTGATCGGCTTCACGCCGCCACTGACGATTTCCAAAGATCAACTGGCAAAAGCCGTGAACGAACTGGCAACAGTGCTAAATGGTTAAACGGTTGAATTGTTAAATCGGTTCACGATTCAACCATTCAACGATTCAACAATGAAACTGACAGAAATGCGCGAGGTGCTGAAGCGACGGGGAATTCAACTCACAAAATCCCTCGGACAAAATTTTCTGCACGACGGCAATCAATTGCGGCGCATCGTTGAGGCGGCGGAACTGACGAAGAAGGACAAGGTGTTGGAAATTGGGCCGGGACTTGGACCGCTGACGGAATTACTTTTGAAAAACGCCGGTGAAGTGCTGGCGATTGAGAAGGACGGGCGGCTCGTGGAGTTTTTACAGGAACGATTCAATCCGAAATCCGAAATCCGAAATCCGAAATCCGAACTGCTTCACGACGACGCGTTGGAATTTCTCAAACGCGAAACGCGCGATTGGAGCGATTGGAAGCTCGTGTCGAACCTGCCGTATTCCGTGGCGTCACCGATATTGGTGGAACTGGCGCAATCGCCCAAACGTCCGGAACGAATGGTCGCGACGCTGCAGTTGGAGGTGGCAAAGCGGCTCATGGCCAGGGCAGGTGACGCGGATTACGGCGTGCTCACGTTGCTGATCCAGCTCGACTACGAGTCCCGAAAGCCTTCGGGATTCAAGATTCCGGCAAGCTGTTTTTTCCCTGAGCCGGAGGTAGATTCGGCGTGCGTTGTCCTCGTGCGGCGGGCCAAACCGCTTTTGGCGGACGCGCATCGGGAAGCGTTCGTGAAAATCGTGAAGCGCGCGTTTTCGCAGCGGCGGAAGATGATGCTGAAGTTGTTGCGCGAAGATTGGCCGAAAGAAAAACTGGAAGCTGCATTCGCAGAATTAAAAATCTCGCCGCAGGAACGCGCGGAGAAATTGAGTTTGGAACAATTCGTGGCACTGACGAAAATTCTGACTACAGAAAATGGCAACAAAACAGCGAAGTGAATTTCTGAAATTTTATACGATATGAAAAAGAATCTTAAAAAAATCGGATTGGCTATTTTCGCTTTTCTTTTGGCAACCCATATAAATCGCGTTTTGGCTCAAACAAACGATTTCAACAAGGTGGACTGGACTCACATTCCGGCGAAAGAAATGGTGTCTATTTTGGAAAAGGAGAATCCGGCTCAAATTCCGACCAACGCTTGGACTTCAATTCTTGAAAAGTTGAAGTGGCCTCAAATTCCAGTCAAGGCGCAACAATACATAGCTACAAATGTAAGTTATAATCAATTTCCGACCAATTTTGATATTTGGGCATTGGCAAAAAGCATGCCTCGCCCAGCGTGGCCGGACAGCCCACAGAAACAAGACGGATTGAAGCGAAGTGCTGATATTTTGCGTTCGGCAGTTGGCACAAACGAACTTGCGTTCTTTGAAGCGCACCTGATCAGCCAACTTCAATCCACAAATTACGCTGTCAACGGGGGCGAAATCATCACCGCTTCCATGGGCACAGACATGGTTCTTTGTTTTGAAAATTTCTCGAAGCAAATGACGGCGGATTTGAATGAATTTGCCGACCTTCTGACCAGTCCGGATTTAAAAACTTATGGCGAGGGTTGGGGTAAGGCTGAAATATCCAGCCAACATAAGAAGGAGGATAAAATTAAATATTCCTTCTGGCCTAACGGTTTAATTTTAAGCGTGGCGAGAACCACCTCGGATGGTGAATCTGAACTTGTTCACGTTCAATTCAGTGATGACGGCAAATTGAGTTATTTTTCAACAACCTGCCGCGAACCCGAATCTTTCTGGTTCGCAAATATCAGTTTCGGGCTAAACGGCCAACTGGAATCCTTTTCCAGTATAATAAACGAGCAATTGCGATTTGTCTTTTTTCCGCCACTGACATCAACGCGGGGTGTCTGGACGGATTTAGGCAAATTGGATTTTAGAATCACCCATTTGGGAAAGCCCGTTCATCAAAAGAAGTAGTCAAAATGACCGAAGAAATTTTTGACGTTGTCAACGAGCGCGATGAGGTGATTGATCGCAAGCCGCGCAGCGAAGTGCATCGGCTGGGGCTGAGGCATCGCGCGGTGCATGTGCTGGTGTTCAATTCGCGCGGCGAGATGTTTCTCCAGAAGCGCTCGATGACGAAGGATCGCGAGCCGGGTAAGTGGGATTCGTCGGCGTCAGGTCATGTGGATTCGGGCGAAGATTACGATGCGGCGGCGGTGCGCGAGATGCGGGAGGAAATCGGATTGGCTGTGACGCGGACGCCGGAGCGGGTGCTGCGCATCGAAGCGTGCAATGAAACCGACCAGGAATTTGTCTGGGTTTATCGCTGCAAGGCAGAAGGGCCGTTTCAGTTGAATGCCGACGAAATCGAGCGAGGCGGTTGGTTTGCGCCGGAAGCAGTGACGCGTTGGGTGGCAGAGAAGCCGCAGGAGTTTGCAAGTGCGTTCCGGTTGGTTTGGTCGAAGTTCAAATCCTCCTCGTCGTCGTTCTCGCTCTCGTAATCGAAAACCAAAAAATCGAGGACGATTCATTTCTTCCCGAAATCCGTGGTTGAAACTTCGCGGCTTTACCTTGCCGGGCAGATGGAGTAAGCATTGGGAATGAAAGACACCAAGAATTTTCTGGTCCCGATTGTGGTTGAACAGACCGGTCGCGGCGAACGGACCTGGGACATTTACTCGCGATTGCTGGTGGACCGCATCATTTTCATTGGCACGCCGGTGGATGACAATGTGTCCAACATCATCATCGCGCAATTGCTTTTCCTCCAGATGTCCGACGCGAAGAAGGACATTTCCCTCTACATCAATTCGCCGGGCGGCAGCGTCACGGCCGGGCTGGCGATTTACGATACGATCCAGTTTCTGACGTGCGACGTGAACACGTATTGCATCGGCCAGGCGGCGAGCATGGGCGCGGTGCTGCTGGCGGCGGGCACAAAAGGCAAACGCTACGCCCTGCCCAACGCACGCATCATGATCCATCAGCCGTGGGGCGGCGTGCAGGGCCAAGCCACCGACATCAGCATTCAGGCGAAGGAAATTTTGCGGTTGAAGGATCGGCTCAACGAAATCCTCGCCAAACATTGCAACCGCAAGGTCGAGGACATCGCCCACGACACGGACCGCGACCGTTTCATGTCCGCCGAGGAGGCGAAGGAATACGGCCTCGTGGATCAGGTGGTGCAATCGCGCAAGGAAATTGCCGGCATGACGGATAAAAGTTCAGCGACGCCATAGGCCGTTTCCGTCGAAGGTCACACTCCGATATCCTCATTCCACAGTTCCGGTTTCGCCTTGATGAAATCACGCATGAGCTGGATGCATGTCGGGTCTTGCAGAATTTCCATTTGCACGCCGTGCGAGCGGACGTATTCCTCCGGGCCTTTGAACGACACGTTTTCACCGACGACGATGCGCAGGATTTTGTAGAGCAGGATTGCGCTACAGCACATCGGGCAAGGCGACAGCGTGGAGTAAAGAACACAACGTTGATAGACCGATGCATTCTGTCGTCCCGCGTTTTCGACGCAGTTCATCTCCGCATGATGGATGACACTGCCTTTTTGCACGCGCTGGTTGTGGCCGCGTCCGATGATTTTGCCGTCGAGCGCGAGCACGGAGCCGATGGGGATGCCGCCTTCGGCGAGGCCTTTTCAGGCTTCTTCGATTGCGGCTTGAAGGAAGCGGTCCTTGGGATGGATTGAAACACATTGGGTTTTCTGCGACAAGTCTGTGGCCTTTTTGTCAGCGCGCCGGAATCCTGGTCTGACAGGTTGGATTTATCTTTTCACCAATTCGGAAACAGTCCTCATTGACATTGCGTGTTTCAGGAGAATAATCTTTCATTCTGTTTGTGACGAAAAACGCTGTGCAACGTTGAGAAATTGTGGCTGAGAAAGACGATTATCTGGTGGACATCCTGGTGGACCTCGGCTTTGTAACCGCCGAGCAGGTGGCGGGGATCCGGAAAGAGGCCCAAACCTCCGGTGTCGGCGTCGTGGACTTGATGCTGGCCGACAAACTGATCCGGCCCGCGGACGTGACGCAGGCCAAGGCCGCACATTTCGGCGCAGAAGTCGTCCGGCTCAGCGAAATGCGCATACCGGACGATGTGATTGCGGTCATACCGCGTCACATCGCCAAGAAATACCGGGTCATCCCAATCTATAAGCAGGATAATAACGTGACCGTTGCCATCGCCGATCCGTCGGATTTGGCCACCATTGACAGCCTCACGCACCTGCTCAAGGCGGACATTACTTTGCAGGTCGCGTCCGAACAGGACGTTGATTCCGCGCTCAACCGGTATTACGGCGGTCGTGGCGACAGCGCTGTCAACAAGATGATCCAGGACATCACCCAAGGTGAGGTTGAAATCGCCGCGCCCAAGGCGATGACTGCCGACGATGACGATGCGACGCTGGACGCGGACGCGCCGTTAATCCGGCTTGTAAACCAAATGATCGTTGACGCGTTCAAGTTGCGCGCGTCGGACATTCATTTGGAACCGCTGCCAAAACGGTTCCGGTTGCGCTATCGAATTGACGGTGTGCTGCACGAGATGAAAAGCCCGCAGAAACGGCTGCAGGCGCCGATCATCGCCCGATTGAAAATCCAGTCAAACATGTCCATCTCGGAACACCGCATTCCACAAGACGGACGCATTCAGGCGTCGGTGGGCAGCAAGATGGTTGACCTGCGCGTGTCGTGCCTGCCCACCTACCATGGCGAAAGCATCGTCATGCGTATTCTGGACAAGGAAGGTCTGCGGTTGGGCCTGCCGGAATTGGGGTTTTTCACCGATGACCAACAAACGTTCGAGAAACTGATCGGGTTGCCCGATGGCATTCTGCTGGTGACCGGGCCAACGGGTTCGGGCAAGACGACGACGCTTTATTCCTGTCTGCATTTCATCAATCGGCCGGATCGCAAGATCATCACAGTCGAGGATCCGGTTGAATACATTCTGGCCGGCATCAACCAGGTGCAGGTGAATGAAGCTGTCGGACTGACGTTTTCCGCGGCGCTCCGTTCGATCCTGCGCCAGGCGCCAAACGTGATCATGATTGGTGAAATTCGTGACTTGGAAACCGCCAACATCGCCATCAATGCCTCACTGACCGGCCATTTGGTCTTTTCCACACTCCACACCAACGACGCGCCCAGCGCGATCACTCGCTTGATTGACATCGGCGTCAAACCGTTTTTGGTGGCATCGTCCACGCGCGGATTGATGGCGCAACGCTTGGTGCGGAAGGTCTGCAAGAAATGCGCCCAGCCCTATGTGCCGACCGAAGATGAAATGCGGACGCTCAGTTTTGACGCGAGCGCCGCGCAAAACGCCAAGTTTATGCACGGCAAAGGTTGTCCGGATTGTTCGAATACGGGTTATCGGGGGCGCATGGGGATTTTTGAGGTTTTCGTGATTGATGACGACGTGCGCAAATTGATTTACGACAAGGTTTCATCGTCCGTCTTGCGCGCCCGGGCGCGGGAGATGGGCATGCGCACATTGCGTGAGGACGGCATCCGGAAGGTCTTGGCTGGTCTGACCACGCCGGACGAAGTGATCCGTGCAACCGTGGGTGACGAAGCCTGAGAACCATGGCGAAAGCAATGCAAAGGAAGACAAAAATTGAAGTGGATTAAGCCGAGAAGAAATCATGTCATACTCAATGTCCGACCTTCTCCAATTGGTGGTGTCTGAAAACGCCTCCGACCTCCATATCCGCGTGGGCACCCCGCCGACCATCCGAGTGCATGGCATCCTGCATCGCGTTGAGGGTCCCCCGTTGACCCCGGAGGACACGGAAGAATTGATGCGGAGCATCACCTCGGATGACAACATTCAACACGTCCGCGAACGAGGGGGTTCGGACTTCGGATTTGCGTTCGGCGATATGGCGCGGTTCCGTACCAGCGTATTCAAGGAAAGGGGGAATTTCGGGGTGGTCATGCGGCAGATTCCGAGCAAACTTCTCACTCTGGAGCAAATCGGCCTGCCCCCTTCTGCCAAGGAATTGCTCTACAAACCCCGCGGCCTGGTCCTTGTCACCGGGCCGACGGGTTGCGGCAAGACCACCACGCTGGCCGCCATGCTTAACATCATCAACGAGGAACGTGACGAAGTGCATATTGTCACAATCGAAGACCCCATCGAGTATTACCACAAACACAAGAAGGCGCTGGTCACACAGCGCGAGGTCGGCGTCGATGTGCCAAACTTCGCGGAGGCGCTGCGCCGGGTGTTGCGCCAGGATCCTGACGTGGTTCTGGTCGGCGAAATGCGCGATTTGGAGACGATGGACGCCGCGATTACAGCAGCAGAGACGGGGCACCTGGTCTTCGGCACCCTGCACACCACGGGCGCGGCCAAGACGATTGACCGTATCGTGAACGCGTTTCCGAACAACCAGCAGGAGCAAATCCGGATTCAGCTTTCAACCGTGTTGCAGGCGGTCATCTCGCAACTGCTGCTGCCCCGGGTGGACAAGCCGGGCCGCGTTGCGATTTTCGAAATCATGGTCAACACGCCTTCCATCGCGGCGTTGATCCGCGATAACAAGACGTTTCGCGTTCAATCGGACATCCAGACCGGCGGGAAATGGGGCATGGTGACGCTGGACAGTTTTTTAATTGAAAAGTACCTCGCCGGCATGATCGCCCGAGATGAGGTCATCACCAAGGCGCAGGATCCCGTGACCATCCAACAAAAGCTGCAGGAGTTGGAACTGGTGCAAGCCACGGGAGGCGACACGGGCAAAGCCGCCAATGGTTGACGGAGAGAATGGATTTTTATGCCAGAAGAGATTTCAAACCCGTTGCTGTCGCTGATCAAGGAGCAGAGCCTGATTGACGATTTGCAATACGAGGAGGTTGCGGCGGAATTCAAGCGCAGCGGTACGCCGGTTTTCCAGATTCTTCAGGACACCGGCATTCTGGATCGGGATTCCATTCTTCAAGCGATGGCCAACCATCTTGGGACAGAGGTCCTGGCGCTGCGCAACCGCGAGCTTTCACCGGAGTTGTTGAAGATCATTCCAGCCAACACGGCACGACTCTACAAGTGCGTGCCGGTGGGCATGTCCGATGCGGGATTGCAGGTGGCGCTGGCCGATCCGCTGGACACGTCGCGAGTTGACGACATCGCGTTTGTGACCAACAAGCAAATCCAAGTGGTCGTCGCGGACCCGTCGGAAGTCCAGCAAGCGATAGAAAAATATTACGGCGAGGAAAGTGAGAGCGTTTCGGACATTCTGAAGACACTCGGCGCGGATCAGGACATTGCCCGCGAAGTTTCGGCCCTGTCGGGCAAGGATGACGCCGCCGCCATGGCGGACCTGGCCAACGAAGCGCCAATCGTAAAGTTTGTGAATCTGGTTCTGGCCCAGGCCGTCCAAGACCGTGCCAGCGACATTCATTTCGAACCGTTTGAAGATGACTTTCGAATCCGCTACCGCGTGGACGGCGCGCTCTACGAAATGTCTCCTCCGCCCAAACATCTGGCGGTGCCGGTGATTTCGCGCCTGAAGGTCATGTCCAACTTGAACATTTCCGAACGGCGACTTCCCCAGGACGGACGCATCAACTACCCCATCGGCGACAGGACGATTGATTTGCGCGTGTCCACACTGCCCACTCAATTCGGCGAGTCCGTCGTGTTGCGCGTGTTGGACCGCTCGACGGTCAACCTCGAACTCGAATCGCTGGGTTTCCCCAAATACCTGTTCGACTATGGCTCCCAAACGATCGAGCGGCCGAACGGCATTTTCATCGTCACCGGCCCCACCGGTTGCGGCAAGACCACGACGCTTTACTCCTGCCTCCGGCGTGTCAACAGCATCGAATCCAAGCTGCTGACGGCGGAAGACCCGGTGGAATACGACATCGAAGGCATCATGCAAGTGGCGATCAACGAGGCGGTCGGGCTGACCTTCAGCAAGGCGCTGCGCTCGTTCCTGCGCCAGGACCCGGACATCATCATGGTGGGTGAAATGCGCGATTTGGAGACCGCACAGATTTCAATCCAGGCGTCGTTGACGGGTCACCTGGTTTTTTCGACGCTGCATACCAACGACGCGCCCGGCGCGGTCACGCGCCTGATTGACATGGGCGTCGAGCCATTTTTGATTTCCTCAACCTTGGTGGCGGTGCTGGGGCAGCGGTTGGTGCGCACGATCTGCAAGAATTGCCGCACGCCGTTCGAGCCGACGGAAAGCCAGTTGGCGCTGCTGAATCTTTCGCCCCACGATCTTGGCGACAAGGTGTTTTATTACGGGCGCGGCTGTTCCACTTGCAACGACACGGGCTACCGGGGGCGCAAGGGCATTTTCGAATTGCTGATTATTTCCGATGCAATTCGCGCGCTCATCAACGAACGCGCGCCGACGGTCGTCATCCGGCAGAAGGCAATCGAGTTGGGCATGGTAACATTGCGCGAAGACGGCTTGCGCAGCATCTTCGAAGGTGATACCACTATAGAAGAAGTCGTCAAATACACTTGAGCGCAGGATCTGTTGGTTATGCCGAAGTACAGTTACGTTGCAATGGACAACCGGGGACAGGAAACCAAGGGCACCCTTGAGGTCTCCAGCCAGAACGAAGCCATCACGCGCGTCAAAGAGATGGGCCTGTTCCCGACGAAGATCGTCGAAGTGGACAAGGTTAAAGAGAAGCCACAGAAAAAGGGCAAGGAAGCCAAATCTCCCACGGCGAAAGGGGGCAAGAAGGGGGGACTTAATCTCAACATCAACCTCAAGATTCCGGGTCTTGGCGGCAGAGTCAAACCCAAGGTTCTCACCGCGTTTACACGGCAGTTGGCAACACTGGTGGACGCGGGGTTGCCCCTGTTGCGTGGCCTGCGCGTGCTGGAAAAGCAAGAGCGAAATTCAACGCTCAAATCCATCCTTGGTGACCTTGCATTGTCCATTGAAGGGGGCAGCACGTTTTCAGAGGCCCTCGCGCAGCATCCAAAGGTTTTCGACCGCCTCTTTGTAAACATGGTCAAAGCTGGCGAACTGGGTGGTGTCCTTGAGGTGGTGCTCACCCGTCTGGCAGAATTCATGGAAAAGGCCCAAAAAATCAAGGGCAAAGTCAAATCGGCCATGTTTTATCCAGTGGCCGTCATGATCGTGGCCGTGAGTATTCTGTCGATCCTGTTGACCAAAGTGATACCCAAGTTCCAAGATGTTTTTAAGGGCATGTTGGAAGGAAATGCCCAGTTGCCCAAGTTCACCCGCTTCGTGTTGGGCGTGAGTTCAACCGTTAAAGACCACTTTTTGAAGACGGTGGGCACTGTAGCGGTGGTCGTCATCCTGTTCTCACTCTTTAAGCGCACCAAATTTGGCCGCCGCGTGGTGGACATGGTAACGTTGAAGATGCCGGGGGTTGGCGCCGTGGTCAGCAAAGTTGCCATCTCACGCTTCACGCGAACCTTGGGCACCCTGATCAGCAGCGGCGTTCCGATTCTGCAGGCTTTGATCATCGTGAAAGAAACGACGGGCAACGTCGTCGTGGGCAACGCCATCGGCGCGGTTCACGATAGCGTCAAGGAAGGCGAAACGATCACCGCTCCGCTTGAAGCTTCAGGGGTTTTTCCGCCGATGGTCATCAGCATGGTGGATGTGGGCGAACAGACGGGCGCGCTTCCGGAAATGCTGCTGAAAATTGCGGACAATTACGATGAAGAGGTGGATAACGCCGTCGCGGCAATGACTTCATTGCTTGAACCGATCATGATCGTTTGCCTGGCGTTGATTGTCGGGAGCATTGTGATCGCAATGTTCCTGCCGTTGATTGACTTGATGAATAAAATGGGGGATCAAGGCGGCAGCGGCCATGGTGGCGACTAGTTCTCAGATGTTGCGGTTGTCCCGCGGCATTTGTGGGAGGAACTGCGGGCAGACCGTCGGGGTCGGCTCTCAAGCCACGCCGGATGGCAAACTGGGTCGGCGAAGCCACGGTACGGCCTGATCATTCCAGCTTTATCAGATCGGACGAGATGATTTTCTGCTGAAAACTGAAAAAGAAAGTTGACAACCGAACTAACCCATGCGTAAATACATTGTAAATACATTGCATGGGCTTAAGATTTACAATTAGCTCACTATGGAGTTTGATTGGAATAATCTGCCCTTCGAGTTGGACAGTTCTTTGAGCCAGCGGGAAGTAGAAGAATCTTTCGAGGATCCGTTTGCAGTGCGGCTATTGCCGGACTCGCACCGTTTTGCGGTTCAAGCCCGGTTTTTCAACCTCGGTATGACGGCGGCTGGAACAGGCGTCCTTAGCGTTTATCGGACGAACGGAAAAGAAATCCGGGTTCTCTACGCGCGTCCCTTCCAACCCGAAGAACGGTTTTTCTATCAGCGAAAGATGGATCAGGCGTTGTCCCAGTGAGGGGCAATGGACGACTGAATCTGCAGTCGGTGGCGTGTTTTAACATGCACACTATCGCCAGTTGGGAAGAAGTGCCGATCTTCGACACGGAAGAAGCCGAAGCGGAGTTCTGGGCGGAGAACCGGCCTGACCTCCGGCTGATGGAAGCTGCCGTGGCGGGCGGCATGGACGTCTCGGAATCCGTGACCATCACGCTGCGGATGGACCCGCGCATGTTGGCGAGAATCAAACGCCTTGCCCGCTCGCGGTATTTGAATTATCAGAGCATGATCAAACAATGGCTGAGTGAACGAATGGAGCAGGAATTGGGTGAACGATAACTCCGAACCTCATATGAAAGATCAGACCCGGCGTCGGTTCTTCAGGAATGCGGCCTTCACGCTGATCGAGATGCTTGTCGTCATCGGCATCATTGGGATTCTGGCGGCGATCATCATTCCGATATCCGGCGCCGCAAGCCGCGGCAGCAGGCTGAAAATGGCGACGGCCCAAATGGCACAACTGGAGACTGCCATCGCAGTGTACAAAGCGCAGAAAGGCGCCTATCCGCCGGACAACCCAGCCGACCCGGCGGTGAATCAGCTTTTCTACGAACTGACGGGTACCGTGTACGCGGATCCGCCATTGCAGTTCCATAGCATTCACGCTGGTAGTATGTCCGGTGGGATAATCGCTGCCAGCGACGCGCAATCGCTTTTCAACGTGGGCGGGTTTGCCAACTCAGCCTATTTAACCAATGCAGCCGACAGCGCTGGAATTCAACAGAGTGACGCGCGTGACTTCATGCCCAATCTGGAGTCAAAGTATTACAACACGAACATCACAACAGTCGCGAGGAAGCGCCGTTACACCTATATCGCACTTGGGGTGCAGGTTGATGGACCGATTATGTACGGCACAATCAACCCGTGGCGCTACGTTTCATCCAATCCGACGAACAATCCGGATTCTTACGACCTTTGGATTGACCTGAAAATCGGCAACAGAACAAACCGGATTTGCAACTGGAGTTCACAGCCATTAACCCTCAATTGAAAAAAAATCGCCCACTCTCGTCATGCAACGTCTGCGCTGTCATCATCCCCAAACGAAATTGACTCATGTTATGAATAGACCAATACACTCTGGACTGGTTTCCCGGTTTGGACGCCGGGGTTTTACGCTCATTGAACTGCTGGTCGTCATCGCCATCATCGGCATTTTGGCGGGGCTGCTCCTTCCGGTTTTTTCTCAAAGCAAACTACAGGCGATGAAGGCCAGTGCAAAGGTGGACATGAAAAACCTCGCCACCGCCATTGCGCAGTACGAAAGCACCTACAACCGTTTTCCGGCCACAAACATCTTCGTGAACAAAGACGGCAGCATGGCAGATGTCACGTTCGGTTTTGGCAGCGGCTCAAGGGATCCTTTTCCCCTGCCGCCCGACCTTGTGGACAGCAGCGGCAATGTCAGGGCGCATTTTGTGCCAACCAACAGCGACATCATGATCATCCTTGGCGACTTTAACCAATGGGTCAACGCCAGTCACGTGAAGAACCCGCAACAGCATCCCTTTTTCGAGCCGAAAATGGTTGGTGATACGATTTCCCCCGGTCTGAGCACGATTGACTACCAGTTTCGCGACATCTGGGGCAATCCCTACGTCATCACGCTCGACATGAATTACGACAACAAGTGCCTCGACGCTTTTTACGGTCGCCAGACCGTGTCGCAGCAAAACAAACAAGTCGGTTACTATGGCCTTTACAATGATGAGAGAGCTGATGGCAACAGCGATTATTTCAGGCTAAGCGGTGCCGTGATGATTTGGTCCAGAGGCCCTGACGGTCGGACGGATGCCACGGCGAATGCGATTTCCGGTTACAACGGCGACAATGTCCTGAGCTGGCAGTGAATGAGGCATGAGAAGCATTGGAATCAGTCATCCTTGCAAGCTGGCGAATCCGGCCCGCGACCGTTGTTTGGTGGCCGCGTTCACACTGGTTGAATTTCTGGTCGTCATCGGCATCATCGGCGTTCTGGCGGCCATTGGCCTTCCCAAGCTTCGCTCTTTCGGCAAATCCAACGCCACCATCTCCGCCACGCGCCAGTTGCTCGACGACGTGGCGTTGGCGCGCGCGCTGGCGATCAGCAGCCGATCGGATGTTTACATGATCTTTGTTCCGCCCGTCAACACGTTGCCCGTCAATTTCCCGATTTATTTGTCCAGCGATACCGAGAGAAGGCTGGCGACGAACCTTCTGCTCGGCCAGTACACCACCTACGCGATGTTCGCTCCCCGCAGTGTGGGAGATCAACCCGGCCGGAATAATCCCCGCTTTTTGACGTCATGGAAAACACTGCCGGACGGGACATTCATCGCAGCGGTCAAATTTGATTATAGGGCAATACCTCCCTATCCCAACGGCGTTGCTCCATTTTCCAATGCCGGTTTTCAGTTTCCTCTTGCGACAGATGTGGTTTGTCAGTTGCCGTATGTCGGTTTTGATTATCAAGGGCGGGTGTTTCATCTCAATGGCCCGAGTATCACGAGCCCACACATTTATAAAAGTGATGAAATCATTCCTCTGGCGCGCGGCAGCATTTTTTACCCGCGCGACGCGAATGGCGCGCTTGCAGCGCCATTTGTCGCCGACGCGCAGGAGAATCCGCCAAACAATTCCATCACCCTGTCCAACAACATTCACATTGACTGGGTGACCGGCCACGCCCGCGTTGAACGTCAGGAAATTCAATGAAACTGGCCCGTCTCATCTCCGCCGCGCCGCAATCCGCCTTCACGATGGTGGAAATTGCCATCAGTCTGGCCGTGATCGGTTTCGCGCTGGTGGCGATCATTGGCGTGCTGCCTTACGGGTTGCAGGTGCAGAAGGAAAACAACCAGGAGACGATCATCAACCAGGATGCCACCGTTTTCCTGGAAGCCATCCGCACCGGCGCGCGCGGCCTGGACGACCTGACCAACTACGTCTTCGCAATCACGAACTATTGGACCAAATTTGCCATCGTTACAAATGGCAACTCGATAAATACGAACTTTGTGGCTTCCGATTTCGACGGCTACACCCACTCAGGTTCTCGAGTGACCAGTGTGGTGATGCCGCCGGATATTTTTCCCATCAATGGATCGAACATTGTGGGGCTGCTGACCAAACCGAAATATTTACCCCCGCCGGGCTCCGCGAACTTTTTTTACAGCAACTACATTATTGCCTGCGTTCAAGCGTTGAGCGGTTCGGTGGTGGAAAAATTTCCACAAAACAATTCGACCGTCCTGGAGGGCGCGTTTAGTTATCATCTTGCCGTCGAAATCGAGCCCACCATTACGTGGGACACACTGCCGGTTTCGCAATCGCTCCAGAACAATTTGTACGAACTGCGCCTGAGGTTTCGCTGGCCCCTTTATCCCAACGGCGGCACCGGCTATGGCCGGCAGACCTTTGGCACGCTGGTCAGCGGCATTTTGACGAATGATCCGCCCAACAGCCCCGCGTATTTCTTTGTCCAGCCCCAAACTTTTGCCCACGCGCCGTAAAAACCGACATGGAATTTTCAAAGTCCAATTTCCGACACCGGCTTTGCCCGTCCGCGCGGGTCATGCGCGGTCGGACGCAATGGCCGCTTGTTGTTTGTCCGGCGCATGACGCTTGTCCAATCGGAAATCGAGAGTCGGAAACCGAAAATTTATCCGCCTTCACCCTCATCGAAATCATGTTCGTGACAGTCCTGCTTTCGATGATCATTCTGGGCCTGCTGATGATGTTCGACCAGACACAACGCGCCTTCACCGTCGGCATGACGCAGGTGGACGTGCTGGAAGGCGGACGCATGGCGACCGACCTGATCGCCCGCGAACTGGAACAAGCCACGCCTTCCTACACCATTTCGAATGTCAACAAAAGTCTCGGCCTATACAAAAACAACATCAACTTTTACGTCAAAATTCCGTCGGATCTGCCGCAGTACCGATTCGCCCCTCTCCTACACGCCGCTGATCCAGCCCCTGCCGGGCAGCAGCGCCCCGCGCACGAACGTGGTGGAAGACCTGTTTTTTCTCATCCGCGGAAACCAGACATGGACCGGCATCGGTTACTTTGTGCGCAACACCAATTCTTTTTTTGATCCGGCCGGCGTGGGGCCGGTCGGCACGTTGTATCGGTTCGAGATGAGCACCAATGCCGTGCAATTCGCCCAACATCCGGACGGACTTTTCAACACGTATCTCACCGCCACCAACGCGAGCAGAATCCTCGACGGCGTGGTGCATTTCCGCGTGCGCGCTTATGACATCGACGGCCGGTGGCTCACCAACAATTACAACAGCTTCAAAAACACAACAAATGCGAACATGGACATCCGTCTTTCATCCGTTGCGCCCGGAGAAGTCGGATATGGCGCCTTTTACAGCAACGCGGTGCCGGCGTCCGTGGAATTGGAAATCGGCATTCTGGAGACCCGCGTGGTGGAGCAGGTCAAAGCCATCGGCATTCCCGCGGCGCAACAAAACTTTCTGCAAAATTCAAACCAGGCGGGCCATGTGCATTTGTTCCGCCAGCGCATCCCCATTCGGAATGTTGACCCCGCCGCGTATCCATGAAACGACACTCCCAACAACGAGGCATTGCGCTGGTCATTACGCTGATCATGCTTTCGGTGATCACGTTCATGGCGGTCACGTTCCTGGCTGTCAGCCGCCGCGACAAGGGCGCGGTGGCGACGACCACCGACCAGGCCATGGCGCGCCTGGCGGCGGATGCCGCGCTGGAGCGCGCCAAGGCCGAATTGCTCGCGCCCATCCTCGCCACCACCAACCCCTACAATTTTGACCTGCGGGTTTCGGCCAATTACATTAATCCGTTCGGTTTCACAAACGGCAGTACCAACTTTTTCAACGTAAATTACGATTATCAAAATGACGCCAATCATAGTCCACTGACGGCGGATCAACTCCAGCAGAACATCGCCAACCTCCTTTACAGCCCGCGTCCGCCGGTGTTTGTGACCACCAACAGCGGTGCGCCTTTGGACTTCCGCTACTACCTCGACCTCAACCGCAACGGCGCTTTTGACCAGACCGGTTTGCTGCCTGAAACGAACAATCTGAATCAGCCGACCGGCCTCAACAATTACTATACTGGCGACCCGCAGTGGATCGGCGTTTTGGAACGGCCCGACCAGCCGCATTCGGCCACCAACCGGTTTCTGGCCCGCTACGCCTTCATCGCCATCCCGGCAAGCAAAACGCTCGACATAAATTATATTTACAATGATGCAACCAGGCCTGAACAGACTATGGGCGCTGGAAACGATGGATTTCTTCGTAACCAAGGCGTGGGCACATGGGAAATCAATCTCGCCGCATTTCTTGCGGATTTGAACACGAATCAATGGAATTCTTCCTTGGGGGGCTACTACGACTATGAGACATGGAATGGCAGTCTTTATAATCACAACGCAGCTTTTGCCGACGCGCTCTCGTTGCTGAAATATCGCTATGGTGGCAGTTACAATAATCTGCAAAGTGCAGGCATCTACAGCCTGCAAAGCGCAAATACCTATTTCAATGGTGCGGCAAACAACATTTTTCCCAGCGACAATATTGACGAATATTCTGACGGGCCGTCGATGTTGGGCACCGCCAACATTAACGAAACACTTCTACTCGATGATGTCAGTAAGCCTTGGCCCGGCTCGGACAACACCAATCACTTTTACACGACGCAAGACTTTTTCGACACCAACTCGACTTCCACGGTTTTTGCCAACTTCGCCAACCAGGCTGCTGACAGCCGGAGCGAACAACAGTTCCTACGACCGTTACACGTTCTATCGGATGCTGGCGCAGCTCGGCACGGATTCCGGGCCGGAATCCGGCAAGATCAACCTCAACTATTCGAACGCGGCGGTTTACCTCGACAACAACGGCATTGTGACGAACGTCGTCATTGTTCAAAATGCGGAAACCAATCTCAATGCTTGGACACCGACCAACTTCTTTCTTGCGGCGGCTCAAACGATGTTTGCGCAGTTGAATCTGCGGGATGCCACCAACGGGCTCATCACCGTCAGCTACATTCCGCTCTGGCCGACCAACTACTACACGCCGGCGGTCCACCGCGTCCTGCAATTGGCGGCGAACATCTATGACGCCACGACGAACGGCCCTTACCCGACGATTTTCCGGCCTTACTTCACTGCGACCGGGAGTGGAACGAACAATTCCATCATCATCAGCGGCTATGAACTCGTGAACGGGCCGTCCGACACCACCACCGATCCGAGTTTCACAACGCCTCTTCCGGTTGACCTGAACGATCAGACGGTCCGGGCAGCTATCGGAACGCAAACGCGACGAAATGTTTCTGGTGTACCGTGGATTATTGGAGCCAAGAAAGGCTTTCCGAATTTGAACGAAGTCGTGGTGCAAAGTGTTTCCCAGATCACGCGCAAGCTCAAAATTCACCGGACAACTATTGATGAGTCGTTAACTGGACACCAGACCAGGCAGATGCTTGAAATCGGGATATCAAACGTTGTGGGGGTGGAAGTCTGGAATTCGTATCGCACCAATTATCAAAGTCCTTCGGGGAGGTCAATTTACGTCCAGGCGGATGCGGCTTTGTTCATGACGTTGACGAATGACATCGGCATTGCGCCGACCATTTTAAGCATTCCGACGCTCGGCGGAGCCAATCTGGGCACGAACATGGGGGCCATTACCCTGAATCCATGGCCGGGCACCGGCTTGTCCCCTGGCAGCACAGTTCAGCCGAATGTACAGTCGTTTCAAGTGCCGCTGCTCACAAATGTCATTTTCCTGCCTGACTCCGTCTTCCAGCAGACCCCATTCGGATTGTCTCAAGTGTCCTCGAACGCCCCTGAATGCTGGACCTGCATCACGCCCAACTACTTCCCTATGCCGCATTGGGGCTTGACCATCACCAACCGCATCCGTTGCATGATTATTGACGGAGGAGTCGGGGGACGGGTTGTGGATTATGTCCAGTTGAATGGCTTGAACACGTACCGTGATTTGAGCGGGGAAATTTACACGTACGAATACTAGCCAGACCGTCTCCAACATGTGGAGCACGTATCTCGTGGTGGGGCTTTTCAGCGGAGTCAACATGCCGCAGGGAGTCAATAATCAGCTTAACGTCTCGCTGGGAAACATTACCGCTTCCGATACTGACTGGCAGAATGCAATGATTGGCACGGCGCCAGTTGGCCGTGCACGAGATTTGGCGATTGCTGGTTTGTACGCGTTTATTTACGGCAATCAAAACACTCATTATTCCGCCTTTTACGTTGATCCAGTCACACAGGTGCGTTACACAGCGACGAACACGGATTTGGATGCGCAGGTGCCATTTGCTCCCACCAGCAAAAGGTATCAGACGCTCACCTGGCAGGCTAATGATCCGCTCGTGCATTACACTGTCGGCGACCTTTCTTACCTGGCAGGAGGGACGAACACAGTCTATCCAGTCATCCCACCTAACAGTTCGTTTCCATTGGCAGCCTCGAATTTCTGGAAATATACCGACCGCTTCGATCCGTGGGGTGGTAATCCCCAAAAAGGTTCGGATAACGATTCCTACGCTTACAACATGTCGCTCAAGGATCCGCTGGTGCGGTCGTCGGATGATTGGGATTTTCCCACGAACAAATTCCCGAATGTCGGCTGGCTGGGGCGCGTGCATCGCGGTACGCCGTGGCAGACGGTTTATCTCAAATCTTCCGACATTACGAACTTCAACAATTGGAAGGTCTGGACCGGCGATGCCGGGACTTGGTCGGTGGGGAACGCCAATGAGGACCACCAATGTGCCCGATGCCTCGTTCAATCGTCCCGTCAATGATCGGCAGTTGTTCGACGTGTTCACCACGGCCCTCAATGACAACGCCACGCGCGGCCAGTTGTCCGTCAACCAGACCAATCTCGCCGCGTGGTCGGCGCTTCTCAGCGGGGTGATTACATTGACAAACACCTCGTCCACTACGCCTTCATTTACCAATCTGATCATTCAGCCTGCCGGCGTTTACAATCCAGCCCAGCCGCCGCCGCTGGTGCAAATCGTGCAGGGCATCAACAACACCCGCGCCAATACCAATTTATTTCCGCAGCAGCTTTTCAACCGTCTCGGCGACGTGCTGGCAACGCCGCAACTCACGGAACAGTCGCCGTTCCTGAATTTGACCGCGTAAGGCACCGCAAGAGGCAATCAACGACGAGGTTTACGAACGAATTCCGCAGCAGGTTATGTCGCTGCTGACGTTGAACCGCACGCCGCGCTTTGTAATTTACGCCTACGGGCAGTCGCTGCGGCCTGCGAACCACTCGATTGTGACCAGCGGGCCGCATTTCAATCTTTGCACCAATTACCAGATCACCGCCGAGGTGGCCGCGCGGGCGGTGGTGCGCGTTGACGGCGCGCCCACCAATTCCCATGTCGTGGTCGAAAGTTTCAACTTTTTGCCGCCTGATTAACCGCCAAGACGCCAGGAACGCCAAAATGGAAACGCTCATTGAACCGGACAAAAAAGTGAACGTGTTGGCCCATGCTGTCATCGGCGCGGCGATTAAAGTGTCGCTCGGCTTGCTGATCAATTTCAATGTTCCGGTTTTGAACGATGGGATTCAAAGGGTAATTTACACAAACAACAATTCCGCCGTCTGGCGCTCTTTGCGTCCCGGCGGTTAATTTTTTATGCGCTGGCGACCGTTAACGTGGTTTCTGTTGAGCCTGCTGTGCATGGCGGGCGCGCTGTATTTCTGGCGTCTGGGTGATAAATGGCAGGCCGCGAAAACGGCCCCGGCAAAACCGGCGGCGGCGGCCACGAATCAGACGGCGCGACCCGCGAGCACAGCGCAGGTGACCGTCAAATCGGCCAGCACCGCGCCGGTTTTTCTCCAGCCAAGCCAAGTCCACCAACGCCGCCGCCGCCAAAGTCACCGCCGCGAGTGATCCACGGTTGAAATACCGTTTGAGCAACACGAAAAAGACCGTCGGCGAGCTGACGCGCAACAGTCAGGCGATTTTACTGGAGAACGCGCTCATTGACGGCAGCCGGCCATTGGATTTTTCCATTCCGCAAAATCTGCGCGCCCGAGGCGACCCGGGCAGTTACATCGTGCAGGCGCGCGGGCCGATTGACAACGCCTTCCGCACGATGCTGAAGGCGCCGGGGCGACGATTGTTTCCTACATTCCCAACAACGCCTACCTCGTTCGCGCCTCGGCGGACGTCGCGCGCAATTGTCGTCGAATCCCCGGACGCAAGCGGCGTTCTGCCTACGAGCCGTATTACAAACTCAGCCCGGAGCTGCTGGGGACTGGTGATGAATCAACCAAACGCTGCCGCCGGGACGCGCCGTTGAACCGTGGTCGCCTTCCCGGACGCGCGTGAAGCCACTGTGGAGGCGTTGCAGCAGCTTGGCGCGCAGGTGATGGCGGAAGATCGCTCGCCGTTCGGGCCGGTGCTGCCGTCCAGCCCGAGGCCGACAGCGTGGCGGCGCTGGCCGGTCTGCCGGGCATTGAGACCCTCGAAAACCTCGCAAGCGGTCTCCGGCAAATGATTTGAGCCGCGCTCGCATGGGCGTGCCGACCGACAGCGTGACCACTGACACAATTATCTGAACCTGAGCCGGCACGAACGTGTGTGGTCGATGTTGAACGATTCGGGCGTGGACGCGACGCATCCGGACCTGGTCAACCGCGTGATCGGCGATTGACTCAAGCCTCGCGGACACCGACGGCCACGGCACGCACGTGGCGGGCACCATCGCCGGCAACGGCACCGAATCCATCACCGTGACCAATGCCATCGGCTCGATCATGCCGGCCACCAACAGCCAATTCCGCGGCATGGCGCCGGCGGCGCTCCTTTACGTGCAGTCGCTCGGTTTGTCCGATATTCAGTTGCAGGAAGGCGCGCCGCGCGGACCAATGCGCTGATCTCCAACAACAGTTGGACCTACGGCAACAACGATTACGACATCGCGCAGCCAGCTACGACGCCGCCGTGCGCGACGCGTTGCCGGAAGTGACCGGTTCGCAGCCGGTGCTGTTTGTTTTCGCCGCCGGCAACGGCGGGCGGTGGAAGATGGACGACGGCGCGGGCGACGAGGCTGGGCGGTCCCGCGGAAAGCATTCTTTCGCCGGCCACGGCCAAGAACGTCATCACCGTCGGCGCGATCGAACAGCCGCGCAACATCACCAACGATGTGGTGGTGGACAGCCAGACGCAACCAGCCGTGGGCGCTGCATGACCGATTCCGACAACCAGGTGGCCTGGTTCTCGGCGCGGGGCAACGTCGGGCATCGACGTCGAAGGCAATTTTGGCCGGTTCAAGCCCGACGTGGTTGCGCCGGGAACGTTCGTTGTCTCGACACGGTCCGCACAGTGGGACCAAAACGCGTATTACAATCCGACCAGCTACACCTACAACGTGTTTCCGAACCAGGACGTTGAAACCAACTCGCTCAACAACTATTCCGTCTTCGTGCCGGCCAATGCGGTGCAGTTGATCATCTATGCGTTCGCGATTGACCCGGTGGTGGACCTGCCGATTTACGTCAAACAAGGCGATATTCCGACCACGAATGACTTTAATACGCTGGATCAAGTTTTCCTTCCGCCGGACCTGGCGCTGACCACCGGAACGACGTGGTTTTTCAGTGTCGGCAATCCCATTGACGTGCCGGTCGTGTACGAGGTCGTGACCGAACTCGTGACGACCAACGACAACGGCGATTACTTCGAGGTTTTGAGCAACATGAACAACGGTGTTGGGCCGTATTACCGGTACGAGTCCGGCACGAGCATGTCGGCGGCGGATGTGTCCGGTGTGCTGGCGTTGATGGAGGATTTTTTCACGAACCAACTGCATTACCACTCCCAGCCCGGCGCTGATGAAGGCGATGCTGATCAACGGCGCGCGCTCCGTCAACACCATCTACGATTTCCAGGTTCAGAACACCATCAATTTCCAGGGCTGGGGTTTGATCAATCTGACCAACAGCCTGCCGTCGGCGTTGGTGAATGAAAGCGCCGTGGTCAATCCCGCCGCCGGGCACCGTCGGGTCAATGCTCATTTTCGATCAAAACCCGACGAATGCGCTGGCGACGGGCGACAGCAGCACGCTTTCATTTCAGATCACGAATTCTGACGCGCAAAATCAGCCGCTGCGCGTCACGCTGGTCTGGACCGATCCGCCGGGTAATCCCGCCGCGGGCGTCAAGCTGGTGAACGATCTGGATTTGGTGGTCACCAACCTGGACGATCCGAACAATCCGCTTGTCTATTTCGGCAATGACATCCAGTCCGGCGCGAATTTCAACAATCCATGGGACACCAACGGACCGCCGAACCTCGACACGGTGAACAACGTGGAAAATGTTTATATCGCGCCGACGCTCGGCTCGAATTATTCGATCACGGTCATTGGCCGCGCAGCGTCAACGTGAATGCCGTCACGGCGCAGACCAACAATGTGTCGCAGGATTATGCGCTCGTCATTTCCAGCGGCAACGGCGATGTGACCAACGCGCTCACGATTCAGAACCCGCCCGCGCCCGGAAACGTCGCTGTTTCCAATGTGACCTACATCGCCAATGCATTTGCCGCCGGCCAGGGCATTGGCGGCGGAGGCATTTCAGGCGCAGTGTTGTCGCAGCAGCGCGTCGGCGCGAATTTTCAGTTGCTGGGAACGAACACCATCCCGCTGGGAAACAATACGATGTGGGGCAGCAACGGCGTGATCACGATTGGCGTGACCAACCAATGGCAATTCTACGTCCTCACCAACGACCAGTCCTTCACCAACGTGGTGTTCGTCACCTTCATGCCGCCGAATCTTGCCCTGCCGCGCATGGGCGTGACGGACACGGCCAACCCCGGCAACGCGACGCGGGCCGAGGCGGACATTGACTTGTATGTTTCGACCGATCCCGGATTGCTTAATTTGGACCCGGCAGCCCTTGAAGCGGCGGACAAATCGCTCAGTCGCGGCGGGACGGAAGTCATCGCTTACACCAATGCCTTGCCGAATCAGGTTTATTACGTGGGCGTGAAGTCTGAAGACCAGGAGGCAGCGGAATTTGGTTTCGCCGGGGTGTTCAGCCAGAACCCGTTCAGCGAGAATCAGAATGGCAGCGAAATTTTGCACGGATTCCCGGTGAACGCGGCCATCCCGGATGGCAGTCCGGCCAATCCCGGCGCGGTGCAGGTGATGGCTATCGCCGTTCAGCCGATCACCGTCCGCCACGCGGTCGTCACGGACACCATCACGCACGAGAATTTTGGCGACCTGCTCGGCAACCTGAGCCATAACCAGCAATTTGCCGTCCTGAATAATCATTCGTTCCCGCCGGTCGATCCGACGCCGCTCTTTTACACTTATATCTATGACGACACCGGCGAAAACACGGCCGCGCAGCGCACCGACGGCCCGGGCAGTCTGGTCAATTTCATCGGTGAACAAGGAGCCGGCCTCTGGCTGCTGACGGAAGTGGACAACGCATTGACCCACACCGGAGCGGTGAACAATCTTACGATCCAGCTCGACCCGGAACCGCCGAATGGCTTGGATGTGATTTTGGCCGTGCAGCCGGAAGCGTTTGTATTCACTTCCGTGGATGTGCCGCCGGAAGCCACCAACCTGACGATTATCGTCGCCGCCAGCTCCACGATGCAGCTTTACGTCCGCCGCGGCGCGCTGCCGTCGCAGACGATTTATGATTACACAATGCCGATCATTCCACCTGGCGGTCAACTGTCCATCAGCACAACGACTTTGCCGCCGCTGCAAGCGGGCCGCTACTACATCGGCGTTTACAACCCGAACGCCACCGCGCAAAGCATCACCGTCACGGTGACGTTGGGCTTGAACATCGCCGGCATCACACCGGTCACCTTCACGTCCGTGGGCAACGAGCCCATCTTCGACGACGCGGTGACGTATTCCACCATTACTGTTCCGCAAGAAGGGATCATCGCGCAGACGGAGGTGGGTTTGGAGATTGATCATCCACGGGTTTCCGACCTTGCGGTCACTCTGATCAGTCCCAGCGGCACGCGGGTCCTGTTGGTGGAAAACCGGGGCGGAAACACCGATGCCGGTTTCGGCGCGGCTCTGACCACGACCAATCTGTTTTCAGGTGTCACAAATAGTGGCGGGTATGCCGCGAATACAAACATACTCAGCCCCGTTCCGACCTCCGGCACGCTGTTGATTGATTATAATTTCTTTACCATCCCCGACACACTGGATGTCTTTTACGGCGGTTCGGACATCTTTTCCTCCGGCTCTGTTTCCAACGCCGGGCAATTTGTGGTGAACTATGGTCCCGGCAATTCCAGCGACGCACTTACCATCGTGATGAACCAAGGCGGCAACCCCAACTTGGCCACCGCATGGGAATACACAGCCACAGTGGTTTCTCAGGGTTCCGGCTATCTTGTCTTCACGGAAAACACGAACCTGACCCAGGTGCCGATCAAATTCGCCGAGCCGCCATTCGTGCCTCAGCCATCAACGAATGCTTCTGTCAGTGATTTTGAAACTGCTGTGGCGGGTGATTATCCGTCGGGTTCAACGGTGGACGGTTGGACTGTGCAGACGAACCAGGTGACAGTCATTAACGACCCTGGGCTTGCAAATTCCGGCAACCGGTTTCTGGCGCTGGCCAGTGGCGTGATTTCCAACACACTGCCCACCGTGCCCGGCAAACAATACGTCCTGACGTTTGCCTGTCGCGGGCCGGGTGCCGTGGGCTGGTGGCGCGGCGAGGGCAATGCGGACGACAGCATTTATGGGAATAATGGTACACTCAATGATGTGACGTTTACGGATGGCGAAGTCGGCCAGGCGTTTGTTTTTGATGGGTCAACTTATAGTCAGGTTTCAGTTCCAGACCAACCCGTTTTTATACTGACCAATTCGTTGTCCATCGAAGGCTGGATCAACCCTGCTGCCTTACAATTGTCAATAATCTTCTTTCGCGGAGACCAGCGCCCGGGATTTGATCCCTACATTTTGCAGATGAATGCTGATGGTACGCTTCAATTCGATTTTGATGATCCTACCGGTTTCCAAGTTGCCGTTCCAACACCGCCGATTGCCATCAACCAATGGTGGCATGTGGCTGGCACACTGGATGGCAATACGGGGACCATGAGTATTTACACCAATGGTGTTCTGGCCAACCAGATAAATACTTCCCTGCGACCGTTGGGACCATTGGATCCGACACAGGACCCGACCATCGGCATCGGAAACTTGGGAACGCAGGATTTCTTCCTTCCATTCGACGGCGACATTGACGAGATTTCGCTTTACTCGCGCGCCCTTTCGGCGAGTGAAATCCAAGCCATATACAACCTTGGCAGCGCGGGCAAGTTCGATCCGGGCATTTTCACCGCTTTACCGGCACAAAGTCTTGCCAAGGCTGAAGTTGACTTGAACGGATCGCTGTCAGCCATCGTTTGGGGCAACAACACGAACTGGCAAACCCAGACGATCACCTTCACGGCCACGAACAATCAAACGCCATTGCAAATTACCGGACTTGAGCCGGGCATGCTGCTGGATTCGTTCGCGTTGGCGGAATTGCCGGATGCCGTGTACTGACCTTCCCGAAGAATCTCTCGACGTTCTCAATGGTGAAGACGCCTTGGGCGAATGGCAGTTGGAAATCCTGGACAATCGCACCGGCGCTCCTGCGCTGGCGGATGCGCTCCGGAGCTGGGAGTTGCGTTTCGTGTTCGAAAATCCATACACAATCGGCAGCAATTCCATCGGCTGCCTGCCCGTCCCAGTGCCGCCCAACGCGCTTTTTGCCACCAACATTCTGGTTTCCGCCACCGGACCGTTAAACGTGTGGTTCAATCAGGCCGGATGTCCCATCGGCAGCACAAATGCAAATGATGTCCTGCTGTTGCCGGGCGCCACCAACGGCACGGTCGTTCTCTCCGCCAGTTCCACGCCGCCGCTCGTGCCCGGAACAAACTATTACCTCGGTTTCCAAAACACCAACTCGACCAATGTTAACTTTGTTTTTCGGGTGGATTTCGGCTACACTGCGAACGCGCCTGCTGCCTTCCCGGGAGCGGAAGGCGCGGGTGCCAATGCCGTCGGCGGTCGCGGGGGCGATGTTTATCACGTCGTCAATCTGAACGATTCCGGACCCGGCAGCTTGCGCGACGCCGTCAGCGCCCCGCACCGCACCGTTGTCTTTGATGTTTCCGGCACCATCAATGTGTTGTCGCCGATCAAGATCACCAATTCGTTTCTCACGATTGCCGGCCAGACGGCACCGGGCGACGGCATCACCGTCAAAGGCTGGCTGACTTCCGTTGAAGGTGGCGCGCATGATGTGGTGGTCCGCTTCCTGCGTTTCAGGCCGGGCGACATCAATTGCCCGACGTTCCAGGACGACTCGTTCCATTTTGACAATGCCGTGAATTCGATCGCCGATCACGTTTCGGCCTCGTGGAGCATTGACGAAACATTGTCCGTCACCCACGCGGCAAACATCACGGTGCAATGGTCCACGATTGCCGAGAGTCTGAACTGCTCCTGCCATCTCAAAGGGTGCCACGGCTACGGCTCGCTGCTCCGTTACAGCGCCGGCGCGCTGAGCTTCCACCACAATCTTTATGCGGATAACTACAGCCGCAACCCGCGCCCGGGCGACAGCATCCGGCTTGATTTCGTCAACAACGTGGTCTTCAACTGGGGCATCTTTGCCGGTTATAACGAAGATGACACGGCGGACAATCCCACGGGCTTCATGAACTCGCTCAATTACGCGGGCAATTATTTCATCGCCGGTCCCAGCACTTCGGACAATTTCGACATCGCTTTTCGGTCCGGTGTGCACAGCGCCGCCGAAACGCAAATTTATCAGTCTGGAAATCTCATGGACAGCAACACCAACGGCATCCTCGACGGCACCAACACGGGTTGGGGCATGTTCAGCGGTTTGTACACGCCACTGACAAGCCGGGTCAGCTTGCCGCAGGTCGCCACCGATGATGCCACTGTGGCCTATGAACGCGTGCTGGACTTTGCCGGTGTTTCCGCGGACAAGCGCGACACCGTGGATACGAATATCGTCGCCGGGGTCCGCAATCAGAACGGCGCCATCATCAATTCGCAGAATGATGTGAGCGGCTGGCCGACGCTCAATTCCACCTTGCCGCCGCCGGACACCGACCAGGACGGCATGCCCGATTATTGGGAAATCACGCTCGGCCTGAAACCAACGGATCCCGCCGATGGCAATCAAATTACCGCCAGCGGCTACACGCAACTTGAAGAGTATTTGAACTGGCTGGCCGCGCCGCACGCGCTGGCCGTGACCAATACGCCGGTGTCCGTGGATCTTTACGTCGTGGCCGGCAAAACCGGCAACCTGACCTTTAGTGTGGCAAATGGCACCAACAGGCACCGTGAGTTTGGACCCTGATGGCCACACCGCCGAGTTCACACCCGCGACGAATTACAGCGGTTTCGCATCGTTCTACTTCAACGTCACCAACTCCGACACCGGCGTCGGTTTCGGGCCGGTGACCGTCAGCGTCATGGTGAGCGCCGTTCCCATTAACACGGTCAGCGTACCGTCCGGAATCATCACGCTTACCAATGCCGTTCCGTACTTCGCTTCCAACGCCGGCGGCACGAATAGCATTGATTATTATCAGTTCATCGTGAGCACCAACGCCGTGCGGGCGCAATTTGAAATCAATAATCCGAGCGGCGACATGACCCTCGTGACGCGCGACGGGCTTCCGTTGCCGGACCTTTCAACTTACGAATACATCAGCGCCAATCCTTCCACGAATGACGAGCTTATCGTCATTTTCAACACATCCAGCCCCGTGCCGCTTTTGCCGGGCAGCTGGTTCCTCTCGGCGGTGAACGTTTCCGGCGGGCCGGTCACTTACTCAATCAAAGCCACGGAATGGCCGACCACGGGGTTGCCAATCATTGTCACCGGCCCCCAAATCACCACTTCTTCTGGAACCAACAGCGGCTTCTGCATCACCTGGGCTTCGCTGCCCGGCGTCCATTACTACGTCGAAGGTTTGACGGATTTGAACAGCACGAACTGGATCACGGTGTCGCCGACCCTCACGGCCACGGATACCAACACGACCTTCTGCGTGCCACTACCCTCGCCGCTGCACTTCTTCCGCGTTGTGGAGGGATTGGTGTTGAGCACCGCGCCGTCGCCGACCATTACCAGCATCACACGCATGCTATCCGGCGTTGTTTTGAACTGGCTTGCTTCGATCGGCCAGCAATTCCAGGTGCAATGGACGCCGTCAATCTCGCCGCCGGCGTGGAACACCTTTACCAACATCATCACCTCCACCAACGGCATGTTCACGTTCACCGACGACGGCTCGCAAAGCGGCGGCCTCGGCGGTACACGCTTCTACCGGCTCGTGCAATTGCCGTAAATGGCCACGCTCATCCTTGCACTGAATCCTTCCATGGACGCCGAATGGCGCGTGGACGACGTGCTGTGGGAGGAGAAAAACAACATCCGCTCTGAACGCCGCTGGGCCGGCGGCAAAGGCATCAACGTCGCCCGCTGGCTGAAACAGCTTGGTGGCAAACCACAATTGCTTCTGCCGCTTGGCAGCAACACCGGCGCGGAACTGGCCCGCTGCCTGCGCCGGGAAAATCTGCCTGCGAAGGTCATCCGCCTCCGCGAGCCGACGCGCGTCAACGTCATCGTCACCACAGCGGCAGGCCGACAGATGCGTTTCAATCCGCCCGGACCCAGGTTGTCTCGCGCGGAATGGAGCGAGCTTCTGAAAACCACGGAGCAAAAGTTCACCCGCGCCCGTCTGCTGATTCTCTCCGGCAGTCTGCCGCGCGGCGTGCCGGTGACCGCTTATGCCCAACTCATCCGCCTCGCGCGCCGCTTCAGCGTGAAAACGCTGCTCGATTGCGACGGACCGGCGTTCGCCGCTGCCGTGAAAGCGCGGCCGTTTCTCGTGAAACCAAACGAATACGAACTGGCCCAGTGGTGGCGCAAATCGCTCTGTTCCGAGACGGAAATCATCCGCGCCGCACGCACGCTGTCGAACGTGACGCGCGGCTGGGTTTTTGTTTCGCGCGGCGCAAAACGCGGGCTGCTGGTGAACTGCGCTGAAAATTTTCAAAGCTTCGCCATGCCGCCGCGGGTCAAAACGCGCAACACCGTCGGAGCCGGCGACGCCTTGCTGGCCGCCGTCGCGCGACAAATCGAACTTGTCTCACCGCCGCAGGATTGGTTGCGCCGTGGCGTGTCGGTGGGAATGCTCGCGACACAAAGTCTGCCGGGACATCTGCCCCCACGCTCCCTTTGATCAGGACGTTCAACGATTGTTGATAAAATTCCGGAAGGAGATGCCGTTCCGCAATCCGGGTCGGGAGAATGTCACCCATTCGCAATGCCCGCCGTTGCGCAAAACGCAGCCTTGTCCGCCTCAGTGGCTGCCGCCTTTATGCAGCCTGCTTGGCCTTCTTGCTTTCTTCGATGACTTTCTGTGCCATCATCGTGGGCATTTCTTCGTAATGGCTGAAGTCTTCGCCGTGGACGCCGCGACCGCCGGTGAGCGAACGCAACGTTGTCGAGTAACGATACAATTCCGCCGCCGGACCTGGGCTTTGATGACCTGCACACCGCCCACGGCGTCCATGCCCTGAATTTTGCCGCGCCGGCTGGAGAGATCGCCCATGACCGCGCCCATGTATTCGTCCGGCACTTTGATTTCAACATTCTGAATCGGCTCAAGCAGGACGGGTCGCGCGGCTTTGAACGCTTCCTTGAAAGCTTCGTAACCGGCGATCTGAAACGCGATATCCTTGGAATCCACCGGATGCATCTTGCCGTCGTAAAAATCAACCTTCACGTCGGTGACACGGTACCCGGCCAGAATGCCTTCGTTGACAGCGCGGTTGACGCCCTTTTCGACTGACGGCACGAAGACGCGGTCCACGTTCTGGCCGACGAGCGATTCGGTAAATTCCAGACCGGTGTCGCGCGGTTTTGGCTCGATGCGCATCCAGACTTCGGCGAATTGACCGGCGCCACCGGTTTGTTTCTTGTGCCGGTAATTGGAATCGCCGCGGCCCTTGATCGTTTCGCGGAAGCGGATCTTCGGCGGCAACATCTCGATCTCGACCTTGTAACGCTTCTTCATCTCGTCAACGATGACCGCGAGGTGAAGTTCGCCCTGGGCCGACAAAACGGTCTGGTGCAACTCGCCGTCCACAGTATGGGTGAATGTCGGGTCCGCCTGATGCAACGCCGCCAAACCCTGCGAAAGCTTGTCTTCCTCGCCTTTGACTTTGAGCTCGATGGCGGCGTGGATGTTGGGTTTGGGCCACTGAATCTTGGGCAGCGTGCGCGAAACCTTCGGACTGCAGAGCGTGTTGCCGGTGTGCGTGACCTTGAGCTTGACGGTCGCGCCGATGTCACCGGCGCTCAAATGGTCCACGGCTTCGCGGGTCTGGCCATTGAGCACGTAAATCTGGCCGATCTTCTCCGAAGACCGGCGGTCGGTGTTGTAAAGTTCCGTGCCGACGGCAAGTTTGCCGGAAAAAATTCGGAAGAACGACAGTTCACCGAATTTCGCTTCGCTCATTGTTTTGAAGACAAACAACACCGGTTCGGGGGCGGACAAATTCAGTTCGGCCTCCGCGTCCTTGTCGTCCAGCGCGCATGATTTTCGGGCGGTCCACGGGCGACGAAGCCGTACTTGGCGATGAAATCCATCGCTCGCGCGACGCCGATGTTTTTCTCCGCGGAGACGGCGAAAAGCGGGATGAAGGATTGCTTTTGAATGGCCCTGTGCAGGCCGCCGCGGAGTTCTTCCTCGGTCAGCGTCCCCTTGTCGAAGAATTTTTCCATCAGCGCGTCGTCCGCTTCGGCGATGTATTCCACGAGTTTCTCGTGAAGTTGCCTTGCCTGGTCGCGCCGTGTCGCCACTGGCAGCCGCCTCGGTGAAGTTGCCGCTTTTGTCGCCGGCGTAAGTAATGACTTCGCTGCGCGGCACATCAAGGACTTGGTTGAACGCCGGGCCGGGATTCAACGGCTGGCTCAGCGGAAAGACTTTGTCGCCGAAAAACTGCCGGATTTGCGTGACGACCTTGTCGAAATCCGTGTTCTCCTTGTCGAGCCCGTTCACGACGAACATTTTTGGGATGCCGAATTGCGTGGCCCAATCCCAGACCTGCATTGTGCCCACGCCCACGCCGTCCTTGGCGTCCACGACGATGAGCGCGAAATCCGCCACGCGCAGTGCGCCGAGCGATTCGCTGATGAAATCGAGATAGCCGGGGCAGTCAATGATGTTGAACTTCTTGTTCATCCATTCTAGGTGCAGGAGCGAAGCCTGAATGGAAATCTTCCGTTCCCGTTCGTTCTCGTGGTAGTCGGAAACCGTCGAGCCGGCGGCGACGCTGCCGAGCCGGTTGATGACTTTCCCGCACACGAGCATGGCCTCGCCAAGTGTCGTCTTGCCCGAAGAAGCATGTCCTACAATCGCAAAATTCCGTATGTCGCCCGCTTGATACTCTTTCATATTTTAAGGAATCAAATATTCCGCTCACCCCGAGCGGCCCATTTGACGCGCGCGACACTGTAGTGAACCATCCGATACAAGCCAAGCGTGAATACTGGAATAAACCCAACACTTTGCCGGGCTTTCACTCTTTTGCTGGCGTCCCGGCAACGCATGACTACCACCAGCATCACCGCCGGACGCTCGCAACTGCCTTGGCTGCGGACAGGAAGACGGCTTAGAACTCGTTCTGGCGGTTTGGGAAAACTTGCGTTAGAGTCCTATTAAATCAGTCCAAATAAAAAGCCATGAAAAACAGCTTTCTGATCCTCACCGTTGTTTGCCTTTGTCTCAATTCGTTCAAAGCAAACGCCGCACCGGAATCCAACCCCGCTGACGCAAAGGGCACGCCGGCGCAGTCGCCCGGCACGTTGACCGCCAATCAAATCGCCAAAAACCTTTCCATGATCACGGGCGTGGCCATCTCGCCACTGCTGGGCGTGAGCGCTGTCGGCGCGTATCAATATTACCATGCCCAAACGCCCGAAGTCCGCGCCAAACTCTCGTGGTATTCCGATCCGTGGTTCTTCGTGCCCGCGCTGCTGCTGGTCGGCTTGTGCTTCCTCAAGGACAGTTGCGGCATCGCGCTCCCAACCGCGTTGAAGAAACCCTTCGACGTCCTTGAAACCTGCGAGCACAAAATCAGCGGGCTGGTCGCCATGGGCGCGTTCGTGCCGATCGTTGTGTCCACTTTTGGCGCGCACATTTCCACCCAGGCGTCGCTGTCTTCACTCGGCTTCGCGACCATCGGCAGCGCGATTTACGACACGCTGATGATTCCCATTTCGATGGCCGCGTTTTTCATCGTGTTCCTCGCGTCCAACGCCATCAACATCCTCATTCTGCTCAGTCCGTTCACGACCGTTGACGCGGCGCTCAAGGCGTTTCGCACGACCATTCTCGCCAGCGTCGCGGTCAGCGCATGGGCGAACCCGTGGATCGGCGCGGCGTGGGCGCTTGTCGTCATCGTCTTTTCCTATTTCATCGCGGGCTGGTCGTTCCGCCTCTCGGACTTAGGACTCGTCTTCGTCTGGGAGTTCATCACGCGCCGGTGCAACCGCTTCATTCCAGACAAGATCACAAACAAAATGTTCCTCGGCCGCAAAATCAACAAGGTTCCCGCCCGCTCTTACGGCAAACTCACCCGTGATGAAAAAGGAAATCTCGTCCTGAATTATCGTCCGTGGCTCGTGCTATCTGAACGCACGCTCACGTTGCCGGAAGGAAAGTACTGCGTCGGCAAAGGCGCGTTCTTTTCCGAGATTGATCAACTCGAAGGTGACGGCACACGCATCGCGCTGCTCCTGCCGCCACGCTATCGTGGGCACGAGGACCAACTCGTGGGCATTTACGGTTTGGCGGACGCGCGCCCCATCGGCCTGCGCGCCGCGTGGAAATGGTTGAAGGGAATGTTTGGGTTCAAAACACAACCGGCGCCGGCTTGACGTAAGGGCGCAACGATCACAAACGCTTCCTGCTCCGTTGCGACGCGATACGCGGCACCAGTATGACCAAAAAGAGCGGCGACATCGCGAGGTTGGTCGAATCCTTTCGTGGACGGGAACTGGACGCGCACTACCTCGGCTATTTCGAAGTGTTTCAATCGGCAGCTTTTCCACGAGGCGCACGATGTGTTGGAAGAACTTTGGCTGGCGAACAAGAACGGGCCGGATCATTCATTTCACAAGGGGCTGATTCAACTGGCCGGGGCGTTCGTGCATTTGACAAAAGACCGGCTGCGCCCGGCGGCGGCCCTGTTCAAACTGGCGCAAACAAACCTGAAAAAATATCCCGCCATCCACGAGCATCTCAACGTGGCCGACGTGCTGGCATTGATTGAAGACTGGCTGGAACGGCTCGAATCAAATCATTTTGCCGTCAACCCTCTGACTGCAAACAACGCGCCGAATTTGAGATTGCTCAAACTGCCCGGGAAAGTGGCGGCGTCCTGATTGAGCGACAGGATTACGGTTCAAACCAACTCCGTCCGTTTCTCCAGTTTGCCTTCGCGTTGCGCTTTGGCAAAGGGAATCACCTGCGGCGGCGCACCCACGCGCCCCGTGCCGGTCAAGGGTCCTGAATTTGTGACCACCTGAGTCAAACCGGGCTGCAATGGGGCATTTTCCACAGGCCTGCGTTTTCCGGTACGCAATCCTGAGTTTGTAGCGCAGGATATGGTGGCAATGGATTTCGTCTATGGTGGTCTTGCTGAGCCAGCCCTGGCAGCACATTTCGCCCGTCACAGTTGTGCGACGCTCGGCGACGGCTTGGGCGAGCACCTCGCTCAGATCGAAATCGCCGCCGACACATTCGTGGTTGCAACAATCGAAGCGGACCACGGATTTGTTTTTGTCGGGATCGAAAGTGCATTTCATTTCGCCGTTTCTCCGCGCACCATCGGGGTTAAAATAGGCGAGTTCCACCGTCAAAGACTTCAATTCCCGGAATTTCTCCGAGAGGTACACTGACGCTTCTGTTCGCTGGATTTCCTGGCGGCGGTAATCCCCGCGTGGGTCAAATTTTTGAGGACGCATAATATCTCGATTCTTCTATTGATTCAGCGGCCAGTATATCAGAAAGAAGTCCGCCGTCTGTAATAATCGTCAGGAATTTTTTCGGCTTCGGACGGCGCGAATTCAGGCCGCCATTATTGCACCGCAGAGACGCGGAGAATCAGACAGCAGATTACGCTGATGAACGCTTATTCACTACGCTGAAGGCGCAAAAGATTTTGCTCAAGGTAAGTCTGCGAAGCGGACGTCATCCGGGATCGCTTTTCATTCACCATAACGGTGTCCGCTGGTGCTGTGATATACCAATACCTGCACTGTAGCTTGTTTGGTGGATTCCACCACGTCCTCAAATTTTCGGTCGTTTTTGTTTGGTACTTTGAGCCTCGCGTAGATTCTCGGAGCGGCTGACTCAAGGAAAGCGAGTAGATAACTACTTTTCATTGCGTAATTCACGTTTTCGGGCAGCGAACCACTTGCGAGCACGGCAGCTGTAGCCTTGAGCTTCAGCGATACCACACCAATCACGTTGCCATGCTCGTCCACCAACGCGCCACCAGAGTTGCCCGGCTGCACTGGAACACTAATTTGGAAATAACGCCAGTCATCATGTATGCCGGAAAGCGAAGAGATTTCTCCTTTCGTCAGCTTGGGCGCGAAACCTTGCAGAACAGGATCGGGGAAGCCGATTGTGGCAACCGTGCTGCCCAACCGAACTGTACGACTGGTGGCTACCGGTAGCGGCGTGAACTGTTGTCCTTCTGCCTTAAGCAGCGCAAGATCATTGGCGGCATCTACTGTCGCCACAACGGCAGGAATAATGCCTGCGCGAGTCACCAAGCGAATTTGCGCAGCGTTTTTGACAACATGGTAATCGGTAATAACGCCACCATCTTCCGTGATGAAAAAACCTGTGCCCGTTTCGGAAAGGCGAGAACCGGCTATAGTTGGGAGCTTTTGAGCAGCGGCTACATTCACTAACAACAATAGAAACGTCCATATTAACTGTTTGGGTTTCATTCCGGCAGATTAATTGGCCTTGCCTGATTGGCAAGCATTCTTAATTCCGACTATTTCACCGTTGCGCCTTATTTTTTGTCTGGAGGAATGACTGTTGCGCTGACCAGACATACAGACGCAGATGCTTTTTCAGGATAGCACTTGCGGACAATACGATTCCCGCAGGATGCGACAAACTCTTCAAAAGTTTGGTCTTTCGGCAGGAAAACCGTATGAAAATTGTAATCTTTGGCGATCTGCTGTGCGCCCTTTTGAAGTCCAACGCTTGTAACAATGACTGCGCTCTTCGCGGCTAGATCGCGGACTTTGAAAGCAAGAGCGCCAATCGTATCCTGATCCAAGCGTTTGTTCGTTCTCTCTTTGCATTCTATGACGAGGAATCCGTCACCGTCAGCCGCCACGCCCTTTGCGTCAATTACCCATTGGGTTCCACACGCTCCCATTAGACGCTGCTTGGCTTCGACTTCGGATATCCCAAGCAAATCAGCAAAATGATGCAGGACATGACGCGCGACTTCTTCGTAGCTGCGCCACGTTTGCTGGGATGGTTTGCCCTTTAAGCTCACATTCATGGAATATCGAAGTCGATTGGCAATGTCAAAGATTTCAGACTAGCTTCATATGCTTGAATTAGTATTTGCCCGGTGGTTCCGATTGATGAGTTATCGAGGCCAGCAAGCGGGGAGTTCACTGGAAGCGTTTCGGGAAACGGTTTCGCGCTGGTGCGGGGATGGAAACGAAAGCGTGCTGACGAACGCCGATCGCCTGCAATAATTTCCGCTGCCCCGTTTGAGCATTTGAATTCCGCTTTTCGTGTCGGACGTATGTTTCGCGGTTAAAAATTTCCGCGTTCTGAGTTGGCGAACGATTGGAAATGGCGCATGATCGCGTTAACGTTCAGAGCACACTAACATCATGATTACAGAAGAGAGCTTCCTCGATTTCAAATGTCCCTATTGCGGGGAACTGAATTCCTTTCCGCAGGATTCCACCGGCTTTGTCCGGGAATGTGTGAATTGTCTGGAAAGCCTCATTGTGCCAGAGGCCGGGAGCGAGGTTGGCCTGAAACCTCCCATTCCCATCACGACTCCGAGGCTGATTCTAAGACGGCTCACCGGGAGTGACTGGAAAGATTTGCTGGAGTTGTTCTCGGATGAGGAATTATTTCTCCACGATGAGAGACGTCCGTTGGACGAGGAAGAAATTCTGCGCTGGCTCCAAAGCGACAGCACGGTCAAGTTGACCACACCGCGGCAGCCGTTTTACTTGGGGATGGAAGCGCGAGACGGCGGCAAGCTCATCGGTCAACTCGCCTTGAGTTTCACGGAACCGCATCGGCTCCAGGTCCACTTGACGATTACGCTGAATCGAGACTATCGCCGGAAGGGGTTCGGGCTGGAAGCGGTCGCTGCCATTCTCGGTTTTTGCTTTGAGGGGATCAAATTGCACCGGGTGACGGCCATGTGCGACACCAAAAACACTGCGGCGTGCGGGCTTTGCGAGAAAGCGGGCCTGAGCCGTGAAGGCGAATTCGCGAAGGACAGGCTTGTGCGGGGCGAATGGATGAGCTCGGTTTGGTACGCGGCGCTGGACGAGGACTATCGTGGAGCCGCTGGCAAATCCCCGGAGGGAAATTCCGCTGATCCCGTTTCCAAATAATAACCGGCACGAATCTGAATCCGGTCTGCGCGGCACTGCGACATCTGCGCGCCGGCTTATGCCGAGGGTGCGTTCTCCAAAACCGGACTGGATTCAGGGCCCTTGCCCCGTCCGTGGTCCAAATTGATGAATTGTTTCGTTTGGGAGATGTAGCAGACGATGTTGAATTTTTGGATCGGTTCTTTTTTCGCAGCTTCAAATGCAACTTGTCTTGTCCCGAAGGGTTTGCCTTCGGCGGCATTTTTTGTCCACAGGCCATTGCTGTCCAGATATTCCAGTGTCTCGGCGTCTTCGATTAGTATGTTCATGGACGGGCATGTTACCAGATTCTCCTGAACTACAAGCATTCAAACCGACAAATCTAGGATTACATTTTCACCCGCCGGGCGTGTGACCCGATAACGACAAGTCTGGTTTACAGCGAATGGAGCAATCCGGTCCGGATCATGGCGAAGTGAAGTTGCGGATATAGGCGCGTCGGTCTGACATTTTCTTGACTTCCAAGGGCGCGCGGCTAATTAACCGCCACCAAAATCACATTTCCTCCATGAACCTGTTTCGACGAAAGAGCGTCGCGGATATGCAGGCGGAAGCCCTGGCTGACACAAGCCTCAAAAGGGCGTTGGGGCCGGTCAACCTCACCGCGTTTGGCATCGGAGCGATCATCGGCACCGGCATTTTCGTGCTGACCGGCACTGTGGCGGCGCAAAACGCCGGGCCGGCGGTGGTGCTTTCGTTCGTGCTGGCGGGCATTGCATCGGTCTTCGCGGCGCTTTGCTACAGCGAATTCGCGTCGCTTGTGCCGATGTCGGGCAGCGCCTACACCTACGGTTACACGACATTGGGTGAGTTCTTTGCGTGGGTGATCGGCTGGGACCTCATCCTCGAATACGCCGTGGGCGCGATCACAGTCTCAATTGGCTGGTCGGGCTACGTCGTTTCTTTTTTGCGCGACATTGGCCTTCAGGTTCCGCCGCAGCTCTCCGCAGCGCGCGGGACGCAATTGATTGAAATCCCTGGCGCACTCGCGCCATTGCTGCATCTCAAGGCAGGCTGGCAGGTGGTGAGCGCGGAACTCACCAGACAAATCGCCGCCAACGGCGCAGACGCGGCGGCGCTCGGCCACGCAACGGCCATCTTCAACCTGCCGGCTATTTTGATCGTTTTCATCGTTACGACGTTGCTGGTGATTGGCATCAAGGAATCCGCCCGCTTCAACAATGCGATTGTGTTTGTGAAACTGGCCGTAATCGTCCTGTTCCTCATCGGAGCAGCAAAGGCGGTCACTGTCGCCAACTGGCATCCGTTCATTCCCGCGAACACCGGCGAGTCCGGCCATTTCGGCTGGACGGGTGTGATGACCGGCGCGGGAATCGTTTTCTTCGCCTACATCGGATTTGACGCCGTGAGCACAGCGGCGCAGGAGGCGAAGAATCCGCAACGTGACCTGCCCATCGGCATCATTGGCTCGCTGCTGATTTGCACCGCGTTTTACATCCTCGTTTCGGCGGTGGCGACCGGCGTCGTGCCTTACAGACAACTTGATGTGCCGGACCCGATTGCGCTGGCCGCCGACCGCGCGGGGCTGGGCTGGATGGCGTCGTTCATCAAACTGGGTGCCATTGCCGGGCTTTCGTCGGTAGATACTCGTCATGCTTTACGGTCAATCGCGTGTGTTCTTTGCGATGTCGCGGGACGGATTGTTGCCGCCGTTCGTGCATCAAGTGCATCCGCGATTCCGCACGCCGTGGTTGACTTCGATTTTTACAGGCGTGTTGGTTTCGCTTTTTGCCGCGGTGTTCACTGTCCGCGAGGCGGGAAGCCTTTGTTCGATTGGCACGTTGCTCGCGTTCGTGATTGTATCCGTCGGAATTTTGGTTTTGCGCGTGCGCCATCCGGAGTTGAAGCCGCGATTCCGCACACCCGTCGTGTGGTTCGTGGGGCCGATGGGCGCTCTCTCGGCGCTTTACCTGATGGCATCGCTGCCGTGGCCAACGTGGAGACGGCTGATCGTCTGGTTCGCCATCGGCATGGTGGTCTATTTCGGTTACGGGATTAACAAGTCGAAGCTCGCCTCACCGAAAGATTCTCAAAACCGGTCTTAGTTTTTCCTGCGGAAAATTTTGTACATCGCCGCCTGATCCACGGGTTTGATGAGCAAATCATCCACGTTCACGTGCGGCGGGCGGCTGGCAACCCACACCAGCGTCTCTGCAATATCCCCGGCAGTCAACGGTGTCATGCCTTCGTAAAGTTTGTTTGCGCGGTTTTTGTTGCCCTTGTAACGAATGAGCGCGAATTCAGTTTCCGCCATGCCGGGGTCAACGGAGCTGACGCGGATGCCCGTGCCGTTCAATTCGAGCCGCAGCGTGCGGGTGATCTGCAGCTCGCCTGCTTTCGCCGCGCAATACGCCGCGCCGCCCTCGTAAACGCCATGACCCGCAGTCGAGCCGATGTTGATGATGCTGCTGCCGGCGTCATGCGGCATCAACGGCAGCGCCGCCCGCGTCATGCGTAGAATGCCCAGCACGTTGGTTTGAAACATCGTCTCCCAATCTGCGTCCTTGCCTTCGGCGACGGGGTCAATACCGAGTGCGCCGCCGGCGTTGTTGATGAGCACGTGGAGATTTCGGGTTTCGGATTCCGGATTCCAGATTTTTTTCCGCGTCCAGGCAACGAAAGTTTCGACGCTGGAAGTTTTAGTCACGTCGAGTGCGTGGAAATGCGCCTCGGCAGCGCCAGCCTTGCGCGCTTCGGCTGCGACCTGCTTCAAACGATCCAAGCGACGTGCGCCGAGTAACAGTTTTGAACCTTCCGCGCCGAATGCGACTGCCGCTGCTGCGCCAAACCCGCTCGATGCGCCGGTGATCAACACCCATTTATCTTTCAATCGCGATGTCATGGTGTGGAGAATAACAGACACAGACGCTGACTTGCCAGCCAGCACTTCGCAGATTACCAAACCCGCGCTCTTACGGGTCTGAACGATTGCCAACCTGAACGCAGCAACAACGAGATTGTCCCATCCTTACTTGGCTTCCGCCCGGTAAAAGCGGAAATGCCAGTTGGTGGCCGAAGTGTCCAAGAATTGAAACGAGCCGGTCACGGGCGGATTGGTAATGATGGGTGTCCAGTTTGCCAGATCGGTCGAGGCATAAATTACCACCGATGCGATGTCCACCGCGCCATCCACCTGTAATGTGAATCCGCCGGCAATCATCTTGCAGTTGGGACGAAGTCAAAAGGTGGAGCGATTTGACTTAGGGCGCACCCGCTCCCACAAACCGCAGCCGGTAATACGCCTGCGACGGTCGAACTCCTAAATCCCCGAAATCGTCAACGATTTTGAACATCCCCGCGCTTGGCGCATTCGTCGTCATTAACGCCACCCACGTCGTCAAATTCGTTGAGCGCTGCACTTCGTAGGTATAGCCCGGCACTCCGACATATCCCACCGTGGCCGTCAAACCTGAAACGCTCACCGTTGTCGGCTGGCCCAGCATATTGGTGGACACAACGATGCGCACTGTGCCGGTGGCTGCACCACAGTGTGTGTCGGCAATTGTGTAGGTGAAACCATCGTCCACATTCGCGTTGTTGGTGTAGAAAATCAGCGTGGCATTAGTCGTCAAATGAATGCCGTTGGTGGTGATCAAGTTGATGCCAGTCAGCTTGAAGGCATTCCCGTCGGGATCGTAGTCATTGGTCAGCAAATCGGCGAAGGCGATCTTGATCCCCAAGCCGTTGGAGCGAAAAAAGGTGTCGGTATTCGCCACTGGCGGGTTGTTGGTCGTCTCATAAGCTCCGAGGTCGGGCGCACAGCCGTTGAATGGAATTCCCACATCCACGCCGGCGTCAATCATCGAACTTGATGACGATAACCTAAACAAATTATTGACTGGCAGGCTGCCATCCGCGTTCCTCGGCGCGGTGGCCAGGGAAGTATCAAGACTTAAAAAATCCGCATTCGTGACCGTAAATCCCAGCCAACTATCGTGATCTTGGGTTCCACTGGTTATGTCCACAGTGCCTTGATAGGAGATGCAATTCTGAATGACGTGCTGTCCCGACACCAGTGTGTTTGCAAAATGATAGTTATCCCCTTTATTTCTAAACGCAGTGCAATTGTAAAGGGTCTGACCAGCCGTGTTATTGTTTTCGTCAAACCCCCGGCCGGTGTCGCCGGCGTTATCAAACGAAACGCAATTCATCACCAGGTGGTGCTGTGGTATGTAATTGCCACCCACTTTGAACCCGTTTCCGTTATTGCCGGACATCACGTTTGTGGGATAGCTGATGCCATTGCTGAAGGCGATACAACTGTCAATGATGACCATGTTCGAGGCCATCCATAAATCCCAACCGTCATCGGAATTGAAGTAGGAACGGCACGCCCGAAATACGTTGCTCACACCCACCGTCCACTTCGCACTAAATCCATCAGCATTGCCACCGGTGCCGGCAAGATCATAATTATAATATGAGTCACAGTTTGTGATGAGGTTGTACGACGGACCTGCGGGTGGAGTGCCTGTCAAGTGAAGGCCCGTGTTCCCATTGTCATGAATGGTGCAATTCTCAACAATATTGGAGTTACCACTTATGTTTATCCCATTGTGCGCCGCTTTTTTTATTTCGAGACCTTTCAAATACCAGCAATTACTCTTGATGCTAAAGCCGTCAGTATTGCCCGCGATCCCTGTAAAATCTATTACTGGTTTTTCTCCGGGATAGGCCCAAATCTTTGTGTAATTCCCCGCTGAGCCGGCTTTCTTTAACGCCACCTGGTAAGTGTAGCTGTGTGTCCCGCCGCGCATGTAAATGGTGTCGCCCGCCACTGCCTTCGCAACGGCATTGGTCAGGGTACGGAATTGCGAGTTGGTGCTGGTGCCGGAGTTTGAATCGCTGCCCGTGGGTGAAACGTAATACGTCACGGCGGTCAGGTTTGCCGCCAAAGTGATTAAGCCTCCAAATACAACGAATAGTCTTTTCACAAATTTCGGCCCTTACATTGGCAGATTATCGTCCTGACCGCAACAACAATGAGATTGCCAGGATGCGCCCTTCGCGCGGAAGTTGCTATCGTACCAAGGTCAGGCTTTTTGCTGGCCGGCCCGGACGAGCAGCACGGGGATGTTTGTCTTGTGCCGAACTTCGTGAATGACGCTGCCGAAAAGAAAGTCGCCGAGCAAGCGGTGACCGTGACTGGTCATGGCGATGAGGTCGCAGTGCTCTGCTTCTGCAGTTTTCAGAATTTCGCCAGGCGGGTCGCCCAGCGCGAGTTGCGTGGTGACGGACACGCCATCGGCGCGGAGTTGTGCGGCCGTCTGTTCGAGGTAGGCGCGATCGGCCTTCATTTCGTCGGATTCGGCGAGCTTGAGGCGGTCGAAGTTACGCGCGACCCAGCCGTCAGCGACGTGCACCAATAGCAGGTGCGCGCCGAGGCGCTTGGCGAGTTGAGTCACATGCGGCAGAAGACTTTGGTCAGCGCGGCTGTTTTCGAGTGCGACGAGAATTTTTCTTTTCTCTCACTCACCTTGCCCGAAGCAGGAGCACCGGCACGCGGATGCTGTGACGGACGCGGCGCGACGCGCTGCCCAGAAACAGATCGGCAAGGAAGCGGTGCCCGTGCGTGCTCATGGCCACGAGGTCGCAGCCTTTTTTCTCGACCCATTTGACGATCTCCTCGCCCGGCTCACCGTAGGCCAGTTCCGCCTCGGCGGGAATACCGGCGGATTGAAACTCCGACCGGACTTCGATTCAAATATGCGGTGTCTTCGGTGATCTCGGGGCTGACCGCGTCCGGTCCAAAGGTTCGTGCCGCCCAACCGTCCGCCACGTGAAGCAACACCACGCGGCCCTGCGTGAGTTTCGCAAGCGGTTTGATGTGTTCGATAATGGCGCGGTCGGTCGGCGTGCCGTCCAACGTTACGAGAATGGTTTTATACATGCATCAACCTTTTTCTTAGTTTATCCGCCGTTGATAACCTGCCAAGCCTGTTTCACGGCATCCGGCAGACCGTAGAAGTCGAAGGCCGTGATCAGCAATGCCGAACCCCACCCGGCGATGAGCAGAAACCAGCCGATCCGCCATTGTCCCATCCGCTTGCGGGAACTGGCGAAGTGCAGCAGCGGGAACATCGCAAACGGCAGTTGCAGCGCCAGCACCACCTGGCTCAAGACGATCAGATCGGTGATGTTGTTGGCCCCGCGGATGCCGATAAAGACCGCCGTGGGGATGATGGCCAGCGAGCGGGTGATCAGCCGCCGCAACCACGGCTTGATCCGCCAGTGCATGAAGCCTTCCATCACCACCTGGCCGGCCAGCGTGCCGACAATGGTGGCGCTTTGCCCGCTGGCCAGCAGGGCGACGGCGAAAAGTGTGCCGGCGGCAGCCGTGCCCATCAGCGGCGCCAAAGTCAGGTAGGCCGCCTGGATCCAGTCCGTTGAACCGTTGAACTGAACCACCTGTCCGCCGGCGACGGTGACGCTGGTCTTGCCGTAAAAGACAATCGCGGCCAGCACCAGGATGGCGGCGTTGATCAGAAAAGCGACCGACAGGTTGGCGATGACGTCAAAGGTGTTGAAGCGGATCGCCTTTCGGATGGATTCGTCGTCCTTCTGGAATTTGCGGCTCTGCACCAGGGCGGGGTGCAGATACAGCACATGCGGCATGACCGTCGCGCCGATGATGCCGATGGCCACATAAACCATGGTGGCCGAACCCAAATGGGGCATGATCATCGCCCGGCCCATTTCCAGAAAGCTGGGCTGCGTCTGCGGCAGGACGAAAATTTCGATGAAGTAGCAAACGCCGATGGTCGCCACCAGCAGCAGCACGATGGCTTCGATGGTCCGCATTCCGAACCGCTGCATCGCCAGCAGCAGCAGCACGTCCACGCCCGTGATGATGACGCCCCAAAAAATGGGGATATGGAACAACATGTGCAGCGCCACCGCGCCGCCCAAGACCTCGGCCAAATCGCACGCGATGATCGCCAGTTCCGCCATGAGCCAGTTCGGCACGCGCGTCCACTTGGGATACCAATCATAGCAGCATTGGGCCAAGTCGCGCCCGGTCGCTATGCCGAGCCGCGCGGCGATAATCTGCAGGAAGATCGCCATCAAGCTGGCCAGGCCGACGACCCAAAGCAGTCCGTATTTGAACTGGGCGCCGCCCTGGAGATCGGTTCCCCAGTTGCCCGGATCCATGTAGGCCACGCTGACCAAAATCGCCGGGCCGAAGTAGGCGGCCATTTGCTTCCAGAAGCCGGCTTTATGATGGGGCACTTTTACGCTGCTGTGCATTCCTTCCAGCGACATGGCGCCGGGGCGCGAAACCACGGCGCTTCTGTCCTTCGCCGGTTCACACAAGTCCGTGGGTGGGTTGTTGTCTTTACTCATAGAGATCTTATTCATTTGTTAAAATCTCATCGGTGATTCCGGCGAAGGGATTGAAATCATCCGCCGCGCGTGTGACGCCGAAATTGCAGCCGCAGTCGAGCTGGATATTTTCCGTCACCAAAAATTCAAGGCCGGTGTCAACTGTTCCAATCCAGCCGGCATGACTTTCCGTGCTGATGTCGCTGAAAAATTCCAGATAGCCGCTCAACTTGCCGATGATCGCGTGGTCGAACGTGATGGAGTTGATGAAATCCTCGTGATAATTGCTGTCGCTGTCGTCCTGCAGAAAACTGACCGCCGTTTCCAATCCCATGTCGAAATCCGCCGGCAATTTCACCGCCAGTGGAAAAATCACGCCGCCTTCGACCGCATTGTTGCCCAGACTGTCCGTGCTCGTCGGAAATTTAACGAACGGCAAAAGCGCAAACGCCGTCTGCCCGCCGTCATCGCCCCAGAGATTGATTTTCAACCGCGTCGTGAAATCGCCGATGCCCGATTGCGTCGTTGATCGCGCCCGTCGACGCGGTCCTCCGTGCGGCACATGCAGGTAATTGTCGAAAACAAACTGAATATCCATTTTGTCCAGCAGTCCGACCTTGAGGTTGAACGGCGCGACGTTCCATGCGCTTCGTGGTTGTGCCGTCCGACTTGTCGTAAGTGTAATTCGCAAAATCCATTTCCAATTGGAATGCCCGGCGTCAACCGTGTAAGGCGACTCGGTCTTGTCCGGACGGTCGGGACTCAATTCGCGCATGCAATTTTCCGGCACCGGATTGAAAAGATTGTAACCGCTCTTGTCCGGCGGCTGGATCGTTTCCTGCGCCGCGCACGCCAAGACCGCCAGTCAAGCGAAAAAGCCAGCGGCGAACGTCGACAGCGATAATTTTTATCATGAATAAAAATATGTAGCATAGATACAATTAGAAACCCGGCCGTCAACAAAATTTGTAGCTTTGGTTACAAAATAAAACCTCGACTAAAAAACCGGCTTTGCTTCATTTTGCAGAAATATGCCGCGTTCCGTCCGCAAACTCCGGCCGCTGCGCGCGTCCCGCGCGCTGGCGGTGCCGCCAGCCGAAATCTTCCGCCGCTCGCGCCGCGACCGCGCCGCGGAAACCGCCCAGGATTATGTCGAGGCCATCGCCGACCTGTCGGCTTCCGTGGGCGAGGCGCGCGTGGTGGATCTGGCGCGTCGGCTGGGCGTGACCCATGTGACGGTCAACCGCACGCTGGCGCGATTGCAGCGGGCGGGTTATGTTAACACCAGGCCTTACCGCGCGATTTTTCTGACCGACGCCGGCCGCCGGCTGGCGGAGGAATGCAAGCGGCGGCATGAGACGGTGGTGGCTTTTTTGCGTTCGCTCGGCGTTTCAAAAAAAGTGGCGGAAATGGACGCCGAAGGCATCGAGCATCACGTCAGCCCCGAAACCCTGGTCGCGATGCAGCGAGCACTGCAAAAAGTCAGAAATTAGATGAGAGAGAATCAAGCCAGAAACTGCCTCCAATCTTTGTGGCGGTCGCGCGGTGCAGGACGACGAGCCGGGGCAGCGCTTGAGTCTGGATGTTCCCTGCGGCGAAGGCGCTTGCTCCACTTTACGAAAAATCCTGCCCGGAAACGCCCGGGTATGGGACGTGCAAAATGTGGCCCTAATTGACGCTGGTGCTGTTGCCGATGAGATGGATTTCGGCCGCATTGGTGATCACGTTGCTATGCGGAGCGTTGTGGAACCTGCAATTTGAGATTGTCACGTCAGTGATTTTTGCGTCAGCCGAATATCCCTCGATGAAAATGGCGCGATCCAGGAGCGTGCCAAAGCTTGAATCCCGGATGTCAATGTTGCGAACGGTCGGGATGAAGTTCCCTTCGCGCGCCCCGCTGCTGCCGTATCTCATGGTCATGTGGATGCCGACCTTGGCAGTTTTGACCGTGCAGTTTCGAAGGTAGCAATTCTCAATGAAACCACCCCGTGCGGGATTGGTCTTGAAACGCATGGCCATGTCAAGGTTCGGGCTGTCAAAGCTGCAATTCTCCGCGAATACATTTCTGACGCCCCCCGACGTCTCGCTGCCCACGGCGACGCCGCCGTGACCGTCTTTGAACACGCAATTCTGGATCACAAGATTCTGGCAGGGGATGTTGACGCGGCGGCCATCATGGTCCCGGCCCGATTTGATGGCGATGCAATCATCGCCGTCGCTGAACGAGCAATCTTTGATCGAAATATCGGTGCAGGAATCGGGGTCGCAACCGTCTGTGTTCGGCCCCTCGGCCTCCACGGTGACGCCGCGGACGGTGACGTTGGTGCAGTAAAGCGGATGCAGCACCCACATCGGCGAACTGACGATTTTGATGCCTTCGATCAGAACGTTATGGCAGCGGACGGGTTCAACAAAGTTGGGACGTAAAAAATGGCCCTCGCCAAAGACGCGTTGCTCGACCGGTACGTCTTTGTTCGCCATCTCGTCAAGCTTCCTGTTGTCGTCCCTGCCTTCTCTCACCCATTGGTGCCAGACACCGGCCTTGGCTTGCGCGTTAATGGTGCCTTCGCCGGTAATCGCGATGTTCTCCTGCTCGAACGCGTAAATAAGGGGCGAGTAGTTCATCACCTCGGTGCATTCGTAGCGAGTGAACACCACGGGTAGATATTTCCTGGGGTCAGTGCTGAACAGGATCGTGCCGTCTTTGACAATGTGCAAATTGACGCCGCTCTTGAGGTGGATGGCGCCGGTCAGAAACTTTCCCGCCGGGACCACGACTCTGCCGCCGCCGGCCTGGTTGCAGGCCGCAATGGCATCCGCAAACGCCTTGGTGCAATCCGTCGTGCCGTCGCCGACCGCGCCAAACTTGGTGATCTCGAAATCTTTCTCAGGAAAGGTGGGCGGGACAATCCGTTTCAAGATGACGGGTACCTGTTTCCATGCGCGGGTCGCTGCCTGCGAAGCGGCTTTGGACTCCGCGGCGTTGACCTGTCCTGCGGATTGGGTCTCTGTTTTGGCCCATGATGTCGCAACGAAGTGTGTCGTCAGGACCGTAATTACAGATACGAAAAAGAACCGCGTAATCTTTTGAATTTTCATTGGTTATCTCGGATTGGTTGTTGGGCTTATTTCCGGCAATGGGAGGCGCAAACCGACGAAACGCCACCGTCATCTAACACTACGCCAGCATATTTACCATACCAGCAAATTTTGTGAAGTAATTTCAGGGCAAACACCTGATTGGAGGAGTGTGTATGCATGGTAACAACCAACCTTGACCCGGAAGGGTGGGCCAGCTAGCATGAGACAGTCATTTCGGCTTACATACATAACCATGGATCAAATATGAAGAAACTTATTGTAATCATCGGCGTCGTGAGTGTGGCTGCCCTCACGGCACAAGGTCAGATTCTCTTGAGCAGTTTCGCCAACGCCAACTACGTTCAGAATTTCGACACCCTGGCCAAACCTCCCGCCACGAACGCGCCGTGGGCGGACAACACGACGCTCAAAGGGTGGTACGCAGGCCACCAAATCGGCAAAAATGCGCCCGAATTCACATCCTATAGAGTCAGCGACGGAAGCATGAAAAACGGCTGGCTCTACAGCTTCGGCTCCATACCCCGAGCACTTCTTCGGACCGGGCGTTGGGAGCCATCACCTCCAGCTCGTCCATGGCGATTGCGTTTGGCGTGCGGTTCAAAAACGACACACCCAGTCCCGTCTTCGAATATCACCGTTTCCTACACCGGTGAACAGTGGAGAAACGGTGGAAAGCCGGATACTCATTCTTTGGTCTTCTCCTACCGGGTCAGTTCTACAGCCATCACCAATATTGATGTCGGCGTGGACGAGAATTGGAAGCCATTTGAGGCCTTGGATTTCAAACCCCCGGTCACAGGGTCGAAAGTGAGCACCTTGGACGGACACGCGTCTAACAATCACGCAGCCTTCTCGAAGGTGGTTCTCACCGGCGTCACGCTGAAACCGGGCGACGAGCTGTTTCTGCGGTGGGTGGCGGGTCCCGGTAATCGGCACGGGCTGGGCGTGGACGATTTCTCACTCTCCTACACGCCCCTGAAAAAGAAATGACGTCGCTTGTTAAAGCTTCGTGAACGATCAAGGCCCGGCAGCAACCGGGCCTTTTAATTTCAGCGCGCTTTGCGGGACGAATGCTCCAGAATCGTTCCCGAAACAAGCTTTGACACCATCTGTGGCCTCATGGAGTGGCGGTTCGATAAAACCGGGCGGGATAATTCGATGCGCTGGTGTCGAGGAACTGAGACAGGCCGTTGGTCCCGACTGTATCTGAAACGAGTTCCTCCCAAAATGGAGCGTCGAGATTTGTCGTGGCCTGAATGCGATAGGTCTGGCCCGGATCACCTGCAAGGCTGAGCGTCGTATTTCCGCCAAGCCCAGTCTGGGAAATCGCCACTGATGAAAAAAGCCTGAAAACAGTCCCCAGATTCATGTCGCCCGCCCCGACGGTTGTTCCATACAAAGCTCCGGCATGCCCTTTCGCCAAACTACCGAGTGGATTGCTCCCATCTCCATCGCTGCCGGTAAAACGGCGCAACACCGTGTAACTATTCCCATCCTTGCTCAGCATGAAAATGGTTCCCGACTCATTCGTGTTGCCGCCGTAGGTTGTCGTCCCGTACAACACACCGTCGCTGCCTTCCACCAGACCCGACCACGGATGGCTGCCGTCGCTGAAGGCGCTGCCAGCAAACCGCTCAATCGCCGCGAATCCGTTGCCGTCTTTGGTCAATTTGAATACCGTCCCGACAAGATTGGACGAACTGAAATCTCCCAACGTTGTTCCATACAACGCACCATCTTTTCCTTCCACCAACCGTCCCCATGGATAATATCCAGCAGGATTATTGTTTGTGAAACTCGCCAATACCGCGAAGTTGTTGCCGTCTTTGTCCAACTTGAACGCCATCCCCATTGAATTGCTGCTGCTGACACCAGACTCTGTCGTCCCGTACAGAACACCATCGCTTGCTTCCGTCACTGCCGTTGGGCTAATTCCATCGTTGACAGGGGAAAAATACGACAGCACAGAGTAGCCACTGCCGTTTTTGTTCAGCTTGAACACCGTACCAGAGCTGATTGATGCGCCAAAGATGTTGACGTAGCTAGTCCCTCCGGAAGACGTTGTCCCATACAATGCGCCGTCACTGGCTTCGATCAGGCTAATTGGACTGCTCCCGTCTCCATTGTTCACTCCGGCAAAATTCTGCAACACCGTGTAACCGCTTCCATTCTTGTTGATCGCAAAAACAGTTCCCAAGTTGTTGCTGCCACCAAGCTCGGTCGTCCCATAAAGTATTCCGTTGGTGGATTCCAAAATGGAGTTGGGATAACATCCATCCGCGCCAGTTGCGCTGAAACTGTGCAACATGGCGTAACCACTGCCGTCCTTGTTCATCGTGAACACCGTTCCAACATCATTGCTGCCGCCAGCCTGCGTTGTCCCGTCACGGCTCCGTCGCTGGCTTCAATCGCCGCACTGGGATGACGTCCGTCTCCGCCGCTGAGGCTGAAACTTTGCACGACGGTCAAGCCGCTGCCGTCGGGATTGAGCTTGAACACCGTTCCGTAATTATTTGCTCCACCCCCATAAGTCGTTCCATAGAGCAACCCATCAGCCGCCTGCACCAAACCCGCCTCCGGCCAATAGCCGTTTCCAAAAGTGATGTCGAAATTGGTCAACACCGTGTAACCACTGCCGTCTTTGTTCAGGGTAAACACGGTTCCCACGTTGCTGATGCCGCCATTGTGCGTGGTACCGAACAGCGCGCCGTTCGTTCCCTCCAACAAGCGCGCATGGGGATAAATCCCATCACCATTGTTGGTGAACCAATGCAGTACGGTGAAATTGCTTCCGCTGTGGTCCAGTTTGAAGACTGTGCCCGAATCATTGCTGCCGCCGCGCCGTGTTGTGCCGTAGAAAAATCCGTCGCTGCACAACAACAAACCGGCAAACGGCTTTCGTCCATTGACGTCGTAGTTGGTCAGGCTGCCGGAATAGCTTTTCAATAAAGTGAAACCGCCGCCGTCCTTGTTCAATTTGAACACGGCGCCTTGATTGGTATTTCCGCCCCAATACGTCGTGCCGTACAACGCGCCGTTGGTTCCTTCCACAAGACCTGCATACGGCTTGCTTCCATCGCCGCTGGCGCCAGTGAAACTCTTCAGCACCGAGTAGCCACTGCCATCGAGGTTAAGCGTGAACACCGTGCCTAAATTGCTGATTCCACCGGCATACGTCGTCCCGTAGAGCGCGCCATCGCTGCCCTGCATCAACTCGGATCGCGGATTTTGTCCGTCCGCGCCGTTTGTGTTGAACTGGTTCAAGACCGCGTAACTGCCGCCATCCTTGTTCAGACAGAAAATCGTGCCCGCGCCATTCGTGCCGCCAAAATAAGTTGTCCCGTACAACACTCCGTTCGTGCCTTCAATCAATCCTGAATATGGACCGCTGCCATCTCCTCCGCTCCCCGTAAAACTTTTCAATACCATATAACCGGTGCCGTCAGTGCTCAGCTTGAAAACTGTTCCCGCGTCGCTGGCACCGCCGTATTCCGTAGTGCCATACAACGCGCCGTCACTGCCCACGAGGAGCGGCGCACGGGGATTAGCACCGGAAAACTGCGGAAAGCCGAACGACCGGAGCGTCTGATAATTCGTCTGGGCGTGGGCCGCTGACAGCAAGCTGCAACACAACAACGTGCCCAACAGTTTCGCCACGACACCGGTATTTGCGAACATGCATTGATCATGGAGCGCTTTCATAAGTTTTGCCTGCTCAGTACTCGTTGTATGTTTGGACTTTCTTCGGAGCTGCGTGTCCGCCGAAATAGAGGTAATTGCGAACTTTGCCGTGGACCGGTGTCTGGGCAATCCAGACGCCAGCTTGGCCGAAGCTCGTGGGGTCCTGGACGCTCAGCCAGTCTAAGAGCGTGTAACAAAATGAATTGTAATTTTTTGACCAGTTCTGCAATAAACTGGGCATGGCAAAACCACTCGTTGATGATTCGCTATGGTCAGTGATCCAACCCTTGCTTCCACCAAGAGCGCGGCGAAGAAAATTTCCCGGGCGCAAACCGATTTCGGATCGCGCGACGTTGACCGGAATTCTCTTCGTGCTCAAGACCGGTATGGCTTGGCAAGACCTGCCTTTGGAAATGGGTTGTGGCAGTGGCATGACCTGCTGGCGCCGACTGCGCGATTGGCAAAAGGCCGGCGTCTGGGAAAAACTCCATCGGGAATTGTTGCGCCGCTTACACGTAGCCGATCGGCTCGATTGGTCACGAGCCGTAGTGGACTCCAGCAGTGTGCGCGCGGTTTTTGGGGGCTTCAGACGGGACCCAACCCGACGGACCGCCGCAAAGCGGGCAGCAAACATCATCTTTGCACCGATGCCCAAGGCTTGCCGTTGAGCATCCAGTTGACGGCGGCCAACGTGCATGACAGCCGCCAACTCCAACCGCTCGTGGCGGCCATTCCTGCCGTGCCGGGCAAGGTCGGTCGCCCGCGTCAACGGCCAGAGGTCGTGCAAGGCGATCGCGCCTACGGCAGTGCCGCGCATCATCGCTGGTTGCAACAGCGCGGCATCGCCGATCAACTGGCACGCCCGCGAACGCCGCATGGAAGCGGGTTGGGTAAAACGCGCTGGGTTGTGGAACGCACCCTCAGTTGGTTGCACCAGTTCCGCCGCCTGCGGATTCGTTACGAACGTCGCGCCGATATTCATCAAGCCTTCCTTACGCTCGGTTGCGCCATCATCTGCCATCGTTCGCTCCATTCCTCATTTTGATATGGGCTTTAAATCTGCCACGGCCCAGATCTGCGATAGAGGTTTCCAACTGGCGATTTCGCTCAGCCTGTGGGGATGAGCGTCATCCGTCACCCGTTTCCCAAACGGGTAGTAGGGGATCTTCAAATCAGGGCTGTTGGTATTCCTTGTGAGGCTGTAGCAATAACTGTTGCTAGCCACACCTTGAAAAGTCTTAGAATAATGCTTGAAGCCGGGGCAGAGAAATAGTTTGGCGAGATTCGTAACGGTGTTTGTAGGCGCTGGCAGGGAAAGGTACGAAACCAAATAATAGACCAAATGCCGACGATCAACTGAGTTATTCAAGTATCCAGCGCTCTGATTCTGGTCGAGTGCCGACCAATTGGCATTGGCGTTTGGTCCCGGCGGCAACCAGCCGGCGTTGTCCTCGGTGTACATGATCAAGGCGTTGCCTACTTGCCGGAGGTTGGCGATGCAACCGGTCTGGTAAGCCCTGTTGGCTGGCGGGTACGCCAATACCGTCAGCACCAGCAGTCCAAGAACGGCAATGACCACCACCAGTTCGGTCAGCGTAAACGCGGCGCATGAACACTCCGCCCGCTCGCGTTGCCCGCCCATCCTTTCAATTTGATTCTGATTCATAACTTACGCTTCCATCTGTCAACCGATTCTGTTTCAATCAGCACAGCATTTTCCAAAAATGCCAACTAATCCGACAAGAGACATTATCACTGGAAATTTGATTGTTCGTCAATCTCTTTGTCGTTGGGTCGCCCGCCGGTGATCACATTGACCGGGCCGCGAGTTCCAGTGTCAGACCGCTCACATGGACGAGGTTTTTTGATGCGCGACGGCGTCAACCCCGGTAAAGTTCGCGCGGTGATTAAAGCGATGAAGCCGCCCTTTGGCAAAAGAGAATTTCAGGCATGACGTTCGAATTTATTTTTCTTGGCTCAGGCACCTCGCAGGGCGTGCCGCTCATCGGCGCTGACTATCCGCCGCAGTTCCTCGCCAATCCGAAGAATCACCGCACGCGACCCTCGATTTACATCGCCACGGACAAGTTGAAACTGGCGGTGGACACGACGCCGGAGTTCCGCCTGCAGGTGTTGCGCGAAAACATCCGCTGGCTCGACGCGGTGCTCTTCACGCATGGCCACGCCGACCACATCATGGGCCTCGACGATTGCCGGCGCTTTTGCGATTTGCGCGGCGGCGCGGCCCTGCCGGTCTATGCGAATCAGGAGACGATGAAAACCCTCAAACGCATATTCGTTTACGCCTTCCACAACGGCCCGTGGCCGAAAGGCTACTTCATTCCGGAGCCGCACGTGGTTGACGGGCCGTTCAAACTCGGCGACCTCGAAATCGTTCCCCTGCGCTTGCCGCACGGCAAAATTAACACCAACGGCTACCTTTTTGTCCAAGCCGGCCGGAAACGGCTCGCCTACCTGAACGATTGCAAGGAAGTGCCCGCCGATGTCATCGAAAAAATTTGCGGCGTCGAAGTCGCGGTGCTCGACGCGCTGCGCTACAAGCCGCATCCGACGCATATGTGCCTGGACGAGGCGCTGACTGCCGCCCGGCGCATCGGCGCGGGTCGGACGTATTTCACTCATCTCACACACGATTACGATCACGACAAGGCGCAGGCGGAATTGCCGCCCGGCGTGGTGCTGGCGTACGACGGATTGAAGGTTGTTTTGCAGCCGATAAGTGATGCGCCGGGAAATTTTCACAAATGAACGCAACGTCGCCGGTCATCTGCTGTCAAACCCTGCAAGCATGAAACTTTCTTCGCTGATTTTACGTTTTGCCGGTTTGCTGGCGGCATTCGCGCCAATGTGGGTGTCGGGCGGTGGCGACGAAGTGGTCGTGGTTTACAATTCGCGCATGCCGGAGTCGAAGGCGCTCGCGGAGTATTACGCACTGCGCCGGCAAGTGCCGACCAATCAAATTTTCGGTTTTGATTTGCCGACGACCGAGGAAATGTCGCGGCTTGATTTTCGCGAGTCGCTGCAAAGGCCGTTCGCCAAGAAGTTGGAAGATGGAAATTTGTGGCACATTCGCTCTCAGTTTGTCCCGGGCACGAACGAGCAGTCTGGCAAGGTAATATGGAGGGTCGTTGAATCCAAAATCCGCTACGCCGTTCTTTGTTATGGCGTGCCGCTGAAAATTCTGCGCGATCCGAATCTCAAAGAATCTGTCCCGGAAACGTTGCCACCCCAATTGCGGGAGCGCAACGAGGCTGCTGTGGACAATGAACTGACCTGCCTGCCAGCCATCGAACAAAACCTCCCGCTCGCCGGACCTTTGCCCAACCCGCTTTACACCACGACCAACGCCGCCTTGCTCCATCCCACCAACAACATCCTGATGGTGACGAGGCTGGATGGCCCGACGCCCGAAATCGCGCGCGGGCTGGTGGACAAAGCCATCGAGGCTGAAAACGACGGCTTGTGGGGGCGCGCTTACTTCGATTTGCGCGGTGTGACCGAGCCAGGCCTGAAGCAAGGCGATGATTGGATTCGCGGCGCGGCGGAAATCTGCCGCCATTTCGGAATCGAAACTGTCGTGGACACAAACGCCGAAACCTTTCCCGCCAGTTTTCCGATGAGCCAAATCGCGTTTTACGCCGGCTGGTATGACAACGACGTGTCCGGGCCGTTCGCGCGTCCGACGGTGGAATTCATGCCCGGCGCGTTTGCGTATCATCTGCATTCTTTCAGCGCCGCGACGCTCCGCTCGACGAATCAGCACTGGGTCGGCCCGCTGCTGGCCAAGGGCGCGACCATCTCGATGGGTTGCGTGGATGAGCCATATTTACAAGGCACGCCGGACATTGGCGTGTTCTTCGGACGATTTTTGGTTTACGGCTTCACCTTCGGCGAAGCGGCGTACGCCGCACAGAGCGTTTTGTCGTGGCAGACGACGGTCGTCGGCGATCCGCTTTACCGGCCTTTTGGCAAACCGCCGCAGCAGGTGCATCAGGAATTGCAGCGCCGTCACAGCAACCTTGTCGGATGGTCACACCTCAGGGTGGTCAACCTGGATCTCGCCAAAGGCATACCTGTTGCTTACATGGTCAACTACCTCGAGGAAATTGGCACAACCAATCAGAGCGCCGTCCTCTCCGAAAAACTGGGAGACCTTTACGCCACTCAAGGCAAGCCCTCGTCAGCGGTGCGCGCCTATCAAGAGGCGCTGACTCTCAATCCGTCGCCGCAGCAACGAGTCCGGCTCCGGCTGACGCTCGGCGAAAAATTGGCGGCGCTCAATCGTGACGAGGAGGCGTACCAAAACTATCAGAAGTTCCTCGAAGAATCGCCCGATTACCCCGACAAGTTTGCCATCTACAACAAACTTTTGCCGCTGGCGCAAAAACTCGGCAGAAAAAACGATGCGACAAAATACGAAGAGCAAATCAAGTTGCTGAGCCCGCCGCCACCAGCAAACAAACTTTGACTCAGACGGACTGGAGGGCGGAGCCGGTCTCCTTCGGGCAAACGCCATTTTCGGGTTTAACGGAAACGGGCGGTTGTGCTTCAGTCAGAGGAATGACCGTTGCCGCTCCAAACCCAAAAACGTCCTTGCACACCAACCAAGTCGTCAGCACTCAATCAATCCGCGCTGGAACAAATCAAAGTAATACAGTGCCACCACCACGAGCGAGTGGCCGATTTTCCCCTCCGCGACAAGGCGCGGCACGTCAGCCGCCGACACGAGCCGGGTCATCAAATCCTCGCCATGGTCGAACGAAACCGAATGCATCAGTTTGCAATTCTCCACGATCACCGTGAAGCAGGTGTTGGTCAGGATTGCGGGATTTGCGTAAATTTTTCCGAGGACGCGCGCGTTTTGACCTTCGTAACCGGTTTCTTCGCGCAACTCACGCACGGCGGTGGCCACCGGGTCGGTCTCGTTTTTGTCCATCATGCCGCCGGGGATTTCGAGTTCCACCGTGTTTGAGCCGTGGCGATATTGCTCGACCATGACCAACTGCCTGTCCGGCGTCAGCGCAATCACGTTCACCCAGTTGGCGCTGTCAATGACGTAAAAGTCGTGTTCCTTGCCCGTGCGGGGTGAAATTTTAAGGTCCGACCGCAGCGTGAAAATGCGGTAGTTACCCACCATCCGCGAAGCAATTGTCTTCCAAGGCTTGATCATGGGAAATTTTTAAGTTTCGAATTTCGAATTACGAATGGAGGCGCGTTTGGCGTCGGGCGCAAACTGAATTCGATGCTCGAAATTTGTCATCCGTCATTTCCCCTGCGCCGCCCAGCCTTGTTTCATGAGGTTGAGCAGATGCGCCAGGGTTTCGTCGTAGCTGCGGCCTTTCTGTTCGGCGAGTTGGCGCGCGCGTCTGTCGAGTTGGGTTGCCATCTCTTCGGATTTTTCCTGTGGACAGCCCAAGGCAACCAGCACTGCCGCCAGTTCAGTCGTTTCCATGATTTGCAGCCGCGCTCGCGGTCGGAGTCCAGCCTTCGGGTTGTCAGCACATCAGGAACACCCTGAAGCATGAACTCCAACTTCAGCGTGAAAAATCACTTCACGGAGTCGGCGGGCACGATTTTGATGCTGAGGATGCCCATGCGCTTGTCCGGCCGATCCGGCGGATGCGTCGCCGTGGTGGCGATTTTTTCCAGCACGTCGTCACCTTTGATTAACTTGCCAAAAGCCGTGTATTGGCGGTTGAGGAACGTGGGATTTCCGTGGCAGATGAAAAACTGGCTGCCGGCGGAATCGGGATCATTCGAACGCGCCATGGAGATGACACCACGAACGTGGGAGCGGTCGTTGAATTCGGCTTTGATGGTATAGCCGGGGCCGCCCGTGCCCCAGCGCGCTTCCATATTCGGGTCTTTGGTCAACGGATCACCGGCTTGGATCATGAAGTCCTTGATGACGCGGTGAAAGCAGGTGCCGTCGTAAAAACCCTTTTTGGCGAGGGTCTTGAAATTTTCGACGGTCTTCGGAGCGACATCGGGCCAGAATTCGATGACCATTTCGCCTTCGGTGGTCTTAATGACAGCAACTTCGTTTGTATTCACGGTTTTGTTTTCCTGTTTGGTTTCAGTCTTGTTTTGGACGTTTTTCGGCTCTTCTTTTTTTACTTCCTTCGCCTCTTGGGCAATGATGAGGTTCAAGCCCATCGCAAGGCCCAGCGCACAGACAAATAACGATTTATTCATAAGCGAACGGGAATTTTCCATGTCTCCACTTAAAAGTCACGCGCAGATTTTGGGAAGCATCGCTTCGGACGATTTAAACTGCCATTCAAGTCGCGTGCGAAAAAATCCGCCGCAACCGATTCACGATGACCGCGCCAAAGCGTTCATAGGGCGTGAGCACGCGACCGTGCATGCGGATTTCGTCAATCATCGCCAGCGTCATGCAGAAGTCCAGATCGTGCAACGGCCGGTCGCGTTTGGCGCGACGCAGCCAGCGGCTCAAGTCGGTGACTTCCTCGATTTCACTGTTGCGTCCCGGATTAAATGAAATGCGCCACTCGTCACGGCGGACGTATCCTTCGCTTTCATCCCTGTTTTCAAACCACTTGTCCCCCAGCAAAATGCAGATCGAGCGCCGTCGGTTTTCGCCAAGCCGGTAAAACACGACGCGCGTCTCCGATTCGCAGAAATAGTCGTACGCGATGTCCAGCGTATCTTCAGGCGGCGGCGTGAATTTGATTTGAAAGCACGGATGAAAACCGCTTTGGACCGCGGGCTTTTTTTCGAAGCAAAGATTCTCCTCGAAAATCCAGAGCGAATCTGTTGCAAAACCGCGGGCGGCGAGAATTTTTTTCCAGTCGCCAAGCGCTTGCTCCAGCGATGGCCGGGTGAAAGGAGCGGTGGAAATCATGTTGGGAATTTAACCGATGTTTTGCCGGAACCAATCCATAAATAACGGAATGCCCTGCTCGATTTTGACACGCGGATTGTAGCCAAGACGGGCGCGCGCTTTCGAGACGTCGGCAAACGTGATGGGCACGTCGCCGGGCTGCGACGGCTGGCGATCAATGATGGCCTTTTTGCCGAGCGCGGCTTCAAGCAATTCAATGAGCCGGCTCAATTTCACCGTCTGCGACTCGCCGAGATTGAAGATATCGAAGCCGAATTCCCGCTCCGTGCATGCGATTACACCGTCCACAATGTCGGTGACGTAGGTGTGATCGCGCGCCGTGCTGCCATCGCCGAAGACAGGAATCGGCTTCCCGGCGTGGATGAGCCTGGCGAACTTGTGGATCGCCAGGTCGGGCCGCTGCCTTGGGCCATAAACGGTGAAGAAACGCAGTGCCGCCACATCCATGCCGTAAACGTGATGATAAACATGGCCAAGCGCCTCGCAGGCAAGCTTGCTGGCCGCGTAAGGCGAGATCGCGGAGAAAATGGGATCGCTCTCCGAGAACGGCACTTTCGAATTCACCCCGTAAACCGAGGACGACGAGGCGATGATGATTTTTTTTACGCGCACCTTGCGGGCCGCTTCGAGCACGAGAACCGTGCCCTCGACGTTTACGCGCTGGTAAAGCGCCGGTTCTTTCAGGCTGGGTCGCACGCCGGTCCGCGCCGCGAGATGGATCACCTGGTCGAACTGCACGCTGCCGAACAATTCGTCGAGCGCTGCGGCGTCTAAAATGTCGCCTTGCACGAATTGAAACGGTTTGGCCAGCGCTTGGATTTTTCGGAGGTTTCGGCGCTTGATTTCCGGGTCGTAGAAGTTGTTGAGATCGTCGAATGCCCACACCGCGTGGCCGGATTGCAGCAATCGCTCGCAGACATGCGAGCCGATGAAACCGGCGGCACCCGTGACAAAAATTTTTCCCATGTTCGAGCGCTGAGTTTAGAGCGCACAGGCAAGATTCGCCAGCTTTTTGATGCGCTTGATGCCGCATCCGCACGGTTGAAAAAGTAATACAACAACAGATTTGCGATCAATTTTAGGGTGATGCGGTTCGCAGCTTCGAATGGGTCAACATCCAGTCATGTTCAAGATTCATGGGGCAGGGGCAGACTTTCGTTTTACTCCGCAGCACATCCCCAATGGTCGCGCAGTCTGTTTTCTTGCTGGAAAGTGCAAAGCCGTACAAAATACGGCTGGACAACCACACAAGTTTGGCTAAACTGATGTATATTTAAACTAATGTCTGAACCGCTGTTTCGTCCTTTATAATGAACCGCCTCGGTCGCCTCATCTATCAAGCCATTCACACGAATGGTTTCGTTGCCGACCTCCTTTATGCTGTCGCACGACCGCTGGAACGAGTGAGGATGCGTTACCGCGGATGGCGCGCAACAGTCAACGGGGTTCGCCCGGAGGAGCTCTGGGATTACCGGCACATCGCGTCTGGCGGCACTTTGATTTTGGGAGTCACGAATATCTGCAACGCCAAATGCGTTTTCTGCGCCTACCCCAAAGCTGTGGAAAGCAATAACCTCCAGGCAGGCGTCATGCCACTCGATATTTTCAAAAAAGCCGTGGACGAATGGGTCGCCTTGGGCGGGCAAAGCATTGATTTGACCCACACAGTAGGAGATCCCTTGGTTGATCCAGGCTTGATAGACAAAATTGACTACGCGAAGAACCAAGCCGGGATCACAAAGGTCACCCTCACCACGAACGGCATTCTCCTGAACCGAAACGAAACCTACCGGCGGCTTATTGACTTGAAGGTCAGCGAAATTTACATCAGCACCCAAGGGGCCAGCAAAGAGGTTTACGCAGAAGTTTACGGTGTCAACCAGTACCGACAACGTGATCTCAGGTGTGAGAAACCTCCTCGATTACAACCGTGCCAAAGGTGAACCCACCGTGATCGGCATCCGGTTCCGCAACGCCCAAAAACCCAGCGAAATTATTCGCGCACGTGATTTCGTCGAGAACATCAAACCGTATCTTTCCCAAAAAGTACGTCATAACTTTACCGTGGACTTTGACAACTGGGGCGGACTTATCAAGGAATCGCACATGAGTGGTGCAATGCACCTCAGGAACCCACTGCCGAAAACCGATATACCCTGTATCGCGCTTTTTGGCTTTCTTATCCGATACGACGGCAGCGTACGCCTCTGTGGTTGCCGATTCAAACGGTCCGACATGGACGACATGGTGGTCGGCAACATACGACGGCAGACGCTCATGGAGATCTCTTCCAGTCCCAAAGCGTGGAACATCATCAAAGGATTTTACTCAGGCACACGGCCGGAAACCTGTGGCGGGTGCACATTCTACAAACCAGTGACTCAAAGTTGGTTCCAGAACCGCGTCCTTCAGAGCAAGGAAACGCTTGCCAGAATGAACGCTAGAAACGCCGACGCGCGTCCTGCCCCGGAAGCGGTGCACACCTGACAGTCCGCTGTGCTTTTGATTGTGATGGAGAGCAGGCGTATTTTTCCGGTTTGAATCGCGGTCGTTCCCTTGACAGAGTAGTTCCATGACAATCAAACAAGCCGGCCTGGGAGACCACCTTCGCGTGAGCTTCATCATGCCGACGCTGAACGTCGAGCCGCTGCTGGACAACTGCCTTGCTTCCATCGCGCGCCAAACTTATCCGCGCGACTGTTACGAGATTATTCTCGCTGACGCCCATTCAAAAGATCGGACCCGCGAAATCGCGAAAAAACATGGGGCCGTCATCATTGATGACGACGGCAAGAACATGGAGGAAGGCAAACGACTCGCCCTGCGCCATGCCACGGGCGAATTCATCGTCTTTGTGGATGCGGACAATGAAATCACCCATCCCGATTACATCGAGCTGGCCGTGAAAGCGCTCGCGGCAAATCCGCAGGCGCTCGGTGTGGAGGCGTATTACCCGGCGTCGCCCAAAATGAGTTCGTTTTGCGTTTATCTCAGCCATCTTCTGCACATCAGCGATCCGATTTGCTGGCTGATGAGTCGCAATCCTGTGCTCGTGGCGCACGACGGCGAAGTGGAGCGGTGGAAGCTGCCCGGCGATTCGTTCTCCTATCCGCTCGGCGCGAACGGTTTCGTTTTCCGCCGCGCGGATTTGGAATCCGTCCGCGCCAACGAACATTTTCAGGACACGCACGCGGCGCTGCACCTCATGCGCATCGGCAAACGCGAGTGGCTGCGAATTCGCGGACGCGGTGTGCATCACTATTACGTGCAGACGCTGTGGGGTTTTGTGCAAAAGCGCCGCCGGGCCACGGTGCATTTTTTGCGCGTGCAGGAGGAAGCCAAGACGAATTGGATGAAGGAAAAACCGCCCGTGCCGCTCTGGCTGGCTGCGCTTTATTGTGTAACATTCATCGGCCCATTGTGGCATACATTGCGCGGTCTGATTCGTGATCGTGATGCGCGCTGGCGTTGGCACATCCCGGCTTGCGTGGGCAGCGTGCTGGGTAACGCCTGGGGCGTGTGGACTTACAAACGACGCGGCAAAGACAAAACGCTTATCGCCGAATTACACGTGAAACAGGAACTCCGGAAATAAACTGCGAATGAAATTCAGGCCGGGGTGCGCAATGCGGCAATTCTGCCCCGTCATTTGACGGTTATTTGCCTCAAGCTGGACGCCGGTCCCAGGCTGGGAAGCCGTCCGGCTTAGGCGGCGTGGCACCGGCTGTGTTGCTCAAGGTGAGTCGGGCGCTTGTGCAATGGCCGAAAGATGTTCCACCAGCCTGCGCGCGACAAGCTGGTCGTCGTATTGCCGCACGGAATTTTTTTGCTCCGGCGAGACGGCGCCGCCTTGTTGAAATGCCCGCACAAAGTCCGCCGGGTCGCCAAGCCTGGCGTAAACCGGAAAATCGCCGAAAACGGACCGGTAATGGGGCAGTTCGTAGCAGACGCACCGACATTCGCAATACAACGCTTCCGCCAGCGCGATGCCCCATCCCTCCTCGTAGCTCGGGAAAAAGAAGCAGGCGGATTTTTTCAGCAGCACCAGCTTTTCCTCGTTGGAGATGAAACCTGCCAGGGAAATGTTTGCCAGTTTCAGCCGCTCAATTTCCGACGCGAGAAAATCGCGTTCCGGCCCGGTGCCCGCCATCACCAGGCGGAATTCCGGTTTGATACTGGCGATGGCGGCCATCACTTCCAGCAAATCAAAAACGCCTTTCTGCGACGTCAACCGGCCCACGAAACAGGCGAGGTTCGGATCTTTCAACTGCGCCGGCACGCGATCAATGGCCGCCGCATCAATGCCGGCGTCGAGCACGAACATCTTTTTGCCGGGCATGAGTGACTCCAACTGGCGCCGGGTGAATTCGTTGCCGACCACGATGAAATCGCATGCGCGGCGCAGCAGCTTCAACATCAGCCGGTGTTCCAGCGCGGCGAGCCCGAAGCGAAGGCGCGTGGCGAAATTGACTGCCTTGCGTTCCGGAATGATGTGATAGACGACCGCGCCCTTGTGCCGCGCCTTCCAAAGCCAGGTGGGAATCAGGTCCACGCTGAATGGGGAAGACGACAACGCCACGTCGTAAACGCGACGGTTGCGCACGCTCCACCAGACCGCCTGCAGAATGCGGATCGAAAACAGCGCGGTGATGCCCGCCAGCGTCGGCCGGAAATTGCTGCAGGTCAGAAACCGCCGGCCGGAAGTGGCGGCGAAAGGCACGGCGGATTTGGGAATGAGCAGGTCCGGCTGCGTGTTTGCGAGCCGGATGAATTTGAACATGACCTGGTCCCCGCCACCGATGGCATTTTTGTCTGCCCGACAGCCGTTGAGAACGATGAACAGGTCGAGCGGTTTTACGCCGGGCGGAGGCGGATGGGTCGCTGGCCGGTCAGACATGCCCCTCCCCAGTTCAATCGCGCACGGAGCGCGGCGTGAAATTGCGGATGTGGCCGGAGGATCCAATCCGCTGCAGCCAACGGTGAATCATCGGCTCGGCCATCAGGTGCGGAAGGTTGCAATGTTTGCGCCCGCAGCCCCTGTCGTTGGCGCGGAGTCGTTGGCAAAACTTTGCTTCGGTCTGCATTTGGCAATGTTGCAACTGAATGCTTCAGGCCATCATGCGCTTTTTTTGACCTGTTGTTCGATCCATGGATAGGTGCGCTCGATACCGGCTTTCAAATCGAACTGGGAATGCCAGCCGAGGGAATAAATGCGCTCGTTGCTGAAGTTGCGTGAGTGGACGCCGACCGGGCCGGGCACGGATTTGACCTTGATTTTTTTTCCGGCCACTTGCGCGACCGTATCCACCAGTTCCTTGACGGTCACATATTGCGGGCAGCCGATGTTGACCGCGCCTTGAAGTTCCGACTGCGCCAGGCGATAAATGCCATCCACCATGTCGTCCACGAAAGTGTAGGAGCGCACGGCACTGCCATCACCCCACATTTCAATTGTGCCGCCATTCGGCACCATCGCCACTTTGCGGCAAATGGCCGCCGGAGCTTTCTCACGGCCACCCTGCCATGTTCCCTCCGGGCCATAGCAGTTTTGGAAACGGGCTATGCGCACTTTCATGCCGTAACGCCGTTCGTAGGCCATCGCCAGGCGTTCGGAATAAAGTTTTTCCCAGCCGTATTCGTTGTCGGGATGCGCGGGCACAGCTTCCTCCTCGCGCATTTCCGGCTCGCCGGGTTTCATGTCGCGATAAACGCATACCGAGGAGGAGTAAAAATAACGTTTCACGCCAAAGGAGGCGGCGGTGTGGGTCATGTGGACGTTGATCAAAACACTGTTGTGCATGATTTCACACTCGGCGGAATGAATGAAGCCCATGCCGCCCATGTCGGCGGCGAGTTGATAAACCTCGTCCGGTCGTCCATGCGGCAGGGTCAACGCGGCCTGGCAGTTTTTCTCCTCGCGCAAATCGAGCAGGCAAAAATCATCCGCCGCTGTCGGGGCGAACTCGTGCTTCTTGATGTCCACGGCACGCACCCAATAGCCTTCGTGCTTGAGCCGCTTGACCAGATGACCGCCGATGAAGCCACCGGCACCGCAAACTACCGCTGTTTTCATGTGTTCGACAACTTTTTCAGTGTTAATGGTGAGCAGTTCTATAGGCTGGATTGCAGGCGATGTCCATCACAAACACCGCTTCTGCATTCGCACGGAGGAATTTCGCGGTGGGTCGGAAACCGCGCAGGATGACCGTTTCAGCGCGGTTCGAGGAGGATTCCAAGATTGCGCTTCATGGTCGGAATCAAGCCGCCATTCTGCGCCCACCAACCTGCCGACTTGAAGCCGCAAGCTTCGGTAAGATCGCGCAATGAACGCGGCGTGAAATCGCGGATGTGTCCCGATGGCGCAAACCGTTCAAGCCGGCCCTGTAAAAATCCCGGCCAGAAACCATACGTTGCGGATTCCGTTCCGACTTCGCTGCCCAGCGGCTGGCCGCAAAAGAGAAAGGCAATCCGGTTCATCCATGCAGAAATATTTGGAACGCTGATTACGACGAATCCGTCAGGCTGGATGACACGACGGATTTCGCGCAGGAATTTTTCCGTCTCGAAAACATGCTCCAAGACGTGATTGCAACTGGCAAAGTCAAAACTCGCGTCGGCAAACGGAAGCTTCTGGCCGTCCACACTCTGTTGAAAAAAATCAGGAACTGGCAAGATCTTGCCCAACAAATTGTCCTCGGCGCGAACCATGTCCAAGGCCGCCACCCGAATAATGTCAGCCTGATGTCTTTCACGCAACGCGACCGTTAAATCGTACAGGAACTGGCCTTTGCCGCAGCCGATGTCCAGCAAGCGTAACCGGGATTTGTCATTTCGGTGGAGCCAGCTGCGAAACGCCGGCGCACCTGTCAAACGCGGCATATCATAAACATTGCGCCCGTAGCCGACATCGTCCTTGTGAAGGCGCTCGTAAAATTTGCTTTCGACTTGCATGAAAGAGTTATGCTTACGGAACGGCTGTTGTCGCGTCAATGCCATTGTTGGCGGGCTTGCCAATCGGGGAGACCCGTCTCTATAGTTCCACTCTGCCGCACGGCAAGTTTTTTTGAATGAGCACACAAGTTTTTCAATCCGCCCTCGCACCACGCATCAGCATCGTGGTGCTGAACTACAACGGCATGCAATGGCTGCCTCGCTGTCTTGGGTCAGTTGAGCAACAGACCATCTTTTCCGAAATCGAAGTCATCCTCACCGACAACAACTCCTCTGATGATTCGGTGAAGTTCACCAGCAACTGGCTGGCACGGACGGGCGCCAGGGGACGAGTGGTGCAAAACGGGGCCAACCTTTACTATTGCGGAGCCAACAACAACGGCGCGGCGGTGGCAGTTGGTGAATTTTTATTGTTCCTGAACAACGACACCTGGCTTGAACCCGATTGCCTCGAAAAATTGTACGCCGAGACGATCAGAGCCGGAGCGGACGGCGCCGCGCCTCTCGTGCAAGATTATGACAATGACAACTTCCAAGGCGGCGGTATCGTCGGGTTGGATTTGTTCGGCTACGCGACCCCAGGTGTGCCTGCCAGACAGACAAGGGAAACATTTGCCTCACCGGGTTGCAGCCTGTTGGTTCGGACCGAACTGTTTCGCAAGATCGGCGGCTTCCCGCCGGAACTTCTGATTTACGTGGATGAAACCGACTTGTCATGGCGGGTGTGGATCGCGGGAGGTAAAATTGTTTCAGTCCCGACAGCGCGGGTGCACCACCGCGGCGCAGCAGTCGTGAACCCGGAAGGAATGACCAAAACCGTCGAATGGCGCACCAGTGAAACAAAACAGTTTCTGTCAAATCGGAATGGAATCCTTTTCCTGTTGAAGAACAGCCAGCACATTTTGTTATTGCTGTTGATTCCACACCTGTTGCTGCTGGCTGTGAAAGCGGCGGTCAGTTTACTTTCAGTCCGCCGGTGGAGTTACATACGCAGATCGTATTTGTCGGCCGTCGTCGAAGCGTTTCGGATGCGCGAACACGTGCGCCAGTGGCGGCGGCGCATCCGCGGTTTCCGGCGGCGCAGCGATTGGTGGATGTTGCGGTTTTTAAGTTTGAAACCAAACTGCTGGGATGAAGTGAAGCGCCTGTTTAAATTTGGCCATCCGAAAGTGGATGCAAAGTGACCCGCCCCGTTTTCAAGGTTGACACTGGCACGCCCTCGCACGCAACATCTGCCCCGCCTTAAAAGGCCGGATTGAATTCCCAGTCCTTTATTTTTATAGATTATGCCGATTGAAATGAGTTCGCAGTTGGTGGACCGCCTTGTTTTCGCCGCCAAGGTGGCGAAGGGGAAACGCGTGTTGGACATTGGTGGTCGCGGAATGCCAGCACCGCCACCCGAGACAAAGCTTCTGGAACCAGGTTCCTTTTCGTTGAAAAAATCTGATCCCAGTCAAAGTCCTTTCGCCAGGCTTTATCAGCAGATCGGGCAAAACGCCTCACAATACAAGATTCTGGATGTGCGAAACGAGCCGGACGTGGATTACGTTTTGAACCTGAATGAACAGGGGTGCGTGGAAAAACTGCGCGCGATCCTGGCTGAATATCGTCCGGAGGCCATCATCTGCATGGAAACCCTTGAGCATTGCAATTATCATTTCGAAGCCATGAACGAAATGGCCCGCGCAGTGCGCGAATACGGGACCGAAGTTTTTATTACCATCCCCAACAACGCCAATTGGGTCCTGAACTTTCTTGGTTGGAACTACGACCACTGCGTGGCTTTCTTTCGGGACATTGCCATCCGGTTCGTCGAACGGTCCGATCTGGGACGCCATCACATGACGCTTCATCCATGTTTCCAAAAGTATCTTTGGTATTGGTGGATAGCTTATGCAGTGTCTTTTTTTCAGCCGTTCAGTTGGGGATTTCATGTCCGCCCAAAGACATGATCGGGAAAGCGTCGAACCCTCGTAAGCGCTAACCGGCTTGAAACGATCCCGGGAACGCCGGTAAAATTAGCACCCACCATCTGCCGGATAAACAACCTGCTAGAGCATTGGCACGGCGCGTTTGACCAGTTGAATGGGCAACCCCCACGGATCGCGCAGCATGGCGAGTTCGTCGCCTTGATCGCTGACGGTGACCTCACCTTCCGCCGCCGCGCCGAATCCGAGTAGCCGTTCCCGTGTGCCGCGCACATCGTCCACGAAGAACGCCAGATGGAGCACCAGCGGATTCACAGTGCGATAATCCGGGACCGGGGCTTTGGGATTATTGTAAACTTCAACCATCATTTTCTCGCGGGCGTCGGCGAGGAAATGAGCATTCACCGGTGGGCCGCCTTTCCGCATCACCTTCATCGCCAGATGCATGGTGTACCATTGCGCCACCGCAACGGGATTGGGAACGTTCAGACCGATGTGTTCGAGGTTCATAGGATTACCGCATCGTCCTGCAAACACGCATTAAATGCAAGAGCGCGGTGGAATTTCTGCCGTTGACCGAAACGGGGGCGGCGGCTAGTTTCAACGCCATGCTTACTGATGCAATTCGACGGATGCCGCGACCGCAGGACGTAGCGCTGATGAACACGCAGCAGTTGCGGGAAACGTTTCTGGTGACCGATCTCTTTGTCCCCGGCCAATTGAATGGCGTTTTTACCGACCTCGACCGGCTCGTGGTCGGCGGAGCGACCCCGATCAAGCCGCTGGAATTGCCAAATCACAAGGAAACCGGCCGCGGGTTCTTTCTCGAACGTCGCGAGCTTGGCGCGATCAACGTCGGCGGACCAGGAACCGTCCGCGCTGACGGCAAATCGTTTGCGCTCGACCGGCTGGATTGTATTTACCTTCCGATGGGTACGAAGTCGGTCGTGTTTGAGAGCGCGGACCCGAAGAACCCGGCGAAGTTTTATTTTCTGAGCTGTCCGGCGCATGCGTCGCAACCGGCGGCGGTGATGAAATACAAGGACGCCACGCCCGTGTCGCTCGGCTCGCAGGCAAGCGCGAACCAGCGGACGATTCGCAAATATATTCACAGCGGCGGCATCCAAAGCTGCCAGCTTGTAATGGGTTTCACTGAACTGGCGGAAGGCAGCGTTTGGAATACGTTCCCGCCGCACACGCACAACCGGCGGACGGAAATTTATTTTTACTTCGACCTCGGCGACCAGGTGCTGGTGCATTTGATGGGCGAGCCGACGGCGACGAGGCATTTGTTCATGCACAACGAGCAGGTGGCGCTGTCGCCCGCATGGTCCATCCACAGTGGCTGCGGGGCGGGCAACTACCGGTTCGTCTGGGGCATGGCCGGCGAGAACCAGACGTTCGATGACATGGACGGCGCCAAACCGGCGGATTTGCGCTGAGTTGTTCGTGTCGCGCGAAGCATCATTTTATTTCAACTCAAAACCAACTGAATCCTTATGGCAAAATTCTCCAACAAAGTTGCAGTTGTGACCGGCGCGAGCCGGGGCATCGGGCAGTCCATCGCGCTGGCTTTTGCGCGCGAAGGCGCCGATGCGGTGGGTGTGGACATCGGCGATCAAACTGAAACCGTGGCCAAGGCGAAATCGCTCGGCGCGAAATTCTCGGCACTTTCCGCGGACCTCGGCAAGTTGACCCGAAAAGGCGCGGACGAACTCGTGGCGCAAATCGTCAAACAAACCGGCCGCATGGACGCGCTCGTGAATTGTGCGGGCATTATTCGCCGCGCGCCGGCGGTGGATTACCCGGAGGCCGATTGGAACGCGGTCATTCAAATCAATCTCACCGCGCCGTTTTTCCTTTGTCAGGCGGCGGCGAAATGGTGGCTGACCGGTGGGCGCGACAAGTCCCCGGCGGATGCGCGGTTAAAAATCGTAAACATCGCCTCGATGTTGTCGTTCCAAGGCGGGATTCTCGTGCCGTCTTACACGGCCAGCAAGAGCGGCATTGCCGGCATCACCAAGGCGTTGGCTTGTGAATGGGCGAAGGAACGCATCAACGTCAATGCCGTCGCTCCCGGCTACATCGCCACGGAGAACACACGACAGATTCGCGAAGATGCCAAGCGCAATCAATCCATCCTCGACCGCATTCCCGAAGGCCGTTGGGGTGCGCCCGAAGATGTTGCCGGCGGCTGTGTGTTTCTGGCGTCGCCGGAAGCCGATTATATGAACGGCACGATCATGAACATGGACGGCGGCTGGCTGTCGCGGTGAATTTGGTATGAAAAAAATCTTTCTCGTTTCGATTATCACCTTTGGCTTCGCGGCTTTGAGTTTTTCCGGCGACGCGAAGGCCGACGGCCAATGGATTTCCCTTTTTAATGGCAAAGATTTGACCGGTTGGCGACAAGTCAACGACGGAACTTTCACGGCCACGAATGGCGTGCTTCATTTGGAAGGTGGCAAGGGATGGCTGCGGACGCGGAAGGAATACACCAACTTCATTCTGGAAGGCGAATGGCGCGGATTGGTAACAAATTACAACAGCGGCTTTTTTCTCCGCGCTCCACTGGACGGCAAACCGTGGGCGACCAACGTGTGGCAGGTGAACACCAAGCAAAGCGCCATCGGCGAATTACTTGCCGGTTCGAAAAAGGTCGTGCCTTCGGTGACGCCGCCGATACCGGTCAATGAATGGGTCAAATTCCGCATGGAAGCCCAAGGTCGAAAACTGACGCTGTTCGTCAATGGCCAGCACGTCTGGGATTTCAACGAATTTGACGTTGACCACGGTTACATTGGACTTCAAGCCGAGGGCAAAGCTTTCGATTTTCGCAGCCTGCGGGTTCGGGAACTTGAAGCCAGCAGCCCGGTCGGGCAAAAGTAACAGACAATCGTTCCATGATCCGGGTTGGCCCGGTGATTGCAGCCGGGAGTGCTTAATTTTCAAACAGTTTTGCACAAGGTAGTAGATGACAAACTGAACTGTATTGCCCATATTGCCACTTTACAGTGCTTCTCCATGCGCCACAGCACGCGAAGCATGAAGCCGATCTGGAAACCGGCAGTTTCCGCGGCTGGCGTGCTGAGTCGCTTCCAAGAACTAAACGTTCTGGAAAAGCTTGCGTTCGACGCAGGTTTGTGGCAGCATAATTATGACGGTCGGGACAACCTTAAATTAAGAAAATGCTAGATATGAAAAGTGTGAGCTTATTGAAACTGAAACACCGGGCCCAATCCGCCGGGATAAAAGGCCGCCTGGCTTTTACGTTGATCGAATTGCTGGTGGTGATTGCCATCATTGCAATTCTGGCGGCGCTGCTGCTGCCCGTTTTGGGCGAGGCCAAAAGGAAGGCGCTGCAAACTTCGTGCCTGTCCAACTTCAAGCAGGTCGGCACGGCCCTGACCATGTACATTAACGACAATGAAGACTGGTTGCCTCCGGGGCCAAATGCCAATGCCGCTTGGTGTGCGCAAGACCAAACTCAATCGGCGGGGTATGAGGATACGACCAGGTCCTCGGACATGCGGCATTTGCCGATCTATTTGTGGAGTTACCTTAACTACCCACAGCCAACCAATGGCACTACAAATATTGCCTGGGTCTTCCTATGCCCCGGCTTTGCGCGTTATGTGAAGACCTTTCAAGATCAGGCTGACCACAGTTATTGCTACAGCATCACCCGGAATACCAACAGCCCTGATCTGCAGATTCCGTACTACCCGTGGGGAAAACGGGGTACGGATGATGCTCATCCTCACAAGCTGAGTCAGATCGCCAATTGGAAGTCTCTCTCAGTCATCTGGTCCTGTGCGGATCTCGACTACCTGAGCGTTCAGGACCCCAGTGGCCTTGGCGACGCTGGGAACTGGGTCGCCAAAACACCGGTTCACGGCAATGTTCGCAATTACCTCTTTTTCGACGGCCACGCCGGTTCGAAGCGGGTTCAGACGTATAACGAGTACCGAGTTGACGGGACTACGCCGCGAACCGGCTGCTCCCATTGGCAACACTGGAGCAATGAGGCGCGAAACAGCGCTTGTTGGTCTATTTAGTTGGGGATGAAGGAAAGTTTTTGGCGTTCGGCTTCCTGGTTTGATAAATTCAAGCCAGGAAGCCAACGAAAAGGGAGCAGAATCACAACAATCCAACCACGAATTCAGCCCGGATTTTCCGATTCAAGCTGAAACGCTCAGAAAACGATTTTGCAACCATGGACAATCGCGCTTGATCGAACCTCGCAAGATGTGTTGACTCGCGGATAAAGATTGCCCGGGACTGAAAACAACACGCGACTGGGAGCCGCGATGGTGCGTATGCTTTTCTCCTTGTAAAAAGGCGACTGACCTGCGATGAAAGCACCACCAGCTTGGTGCATGGCATGGGTAAATCTTTTGCGGTAAACCAGAACATCGCAAAGAAACATCCGGAGAGCGAGTTAAGGGTCGTTTACTTTACTTCATCCCCAGAGGTCAATCTATGTGCAACGGGTGTCTTGCGGCAGAGCGCTCGCCCGGCCGGGTTGGGTGACTGTGGCGAACACAGTCGTTCGGGCATAAAACCAAAAACCTCAACAGAAAGGACGGTGGGTTCCGTATGAAATATAAACAACTCAGCATTGTCATTGCCTTGTTGGCGAGCGTGCAGTTCGTCGTTGCTCAAGGCACCGCGTTTACTTACCAAGGCCGTTTGAACGACGGCAGCCTGCCGGCCACCGGCGTTTACGACCTGCAGTTCTCGCTCTGGAACGCGGCTTCCGGTCCGAGCCAGATCGGGGGCACGGTCAGCGTGGGCGACCTGCCCATTACCAACGGTTTGTTTACTGTGTCGCTGGATTTCGGCAGCGTCTTTAATGGCACCGCGCTATGGCTGCAGATCGGGGTGCGCCCGGTTTCCAGCTCGGGCACGTACACGATCTGGCTCCACGCACGCAAATTCTACCGACACCGTACGCCATCTATGCCGGCAACGCAGCGGTTGCCGCCACGGCCACGAGTGTGGGAGCCAACGCTGTCGGCACGAGCGGCATCCAGGCCGGCGCGGTGACCTCGACGCAGATTGCCAACGGCACCATCACCACCAGTGACCTCAGCCCGACGGTGCTGTCGAATACTTTTTGGGGCTTGGGCGGCAACGCGGGCACGACACCCGGCGTGAACTTCGTAGGTACCTTGGATAACGAGGCGGTGGAAGTGCATGTCGGCGTTAACGGCGCCCGCGGTCTGCGCGTTGAACCTGACCCGGTTTATGGCACCCAAATGTCATTGGCGGCAGCGCTGCGAACTTCGTCTCCGGGGGCGTCGGCAACTTCATCGGGGCTGGTGGACAGGTGGGCTATGGGACCAACTCCATCAGCGGTGGCAACCTCAACGTGATCGGCGGTGGTTGGAATAATCAAATTAACAACGGCGCGTTTGAGGCGACAATTGCCGGTGGCTATTATAACACAGTTGGAGCCGAGCAAGGTGCGATCGGGGGCGGCGAATACAACACGGTCAGCGGCTCTGACGCCACCGTGCCCGGCGGATACTATAACGTCGCGGGAGGTTTCTACAGTTTCGCCGCTGGCTACCAAGCCCAGGCGTTGCATAACGGCGCGTTTGTCTGGGCGGATTCCAGTGGTGGCGACTTTTGCTTCCACGGGCGGGAACCAATTCCTCATTCGCGCTGTCGGCGGTGTGGGCATTAACACAAACAATCCCAACGGCGCGGCTCTGAATGTGAACGGCACAATCGTCGCAATCAACTTCGTCGGCGCGGGCGCGGGGTTGACAGGCCTCAACGCTTCGCAACTGGCCAGCGGCACGATTCCGGTGGCGCAGTTGCCCTCCGTCGTGGTGACTAATGGCGCGAGCGGGGTGAACATCACCGGCACTTTCAATGGGAATGGCAGCGGCCTGACCGGCGTGGCACTGCTCGCGGGCGGAAATACGTTCAGTGGAAATCAAACCATTGATGGTATGCTAAAGATTAGCGATGGGTCGGGAGCATCAAATTTTACCGACGTGACCATTGGCCCCGGGGGCTATTATTCCGGTGAACAACACAGCATCAATTTCGATGATGGTGCTGGACATATCGGTTCACTGATCGTTGGGTATAACGGGATGGGCTACTTCAGGGTGGGCAATCTTTATAATGGGGGGCATCAAACCAGTACAACGGCGTTCACCGTTCTCGGCAACGGCAACGTGGGCATCGGCACAACCACTCCCGCCGCCCCGTTGCATGTTGTGAACACAAACCTGAGCACCACCAGCGCCGGCATTTACAGTTTCTCGGATGGCGGTTCGACGACGGACACTCATCCCTCTGGTTCTTATTATACAGCTGGAGGTGAATTTGCGGGAGCTAATGGGGTGATCGGAGCCGCTACAACTAACCAGTCTGATGGTTACGGTGTAATCGGTATTGCGCCCGGCACCAGCGGACGCGGAGTTTATGGGCGAGCCACAAGTCTCACGGGCACTACTTACGGTGTTTTTGGAGAGAGTGATTCGACCAATGGCGCGGGTGTTTATGCTACAGGTGCAAATTCCAGCAGCCCCGCCTTGACGATTGCCACCGGCGGCATCCGGGTGGCGGGCGCAGGCATCGAGACTAGCACGGCCGCCTTCACCCACCTGACCGCGGCAGCCAATATCACGGGCGTCATCTCGTATATCAACAACCCGCTTTGCAATGGCGACCCCAATGCGATCCTCATCGTCACACATAACTACAATCCCGCGGGTACCACCACCGCCGGATTCCATGCTCACCCCATCGGTGTTTACTATGACTACATATCCAAGCAGCAGTGGGCGATTCTCAACGACGATGGAGTTGCCATGGCGACAAACATCGCCTTCAATGTCTTGATTATTAAGAAGTGATTTGCGGAAATATTTTTTATGAAAACAAAAAAGACATTATTTCCCGGCAGTGGCGTAGGCAGCTTTCTCTTGGCGCTGGCGCTTGTCGCATTTGCCATGCGGGTTGAGGCACAACAATATTCCATTCCTTGGTATGACGTCGCTGGCGGCGGGGGCGGAGGCAGTGGCGGGGCCGGGGCCTACAGCGTCACCGGCACCATCGGCCAGCCCGATGCCGGAGCTGCAATGATCAACGCGCCTTACGTCGTGGTCGGCGGATTCTGGAGCGTGCTGGGCGCGCGGCCCTCGATAATGATATGGATCCAAGGCAACGACGTAATTGTGGCCTGGCCCGTCACAGCCGGGGCCAGCCAATTGCAGCAAGCGGGCAACATGACGACGCCTGTCTGGTCCGATGTCATTCAGACCCCGGTGATAGTGGGCGAGGAATACCAAGTCACAGTGCCGCTGGCCGGCTTTCAGCAGTACTTCCGCCTGATTCAACAGTGATCGGTCACGGCCGGTTCGCGCGACGGACCGGCTGCAATGAATCACCGCTGCGGACTACAGCCTGACCTCTCCTGCAAAGCAGGCGTCAGGCGGAGTTGTAGCATTTGTGATTACGCGTTCCCTTCGGATTTCGGCTTGAGTGCGCAGCGCGGTGCAAATCGCGGTGGTCCAGCGCTAGATCTGTCAACTCCGGCAAGCTGGCGTGCGCATTGACCGGCATGAGTTTAAAAAAGCGCACGCCATCGCCGGTAAGGAGGAAGCAGAAGCGATCCACAATTTTGTGCGCGCCGGTTATCCGGATGTCGTGGGGGAATAACCGGCGCGACGGCCTCCATTAAACTTGCACATGGCGTTGCGAGCCGGGAAACCAGATTTGCTCTGGCGGCGGCGCGCCCGCGGTTTCCCAATCGAAGGCGCGATCCACCATCTGCCGCATCTGCGTGAACCACCACGCCGCCCGCATGATGCGCCGCTCCCGACGTGTGGTGTGCGCGACGAATTTCGCGCCGCCCAAACCGAGTTCCATTTGTTCATTTGTCATAACTGGCCTTTCATTTTTGAAGCCAGCGTAACGGAGGGGGTTGGACAAATACGGTCCAAGGCTGAAGATTTTGCGAACTCGGGAAAAGCCTCCCGACTTACTGCGTCCGGCCAAATTTCTTTTCCAACTCGCGGTAATTCATTTCGATCAGCGTCGGTCTGCCGTGCGGGCAGGTGTACGGCATGGCGCAACGGCTTAAGTCAACCGCTCACTTCCGGTTTTTCGCAGCTTGGCGAATTCTGATGGAAATCGTGCCGATGACTAAAAGCCCATATCAAAATGAGGAATGGAGCGAACGATGGCAGATGATGGCGCAACCGAGCGTAAGGAAGGCTTGATGAATATCGGCGCGACGTTCGTAACGAATCCGCAGGCGGCGGAACTGGTGCAACCAACTGAGGGTGCGTTCCACAACCCAGCGCGTTTTACCCAACCCGCTTCCATGCGGCGTTCGCGGGCGTGCCAGTTGATCGGCGATGCCGCGCTGTTGCAACCAGCGATGATGCGCGGCACTGCCGTAGGCGCGATCGCCTTGCACGACCTCTGGCCGTTGACGCGGGCGACCGACCTTGCCCGGCACGGCAGGAATGGCCGCCACGAGCGGTTGGAGTTGGCGGCTGTCATGCACGTTGGCCGCCGTCAACTGGATGCTCAACGGCAAGCCTTGGGCATCGGTGCAAAGATGATGTTTGCTGCCCGCTTTGCGGCGGTCCGTCGGGTTGGGTCCCGTCTGAAGCCCCCAAAAACCGCGCGCACACTGCTGGAGTCCACTACGGCTCGTGACCAATCGAGCCGATCGGCTACGTGTAAGCGGCGCAACAATTCCCGATGGAGTTTTTCCCAGACGCCGGCCTTTTGCCAATCGCGCAGTCGGCGCCAGCAGGTCATGCCACTGCCACAACCCATTTCCAAAGGCAGGTCTTGCCAAGCCATACCGGTCTTGAGCACGAAGAGAATTCCGGTCAACGTCGCGCGATCCGAAATCGGTTTGCGCCCGGGAAATTTTCTTCGCCGCGCTCTTGGTGGAAGCAAGGGTTGGATCACTGACCATAGCGAATCATCAACGAGTGGTTTTGCCATGCCCAGTTTATTGCAGAACTGGTCAAAAAAGTACAATTCATTTTGTTACACGCTCTAAAGCGAAAGCGAGCTAGGCAGTAGCCCCACAATGCGAAGCTTGCGGTTGTGCTAGTCGGAAAATTGTTTCCATGTTGGCGGTGGCAATTCCAGCGGAAGTGCTCTGATGATTTCACGAATCGCCTCCAGTTCTCCTTTGGGAGTTTTCCAAGTATAGGTTTTTAATAAGTCAGGAACTTCAATAGTTCTATCTCCAAGAACAAGGGTAATGATAGAAAAGCGATCTCCTTTTCGTCGCTTTTCAGCGATGGCATAATCTATTTCAGATGCTAAGTAGGCGGTGTCTCGGTAGTTCTGTGTTAAGAAGAAGATGGCTGCACACGAGTTTTTCATGCCTTCCAATAGGGCGCGCTCCAAATTTGCTCCAGCGACCATGGCCTCTTCATCTAGCCACGGTTCGAAGCCTAAGATTTTTAGTGTCTGGTGGTATTCTCTAATCATGTTCTTATCGGCCCCGTTATGACTTAGGAAAATCCGTTTAGGTGTTATTTCGCGCATATATTCTTCAGTAATTACAAACTTAATAATATCGCCATTGCGATCTTCGCGTCGGATGATGTGCGGCACAACTTCAAACACACCTTGAAGCCATCGAAAATCTGTGACATTCGGAATAAAAAATAAAAGTTTTGGCATGTCAATGAACCATCGCTTTTTCTTTCTATAGAGCCATTGAATTCCATTGTTTTTCAAACGTTCAGCGAGTTCTTTCTGTGCTTTGTCTTCGGTGTAATCTTTGTAATACGGAAATTCCACCAGAAATGCTTCATCATCTTCAGGCATCGCAAGAGAACGTTGGAGGTTCCAATGGAGCTTACCATCCAGAGTTGTTTCTCCCGTTAATATGTGACGTCTCTTGTTTGTCATATTACTGCGTCCGGCCAAATTTCTTTTCCAACTCGCGGTAATTCATTTCGATCAACGTCGGTCTGCCGTGCGGACAGGTGTACGGCATGGCGCAACGGCGCAAATCTTCGACAAGATTTTCCAACTCACGGCCCGCGAGCGGGTCGTTGGCTTTCACCGCGTGGCGGCAGACGGTCTTGGCCACGACGTGTTCGCCGAGGCGGATGGTGTTGACTTCCCTGCCCGCGGCCTTGAGTTCATCCACTAGATCGAGCACGAAGCGGCGCGAGTCGGTCACTTTCACGAACGGCGGCAGCGCGTCGAGCAGGAATGTGCGCTCGCCAAATTCGTTCAAGCCCACGCCCAGCCGCGTCAGTGCCGAGAGTTGTTCGCGGAGAAATTGCGCGTCGCGTGGCGATAATTCGATGGTCTCCGGCAGCAATAATTTTTGCGACGGCGCTTGTGCTCCGCGCTCCAGACGGTCGAGCATTTGCTCGAACAAAATTCGTTCATGCGCTGCGTGCTGGTCGAGCAGCACCAGCCCGCGGTCCGATTCCAGCACGACGTAAAGCTTGCCGATGACGCCGACTAAGCGCAGTGGGACGCTTAACAAAGGTACGGGATGTGAGGCGCCAGGCGTGGGGCTGGAAATTTCAGATTGGCGATTGGCGATTGCGGATTGCGAGGTTGCAGACGACGGCCGTGAAGCAACGGGTAAAGTTTCGGATTGAGCTGGCGGCGATTGTCGCGTCGGGGTTGCCGTCGGCACGGGCGATTTTGGTGGCAACGGAAATTGAGGCAATGGCGGCGTGGAAAATTCCGGCGCAGTTTTTTCGATTGCTTCGACGGGATGCGCCGTGGCATCCGCGGCTTTGGACTTTGGACTTTGGATTTTGGACTCCGCGGAATGGAACGCGAGCAACGTTTCGCGCACGGCTTGTGCGACGAGCCGGCGCACTTCGGATTCGCGGTGGAATTTCACCTCACGTTTGGCCGGGTGGATGTTCACGTCCACGGCGGCAGGATTAATTTCGAGAAACAGACAGCAGACCGGATAACGCCCCTTCATCAACGCTGTGTGATAACCTTCCATCAGCGCAAAGTTGACGCCGCGATTTTCCACCGGCCGACGGTTCACGAAGATATGCTGGTCTTCGCGATTCGAACGCGACACGCCCGGCGCGCCAATAAATCCCCAAACGCGGATTCCCGATTGTGGATTGCCGATTGCGGATTGCTCGAACGGCGCATCTGGTTCGCCCGTGTCCACCGCGAACGGCGCAGAAAAGTCAACGGCCAGAAGTTTCTGGTCGCCGCCGTGGAGCGCCCGGAGACGTTCGCGCACGGCGGGCAGGCGCGCGGAAATGTCGTCGCCGGATTTGACGGCGGGCAGCACCGACAAATCGCGTGCTCGCGCGGAGCGGAGTTGCCAGACCGTACGTCCGTCTTTGATAAACGTGAACGCGACTTCGGGAAACGCCAGCGCAGCGAGCGTCAGGTAATGCTGGATGTGCGCCGCTTCGGTTTCCTCAGCGCGGAGAAATTTCCGTCGCGCGGGCAAATTAAAGAAAAGTTGCCGGACTTCGACGCTTGTGCCGGTGGCGCTGCCGGCGGCTTTGACTTCGACGATTTTTCCGCCGTTGACAACGACCTGCGTGCCTTCAGGCGAATCGCCTTCCCGTTCACGCGTGGTGAGCGTGAACCGGCTGACGCTGGCGATGCTGGGCAGCGCTTCGCCGCGAAATCCCATCGTGGCGATGGCCGCGAGGTCTTCGGCTTTCTGAATTTTGCTCGTGGCATGGCGTTCGAGACACAGCAGGGCGTCGTCGCGGCTCATGCCTGTGCCATCGTCGGTCACGCGGATGAGGCTGCGTCCGCCCGCTTGAATCTCCACCGTGATGCGCGCGGCCCGCGCGTCGAGCGCGTTCTCGATGAGTTCCTTCACGACGCTGGCGGGCCGTTCAATCACTTCGCCGGCGGCGATTTGATTGGCGACCTGTTCGGGCAGCAATCGGATTCGATTCATCCGCGTTACATTGTTGAATCGTTACATCATTGCAACGTTAAACCCACCGGGCTGTTTGTGGAACAATTGCATGATTCAATTTCACGGCGCATCGTCGTGACGATTTAAGTTTCCGCCATTACTTTGCCAGCGGCAATGTGAATGCGAAAATCGCCCCGCGCCCTGGCGCGTTGCGCGCGACAATGCGGCCGCCGTGCTCTTCAATGATTTTTTTGCAAATGGACAATCCCAAACCCGTGCCGTGCTCTTTGCCGTGCGTCACAAACGCCTGAAAGAGTTTGTCGGCGATTTCCGGCGCGATGCCCGGTCCGGTGTCTTCGATTTCCGTGGTGAGTTCCCTTGCGTTTTGGCTGAAGCGCAGGATGATTTTGCCGCCGTCGGGCATGACATCGGTGGCGTTGGCAACGAGGTTGAAGAACACACGGCGCAGGCGCTGGGGATCCATCAGCAACCGGACGGCTGGAGGCGCGCTGGCGAGTTCGAGCCGCGCGGATTTGAGTTCAGTTTCCTGCCGCAATTCTTCCACCACCTCAAGAACAAACCTGGAGTAATCCATCGGCATCCGCTTGACTACGGTCTGCGAACCTTGCGTGAACTGCAGGATTTCGCCGATCAAGTCGCTGATGCGTTCGATCTGTTTGCGGATGCCGCCCAGTGCCGTGGCGCGCGTTTCGGGCGCGGCATTCGGCGCGCAGGCCATTTCGGCGGTAAGGCCGATGATGTTCAACGGATTTTTCAAGTCGTGAACGATGGATCGAGCGAAACGACCGATGACGGCGAGCCGTTCCGCCTGAACCACCTCGTGCAGATAGTGTTGGTTGAATTCGCGGAGGCGATGGCTGATCACCTGCAACAGGCTCAGGGCCAGGCCGGGCGAGCGCTCAATCAAGTAGAGCAACTCGCCGCGCGGAACGAAATAGACGGTGGTGTCCGCGGCTGCCGTCGCGCAGGCTGAACGCGGGCGATGTTCGATCACAGCCATCTCGCCAAACATGTCCCCCGGTTTGATTTGCGAGAAAACCCGGCGTGTGTCCGCGTTCAACATGCCGGAAATTTCCACCAGTCCTTCCTTGACGATGTAAACGCCGTCGCCCCGTTCGCCCTCACGGAAAATGTCCTGCCCCGCGTGAAATTGGCGCTCCACGGCGACCTGGCGCAACGCCGCGAGTTCGTCCGGTTTCATATTGCGGAACAATTCGAAGGATTCGAGCGCGGCCATGAGCGCACTGTAGGAAAAAAACCTCTGAGGTAAAGCAAAACGATGCCTGTCAGCGGCGCGGGCGCGAACTTGACGGCGGCGGCGGGGAAAACTAGCTTGGCGTCGAATGGTGGCCGTAGCTCAGCCCGGTTAGAGCCCCAGATTGTGGATCTGGCTGTCGCGGGTTCAAATCCCGTCGGCCACCCCATTCCCCAAAACGGATGAAGGCAGAATGATGAAAGAGGAAGCAAATCAGAGTCACGTGACCTCGGTCCAAAAAAGGAAGGAAGAATTTCAAACCGATTTCATTGCAGTCCAATCTGTGATATGTTGCGGTCATGAAAGTTTCGGTTCTGTTCAAGCCGGTTTTTCACCTGTGCGCGCTGCCGGTGCTACTGGCGCTTGTGACCGGCGGGTGCTCAACAACGACGAAGAAAGTGGACTGGGACAGCCGCGTTGGTTCTTACACCTTCGATCAGGCGGTTTCCGAAATGGGTCCGCCCGACAAGGACCTGACGGTCAGCACCGGCAAGAAGATCGCCGAGTGGATCACCCATCGAGGCGGGGGCTCGAGCACCGGCACTGGATTTTCCGGCGGCAGCACCGGCGTCGGCGCGGGCCAAACTGTAGGTCCGGGTTACAAAGACACCATGCTCCGGCTGACCTTCAATCCGGATGGCAAATTGGAGTCCTGGTCGGAAAATTATTGAGGCGCAGTCGGAATTGACGTTGTCAGGTTGCCTGCTTGAATTCGGGCTGCGTTCAGCCCGCACAAAACATTTTCCAAGTCCAGCCAGGTCAGATCAAGTTTGCGCTTGTCACTTCGCGCGGAGGTGGTAGCTTTTCAGGCCTTTTTATGAAAGCAGACATCCATCCGAAATATGTGGACGCGGAAATCCGCTGCGCGTGCGGCAACGTGATCAAGACCCGTTCCACCAAGCCGGTGATTATCGTCGGCATTTGCAACGTGTGCCATCCCTTCTATACCGGCCAGCAGAAGTTCGTGGACACCGCCGGGCGCGTGGACAAATTCCAGCAGCGCGCGGTCAAGACGCAGGCTGCCCAGGCGGCGTTCGAAGCCACGAAGAAGAAAAAGAAATCCTAGCGATTTTCCAACCACCGCCCGCACCACCGAAAGTTTTCGGAGTTGCGGGCGGTTGTGTTTTTCACAAGTAATGCCCGAAAATTTACAATTTAAGAATTACGGCTAACGCGTCGTCACGCGAAGTTGCGTCAATCGTAAATCGAAAATGGACTTAAGACCGCACATTGAAAGATTCCGCAAGCGCTTTGCCGAAGTCGAAGCTGCGCTGAGCGATCCGAAGGCGTTCGACAACCCGCAGCGCGCGCAGGAATTGTCCAAGGAATACGCCCGGCTCAAGGAGTTGGTGGCGACCGGTGAGAATTATCTCAAGACGCTGACGCATCTCGACGAGAACCGCGCGCTCCTCAAGGCCGAACCGGCGGATTCCGAACTGGCGCAAATGGCGAAAGAGGAAATTGCCCGCCTCGAAGCCGAAGAGAAAAAGCTCGCCCAGCAAATCCAATTCGGCGTGCTGCCGCCCGACCCGAACGACTCGCGCAACACCATCATCGAAATTCGCGCCGGCGCCGGCGGCTCGGAATCCGCGCTCTTCGCCGCCGACCTTTACCGTATGTTCGTGCGTTATGCCGAAGCGCACGGATGGAAGGTTGAAACCATGGACTCCAGTCCGTCCGATCTCGGCGGTTTCAAGGAAGTGATTTTTTCCGTCACCGGCACGGACGTTTACAAGCGTCTCAAATACGAGAGCGGCGTGCACCGCGTCCAGCGTGTTCCAGCGACCGAAGCGCAGGGGCGCATCCACACCAGCACCTGCACCGTCGCGGTGTTGCCGGAAGCGCAGGAAGTGGATATCGAAATCAAGCCGGAGGAATTGGACATCACCGTCTGCCGCGCGTCCGGCCCGGGCGGTCAGGGCGTGAACACGACGGATTCCGCCGTGCAAATCATCCATAAACCGACCGGCGTGACCGTTCGGTGCGCCGACGAACGCTCGCAGCAAAAGAACAAGGCCAAGGCGATGAAAGTCCTTCGCTCGCGGCTGCTCGACGCGCGTGTCGCGGAGGAAAACGCCAAATACGCCGCGCAGCGCAAGGCGCAGGTCGGCACGGGCGAACGCAACGAACGCATCCGCACCTACAATTTTCCCCAAAACCGCGTGACGGATCATCGCATTGAACTCACGCTCTACAACCTGCCCGCTGTGATGGAAGGCAACGTGGACCCCATCATCGAACCGCTCATGGTCCATGATCTCGAAGAAAGGCTGGCAGCCCTGACGACATGATTCAGTCTGAGGTCGCGCGTCTCAGGTCTGAAGTCATCGGACTGCGGACGCCGACTTTGGACTTTGGACCTTGGACTTCAGACGCAAGACCATGATCAAAGGAATGATTTTCGATTGCGACGGCACGCTGGCCGACACGATGCCGTTCCACTGGCGCGCGTGGCAAACCATTACCGCACGGCATAAGTTTCATTTTCCTGAAGACCGCTTCTACGCGATGGGCGGCATTCCGTCGCGCGACATCGTAAAAATGCTCAGTCAGGAACAGGGAATTCCGCTTGATCACTTGGCAGTGGCGAAGGAAAAAGAGGCGGAATATCTGCCGCTTATCGCGCAAGTAGAACCGATCAACACCGTCGTCGGCATCGCTCGGGAGAACTTCGGAAAAATTCCGATGGCCGTTGCTTCCGGCGGCTCGCGGCGGATTATCGAACAGGTGCTGGAGCACGTCGGCATCCGGCAATTGTTCAATGCCGTCGTCACCAACGAAGATGTGGTCAATCAAAAACCCGCGCCGGATATTTTTCTTGAAGCCGCGCGGCGCATCGGCGTGCCGCCAAAATTCTGCCGCGCTTACGAAGACACCGACCTCGGAATGCAAGCCATTCGCGCGGCAGGCATGGAGGCGGTGGATGTGCGGGAACTTTTCGTGAAACGTTAAATGGTCGCTTTGTGACATCTTGAACCGCAATGCCGACGGCAGAAAAAGTCATTGCGCCGGCGGGTTTTCATGCAATCATGTTCGCGCGTCGGAGCGTAGCTCAGCTTGGTAGAGCACCAGCTTTGGGAGCTGGCTGTCGCAGGTTCAAATCCTGTCGCTCCGACCACTTCTTTCCGGGTTGTGAATCGCCTTGCGGCGGCGATGATTGGTCATTGATGAATGGCCTGCCCGTTTTCCAAAATTCCGGGGTCATGGATTTGAGATTGTTTTACCTGTTTCGATTTTGTCGCCATGCTTTCTCGTTACACGCCGGACAGGCGGATTGATAAATTGTTTCTGCTTCGCGCCAGTTTGCCTTAGCGTGTCCGCGTGCCGAAACCGAATTGCATCGAACTGCCCGACGAAAGGCCGATCCCGATTCTTTACGAAGACCGCTCGGTGCTGGCGATTGACAAACCGCGAGCCTGGATGCTTGTGCCGTTTTCGTGGCAGAAGACCAATCGCAATCTGCAAGCCGCCATCACGTCCTCCATCGCCGCCAAGGATTTCTGGGCGCGGTCGCGCGGGCTAAAATTTCTCCGTTTCGTCCACCGCATTGACGCCGAGACGACCGGCGTTCTGCTTTTTGCCAAAAGCCCCGGCGCCGTGGATGCATTCGGCAATCTGTTTGAAAGCCGCCGGATGGAGAAAACCTACCTCGCAGTCGTCCATGGCGCGCCGAAAGAAAAAGAATGGATTTGCCGGCTCAAACTCGCGCCCGATGCGCGCCAGCCCGGCAGAATGAAAACGGACTCGCAGCACGGCAAAGATGCGGAAACCGAGTTTCGTGTGCTGCAAATCCACAAGGCGACTGCGCTGGTCGAAGCGCGCCCGTTCACGGGTCGCACGCACCAGATTCGTGTTCACCTTGCGGAGTCTGGCTGCCCGGTTGTGGGCGATGAATTGTATGGTCGGGCAAACGACAAAGCCAAACTCGGCTTGCGAGCAGTGCGTCTCGCTTACACCGATCCCTTCACGCGACGGCGCGTGGACATCCGCGCACCGTTGGAACAATTTTGCCGTGAATACGGATTCAACATTCCGGCTCTGTGACGCAAATTCAGCCGAAGCTATGCAGGTTTTGTTGAATCGTAATGACGCCGCCGACAATGTGATAGCCGAGACGGATTCGGTCGTATTCAAAAAGTCACCCATCCACGGCGTCGGAGGTTTCGCGCGACAATTCGTTGCCGTCGGCACGCGCGTCATCGAATACGTCGGCGAGAAAATCACGAAGGCCGAATCGCTGCGGCGTTGCGAGCACAACAACGAATACATTTTTGCGCTGGACGATGAGTTTGATCTGGACGGCAACGTGCCGTGGAATCCGGCGCGGTTTCTCAATCATAGTTGCTCGCCGAACTGCGAAGCGAAACCCGACGGTGAACGCGTCTGGTTTGTGGCACTTCGCGACATCGCCGCGGGAGAGGAACTGACATTCAATTACGGCTACGATCTGGAGGATTACCGCGAGCATCCGTGCCGCTGCGGCGCGACCGATTGCGTCGGTTACATCGTGGCGGAGGAATTTTTTGACCACATCCGAAAACAAAATGCCCTGAGCGCGGATAAGAGCTTTTGACACGAATTGCACGAATTAACGCGAATTCAATTCGTGAAAATCTGTGAAATTTGTGTCGAGGACTGCCAGCGCCGTAGCGGCTTTCGGGAGTAAGCCGCCATCAGAAAAGATTCGATGAGAAGAGTGCGGCGCTCAGCCAAAACGCCGCTACGACGCGGTGGGACGCGGGTCTGTTTAGTCCTGTCGCAGCGAAACCGCTACCGAATTTTCTTCATTCCCCGCCTTGGCCTGAATAGATTCGACTCATGGCGCAAATGTCCAATCGCGGCGCCCAACTTTTTTGCTGGCTGTTCATTGTCATCGGCCTCGCGGCTGTGGGCGCGGGCGTTTGGACTTTGGTAAAAAGCCTCCGCACGGAACATTGGCCGGTGACGGACGGGATAATCCAATCCGCGCACATGGAATCTCATCCGGGCAATCGCGGCAGCACGACTTATTCGGCAGAGGTTACTTACATGTATCAAGTTGTCGGCGTGAGCTACACGGGTAAAAAAATTTCCATCGGAGGAATGTCATCGTCGTCGGACTACGCGCAGGGGATTCTCAATCGCTATCCGGTTGGCAAAAAAGTTTCTGTGCATTACTCGCCAGCCGATCCGGAGGAAGCGGTGCTGGAAACGGGAATTCACGGCGGCACCTGGATTTGTTTCGGCGTGGGAACGGGCTTTGTTTTGTTCGGCACGATGTTCCTGCAGATTCAAAGAGCTGCGGCCAAAGCGCAAATGCCGGGCGCGCCGCAAACGCCGTCGGTGAGAACGAATCCGGACGGAAGTATTTCCATGGACAAACCGCCAGCGTTGATGGGCGTGATTTTCCTGCTGGCAGGAGTGGCCATTTGTTTCGCACAACCCTCGGGCGGAACGCCGCACTGGATTATTTATGCGGCGGGCGGAGTTTTCGGATTGGGTGGTATTTACCTGCTGTTGTGGCGAATGGGGAAACAAGATTATGGCAAGTTTTTGGTATGGCCGATACTGATACTTTTTCTGGCCGTTTTTCATTGGATCGCGTTCGGTGCGGGCGAACGCATCGGCACATCAACAACTCCATTTTCACATCACAGCGGCTGAATGTGAAAACGCCGTTCGCCATCTTAACGATCTTGATGGACGTGGTGATCGCGGCGGGATTGATTTACCGGCTTTTCAAGCGGAGAAACGATTAACCGTTTGTGTTCGGACTCCTATGCGGATTCTTGGAGCGCCGTCAGGCGCGACATATTTGTAGATAACCACCCCACAAAAAGAAAAGCCCCGTCAGGGGCGGCATATTCTGGAAACCATTCGGTGGCAGATTTGAAAATGAATCGTTCGGGGAAGTGTAGGAGACGACGTAAGGAGTCTCTGATCTCTTTTTGAATGGAGACTCGTCACCTCGTCTCCTACGAAATGGCGGGCGGAAGATGTCGCTCCTGACGGAGCTGGAAAATTATTTCGGTTTGAATTCTACAAAGATTTCGCCCCTAGCGGGGCTGGGCGGCGTGCGCCGAAGCGGTTTTCGGGAGAAAGCCGCCATCTGAAAATTGTTCGAGGAGAAGAGTGCGGCGCTTTGCCGAGACGCCACTACGCTTCAGTCAACGCCTACGGTGCTGGGGAAACGGCGCAACGCCGAAAACGACACGCCAGCAGCGTGTGCTCCCCGAAACGTCACGGCGGGGGACGGCGGCAAAGGCGGAATGAGCGCGATGGGTTTTTTAGCCACGGATTGAACACGGATGAAACATGGATGAAAAACCTCTTTTTGTTTCAAAAAATTTCACCAAGGTTCGGATCTTTCGCTGATAACCACTTCGCGTTTAACGGCAAAAATTGTGTGCGGTCTCGAATCGGGATTATTTGTTGTCGCGGGAATGTTTTGCCTCCATTCACGAATTTCGGCTACGCCATTTGCTGGAATTGCAAAATAAATCATATTGGCAGTTTCGTCTAAAATTACAGCTTTCCGCGATTCAAAGCCTTTGTTCAAAACACCAGCCGGGATCGCATTTGTGTCGCCAAAAGTAAGGAGCATTGCCTTTTCTTTTGTAAAATCACCGCCTCCTCGCTCTGCTGGAATATAAGGGTAAACGTGCAAAGCAAATGATAGAACGGCGAAATATAAAAATGTAAATGGAACAGGTAACATAAGAGTCCAGAACTCCACTTTAAGGTGATGCTCGTAAAACTCCTTCTTCAATAAATCTATGAACCAAATATTTAACCCTGCTATAGAAGCAAAAACAAAATACCAATACCCACCACCAAAAAACATTTCTCCGACACGTGACCAAAATTCGGATGACCAAAATATCCACGCCATAAATGCGGGCGCTACTAGGAATGCAAGGAGACACCGAAAGATTCTTCCCCAAGTCCAATTTTCTTTGTGACCGAATTTGCCGAACCAATTTGGCAAACCAGGGATTCGCGTTCTGAACAGCTCAATTTTTTCCTCCAACGGACGGATAATTGCGAGGGCAAGAATTACAAAAACGAAAAACCATGTTATTATCGATTGCTTCACATGGAAAAATCCCGGTTCAGAAATTACAGCCATCAAGTAGAATGTGAATAATAAAAGAACCATTAAAAAAGTGGACGAAAAATAAACCCGGGTTTTACCTTCGGAATGATCGGGAAGTCCAGAGCTGACCCGTAGCTTCTTACGAACACTCGCAAAAAACATCAACCCGGCACTGATGGGAAATTGCAAACACAGTAGTCCGACGTAAATGTATTTAGCCTTGAAAACTTCTGTTACCGATTCCTTAATTCCGTAAGAGCTTAAAAAGGTAAATTGTATCAGAAAGCCCACGGCATAAATAATTCCTGCTATGAGAGCAAACCAAGCTGGTATGGATTCGATTGATATAAACTTTTCCATTTCTCGAACTTCAACAGGCGGGATAGACAAAGCAGTTTCTTTTTCACAATGAGGACACTTTATCTTTTTGCCAGATTTGAAATCGTCCTCTGTAAATTGAATTTCCTTTTTACAATGTTGGCAGGAGCATTTTGTAATCATAGATTTCCATTTCGTTCATTTTGAAAATGATTTTCATTCCCGAAATCTGTGTTCAATCCGTGTTTCATCTGTGGCTAAAAATTCTGCAACGCCCGCTCAATTCGCGCCAGCGATTTTTCTTTGCCGAGGACTTGGAGCAGGTTGTAGAGGCTCGGGCCGGAGGGGTTGCCGGTGCAGGCGAGGCGGATGGGATGCACGAGCACGCCGGCTTTCACGCCGAGTTCGGTCGCGGTAGCTTTCAACGCGGCTTCGATTGAAGCGGCGTCGAAGGTTGAGAGTTTGCCGAAGGCGTCGCGGAGTTTTTCCACGCGAGGTTTGTTCTCGGGCACGAAGCTTTTCTTCGCGGCCTCGGGGTCGTAGGTGATTTCCTCGCGGAAATAAAATCCGGCATAAGCGGGCAGTTCGCTGAAGATTTTGAATTTGCCTTTGCACGTGTCGAGCGCGGCTTTCACGTAGTCGAGCGGGAATTGGTTGGTGTCAAAACCAGCGCGGGCCAGCGCGTGAACGGCCAGTTCGTAGAACCGGTCGTCGCCCAGTTCGCACACGTATTCGCCGTTCAACCAAAGGAGCTTGGCGGCGTCGAAGCGGGCGTTGTGCCGGAGGACTTGCGGCAGGTCGAACATCTCGACGACTTCCTGGAGCGGCATCTTCTCGCGATTGCCCTTGGGCGACCAGCCGAGCAGGCAAAGGTAATTCACCACGGCTTCAGGCACGTAGCCGCCTTCCGTGTAAACGTTCATCAACGCGCCTTGATCGCGCTTGCTCATCTTCGAGCCGTCGGCGTTCAGGATGAGCGGGATGTGCGCGTAATGCGGCGGATGGACGCCGAACGCGCGGAACAGCGCGATGTGTTTGGCGGTGTTGGCGAGATGGTCCTCGCCGCGAATGACGTGCGTGATGCCCATCTCCAGATCGTCCACGACGTTGGTGAGGTGGAACACCGGCTGGCCGTCGGAACGGACGATGACGAAATCGGGGTCCACTTCCTCGCGGTCGGTGAGCGGGCGCACGACTTCGCCGACGATGAGGTCGGGAATGGTGATCGGCTCGCGGGTCATCTTGAATTTGACCGCGCCCGCGTGTTCGTAGGCCAGGCCTTTCGAGAGCAGCGCCTCGACACGTTGCTGGTAATTCTCGCGACGCTGGCTTTGGAAATACGGGCCGCGGTCGCCCTTGCACGGACCGGTCGCCTCGCCGGTGAGCGGGCCTTCGTCCCAGTTGAAGCCGAGCCAGCGCAGGCCGTTCAGGATGATGTCCACGGCTTCCTGCGTGTTGCGCGCGGTGTCGGTGTCTTCGATGCGGAGAATGAACGTGCCGCCGGTGTGGCGGGCGTAAAGCCAGTTGAAGAGTGCGGTGCGCGCGCCGCCGATGTGGAGAAAGCCGGTGGGGCTGGGAGCAAAACGAACGCGTGGTTTCATAAAGCAATTAAAAATGCAAAGCGAAAAACTTCAACCGCAGATTACGCAGATTAACGCGGATTAAAAGCCGCAACTTATTTAAGCCGTATTTAGTTTCTGTAACACCGCACAAAGCGCTACAAGTCTTGGTGTGGCCACGCCGGCTTTTTGCGCCCGGCGGAGCGGTTCAAGAAACAGACTTTCCAGTTCCAACGGCTGCCCGCGTTCAAAGTCGAGGAGCGTCGAGGCTTTGTACGCGCCCATCGTTCGCGTGCGAGAAATCTGTTCCTCGGCGGAGCTGTCGGGTATCTCATGTCCCAAAGCACGCGCGGCGTTGATGACTTCCGCCATCAGTTCGCGCAGAAGTTTTTCCCAACACGGGTCGGCGAGCAGTTTGTCGGTTGTCAAAACCGGACCAACGGATTGGCGATTGGCGATTGGCGATTGCGGATTGTTTAGTGCATCGAATCCGGCGGTGCCGGCGACGCCGAGTCCGTTGAACGGGATGTTCCAGACGAGTTTTTCCCACTGGGTACGCGCCAGATTGTCCGTGATTTTGCAGGGCACGCCGGCTTGCTGGAACATCGCCGCAAGTTCGCGCGTGCGTGGTTTTGCCTCGCCCCAAAATTCGCCGAGCATGATCATTCCGTAGTCCATGTGATGGATGACGCCCGGCTCGACGCGATTGAGGCAGACGAAACAGAGCCCACCGAGAATTTGCTCCGGCGGAAAGAGCCACGCCAACTGTTCCGTGTTGCCCAGACCGTTTTGGAGTGTAACGACGGCTGTCTGTGGCCCAACCAACGACGGAAGCAGTTTGGGGAATTGATCATTGGCTGTGGTTTTCAGCCCGATCAGCACAAGGTCGCTCGCGCCGATTTCTTCCGGCACTCTGGCACAATGCGGATGAACGGTAAAATCGCCGGCAGGACTGCGGATGAACACGCCTTTGCACCGCACGACATCGTAATCCGAGCGAAGCAGGAAATGGATTTCCTGTCCCGCGCGGCAGAGCATCGCGCCGTAGTAACTACCGACGGCTCCACACCCGACGACGGCGATCTTCATCTCAACAATGAAACCATCCGCCGACTGTCAACGGCAAATCGAAAATAAAAATGGGCACTCCAGAGGAGTCAGAGTGCCCGTGGGAAAACGGCGGATTATACCGAGGATTGCGTCCTTGGCGGCCTTGGCGACGCGGAACTTCACAACGCGCTTGGCCGGAATTTGGATCTGTTCGCCGGTGGCCGGGTTGCGACCGATGCGCGCCTTGCGATTGACCAACACCAGCTTGCCGAGACCCGGCAGCGTGAAAGTGTTTTTGGCGTTCTTGTACGCCAGTTGTGCGATTTGTTCGAGGATCTCTGCGGCCTGTTTTTTCTTGATGCCCGCCTTCTCAGCAATGGCTGCGGCGATTTGGGATTTAGACATTGTTTGCCATAGTGTGTTTCGGTTGTTTGGTTGTGATTAACGTCTTCGGATCCGTTAAAGTCATTCGACTTGGTTTGAATTAAAAGCCTTTCAACCAAACGGGTGCAAGCAAAATTTGAAAAAAAATCGCGCAAATTAAGGGCATTCCCACAAACGGCGGACTTGACTTGGCTGCGCCTTTTCTCAACATCGCCGCGTGGCTCTCTTCACCATCCAGAGCGAGTTTCGCTACGAAATCGTGCGCAAGATTTACGAGGGCGGCATGGGCATCGTCTATGAGGCGGAGCAAATCGGCACGCGCGACTTCGTCAAACGTGTCGCCATCAAGGTTATTCGTTCCAACTACGCGAGTCAGAAGACGTTCATCGAGAACTTCATCGGCGAAGCCAGGCTGGTGGCGGACCTGATCCACACCAACATCGTCCAGACGTATCATTTGGGCGACGCCAATGGCGTCTATTTCATCGCCATGGAGCTGATTCGCGGGGCGAACCTTGAACAATTCACCCAGCAACTGGCCGACAAACGCCGCGTGTTGCCCAAGGAATTGGCGGTGTTCATCATCAGCCGCGTGGCGCGCGGGCTCGCCTACGCCCATGCCAAGACCGACAAAGACGGCAAACCGCTCGGCATCGTCCACCGCGACGTGAGCTTCAAAAACATCATGATCGCGTTTGAGGGCGACGTGAAGCTCACCGACTTCGGCATCGCCAAGGCGCGCGGTTTCCTGACCGATCAGGAAGGCGAAATCGTGGCGGGCAAGGCCGATTACATGAGCCCGGAACAGGCGAATTTTCAAATCACCGACAAGCGCTCCGACCTGTTTTCCGCCGGCGTCGTGCTCGCGCACTTGTTGCTCGGCAAAAACATTTTCAAGGGCGCCACCTCCGATGAATCGCGTCAGCGCATTTTGAACCAGCCCCTCCCGGATTTCCGCAAGCTCGACGACCGCATTGACGATCGGCTCAACGAAATCCTGCACCGCTGCCTGACGCGCGATCTGAAGCAGCGTTACCCGACGGCCGACGATTTGATGTACGACCTGGAATACTACATCTATCACAGTGGCTACGGACCGACGAACGAAACGCTGGGCAAATTCATCCGCGAACTTTTCGGCCAGACCGTTCCTTCCGGCGGCGATTGATCCCAAGGGCAGCCGGGAAAAGCATGAAAGCACCGCGCGGTTTCAGAAAAAAAGCTAGGCGGACATGAAACGTTCCTCCTCCAGCCGGGTCGTCAAACTTGGGCTGCTCCAAACCGCCTGCGAACGCCGGCCCGAAAGCGAACCTCAAGAAAACCCTCGCCGCTCGCCGAACACGCCGCCAGGCAAGGCGCGAACATCATCTGCACGCAGGAACTATTTCGTTCGCAATACTTTTGCCAGAGCGAAGATCACAAAAACTTCAAACTCGCCGAGCCAATTCCCGGCCCAAGCACCGACGCATTCCAAAAACTCGCGCGCAAGCATCGTGTCGTCGTCATCGCGTCGCTGTTCGAGCGGCGCGCCGCCGGTGTTTATCACAACACTGCCGCCGTCATTGACGCCGACGGTTCGCTCCTCGGTGTCTATCGCAAGATGCACATCCCGGACGATCCGCTTTACTACGAGAAATTTTATTTCACGCCCGGCGACACTCGGCTTTCGCGCGTGGAAGACGCAGTTATGGGAAGATCGGCGTGCTGATTTGCTGGGACCAATGGTATCCCGAGGCCGCGCGGCTTACGGCGCTGCAAGGCGCGCAAATTCTTTTCTATCCGACCGCCATCGGCTGGCATCCCAAGGAAAAGCAAAAACTCGGCGCGATGCAACACGACGCTTGGGAAACCGTCCAGCGCAGCCACGCCATCGCCAACGGCTGCTACGTCGCAGTGGTCAACCGCATCGGCCATGAAAAACTCGCGAGTGCGGGCGGTGACGGCATCGAATTCTGGGGACAAAGCTTCGTCGTCGGCACCTCCGGTGAAGTTCTTGCCAAGGCTGGCGTGGACAACGAGCAGGCGCTTATCGTGCCCGTGGATTTAAGTCAGGTGGACAACACCCGCACCCACTGGCCGTTTCTCCGCGACCGGCGGATTGATGCTTACGGAAATCTGACGAAGCGGTGGGTGGATTGAGTTTGCTGGCGCTCACAGAATTTCGTTGGCCGATTCTTTTTATTAGCCACAGATGAACGCGGATACCTTCTCCGCCTCGACCAGAGAAAGGTGGCGAAGCTGGATGAAGTGTCGAACTCGCCGCAACCTTTTAACCACAAAACACACCCTAACCACGCAAAACCGTTTCATTGCAATCCGTCGGAAATCTGCGATAAATCGTCCATGATCACTTACCGAAAATTGTTTTTCTTTGCCCTGTCTGTTCCGATGCTTCTTTGCGGAATCAGCGTCCGCGCCGTCAACCCCGCGTTGCCGGTGATTCCTACCGCCGTGTTCAACATCACCAACTACGGCGCCATCGGCGACGGCGTGGCCACGAACACCGCCGCGATCCAATCCGCCATCGACGCCACGAGCAAGGCCGGCGGCGGCATGGTGGCAGTTCCAGCCGGAATTTTTCTGAGCGGCCCGATCAAGCTGGCGAGCAAGATCAATTTCCATCTCGAAGCCGGTGCGCTCCTGCGCATGTTGCCGCTGGACAAATATCCCGGCGGCACTAATCCATCCGGATAGCTTCATCAGCGGCGACAGCCTGCACGACATCGCCATCACCGGTGCGGGTGCGATTGACGGGCAAGGCGCGCCGTGGTGGCCGTATGCCAAAAATTCCCCCGGCGCGATGCGTCCCCGCATGATCGCGCCGTCGAACTGCGAGCGGTTGCTCATCGAAGGCATCACGCTGTCCAACTCGCCGATGTTTCACATCGCGCTGGGCGGCCAGTGCCATGACGTCACCGTGCGCGGCGTCACATCCGCGCCCCCGCTTCGGACGACCCGGATTTGCCCGAGCCACAACACCGACGCGTGTGACGTGAAAGGCAGTAACATCCTCATCACCGACTGCGACATCAGCACGGGCGACGATAATTTCACCTGCGGCGGCAACACCTCCGACGTGCTGATCACCAACTGCACCTACGGCTTCGGCCACGGCGTGAGCATCGGCAGTTACACTCATCGGCTGGCGTCTCCAACATCACCGTCATCAACTGCACGTTCACCGGCACGGAGTGCGGCATCCGCATCAAGACCGACCGCGACCGCGGCGGCTTTGTCCACGGCATGAATTATATGAACCTGAGCATGACGAACGTCAGATGCCCGATCCTGATCTACGCGGCATACAACGCAAAGGACAAGCAGTATCGGGATTTGAACAAGCTCACGCCGGAAATCGCCGCAACGTATCCTGCTGCGCCCATTGCTGAGCGCACGCCGATTTATCGCGACTTCGTGTTCAGCAACATCACCGCCACCGTCGAAGCCGGACGCCGCGCCGGACTCATCTGGGGCTTGCCGGAAATGAACTTCACCAACGTGCTGTTCCAAAAGGTGAACATCAAAGCCGACAAACCGTTCGGCGTCTTCAACGCGCAAAACGTCCGGTTCGTGGATTGCAACATCGTGACGCCGGAAGGCGTGAACAAAATCTCCAGCACCAACGCGCAGATTACGGTGAGCGGGCGTTAGCCGCGGGTGGACACAAATCCCGCAAAGCGGGATAGATTCGGTGGGACGAGTTCCACGGTCCCTGATTTTTAACCGCGAAACACGAACGGTGGGGCGAGGCTACTGACGAGCCTTCGACCATTTCGTTGACGCCGACGAAATGGTCAGAGTTCAGGGAGTGAACCATGTTGCGGCAATGCGCAATATGGTCAGACAACATGACACCATTTCGAGCGAACCCTCGGAATAGTTTGTAACCTTGCCGCGCCGAAGTCCGACAAAGGCGGAAACTGAAGCCTTGAAAAGGCGAAAAGATAATAGCCCGGGGTCAGACTGCAACGCAGTCGCCACCCCGGGTAAACGTCCCGTAAAAAAATTTCCCTCTCCGCTCCCAACGGGAGGGGAGAGCGATCAAGGGAGAGGTGAGGGCCGATTCTTCATTCAACATTCTGCCTTCATCCGTCCCGCGTGGTGAGGGTTGTGGGCAAAATCAAAATCTTGGCCGCTAGTCGGATAACACTTCCGGCGCGCGAAGTTTGCTCCAAAGACATGGGCCTGATCTTCAAATGCAACCCGAAGAACTATCTGACGGAGATTCAATTGCCGTTCAAGGACTGACCGCGAAGATTTTGTATCACTGTTTCGGATTTCAATTTCCTATGATTTCGGGACAGCGTCCAGCCAAGCTTGAATACCGAAGTAATCTTTGAGACTAATCTGATAGGCGATTTGTCTCTGAAACTCCTCCGCCCCACGGGTGAAGAAAGAAGTTGTAGCGAGAATTCCTGCTGTTGCTTGCTCGGCTTGCACCACTCCATTCAACTGACGCACAAGGCCAACACCAATTGGCCGATCTGCGGCGTATTTCTTGCACTCCACGATAAACAGGAACGAGCCCAAATGATCCTTCTTTGCAGCGTAGATATCTTTCCCTCCATCCTTAGAGGCGGGTGTCAGTGTCACTTTGTAGTGAAGTTTGTTGAGAAGCTCAGCGACGACTTCTTCAAATTTCCGCGGTGAGAGATCGTAAAGCAGTTTTGGGTCAGACTTCAATTTGCGGAGAAACGCATCGCTAACTTGAACTATATCAGAAACAACCTGTTTACTCTCACCGCTGTCAGGAGCTAACTGCTGTCCAGCCGAATCTACTAATCCAGAGCGGGCAAACGGTTGGAGTCGTTCAAGAATTTCCCGTGGCGTCAGTAGCTTGTTCGCGAGCAAATCTGCCACAATGGCACCACCGAGCGGATGTCCGGCTAACGCTCGATACATCTGTTCTGCGATCACTTTGTCGCCAATAAGCCCCAACCTTCTCTTAAGAAAGTCGTCAAATTCGTGCTGAGAAAACCCGCCCAAATTCAGTTGCAAGTCCACGGCTGCCGGTTCAATTGCCATTCTGGACGTCAAAAGGAATTGGACGTTCGGATAGAGTTTTCGGAGATCGAGTAATTCAACGGTAGATTGGAACTGAGGGCGTGCTTCAAGATCATCAATCACTGCTAGGCAAGAACGACGCCGGGGCAGCGCTTCAGAAACGATATCAACAAGTGAGTCAACAGGATTAGCGTGAAAACGAAACACACCGCCCGGAAATTGTTTGCGATGTCTTTCAGAAAAGAACCACGCAAGCGTCGTTTTACCTGTGCCTGCGTGTCCGACGATGGACACCGTTCTAGGTCGGCTGCCTAGTAATTCATCCTCCAGAATTTTCAGTTCTTTCGCTCGTCCAACAAATCCACCTCTAGCTGGGAAATCTTGAGTAGAACAGTGTGTGCTCAATTGACTTTTTCATGAGTTTGAATCGCGCCTATTCGTAGTCACGACGTGTAATTCTCCATCCCCACGCACGAGCAAACTGGATTCCGATCCCCAAACACGTTATCAACCCGCGCTACGTGAGGCCAGAACTTGTATTCCAGTAGCGACTTCACCGGGAACGCCGCCGCTTCGCGCGTGTAGGGACGATTCCAATTGTCGCTGGCGATCTGGTCGGCGGTGTGCGGGGCGTTCTTAAGCAGATTGTTCTTTGCGTCTGCCGCGCCGGTTTCCACGGCGGTCATTTCCGCGTGGATGGAGATCATCGCGTCGCAGAAACGGTCGAGTTCGTATTTCGATTCGCTTTCGGTCGGTTCGACCATGAGCGTACCGGCGACAGGCCACGAGAGTGTCGGCGCGTGAAAGCCGTAATCCATCAGCCGCTTCGCCACGTCCTCGGCGGTGACGCTGTGGAACGCGCGCAGGTCGAGGATGCATTCGTGCGCGACGAGGCCGTTGCTGCGGTAGAGCGTCGGGAAATGCTTCTCCAGCCGCTTGGAAATGTAATTCGCGTTGAGGATGGCAAACTTCGTCGCTTCGGTGAGTCCGTCCGCGCCCATCATCGCAATGTACATCCACGAGATGGGCAGAATGCCTGCGCTGCCCCACGGGGCGGCGGCGACAGGGCCGATGCCCGAGGCGCGAGGTGTCAGGTGCGAGGTGTCAGGTGAAACCACAGGATGGCCGGGAAGGAATTGAATTAGATGTTTGGCCACGCCAATCGGTCCGACGCCCGGTCCACCGCCGCCGTGTGGGATGCAAAACGTCTTGTGCAGATTCAAATGGCAGACGTCCGCGCCGATAAAGCCGGGGCTGGTGAGGCCGACTTGCGCGTTCATGTTCGCACCGTCCATGTAAACTTGTCCACCGTTCGCGTGGATGATTTCGCAAATCTCCTTGATGCTGCCTTCGAACACGCCGTGCGTACTGGGATACGTGACCATGAGACAGGCGAGATCGTTCTTGTGCGATTCGGCCTTCACGCGCAGGTCGGCGACGTCAATGTTGCCGTTGGTATCGCACGCGACTGCGACGACTTTCATGCCAGCCATGACGGCGCTGGCGGGGTTCGTGCCGTGCGCGGAAGTGGGAATCAAGCAAACCTTGCGATGCTCAGCATCACGCGATTCATGATACGCGCGGATGACGAGCAACCCGGTGTATTCGCCCTGCGAACCGGCGTTGGGCTGGAGCGAAATGCCCGCGAACCCGGTGATTACCGCGAGCCAGGTTTCGAGTTGCTCGAAAAGTTTCTGGTAACCGCGCGTCTGCTTGATGGGCGCGAACGGGTGAATCTTGCCGAACTCCGGCCACGACACGGGAAACATCTCCGCCGCCGCGTTGAGCTTCATCGTGCAAGAGCCGAGCGGAATCATCGAGGCCGTGAGCGAAAGGTCGCGCGATTCGAGCCGTTTGATGTAGCGGAGCATCTCGGTCTCGGAGTGGTAGCGGTTGAAAACGGAATGAGTCAGGAAGGGAGAGGCGCGAGGCGCGAGGCGCGAGGCGCGAGGTGTCAGGTCATTCACCGTGAAACTGGGAGATTTGTCGCCGTTGAAGATTTGCCAGATTTCGGCGACTTCGCTGGCGCTCGTGGTTTCGTCGAGCGAGATGCCGATGGTGTGGTCGTCAATGACGCGAAAGTTCGTCCGATGCGTTTCGGCGATCTTCACGATGTCAGCAGACTTCTTGTCGCCAAGATCAACGCAGACTGTGTCGAAGAACCTTGGACTTTGGACTTTAGACTTTGGACTTCCTGTGCTGAAGCCGAGTTTCTCCAAACCGCTAGCGAGAATGCTTGTGAGCGCGTGAATCCGTTGCGCGATCTTCTTCAAGCCTTCTGCGCCGTGATAACAGGCATAGAGCGACGCCATATTCGCGAGCAACGCCTGGGCCGTGCAGATGTTGCTGGTGGCTTTCTCGCGGCGAATGTGTTGCTCGCGCGTGCCGAGCGCAAGGCGCAACGCTGGTTTGCCGCGGGAATCTTTGGACACGCCGACGATGCGCCCGGGCATCTGGCGTTTGAATTTGTCGCGCGTGGCGAAGAATGCCGCGTGCGGTCCACCGTAACCGAGCGGCACACCGAAGCGTTGCGCGCTGCCGACGGCGATGTCCGCGCCGAATTCGCCCGGTGGCTTGATAAGCGTGAGCGCCAGCAAATCGGTCGCTACCGTCACCATCGCGCCGGCAGCGTGGGCTTTTTCTGTGAAGGGCTCGAAATTGTGAATCGCGCCGAACGTGTCGGGATATTGCACCAACGCACCGAAGACCTGGTCGCTGAACTCGAACTTTTCATAATTGCCGACAATGGCTTCGATTCCCAGCGCCCTAGCACGACTGCGGACAACCTCGATGGTCTGCGGATGGCAGGTTTCCGAAATGAAGAAAATGTTCCGGTCATCCTTGAGCCGATGCGACATGGTCATCGCCTCGGCAGCAGCGGTTGCTTCGTCGAGCATGGACGCGTTGGCGATGTCGAGTGCAGTGAGTTCCATCACCATCGTTTGGAAATTGAGAAGCGCTTCGAGCCGGCCTTGGGAAATCTCCGCTTGGTAAGGAGTGTATTGCGTGTACCAGCCCGGATTCTCCAGCACATTGCGCTGGATCACCGGCGGCGTGATGCAATCGTAATAGCCCTGGCCGATGAACGAGCGGAAGACCTGATTCTCCGATGCGATGGATTTCAGTTTGCGCAGCGCGTCGAATTCGCTTTGCGCGGCGGGAAGATTCAGTGGTTTGCCGAGGCGGATTTGTTTCGGCACAGCGGCGTTCGTGAGCGCGTCGAGCGAATCAAAGCCCAGCAGCTTGAGCATGTCCTGCGTCTCGGTCGCATTCGGGCCGATGTGTCGCCGGACAAATTGGTCGGGATGATTGCTCAAGTTTTCAGTCAAAACCATTCGGGGAAAGTAAGATTCGCGGCCTGCAAAGCAAGCGGGATTTCCAAACAAAACTCGCGTTTTACAGTTGTTTCAGCCGCCACAATATATTTGGTTTACCTGAAAACCCTGCCACAACTAATGGTGTTTTTTGGCTAAAAAATCAGTAGAAAATCATTGTGTGAAGTTGACAATTTTTCTATTCTTTTTTTGCCAGAAAGACAGGGGCAAAAACGCCCATTTTTGATTGGATTTTTATGGCGAAAGCGACTGAAACAGCACCCGAAAAAATTGCGAATACGAAACCGGATTCGGTGGAAAAATATGATGCGTCGAAGATAGACAAGCTCGAAGGTCTGGAAGCGGTTCGCAAGCGGCCGGGCATGTACATCGGCGATCCCGACGAACGCGGATTGCATCATTCTGTGTTTGAAGTGCTCGACAATTCGATTGATGAACACCTCGCCGGGCACTGCGACAAAATCGAAGTCACCGTTCACGTGGACGGTTCGGTGTCCATCCGCGACAACGGGCGCGGCATTCCCGTGGACATGCATCCCAAGTGGAAAATGCCTGCGGTCGAACTGGTGCTCACGAATCTTCATGCGGGCGGCAAATTTGGTCAGGGCGCTTACAAGTATTCCGGCGGTTTGCACGGCGTTGGAGCGAAATGCGTTAACGCGCTGGCGGACTGGTTCAAAGTCGAAGTGTCGCGCGATGGGAAGGTGTATTCGATGGAATTTGCGCGCGGCAAGACGACACAAGGCCTTGAGGTCATCGGCAAATCGAAAAGCACGGGGACGCTGATCACGTTCAAACCCGACCCGACGATTTTTACGATCACGACCGAATTCAAATTCGACATCCTCGCGAACCGATTGCGCGAACTGGCGTTTCTGAATCCGGGAATTGAAATCGTGCTCAAGGACGAGCGGGACGAGAAGACCGAGACGTTTTTCTATCGCGACGGCATCGAGCAGTTCGTGCGTCAGCTTGGTCGTAGCAAGCAACCATTGCATCCCAAGCCCATCGTGCTGACGGGGAAACGTCTGACCAAACTTGAAGGCGGCGCGGAGGAAGACGTGTTCGTGGATTGTGTGATGCAGTACACCGACAGCTACAACGACCAGATACTGTGCTTTGCCAACTCAATTCCGAATCCTGATGGCGGCACGCATCTCACGGGCTTCCGCTCGGCCCTGACCCGCGCCATCAATCAATACGCCAAGCAGAATAATCTCTTGAAAGAGAAAGACCCGACTGTTTCTGGCGACGACGTTCGTGAAGGCTTGGTTTGCGTACTCAGCGTGAAGCTGCCGAATCCGAGATTCGAATCGCAGACGAAGGTGAAGCTGGTGAACACGGAAATTGACGGCATCGTCTCGTCCATCGTCTATGACGGATTGATGACCCACTTCGATGCGAATCCGTCCATCGCGAAAAGGATCATCGAAAAAGGCCTGCTTGCCGCGCGTGCCCGTGAAGCTGCTCGCAAAGCTCGTGAGACGGTCCGGAAAAGCGCGCTTACCGGAGGCGGTCTGCCGGGGAAGTTGGCGGATTGTTCCGATCGCGATCCGGCGAACACGGAGTTGTTCATTGTCGAGGGTGATTCCGCAGGCGGCTCGGCCAAGCAGGGGCGCGACCGAAAGTTCCAGGCGATTCTTCCGATTCGTGGCAAACTCATCAACGTGGAGAAGGCTCGACTCGACAAAGTGCTTCAAAACAACGAAATCCGGACGATGATCACCGCCGTCGGCACGGGCATTGGTGATGGCGAAGGGGAGGGTGCGTTTACCCTTGAAAAACTCCGCTACCACAAGGTCATCATCATGACTGATGCGGACGTGGACGGCTCGCACATCCGCACGTTGCTGTTGACGTTTTTCTATCGGCAGATGACGCAACTCATCAAGCAGGGCTTCATTTACATCGCGCAACCGCCGCTTTACCAGATTGCGCGCAAGAAACGCGTTGAATACATCGAGGACGACGCAAAACTGAACAAGATTCTCATCGAACTTGGCACGGATGAAGTGCGTTTGCGGAATTTGGCGGACAAAAAGGAAATTTTGCAAAAGCAGCTTGCCGAAATTCTCGAATTGCTTGAATCGCTCGACAAGTATGCGAACGCGCTCAAGCGACACGGCGGTGATTTCGCGGATTATGTCGAGCATCGCCACAAGAAAACACACGAACTGCCGAGGCACCTTGTCAAAGTGCGCGAGGGCAACGACGAGACCGTGCATTATTTCCATACGGAAGATGAGCTGGCGCAGTTCGGCGCGAAGAACGCGGACTTGAAATTGTTCGGTGAAGACGAGTCGGACACCTCGATGATTGAGAAGACCAAGAACGGCCATACGCGGCGCGCGCGGCACGTGGAGTTGCATGAGAGCAAGGCCATCGCCGAACTGCTCGCGAAACTGGCGAAGAAGGGTTTCAGTGTCGAGCATTATGCCGCGCAAGATCAGCCATTGTTTGAAATCATCGAAGGTGAGGGCGAGAAGGAAACGGTCAAGCCGCTGTTCTCGATTCCGGAGATTCTCTCGGCGGTCAAGGAAGTGGGACGTCGCGGCCTGTCCATCAAACGTTTCAAAGGCCTCGGCGAAATGAACCCGAAGGAACTTTTTGAGACAACGATGGACCCGACGAAGCGCAAGTTGCTGCGCATTGACCTGACCAACGCTGTGGATGCGGAGGAAATGTTCACCAAGCTGATGGGCGAGGAAGTCGAGCCGCGCCGCCAGTTCATCGAAGACAACGCGCTGAACGTGCGCAATCTGGATATTTAAGACAATTGGGTTTCTATGGCTGAATCAAAAGAATCAAACGATTTGCCGGTGATCAACACGCCGTTGTTCGCTGCCGGGGAAAAGATCACCAAGGTCAATGTCGCCGAGGAGATCAAGAGCTCGTTCCTCGATTACTCCATGTCTGTCATCATGTCGCGCGCTTTGCCTGACGTGCGCGACGGATTGAAACCTTCGCAGCGCCGAATCCTGTTCGCGATGAATGATCTCGGCGTGGCGCCGAACCGCAAGCACGTCAAATGCGCCAAGATCGTCGGCGAGACGATGGGCAATTACCATCCGCACGGCGACCAGGCGATTTATCCGACGCTCGTGCACATGGCCCAGCCGTGGGCCATGCGCGAACGCCTTGTGGACGGGCAGGGGAATTTCGGTTCGGTGGATGGCGACGCTCCAGCGTCCATGCGGTACACCGAAGCGCGTCTCGCTCATTTGGGCGCGGTGCTCATGGAGGACATGGACAAGGACACCGTGGATTTCGTCCCGAACTACGACGAGACCCGGATCGAGCCGAGCGTGCTCCCGGCGGCGTTTCCGAATCTTCTTGTCAACGGTGGCACTGGCATCGCCGTCGGCATGGCCACGAACATTCCAACGCACAACCTTGGCGAAATCATTGACGGCATTTGCGCGCAGATTGACGATCCGGAGATTCAGATCAAAGGCCTGATGAAGCACATCAAAGGGCCGGATTTCCCGACCGGTTGCATGGTGTGCGGACTTGACGGCATCAAGCAATACTTCACCACCGGGCGCGGCAGCCTGAAGATTCGTGGCAAAGTCGGCGTTGAGCAGATGAAGGGTGGCAAGGAGCACATCGTTATCACGGAAATCCCCTACGGCGTGAACCGCGCGATGTTGTGCGAACGCGTCGCGGAATTGGTGAACGAAAAAACGGTGGGCTTCACCGACATCACGGCCATTCGCGATGAATCGGACGAGAACACCCGTGTCGTTGTCGAAATCAAGCGCGATGCCATCGCCAAGGTGGTCATCAACAATCTCTACAAGGCCACGGCGTTGGAAACGAGTTTTGCCGTCAATGCGCTGGCGATTGATCATGGCCGTCCCAAAACACTTTCACTCAAAGACCTCATCGCTGCTTACATCGAGCACCGACGGGAGGTTGTCATCCGGCGCACCAAGTTTGAGTTGAGAAAGGCGGAGGAGCGCGCGGAAATCCTCGAGGGCTATCTCATCGCGCTGGCGAACCTCGACGAGTTCATTCAAATCATCCGGCGCAGCAAGACGCGCGAGGAAGCCAAGGTCAAGCTGCTGGCATTCGAATGGACGCAAAAGCAGGTCGAACGCTGGGCTATTTTAATCCGCAATGAAGAACGATTGACCAAAGGTCGCTACGCGCTGACGGAGCGGCAGGTGGACGCGATTTTGGAATTGCGCCTTTACCAGTTGACCGCGCTGGAAATTGACAAGGTCGAGGGCGAATACAAACAATTGATCGAGCGCATCAAGGACTTGATGGACATCCTGGCGAAGGAAGCGCGGGTGATGACGATTATCAAGGCCGAGCTGAAGGCCATTAAAGAGAAATACGCCACACCTCGCCTGACCGACCTCGTGCCAGATGAAGGCGAAATCAACATCGAGGACCTTATTGCCAACGAAGGCGTCATTATCACACTCACGCACAACGGCCTGATCAAACGCACGAATGTCAGTTCGTATCGGGCGCAACGACGCGGCGGCAAAGGCGTCATTGGCATGACCACGCGTGAAGGCGCGACTGAGGAAGACACCGATTTTATCGAGCACCTGTTCACCGCCAGCACGCACGACTACCTGATGTTTTTCACGAACACGGGCCGCGTTTACGTCGAGCGAGTGCATGAGATTCCCGACATGGGCCGCGCCGCCAAGGGCCGGAGCATCGCCAATCTTCTCGAACTCAAACAAGGCGAAACCATCGCCGCGCTGATTCGCGTCCTGTCAAAAACCAACGCCAACAAGGAAGACATTACATGGCAACAATCGGGAGAAATTTTCTTTGCGACGCGGCTGGGCACGGTGAAGAAAACTTCGCTCAATGAATTCGCCAATGTCCGCAAGGGCGGCATCATTGCAATTACCATCGAACCGGGCGATACGCTGATTGACGTGAAGTTGACGACCGGCCAGAACGAAGTCGTCCTCATCACGCGTGACGGTCAGAGCATTCGCTTTGCCGAAGAGGACGTGCGCTCGATGGGCCGTCCCGCCGCCGGCGTGCGCGGAATCAATCTTTACAAAGGCGATGCCGTCGTGGCTGCCGCCATTGTCGTTCCTGACGCAACATTGCTGGTGGCAGGCGAAAATGGAATTGGCAAGCGCACGGACTTTGGGGAATACCGGGTTCAATCGCGTGGCGGCAAAGGCATCATCACGATGAAGACCAACGAGAAGACCGGCGCGGTGGTCGGGGCATTAACCGTGCGGGATCAGGATGAAATCATGTTGATTACCGTCGGCGGTCAAATGGTGCGCACGCATGTGAAAGACATTCGCGAAGCGGGCCGCAACACCCAAGGTGTCAAACTAATCAATTTGGAAGAGAAGGACCACCTGCAGGCGATTGCCCCGGTCATCAGCGAACAACAGGAAGACGCAGCGGCCGAAGATGTGCCTTCAAAATGAGTTTGCGGTGGAAAGAATCGTCGCCTACCCGGAGTCAACGTTCACTCGTTCAAGCCAAAGTGATTTGGTGGAGGCATCTGATTCAGAATGTCATCCAACACGGATGACATCTGTGCGGCCCTCAATTCAACAGCTTCGAATGAATTCGGAAGTGCGCCCGAAATCGTCGGCGGAACGGATGTGAAATAATCCATCATCGCGCGGCGCGCCACATCCCGGAAATAGTCACCCTTGTGACGGGCATGAATTGTTTGGGCTGTATCGTCGTCGGTCAGGTTCACCAGCGCTCCTTCACGTCCCGCGCGGTGCTCAATCCAACGCTTGAACCATTCTGGTCCGGACGGAGTTAGTTCAGTTTCAGTGCAGGAACAGACAATGACAAAATCTGAATTGGCCGCCACTTCCAATGTGGTTTCGGAGTGTTCAGCGCCTGACAGGGAATCCATGTCCCACCAATGAAAATCAAATTCGATCTGCGACCAAAACTCCTTTACCAAATAATCACAAACGGCCATCGCGCGTTGGCGGGTCGTGGCATCTTCATACACCACGGCTACGGAACAGGCTTGTTTCGTTTCGAAACGCTCTTCGCGATGAGGGGCGGCATTCATCACTGGTAACGTCCGAAGCATTGATGACTTCGCATTACGGCGTGCTCAAGCGGAGTCTGGTTCGGGCACTGAAACAACTTCGGCCTGATGGTTTATATTTCAAGTGAATTTTTCCACAAATTATTCACAACCCTTGGTGAACAACTCTGACCACCTGTGACGGTATTAAAATGAAAAGCGCTTCCAAATTCGGCTGTCACGAACAGAGAAATTTCGAAGGTTTCTCGCCAAAACGTTATGTTAACTCACGGTGCAAGCCGCTCGATGCTCCACGAACCGTCTGGTTGTCTCGTGTAGCTGAACCGGTCATGTAAGCGGTTGGGCCGGCCCTGCCAGAATTCGATCCGCGTTGGCGAAAGCGCGTAACCGCCCCAATTCGGCGGCAGCGGCACGTCGTCGCCGGGATGTTTGGTGGCGAATTCCTTCCACCGTTCCTCCAACACGTTGCGCGAATCAATGACTTCGCTCTGCTTGGAAATCCACGCCGCCAGCTGGCTGCCCTTGGGCCGGCTCTTGAAATACGCTTCGGACTCCTCACGAGGAAGTTTGGTGACCGCACCGGTCACACACACTTGGCGTTCCAGATCGGACCAATAGAAAACCAGCGTGGCTTCCGGATTGACGGCGAGTTCACGCCCTTTGCGACTGTCGTAATTCGTGAAAAAAATGAAGCCGCGCTTGTCCACGCCTTTGAGCAGCACCGTGCGCGCTGACGGCTGACCATCGTGACCGACCGTCGCGAGCACCATTGCATTAACATCTGCGGGTGCGTGGCCCAGAATCACCTGCCAGAGCTTGTAGAACGCAATGCCGATGCCGCGCAGCCAACTGCCGCCCCGCGTGCCCGACGCCTGCTCGAACCATTCATTGAACTGGGCGAACGGATCAGCAGCCAAGTCCTGCCGGTTTAACCCGCCGAAACTGTATTCGCGCCTGATGTTAGCCATCTCCATACGCCGACACAGAACTTACAACGACTGGGCCGTGTCTGTCCATGCCGACGACGACGCTCTTTTCAACATTGGCTTGACCTTTTTCCGCAAGGCGTCGTCTGACGCGGCTCTCTTGCTACCGGCTCACGCTCGATTTGGCCTTTGCTGGTGAAATAAAACGCGTACATTACATGCCGATGCAGCATATTCGTAACATCGCCATCATCGCGCACGTGGACCACGGCAAGACCACGCTCGTGGACTGCCTGCTCAAGCAGTCCGGCACGTTCCGCGCCAACGAAGCCAAGGCCAGCGAGGAGCGCATCATGGACTCGATGGATCTCGAGCGCGAAAAGGGCATCACCATCCGCGCCAAGAACGCCGCGTTCAAATACAAGGATTACCACATCAACATCGTGGACACCCCCGGCCACGCGGATTTCGGCGGCGAAGTCGAGCGCATCATGAACATGATTGACGGCGTGCTGCTCGTGGTGGACGCCGCCGACGGCCCGCAGGCGCAGACGCGCTTCGTGCTGCGCAAGGCGCTGGAAGCCGGCGCCAAACCGATCGTCGTCATCAACAAGATCGACCGCGAGAACGCGCAGCCCGAAAAAGGTGCTCGACCTGGTGTTCGAGCTGTTCGTCCAACTGCACGCCACCGACGAGCAGCTCGATTTCCCGTTTATCTACGCCAGCGCCAAGGACGGTTACGCCAAGCTCGATCTCGACCACGTCAGCGGCACGATGGAGCCGCTGTTCGACGCCATCATCAAACACGTCCCGCCGCCGCGCGCGTTTGCCGGCGACGGCTTTCAGTTTCTCGTCGCCAACCTCGATTACTCGCGATTACCTCGGCCGCATCGCGTTTCGGCAAAATCCACTCCGGCAAAGTCACGGTCGGCGACAACCGGCCGTCTGCATCCACGGCAACGGCACGAAGGTCGCCGGCAAGATCACGATGATTTACCACTTCGAAGGCTTGAAACGCATCGAAGTGCAGGAAGCCCACGCAGGCGACATCGTCGGCATCACCGGCTTTGAGGAAGTGTTCATCGGCGAAACCATCGTGACAACGATGACGCGCCCGCCGCTGCCGCTACATGCCGATTGATCCGCCGACGATCCAGATGGAGTTTGCCGTCAACGACGGCCCGCTCGCCGGCAGCGACGGCAAGCTGGTCACCGCCCGCCACATCTGCGAGCGCCTCGTCAACGAAATCCGCACCAACGTCGCCCTGCGCATCGAACAAACCGACGACCCGAAAATCTTCGACGTCACCGGCCGCGGCGAAATGCAGATCGCCATCCTCGTCGAGCAGATGCGCCGCGAAGGCTATGAAGTGCTGGTTTCGCGCCCCGAAGTGCATCTATCAAGAAGGACGCCGCGGGCAACCTGCTGGAGCCGATCGAAAAACTCTTCCTCGAAATTCCCAAGGAACACCTGGGCGCCGATCATGGAGAACCTCGCCGGCGCGCAAAGCCGAGATCACGCACATGGACCATCACGGCGACACAGGTGACGCATTGAGGCGCTGATTCCGACGCGCGGGCTGATCGGCTTCGAGACCGACCTGGTGAATCACACGCGCGGCGTCGGCGTGATGAGCCATCTCTTCCACGAATACGGCCCTGATCGGGGCGAGATCGCCGCGCGCAAGAACGGCTCGCTCGTCAGCATGGAAGACGGCGAAGCCATGTCCTACGCCCTGAACATGATCCAGGAGCGCGGACGCCTGATGATCGAGCCGGGCGACGAAATTTACGAGGGCATGATCGTCGGCGAAAACGCGCGCGACAACGACATCCCGGTGAATCCCGTGCAAGGCGAAACAAGCTGACCAACATGCGTTCGCAGGGCGACGGCAAAGGCATCCAGCTCAACCCGCCGCTCAAGCTCAGCCTCGAACGCGCCCTCGAATACATCGGCCCGGACGAATACGTCGAAGCCACGCCGAAGAACCTTCGCCTCCGGAAAAAGATCCTGGACGAAATCCAGCGCAAACGCGCCACTCAAATCCACGCGCCGAAAGTAGTCCTCGAATAACACCATGCCTGCCGCATACTCGCGACAGATGGCCGAAGCAATTGGCAGGGGTTAACTGGCCACGCCCGTGCTGTTGCAGACGGGGCAGGCAGTCGATGCGCGGTGGATGAGGTGGTAAATATAGTCCTTCAACTTGGCTCGTCGCATCTTGAGTTCTTCGATCTCCTGATCGGTCGCAAAGTCAATTTCCTCCTCGATTCGATAAACGGCGTCGTCGAGGCAGTGATATTCATCAAACATTTTCCGGAAGTGGTCATCGGAGCCTTTGAGCCGGCGGATGGTGTCGCGATGTTCCGGGAATTCTCTTAGGATTGGATGGTGAAGGTCCATGCTATGTGTCGCATTACAAGGTTCAGTGGCTGTCTATTTTAATCAACGGCGGTTTTCAGTAAAGCGTTTCTTTCTTCCATCGGCAGATTTTTTCCGGCGGGAGTTGCGCTTCCGTTTCCCAACCTCACGGACGGGAAACGCGGGCTGATCCGCAGTGAACACGGCATCTGAGCAGCATGAGAACAAATTCCGTTGCAAAAGTGGCGCAACACAAGAAACGGGCTATATTCCCCCCAGTAGTTAGTTAATTTAACCGATTTTGGGATATGTTGTTCTTGGGGCCGACAGATAATCTTGTGTATCACAGCATGGAGTGCAGTGGTAACAGTTGGTTAATGAAGAGGAGCCTATCCCCTTGGGTGCGAATTAATAGACGTATTTTATTATGAACACGCCAATTCTGACTAATGATTTAGCGCGGGCCATCCTGGACGCCGTACCAGTGCCGGTTTTTGTGATGGACGAAGATATGCGACTTTTGGACGCCAACATCGCGGGTGCCATGTTGATTGGTTCGTCACCGGGAGAATTTTTGCGCTTGCGTGGTGGGGATGCGCTGCATTGCCTTCAGGCAGGAGGCAACCCCGGCGGTTGCGGTCACGGTGAACATTGCAATGACTGCATCATCCGCAAGGCCGTTTACGCCGCATTTGAGGGGCAGGCGCTTTTTCGGCAGGAAGCTCAAATGCAACTGGTAAAAAACGGAAAGGTTGAGGACACCCGTCTCTGGGTCACGGCCGCTCCATTCAAATATGCCGACCGGCAGATGATTCTGCTGACGTTGGAAGATGTGACCGAACTGTTGGAATTGCGCCACCTCCTGCCCATCTGCGCCAAATGCAAAAAAATCCGGGACGATCATCAATACTGGCATCGCTTGGAAGAATACATGCAAGATAATTTGCATGTGGACTTCACGCATGGTTTGTGCCCCGACTGTCTCAAAGAATTAATGCCGCACGAGACAACCATAACTTTTTCAAACCAACTCAAATTCGAGATTGTGCCGAAAGGGTGATGCTTTATCGAGAATTTCCCAGACGTCCCCGTTCGGTTGGACGCAGTTGGTGAAACTGAATTTGTCCGCTTGCCTCTTTCCAGCCGATTCGTGCTGGTATAATTTCTTTCCACACTCAGCACCATGCCGGGCGTTTACATTAAGACCTACGGTTGCCAGATGAACGAGCGCGACAGCGAAGCCGTCGCGGCCAAACTCGTCGCGAAAGGTATACCATCGCGCCGTCCGAAGCCGTGGCGGACATCGTCCTGCTTAACACCTGCAGCGTTCGCGATCTCGCCGAGCAAAAGGCCATCGGCAAGATGAAAAACCTCGTCAGCATACCAAAAAACAGCAAACACGACCAGATTTCGGTTTCATGGGTTGCATGGCGCAGAGCCGGGGGCGGGAATCGATTGACCGGCCCGGACGTGGATCTCGTCGTCGGCACGCAGCGATTTCATCGCGTGCCGGATTATCTTGACGAAATTCTTGCCGGTCGCCGCGAGACAAAATCGTGGACGTGGCGGAAGAGCAGGGGAGCGAATCGACGATTCGGACCACGTGCTCGACGGAACGGCCAACGCGCCGCCACCGCATTTGTCAGCATCATGCAAGGCTGCGATCAGTACTGCACGTTTTGCATCGTGCCGTACACGCGCGGCGACGAGCGCAGCCGCAGCATCGCGGACATCGTGGAGGAGTGCCGCCAACTGGTCGACGACGGCGTGAAGGAAATCACCTTGCTCGGCCAGATCGTCACGAGCTACGGGCGCAACGACATTCGCGATGAGAATGGCAAATCCGCATTCGTCCAACTGCTCGATGCCGTCCACGAAGTCGAAGGACTGGAACGCATTCGTTTCACTGCGCCGCATCCGAAAGGTTTTGGCGACGATCTGGTCGAGGCTTATGCGCGACTGTCCAAGCTCGTCGAAATCGCGCATCTGCCGGTCCAGAGCGGCTGCGACCGCATCCTGAAGCCCATGCACCGCGGCTACACGCGCGACTGGTATCTGCGCATCGTCGAAAAACTCCGCGCGCGCAGCCGAAGATCGGCCATCAGCACGGATTTCATCGTCGGGTTTCCCGGCGAAACGGAAGACGATTTCGAGCAAACCGCTTCGCTCATGCGCGAAGTGGAATTTGATCAGGCATACATTTTCAAATATTCGAAGCGCCAGGACACGCCCGCAGCCGACATGCCGGATCAAATTCCCGGTGAAGTCCGCGAGCAGCGACACCAGCGTCTGCTGCAAGTGGTGAACGAAATCGCCAAACGAAAACACAGCGCGTTCATCGGGCGGCAGGTGCAAATTCTCGTCGAAGGTCCGAGCAAAAGGAACCCTGCGCGCATGATGGGGCGCACGCGCTGCAATAAAATCGTCTTGTTCGATGGCTCTGAGCGCCACCGCGGGCAACTCATGGACGTGCGAATTACACGGGCCGGCTTGTTTACGCTTTACGGCGATCCAGCCATCATCGGATTGGATTGAGCAGGCCGCGCCGCCGAGTCCGTAATTGTAGCGTTGCTCACAGACCGACGCTACAGTTTACACTCCTCAGCAGACTCACCCCGTCTTAAGAAACCAGTTCTAGGGTTTCTTGTCTGTGTCCTTTTCGCGCTCGGCCATTTCCTGATCGCGCTCGGCCATTGCCGCTTTTCGCGAGAGACGTACACGGCCTTTCTCGTCCACGCCGAGGCATTTGACCCAGATTTCATCGCCAACCTTGACGATGTCCTCGGTCTGCTTGACGCGAAAATTGGCCAGTTCGCTGATGTGCACCAGGCCGTCCTTCCCGGGCAGAAACTCGACGAACGCGCCGAATTCCTTCGTCGTGACGACTTTGCCACGGTAAATCTTGCCGACTTCGGCTTCGGCCGTCATGCCAGTGATGGCGTCCACGCGCAATCTTCATCCCTTCCGCCGAAACGGAGAAGATATTCACCGTGCCGTCATCTTCGATGTCAATTTCGCAACCGGATTCCTCGACGAGCTTCTTGATGTTCTTGCCGCCGGGGCCGATGAGCGCGCCGATCTTCTCCGGATTGATCTTCACGATCTGGATGCGCGGGGCGTACTTGCTGAGTTCCTTGCGAGGTTCGGCGAGAGTCTTCGCCATTTCGGCGAGGATGTGCAGGCGGGCGACGCGGGCTTTCTCAATCGTCTCGGCCATAAGCGCGTGCGGGATGCCCTTGAGCTTGAGGTCGAGTTGGAAGCCGGTGATGCCTTTGTCCGTGCCGGCAATTTTGCAATCCATGTCGCAGAAGTGGTCTTCCGCGCCGAGGATGTCGGTGAGGAGTTTGTAACGGGAAATGTTTTTGTCGGTCGCCGTATTCGGTGCAAATACCGACGCTGATGCCGGCCAACGGGGCGAATCATCGGCACGCCGGCATCCATCAGCGCGAGTGTGCCGCCGCAAACCGTCGCCATCGAGGTCGAGCCGTTCGATTCCATGATCTCGCTGGTGACGCGGATGGTGTAGGGATAATCCTTCACCGGCAACATCGGTTCGATGCTGCGCTCGGCGAGCGCGCCGTGCCCGATTTCGCGCCGGCCCGGCCCGCTGATGCGGCCGGTTTCGCCGACGGAGAAATTCGGAAAATTGTAGTGAAGAATGAATTTCTTCTCGTTCTCGCCGCCCGTGTAGGAGTCGAATTCCTGCACATCGTCGCCGGTGCCAAGCGTTGCCGAGCGTGACGGCTTGCGTTTCGCCACGGGCGAACAACGCCGAGCCGTGCGCGCGCGGCAGAATGCCGACTTCGCTCGAAATCGGGCGCACCACGTCAAAGCCGCGGCCATCCAGTCGCTTGCCACTGTTCAAAATCAAGCCGCGAACAGCTTCCTTCTGAATGTAGTATTGGGCGTCTTTGACGACGAAGTCAGTGACCTTTTCCGCACCAAATTTCTCGACGAGTTTCTTGCCGACTTCCTCTTGAATGGCCTTGCACGGCCGCTTCGCGAGCGAGTTTGCCGGGCGTAAGCAGCGCGGGAACAAAGCGGTCGCCGGCAAACTTCTTGGCTTCCTGGAGGATTTCGTCCGGGACGATGTTGAGCGTAATTTCGCGCTTCTTCCTGCCGGCCTTGGCAGCGAGTTCCTTTTGCGCGGCGATCAGCGGCTGGCAGCATTCCTGGCCGAACTTGAGCGCGGCGTTGAAATCGGCTTCGCTGATTTCCTTGGCCGAGCCTTCATACATCACGATGTCGTTCGCGTTGCCGACGTAAACGAGATCGAGATCGCTCTCGGCCATTTCGGTGTGCGTCGGGTTGGCGACGAATTTGCCTTTGACGCGGCCCACGCGCACGGCGCCAAGCGGGCCGTCCCACGGAATGTCGCTGACCATCAGCGCGGCGCTCGCGCCGATGATGCTGAGGATGTCCGGATCGTTTTCGCCGTCGGCGCTGAGCACGACGGTCTGGACCTGCACTTCGTTGTACCAGCCCTTGGGAAAGAGTGGACGGATCGGACGGTCGGTGAGACGGCAGGTCAGAATTTCCTTTTCCGTCGGCCGTCCTTCGCGTTTGAAGTAGCCGCCGGGGAATTTGCCCGCCGCCGCGGCTTTCTCGCGGTAATCCACGGTCAGCGGGAAAAAGTCCTGGCCTTCCTTGGCCTTGGTGGCGGCGACCGCGGCGACGATGACGATGGTTTCGCCGAGTTGAACGGTGACGGCGCCGTCCGCCTGCTTGGCGAGCTTGCCGGTTTCGATGATGATTTGTTTGTCGCCCACTTGGACGGTTATTTTTTCTGGCATAATTTTCTTCTCCTCCGTCGCCCCGAGGAACTTCAGTGAACTCCGAATGTTTTCGGAGCTGAATGAAATTACCCAGGGAGCAACGGATTTTTCATGCGCGATATGTTTGATGTGAAACCGGGCCGTTCGCGTTTCCGGCCCAATCTATTCAAAAGCAGAGGAACGCAACGTGCTCGCATTGGAATGCGTGCAGCCCCAGAACCTCCTGAAGACTCAGTGACGCAACTTGAGCTTCTTGGTGATGGCCTGATAACGGCTGACGTCCGTGTCTGCAGGTAATCCAGCAATCGGCGGCGCTGGCCGACCATCATCAACAGCCCGCGGCGCGAGCTGTGGTCCTTCTTGTTGGTCTGCAAGTGCTCGGTCAAATGGTTGATGCGCTGCGTCAGCAGCGCGATCTGCACATCCGCCGAGCCGGTGTCCTGCTCGTGCAGCTTAAATTGTTCAATCGTCTTCGCTTTTGCTTCCATACTTTCTTTGCTTTTCTCGTGTAATATGACGGGGAATCGTACGGGTGAAGCAACCCGGTGTAAAGCACATTCCAAACCCTAATTGGCTGCGTTTGCCTTGCCGCACGATTGCTGCTTTACTGTGCAGACGATGAACTTCTACATCCAACGCAACGAATTGCGCGACCTTTACGACAAGGTCGCCGCCGGCGAACGCATTTCCGACGCCGACGCGCTGTGGCTGTTTGAATCCAAGGACCTGAACGCCGTCGGCGCAATCGCTGATCTCGCGCGACAGAAGAAAGTCGGCAATCGCGCCAGCTACATCATCAACCGCTACATCAACTACTCGAACTACTGCATCCTCTCCTGCCAGTTCTGCTCGTTCGCGCGCAAGAAACGCGACGCCGACGGTTTCGAGTTGACGATTCCGCAAATGGTCGAGAAGGCGCGCGAGGCGTTGAAGCTCGGCATCACGGAACTGCACATCGTCGGCGGACTGCATCCCTCGCTGCCGTTTAGTTACTACGTGGACATGCTCAAAGCGTTGAACGCGCTGAATGCAAGTAGCAGCCGACGTGAGGAGGCTCTAACTGAAATCCGAAATCCGAAATCCAAAATCCGAAATAGTCAGAAGCTTCACCTCAAATGCTTCACCGCGATTGAAATCCTCCATCTCGCCTGGCTCGCAAAAAAATCCGTCGAGCAAACGTTGGTTGAACTCAAAGCCGCTGGACTCGACTCGCTCACCGGCGGCGGCGCGGAGATCTTCCGACCGGAAGTCCGGTCGCGCCATCGCCAAGGGCAAGGAATCCGCCGAGGAATATCTGGACGTTCACCGCACGTGGCATCGCATGGGCGGACGCAGCACCTGCACGATGCTTTACGGCCACGTCGAATCGCTCGCCAACCGCGTGGACCATCTGCGGCAATTGCGCGCGTTGCAGGACGAGACGCGCGGCTTTGTCGGCTTCGTGCCCCTGCCGTATCAACCGGAGAACAACGACATCCCGGTCAAGACGCCGCCCACGGGCTTCGACGCGTTGCGCACCATTGCCGTGAGCCGCATCTACCTCGACAACTTCGATCATATCACGGCTTACTGGGTGGGCATGGGATTGAAGCTGGCGCAAGTGGCGTTGAGCTACGGCGCGGACGATCTGCACGGGACGATCATCGAGGAACACATCTTCCGGATGGCTGGGGCGAACCCGCCGCAACTCCGCCAGCCAACGCGACCGTGGTGGCATATCGTAGCCGAAATGATCAAAGCCATCCGCGAAGCCAGCCGCACGCCGGTGCAACGGAATACTTACTACGAACCGATCAAAGTGTGGGATGCTGCGACAACGGCCAACGAAGCTGAACCGCCGTCGGGCAAATCCAAAGTATTGGAAGATAATCTGGCGACGGCGTAGTGATTGAAGCGCGAATATGTTTGATGATCTTGCAACCTATTTTTACGAGCACGTCGTTCGCTCTTTCGAAGAATATCTCGATGTCAAAAACTCTGGCAAAGCTGGTCGGAGTCGAGATGTTCGTGCTGCAGTAAATGCGGCGACAGCGATTTATCATCTTCGAGAGCACTTACCTCACAGCCACAGATTGAGTCATGGAACAGTCACCAGCCATTGCGCCGATTACAGTTTGCTGAGAGATATCGTAAATGCTTCAAAGCATCACACGCTCACCCACGGAACTCCTCAGGTTAGCGATGCGACTCAAATCGAGGAGCAGATCGTGACCACCCAGTATCAAGATGCAGAAGGTCTGTTTCACACGCATGAAAAGGTCGTCTTTGTAAAACTGGCAAACGGTTCGGAAAGAGACGTGCTTGAAGTCATGATTAATGTCATGAATTTTTGGCAAACCTTTCTGCACTCAATTGGTGCGATTTCAAAACCACGAAACTACTCGATTCCGGTCATTGCGCAACCGAGATCGCGCGCCGAAGCCGGTGACAGCCGTCTTGATTTTGAATTAGTGAAGGGCCTGCGGTTTCGTCAAAGCATCCGTTTGCAGAAATACAACTACGTCACGGGCAAAATTGAGCTTATGGATTTGAAAGGCGGGCAATTGAAATTCAATTTGTATATGCCGAACGCCGAATTGGATCTGACTTTGAAGAATGAATTGCTTCGAAAAGAATTCAGAAAGAAGATCGCTTTGACTGAAAAGGAGAGCATTGAGTTTGGTCTTTTGAAAACTGACCGAGAAAAACAGGCGTATCTTGAGAAACTTTCTTCTGCTCAGCAAGTTGTCCGCGAATTGGCTGCGGAGGCAGGTCTTTCCAAAGACGCGCCCGGAAAAGGATAGCCTCCGAAACGATGCAGGATCCCATCTTTCGGTAGCAATGGCGCGCGGCGAATTATTTTCATTAGCACTCGGCTTCAGTCGGGTGTCCGGCGACGAGAGAAAATTTCAACCGCTTCAGCTGTTTAGCTCTGGCCGGAGCGGAATCTTTGTCGCCACGCAATTTTTCCAAACCTCCAGCCCCGTTTGTCTCGTCCCGCAGGGACAACCGGAAATTAGCCAGACACAAAGTGTCTGGTTGGCCGCAAACAAGAATCCGTCCTGAAGGGACGGAGGAATGATCCGGTATTTCCATCGTCCCTCCGGGACGCGAACATTTTACACGATTGCACCAGCCACTTCGTAGCCGGCTAATTTCCCATGTCGCTTCGCGACACGATTCCGTTTGCGGCTTTGCGTCTTCGCCACTTTGCATTAAATTCTTCGGGTATGTCTGACAACACACCCAAGCCAAACCGTTCAACATGAAAATTGACATCAAATCATTTCGCGTCCGCGAAGGCAGCGCGGTCAATCTAAAGAACTGGCCCTCGCGGGTGAAACCGTTCTACAAGTCGGACCGCGACTACGGGAAGCTCCTGGCCGAACACGTCGAAAAATTGAGCGCACGGCAAAGCCTGCTCTACGCGCAGGACCGCTACGCGTTGCTGCTGATTTTTCAGGCGATGGACGCCGCCGGGAAAGACGGCGCGATCAAACACGTGATGTCCGGCGTGAACCCGCAGGGCTGTCAGGTTTTCAGCTTCAAGCATCCGAGCGCGCAGGAACTGGATCATGATTTTTTGTGGCGCACCACCTGTTGCCTGCCCGAGCGCGGGCGCATCGGAATCTTCAACCGTTCCTACTACGAGGAAGTGCTCATTGTCCGCGTGCATCCGGAAATTCTGGCCGGCCAGCACCTGCCGGACGAAACGACGCAGGACGACGATTTCTGGGAACATCGTTACCGCTCGATCAATGATTTTGAAAAACATCTTCACCGCAACGGCACGCGCATCGTGAAATTCTTTCTGCATCTGTCGAAAGAGGAACAACGCCGGCGTTTCCTCGCGCGGATTGACGACCCGGACAAGAACTGGAAATTCAGCCGCGCGGACATCGAGGAGCGCGAGCGGTGGAAAGATTACCAGCACGCGTACGAGGCCTGCCTGACGGCGACGAGCACCAAAATCGCTCCGTGGTACGTCGTTCCCGCCGACGACAAGGAGAACGCACGCCTGATTATTTCACAGGTGATCTTGGATATTCTCGGCGAATTGAAGATGAGCTATCCAAAGCCCGACAAGGCCCACCGGAAGGAATTGCAGTCCATCCGCAAGCTTCTGGACAAATGACCTGCGCCCAAACTCTCCGCATGGGCCGCTGGATTCGGCGCAGCAGATAGTTCGGCAGAATTCCAGCAGGAATTTTCTTAGCGTCTTTGCGTCTTTGCCCTAAAATCTGCACACATGTCAGACGAAACACCCAACTCCGATAAACTCCGACCCGTCGCGAGCGAGTCGCGAGCAAGACTCCGCATGGCCGCGCCAGATTCGGCGGAGGAAATCGCGCGACGCATTGAGCACGAGGAACGATCGGCAAATCGTGAGCGCGAATTTGGGCTGGAGCAATCGCTCGCGCCGTTCCGTGTGGGGTCAGTGAAGGCGCTCAACACCGTGCCGCTGACGCGCGGCGTCGAAGACCAAGTCGTCTATGCTACGCCCGCCAAACTCGCCGAAATGCTCCGCCGCGATGAACTTGACGCTGCGCTGGTCAGCGTCGTCGAACCGTTGCTGAACGACCGTTACGATATTCTGGATGGCGTCGCTGTTGCGTCGCTGGGCGAGGTGAAGAGCGTGATGCTGGCGCACCGGCAACCGCTGGAGAAAATGGACGAAGTTTTTTGCGATACAGCATCACTCACCAGCGTGCGCCTGTTGAAAGTGTTGCTGGCGGAGCGCGGATTGAAGCCGGAGTTCAAGCCGCTGCCGGATTACAACTTCACCAACCCGCCGGACAATTTGATGGTGATTGGCGACCCGGCGCTGGACTTTCTTTTCGGCGATCACGAGCACGAAATCTTTGACCTTGGCGCGGGTTGGTTCGAAATGACGAATCTGCCGTTCGTGTTTGCCGTTTGGGCGTTACGCCGCGGTGTGGAAAATGCGGAACTTCGGCGGCAATTGCGCGAGGCGAAGGATTTCGGCATGGAGACGCTCGACCACATCATTCGCGAGAGAACGGAATACACGCTGGATTTTCGCAAGGATTACTTCGGCTGGCACCTTCATTACCATCTTGGCTCAGACGAGAAACGCGGCATTGCGAAGTTCATGGAACTGCTGCGAAAGCACGGCTTCGGGCCGGTATTCGAGCCGAAGTTCGTTTTTTGATTCACCGCAGAGATCCGGAGACGCGGAGTGTAAAATTTTTTCTCTGCGCTGCAGAGTCTCTGCGGTTAGCTTGGTTCTTTTTCCAAACTCGCCAGCACTTCCGGGTCGCGCACGTCCACCCAGCGTCCTTGGATTTCCAAACCAGCGATGCGGTGTTTCGCCGCAAGCATTGCCGCAATGGCGTCGGTCAATTCGTATTCGCCACGCGGAGATTTTTGGAGACGGGCGGTGAAGTCGAAAATCGTCGGGCGGAAAATGTAGATGCCTGCGTTGTACCAGGCCACGCCGCCGGGCTTGAGCAAACCTTGTTTGCGCAACTCGTCCAACTGCGCAGGCGACGGCTTCTCGACGAGATGATTGAGATAGAATTCTTTGTCGAAGAAAAACAATCCGCCCTTGGTCACATCTTCGCTACCGGTCACGGTGACAAGGCCGAAGAATTTGTTCTCGCAGAACCGTTTCACCATTTGCTGATAGGTCTCCGGTTTCACGAGGATATCGCCGTAGGTCAGGATGAACGGCGACGTGCCGACGAACTTCTTCGCCAGTTCAGGCGCTTTGCCGGTGCCATCCTGCACGGCTTGTCGTCCGTACGCGACCTTGACGTGCCACTTCGAGCCATCGCCGAAATAATTTTCGATCGCTTTCGCCCGCCAGCCGGTGACGATGAAAAATTCGCGCACTCCGGCGGTTATCAATCCGGCTATGATGTGTTCGAGAATCGGTTTGCCCCGCACGCAGAGCATGGGTTTGGGAACGTCGTTGGTTAGTTCCTTCATGCGCGTGCCTTTGCCGGCGGCCAGAATGACAGCTTTCACGGGGAAAATTTAACCACAGATGGCCACGGATGAACACGGATAAAATGAGAAATTTGAAAATTTAGCGGTGGCGGAATTCTGTTGAGACTTTTGTTTTTGCAGATATGACCGGCATCGCATCATTCGTTTCAGAAACGGCGGACTGACGCGTTAACGACAGCAAAAGCCCCCGGCATTATTTCCGTGGCACGTCGAATTCAATTCGTGTTCGCGAACCGGTCTGTACGTTTCGTATTTCCATCTCCTGCAACTGCCATTGGCCGTTGATTTTTTTGAATTCTTTTGGTTCGAATTCCTTGAGCAGTTTACCGTTCGCGTCGTAAGCCTCGGCCTGCACGATGCCAAGCGTTTCATTGTCAATCCACGAGACAACGCGCGAATAGCCGTTCGTATCGGGATTTGGATTTGTGCTTTCCAAGACTTTGCATGAACGGCCTCGCCGCATTTCGTGCTTCAAAACCTTTTGCCCTGGCCAATGGAAAAATTCCAGGCCCAAATCCGCCAATAAGAAGTCTGAGTCTGCAAATGCTTCGTTTGCTGCTTGTCCGGGTGAAATTTCTGCGAAAGCCAGATATGACATCGTCGGTGAAGTCGTACGAGCGTAGGAATATTCAGTTGGCCTATCTGTTGAATGAATAATGATTGCCTTTTCGACGCCATTAGAGGTGGCAGCAAAATAAATCGTTTGCCAGTTCGCCGGTGTAATAATGGTTTCAAAGTTGAATCGGATTTCCAAGTGCTTGTTACGTGCCGCGCGAATTTTGAGGACGCCGGTGTTGGTAAAATTTTCCGTCGGTCTGGCTTCACAAAGTTGCCGCGCCAATTCGCGGCCTTGAACCTCCGCATCTGACAAATCATTCGTCGTCGCTGCGACTGAACTGATGGCAGCCAGCAGGATTGAAACGCTTCCGACAGCTCGCGCGAGGATAATTTTTCTCATTCCGGTTTGCGTTTCCCGCTTTAGAAAATCGTTCGATGACGAGGACGAGAAGCAGGACGAATTTGAAAAGATCATTTCGGCTCCAGCGCCAGTTGAATGACCTGTGAGATGTGCCGGACGAAATGGGCTTTGACCTTTTTGCGCGCTTCGAACGGCACGTCGAACCAATCCGGCTTGTTTTGCTCCGGCAAAATAACCCGTTTGACGCCGAAACGAATGGCCGCCAGCACTTTTTCCTTCACGCCGCCCACGTGCAGCACGCGACCGCGCAAACTAATTTCGCCGGTCATGGCTGTGTCTGAGCGGACACGATGGCGTGTCAGCAATGAAGCCATCGCCGCTACGATGGCCACGCCTGCGCTGGGACCGTCCTTGGGCGTCGCGCCGGCGGGCACGTGAATGTGAATGTCGTATTTCCCGTAGTCCGAAAAATCAATCCCCAACGTCCTGGCCTGGCTGCGCAAGTAGCTGACGGCAGTTTGCGCGCTTTCCTTCATCACATCGCCCAGTGAGCCGGTGAGCAGCAGACTGCCCTTGCCTGGCATCCGCGTGGCTTCGATGTAAAGCACCTCTCCGCCCACCGGTGTCCACGCCAGGCCGGTGGCTATGCCGTATTCGGTGATTTTCTCCGCGCCTTCGTAGACAAACGGGGCATGGCCAAGGTAATTTTTCAAAACTTCAGGACCGAGTTTGAGCTGTGCAATGCGACCGTTGCGGCTGACGATTTTGCGGTTGGCCTTGCGCGCCAGCGCGGCAATCTCCCGCTCCAATTGCCGCACGCCGGCCTCGCGGGTGTATTCCTGAATGAGCCGGTGCAACGTCGCGTCCGGCAGCGTCACGTCCTGCCGCGTCAGGCCGTGCTCCACAAACTGCCGCGGCACGAGGAACCGCTTCGCGATCTGCAATTTCTCCGATTCGGTGTAGCTGGGCAATTCGATGACTTCGAGCCGGTCGCGCAGTGCCGGGTGAATCGGTTCGAGCCAGTTCGCCGTGGTGATGAACAGCACGCGTGAGAGGTCAAACGGCAAGTCGAGGTAATGGTCGCTGAAGTTGTTGTTCTGCGCCGGGTCGAGCACCTCCAGCAATGCTGCCGCCGGGTCGCCGCGAAAATCCGCGCCGACCTTGTCCAGTTCGTCAAGCATGATCACCGGATTGCGGCTCTCCACACGACGCAAGGTCTGAATGATGCGGCCCGGCAGCGCGCCCACATAAGTGCGCCGGTGGCCGCGGATTTCGGCTTCGTCTCGCATGCCGCCCAGCGAGATGCGCGCGAACTTGCGACCGAGCGCATCGGCCACGCTCCGGCCGAGCGAAGTCTTGCCAACGCCGGGCGGCCCGACGAGGCAGAGGATCGGGCCTTTGATCTGTTTCTTGCGCTTGAGGACGGCAAGGAATTCGATCAGCCGGTCCTTGACTTTCGTCAGCCCGAAATGTTGCTCATTCAAAATCCGCTCCGCCTCGGTCAAATCAATCTTGTCCTCTGTCTCTTTTTCCCACGGCAGGCTGAGAATCCAGTCCAGGTAATTGCGCGACACGGTATATTCGGCTGCGACCGGCGGCATTTGCTGAAGCCGCTCCAACTCTTGCACCGCCACCTTCTTCACTTCCGCCGACATCGGCGTTTGCTCGATCCGTTCCCGCAGCAATTTGATTTCGCCCGCGTTCGGTTCGCTTTCGCCCAGTTCGCGCTGGATGGCGCGGAGCTGTTCGCGCAGGAAAAAGTCACGCTGGGTCTTGGCAATGGACGTTGCGACATCACTCTGGATTTTCGAGCTGAGCGTCAGCACTTCGTGCTCGCGGTTAAGCATCGGCAGCAGCTTGGCGAGCCGTTCCTTGACGGAAGTGGTTTCGAGGAGTGTCTGCCGGTCTTCGAGCGTCAGGTTCAGGTTCGCGGCAATCAGATCCGCAAAATGCCCGGAGTCCTCGGTGTTGAGCGCAGCCACTTTGACCTGCTCGGTCAACGCGGGCGAGAGTTTGACGATTTCTTGGAACTGACTTTGCGCGTTGCGCAACATCGCAGTCACTTCGATGGAATCCTCCGTGACGTCGTGCAGCAGATCGTATTTCGCAGTCAAATAAGGCGTGGTCGAGATGTATTCTTTGATCCGGATTCGCCACAACCCCTCCACCAACACGCGCGCCGTGCCGTCGGGGAACTTCACCATCTTGGCCAGACGAACAACACAGCCGATTTCATGCAGATCGCCGGGTGCCGGATCGGCGACCTCCGGTTTGAGCTGGAGGACGACACCCAGCAAACGGTCGCCTCCCACCGCATCGTCAATGAGCCGCAGGCTTGATCCAGTTTCAACGAGAAGTGGCACCACCGCGTTCGGGAAGATGACGATGTCGGAAAGGCCGAGAATGGGCAGAATTTCCGGAAGCGACCGCGAAGAAATCCGGGGCGGCGACTCCGGAGTTGCGCCAGTTCCGAGGATGCTGATGAATTCTGTATCCGGCGAGCTCATCGTCGTTATCTTAACAGGTTAGATGCCGCCACCCTGATAAAATTCAAGAGAAATCAATTCCCCTCGGCGATGGGGACCTCAGTACTTCCATTGTGCGCTGGTACGGCCAGCGGCACATCAATCCGCAAAAAACCATTCAAGTAAGCGGCTTTGGCCCGGCTGAGATCGTAGCCCTTGGGCAACTCCAGCACACTTTCAAATGGTCCGTAGTCAATCTCCATCACCAAAAAACTGCATTTGGGCGCGCGACAACCATCCGGACGATTGCCGCTGATGCGCAGGCGGTTGCCCTCAAGGGTGATTTCGAGGTTGTCACTGCGCATGCCTGCCAGTTCAACTTTGATCACCAGACCGCCGTCCGTGGCATATACATCGGTATTCGGTACCCAGTGGCCGCCAGCAGACCCTTCGCGCCCGCCCATGGCGGATACACGAGTGACAAACTGCGCGGATGAACTAATCTTGGCGACGGCCATTTTGCAAAAAATATCTCAATAGTTGTCCATACGCAAGAGCACGTTCATCTCATTTTTACAACCACCTGCGAGCGTTGACCCTTGCGCGCCCGAAAAACGATGGAATTCGAGGACGAGGAAATATCGACCGTCGAACAGCCGCAATGCGTGTCGCGCCTGAAAGAAAATTTATGGCGACGGAACCGTCCCCACACCAACAGTGTGGCGGCCAGCCCCACAATCACCAATGAAACGACCTGCTGCCAATACATTCCTGCAACATAATCACAAAAGCAGAATGCGCAACGGTGGTTTTTTTGTCTTCGCACCCGCAAAAAATGTCTGGAGCGATTCATCAACACGGCCTCCGTTCCGCGGAAGCGCTTGTAAATCAGTTGCACGGCGCGCGACGGTCTGTTACAAACATGACGGTTCTGAGAGCGGGTGTGGTTCAGTGGTAGAATGCGGGCTTCCCAAGCCTGAGATGAGGGTTCGATTCCCTTCACCCGCTCCAATTTTCTAAATAATCAATGGAGCCAGTGCTTCCGTGAGTTTTCAGACTTCCAACATGCGCCAGTGACAAAGTCTGGTTCTAAAGAATCTACCCTTTTCAGTAAAATTTGTGGCCGTGAGTTGCGACATCCCTATGGACTGGTTTTGTCAGCGATGCTTTGTTAGCGTTGTTGCGGATGAGTTGGGTCACCATCATCTGGTCCATGGTCGCCTCGGCGTGTCTCACGCTGGCAGTAATACATTTCTGGGTCTGGGGCATGAAACGCACAGCCTGGACCAACCTGGCTTTTGCGGTCGCAGCAGTGGCGGTGGCAGGCATTGCTGCGGGGGAATTTGAAGTCATGCGGGCATCAACGCCGGGAGGGATGGGCACGACGATGCGCTGGATGGACGTGCCCGTTTTTGTGCTGGTGGCCGCCCTCATCGGTTTTGTGCAGTTGGATTTTCGCACGGGTCGCCCCTGGCTCGGTTGGACCACCGTGGTACTGCGATTCTTTTCACTCATCTTGAATTTCACCTCGGGGGCGACTGACAACTACCGCGAAATTATGGCGCTGCGTCAGGTTGAATTTCTCGGCGAGCCTGTGTCCGTGGTGGCCAAGGCAGTGGTCAATCCTTGGGGGCATCTGAGTGAGTTCAGCATGCTGCTCCTGCTGGTTTTCGTGGTTGACGCTGCTGCCAGATTTTGGCGCGGTGGCGGACTAGAGAGCCGGCGACGCGCACTGCTGATCGGCGGCAGCATCGCAGGCTTCCTTCTCGTGTCCGCCGGGTCCTCCGCGCTGATTGAGAATCAGTTGATTCAGGCACCGTATCTCATCAGTTTCCCGTTTCTCGCCATCGTCCTTGTGATGAATTACGAATTAAGCCGCGACGTGATCCGCGCCACAGAATTATCGCACGACCTCCGTGAACACGAGCAACAATTGCAGGCGCTGCTGGACAATGTTCCGGACCGGATTTACTTCAAAGACACCCAATCCCGGTTCGTAAAGGTCAACCAAACGCTCGTCAAGCGATTGGGGATGATCAACCCCGAACAGCTCATCGGCAAAACCGATTTTGATTTTCAACATCCGGAACGGGCCGGAGAGTTCTATGCGGATGAACAGCGGGTCATGCAGACCGGCGAGGCGTTGATCAACAAAACCGAGAAGCAGATCATGCCCAACGGAGAAACCGCCTGGACGTCCACCACCAAAGTGCCGCTGCGGGACGCGCAGGGCAATGTCATCGGCCTGGTGGGCATCAACCGGGACATCACGCAACAGAAACGGGCGGAACAGGAGATCGGGCAACAGCGCGACGAACTGGCCCACCTTTCGCGCGTCGCGATGCTGAACGAGTTGTCGGGCTCGCTCGCGCACGAGTTGAACCAGCCGCTGGCCATCATTCTCACCAACGCCCAGGCGGCGCAGCGTCTCCTCGCCCAGCAACCGCCTGATCTCACCGAGGCGCGCGACATTCTCGCGGACATCGTGAGCGAAGACCAGCGGGCGGGGGAGGTCATCCGACGTTTGCGCGCCCTCCTCAAGCCGGGGCAAATCCACCAGCAACCGCTTTCCGTGAATGAAATCATTGAGGACGTGCTCCGGATCGCGCGCAGTGATCTCATTGGACACGGCATAACGGTTCACCGCAACCTGGCCGGGGGCGTGCCGCAGGTTTTGGGCGACCGCATCCAACTCCAGCAGGTGCTCCTCAATCTGTTTCTAAATGCCGACGACGCGATGGCCGCCTTGCCGCCCGCGGCGCGGCTCCTGACACTGGTGACGGCGCACCGCAATGGCATGGTTCGGATTTCCGTTTCGGACACCGGTGGCGGTCTGCCGCCGGACGCGGAACGCGTTTTCGAGCCGTTCTACACAACCAAGGAACACGGCCTGGGGCTTGGGCTGTCCATCTGCCGCTCCATCGCCACAGCCCACAATGGCCGGTTGTGGGCGGAAGCGCGTGGCGCGGCGGACGTTTTGTCTGGCGCCGCGACGCCGACCAGCGGCACGACCTTTCATCTGGAACTGCCAGCGGTGGAGGCGGGAAAACGATGAGCTCAACTCGCGGCACGGTCTTCCTGCTGGATGACGAGCCAGGAATGCTTAAAGCGCTCACGCGGTTGCTTAAGGCCGAGGGTTTCACCGTGCGCGCCTTCACCTCGGCGAAAACCTTTCTTGAGTCGTATCACCCGGAAGAACTGAGTTGTTTGGTGCTCGATGTCGCAATGCCGGAACTCAATGGCCTGGAGCTTCAGCAACGGCTCACCCAAGCCGGCTGGTTGTTGCCGATCGTGTTTCTCACCGGGCGCGGCGACATCCCCATGAGTGTGCAGGCCATCAAGGCTGGCGCCTCGGATTTTCTGACCAAACCGGTCAAGGATACCGACCTTTTGGGCGCCGTGCGTGCCGCCCTGCAACGCGCCGCCGCGCAGCGCGACCTGATTTCAGAAACGGCTTTGCTCCGGCAGCGTTACGACAGTCTCACACCACGCGAGTGCGAGGTCATGGAACACGTCGTTGCCGGCCAGTTGAACAAACAAATTGCCGCCGACCTCGGCACCGGCGAGCACACCGTCAAAGTGCATCGTGCCCGGGTCATGGAGAAGATGGGCGTCGAATCCCTAGCCGACCTTGTCCGTGCCGCGGAACGATTGGGTCTGGGGAAATCGGTCATCAGTAACCAGTAATCGGCAACCAGTCGTCAGTTTTCACAATACTTTCGACCACTGGCTGCTGATTACCGATTACTGAATACATTCACCGAACACCCCTCACTCGCTTCTGCGCGAGTATGTCACTAAAGTATAATATCCCGCGCGCCGCCAGTTTGTCATCTTCAGCCCGATGGACCGAACTCAGCCATTCATTGCCGTGTTGGACGATGAGCCGCAGTTTTGCAAGGCGCTTGGCCGTTTGCTCAGGACGCATGGCTTCGAAGTGGAAACGTTCACGCTCGGCGACGAGTTGCTCGCGGCCTGCGCGTCCCGATTGCCCGACTGCTTGTTGTTGGATCTCCACATGCCTGGCATCAACGGTTTCGAGATGCTCGAGCGTCTCGCCACGTTACACCTGAAGGTGCCGGTGGTTGTCATTACCGGCCACGACCAACCGGGCAACGCCGACCGGGTACGAGCCTTGGGCGCCGCGGACTATTTGCTCAAGCCGGTAAATGACAAGACGGTGCTCGACGCCATCAAGTTCGCTCTAAACCAGGAGCCGCCGGAAAACAGCGCACCGGCAATGGTCCAATTGATGAATTCATGAAAACGAACGAAACCCGTCCCCTTATTGTTGTTGTGGCCAGCGAGGAATGTTCTCGCAAAGGGATGACACATCGGCTGGATATCGCCGCCCTCGGCTTGGAGGCCGTCGGGATTGGCGCGGGCGAATGGACGCGATTACTTCGCTGGGGGGCCGAGTTTCAAATTAATTTAACCGCTGCAAGACTTTCGTCCGCGCTGGGTTTGCCCGCTTGATTTACGCCGTTTTGCGGGTTTTTACCAGCGCGCATTGTGCCGTCTAATGACATCGGCGCACTTGCAGCGGTTTTAATTTATCGCAGGCAGATAAGATGGAGTGGAACCACGCCAGCTTTCCGCCGAGCATCTGAAACCGGATTGGTTCTGAAACTCCGATTTTTACGTAACGCCATCAAAATACGTCTATCTGCCACTGTGTTTGTCCTTCATCGCGCCAAATCCCGCTTGGCAGGGCGAAGGGGTTTTGGTTAGCTGAGCGCGCCGAATGAGCAAAGCGCGCATCATCCATACGCTGACCTTCCTTTTGATTCCGGTCCTCGGTGTTTGTTCCCTTTGCGCCCAGCAGCAGCCCCCATGGATAATCGAATCGCTCAATCCGCAGGGACAACTGGACTACGACCTTTCCACAGGCCTGGCCAAAGGCACAAACGGTGTGCTGGTCAAACACGGCGAAGCGATTCTGACGGCGGACTCAGCCACCGTGAATCAACAATCGGGAGAAACTGTCGCGGACGGCAACGTGCGCATTCAACGCGACGAACAGATTTGGGTCGGCGAACACATCCGGTACAATTTCATAACCCGCCAGATGGAAACAAGGCAGTTTCGCACCGGCAAGTCACCCGTCTTCGTTGAAGGACAGAACTTACACGGAGACGTAACGAACCGCGTTTATACGGCCAAGGATGGTTACGTGACAACGGACGACGTGGCTGAGCCGGTGATCAAGGTGCGGGCGAGCAGCATGAAGATTGTCCCCGGTCAATATGTCGAAGCGCGGAATGCGGTGTTGTTCATCGACGGTGTTCCGTCGTTTTACTTTCCGTATTACCGGCGCAATCTCGGCGAGCGGGCGAATAACTTTGCATTCACTCCCGGCTATCGGAGTAGTTACGGCCCGTTCGTGCTGGGCACCTACACGTGGTTCCTGAATGAACAAGTTGATGGCATTCTGCATTTGGATTACCGGCAAAAACGTGGCGTCGGTACCGGACCCGACGCAAATCTCCATCTCGGCCAGTGGGGAGAAGCTTCATTCAAGTATTATTACCTCCACGACAACGAGCCGAACACCGACGCGAATGGCCAAAACATCCCTGAGAACCGGCAGCGATTTGATTTTTCCTACAACGCGACGCCGTTCACCAACCTGAATTTCAAGACGCGCGTGCGATATCAGAGCGATCCGCGTGTCATCGAGGACTTTTTTGGAGGTGAATATAGCCAGAACCCGCAGCCGAATTCCTTCGTTGAAGCCAGCAAACTCTGGCCCAACTTCAGCCTCGATACCTACGTCCAACCACAAGTCAACGACTTCCTGGATACCGTTGAGCGATTGCCGGACGTGAAACTCACCGGCTATCGCCAGCAAGTAGGCGCATCGCCGGTTTTCTACGAGAGCGAAAGCTCGGCAGGCTATTATCGTCAAGCATACGCCATCACGAACGACATATCGTCCGGTTTAAACTACGAAGCGGCCCGGGCGGACACGTACCATCAATTGACTTTGCCTCATACGTTTGGAGGCTGGCTGAACGTGTCACCGCGCGTTGGCGGCCGGTTCACTTATTACAGTACGGCCACTGGCCCGGGCGGCACGAACGATGAGGCTTACCGTGGCGTGTTTAACACCGGCGTTGAAGTTTCGTTCAAAGCTTCCCGGCTTTGGGCCGGGGCAACGAATGGTTTTCTGGCATTGGATGGCGTGCGCCATATTTTTGAACCGTCTGTGAATTATGTTTACGTTCCCGCGCCAAATAAAAGCCCGTCGGATTTGCCCCAGTTTGACACCGTACTGCCGAGCCTCCTTTTGTTGCCGATAGAATTTCCGGATTTCAATGCGATTGACGCCATTGACAGCGAAAATGCGTTGCGCTTCGGCATGCGAAATCGGTTTCAAACGAAACGCAACGGACAGGTCGAGGATTTTTTGCGCTGGGAAGTCTTCACCGACTGGCAATTGCGCCCGAACAGCTACCAGACAACTTTTTCGGACATTTATTCCGATCTGATGTTCAAGCCGCGCTCGTGGATCCGGTTTGAATCACAAACGCGATTCAATCCGCAAACAACCGAGTGGCAAATGGCGCTCAACAGCCTCACACTTCAACCCAACAACAGATGGAGTTGGGGCCTCGGTTACTGGTATCTGCGCAGTGACGTGAACACAAACTCCCCGACCGCGCTTGGTCCGGGCAATAATCTCATCACGAGCACCATTTTCTACCGGCTGAGCGAAAACTGGGCATTCCGCTCGGTTCATAACTTCGAAGCTCAGGACGGCCGCATGGAAGTACAAAACTACACAATCTACCGCGACTTTCGCAGTTGGACAGGAGCGCTGAGTTTTCGTGTCCTCGAGAACACCAGCGGACAAAAGGATTACACCGTCGCCTTCACTTTTTCGCTCAAGGCGTCGCCGCGATTCGGTCTTGGCTCGGACACTGCGCAGTCGTATCAACTGCTGGGCAACTAGCAGCTTCGGCAAACAGATTTGTCGCCTACACGCGAACATGTATCGAGATAAAAAAGTTGTCGTGGTCATGCCGGCGTACAACGCGGCACAGACGCTTCGCCAAACGTATGACGAAGTGCGCGCACAAGAGTTGGTGGATTTGATCGTCCTCGTGGACGACCGGAGCCACGACGAGACTGTGGCGCTCGCACGCACACTCGAAGGCGTGCAGGTGCATGTCCATGAAGTCAACACGGGATACGGCGGCAACCAAAAAACCTGTTACCGGCTGGCGCTGGAGGCCGACGCGGATATTGTCGTGATGCTGCACCCCGATTATCAATACACGCCCAAACTGCTGCCCGCGATGGTTTCGATGATCGGGAACGGATTGCACCCGTGCGTCCTTGGGAGCCGGATTCTCGGCGGTTACGCGCTCAGAGGCGGCATGCCGCTTTGGAGATACATCCCCAACCGGTTTTTAACGCTCGCGGGAAACATACTTCTCGGCTCGAAGCTCTCGGAATTTCACACCGGCTACCGCGCCTTCTCGCGGGAGATTCTCGAAACGTTGGATTTCATGCACAACTCGGACGATTTCGTATTCGACAATCAAATGCTCGCGCAGATTTTGTGGCACGGCTTTACGATTGGCGAAGTCAGTTGCCCGACGAAGTATTTTTCCGAAGCCTCTTCGATCAACCTCCGGCGCAGCATCAAATACGGTTTCGGTTGTCTGGCCACGGGACTGAGCTATCGCCTGGCGAAAATGGGGTTGGGTCAATCAAAATTATTCCCTCATCGCCAACACGCCTGAGCAAACACGATTCTCGCAAGGTGTTACGACCGGAATAACGCGGAACAATCAGACAGCCTATTCCGCCTGTTTTGGCGAAGGAGCGTCAGCCGACGCCTTTACCATCTCATCCAGCACTTTTCTGAAATCTTCCATGCCGGGCGCTGGAACAATGATGGTATCGCGCCGGCCACCCACGTCTTCAGTGATTCGCAGGAAGCGACCGCGCGGGTTTTCTTTGAGTGTGAAGATGAATGTCTTGCGTTCGATTTGAATCTTCTCCGTTTTCAACGTTTCTTCGTTGACGGGGGGCTTTGGCACCCCGAACTGCCGGCGACCATAAGGTGATGGACGTTCGTTCGAAATCATATTTTCCCGCTGAAGACGCCCGAAGTGACGCATCCAGCTGTACTCATCAATCCGACGGCGATGGCAATTTGTCAACTTCAGATTTAGAGCGTGTAACAAAATGAATTGTAATTTTTTGACCAGTTCTGCAATAAACTGGGCATGGCAAAACCACTCGTTGATGATTCGCTATGGTCAGTGATCCAACCCTTGCTTCCACCAAGAGCGCGGCGAAGAAAATTTCCCGGGCGCAAACCGATTTCGGATCGCGCGACGTTGACCGGAATTCTCTTCGTGCTCAAGACCGGTATGGCTTGGCAAGACCTGCCTTTGGAAATGGGTTGTGGCAGTGGCATGACCTGCTGGCGCCGACTGCGCGATTGGCAAAAGGCCGGCGTCTGGGAAAAACTCCATCGGGAATTGTTGCGCCGCTTACACGTAGCCGATCGGCTCGATTGGTCACGAGCCGTAGTGGACTCCAGCAGTGTGCGCGCGGTTTTTGGGGGCTTCAGACGGGACCCAACCCGACGGACCGCCGCAAAGCGGGCAGCAAACATCATCTTTGCACCGATGCCCAAGGCTTGCCGTTGAGCATCCAGTTGACGGCGGCCAACGTGCATGACAGCCGCCAACTCCAACCGCTCGTGGCGGCCATTCCTGCCGTGCCGGGCAAGGTCGGTCGCCCGCGTCAACGGCCAGAGGTCGTGCAAGGCGATCGCGCCTACGGCAGTGCCGCGCATCATCGCTGGTTGCAACAGCGCGGCATCGCCGATCAACTGGCACGCCCGCGAACGCCGCATGGAAGCGGGTTGGGTAAAACGCGCTGGGTTGTGGAACGCACCCTCAGTTGGTTGCACCAGTTCCGCCGCCTGCGGATTCGTTACGAACGTCGCGCCGATATTCATCAAGCCTTCCTTACGCTCGGTTGCGCCATCATCTGCCATCGTTCGCTCCATTCCTCATTTTGATATGGGCTTTTAATTTCCTCCGCATAAACCTCGGACATGCCGCTTGGTTTTTCCGATCCCGCCGGCTAAGTTGCAGACGTGCCGGCCGACATCAAATCATTGACACGCGAAGAACTGGAGGCGCAGTTCGATTCCTGGTCGCAACCCGCCTATCGCGTTGTGCAACTGCTCGAATGGCTTTACGTCCACCGTGTCACCGGATGGGATGCAATGACGAATCTCCCCAAGGCGCTTCGTGAGAAACTTCGGGAAACGCATTCGTTCCGGACGTTGGAATTGATCCGTAAACAAGGCTCGACCGACACCACTCAAAAATTTCTCTGGCGGCTTGGTGATCACGCCCTGATCGAAAGCGTCCTCATTCCGGCCAATCCCGCGCTCTATGGCGAACGGACCGATCGCTACACGCTCTGCGTTTCCACTCAGGTCGGCTGTGCCTACGGGTGCAAATTTTGCGCAAGCGGTCTCGACGGTTTCAAACGCAACCTCGCTCCAAATGAAATTGTCGAACAAGTGCTGGCGGTGGAGCGCTGGCACGCTCAAAATTCAAAATCGAAAGTTCAGGGTTCAGAGTTGAACGATGAAGACAGACGCGGAACTCTGAATTCCGAATCCGGAACCCGATTTATTGACAACCTTGTGATGATGGGGATGGGCGAGCCGTTCGCTAATTACGACAATCTTCTCAAGGCGTTGCGCATTCTGAACGCGCCGTGGGGCACGGGGATCGGTGCGCGGAAAATCACAATTTCCACCAGTGGCCTCGCGCCGCAAATCCGCCGGTTCGCCAACGAGCCTGAACAGTTTCGCCTTGCCGTTTCCCTGCACGGTGCAACCGATGAGGTGCGCTCGAAAATCATGCCGGTCAACCGCAAGTTTCCACTCAAGGAATTGACCGCCGCGCTGGAGCATTACCGTTCGAAAAAGGAGCGGATGATTACGTTTGAGTACATCCTGATCGCGGGCGTGAACGATTCCCCCGAGCAAGCCAGGCTACTCGCCGCCCTCGCTCGCAAGCTGCATGCAAAGGTAAACTTGATTCCCGATAACAAGGTCGAAAGTTTGCCTTGGGAACGCCCGAGCGAAGCTGTGCAGAAGGCTTTCCTGGCCGTGCTGGAAAGACAAAAAGTCTCCGCGACGTTGCGTCGGGAGAAGGGCCACGACATCGACGCCGCGTGCGGCCAGTTGCGCTTGAAAACGGAAAATGAATTGAAGCACAATTGAAACGCGGATTGAACTCGGACTGGCGGAATTTCAGTATTTCATCTGTGTTCAATCCGTGGTTACAATATCCGTGCGATGATTGCGTTGATTGATTACGGCTCGGGAAACCTGCGGAGCGTGCACAAGGCGCTGCTCAAGGTTGGAGCGGACGTGAGAATCGCACGTTCACCGGGAGAAATGAATGGCGCGAGTGCGGTCGTGCTGCCCGGAGTCGGCGCATTCGACGATTGCATCAATGCGCTGCGTAAACAGGAATTGCTCGAAGCATCGCGCGAATTCATCAAATCCGGGAAACCGTTTCTCGGCATCTGTGTCGGCTACCAGGCGTTGTTTGAGAAAAGCGAGGAATTCAACAGTTGCGCCGCCGGGCTTGGTGTTTTTCGGGGCACGGTCGTCCGCTTTCCGGAAAAGAATGGACTTAAAGTTCCGCAAATCGGCTGGAATCAGCTTGAAATCACGAAGCCGGATTGTCCGCTGTTTCGGGGCGTAGCCGATGGCAGCTATGTTTATTTCGTTCACAGCTTTTTTCCCAAACCTGCGGACCAAACCTTCATCGCTACGCGCACGACTTACGGCGAACCTTTTGCTTCGTCGGTGTGGCGCGACAATGTCTTCGCCACACAATTTCACCCGGAGAAAAGCCAGAAAGTCGGACTGCAGTTGCTGAACAATTTCGTCCAGATTGCCTCCGCCACAGCTTAAGCCGCGTTCGTCGATAGCTTTCGCAAGAATCAGCGTTGGCTTCCGTCACTTGAGCACAAGCGGTTTGTCTGCTACTTTACACCGTCAGCACTAATTAAATTGAACACAAAGTCGTATTGCAGTTAACCGACAATCGAATACTGAACATTATGGCACACGAACTACCTTCACTTCCGTATCCGCATGAGGCGTTGGAACCGCACATTGACAAGACAACGATGGAAATCCACCACGGTCGGCATCACAAAGCCTACGTGGACAATCTCAACAAGGCCATCGCCGGCAACGCCGCACTGGAATCCAAATCACTTGAAGCGCTGATCGGCGATCTCGCGTTCGTGCCGGACAACATTCGCGGCGCGGTGCGCAATAACGGCGGCGGCCATTGGAATCATTCGTTCTTCTGGAAAATCATGGCACCAAAGGCCGGCGGTGCGCCCACGGGCAGACTGGCCGATGACATCAAAGCTGCGTTCGTTTCGTTCGCCGACTTCCAAGCCAAATTCGAAGCCGCGGGTCTTGGCCGTTTTGGCAGCGGTTGGGCGTGGCTCGCAGTCAACAATGGCAAACTCGAAATCGTTTCTACCGCCAATCAGGACAATCCGCTCATGGGCAAGGGCATTTCCGGCGCCGAGGGTAAACCGATTCTCGGCGTGGACGTTTGGGAACATGCTTATTATCTCAAATACCAAAACAAACGCGCGGATTACCTGAAAGCCTGGTGGAATGTCGTCAACTGGACGGAAGTGGCCAAGCACTACGAAGCGGCAAAACGCTAGTCTCGAACCGGTTTCTAATACGCCAACACGCCAATCTTCGCTGGCGTGTTGTTCATTTCCAAATCAAAAAGACGCAGAAGAACTTCCGGATCAAATGCCCCGCTTGCTCACGATGCGGTTGCCCTTGTCGAGCACGATGACTCGCGGTTTCCACTTTGCCGATTCCCTTTTGCTGACGCATGCAAAACTTAAAATCGTTATGCGATCTCCCTTTTTGCCGAGACGGGCGACGGCGCCGTTGAGAATGATGTCGCCGGAACCGCGTTTGCCGGGGATGGCATAGGTCTCAAACCGGTTTCCGTTGGCCGTGTTGCCGCACAGGATACGCTCGTAAGACTGCAACCCAGCCTGTTCCATCAGGTCGGAAGCGATGGTGAGGCTGCCTTCGTATCCGATGTCACCACCCGTGACCGTCGCACGGTGAATTTTCGATTTAAGCAAAAAAGTCTGCATGGTTTTGTTCGTTTTCCGGCTGCGCGTTGGCATACCGTTTAAAATCTCGCCCAAAATGGTCGCTTTTTCCAGTTGGCCATTGGTTCGATAACGGAGGTTACTATAGGGATTGGCGTGGCTGATTCAATATTTGTTTGGCAGCCTTGTAAACCGTTCGAACTTGACGAACCGCTGATTACTGTCCTGGCTTTGATTGATAACATAATTCCATGTGCGCAGGGTTGGAGACAACCGCGATGCGGGGATTTTCCAAGCTTGCCTTGTGGCGCGGGCTTGCCGAATCTTGGCGCAGACAATTATGACGAAACGCGCCTTAATCACCGGCATCACAGGACAGGATGGTTCTTATCTGGCCGAATTGCTTCTTTCAAAAGGCTACGAAGTTCACGGCATCATTCGCCGCGCCAGCACGTTCAACACAGGGCGGCTTGATCCGATTTACGACGATCCCCACGCGGGCAGGAGCCGACTGTTTTTGCATTATGGCGACTTGAGCGATGCGAGCGCGCTGGCCCGGCTCATCGGTCGAATCCAGCCTGACGAAGTCTATAATCTGGCTTCGCAAAGCCACGTCCGCGTCAGTTTCGACAGCCCGGAATACTCGACGGACATCGGGGCCACGGGAGCAGTGCGTTTGCTGGAGGCGATCCGCGAAACGGGGATCAAGCCGCGTTTCTATCAGGCTTCATCCAGCGAGATGTTCGGGAAGGCGCAGGAAATTCCACAAACGGAGAAAACGCCGTTTTATCCGCGGAGTCCTTACGCCTGCGCCAAGGTGTACGCGTTTTGGATTACCGTGAATTACCGCGAATCCTACGGACTTCACGCTAATAATGGGATTTTGTTCAACCACGAGTCGCCGCGGCGTGGCGAAACATTTGTCACGCGCAAGATCACGCGGGCCATTGCCCACATCAAAGCCGGTTTGCAGGAAAAACTTTATCTCGGCAATCTCGACGCGAAACGCGATTGGGGTTACGCGAAGGAATTTGTCGAGGCGATGTGGCTGATGTTGCAACAGGACAAACCGGACGATTACGTCATCGCCACCGGCGAGACACATCCGGTTCGCGAGTTCGTGGAAGCGGCGTTTGGTTATGCGGGGTTGGATTGGAAAAAGCACGTGGAGATTGACCCGCGCTACTATCGTCCGGCTGAAGTGGACTTGCTGATGGGTGATTACAGCAAGGCGAAACGGCAGTTGGGCTGGGAACCCAGGACGAAGTTCAAGGATTTGGTGAAATTAATGGTGGACGCGGACGTTGAAATGGTGCGCAAGCAACGACAGGGGGAGATCAAAGTGGCGCGCTAACCGCATCAGCGACCTCCGAAACGTTTCAGGAAATCTTCGTAGGCGAGGCGGATTCCAGTTTCCAGGTCAACCTGCGGTTTCCAACCCAAGGCAAAGAGACGCGAGCTGTCCATGAGTTTGCGCGGAGTGCCATCGGGCTTGGAAGTGTCCCAGATAATGTCTCCTTCAAAACCGACGGTCCGCCGAATCAACTCGGCAAGGTCGCGGATGGAAATGTCGCTGCCATAGCCGATGTTGATGAACTGTTCGTCGCTGTAATTCTCCATCAGAAACACACAGCCGCGGGCCAGGTCGTCCGCGAACAGGAATTCGCGCAGGGGTTTTCCAGTGCCCCAGCAGGTGACGGCGCGCGTTCCGCTCACTTTGGCCTCATGAAACTTTCGGATTAACGCGGGCAAAACGTGTGAAGACTGCAAATCGTAATTGTCATTTGGCCCATACATGTTGGTGGGCATCGCGCTGATGAAATCACAGCCATATTGCCGGCGGTAAGCCTGACACATTTTGATGCCGGCAATCTTGGCGACCGCATACCACTCGTTCGTCGGTTCAAGCGGGGCACTCAGCAGATATTCTTCGCGGAGGGGCTGCGGTGCGTCCTTGGGATAGATGCACGAACTGCCAAGAAAGAGCAGTTTTTTTACGCCGGCCCGCCACGCGCCGTGGATGACGTGATTTTGAATTTGGAGATTCTCATACAGGAATTGCGCGGGAAACTGGTTGTTCGCCCAAATTCCGCCAACCTTGGCAGCGGTGACGAATACGTATTCCGGCCGTTCCTCCGCATAAAATTTTTCCACGGCTGCGGCATCAAGCAAATCCAGTTCGGCATGGGTGCGGCCAATGAGATGGGTGAAGCCACGCCGTTGCAGTTCGCGCCAGAGCGCGCTACCCACCAATCCGCGATGGCCTGCCACATAAATCCGGCTGTTCCGGGCCAGTTCCATGGCCGCACCTTAAACAGTCCGGTACTATGCCGCAAGCGGTTACGATAATGTGTAACTAACAGCAACACAGGACCGGTTGGCAATGGAGTGTCCAGATTCGGAACAAGCCTGATGGGTTTGAGACAACAGACGATTTCCCTCTTCTTGCCAGAAGGCAAATCCCTCTTATTACGGATGGCTGACCGGACAGTACCGATTGCTTTCCCAACTGTGCGGCGTAACGTTGGCCATGCAGCTAATACTGGTAATGGGGAAAGAAATGTGATCACAGCGCGGCCTGTTGTTGGTTTCACTCTGCGAATAGTGAAAAATCCAGTCATAAACATCAAAGGCGTCCACCAGAGGGGCTTCACACTGGTGGAAATCATGATCGTGGTCGCCATCATTGGCTTGCTGGCAGCGATTGCGATTCCCAACTTTGTGATGGCCCGCACCACGGCGCAGATGAATGCCTGTATCAACAACTTGCGCCAGATTGATGCGGCGATTCAGCAATGGGCATTGGAAATGAAAAAGAACCCGGCGGCGACAGTAACTGAGGACGACGTCACGCCATACCTGAAGCAGGGGTCGAATACCGCTTGTCCGTCGGGCGGGACGACGTTTGACGACAGCTATGCGGTCACAGACGTGCAGACTCCACCGACCTGTAAGCGAATCCCATCCACCCACAAATTACCACTTTAATCTGAATTGAATGTATAAGCGCAGGCTTGGAGAGAACCTTCCAAGCCTCTTTATTTCACGGTAAAAGATGGTATGTCGATTTTGCAGGGTGTGGTATATTGATTTTGCAGGGTGAAATCCTATATTGGCATCCGGTCTGCTTGGATACGCCCAGATGCGGTTGCGACAGGCAATGAGTGAACGAAAACCGTAATAATACTAACCCCGCCTGTTGCGAAGTTCACGCCGCTGACAAAGAAAGGTAAAAACATGAAAACGCGCACAACTCGTACAGCGGGCTTCACGCTGGTGGAAATCATGATCGTTGTGGCCATCATTGGTCTGTTGGCCGCGATCGCAATCCCCAACTTCGTCAAGGCTCGCACAACGTCCCAGCAAAATGCCTGCATCAACAATCTGCGACAGATTGACGGTGCCATTCAGCAATGGGCGTTGGAATACAAAAAGGATCCGACTGCGGCTATAACAGCGACCGACGTCGAGCCGTATCTCAAACAAGGTTCGAATACCGCTTGTCCCTCGGGCGGCACGGACTTCGCCGACAGCTACAGTGTCACGTTTGTGAATACGTCACCGACGTGCTTGAAGCAGGCGGGTACGCACATCCTTCCGCAATAAGGTCGGAACTTGGTTTCACGAAAGGCTTGGGAGATTTCTCCCAGGCCTTTTTTGTTTCATGGAGAAATTGAATGGTCGGTTCGGGTTGCGCCTTTTGCAATTTTCTCGTCTTGGATTTGTCTTGTTGTATAATCATGGCGCATGACGACGTGGACCAGAAAACTTGAGCAGTTGCCAAAGTGGCTTGTCGCGGCAGTCAGCATCGTCATCGTCTTGGCGGTCGGCGTGGTGGATTATGAGACGGGCTACGAAACTTTTTTCTTCACCTTTTATCTGCTGGGGGTTTTTCTGGCGGTGTGGTTCGTGGGCGTTTGGTTCGGGGTTTTGACTTCGGCGTTAAGTGTGTTGGCTTGGACTTTTTCAAACATCGCGGCGGGCATACATTATTCGGCTTGGTTTGTGCCGGTGTGGAACGCGCTGATCTTGTTTTCGTTTTATCTGGTCGTGGTGCTTTTGGCGGGCCAGCGGGAAAAATATATGAACGAGCTTGAGACGCAAGTACAGCTCCGGACGGAAGCGTTGACGACGGAAATCCGCGAACGGGTGCAGTTGCAAGAGAAGCTTTTGGAAACGAGCGAGCGCGTGCAGCGTCGCATCGGCCACGAATTGCATGACAGTTTATGCCAGCACCTGACCGGCACAGCGCTGACGGGACAGCACATCAGCCAGAAACTGGCGCAAAAATCCCTCCCGGAGGCAACTGAGATGAACCGGCTGGTGGCGCTGATCCAAGAGGCGATTGATTTGACGCGCTCGATGTCGCGCGGCTTGAGCCCGATGCAAATAGAGACCGGTGAACTGGTGAACTATTTTCAGGAGCTGGCCGACCGCGCCAGCAAATACTTCAATATTGAGTGCCGGTTTGAGGGCGGCGAAGACGCGCGGCTACAGGACCCCGATGCAATGATGCATTTGTATCGCATCGCGCAGGAGGCCATCACCAATGCCGCCCGTCATGGCAAAGCGAAGCATGTCAACCTCTGTTTGGATGCTGCGGATGACGAAATTGAATTGACGGTCACCGACGACGGCGACGGCCTGCCCGACAATGCGCGAAACAGCAAAGGAATGGGGTTGCGCATTATGGCTTATCGTGCCAACGCGATCGGGGCGACTTTCAATGTCGAGCGTCTTCCCAGTCGCGGAACGCGCGTCACCTGCATCTTGCCGTTAATCGCTGTTGCCAACACAAACCATGACACAAAAAATTAAGGTTCTGCTGGTGGACGACCATCCGCTGGTGCGTGAAGGGTTGGGAAATTTGATCAACCAGCAACCCGATCTCGAGGTCTGCGGCGAGGCCAGCACCGAACCGCAGGCGTTGGAACTCGTCGGCACGGCGAATCCCGATGTCGCGGTCGTGGACATCATACTGGAAAGCGGTTCGGGCATCGAGCTGATCAAAAGCATCAAGTCCAATCATCACCAGGTGAAGATTCTGGCGCTTTCGATGCACGACGAGTCGCTCTACGCCGAACGCGCCCTGCGCGCCGGCGCGCGCGGGTACATCATGAAACGCGAGGCCGCGACAAAAGTCATTCAGGGCATCCGCTCCGTCCATGCCGGGCAGCTTTACGTCAGCGAAAAAATTTCCACGCTGATGGCCGAAAAATTTGTTGACGGCCGGACGGGGGCGGAGCTTTCTCCGATGGAACAATTAAGCAACCGCGAGATGGAGGTTTTTGAACTGATCGGCCGCGGCCAAAGCACGCGGCAGATCGCCGACCACCTGCACGTCGGCTTCAAGACCGTCCAGGCCTATTGCGCGCGCATCAAGGAAAAACTCAAACTGGCCAACGCCACGGAGCTGATGCGCGAGGCCATCCGTTGGAACGAGGGCCATCAAGTCAAGTAACCAATCTGTGCCTAATAGGATTGTGCCCTACAAAACATCCAGACAACGCCCCACAGACTTTTCGCTATCAGCGATTTGGTCTGGCAATTACAATGCTGGACTATGGAGGTGGATGCGGTTGCGACAGGCAATGAGTGAACGAAAACCGTAATAATACTAACCCCGCCTGTTGCGAAGTTCACGCCGCTGACAAAGAAAGGTAAAAACATGAAAACGCGCACAACTCGTACAGCGGGCTTCACGCTGGTGGAAATCATGATCGTTGTGGCCATCATTGGTCTATTGGCCGCGATCGCAATCCCCAACTTCGTCAAGGCTCGCACAACGTCCCAGCAAAATGCCTGCATCAACAATCTGCGACAGATTGACGGTGCGATTCAGCAATGGGCGTTGGAATACAAAAAGGATCCGACTGCGGCCGTAGGTAATACCGACGTGGAGCCGTATCTCAAACAGGGTTCGAATACCGCTTGTCCGTCGGGCGGCGTTGCGTTCGATGACAGCTACAGTGTCACGTTTGTGAATACGTCACCGACGTGCTTGAAGCAGCCGGGAACGCACATCCTTCCGCAATAAGGTCGGAACTTGGTTTCACGAAAGGCTTGGGAGATTTCTCCCAGGCCTTTTTTGTTTCTAGACATCGGGATCTTTACGACTGCAATAAGTTTTGTCTGAGGTCGCCCCAGCCGCCAAAGACTGCATTAAAATTTTGCTCGCGTGGCTCGTTTTGGTACACTGTTCCCATGGAATTGTTCTACAAAATTCTGAAGACCGCCGTGGAGGACGGCGCTTCGGACGTGCACCTTAAAATTGGCACACCGGTCTTTTACCGGATTAACCGGGAACTTCTCGCGGTGGATTGTCCCAATCCAACACCCGAATGGATCGGGAAGGTGGTGGAGAACATCGCGCCAAGGCATTTACGTCAACGGCTTGAAGAACAGCATGAGATTGATTTTTCGTACTTCGTGCAGGAAATCGGCCGCTTCCGCACAAACCTTTTTCAGCAGCGCGGTGAATGGTGTTTGTCCATGCGTCTCGTAAAAACCAAGGTGCCCAGCTTTGAGGAACTCGGATTGCTTGAGCAGATCAAAAAAATCGCCGAGTCTCCGCGCGGCATCGTCCTGTTGTCCGGCTCCACCGGCTGCGGCAAATCCACCACGCTGGCCGCCATGGTCGAACACATCAACGCCAACTTCAAAAGGCACATCATCAGCCTGGAAGACCCGATCGAATACGTGTTTGAGGACAACCAGTCGGTCATCGAGCAACGCGAAATCGGCCTCGATACGCAGTCTTTCCATGACGCGCTCAAACATATCCTGCGCCAGGATCCGGACATCATCATGATTGGCGAAATGCGCGATGACATCAGCTTCACCGCCGCGATGAGCGCGGCTGACACCGGCCACCTTGTCATGTCCACGTTGCACACCGCGAACGCCTCGCAATCCATCAACCGCATTCTGGACTTTTTCGAGGCTGACAAGCGCGAGCAAATCCGGCGTCAACTGGCGGGCACGCTGCAGGCCGTGATTTGCCAGCGCCTGATCCACACCGTCACCGGCAAATTGACCCCTGCGCTGGAAATCATGATCAACACGCCCATCGTTCAGAAACTGATCGAAGAAAACCGGCTTGAGAAACTGCCCGCCGCCATCGAAACGGGCCGCGACGACGGCATGCTCACCTTCAATCAGGCGCTGTTTAATCTTGTCAAGGCTGGCAAGGTGACCGAGCAGGAAGCCCTGTCCAAGGCCAGCAACGCGCAGGCACTCGAAATGAATTTCAAAGGGATATTCCTCGACGACTCACGTAAAATTCTCTCTTGAACCACTGTATTGAAGCGAATCAATGATGTTTCGAAACCTTCCTATCCCGCACTTGATTGCGGGGCGACGTGCACAGTTCCCCGCCTTCGAGATGGCGCAAAATCATGTCCACGGTGCGGTCGATGGCTCCGAGATTTTCGCGCACGACGCTTAACGCATTCTGTCCAAGTCGCCCGCGCCGCGCTGCGTCTGACAACAACAAGTCCAGCGCCGCCTCGAGTTCCGCCGCATTGCGCACCTGAACGGCTCCATCCCGGGCAACAAAATTCCGCGCTGCTTCCGTAAAATTCTGCATGTTCGGCCCGAAGACCATCGCTTTGCCGAGAACGGCCGGTTCGATGGGATTCTGACCGCCCTCTGCTGCAAGGCTTTTCCCGACAAAAATGACCGTGGCGTGCTCGTAAAAGAATTTAAGTTCACCGGTCGTGTTTACCAGCAGGCATTCGATTTCACCCTCGCGGTGTTGCGTCTTGGTGGAAATCTCGCTGCGATAAACATACTTCACCCGCCGCGCCTCCAACTCGCGGCCGACCTCCCGGCTGCGTTCGAAATGTCGCGGCACGAGCACCAGAAACAAATCCGGGACGCGTTCGCGCAGCCGGAGATAAATGTCCGCCAGGATGCCCTCTTCCCCGGGGTGCGTGCTGCCGCCGACGAGCAGCCGCGCGTCCTCCCGCACGCCGAGTTGGCGCAGCATCGCCGGCACATCGAGCAACCGGCGCTCATCGAATTTCGCCGTGTCAAACTTCACATTGCCGACGATCTGAATCGCTTCGGGACGGCAACCGACTTCGCGCAGCTTGGCGGCATCCGCCTCGTTTTGAGCACCGACCCCAGAGAATGCAGCAAACAACGGTCGAAACAGAAACGAAAACCGCTTGTAACCACGGTAAGACCGATCCGAGAGACGCGCGTTGATCAAAAACAACGGGATTCCCATGTTCTGCGCGCGCCAGATGAAGTTGGGCCAGATTTCGGCCTCGACCAGGATGATGGCTTTGGGGTGGAGCGTCGAGAACGCCCGGTGCACGTATTTCCGCCGGTCGATGGGGTAGTAGATTTTACTGACGAGGGGAGGCAGTTTGCGCTGCAATTCTCCCATCCCGGTGGTGGTGGTGGTGGAGACGACGATTTTCGCGTTTGGCACGCGCGGTTCGAGCGCCCGGATGAGTTGCGCGCAAATGTTCACCTCGCCTACGCTCACCGCATGAAGCCAGATGACATGCCGGTTGGTAATGGCCTGTTTCAGCATCGCATCGTATTTGCCGAACCGCTGGCCAAAGCCACGAAGCCAGTTCCCCCGCCGCCACATTCGCATGAAGTAATACGGCGACGACAAGACGAAAAACACGACAAATAGAATGTTGTAAAGTGTGCGCAATCTGTTCCTCAATCCGTGACGCGCTTACTGTTCCGAAAACCGGCGACTTGCGCAAAGAAAATGTTTTTGATGGAAAGCGATTCCGATCTGCACCAGCGCGGTTTTCATCTCCGGAAAAACAACCACCAAACGATCAGCAACATCGGCAGCATGTATGGGAGCGTGTATTTGAAAATCAAACCCAGAAATGTCGGCGTGCGGATTTTCTGGTGGTCGGCAATGGATTTGACCATGAAATTCGGTCCGTTGCCGATGTAAGTGTTCGCTCCGAAGAAAACCGCGCCGACACTGACCGCCACGAGACTCGCGGTCTGTGTGGTCAGAAGATGGTGCACGTCGCCATCATGCGCCGCACCCATGAGCGCGCTTAGAAAACTCAGGTAAGTTGGCGCATTGTCGAGAACACTGGAAAGGATGCCGCTGCCCCAATAAAAGATGCCCGGTGAAGGATCGCCCAGCCTGCCGGCGTTGAGTTGCAACCAATCAAGCGCGGGAACCATTGTCGCGAAAATTCCGACAAACAGGATCGCCACTTCTTGAATGGGATGAAAATCAAAGTGGTTCGCCTCGCGCACGTCCCTTTTCGTCGTGAAATAGGAGCCGAGTGCAGCCGCCACCATGAGCGCCTCGCGCAGAAAGACGGGTTTGTTGATGAACACCGAACCGAGAATCACACCCAGAAAAAACAGATTGGGCAGCCCCTCAAAACACCATATTTCGTGCGCCGTCTCCATCTCTCGCACATTTTGCGGACTGCGTACGAAATTGATTCGATCCACGACATAAAACATCGCCAGCAAAATGCCGACGCCCGCAGCCCAAATCGGCCAGCAATGTTCCGCCACCCACCAGAACGGGATGCCGTAGAGATAACCCAAAAACAAGGGTGGATCGCCTATCGGTGTCAGGCAGCCACCGGCATTCGACACGATGAAGATGAAGAATGCGACATGATGGCCCGTGATCCGATATTTGTTCATCCGAATCCAAGGCCGGATCAACAACATCGAAGCTCCGGTCGTGCCGAGGAAATTGGCGATGATTGCGCCGACGAGCAGGAACACGACATTGGCCAGCGGTGTGGCTTGTCCCTTGACGTTGATGTGGATGCCACCGGAAACGACAAAAAGCGAACCGATGAGCGCGATGAAACTGATGTATTCGTGGGCCACGCCCAGCACGCGCGGGTATGCCTGCAATCCAAACAGGTAATAACTCAGCGTGATGGCGCCGAATCCGAAGGCCACTTTCGGATAATGCTTCCGCCACCAATCCGCAGCGACCAGTGGAGCCAGCGCGATTGTGCCGAGCAATAGCGCAAACGGCAAAATCATCCATGGATTGGGCGCGACCATGTCCTGGCTCACGCGGCTAGGCTACGAAGCCATGCAAAATCGGGTCAAACACAAACGTCCAGACTGAATACATTCCCTGAATCAGCAAGCCAGCCACGGCAAGCAGAGTTGCCGAAGAGAAAAAGGTTTTAACGGGACAGTCTACTCCGGCGTTCCCGCTCAAAACAGCTTCTCAACTGAACTGCCCGCCGCAGTTTCACTCGCGCGAAACCGTTGGGTCAGCGGATCGCTTCCGTTCAGAGACGCTGCGCTGTGGCGGAACAAAAGCGCGACGAGAAGCCGTCTGCACCGGCGATACATGTGTTTCGCCCGTGGACACGGCTCCGCACGCTCAATCCCCACTTTAATCGTTGGAGTTTTCATGCGGCCAGCAGTTCAAGACTGCGCTGGCGAACGCACTCCTGCCGTTGGGCCTGGAGTCGCGCCAACCGCGCCTTTTCCTCAAACAAAGTTGGGAACACCAGCAGCGGGAATGTGGTGAACCACGCCAGCGCCGCAGCTTCATTCGCCGCGCGCCGCAACCGGGCATTCAGCTCCGGTTCCGCTGTTTCATTCAGCCGCTCCAGGAGCAGCCGGTCTTTCAACCGCTCCAGTTCGGTGTTCTCTGTGGCGCGGAACGTCGCCGGCGGGGCCGGCTTCACTTCGAACCGCGTCTCAGGCCCGAACCGGGTCGGCAGCCTGTTGCAGTTTCTGTTCATGTTTTGCCTTTCTCTTCAATGCTCCGACACTCGTCGGGGCAAATTGTTTAACAAAAAAACCCGCGATTGACTGGCAATCGCGGGTTTTCAGTAAATCTGGTTAAATCGTTTAGAACCTTAAACCCGCGCTGCCAAAGAACTGCGTGACACAATGCCAGATGGACATACGCCCATTGGCTTGCGTGCCCTGCAGCTTCGGTGTGATCGCGGTTTTCATATTCGAACGGCGATAAGAAACACCATCTTCATCCATTTGTCAAATAGTTATCCGCCAATGCTTTTGCCGTCGCTTCCAAATTCGCCACGTCCGCCACGTTCAGCATTTGCGCGTTCTTCTCAATACGCTTCATAAAACCACTCAATGCCGTGCCCGGACCGAGTTCGATGAAGCGCGTGAAGCCATGCTCAACCAGGTGACGCATGGATTTTTCCCACAACACCGACGAAGTGACCTGTTCGATCAGCCGTGCGCTGATTTCGTTTGGCGTGCCATGCGGTTGCGCGGTCACGTTGGAAATCACCGGCACGGCTGGCGATGATAATTTCACCTTGGCCAGTTCCGCCTGCAGCTTCGGCTGCGCGCTTGCCATGAGCGGCGAATGATACGCGCCAGCCACAGGCAGCGGAATCGCGCGCTTCGCGCCTTTGGCCTTCGCCAGTTCAACAGCTATTGCTATTTTATCTGACTCGCCAGAAATCACGAGCTGACCTGGACAATTCAGATTTGCCAAAACCACTCCCGCCTCGGCGCACAACTCGCGCGTCGGCGCTTCGTCAAGACCGATGACTGCCGCCATGCCGCCGTGCGTCACGTCACACGCTTCCTGCATCAAACGACCGCGTTGGCGCACGACGCGCAGGCCGTCCTCAAAACTCATCGCGCCCGCAGCTGTTAGCGCCGTGAATTCGCCCAGTGACAAACCGGCCGTGGCCTTGAATCTCAGCATCGGCACGCGCTCTTTCAGCAATTGAAAAGCGACCCAGCTCACGAGAAAGATGGCCGGTTGGGCGTTTTCGGTCTTGGTGAGTTCAGCTTCAGGGCCATTGAAACAAATCGAAGCGAGATCGTAACCAAGCGCGGCGTTGGCGCGATCGAACCACGCCTTGGCGCTCGGAAAATTCGCTGCCAAGTCTTTGCCCATGCCGACGGCCTGTGCGCCTTGTCCGGCAAAAAGTAATGCGCTCTTGCTCATAAAGGATGACAATTGAACACGAAACGCCCTGTTCGCGAAAGACCGGGTTTTAAGAATGTTACCCGCTTTAAGATCCGGCATGTATAAACTGCCAATACTTCGCGAACACACTGCGCAGAGCCTGCGAAGCCGTGTCTTGAATTTCCTGCAACTTGCGATATACCGCGACGTTCTTCGCGTTCGGTGTGGCGGTTTCGGCCTGATTGATCTTTACGAATTCGTCCGTGATTTCACTGATGCGGACGCGCTCGCCCTTCTGCAATCGCCAGCACCAGAGCGCCTGCAACGCCGCGCCGTAGGCCGCGCCTTCACTGACTTTCAGCGTCACCACTTCGGCGTTGAAAATGTCGGCCATGATCTGCCGCCAGAGTTTGGATTTCGCTCCGCCACCGGTCGCGCGGATTTGCTTCGCTTTCACACCGAGTCCGACCAGACGACGCAATCCATAGTTCATTCCAAGCGTCACGCCTTCCATCGTGGCGCGCGCGAAGTGCTGCGTTGTGAATGTGCGCTCATTCACGCCGATGAACACCCCCGTGCCGTCCGGCACGTTGGGCGTGCGTTCGCCTTCGAGGTAGGGCAGCAGAAATAATCCGTCGCTGCCCGCCGAAGCTTTGGCCGCAGTTTTCTCAAACGTGGCGTGATCCTTGCCGAAGATCGGCGCGCACCATTTCAGTGGCGACAGTCACGTTCATCGTGCAAAGCAACGGCAACCAGCGATTCGTGGAATCGCAAAATGCAGCGATCTCGCCCGCCGGATCCACGACCGGTTTATTCGAGCACGCGTAAATCGTCCCGCTCGTGCCGAAGCTCGCGGTGACAATGCCGGGCGCGCGTGTTGCCCGTGCCAATCGCGCCCATCATATTGTCGCCGCCACCGGCGCTGACGAGCACGCCAGGATTCAAGCCCAACTCCTTCGCAGTCGAAGCCCGCAAGAGTCCCGCCGGTTTGTCGCTGGAAATCAACGGTGGCAATTTGCCAGCAAGGCGCGCATCAATCGCTTTGAGTGCGGCGGCGGACCACTGGCGCTTTGCGTACGTCAAGTAACGCCGTGCCGCTGGCATCGCCAAATTCCATCACGCATTCGCCGGTAAGCCAGAAGTTCAGGTAGTCGTGCGGCAACAACACCGTGGCAAGCTTCGCGTAATTTTTCGGCTCATGTTTCTTCAGCCAAAGAATTTTCGACGCCGTGAAGCCGGGCAGAACCGTGTTGCCAAGTGTGGTGATGGTTTTCTTTCGCCCGCCAAGTTTAGCGGTGATTTCATCGCACTCGGCGGCGGTGGACGTGTCGCACCAAAGTTTGGCCGGACGGATGACTTCGCCACGTCTTGTCGAGTGGCACGAAGCCGTGTTGCTGTGCGCTCACGCCAATGGCCATGACTTCGGCTGGCTCGGCTTTGGCCTGTTTCAGCGCCCGTCTGATGGCTTTTGACGACGCGTCACGCCACGTGTGCGGGTGTTGCTCCTTTGCGCCGGGCGGCAGATTCGGAATCAGACCATAAGCCACCGACGCCACGCCGAGAACTTTGCCGTCACGCGCATCCACGACGAGTGCCTTGGTGGATTGCGTGCCGCTATCAACGCCAATGAGGAGTTGTCGCATGGGATTTTTTAACCACGAAAGACGCGAAAGACACGAAAAACTTTCCGAGGAACGGAATGGAATTGGCTTTTTGCGCAGTTCGTGTATTTCGTGGTTTCGGAAAGTTCAAACAGTAATGCGCAAAAAACAAACCCGGCAACGAGCGACTGCATCCATCATGGTGCTCGGCGTCGGCTCGTTCGCGCACAGCATCGGGCAGGCGCTGGTGGACGCGGGCGCGAGCGTTTCGACGTATCTCACGCGCAATTACGGCCACTTCCCGCCGTCACTCGTCGGGCCGACATTCTCGCGTGACGCATTTCCGAGTCCGCTCCCGCTCCTCAGGAAAAATAAGATTGATTGCGTCATTCCGCACTCCATTGATTGGGCGCAATGCGCCGTGGGCGGATGATTTGATGGAATCCGGCGTCGGCATTTTCGGCCCGACAGGCGAGGCGATGCGCATCGAGCGCGAACGCGATTTTGCACGGAAGCTCTGCGCGGATTTCAAGATTCCATTTCCGCAGGCCTACGTCGCATCGAATCGAATCGAAGCCGAAAAAATTCTCGCGGAACATCCGCGGCCGTTCGTCATCAAAAATCCGCTTTGCTCGCCGACGAGTCCGATTCACACGATCCTGTGCGAGACGGTCGAGGACACGCGCGCATGGTTGCGGCACGTCAATTATGCCGAGGGCGTTTTCCTGCAGGAATATCTCGGACGCGCCGAGGCCGGGCACATCGTGCTCGTGAGCGGCGGCGAGATTCATTCGCTCGTCACGAACCAGGAATACAAATACGCCTTCAATGGCAACCATGGGATCGTCGCCGGCGCGCCGCTCGGCGGACTGGTCGAGCGCGACGAAAATGACAAATACGGTCTGGCGCGGGAACTCATTCATCCGCTCGGCCGTGGCTGCGCGAGGTAAAATTCAACGGGCCGCTGCAGGTCACCGCCATCAAGCGCGGCGGCAAATGGCACGTCATCGAATACAACATCCGCATCGGCGTCACCTCCGGCCCGATGATTTTGCGGATGCTGAAAAATCCGGCGGAAATCGTTTTGCAGACAGCGCGGAATGAAAATCTTGAACCGGAATTCAACGACAACCTGAATTTCGGCTGCTCGCTTACGCTGGCAGGTTACGGCTATCCGTTCACGCAGGTGCGCGGGCCGCAGTTGCCGCTGGAAGTGAACGGCAAATTTGATTGCGACGTGTGGTGGAACGAAGTTGCGCGCGGCGCGGACGGCCAGTCTGACTGTCCACCGGCCATCGCATCGCGGACGTGATCGCGCTTGCGCCGAAGCTGGACGCGGCGATTGCCAAGGCTTACGCGAACATCCGCAAAATCCGCGTCGTGGGCAGTTATTTCCGCACGGATGTCGGACAAAGTCTGTGGCCGCCGGGAAATACCTGAATTGTCAATCAGGAGAACGTCAGTGCGAAATCATCCGGTTTTGATTCGTCACAATTCTGTGCCATTTTCGTGTCATTTAGCGTTATTCGTGGTTAAACATTCGGTGATTTGATGGATTTTGATTCGACAGTTTTTCCGCTGCGGCCGGCGTGGACCGAGATTGACCTCGGCAAGCTGCGCCGCAATCTGCATCTCATCCGCCGTGACCTGCCGCAGCACGTGCAGTTGATGGCCGTGGTGAAGGACGAAGCGTACGGGCACGGCGCGCTCGACGTGGTGCGCATCGCGATCGAAGAAGGCGCGTCATGCTTCGGCTTGAGCACGCTGGAAGAAGCGATGGCGCTCCGCGACGCGGGCATTACCGCGCCGCTGCTGTTGCTGGGCGAACGGCAGGAGGCTGAGTTGCCGTGGTGCGTCGAGCACGACCTGACCGTTTGCGTCAACGAACCCCACACCGTCCGCGACTCGCCGCGTCGCCGCCGCTTCGGCAAGCGCGTGCCGGTGCATGTGAAGATTCATACCGGCATGAGCCGGTACGGCGTGCGCTGGGACGAGGCCTTGCCGCTCATCGAGCAGGTTGTCGCCGAGAAATCGCTGCTGCTCGAAGGCGTCATGACACACTTCGCGCAATCGGATGAAACGGACAAAACGTTCGCCAATCTCCAATTCGCTCGCTTCAACCAAGTCCTGCAAGGCATGGCTGCGCGCGAAGATCTCCGTGAAACTTCGCCACACCTGCAACAGCGGCGGTTTTCTCGATCTGCCGCACGCGCATCTCGACATGGTCCGGGTCGGCATTCTGCTCTACGGAATTTTCCCTTCGTCAGTGTGCCGGCGGATTCCGGGCATCGAGCCGGTCATGTCCGTCAAGGCGCGCATCGCGGCGATCCAAAAGCTGAAGCCCGGCGAAGTCGTCGGCTACGGCATGCGCTACACCGCGCCGACGCGAACGTCGCATCGCGGTGCTGCCCATCGGTTACGGCGACGGTTTCCCGCGCGTGCGCAATCAGGGCGGGGCGCTCATCCACGGCAAGCGCGCCCCGCTCATCGGCGGCATCGCGATGGACGCGCTGATGGTGGACATCACGGACATCCCCGAGGCGCAAATGTGGGACGAGGCCGTGCATCATGGGCCGGCAGGGCGGCGAGGAAATCACCGTGCATGACATGGCGAAGCTGAAAAACTCCGTGAGCTACGATGTGCTGACGGACTGGCGGCTGCGCCTCCGCCGCAAGTGCGTGAATGGCGAAGGAAAACCGATCAAAAAGGAACCCGAGCCGCATCAATTCGTCGAGGCCGTCGTAAAGTAAGAATGGTATCAGATCGGACCGTCATCATTGGCTATTGATGCGTTCGCACTGCCTAACCAGGCTCTGAATCCGGCATAATTGTTTTCAGTTAATGGATTATTTCACCGCCGCCGGCCCGATCAGCAACATGCCGCAGCCAGTCACGGCAAGAGGAGGATGTAGAACCGTTGCGAATGGCTTTGCTCCACGCCATTGGTGAAACGGAAATTGCTGCTCCCATCAAACGCGTTGGTCGCCAGCATCGTCCAGTTTTCCAGCGGCTGGGCGACGTTCGTGGCGGCCAGGAGGTAATAGTTGCCATTGGGCGCGCCGTTGCTGCCGCTGACGATGAGGTTTGTCCCCGAAAGTTCCATGGCGTTGATGTAGGGGATGGGATTGGCGGAGATGATGCGTTTGATGACAGAGTTGTTCCCGCTTTGCAGATCGGCATAAAGCACGTCGCCGTTAAACGGGTCAATGCCAAAGCCGGAAACGCCCGCGTCCACAAACAGCCGTTCGGGCGGCGTGGCGTTCGTGCCGTCGTACGTCAGTCGTCCAAAAGTTCCCGCTGACGTTATCGCCGAAAACGTAGGAGCCGGTGAGTTCCGGAAAACGGCTGCCACGATAAACCACGCCGCCGATGACGCAATCGCCCTGATTCGCGCCCGAACCGTGGGCGTAGGTGACGATGCCGAAGATGGGATTTTGCGCCACGGGCTGTCCGTTGGTGGTCACGCCGCTGGGCGGGCTGTCGCTACCTTCGTAGGTCGCCCAGCCGTAATTGCCGCCCTTGTTGATGATGTCCACTTCCTCAAACTGATCCTGCCCAACTTCGCCGCAGTAAAGAATCCCCGTGACCGGGTCGAAGGAATACCGCCACGGATTGCGCAAGCCGACCGCCCAAAATTCCGTGCGCACTTGATCAGGATTGATCGTTTGCCCGTCGAAATTGGTCGCGCCGACGAATGGATTATCCGGCGGGATGGCGTAATTGGTTGTCGTAGCGGCTTCCGGACTGGGATTGGGTGTCAGGCTGCCGGGAAGTTTGTCCACGTCAATGCGCAGGATGCCGGAAAAGAAATTTGAGTTGATGTGCTGGGCGTTGTGGAAGGAATTGTATTCGTCACCTTCATCTCCCACGGAGACGTAAAGATAGCCATCCGGCCCGAAATGCAAATCTCCGCCGTTATGGTTGCTGGCCCGGTCGTATTGCGCGATGAGCCGCAACTCGGAGTTGGTGTCGACTTGATTGGGGTTGGTTGGAGAAGTTTGAAAGCGGGACAAAATATCGTGCAACCCGCTTGTGCCGTTCGTGGCCGGGCCCATGTAAAAGACGTAGAAACAACCATTCGCCGCGTAGTCGGGATGAAACGCCATGCCCAACATGCCTTCTTCATTGTTCACATCGCCCGATTCGCTGCTGTTGACAACGCTCACACGACTGGAAATATCCATGAAGATGGTCCGAGTCGGACTGACCAGATTGGTGATGACAATGATGCGCCCGTGCTTTTCGACGATGAACAGGCGATTGGTTTCGCCGGGCGGCGCGGTCATGCACATGGGATTTGAAAACACGAGGCCGGGGAATGCATTCGTCGAGATGTAACCAATCGTCGAGGAATGGCCGGAATAAAGAAGGCCAAAGACAAAACACAACACCAACCAAAAACGTCCGGGCTTCATGCTTGAAACCATCCATCGCCCGAAACTTGAAGTCAAATCGCCCTACCACCGCATGTGCTTACAGTGCGGCCAGCACTTCCTCCGCGTGTTCCTCCGGCTTCACCTTGGGCCAAATCTTCTTGATTCGCCCGTCCGGCCCGATGAGAAACGTGACGCGATGCGTGCCCAGGTATTTCCGGCCCATGAAACTCTTTTCGCCCCATACGCCGTATACCTCGACGATTTTCTTGTCCTCGTCCGCCAGCAGTGTGAACGGCAACTTGAATTTCTCGACAAACTTGTCGTGCGACTTCACCGAATCCATGCTCACACCCAGCACCACCGCGCCCTTCTTTCTGAACTCGGCGAAATAGTCGCGGAACGCGCACGCTTCCTTCGTGCATCCCGGCGTGTCGTCTTTCGGATAAAAATACAGGATGACGTTTTTGCCCTTGAAATCTGAAAGCGAAACGGTCGCGCCACCATTGGTCGCCGCTGAAAATTCCGGCGCGAGATCGCCTTCCTTCAACTTGAGTTTCAATTCGGTTGCCATGTTCGTCTGGTTTAGACGAAAGGTTAACGCAGTTTTGGCGGCGCGCAACCCGCCCGCTAAATTTCAGGATGATCGGGAACGGTGGGCGAACTTGTGGGATGCGAACTCAATTGCCGCACGCCGTCCCAAACGTAAAACAGGCCCGAAACGCCCGTGCACACCGCCGCGCCCACGGCCCAAACGTCCGTCAGGCTTGCACCCCACCCTTCATTCCACTTCAACAACACCCATAACACAGTGACCATTTGCAGCACCGTCGCCGCCTTGCCGATAATGTGCGGACAAACGGCGACCTTGCCCACGGTGATTTGAATGACTACCATGCCAATCAGAATCAAAAGGTCGCGCCCGATGATCGTGCCCGTGAGCCACAACGGGATCTGGCCCAGGTACGGCCCGTGATCAAAGCTCAGCAGCACCACGCCGGACACCAGCAGCAATTTGTCGGCGAGCGGATCAAGGATCGCGCCCAATTCGCTGCGCTGGTTGTAGCGGCGCGCGATGTAGCCGTCCACCGCCGTCAAGAAACGCGGCGACACCGAACGTCAGCAACCCCAGCCAGCCGATGCGCTTCGTTGCCGTTCTTGACGTAGTAAAGCATCTCAACGACAAAAAATGGGATCAGGAGAATCCGCAGGATGGTGATTTTGTTCGCCGTCGTCATAGCGCTCGAAGCGCATTCTGCACGCTATTTTTCCCGCGTCAATTCCGCTTGCAAGGGCCGCCGATACACGAACCACCAAAACCAAACCGTGCCAAGCGCTCCGCAGATTGCCGCACCAATGAAATTTCGTCGCGCGGACTGATGCTCCACAGCCACGCGCCGAGGAACGAACCGGTCGTCACCGCGCAATCGCGGATCAAATAATACGCGCCATAAGTTCGCGCCCGCAGTTCCGGCGCGGCCTCGCCGATGATCAGCGCCTTGCGCGCTGGTTCGCCGAATTCCTTCAGCCCGCGCACGACAAACGCAAACGCCAGCCAGCCGAAATTGTGTCGCCCAGATCAGCGACACCGGAAACAGCGTGAAGAACACGAACGTCACCAGCACGAACGGCCGCCGGCCGTATTTGTCCGCCAGTGCGCCACCGGGATGTAGCAGACCATTGCCGTGACCATCTCGAATGGCGACGAGATAACCGAATTGCTGCGCGTTCAACCCGGCGTGGTCCATCGCCCATAAGATGACCCACGCGTATGGGATGCGCTCACAGAACCGGATCAAGATGTCGCTCACCAGCAATTCGCGCAGACGCAGGCGTGAAAGATCTCACCACCGTGAAGAAGTTGACAGCGTCCCGGCTGGCCAGTTCAGTTCTTGAGACCGCGCGAGCCCGCCTTCCTACGCCTGGCTCGAACATGAACCACTGGAACGCCGCTGTCAGCAGACTCAGCGCCGATGCAAAGCAGCCAGCGCGTATTGCACGCCGTCAGCCCAGCCGAAGCGCGTGAGCAGCCAGCCGCCCATGCAGCGGGCCGACCATCATCGGCACGCGGCGCACCATGGATTGCACGCCGATGCCCATCGTGTGCTGATGCGCGCTTGAGCGACGTGGCCACGACCGTGAAGGTCGTCGGCAAGCCAAGGCGCTCCACGCCAGAAACAGAAACGAGCCCAGCAGCAGCGCCAGCCAATGTTGCCACACAACACCAGCAGATATCCGCCGAGCGAAATAGCGCTGAAGAAAAGCAATGACCGGCGTTGTCCCCAGCGGTCCGTCAGCCAGCCGCCGGGATATGCGTAAACTGCGCCGAGCAGCGTCTGAAGTGCATCGAACAATCCGATGATGAACACGCCCGCGCCAAGCGTCTGGAGATACTTCGGGCGCGAAGGCGAGCCAGAGTTTTTCGCCTGTGCCCGCCAGCACCAGCGCCACCAGCAGCAGCGATGTGTTCCGCCGCAGCGCCAGAAATTCAGTGATTTGTCGCAATCCATTCATTGGCGAGTCGCCCGTTTTTAATTTCCAAATGGGCACAGATTATTTATACCACTGCGGCGCGGTAATGCAGCCGCCAAATCGAATTTGAAATCACGATGAAGAAAAAATCCAAACCTACCGTTGGCATTTTGATGGGCAGCGATTCCGACTGGCCCACCATGAAAACCGCCGCCGATGCGCTGAGCGAATTCGGTGTCGTCTCGGAAGCGAAAGTCATTTCGGCGCATCGCACGCCGCGCGACTTGGAGCAATACGCCGGGTCAGCGCGCCAACGCGGTCTGCGCGTCATCATCGCCGGCGCGGGTGGCGCGGCGCATTTGCCGGGCGTGACGGCGGCGTTCACGACGCTGCCGGTCATCGGCGTGCCGATTGAAAGCAAATCACTCAAAGGACTGGACTCGCTGCTTTCAATCGTTCAAATGCCGCCGGGCGTGCCGGTGGCGACGGTCGGCATTGGCGCGGCGAAAAATGCCGGACTCTTGCGGCGCAAATCCTCGGCGTGAACGACGCGGCTTTGCAGAAAAAACTCGACCGATTCAAAGTGAAATTGGCTGAGGAATCGCGCGCCAAGAATAAAACGCTGGCTCAAGGCAAAGTAAAGCCATGAGCACAATCCACCCCCATGCCGGATGCACCGGCACCGTCCGATTTCATCCGCGACATTGTTGCCAAACATGTCGAGGAGAAGAAGTATCCGCGCATTCATACCCGCTTTCCGCCTGAACCGAATGGTTATTTGCACATCGGCCACGCCAAGAGTATTTGCCTGAACTTCGGCATCGCGCGCGAGTTCGGCGGCATTTGCAACCTCCGCATGGACGACACCAACCCGACCAAGGAAGACGTCGAATATGTGGACTCCATTATCGAGGACGTGAACTGGCTTATCAGCGGTTGGGCGGACGAACATTTTGGCTTGAAGCCCAAAGGCGAAACGCCGGAAACCATCACGAGCAACGGAAACCGGATTTTTATCTTCGCCTATCCGATCCTCCCCCGCACATCGCCCCGAAATTCGCATCGATCGCGGACTGGCGCGAACCATTTCGCTGCCTTGAGCCTTTCTACGCTTCCGATTATTTCGACCAGATTTACGAATACGCCGTCGCGCTTATCAAAAAAGGCAAAGCCTATGTCTGCGATCTGACGCCGGACGAAACCGACGAATATCGCCGCAACGCCAAGGAAAGCCCGTTCCGCAATCGCAGCATCGAGGAAAATCTCGACCTCTTTCACGCGCATGAAAAACGGCGAGTTTCCCGACGGCAAGTGCTCGCTCCGCGCGAAAATTGACGTCACCGCGCCGAACATCTGGATGCGCGACCCGCTGATCTACCGCATCCGCCACGCCGAGCATCATCACACCGGCGGCAAATGGTGCATCTACCCGATGTATGATTTCGCGCACTGCTTGAGCGATTACATCGAAGGCATCACGCACAGCATCTGCACGCTGGAATTCGAGGTGCATCGCCCGCTTTACGACTGGATTCTGGAAAGCCTCGATTTGCCGCGACCGCTGCCGCACCAATACGAATTCGCCCGGCTCGCGCTCGGTTACACCGTGATGAGCAAGCGCAAACTCATGCAGCTCGTGAACGAAAAACTCGTCTCCGGCTGGGACGACCCACGCATGCCGACGATCAGTGGAATCCGGCGTCGCGGCGTCACGGCGGAAGCCTTGCGCGCCTTTGCCTACAACATCGGCATCACGAAATACAACGGCATCACCGATGTAGCCGTGCTCGAGTTTGCCATCCGTGAAGATTTGAACAAACGTGCGCTCCGACGGCTCGCTGTGCTGCGACCGATCAAGGTTGTCATCACGAATTATCCCGAAGGCAAGGCCGAGGAACTCGACGCCGTAAACAACCCTGAGGACGAGAGCGCGGGCAAACGGAAGATTCCGTTCAGCCGCGAACTGTTCATTGAGCAGGACGATTTCAAGGAAGTACCGCCACCGAAATTCTTCCGCCTAAAACCCGGCGGCGAAGTGCGGTTGAAATACGCCTACATCATCAAGTGCGACGAAGTGGTGAAGGACGCTGCCGGCAAGATCGTCGAACTACGCTGCACTGCCGATCTCGACAGCAAGACTGGCGGCGCGACCTCCGCCCGCAAGGTCAAAGGCACGATCCATTGGGTGAGCGCTCCACACGCGATTGACGCCGAAGTGCGCCTCTACGATCGCCTGTTTACCGTGCCCGAACCCGACGCCGGCGGCGACTTCAAGTCATTCTTGAATCCACACTCGCTTGAAGTGGTGAGGGCGAAATGCGAACCGAGCCTGAAAGACGCGAAGTCAGAATTGCGGTATCAGTTCGAGCGCCTCGCCTATTTCGCATTGGACAAGGACTCAAGCTTCACGCCTGACGCCTCGCGCCTCGTCTTTAACCGGACGATTACCCTGAAAGACGTATGGGCGAAAGAAGCACACAAAAGTTAGCCGGAGGCAATTATGGCATTTCCAAAACAATATGAAATCGAAGTTCCGCTGCTAAAAACACTCATTGAGCTTGGCGGCTCGGGAAAACCAAAAGAAATTTATCCAAAGGTTACAGCGCATTTTTCTCAACTAACCGAGGAAGATTTAGTCGCAAAACTTCCGAGCAGTCCGGCAACTTTCAAATGGCATAATCTCATCCAATGGTGCAGGCAAGGCTTAGTCGAAATCGGAGAGATTGATGGTACAACACGTGGAGTTTGGAAAATTACAAACAAAGGACGCGAGCGCTTCAAAATTCAGTCCGTCACTAAACAACCAGTTGCAGAACTTTTCCAACCTGCAACACAGTCGCTGACTCTAAAAGATTTAGTATACCAAAACGAAACCGAAGTAAAAAATCGCATTATTGCTGAATTGAAAGGATTAAAAGCTAAAGAGTTCGAACAATTCTGTGTTTCATTTTTACAACTGCTCGGGTACCAACAACTGGAAGTAACAACTGGCGGGCCAGATGGAGGAATCGATGGGCACGGTCAGTTCCGGCAAGGTGTCGTTAATATACGTTCAGCTTTCCAGGCGAAAAGATGGACTCAAAATCCGGTTGGTCGTCCTGAAATAGATAAATTTCGTGGAGCGATTCAGGGAGATTTTGACCATGGCGTTTTTCTGACCACTGCTAAATTCACGAAAGATGCAGAAGCTGCTTCCATCAAGAAAGGAGCGATTACAATTCTTCTTCTTGATGGCGATGCTATTTCCGAAACAATGGTTAAATTTGGCATTGGCATTTCACGTCGTCAGGTTCACTTACTTGATATTGATCCTGAGTTCTTCAAATTCGAGTCTTCGGGTGAGTTGATTTAATTTCAATTCAAAGTCATGCCTGAGGACCTCCTTCAAGGAATTTGTGCCCGACCCGTTGAGCGCTCTGCCGGCGTTGCGCGCGCGGGCTTTTTGAATGAACTGTAACATTTCCGTCATTTTTATCGTCTGGAAGGCATGAAAATAAAAGCATTGTTCAACATTTCCTTCATATTGGCGCTGGCATCCTCCGTTGCGGCGGAAGCGCAAGGTTATGATCCGCTGGCCGTCAGCGCCGTTCCGCCGAAAATCGTGGACCTGACCGTGCATGACGCGGCGCGCAACCGCGACATTCCGGTGCGCGTTTATCTGCCGACGAATACTGCGGCGATGCCGGTCGTCCTGTTCAGCCACGGGCTGGGCGGCAACCGCGAGGGCAGCAAGTTCATGGGCGAACATTGGGCGGGGCGCGGCTATGTCGCCGTCTTTCATGCAGCATCCCGGCAGCGATGATTCAGTTTGGAAAGGCAAACCCGCGGACGAAATCATGCTGGACTTGGCCCGCTCGGCGTCGCTGGAAAATTTTCTGCTGCGCGTGCAGGATGTTCCCGCGGTGTTGAACCAACTTGGGATTTGGAACGCAGAGACGAATTCTCCACTGTCGGGCCGGATGAATTTGAAAAGGGTCGGGATGTCCGGCCATTCGTTCGGCGCGATCACGACCGAGGCCGTCAGCGGCGAGACCCTGGCCGTCACCGGACAAACATTCACCGACCCGCGCATCACGGAGGCGATTGCGTTCAGCCCCAGTTCACCAAAGGCCGGCAGCGCGGCCACGGCATTTGGCGCGGTGAAAATTCCGTGGATGTTGATGACCGGCACGAAGGACGTGGTATCCATCGGCAATGAAACCGTGGCATCCCGCCTCTCGGTTTACCCGAATCTCAAGCTCGCACCGAAGTATGAAGTGGTCTTGAACAATGCGGAACATTCCGTGTTCATTGACCGCGCACTGCCGGCCGACCAGGCGCCGCGCAACCCAAACCATCATCGCGTCATTCTCGCACTTTCCACGGCGTTCTGGGACGCGTATCTGCGCGACGACGCGGAGGCGCGGGCGTGGCTGAACAGCGCCAGCCCGCGTTCAGTGATGGAAGCCGCCGACCAATGGCAGTATGCGGCGCATTGACCGACAGACTTTGCGAAACGGCATCAGCAGGTTTTTGGGTTTAACCTTTTCATTGTGCCCGATGACTCGTTCAAAGAATTTGTGTTCGACCCGTTGAGCACGTTGCCGAAGTCAGCTCCGTCAGGAGCGAAATCTTTGTAGCCAACGATTCCATCAGACCTCCAGTCCTGTCGGGGCTTCTACTTTTTGTAATAGCAGATGTAGGCCACGTCGGCTGCGGCTTCGACATCAAACGACGCCTTTGCCGGAACCACAAAGAACTGGCCCTTGGAAAACGCCTGCCACGCGGCGCCCGGCAATTTTGCCTTCAACGTGCCGGCAATGATGTGCATGTGCTCTTCGCAGTCGGTCTTGAAAGTGTATTTGCCCGGCTCGATGACGCCTGTCGTGGCCGGACCTTCAGTTGTATTCACGGCCAGGCTCTGAACTTTCCCGTCAAAATATGAATTGTGTTTCATTGGCGAATATCATTGCCGGTTCTGACCGGATTGGCAATCCGGCAACTCGCTGGACAACGATAAAGTTTGCGGTAGGGACGCCGCCTGCGGCGTCCGGACAGCGCAGCGCGCTTTCCCTACCATTTTATTGTTTGAAATCGTATCGCCCACTCACTGCGGGCTTGTGTTACACTGGCCAGAAACGTAGAACGCTTTGCGCCATGACACCGAATGACAAAAAAAACAGTCCGGTTTCATCCTCCAAACGGGCCGCACGGCTCAGGATGATCGGCATCATCGTGCTGGTGCTTGGAATTGCCGGCGCGGGCATTGTTTACTGGCTTGGGACTCGCTCTCCGAACGTGATGGACGACTTTTCGATGGTGGGATTCGACAGAGCGCAAAAGCGGCAGATGGGTCAGCTCTACGGCAAAATGGGGCTGGTAGTCGAACAATTCTCCGACGACCTGAAACAGCCCGGCACGCAAGCACAAATCATCGCGGTGGTTTCAATACTCGTCGCAGCCGGCTGTTTTTATGTTGCCCGCCGATTTGACGATAGCGACAAAACGGACTGACCATTCGTGTCGGCCATTGCAGCTTCGCTCTTGCCATCTTTCGACCGGTGTGGTGTCAGGTTTATTGCATTTTTCATTTTCCGATGAAACTTATGGCGTGCTCCATAGTTTAACAGTGTTCCAAGCTTTACTTTGTGTCTAAAGTGGTTGGCAGTTGCCAACCTTGAAATTGCGAATGATGAAACGTCTGCCATTGGCTTCCGGAGTCGCGTTTGCGTGCGAGTTGGGCGTTGCGCTGTTTCTCATCGCGCTGTCATCCGGGAACGCTTCGCCTGCCGCCACCGACACGGGTTTCCTGCAAGCCCCGCCTCCAACATCCGCGGCAGAAGTTGGCCCGGCTTCGTTTTACGCTGATGCTTATCAGGGCAAACCGACTGCGAGTGGCGAGATTTTTGACATGCACCAACTGACCGCCGCGCATCGCAGTCTGCCATTCGGCACGATTGTCAAAGTGTCTGACACGGAAAATCACCGCTCTGTCGTTGTGCGCATCAACGATCGCGGGCCGTTTGTGGAAGGCCGGGTGATTGATCTATCACTGGCTGCTGCTGAGGAATTGCAGATGGTCAAGAGCGGACTTGCCCCGGTGAAGCTCGAAATCATCCGGTGACTGCGTGCCAAGATGGCGTTGGCGGAATTATCGCGATGGTGTCGCGTCCGACGCTCCGGTATAACGGATGCGCCATATCCTGTTTGCCCCGTCATCCACCAAAAGGAGCGAACCCTGGCTGTCCACCGTCACGCCAACAGGCCGGCCCCAAACGTCGGCGAAGTCAGTCACGAAGCCGGTCATGAAATCGTCGTATTCGCCGCTGGATTTCCCGTTTTGGATCGGGACGCAGATGATTTTGTAACCGGTGCGGCGGGCGCGATTCCACGAGCCGTGTTCGGCGGCAAAAATGCAGCCGCGATATTGGGCGGGGAATTGTGTGGCCGTGTAGAACGTCATGCACAATGAGGCCGAGTGGGCTTGCAGCAGCACGTCCGGCACGATGACTTTTCCCGCGAGTTCGGGATGTTTGCCGGTATGGCGGGGGTCTTGATGGTTGCCGATGTAATACCACGGCCAACCGTAGAAACCATTTTCCTGAATGCGCGTGATGTAATCCGGCGGAAGGTCATCGCCCAAGGCGTCACGCTCGTTGACCGAGCCCCACAATTCGCCAGTCTGCGGTTCAATGGCCAGCCCCACGGCATTCCGAATGCCCCACGCATAAATGCGGAAGCCGGTGCCGTCGGGATTGTATTGCAGGACATCGGCTCGGTTTTTTTCCTGCGCGTCATCGTTGACGTTGGAGTGTGAACCGACGGAGACGAACATCTTTTTGCCGTCGAGACTAAAGACGATGTCGCGCGTCCAATGCCCGCCGCCGCGCAAACGACCGCCGCCCGGAATGTCGGGGACGATCATTTCCTCGGCGCCACGCGTTTGAAGGTCGCCGTTCTGGTAGGGAAAGCGAATGACAGAATCCGTGTTGGCGACGTAAACGAACTTTGGATTCGGGCCGGGCGGATAAAAGGCGATGCCGAATGGCTGGCGGAGGTGTTCGGCAAAAATGTTGGTGCTGGTCACTTTGCCATCTTTCCCCTGGCGGAACACTTTGATGCGACCGGGACCACTCTCGGCGATAAACAGGTCGCCGTTGGGTGCGGCGATGATTTTTCGGGCATTGCTCAGACCTTCGGCGAGGAGGTCAACCGTAAATCCTTTCGGCACTTTCGGCCATGTTCCAGCGGGTTGCGGGACGAGATGCGGCCCGTTGTCGCTGGATTTCGTGGCGTAGGGCTTTGGCAAATCGGCAACGGTAATGAGACGACGCACGCCGGGCGCGTCGGTTGTCCAGTCGCCCATGGCTGCCTGTCCCTTGCGCAATTCACCGATCGTTTCGCCCGTCTGGGCAAAGACCAGCCCGCAGATCAACAGTGCGCCGACAGTCACGGCGATTAATGTCATGCGATTCATAACATCGGTCAGATTAAATTGTAATTTGCACATTTCGTTCATCAATATTTACGGATAAATGGCCGGCATCATCGCGGTTGTTGCTGTGTCAGGCAATGCAATGAGCCGCGACCGAGCACCAAATCAACGGCGTGAATGCCAACGACCGGCCGGTCTTTGAAAAGCTCGGCCAGTGTGCCAAGCGCGATGCGGTCGTTTGGATCGTTGAACGTCGGGACAATGACGGCGGCGTTGCTGATGTAAAAATTCGCGTAGCTTGCTGGCAACCGGCGACCGTTGAAGTGAATCGGCGCGGGCATTGGCAGCGGCACGACTTCTGGTTTTGAGCCGTTTTCGAGCCGCAAATCCCGAATGCGTTCCCAGTTTTTGGCAAGCGGTCTGTAATTGATGTCGTGTTTATTCGTTTCCTTGATGAGCACGACAGTTTTCGCGTTCACGAAACGGCAAATGTCGTCAACGTGTCCATGCGTGTCGTCGCCGACCGGGCCGGCAACCAGCCAGAACACGTTCGTCACGCCGAGATATTTTTTGAACGTCGCATCATAATCCTCGCGTGACAATCCCGGATTGCGCACCTGGACTTTTGTATCGAGGTAGCATTGCTCGGTCGTGAGCAGCGTGCCGCGACCGTTCACGTCAATGCCGCCGCCTTCGAGCACGAACGCCTTGCCGTTATGTTCGGCGTGAAAAAGTTTCTTCCGCAACATTCGCGCCGCAATCTCCGGCACTTTGCGGTCCTTCTGCCAGTCATCGTGTCTGGCCCAGGCATTGAAATGAAAATGAACGATGGCGGTCTCAAATTTCGAATTTCGAATTTCGAATTTCGAATTTCTTCGTCTGACAAAAATTGGTCCGCTATCCCGCGTCCAACTGCGATTCGTCGGATGCACGATGAATCGGACGTTTTTCAGATCCGCACCGGCTTGCGCCAGATAGTGCCGCACCAGCTTTTCTTCGGCTTTGTCCCGGACGAGAATGCGGACAACTTCGCCCGGAGAAATCTTGCGCACCATTTCGCCGTAAACCCAACGGATGGTATCGAGCTTGCCGGGCCAGTCGCTTGGATTGTGCGGCCAGCCAAGCCACGTGGCCTCATGCCGTTCCCACTCCGCCGGCATGGAGTAACCGAGTTCGGCTGGAGTCGGTTCTGCTGAGTTCGGGAACTGCGCCATAACGATTTCGGGGAAGATAGTCGCTCTTCAGGGCAATTGTCCACCGCAAGTAGTAATGCCCTCATCGCCCACTGTTTTTCATTCTGTCTGTAAGATTTGCCCGCCAATTACCCCGAACCGGAAGCGAGACGTGAGGACGTTGATATAAAATTCTCCGCGCTTGATTTGGCTGACCTGTTTGTCCGTCAACGTCGCCCATTCAGGATAAAGGACTTGCCCCGGCAAGCCGGGCCAATCGAGATGTCCCGGGAAACCGCCATCGGGAATCAAAACACCAAAAACATTGGTCAGCGTGGCCACCAAGGTTTTCGGCAAGACAATGGGCGAAGCATAAATGCCCATCGAATTCCAGAAGATGTTTGTGTCCAACGCCACGTTGCCTGTCAGCGTCGCGCCGGAAAGCGTGAAGGTTGCCTCGCCACATTGCACGCCTGGTTTGCGCGGAGATTCACCGCGCGCGCGCAAGGTTGCGGAGAATTGAATCGGCGCAATCGGCCAGATTTCTCCGCGCAGTTCGCCCTGCCGATATTTGGCGGATTTGAAATTGACGTAAAGTTCTCCGATCAGCAATTCAGCGACTTGGTTGCTGGTCAAAGTGATTTGGCCGCTATAAACCAAGACGCTGGGCGGAAATAAAATCGGCTTGGACCGTTGAAGATCAAACACGACCGGACCGATTGGCGGAAACGGAGGCGGCGGGAGATTGGAAATGCTATAACAACCTAAACTGGCGATCAAGTGAGAGGAGGTTAAGCATGGATTCGCCGGGCCGAAAATTCCGGCAGACGTGGGCTGAAAAGCGCCATCCAATTGAAGATTGTAGGACAATTTGTATCCGTCAACGTAGCTTTCAAGGACAAACGTGCCAGTGCCGGAGTGAGGGCTTTTGTTAGGCGGCACTTCATTGCCGCCGTTGAAAGTCGCCTCGAAATAAATCGGCTCGCTGATTTGTCCGGCCTTAATGGGTATGTCAGGTGAAGTTTCGTAAGCGTAAGAGTAAATCCAACCGCCATTGAAAGTAGGATAGGGAGCGCCAACGTCTGCCCAGCCGTAGTAAGTATTGCCATCCTGCTGAAATTGAAGGCCGACGTAGGCTGACTCGACATAGGCAAAAAGACCGCCGATTAGATACGGATTGCCGATTTCGTCGCTGGCGCGACTATCCGCAAGAGTTGATCCACCGACAGACTCGCTGGCGATCCAAGTGTAACCAGCGGCATCAGGTCCAATTGCCTGCCCGTTCGTTAGGGGAATGGCAAAGTTTGCACCGAATGCGTCAACCGGGACAGCAATTAGCGCGTTCTGTGATGATGGAATTACATCGAATCCAGACCCCGAAACAAAAGTAAACTGCGTTTGTTCATCAATGATCATGTCCCAGCTTTCGGGGAACTCGGCCAATAATCTCATGCCCAAATTATCTTCGGGAAAAACGTGAGGAATGTTAGTGGGTGTGGACAAGCGCGTATAAACAATACTTTGTGCGCTCACATCCGGCTTTAAGCAAACCAAAGCTAATGCCAGTGCCGACACAAGCCGGCACTGGCTGATCCGCTTGTTTACCGATTGGCTCATCGCACTTGAACAACTCGATAGAACCGGTTGGTCACTCCGGTCACGTCAAGTGTAACTGCTGTGTTCGTCTTCGTGGCACTCAGTTCACTACTGGTATATTGCCACACATTGTTGGATGATGAAAGTGCATCCACATATTGCACCCGATACACTCGTCCCACCTCGGATGACCATGCTAACGCCGTGGTGTTGGAACTTGTAATGGCGGCGATGGACGTGATATTTGGCAAGATCGGCGGCTGTGCGATGTTGCCGGACAGCATAATCGAGACGTTTTGGTAACTCGTTTGCCCTTGGTCATTCACCAAATTTCCCTTGTGCGTGATTTGGACGAGATAGGTTCCATTGGTCGGATTGGGAATAGAAACCTGTTCCACATTGTCCACCGTGTTGTCTCCAGTCGTCGCGGCGTTTGTCGGCGAATTTCGATTGAGCACCCACGGAAAGTTAGTCGCACCGCTCGGCGTCGTGATTCGAAGGTCGAGATCGTTTACTAGCATATGATTCGTGGGATTGAGTTTCGGCGATGTCGGAGTTCCGGGCGGGTCTGTCCACGTGATGGTCGCTTTGAAAGGTTTATTGTTTGTCAAAACAACCGGGAATTGAACGTAGTCGCCACTGACCAAACGAACTTCTTTGATGAAAGGAATCGAACCGCTGGCAAAGCTGTTTGAAATCAAATTGGCGGCAGACAGCGCATTCAGCTGGCCCCAGCCAAACGTGTAGTTGGGTCCCGGCGCGCCACCAGTTTGGTCCACGGTGTGAATCACGATGCCTCGTAACGTGGAAGATAACGGCGCATTGCTGCCCAAGAGCAGTGGGGCGTTTGTCGGGTAAAGTTGCTGGTATAATCCGACCATCAAGCCCAGTGTTCCGGTCACTGCTGGCGTTGCCTGACTGGTTCCCGAAAGCTGCTGGTAAATATTGGTTCCTTGCGCAACGGATGACCAGATGTTGACTCCATCGGCGCAGATGTCAGGTTTGATGCGTCCATCCGCCGTTGGTCCCCAACTGGAAAAATAGGACATGACGACGCTGTTTGTGCCGGTGTATCCATTGGTGTTGCCATTGTCGGCACCGATCACCAGCGCGTTTTTTGAAACCGAATAGGAGCCCAAGGTGTTGAACCCGCCGTTATTGGCATCGTTGAGCGGACGAATGTGGGTGGTTTGATACGGAACGCCATTTGAATACTCCCAATGCAAAACCGGCTGACTGTCCGGTCCATGTTGGCCGACACCTCGTTCATTCCCAGCCGCGAAAACGGGCAGGTAAGTCTGCGCTGTGTAAATAATCTGGTCATTGGTTTTCGCAACACTGTCATAAAAACCGAAATGCCAGTCCTGATTGGTGCTGATGGTCACATCCCCGCTCCAAAGGCCCCACTGATTCGTGCCAACCGGATAAATTGACCATCCCCAATTATAACCATAGCTGTGATTCGAAACACGCAATGCATTCGTTGCCGCAACAACCGGCATCTGAATGATGTCATTTCCGAAATATCCTTCGATCACTTTGCCGCGATTGGCAAAACCTTCGGCCAGATTGAAAATTCCCCAGGCAGCCATCGTTCCACACACATGCGTTGCATGGTCATTCAATCCTTGGCCGCTGCCTCCATTTATCAAAGTTACGCGAGAGCCATTTTGCGCGAACTCCTCATGGTTGGTGAGAACATCGCCACCATCCCATTCACCCATGAGAACATTTGTGCCATTGATGCTGAAACCGCTGGTTCCGCCCGGCCACAGTTTCTGTGCGCTTACCGTCTGCGCCGATTCAAGATTGAACAGTCCTTTGATCGCGGCGGAGCCGTTGTCATCAAGGTGATCTATCAGCATCGGATTGCCATTGGCATCCAGCCAATTGGCAGGCATTCCAATGGCATTGGTTTCCACAAAGTTTGCCACTGCCGCGTGTTGCACCAACGAGTCGTTGTAAATGTTGGTTGACAAAGCGAGCAAGCCATCCTTTCTTTGCTTGTCAAGCACCTCTGTAGTAAGCATCCCGCCATCTGACGCTTGAATGTTCTGAATCACCCATGGCGCAAATTCTTTTTGATAACGCTCTCGCTCTGCAAGAACAGTTGTAGCGTGAGCAACTTGCGGGTCAACCAATTTGGCCTCTTGGGCGGCAGTCTGCCTTAACTTTCTGGCGGCGACTTGTTCAGGAGTATCCGGGATGGCGGTGTCATCTACAACATAGATACCCGGACTTACCTGCGTGACAGGACATTCCGGATGCGGGTTGAATGGTAAAGGAGCGATGTCCGGGTCTTTGGCAGAATAATATGATTCCGCGTGAACGTTCGTAATCAGGCCGAGGGCGAGAACACAACCCACTGCCATTTTCACAATGATTTGTTTGATGGCTTTCATGGTCGTTTCGGTTTGTTGGTTGTTATCCGAGCATTTTGCCCGGACTCGAATCTCCCCCTTATCCTTGACTCATGTTCGCTTTCGATGGCATTCAAGCAGCATCTCTGTGAATTCTCACCAAAAGCGTAAGAAGAAAATGCGCGCCCAGCGCACTCTCTCCGAGGCACTACCACGCGGCCAGTTCAAAAGCACACCGGGACGCGCGATTGCTCGCGCGTCGAGGGGAACTTTGAACTTTGAAACTTGTGGTAGTGTTTCGGAGAGATTCGAGTCCTCGCAACGCAAAGACTCATGCCAACCCCAAAAATTCCAGGATCAGCTATGGAAAAAAACACCCAAGATTTAAGCAAATTACCGAATAAAGAGCAAGTTACGATTTACGGAAATTTATCGGTTGAAGAAGTTGCAGGGGGAGATTCTCCTCACGCTAAAATTGGGTCATTGCCGAGAACCTCAAATCGGGACACTACCCCGCAAGTCGCGGATTTGGTCAAATTTTGACAGCAACGCGCCAAAATTGCTCAAAAATAGCAGTTGCCCCACCAGTTAAATCTGCTATTTTGCCCGTCCTTTCCGTCGGAAAAAGCGGCTTGGCCGCTCGGCGGAGAATGGGTGAACGGCTTGAATTTGCCCGTGCCCGTGTGGGTGCAGGCGGCCACAACAACATTGAACTCAATCCCGTGTTCCGCGGGATGGTCCGCTTCGGCGGATTCTCAACCAAAGGAAAATTGTGCTTAGTATTGGCGTAAAGGAATTATTGGAAGCGGGCGTCCATTTTGGACACCAGACGCGGCGTTGGAACCCCAAGATGAAACCTTTCATCTTCGACGCGCGCAGCGGCATTCACATCATTGACCTCGGCAAGACGCTGGCGCAGTTGGAGACGGCTTGCGATTTCCTGGCGGGAACCGTGCGCAAAGGCGGCAGCGTGGTGTTTGTCGGCACCAAGAAACAAGCCCAGCAGGCCGTCAGGGAAACCGCCAAGGAATGCGGCCAGTTTTACGTGACCGAACGCTGGCTCGGCGGCACGTTGACCAATTTCAGCACCATCAAACGTTCCATCGAGCGTTTGAAAGAAATCGAAAAAATGGAAACCAGCGGCGCTCTCGCCGCCTACGGCAAACAGGAGCAATCCACCATCCGGCGCGAGGCCAACCGGCTGCACAAGTATTTCGACGGCATTCGCACGATGGACCGTCTCCCTGCGGCGATGTTCGTCGTGGACATTAAACGCGAGCACAACGCCGTGGCGGAAGCGCGCCGGCTCAAAATCCCCATCGTCGCCATTGTGGACACGAATTGTGACCCGGACCTGGTGAACTACCCCGTCGCGGGCAACGACGATGCCATCCGCTCCGTGCGCATGATTCTGGTGACATTCGGTCAGGCCATCACGCAGGCCAAGGCGGAGTTTGAGGCCAGACACGCCCGCCGCCAGCCAATCGAAGAAAGCGCGGTCGCCATGGCGACGCCGCCACCGGCGGAAGCAGCGCCCACCGCAATCGAGGCGGCTCCGCAGGCATAGCTGGATTTTATCGGGCTTTTCGAGTCTTTGCTGATTTTCAACTGTTAACTCTCAACAACTGACAAATTTTATGGCAGAAATTACTCCCGCCGCAGTGGCGAAACTTCGCGAAATGACCAGCGCAGGCATGATGGAATGCAAAAAGGCGCTCGTGGAGGCCAAAGGCGACATGAGCGCCGCCGTGGACATCCTGCGCAAAAAGGGCGCCGCCACCGCCGCCAAGAAAGCGATGCGCGAAGCCAAGGAAGGCGTCATCGCACAACACATCGCCCCCGGTGGCCGGCTCGGTGTGCTCGTCGAAGTCAATTGCGAAACCGACTTCGTGGCCCGCAATGATATGTTCCGTGTGTTTTGCGATGACCTGGCAAAAAAAATTGCCGCGAATGCAAACGTAAACCTTGAAGCCGACCGCGAAGCCATCGTGGCCAAGATTCGTGAGAACATCAAGATCGCCCGGCACGCGCGCATGGAAGTCAGCGGCCACGGCCTCGTGGCCGCCTACATTCACACCGGCGCGAAGGTCGGCGTCCTCGTCGAAGTCGGCGCGGGCAAGGACAGCACCGTGGCCACCGACGAGTTCAAGCAACTCGTCAAGGACATCACGCTGCAAATTGCTGCCGCCCATCCCTACGCCGTGTCGCGCGAGCAAGTGCCCGCCGAGGTGATCGCAAAAGAGCGCGAAATCGCCGCGCAATCAGATCGTTTCAAGGGCAAACCGGCCCAAGCTTTGGAAAAAATCATCCAGGGCGTGCTGGAAAAATTCTACCAGACCTACTGCCTCATGGAACAGGGTTTCGTAAAAAAGAATTCCGAAATCAGCGTGAAGGAACACGTGGCATCCGTTGCCAAGCAGCTCGGCGATGAAATCACCATCCATCGCTTCGTCCGTTTTCAAGTGGGCGAGAGCATGACCTAATACCACGGGCGAATTTGCACAAAAACGTCCGCAAGAACGTTTTTTCTTTTTCTCGTGTCATAAATTTTCGGACGACACTTTTGGTTTATGAAACTTTTCCGATTATTTGTTGCAGGCCTCCTTCTCTGTTGCGGATGCGCGACTTTCAAGGCCGCTTCGCTGAAACCCGACATCACCGTTGCCGCCGATGGCAGCGGAGATTTCAAGACGATTCAGGCGGCAGTTGCTTCCATCCCAAGCACCAACCGCGAGCGGGTTGTCGTTTTCATCAAGGATGGCGTTTACAAGGAAAAGATCCGGGTGGATGCGTCGTTCGTGACGTTGCGCGGGCAAAGCCGGAATGGCACGCGCATCGAGTTCCCGCAGTTGAATGATGATTTTACCAAGAACCCGGACGATCTTGGCCGGGCGGTCATCAACCTGAACAAAGCCAACGATTTTGTCTTGGAGAATCTCACCGCAGAAAACACCGCCGGCATAGTCGGGCCGCACGCGTTCACCATTCTCGGCACGCGGTGACCGTGCGGTTGTCGTCAATTGCGACGTGTTGAGTCACGGCGCGGACACGGTTTCGTTTTGGCGGGGCGACCGCGGCCGGTGTTATCAAGCGAACTGCCATCTTCAGGGGTCGGTGGATTTTGTCTGTCCGCGCGGCTGGTGTTACCTGACCCATTGCTCATTTTATGAAATGAAAGACACCGCCGCCGTCTGGCACGATGGTTCCAAAGACAAGGACATGAAGTTCGTCCTGCGCAACTGCACGTTCGACGGCACGAACGGCTGGAATCTCGCGCGTCATCATCACGACGCGCAGTTTTATTTTCTCAATTGCACGTTTTCCAAAACGATGATTGATAAACCGCCGTTCAGGGTGATTTATCCGCTCGACGGTTCGACGCCGACCGAAGCCGACATCAAGCGGAACAATCAACTCGACGCGTCGAACATCTGGGGCGAGCGCAGCTATTTCTGGAACTGCCACCGCGAGGGCGGTGATTACGCGTGGCTCTCGAACAACCTCGCTTCCGCAGTCGGCGCGCCGAAGCCGGAGCAAATCACAGCAGCATGGACCTTTGGCGGAAAGTGGGACCCGGAACGCAAGTCCGGTCCGACGATCCAGCGCGTCAGTCCACAGGACAACGAAATCGCTCTTGTTTTCAGCGAGAACGTCACAGTCAAAGGCAAACCGCGCCTGATGTTGCGCGACGGCGGATTGGCCGGCTACACCTCCGGCAGCGGAACGGATACGCTCACTTTCACAATCTCCAAAGGCAGTCCGGGCGAAGTCACGGCGGTTGAGTTGAACGGAGGCGCGATTGTTGCCACCGAAGCCGCTGCTACGATTCGCTTCGCGGATTTGTCGCTGCCGCTCGACGCAAAGAGCGCGGCAAAGTAAGACCGGATTCCGCGACAAGGCTGAATGTATCGTCTGCAGGCGGCATTTGCGTTGCGCTGTTGAAAAATTTTCGTGCAACCCGGCGACGCGACCCGTAACTTCCCGCCGCTCTATGGCCACGATCAAACCGTTCGCCGCGCTCCGCCCAAAGCCGGAGTTGGCAGTGCGCGTTTGCGAATTGCCCTACGACGTGATGTCGTCGGATGAAGCCCGTCAGATCGCTGCCGGCAATCCGCTCAGTTTCCTGCATGTCAGCAAACCGGAAATTGATTTGCCCGCCGGCACCGACCTTTACGCACCGCAGGTTTACGCGAAAGGCAGGGAAAATTTCGACCGCCTGATTGCCCAAGGCGCGCTGCGACAGGACGCACAACCGTGTTTTTATCTCTATCGGCAGGTGATGGGCAAACACAGTCAGATCGGTCTCGTCGCGGTAGCTGGATGTGAAGATTACCTGCACGGCGTCATCAAAAAGCACGAACTCACGCGCCCGGACAAGGAAGACGACCGCGCCTGCCACATCGAGACGCTTAACGCGCAAACCGGCCCGGCGTTCTTGGTTTATCGCGCAGTGCCAGCAATTGACCGGTTCGTCGCGGAAAAAATCGCGGAGAAATCGGACGTGGATTTCACTGCCAAAGATAGCGTCCAGCACACGTCATGGAACATCAGCGACGCAGCCGGCGTCAAATTCATCGAAGCCGAGTTCGCGCGTATTCCCAATCTTTACATCGCCGACGGACATCACCGCAGCGCGGCTGCCGCGCGGGTTTATCGAAGCCGCAAAGGCGCGGGCCACAGCGCGTGGTTTTTGAGCGTCATTTTTCCGCACAGTCAGACGCAAATCCTGCCCTACAACCGCGCGCTGAAAGATTTGAACGGAAATTCACCGGAGCAATTGCTTAAAAAACTGGAAAGCCTTTTGATAATTGAATCCGGAGTTGCCGCGCCAAAACAAAAACACGAGCTTGGGCTTTATTTACAGGGCAAATGGTACACGCTGAATTTCAAATCGCAATTCACCGCCGCGAACGCTGCCGCTGAAAAGCTCGATGTGACGTTGCTCCAGAAAAACGTCCTTGCGCCAATCTTCAGCATCGCGGATCCGCGGACGAGCCAGCGCATCCAATTCATCGGTGGCATTCGCGGCGCGGCGGAATTGGAGAAGCTCGTGAACAGCGGCGATTGCGCCTGCGCGTTTTCGATGTATCCGACGAGCATCGAGGATTTAATGACGATTGCGGACACCGGCGGCATTATGCCGCCCAAGAGCACGTGGTTCGAGCCGAAGCTCCGCGACGCGATGTTCTGTCACATGCTGTGAATGGCAGCCGTTTGATCGGCCCGCACTGATTTTTCGAAGCAGATTTTACCGCTGCCAGTCAGTAATCGTAGAGTCCGCTGTCCCGCGTGTAACCGCCACCGCCACCCATGCCGCCCTCTTCTTCGGGTCCGCCCATTAAATCGCCGAGCACGTCACCCATGTCTTCCTCGATCTTCTCAGGGTCTTCGCCGGCTTCGAGGCGTTTGATGGCGACGTCCAGTTCCTTTGGCATCGAACCGGGCGGCATGATGTCTTTCATTTTGCGCATCATGTGGGCCATGTGTTTCGAGTTGTTTTCGTCCATGTGCTCCATCTCACGTTCCATTTCCATCATGGCCCGCTCCATGCGCGGATCGTCGAAGTTCGGCATCGGAGGTTCATCGCCGGTGGATTGGCTTTTGGCGGGAGCTTCTTTCAGACCACGAAGCGAGGCAAACCGGCTGACCTGCTTGCTCAACTTTTTGTTGCCGCATTTGGGGCACGCTGGCAGGCGGTCGGGATTCACGCGCTTGGAGAGGAAGCTGAAAATCCTCCGGCATTTCGGACAGGCAAATTCGTAAATCGGCATAATTTTCGGACCGTGACTTTGTTGTACGAAGGTAAATTGTGAGTCTGAGCGGCGCGCGTCAAGACGCTCGTTGTTGAATTCGCTTCACCAAATCTTCTTGCCAGAGCGAACGGGGCGTCGTTACTTTGCGAGGGTCAGACGGACGCCAATGTAGCTCAGCGGTAGAGCAACGGTTTCGTAAACCGTAGGTCGTCGGTTCAATCCCGACCATTGGCCCCACTTTTGAGTTTTCTACGCTTCCAACTCGTTCTGTTCCTCCGACCGTTGCGAAGTCCGATGCGACTGAATCCTTTGCCCGCCACTTCTCGGACGCTCCAATTGATGAAGCGCACGGCGGAGCGCCGTGATTTCATGCTCGTCAGCGAATTTCTGCCGCTCGGCCACCTCGGTCAGTTCAAGCACTTCTTCCATCTGATCCAGCACGTGTTTGAGCGACTCGATGATTTCCGTCACTTCCTCAATGGCCCGGCTGATCGCGGAGATCTCCCGCTTGGGTTCGGATGCGACCGGGCGCGGCGATTCCACGACTTGCTCGACAGGCGCAGACTTCTCCACGCTTGCTTCGACAGCCGGCACCGGAGCGGCAGGCCGACGACGCCCGCGTCCGCCCCGGCGTCCGCGGCTTCTTCGGCGTAATCCGCCGGGCGGCTTGGGCGTCATGGACAAATCCGGCTTTTGCTCTTCACTTGGAGGCATGACGAAAGTAATTTGCAGCGGAACAGGAAAAGGAAAGACGAATTATGCGTTTACTTCCGGAACGTCATTGCTAAGTTGGCCCGCGATGACCGGTTGTCGGGCACAGTTTAATTATGATTGAAGTCCAAGGGCTCACGAAACTTTATGGCGACCTTGTCGCGGTGAATGACCTAACGTTCACCGTCAAGCCCGGCGAGGTGATGGGCTTGGTCGGCCCGAACGGTGCCGGCAAAACGACCACGCTCCGCTGCATTGCCGGCATCATGCCGCCAACGCGCGGCACGATTCGGGTTTGCGGACATGACATCGCGCGCGCCCCGATTTCCGCAAAAAAGCAACTGGCATTTTTCAACGACGAACCGCGCCTGTTTGATTACCTGACCGTCTGGCAGCACTTGAACTTTGTCGCCCGCATTTACAAAGTTGTGAACTTTGAACCGCTCGGCCGACGGCTGCTGGAGGAACTCGAAATCGCAGACAAGGCGGACAAGCTGCCGGGCGAACTGTCGCGCGGCATGAAACAAAAGCTCGCCATCGCCTGTGGCCTGTTGCACTCACCGAAAGTACTTTACTTTGACGAGCCGCTCACCGGTCTCGATCCCTACGGCATCCGCCAGATGCAGGACAAAATCATGATGCTTGCGGCAGACGGGGTTGCCATCGTCTTCAGTTCGCATCTGTTGCATCGGGTCCACGAAATCTGTTCCCACGTCCTGATTTTGAAAAAAGGACAGAAGGTGATACATGGCACGCTCGACGAAATCGTGCGGAAGTATTCGACCCAGGATGGGAAGGCAACCATGGAACAAATTTTCTTTCGCACCACTGGCGAACCAGGAAACGGTCCATGATCAAAGCCCTGCTTTACCTGCAATGCATCGAGGCGCGAAACCGCCTCGTTCAGATGCTCAAACAATTCAAGAGGCCGGTATATGTCATCGGTCTCATTATCATCGGTTCGTATTTCTATTTCTTCCTGATTCGCAAACTATTCCGTTACAATGTTTCCTTGAAGGAGTCGTTGCCCTCGTGGGGCTGGCCGTCCGATCCGCACCTCGCCGAATCCCTTGGCGCCATGGTTCTGCTGGTGATCGTGTTGCTCATGTGGTTGATTCCGCGCAAGCGAGCGATGCTGACGTTCACTGAGACGGAAGTGGCGTTCCTGTTTCCAGCGCCGATCACACGCCGCGGGTTGATTCATTTCAAACTGCTGCGCTGGCAGTTCGGCATCCTTTTGAGCATGCTGTTCCTCACGTTTCTTTCAAGGGTCATGGGTACCGGTGGATGGACGTTTTACCGCGCAGCGGGCTTTTGGATCATTCTTTCGACATTGAACCTTCATTCCGTCGGCGCGTCATTCGCGCTGACGATGCTGATGGATCGCGGCCTTTCGACCCGGAAACGCCGTTTCGGGATTTTGGCGCTGTTGTTCGCCGGGCTGGCTATTGTGGGCCTGTGGGCGGTGCGCACGTTGCCGCCGCTCGTGACCGGCCAGCTTGTGAACTTCGGCGCGGTGAAGGATTACGCGTGTCAAGTGCTGGTGTCCGGACCGGTGCCGCTTTTGCTTTATCCGTTCCGGTTGATCATGCGTCCATTACTGGCGACGGACGTGCCCGGTATGTTGTACACGCTTTGGCCCGCGCTATTGCTTTTGGCGGCGCATTACTGGTGGGTGATTCGTTCCAATGTGGCGTTTGAAGAAGCTTCGGTCGAAGCCTCGCAACAACTTGCGGAAAAAATCGCCGTTGGACATGCGGGCAACTGGAAGTGGACAGGAGAAAAATCCAAAAGCAAACGTCCCCCCTTCAGACTTGCGCCTGTGGGCGGGCAATCTGTCGCGTTGCTGTGGAAAAACCTGATCGCCGCAGGCCATGGATTGACGTCGCGCACGTGGTTCACGCTGGGACTGGTCTTGTCCGGCATTTGGATCACGATGTGGATCATGGCCACACGCTCGAACTGTCTGCTGGTCGGGAATGCATTTTTGGCGACGCTAATCTTGTGGTCGTTGATGGTGGGTCCACAACTTCTGCGGCACGATTTCCGTCAGGATTTGCCACGGATTGACATTCTCAAGATGTATCCGATGCGCGGATGGCAGGTTGCGCTGGGTGAAATTCTTGCCCCCGTGGTCATCCTCACGGGTCTGCAATGGCCGCTCTTGATTCTACTTGCAGTCTTCCTGCTGAAAATGGGCGGAGGCAGTTTGGGATTCGGGCAGATCGCGGTGGTCGGTTTCGCCCTGGCGATTTTGCTTCCCCTGCTCAATCTGACTTCATGGCTGGTCCCGAACGTGATCATGCTGCTGTTCCCCATCTGGTTTCGGACAGGCAAAGAATCGGGGCGCGGCCTTGAGGCCACGGTCCATCAGTTGGTGAATACGATAGGGCAATTTCTGGCATCCATCATTACGCTGCTTCCGGCAGCCGCGATCTTTTTTATTCTTATAAGACACATGACAAACGCGATGTTGGCGGTGCTGGTGGCGACAGCGGCGGCGGCGCTGTTGATGACGGTCGAAGTCGCCTTGGGCGTGCTGCTGCTGGGCTGGCTGTTCGAGCGGTTTGATGTTTCGTCGGAGTTGACGACGTGACGGCGAACGATTTGTTCTGTTGAAGTTGGCAGAAGCGTCGGCTACGTTTTCCTCACTTATGACACTGACGGAAAAAATACTGGCGCGCGCCGCAGGCAAGGCCCGCGTGCAGGCCGGCGACAATGTTTGGGTCGAGGCCGACGTGCTCATGACCCACGACGTATGCGGGCCGGGCACCATCGGCGTGTTCAAACGCGAATTTGGCAGGAACGCGAAGGTCTGGGACCGCACCAAAATCGTCATCATCCCCGACCATTACATTTTCACCGCCGACTCGCTGTCGAATCGCAACGTGGACATCCTCCGCGATTTCGTGAAGGAACAAAGCATCGCGTATTTCTACGATGTGATTGACGACCCGAGCGGCCACTGGGTTTTCGACGCGAGCAAGGGCAACACGAAGCGGCAATACGGTTCGCACTTTGCCGGTGTCTGCCACACCGCGCTGCCAGCCAAGGGCCACACACGACCGGGCGAAATTTTGTTCGGCACGGATTCGCACACATGCATGGCGGGCGCATTCAATGAATTCGCCACTGGCATCGGCAACACGGACGCGGGCTTCGTCATGGGCACGGGCAAGTTGCTGCTCAAAGTGCCGGAGACAATGCACTTTCGCCTCGAAGGAAAATTACAGCCTGGCGTGATGGCGAAAGACGTGATCCTTCATTGCATCGGCGAAATCGGTTTCGACGGCGCGACGTATCGCGCCATGCAATTCGACGGGCCGGGCGTGGCATCGCTTTCGATGGACGACCGCATGACCATCGCCAACATGGCCATCGAAGCGGGCGGCAAGAACGCGATTTTCCCCTTCGACGCGCGCACAGCGGAATATGTAGATGCCCGCACGCGCCTCAACGGCACCAAGCAGAATTACAATCCGGTCGAGCCGGACAAGAGCCAAAAGTTCGTTTACAAATTGACAGTGAACCTCGACAAACTGGAACCAACGGTCGCGTGTCATCCCAATCCCGGCCAGCGCAAGAAGGCGAAAGAGCTTGGCAAGATCAAACTCGACCGCGCCTACATCGGCTCCTGCACGGGCGGCAAGACGAGCGATTTCATCGAGTTCGCGCGCGTGTTGCGCGGCAGGCGTGTTGCGATTGACACATTCGGCGTGCCTGCGACGCCGGAGATTGTGCGCGATTTGCAGATGACGTATTGGGGCAGCCAGACAATTTGGGACATTCTCGTGAGCGCCGGTGTGCAGATGACGGAAAACGCCGGTTGCGCCGCGTGCCTTGGTGGGCCGGTGGACACGTTCGGTCGCATGAACACGCCGATGAAGTGCATCAGCGCGACGAACCGGAACTTTCCGGGACGCATGGGCCATAAAGAATCGCAAGTGTTCCTTGCGTCGCCGGCGACGGTGGCGGCCAGCGCGATCACGGGTAAAATCACTGACCCACGGGAGTATCTGAGTTGACGCGGACTCGGCACGGCACGAATATGAACCGGGAACGGGTGGACGGTTGGTGCGAGCGAGGAATCCTGGCACTGGTGCTGGGCATTCTGGTATTTGGCCCGCTGGCCACCGGCGCGGTGCGCACGCTGGAATTTCTCATCATTCAAGGACTGACGATGGGCGTGATCATCCTGTGGTGCGCGCGTCTCTGGCTGAATCCGCGCCCGCAAATGCTTTGGCCCCCGATTTGTTGGATTGTCGTTCTTTTCGTCGGTTATGCCATCGCACGGTACCTGACGGCGGATATTGAATATGTGGCGCGGCAGGAACTGATTCGCGTTCTGATTTACGCCATCCTCTTTTTTGCGATCCTGAATAATCTGCATCGGCGGGAGTCAACTCAGATCGTCATCTTCACCCTGATTTTTCTGGCAATGGCGATTTCGTTCTACGCGGTCTTCCAATTTCTCACAGGCTCGAATCGCGTATGGCATTTCATTTCACCTTACAAAGGGCGCGGGTCGGGCACGTACATTTCGCCGAACCACCTGGCGGGATTTTTGGAAATGCTCCTGCCACTGGGACTGGCCTACACGCTGGTGGGCCGGGCCAAGCCGGTGACAAAAGTCTTCCTCGGGTACGCGTCGTTGGCCGTGGTGGCGGGAATCGGGGTAACGGTTTCACGCGGCAGTTGGGTGGCGACCGGGCTGGCGCTTCTTATTTTCTTTGGCCTTCTTGTAGTGCATCGCAACTTCCGATTGACGTCGCTGGTGCTGATGATTGTTCTCGTGAGTGGGGGCATCTTTTTTGTCGAGAACACGGAGTCGTTCAAGGACCGCTTCCGAAAAGCGTTTGAAAATGGCCGCTTGGAATTGGACATACGGCATGAGATCTGGGACGCCACCGCGCGCATGTGGCAGGACCATGTGTGGTGGGGCGTCGGGCCGGGCCTTTTCGATTGCCGGTTTCGCCCTTACCGGCCATCGGTGCTGCAAATGCGGCCTGACCTCGCCCATAACGATTACCTGAACACGCTGGCCGATTGGGGCGTCGTTGGCGCGAGCATCGTTGCGCTGGCGTTGGCGGCCCTGTTCGTCGGTGTCGTGAAGACGTGGAAACATGTCCGCCGACCGGAAAGTCATTTTGGAAAAAGCTCCGGAAGCAACTCCTTCGCGTTTGTTCTGGGTGCGTCCATTGGGCTTCTGGCGTTGCTGTTCCATTCCGCCCTTGATTTCAACATGCACATCCCTGCCAACGCCATCCTTGCGATCAGCCTGATGGCGTTGCTGAGCGCTCATCTACGCTTCGCCACGGAGAGTTATTGGCTGACGGCGCGGCTGGGCGTGAAGCTGCTGGCGACGATTGCACTGGCGGCGGGCTTCATTTATTTGGGCCAACAAGGCTGGCGGCGCGCCCACGAATACGTCTGGCTGCAACAGGCTTCACGTGCGCCGCTGTTTTCCACTGCGCAGGCTGGCGCGTTGGAAAAAGCCTTTGCCGCCGAGCCGATGAATGAAGAAACCGCTTACGCGATCGGCGAGGCGTACCGCACCCAAAGCTGGGAAGGCGGGGCGAACTACCCTGAACTGGCCGCCCGCGCCATGAAATGGTTCAGCCGCTGCATGACGCTCAATCCCTACGACGGCTACGGTTACCTGCGCTACGGAATGTGCCTCGATTGGCTGGACCGGCACGCGGAAGCCGGGCCGTATTTCAACAAGGCCGACGAACTGGATCCCAACGGCAGCTTCACCGCAGCGAATGTCGGCTGGCATTACGTGCAGATCGAAAATTACGCCGCCGCCAAACAATGGTTTGAGCGCTCACTGCGACTCGAAGGGAAGGACAACACAATCGCCGCCTCATATCTCGGAATCGTGCGGCAAAAAATGCTCGAAGGAACCTCCGACAAACCCGCGCTGCCGGGTGGATTACACCTACCCTGAAAAGAACGGCTTTTTAAGCCACCTCAATCAGCTTTGTCGGCACCGGCACGTCGGTAAACTGCGCTTTCACTTTGGCCACGGTGTTTTCGACCGTCAGACCATATTTGCGGCGGAGTTCGTCCTGCGTCGAAGCGTGTTCGATGAACTGGTCCGGCCAGCCGACGCGCACGACGGGCGTGGTGATGGCTTTTTCGCTGAACAGTTCCAGCACCGCCGAGCTGTACCCGCCCATCAGCACGTGGTCTTCCATCGTCACGATGATTTCAGCCTCGCGTCCAAAAAATTCGTGCGTTTCGGTGTCGAGCGGCTTGGTGAAGCGCGGGTTGATGACGGCGCAATCAAAATCGTCCGCCATCAGTCTTTCAGCCGTCAGGCGGGCGAGTCCGTGCATGTTGCCGAGGCCGAAAAGCGCGACCTTGCGTTTGCCGTTGTTTGAAAAATTCCGGGTGACTTCGGCTTTGCCGATTTCCAGGAGCTTCGGCTGGTCTTTGATCGGCACGCCTTCCGCCGCGCCGCGCGGGTAGCGGATGAACGTCGGATGATTTTGTTGCGTGGCGGTGAACATCATGTCCACGAGTTCGTCCTCATCCTTCGGCGCCATGGCGATGACGTTCGGCATGCAGCGCAGGTACGCGATGTCAAACAGGCCGTGATGCGTCGGGCCGTCGTTGGCGGAAAGCCCGGCGCGGTCCATGCAGAAAATCACCGGCAAATCCTGCAGACACACGTCGTGATGCAGGCAGTCGTAGGCGCGTTGCAGGAAGCTGGAATAAATCGCGCACACCGGATGGAAACCCATCGTCGCCATGCCGGCGGCGAAGATGACGGCGTGTTCCTCGGCGATGCCGACGTCGTAATAGCGATCCGGCATCGCTTTTTCCAAATGTTTCAAACCCGTGCCGCTGGGCATGGCGGCGGTGATACCGACGAGTGAATTGTTTTTCTGGCAAAGCTTCACCAGCGCCTGGCCCATGACGTCCTGATAATTTGGCGGCGTGCCGGGCTTGGGCGGGAGTGTGTCGCCGGTTTGGATGTCGTACGGGCCGAGGCCGTGGAATTTTTCCGGATACTGGAGCGCCGCTTCGTAGCCTTTGCCTTTTTGGGTGAGAACGTGCAGGACAATCGGGCGATCGTAATTTTTCGCGAATTCGAGAAAGTTGATCAGCATCGGCAGGTCGTGGCCGTCAATCGGGCCGAGGTAACGCAGCCCCATTTCTTCGAAGATCATGCTGTTGCCGTAGCCGCCGCGTCCGTCGGAAGCGTCCTGTCTGCCGCGACTTTGTTCCAGGGTGACGTCAGCCATCGCCCGCTTGAAACCTTCCTCGGCCTGGTGCGTGAGCCGGAGCGCAATCTCGCCCTTGGGCAGACGGCGGAGCAGGCGCTGAAAGTCTTTTTGCAGCCGGTTGTAACGCGGATGGGTAATGACTTTGTTCAGGTACGCCGAGATCGCGCCGACGTTCTTGGCGATGCTCCACTCGTTGTCGTTGAGGATGCCGACAAAACGTCTCGTGGTTTGCGCAATGTTGTTCAGCGCTTCATAGGATATGCCGTTGGTCAGCGCCGCATCGCCGAAAATGCAAATCACGTTTTCATTCGTGCCGCGCTTGTCCCGCGCAGCGCACATGCCCAGCGCCGCCGACAACGCCGTGCCCGCGTGGCCGGCACCGTAGGCGTCGTGGGGGCTTTCAGTGCGGAGCGCAAAACCGTTCAAACCATTCGTCGTGCGGATGGTGTGAAAACGATTCTTCCGGCCGGTGAGCAGTTTATGGGCGTAGCACTGGTGGCTCACGTCCCAGACTAATTTATCTTTTGGCGTGTCGAAGACGTAATGCAAGGCGAGTGTCAACTCGACGACGCCAAGGTTCGGACCGAGATGCCCGCCGTTTCTGGAGAGTACCGTGATCAACTCCTGCCGGATTTCTTCGGCCAACTGCTGAAGTTGCGGCGGCGTGAGCTTCTTCACGTGCGACGGCCCATCCACCATGTCGAGATAGCGGTTCATGGGTTATTCCTCGGACAACTCCGGCGACATCGGCTTTAATTTTATTTCTCCCTGCGCGTTTTTCTCCAACTGCTGAATCTTCAGTTCGGCCTCGGCCAGCTTTTCCTGGCAGATTTTCACCAGCCTCGTCCCCTCCTCGTATTTCGCCAGCAGCGTCTCCAGCGACAACTCGTCGGACTCCATCGCCTCGACGATGCCTTCGAGCTTTTTCAAGGCTTCTTCAAACGGCAGAGTGGCTTTGGCGGAACTGCCCTGTCCCGCGCCTTTTGATGGATTCGGCACGGATGGAAAGCTATGACAAAACATTCCCACAGTCCAGTTTGGAGTGAACCCGAAGAATTTTGACGGAAAACCACCGGCGTGCAATTGTTCCTCTCCATTTTTGGTGCCCCGGCGCGATGACTGCGGTATAAAACGGTCATGTTCCAGAACCACCTTCATCCCGGCTTCGGACGAACCCCGTTCCGCCTGTGGCCACGGGCGGTGCTGTTTTGCGTGGCTTACTTCGCTTGTGCTGAAGTCGGCAGCTATTTGTCCGCGCAGTCCGGCACTTTCGTCAGCTTCTGGCTTCCCGCCGGTCTCTACGTGGCCGTGCTGTTGCTGACCGAAAGCCGCGACTGGCCGTGGCTGGCTTTGGCGGCCTTACCTGCCAATCTCGTCTTCGACCTTTTCCACGGAACAAAATTTGTCCCCATTTTGTGCTTTTACTGCGCGAACACGGTTCAGGCAGCGCTGGGCGCCTGGCTGGTGCGCCGGTTCGTGGTGGAACGGCCGACACTGGCCACCCTCAAGGAATTTGTCGGATTGCTGGGCTTTGCCGGAGTGTTGAGCACAATGCCGGGTGCCGTCATCGGCGCGGCGACCCTGACCGCTGTTGGTTTGAGCAACTCGTTCGTGCAATCGTGGAAGGTCTGGTGGGGCAGCAATGCGATGGCGGTTCTGGTGTTGTCACCGTTCATCCTCGTCTGGTTTTCAAAATCCAGTCCGGAGCGCCGGCGACTGACTCAAACCAAAAAAATCTTGGAAGCGGCTCTGTTGCTGTTCGGGCTGTTTTTTGTTTTGTGGTATGTGCTGATGATAAAGGGCGGAATCATGTCTCCTTATAAATTCTGGTTGATCCCCTTTCTGCTTTGGACCGGACTGCGCTTCGGCACGCGCAGCGCGACCGCCGTCGTGTTGCTGCTGTCGCTGTTCATGGCGTTCCTGACCACACAATTTTTGAGAGGTCTCACGCCCGCGCAAATTTCTTCCGGCGAATACATTTTCATCCTGCAAACTGTCCTCGCCACGATGTCGCTCGTCGGCTTGATTCCGGCCATCGTGCTGGGCGAACGCGACCGGACGACGGCGAAATTGCGCGAGAGCGAGGAGCATTTCCGCAACCTCAACCAGGCAGCGTTTGAAGGCATCGGCATCAGCGAGAACGGGCGCGTCGTGGACGTGAACGACCAGATGCTGAAAATGTTTGGTTACGAACGGGCCGAAATGATCGGGCGTCAAGTCGTTGATCTGGTCGCGCCAGAATCGCGCTCGATCGTTGCTGAGTCCATTCGTTTGGGCCGGGAAGAGATTTATGAGCATCGGTTGTTACGCAAAGACGGCAGCGCCTTTTACGCGGAAGCGCGGGCCAAAGTTGTCCGCGTCGGCAATCGCACTTTGCGGATGACGGCGTTGCGGGACATCACCGAGCGCAAACAGGTCGAGGCGGCCCTGCGCGAGTCTGAAGAAAAGTACAGGGACATATTCGAAAACGCCCCGGTCGGCATTTTCCAATCCACAGTCGAGGGACGGCTTCTGAATGTGAATCCGGTAGCAGCCCGGATGTTCGGTTATCAATCTCCGCAGGAATTCATGGCTTCCGTCACGGATATCCCAAGGCAGATCTTCGTTCACCCCGAACAGCGCCAGAGCATCGTGCGCGCGGCGCTAACGTCTCCGAGATTCGTTCAACAAGAAGTCACGTATCGCCGCCGCGACGGGTCCACGTTCGTTGCCAACCTCTACATGCGCGCGGTGGCGGACGGCAATGGCGGCACCGCGTTCGTCGAGGGGTTCGTAGAGGACATCACCGAGCGCAAGTGGGCCGAAGCGGCCCTGCGGGAAAGCGAACGCAAATTCAAGACGTTGTTCGAGTCGGCCAACGACGCGATTATTCTCATGGATCGGCAGGTATTTCTGGACTGCAACCACAAAACTGGAATGATGTTTGGCTGCTCGCGTGACGATATCATCGGCCATTCGCCGGTGGAATTTTCGCCGGAGTTCCAGCCAGACGGAAGGTCGTCCACCGACAAGGCCGCGGAAAAAATCACCACGGCATTTGCCGGCTCGCCGCAATTCTTTGAATGGCTGCACTGCCGGCCGGACAAAACGCCCTTTTACGCCGAGGTGAGCCTCAACCGGGTCGAATTGGGCGGGGAGCCGTACCTCCAGGCCATCGTGCGCGACATCACAGCGCGGAAACGCGCCGAGGAAGCGTTGAGGGAAAGCGAAGCCCGGCGCGTGGAGTCCATCCAGCGCGAACAACAGGCGCGCGCGCGATACACATTGCAACTCATCGCTTCACAGGAAGCCGAGCGCGAACGCATCGCCGGCGAATTGCACGACAACCTCGGCCAGAATCTTTCCATCATCAAAAACCGCGCGCATCTCGCCTCGCAAGAGGCGGGAGTTCCGCCGGCCACCAACAATCATCTTCAAGTAATCGAACGCGTCGTCTCCGAAACCATCTCCGAAACGCGCAGCATGGCCCACAACCTGCGCCCCCTGCACATCGCTCAAATCGGCCTTACCGATTCACTGCAAAGTTTGATCCGGGAAGTTTCGCAATCCAGTCAGACCCGTTTCGAGCGCCGTTTGGAAAATGTTGACGACGTCATCAAAGGCGAAGCCGCCACCCATGTTTATCGCATTGTTCAAGAGGCTCTCAACAATCTGGTCAAATATTCCAGGGCAAATGAGGCGGTTGTCACACTGGAACGCGATGTGCGCTCGGTCCGATTGCGCGTGGCCGATGATGGCGTCGGCTTCGACATGAACACCGTCAGTCACGCGTCACGGACTGGGGCTGACAAGCATGACCGAACGGGTGCGAATGCTGGGCGGCAGTCTGGAAATCCTAAGTTCGCCCGGGAAAGGGACTCAATTAATCGTCGAATTACCCATCGCCGATGCCGATGCTGAATAAATAAGCTTTTTGATTCCACCTTGTTTTTTTTGGCGAACGGAGGATGATTGCGTTGGTATGTCAGCATCGGGGAGAATTCGCGTGGTCATCGTGGACGACCATCCGCTTTTCCGGCAGGGATTGCGGCAGGCGGTGGAGGCCGACGCGCGGTTCGAACTGGTGGGCGAGGCTGACCACGGCCAGGCCGCGTTGGAAACAATCCAGCAACTCCAGCCGCACGTGGCCGTGCTCGATGTCAATCTCCCCGGCATGAACGGCTTGGAAATTGCCGCGGCCTTGCGCGCAAAAAAATCCAAAACCCGGCTCGTCATCCTGACCGTGCTCAAAGATGAACAAGCATTCAACAAAGCCCTCAACCTTGGCATCAATGGTTACGTTCTGAAAGAAAATGCCGCCGATGAAATCCTGCGTTGCATCGCCGCCGTGGCCAGGAGCGAGGCTTACGTCAGCCCATCGCTCACGGATTTTTTGCTGCGCCGCCGCAGCCGCGCTGAATCGCTCGCGGCGCACAAGCCGGGGTTGGACGATCTCACAGTGGCCGAGAAACGAATTCTCAAACGCGTCGCGTTTGGCAGGAGCAACAAGGAAATCGCCGCCGAACTTTTCATCAGCCCGCGCACGGTGGAATCGCACCGGGCGAACATCTGCGACAAACTTCAATTGAGCGGCAGCAACCGTCTCCTCCAATTCGCGCTGGAAAACCGCGATGCCTTGAGCCAGTTGAGTTGAGCTTTTCCCCTCCGTAGTCCCACGTAGAAAAATACCGTCCGCTACGCATCAATAAATGTGTAGTCGCTTCCATTCACAAAAGAGGCCACATGCTCGATTCTTGCCGCGTCGCTGAAACTTTGCACGACTTATGAAACTGATGATCGTGGACGACCACACGGAGACCCGACGGTTGATACGCGGGGCTCTCGGGCGTTTTGCCACCGACATTTGCGAGTGCGCCGATGGCGATGAAGCCGTCGAGCGTTGTGTCAATTTTCAGCCGGATATTGTGATCATGGATCTGAACATGCCGAAAATGGGAGGGCTGGAAGCAACGCCGAAAATTTTGACGCTGATTCCAACCGTGACGGTGCTCGTGTTGAGCCAGTCGGATTGTGAGTGTTTGCGCAAGTCTGCCGTCCGCGCAGGCGCGAAGGGTTATTTCACCAAGGACAATTTCACCGCGCTGATTCGGTATTTGGAACAGGGACAGTTTGGACCGTGATCGTGAACGCCAAAAACATGCCGCCATCCCGCGATTCAATCGCACTTGAATCAACCTTGCGCAAGGATTCCTCGTGGGGGCTGATTGCGATAATCATTGTGGCTGGAATCATCCTGTCACTGGCGTTGTTCCAACAAATCACAAAGCTCGAAAATCAATCCTTCAAGAATCAATCGCTGGCGCATCACGGTCATTTCAATGCATGGACGGTGCTTTTTCTAGGTTTCGGTTTCACCGCATCTGTTGCGGCTTATCTGCTCAACGCCCGTCGTCGTGCCGTCCAGGTTCGCGAACTGGTCGGGAAGCTGTCCCGTGAAGTCGAGCAACATCGCGAGAGTGAAGAGCGATATCGTCTCCTCATCGAAAATGCCCCGGACGCAATCGTCACACTCGACCGCGAAGGACGCTTCACTTCGATTAACCCGTATTCCGAGATTATCACAGGCTGGTCGCGCAACGACTGGTTGGACCGGCCCTTCATTCCGCTGGTGCATCCGGACGACATGTCCAAGGCCAGATCGCATTTCGAAACCGCCTTGGCCGGCAACAAACCGCCCACGATCGAAATCCGCGTGTTAACCAAGTTGGGTGAGCCGGTCCCGATGGAATTCACCACCACCCCTCACGTGCATAACGATCGCATATGTGGGGTGCTTGTGATCGGACGCGACGTTTCCGCCCGCCGCAAGGCCGAGCAGACCCAGGCCCGATTGCAGACCCAACTCCGGCGGGCGCAGAAGATGGAAGCCATCGGCACCCTGGCCGGAGGCATTGCCCATGACTTCAACAACATTCTTGCCGTGATCGTCGGCAACGTCGAACTCGCCCGAATGGACCTCGCCGCCGGCCATCCCGCCGTCGGATACCTCGAAACGGTCAGCAAAGCCTGCGAACGCGCTACGGACTTGGTGCGTCAAATTCTTGTTTTCAGCCGACAGCAGGAACAAGCGCGTCGCGTCGTAAAGCTGGAAATCATCGTTCAGGAAGTGATGAAGCTGTTGCGCTCCACCTTGCCGGTCTCCATCGAAATCCACACTGAATTTGCGGCGAACTGCCCGTGTGTGCTGGCCGATCCCGGGCAAATGCACCAAGTGTTGCTCAATTTTGGCACCAATGCCGCACATGCCATGCGGGAGCGGGGCGGGACATTGGAGGTTTCCGTCTGCGCGGTGATGGTGGATGAGGAACTCGCCGCCCGCACTCCCGATCTGCACGTGGGTTCTTACGTCCGCCTGAGCGTGAAAGACGACGGTCATGGCATGGACGCTGCCACGCTGGAGCGCATTTTCGATCCCTTTTTCACCACGAAAGCGCCGGGCGAAGGAACCGGCCTCGGTCTGGCGGTGGTGCATGGCATCGTCCGTAGCCATGACGGCGCCATCACGGTCTATAGTGAACCGGAACAAGGAACGATTTTTCACGTTTATTTCCCGGCCGTGGACCACAGCACGCCTCAGCCGGAATATCAGTCGGGCCATCTGCCGCGCGGAAACGGCCAGCGCATCCTCTTCGTGGACGATGAAATTTTATTGGCCGAAGGGACGCGGCGGATTCTGGAGCACTTCGGCTACGAGGCCGTCGCCTGCACCAGCACCACGGACGCGCTCGACCGGCTGCGTACGGCAACCGCGCCGTTTGCGTGCGTCATCACCGACCTCACCATGCCGCGCATGACCGGACTTGAACTGGCGCGGGAATGCCGGCGGTTTCAGCCCGGCCTGCCCATCATATTAACCACCGGCTATCTCGGCAAACTGACCGATGCATCGGTACAGGCACAGGGAATCAGCGCGGTGGTGGAAAAACCCTTCACGCTGCATCAGCTTACCGAAACACTTCACCGCGTGCTGTCCGGCGCACGAGACGGAAAAGAAAAGTAACCATGGCTCGAATTCTTTTTATCGAAAATGACGAACTCCTGCGCGAGGCCATTGCCCGCCTCCTGACCCACACCGGCTATGAGGTGGTCGAAGCGCAACACGGTCGCGCGGCTTTGAATCTGATGCGCCGGCAGCCGGCCGACCTCGTTATCACGGAAATTATCATGCCGGAAATGGATGGCTTCGAAACCATCCATTTTCTCCGGCGAAAGTTCCCGGCAATCAAGATCATCGCGATCTCTGGCGACGGCCGTATCCCTGCCGGTCACTACCTGGAAATCGCCCGGAAACTCGGCGCGCACAAAAAGTTTGGTCAAGCCGTTCTCACCTTGGGACTTGTTGGATACCGTGAATGATTTGCTCGGTCGAAGCGAACATGTCGGCGTGGACCGTTCTATTCCTCCACCACGCTCCGAACCTCTCCCTCCTTCAGCCGCGGTTTGAGGTGCTGACCACGCTGGGCGACGATTTGTATCGGACTCCATCGTCTCGACGATGTCTTCGCGTTTTTTTAATGCTTCTTCAAACGGTGGACTTTTGGCGGAAATCCGGCCCGCGCCTTTTGATGGATTTGGCACGAGAAAGGATTCAGACGAAGATTTGCGCCCGTCCGGTTTGGAGAATGCCCTGAGTTTGGCGGCAATTACGTGTTATTTGGCCTTTACCGTCCAGCCTTGTTGCACCTTCAGGTCGCCGGAATAGGACGCCCGGCTGCGATCCTCCTGCACGGACAAGATGGTTAATTCGCCCACCAGTTTTTCGTCAGTGAAAACCACGTTGCCCTTGTCGTCCTTCACATCGTTGGTTTGATAAAGTTCCAGTTTGTCGCCTTCCTTGAAACCCAGCTTGCTGCCCAGTGACACGATGATGGTGTCCTTGCTCGCCACGGCGAGCACCTTGCCGGGCGTGTGCTTGAGCGCGTCAGCCGCCGAGGAAGCCTTGGCCGCCAGCCCCGCTTTTTGTTTCATCCGGCCGGATTCCGGAAGGGTCAGCGGTTGAACGTCAGAGATAATTGTGGTCATGGCGTCAGCCGTGGCTTTGCCGAGCGCGCTGTCCATGAATTCCTTGTTGTCGAATCCAATGTTGCCGCCGCTGCCGCCGATGTTCGCCCCAATGTCAAAACCCATTCCCTTGTGTTCCGCTGTGGCCGAACCGGTTTTGATGATCTTGCGGGTCGCCACATCCACCAGACGCCAGTCGATACGCACATCGGAAACTGACTGCTTCACACCCAGGTTGCCAAAATTGCCCGGCACGAAACCGCCCAGCCCGATTCGGGTTTGTTTGGAGCCAAACCGCGTCACCTTGGCGGTGAACATGAAATCCGCCGCTGCAAAACCGCCCTTGTCCACTTTCTGCGCCTGATCCACCCAGCCGTCCTCGCCCATGTTGATCTCATTTTTCAAATCGCCCAGAGCGCTGATTTCCAGCATCTGGAACTTGTTGATCTTGCCCAACTCGGTCGTAAGCATTTCAGAGAGACCCTGTCCCATCGCCGGTTGCCAGTATTGAATTGCCACTGTGTCGCCACTGAATGGCGCGACAAACAAAGTGGGAAGATTGTTGTCCTGTGCCGCCAGGCGAACGCTACCCAACGCCATGAAGACAACAGCGCAGATAAATGCCGGAATGATTCTTTTCATGGTGGCATCACTGCCAAATCCATCAAAACAGGTCAACTAAAAATTAACATGAGATTTGAGATTACACCTCCCTGTCTGATGGCCCGGACGAATTGGATTCCGCCCGGCTCAAAACCTCACCCAATTTGAGCCGGGTTTTCAACCGTTGACCGTCCTTGATCTTCCGGGCTTCGCCCAAGACTTTTCCCGTCGCCGCGTCCATCGTGATCGAGTAACCGCGCGCCAGCACCTGCTCCGGCCCAAGCAACCGCAATCGCGCCTCGGCCTGACGCAACGCTTCGCGCCGGTGGGCGACGATTTGCGCCGGACGCAGCCGCCACAGCCGCTCGGCGAAACTTTTCCACGCCATCCGCCGTTCGCGTTCACCCTGCCTTGCGCAACGCACCAAACCGGTCTGCAAATCGTCAAGCCGCTGCAAAAACTCATCGAGCCGGCGACGTGGATGGAGTCGCACCAGCCACTGCGTCAGCGCGACAAAATCCTCGTGCGTGCGCGCCAGCCGTTGTCGCACGCGCTGGCGAAGCACGCCCGGTGCGTCCTCCACGAATTGGCGGCTGGCGAACACACCTTCGGTGATGATCTCCGCCGCCGCGCTCGGCGTCGCCACCCGCAAATCCGCCACGAAATCGCTAATGGTGAAATCAATTTCGTGACCGACTGCCGACACAACTGGAATCGCCGATTCAAAAATCGCCCGTGCCACGATTTCCTCGTTGAACGCCCACAAATCTTCCAACGAACCGCCACCACGAGTGACCAATATCAAATCAATTTCCGCTTTCCGCATTTCGCTTTCCGCATTCGCAAAATTGAATTCGTTCAACAATCTGATTGCCGCGGCAATTTCCTCCGCCGCGCCTTCGCCTTGGACACGGCACGGCGCGAGAATGATTTCCAGCGCCGGGTTCCGCCGTTGCACGACATGCAGCACGTCGCGAATCGCTGCGCCAGTGGGCGAAGTGACCAACCCGATGCGTTGCGGATAACGGGGCAGGGGACGCTTTCGTTCCGGCGCGAACAACCCTTCCGCCGCGAGCTTCTGTTTGAGTTTCTCGAACGCGATTTGCAGCGCGCCGACGCCCTGCAACTCGACCGCGCGAACGATGAGTTGGTATTGTCCGCGTGCTTCATAGACCGTCACGTCGCCTTGCAGCAAAACCTTCTGACCATCCGCCAGGAGCTCGCGGTACAAAACATTTTCGCGGCTGAACAGCACGCAACTCAACTGCGATGTCGCATCCTTGAGCGTGAAATAAATGTGGCCCGACGATTGTGCGCGCAGATTCGTGACCTCGCCCGTGACCCAGACCGAGCCAATCTGTTTCTCCAGCAACCGCTTGACCTGCGCCGTCAAATCGCTGACCGACAAGACGCGCCGCGTGGCTTCCGTCGGAAACAACTCGCCGAAGTCCCATTGCGATTTGGTTTGCTTGCTCATCAAAATCTCAATTCAATTAAGCCATGAATTGAATCCAGAGAAAACATGGAAATTCAATTGATTTATGAATGCTCGACCCAGTGCTTTCGTCCAAATGACCGGATGAAAAGAATTTTGCCGACAATTGTCATCACCGTATTGCTGGCAACCTCATTTTCATTGTCCGCGGAAAACGCAATTGCACCGCTTCCAACCTGTGAATCGGTGCTTCATCGCGTGATTCAGCAGGCAAAAAATGAGGACGACAACGACCGCGCCTTCGACAGGTGTTACAGTTACACGCGCACCAAGGTCACTGAACTTCGAAATTCCGCCGGCCAACTTAAAAAGCGCGAAGAAAAAAACGACGCGCATGACCCGGCGGCGGTGCATCCCGCGACTGCCACCCCAACCAGACCCAAGTCAGCTTCGATAAAAACCGGCGCCGTCTCCGACACGCAATCCAACGTGCATGGGCAGCAATTTGCGAGGAACGATTTTTTGTTGAACCAGGATCTGATTGGCCGTTTTGATTTCACCATGGCCGGGCGCGAATGGCTCAACGGCCGTTCAACCTTGATGGTTGATTTTGTCCCCGCCAACAGAGAATTGCCGGAGCGGAATCTTAAGGAACGTTTCATCAACAAAGCCGCCGGGCGGTTGTGGATTGACGAGACCGATTACAGCCTCGTAAAGGCGGATTTGCATCTGACCCGGCAGGTGAATATCGGCTTTGGACTTATCGGCGCGGTGTGGAAATTCGCTTATGGCTTTGAACGTGAACGGACAGGCGATGGACTCTGGTTCACCCGCGCCGTGAACTGGCATCTCGAAGGCCGCGAAGTGATTATCAACCGCATCGTGGATTATCACGAAACCATGAGCAACGTCCAAAAGATTAACTAATCAGTCGCAGTCGCCGTTTTGCGCTGCGGAATTTTGGACATCCATTCCAAGTCATAGTCGTTTGGTTGATTGAGCGCCGCTTGCGGACCAGAGCCTCCCGTTCTACCTTCCGCCATCATGTCGAAGTCATCCGCCGATTCCGCGATTCGTCTGCGAGGAGTCCGGCACAACAATCTGAAAAATTTTGATCTCGATCTGCCACTGCACCGGCTGATCGTCATCACGGGTCTTAGCGGTTCGGGCAAAAGCTCGCTTGCCTTCGACACACTCTACGCCGAAGGCCAGCGGCGTTACATCGAAACCTTTTCTCCCTATGCGCGGCAGTTCTTCGACCGGATGGACAAGCCGCAGGTGGACAGCGTCGAGGGCATCCCGCCCGCCATCGCCATCGAGCAGCGCAACGCCGTCCGCACCACGCGTTCCACCGTCGGCACGATGACGGAGATTTGCGATTACATGAAAGTGCTCTGGCCACACGTGGCGCAGTTGCACTGCCGCCAATGTGCCCAGCCAGTCCGCAAAGATTCGCCACAGGACATTTGGGAAGCCATTTCCAAATCCGAAATCCGAAATCCGGAATCTGAAATTCTTGTCGCTTTCGACCTGCCGCTTTCGGAAAAACTTTCTCTGGCTGACTCGCTGGCACTCGTTGCAGAGCAGGGGTATCAACGACTTTTGCTCAACGGCCAAATGTTCGCTTGGACGATCTCGGCAATCCGCAATCCGCAATCCAAAATCCAAAATTATCTGACCGTTGTTCAGGATCGGCTCCGGCCCGTTCCGGCAGAACCGCGCCCGCTTCGTGGAAGCCTGCGAACAGGCCTACCATTTCGGCAAAGGCAAACTTGCGATTCATGAACTCACTTCAATCGATTCGAAATTCGACATTCGACATTCGACATTGTTTTCCAACCGTTTCCACTGCGCCGCCTGCGACATCGAATATCACGAACCGTCGCCTGCGCTTTTCAGTTTCAATCATCCGCTCGGCGCGTGTCCGGCGTGCAAAGGTTTTGGGCGTATCATCACGATTGACTACGACCTCGCGATTCCCGACCGCTCGCTCGACCCTGGCGCAGGGCGCGGTGAGACCGTGGCGCACCGGCTTCAGCGCCGAATGTCAGGATGATTTGACGAAATTCTGCAAAGTCCGTCGTGTGCCGATGAACGTTCCGTTCAATAAACTTTCCGCCGCGCACCAGCGTTGGGTCATTGAAGGCGACCCCGACTATGGCATTGATGAAAATCATGAATGGCCGCGTGCGTGGTACGGCGTGAGGGGCTATTTCAAATGGCTCGAGTCCAAATCCTACAAAATGCACGTCCGCGTGCTGCTCTCGCGTTATCGCGCCTACACGACCTGTCCGGATTGCGGCGGCGCGCGGCTGAAGCCGGATGCGCAGCTGTTCAAATTGCCGATGGCCAATGGGCGATTACCGACTGGAAACAATTCCGCCGAAGAAACCGTTTCGAAACTCGCCATCCGCAATCCGCAATCGCACAATTACACTGGCCGACTTTTATGCTCTGCCCATTCGCGACGCGCTGACGCTCGCCGATAAACTCGCTGAATCGCTCGGCAGCAAAAACAAATCTGCAATCCGCAATCCGCAGTCGGCGATCGAAATTGTTCTTGCCGAAGTCCGCTCGCGCCTCGCGTATCTGAACGAAGTCGGTCTGGGCTATCTCACGCTCGACCGCCCGACGCGCACGCTCTCCGGAGGCGAAACAGAACGCGTCAACCTCACCACCTGTCTCGGCACGCGGCTCGTCAACACGCTGTTCGTTCTCGACGAACCAAGTGTTGGTTTGCACCCGCGCGACACCGACCGGCTCGTTCGCATCCTCCAGAAGCTCCGCGACACCGGCAATACCGTCGTCGTCGTCGAGCACGAAGCCAGCGTCATGCAGGCGGCGGATCAGATCGTGGACCTCGGACCGGGCCACGGCGCGACCGGCGGCGAAGTTGTTTTTCAAGGCCCATTGTCCGGGTTGTTGAAATCCAAGTCTTCCCTAACCGGTCAATATCTGAGCGGCAGGAAGCGAATCGAGATTCCGCTTCGTCGTCTTGTCGGAGACGATGTGAGCCGCATCTCGCAAAACAAATTCGGGCCGAAATCAGGGACTTGCGCATCTGGTCTCCTGCACTTGAAATCACGAACGCCACCCGCCATAACCTGAAGAATCTTTCAGTTAAAATCCCCCTGAACCGATTTGTCTGCGTCACCGGCGTCAGTGGTTCGGGCAAAAGCACGCTCGTCCGCGAAGTTCTTTATCCTGCTCTCTTCACCCATCTGAAATCTGAAATTTCAAATCTCGCAACATGAAGCGCCTAAAGCCTCCGACCGAATCGAGGACAAGGATGAAAATGACGACAAATCCGAAATCCTTCCGCGAGGTGGGATAGAATCCGAAATTGTCGCAGGCTGCGAGCATCTTGGTCGCGTTGTGCTCGTGGATCAATCCATTCTCGGTAAGACGCCGCGCTCGAATCCGGCAGTTTACATCGGCGCATTCGACGATATCCGCGAATTTTTTGCGCAATCCGAGACGGCAAAGCGGCGCGGCCTCAATGCCAGTGCGTTCAGTTTCAATTCAGCGCAAGGCCAGTGCGAACGCTGCCGTGGCGCCGGATTCGAAAAAATCGAAATGCAATTTCTCAGCGACGTGTTTATCCGCTGTCCGGACTGCGACGGACGCCGCTACCGAGCGCACATTCTTGAAGTGAAGGTCGAAGTGAGAAGTCCGAAGGGCGAGGCCTATGCAGAAAACTTCGCATTTCGCATTTCGCACTTCGCACTTGGCATGGAGCATCGCCGACCTTCTCGATGCCACGGTGGATGAAGTCGACTGATTTTCTTTCGGAGTTTTCTGATTCCAAGCCCGGCACAGCGCGCCGTCAAAAGTCTGAACTTTTGCAGGAAGTCGGTCTCGGTTATCTGCGGCTTGGCCAGCCGATCAACACGCTTTCCGGCGGCGAAAGCCAGCGGCTGAAACTGGTGCGGCATCTGGCGGAGGCGGAAGTCGAGTGCCGAGTGTCGAGAGTCGGGGGCAAGTCCCACACAGCCGAATCCGGTTCTCGACCTTCGACTCTCGCCCCTCGACCGATGCTGTTTCTTTTCGATGAACCCACCACCGGCCTGCACTTCGACGATGTGCGCGTTTTGCTGAAAACTTTTCTGCGGCTCGTGGACGCCGGTCATTCGGTCATTGTGATCGAGCACAATCTCGACGTGATCAAATGTGCCGACTGGGTCATCGACCTTGGCCCGGACGCGGGTGATGAGGGCGGCCAGAATCGTCGCGCAAGGAACGCCCGAGGAAGTGGCCGCGTGCGAAGCGAGCCACACGGGACGATTTTTGCGCGATGTTGGCTCGGGAGTCGGACGCGGAACCGGAAACGCCAACGGATTAAACCGACGCTTTTGCCTCGGCGACGTCCCGCATGATCCCCGGCCCTCGGCCGCGCATCGCCATCGACCGGCGGCGCGCGGGAGCACAATCTGAAGAATCTCTCGCTCGAAATCCCGCGGGACCAGTTTGTCGTCGATCACCGGCGTGAGCGGTTCGGGCAAAAGCACGCTGGCGTTCGATCTTATTGTTCGCCGAAGGCCAGCGGCGGTTTCTGGATTCGATGAATGTCTATGCCCGGCAGTTTGTCGAGCAACTCTCGCGGCCCGATGTGGATCTCATCACCGGCATTCCGCCGACGGTGAGCATCGAGCAACGCACCAGGCGCGGCGGCGGCAAGAGCACCGTCGCGACCGTCACGGAGATTTTCCATTTCATCCGGCTGCTGTTCGCCCGGCTGGGCACGCAGTTTTGTCCGGATTGCCAGGTGCCGGTCGAAGCGCAGACGCGCGACGAAGTGGGCCGCCGGCTGCGAAGCGAATTGAAGCGGCGTGGCGACCTGCTGCTGCTCGCGCCGGTGGTCAAGAACCGCAAAGGTTTTCATACCGATGTCGCCGAATGGGCTGCGAAGCACGGATACGCCGCAGGTGCGCGCCGACGGAAAGATTCATGCCACCAGCGAGCGGTTGCGACTGGATCGGTTCCGGGAGCATGACGTGGAAATTGTGTTGGGGTCCTGGCAGGCCGCGCCTGCGAAGCAGAGCGCGATGCCACGATGCCGACCAGCAACTGCTGATTGACGAAACGCTCAAGCTGGGCAATGGCACTGTGTTCGCGCTGGACAATCACCGGCAAGGTCACCATCCATTCCACCGAGCGCTCATGTCCGAAGTGCGGCCGTTCGTTTGAACCGCTGGATCCGAAGAATTTCAGTTACAATTCGCCGCCGGGCTGGTGCCCGCGATGCCGGGGTTTCGGCGAGCTGTTCTATATGCCGGAAGACGTGGACCGCGGCGCGCGCGAAGACGCCATCGCGGAATCCTGGTATCGAGTGGCAGGAGGGCAAACGCGAAGTCGTGCCCGGAATGCCAGGGCGCGCGGCTGAATCCGGTTGCGCGAGCGGTGCGGCTGCAGATTCTCAAATCTCAAATTCACGAATTGCAAATCGGAAGCCGCGCTGACGCATCGACGACTTCTCGCCAACTGACTGTGGAAGCCGCCGATCGAGCTTCTTCCGCAGCTCAAATTCACCGGCCGCGCCGCGATGATTGCCCGCGACATTCTGCCGGAGATCCGCGAGCGGCTGAAATTCCTGTGCGAAGTCGGCCTGGGCTATTTGCAGCTAGGCCGCGGCGTGCCGACGCTTTCCGGCGGCGAGAGCCAGCGCATCCGGCTGGCCGCGCAACTCGGCTCGAACCTCAGCGGCGTGCTTTACATTCTCGACGAACCGACCATCGGCCTGCACTGCCCGCGACAACGAGCAACTGCTCGCCGCGCTGGACAAGCTCAAGGCGCGCGGCAACTCCGTTGTGGTCGTCGAGCATGACGAGGAGACGATGCGGCGGGCGGATTATATCGTGGACCTCGGTCCGGGCGCCGGGCGTGCATGGCGGACGAAGTCGTTGCGGCCGGGACGCTGGCAGAATTGTTGCGCCATCCCGAATCCGTCACCGGACAATGCCTGCGGGCGCAGAAGACTTTTCCGAGCCGCGGCCGACGGCGGCCGGTCAGAGACCGAATTCCGAAGTCGGAAGTGCGAAATTAAGAAATCCAATGACGACAGACTGCGGTCAGCTTCGCGCTCGGCTTTGCACTCACACCTGGCTGGTTGACGCTTGCAACGCTCGGCAACAATCTGAAGAACCTCACCGTGCGTTTTCCGCTGGGCCGGCTGGTGCTGGTCACAGGCGTCAGCGGTTCGGGCAAGAGCACGTTGGTGCGGGAATGTCTGTTGCCAGCGCTGCAGGCGAAATTTGAAATCGCAAACACCTCAAGCATGTTCCGCAATCGCCGAGCATCACGGGCCACGAATCCACTCAAGGCCGTTTATGAGGTGGACCAATCGCCCATCGGCCGCACGCCGCGCTCTGTGTCCGGCGACTTATGTCGGCTTCTTCGACGACATCCGCCGGCTTGTTTGCGCAAGTGCCGGAGGCGCGGCTGCGCGGCTATTCGCCGAGCCGGTTTTCGTTCAACAGCGCGCAAGGCCGCTGTCCCGAGTGCGAGGGCGCGGGCAGATCAAACTGGAAATGAATTTTCTGCCGCCGGCTTTTGTGCGTTGCGAGATCTGCGGCGGCACGCGGTTCAACCGCGAGACGCTCGACATCGAGTATGGCGGCAAAAATATCGCGCAGGTGCTCGATCTCTCGGTGGAGGAAGCGCTGGAATTTTTTGCGAGCATTCCGAGAATCAAACGCGCGCTTCAGGCCTTGTGCGACACCGGCCTGGATTATTTGAAGCTCGGCCAGACCAGTCCGACGCTCAGCGGCGGCGAAGCGCAACGCGTCAAGCTCGTCACCCATTTGCTGACCGGACTCAGGGAAGTGAGAAGCGCGATGGACGCAAGGATCGCGAGCGCGGTTCGCGCTCCGCACTTCGCACTTCAAACCTGTTCATTCTGGAGGAACCGACCATCGGGCTGCACATGGCGGACGTGAAGCGGCTCGTGGACGTGTTGCAGCGGCTCGTGGATGCGGGCCATTCGGTCTTCGTGATCGAACACAATCTCGATCTCATAGCCGAGGCGGATTGGATCATTGACCTCGGCCCGGAAGGCGGCGATGGCAGGCGGGCGCATCGTGGCCGAAGGCACGCCGGAGCAGATTGCGCGGAACAAACACTCGCACACCGGCGGATTCCTGCGTAAGGTGCTGGCGCGCGCATGAGTCAGTCCTACGAAGAAATCCTCGACGGCGAGCGCACGGCCCGTCGCACGCCCGGGACGCGGCACGAACTCATTTGCTCCCGTCTGCACGCGGCCATGACAACGAGCGTGGCCAATGTTCCGATTTCTCGTTTGCTTTCGCCGCGCACCGAAATCCGCCTTTCATCGGCCACAACGGTTTGTCCCGACCTCGCGCTGGTCACCGCTGCCACGGGCAAACTCTGGCTTGCGGCAGAGATCGTAAATTCCGATGACCACCGCACCGATACCGTCGTCAAGAAACAGATTTACGAGGAAATCAAAGTGCCGCGCCTCTGGATGATTGACCCGCGCTACGACAACGTGGAGGTCTACCACAGCACCGAATACGGTCTGATGCTGAAAGGGATTCTGGCAGGTCGCGAAGTGCTCGCGGAGAAGCTCATTCCCGAATTTCAGATTGTCATCGCCGAACTGTTCGCCGGACAGCCTCCGGCGCGTTGACGGCAAAGCCAACTCAAGTCGCCGGCCGCCAAAAATTCCACTTGAGCAACAGGCCCGTTATTCGGCAACCGTTTCATGCAACTTTTCCGTTCCCGGCCGAAGAGTTGAACAAATCCGTCACAGCCTCACACCGTCATGATTTCTTTTTCCTTGTGCGCGAGGTGTTCGTCAATCTTGGCGATGTACTGGTCGTGGAGCTTCTGCAATTCTTTTTCGCCGTGCTTCTCGTCGTCTTCGGGAATCTTGCCGGCCGTCTTCTGCTTCTTGAGCGCCTCCATCGCGTCCCGACGCACATGACGGATCGCCACGTGACCGTCCTCCGCCATTTTGTGGACAATTTTCACGAACTCCTGCCGGCGTTCCTGGCTTAGTTCCGGGAAAAAAATACGGATGACCTTGCCTTGAACGGTCGGGTTGAGGCCGAGATTGGCTTTCTGAATCGCCTTCTCAATCGGATGCAACGTGTTGGCGTCCCACGGCTGGATGGCCAGCGTGCGCGGTTCTGGCGTCGTGATGCCGGCGAGTTCGCGGATGCGCATTTGCGAGCCGTAGCTCTCCACCAGAATGTTTTCCACCAGCGCGGGCGAGGCCTTGCCGGTGCGCACGCCGGCAAATTCATGCACGACCACCTGCTCCGTCTTGATCATTTTTTCTTCGGCTTCTAGTAAAATGTCGTCGAGTGTCATACGAGGCCGAAGCCTACCAAGTCCGGCGGAAATGTATAGAGCGATTGGCGAAAATAATTTCCAAATCGACTCCTCCGTTCTCGTCTGATTTCGCACATCGGCGGCAGCTATTAATGCACAAAATGCGCGTGCCGAGTTTTGGCTTTACGTTTTGAGAATTAGAACTATCTCTCTTGCAAAGTTATGGCTTCAGAACCCGCCAGCGGTGGTCTTCACGACGAAGAGAAAACAGTAACCATTCGCACTTACAGCGACTCCAACGCCGCGGGACTGGCCGTGGCAAATCTTAAAGCTCACGGTATTGAGTGTTGGGTGAAAGCCGACGACTGCGGCGGAATGTATCCAAATCTGACGGCTGCGGGCGGTGTGCGTTTGCTCGTTCGCGCTTCGGATGCCGAGGCGGCTGTTACCTTGCTGAATGCACAGGCATCGCCCGAAGAAATCAATCAAATCGAAGCTGAAGCCGTTGCTTGTTCTCCGCCTGAAACTGTTCCACTAAAAAAACTGTCTTGGGGTCAAATCCTATTCGGCATTGTCATTGGTGTAATTCTTTGTTTGTTTTACCAATGGGCAAATAATCTCGGAACAAAAACATATTATCATTACACCCATGATGGCAAACGGGACGAAGCATGGGTTTATCGCTATGGACATCTCGCCGAATTTTTAAAAGACCGAAATCTAGACGGGGCTTGGGATCATTGGACTTTCTATGAACACGGCCAAGTGGTGTGCTCAGAAGACGATAATAATTTCGACAGCAAACCTGATGTGTTTATGACATATTCAAATGGCTCTCTGGTAACTCTGGAAAAAGATACGGATTTTAACGGTGTCCCAGATATATTTTGCACATACAAATACGGCGTAATTCAGCGGGTGGACGTGAGGCCTAACGGCTTAAAATTCACTACGACATGTGAATTCTTTCGGAATGGCGTGCTGACGGAAATTTGGCGAGGCGGCGACAGCAACGGTAATTTCAAAGAAATTGTGCGATACGATCCATTTTTCAATCCGATTAGCACAAACACCGCTAATGCGTTTGAGTTGTTGATGCCTTCTTCCAAATAACGTTCCAAACAATTTTCACCGGACACTTCGGCAGCACGATGAGTTTGGCCAGACGAAACGGCAGTCGGTGAATTTCCGATTTCCGATTTTAAAAATGCGCCACCTCGGCTCCTGCCAGAATGAGACGTTTTTGAACGGTCTGCTAAGCCTCTTTGACGGCGCGGATGAATGCCCGGACTTTGTCGTGGTCTTTCTTGCCGGGCGCGGATTCCACGCTGCTCGATACGTCCACGCCGAACGGTTTCACGCGACGCACCGCATCGGCGACGTTTTCAGGTGTCAGCCCGCCGGCGAGGAAAATCGGACGGCCAAATTTTTGCGCTTCGACGGCGAGGTCCCAATTGAAAGTCGCGCCCGTGCCGCCGCGTTTGTCTGGCGTGTGGGCGTCGAGCAGCCATGCCTCCGATTTGTAATCCGGCAGTGCGCGCAACGATTCGGCGTCGCGAATGCGGAAAGCCTTCATGCTCATCATGCCGAAACGCAGGCAGTAGTCGGGCGTTTCCTCGCCGTGAAATTGCAGCAGGCCGAGACTGCATTGGGCGATGGCATTGAAAACCAATTCCTCCGGCGCGTTGACGAACACGCCGACCTTGAGAACGTACGGCGGCAACTGGCGCGTGATTTCCGCGGCAGCCGGCAGCGGGATGTGCCGCGGACTCTGTTCATAAAAAACAAAACCCAGCGCGTCGGCGCCCGCCTCAACGGCGGCCATCGCGTCCGGCAGGTTTGTGATGCCGCAGATTTTGACTTTTACGTTCACGGTTTTCCCTGATGTAGCCCGAGATTCAGGCGGGCGGCGAACAAATTTTTCGTCGCAGACAGGAGCGCAACCGCCAACCGATTCGTCTCTGTGTGTTGCGAATGGATGTCCAGGAAGCCCAACGATCCAAAGTTAGGCGCACTTCATTGAATCAAATCCTAATGCTAAATCTGACCTCGTGCAAATCGCTCCCGTCTGTCGTCTTGTCTGTTTTCGCGGCTCCATCAAGGCCGAACCCCATCGCCTCGTAAAAGCATCTCGCGCTGCTGTTCGAGACCAAAACCCAAAGTGTGACCACCTTGCAGCCTCGGCTCCGAGCTTCTGCCAGCGCATAATCGCAAAGTGCCCGGCCTGCTCCCTTCCGCCAGTGCTGTGGAAGAACGTAAAACGCCCTGATCTCGGCAACCGTTCGCGCATCAGCATCCTTGTCCCGCGATGGAACAAGGTCACAGAATCCTATGATTCTGCCGCCATCCTCGGCAACAAAGATTGCACCGCTCATCTGGCCAAGCTGCTCTTTCCAGAAGGCCGTGCGACGCCTCACATCAAGCGCATCCAAAACAGCATCGGGCATCTGACCGCGATAAGCCACGCGCCATGCCTCAACGTGAATGTGCGCAATGGCGGGTGCATCGACGGCTGTGGCAATGCGAACCAGCATGAGAGCTCAAGTGCGCCTAACGTCCAGATACAGGTCATCCGAAGTTATTCATGGGCGGGCCAGGCCAGCGGCTGTTGCCTGCAGTAAGTTGTTAGGACACAGTTTGTAAAACATAAATGAGAAACATGATTGCTGGAATGCTGTACAAAACTGCTAGTATCCAAGTCAAAAAATGATGTCGGTTATGGTACAGCGTAAAGACCTGCCAAACCCACGCAACAAAGAATAAAAGTCCGAACGGTGCAGGATTGGGGTCGTCATACTTGTTTCTGGAAACAACAGCCAACATCAAAAACAACGCGACCAAAACAACAAAGAATAACCCATAAGAAATCTGGAGCGACTTTTTGCCTAGTGTGGAATTCTTCATGTGGCCTAACATTGATTATACGACGGGTCGTGCACGCCGTCGTGCACGGCTGGTTTTTCTAACCTCTCCTGCTACCATGCGCTTATGAAAGCAGACTTGCGAATTTCCATCAAGGATTATCGCCGTTCCAAAAACCTCAAAATTCTTCTGCAGGCGGCGAACACATTTTTCGGCGTAGAAAGGAATTTGCCCCGGCACGGGTCTGGCTTATGCTGGCGACGGCATTTGGGCCCCCATAGCTCAAATGGATAGAGCAGCGGTTTCCTAAACCGCGGATCCCCGTTCAATTCGGGGTGGGGTAACCACTCGACCGGGCAACGCTTCCTTGACTCGCCGCGTCCCGCTTCTATCATGCGCGCGCCTTTTTTGGTTAATTGAAATCGAACTATGACGAAGATACAGAACATTCAGGCGCGCGAAATCCTCGACTCGCGCGGTAATCCAACCGTTGAAGTGGACGTGACTTTGAACTGCGGGACCGTGGGCCGCGCCGCCGTGCCTTCCGGCGCGAGCACCGGCGAACACGAAGCCATCGAACTGCGCGACGGCGACAAGAAACGTTACCTCGGCAAGGGCGTCAGCAAGGCCGTGGCGAACGTGAACACAAAAATCCTTCCCGCTCTTCGCGGTGTGGACGCGCTCGATCAACTCACCGTTGACGGCAAGATGCTCAAGCTCGACGGCACGGAAACGAAATCCAAGCTCGGCGCGAACGCCATTCTCGCCGTCTCGCTCGCCAACGCCAAGGCTGCCGCTGCATGCCTCGGCCAGCCGCTGTTCAAATACATTGGTGGACCGAACGCCAAAGTCCTGCCCGTGCCGATGGCGAATGTCATCAACGGCGGCGCGCACTCGGATGCGCCAATTGATTTTCAGGAATTCATGATCATGCCGCTGGGTTTGCCGACGTTCAGCGAAGGCCTGCGCGCCATCACCGAGACGTTTCACGCGCTGAAATCCGTGCTCAAAAAGCGCGGTCTCAGCACCGCCGTCGGCGACGAAGGCGGTTTCGCGCCGAATCTCAAGAGCGTGGAGGACGCATTGGAAACCATCATTCAAGCCATCAAAGACGCCGGTTACAAGCCGGGCAAGGATATTTATCTTACGCTCGACCCGGCGGCATCCGAGTTTTACGTCGGCAACGGAAAATACACGTTCAAGAAAAGCACGGGCAAGACCGTGACAGGCGACGACCTCGTGAGTTTTTACGCCAAGCTCGTCAACAAGTATCCCATCGTCAGCATTGAAGACGGCTGCGGTGAGAGCGATTGGGCGACGTGGAAAAAGCTAACGGACAAAATTGGCGACAAGGTGCAACTCGTCGGCGACGATTTGTTCGTGACGAACGTGAAGTTCCTCCAGAAGGGAATTGATACCGGCACGGCCAACTCGATTCTCGTGAAGGTAAACCAGATCGGCTCGCTCACCGAAACGCTGGACGCTGTGCAACTCGCGCAATTCAACAAATACACCGCTGTCATCAGTCATCGCTCTGGCGAAACCGAGGACGCGACCATTGCCGACATCGCCGTGGCTACGAACTGCGGACAGATCAAGACTGGTTCATTGAGCCGTTCGGATCGGTTGGCAAAATACAACCAACTCCTCCGCATCGAGCAGTTGCTTGGGAAGAATGCCGTTTACGCCGGCACGAGCGCACTGCCGAAGGGGCGGTAAGTCGGATTTAGCTTCTACTTACCGGCGGAGTTGGAAGAAGATCCGGTTGACGTCGGGAGGAATGGGGCCGCTTATTGTGGCCACGCTCCCGGTTGGCACCATCACTTGCGCGTTTGTCCAGCCTGACCCAATCGCCAGATTGGTGTTAATGGCGCAGTAAAATTGCAGATACGGAAACAACCCGCTCATTCGCAGATTCAAGTTTGAATTGGTTGCAGTAAGGCTTAGGAAGGCATTTGGCACGAGTGTAATCACATATCCGAGGTCTTGCAAGGCCCCGAATTCCAACTCGGAAAAGGGGACACGAAACGGCTGATGATCTTCGTGCGTCACCGAAGTCCAGTTGTTGGACGGAGTCGAGCGAACGCCATCGGCCCAATGGCACAGGGTCGTCGGCTCCACGGGGATGTTGGTGCCGATGTGATTGTAGTAACACTGCTTTGCGTGGGCGCCGGTGAAGACATAGCTGCCAGGACCATTGGATTGGACTTTGCTCATCCACGCTGCGCAAAAACCCGGGTCACTCACCAGCATTGCCTGAAACACGGAAGGATTGTGAATGCCAAGCACGTGACCGAGTTCATGCACGGCCGCGCTGTAAAAATCCGCGTAGTAGTCATTGGGCGGGGCGCCTGGCTGGTCGTTGATGTTGAGATCGGCGTTCGTGGAGAGATACCATTGTGCGTTGACGTTGGCACTGAATCCTTGGATGCCTTGCAAGTCGAAGGTGATCGAGGCGTCCACGGGCCGAAACTGTGCGGGATTGGTGAGTAGGTTGCCGATGGCGCTGGAGACGTTCCGAATGCTCAGCAATTGGCACGCCCCATCGCCGGTGGAATTGGTCATCATGTAGAACGGCGATTGGGTAAAGTCGATGGCCCCGACGTGGACCGTGATTTGGTTGGTCGGGATGACCGCGTTGGTGATCCAGGAAACGGCCAGTGTGCTGGGATTGATGACAGCCAGTTCGTAGTGGCCGCCCGTGGTCGCCGGATCCACCCGCGCCCAGGTCGTGCTGGTCATTCGCGAAGTGAATCCCGCCGCCACGCGCTCCAGAAGCACACGCCGATCCGGCGTGAAAAAACCGTTGGAGTCGTACGAATAGTCGAAAACGATGTTTACCGCCCTGGCTGGCGACACCAACCCGATCAAAAGCCAGCACAAGCACACCAATCGGCCCGTCTGTAATGGTTTCATAATTAATTCTCCAATGCCCTGCTTACTCCGATGCCGCGATGTTTCCAAGCCTTTCGTCCTCTGGGAAGAAGATTTTAGTCCTGCTGCTTTTGACGATAATTGCCAAACTGCGAACTGGTTGAGGGAATTGATACTGACACAGCCAACTCGATTCTCGTGAAAGTGAACCAGATTAGCTTCTTCCGCAGAGATCGACCCTCCTATTTCAATACCCCTTCTTCATCAGCCAATACACGCCGGCCATCAGCCCGACGCAGAGGAGCGACATCAGCAATGCGCTGCTGACGAAATAACAGACCGCAGTCATCGCCACGCCGCCGAACAGCGGTGACATCGCTTTCTGTCGCCAGCCGTAAATCCAATAACCACTACCAATCGCGCCCCAGATCACCGAGGCCCACAAGTAGTTTGCGTCAAACAAGTTCATGACTTTCTCTGCAATTGACAACCGGCGCTGCTCATTGGCTCCGGCTCGTGCTGTTTCTTCACGGCGCAATATGCCCGAAGCTGCGGGCGTTGGCCAGCGCCTCGGTGGCTTTCGATACTTCGCCAAAATTTACGCAAGGGTTGTTGGCATTGGGCACGCGTTGTGCTAATTGTGGAGCATGAGTTTCTTTAGTCGAAACCTTGATTTTCGCGGGCGGCTGGCGCGGGGCATCGTGGGCGCGATCGCGCTCATCGCGGGCATTGTCATCGCAGGCGATTATCTGTGGTGGTTTGGACTGATTTTTGTGGTGGCGGGTTTGTTCGCCATTTTCGAAGCGATACGCGGTTGGTGCATCGTGCGGGCGTGCGGAATCCGTACAAAGTGTTGAGTTCTCAGCGCACTCACAGCGGAGCGGCAGCGCTTTAAGTGGAAAAATCACCAAGCTTGGCCGTTGGCATTGTCTCGTGCGCGCCAGGGTCAGAGCCTCCGCTAATCATTTGACGCTTCTCCTCTGTTCCCGTAGCGTTTCCCGCGCTATTTTCAAAGGCAACCATGATTGGCTTCATCGTCAAAAAAATCATCGGGTCCAAGAATGACCGCGAGGTGAAACGCCTCCGGCAGAGCTCGGTACCGAAGATCAATGAGTTCGAGCAGCAATTCCAGTCGTTCTCCGACGAGCAACTCCGCGCCAAGACCGTCGAGTTCCGCACACGCCTCGAAACGGGCCGCAAAGAGCGCGGCTATCACGAATTGATGACCGAGGCCGGCAGACTCGAGTCTGATCTTCGCGGTGACGAGGCAAAGACCGAGCGCCGCAAGGCGTTTGACATCGAACAGCAGCTCCTCAACGAAATCCTGCCTGAGGCGTTTGCCGTGGTCAAAAATGCCTGTCGTCGGATGGTGGGCTCGGAAATCACCGTGCGCGGCCACCCTTACAAATGGGACATGATTCCGTTCGACGTGCAACTCATTGGCGGCATTGCGTTGCACACGGGCAAAATCGCCGAAATGGCCACGGGCGAAGGCAAGACGCTCGTCGCCACGATGCCGATCTATCTCAACGCTCTTGCGGGCCACGGCGCGCACGTCGTGACCGTGAACGATTATCTCGCCGCGCGCGACTCCGAGTGGATGGGCGCGGTTTATCAGTATCTCGGCCTGACGGTCGGCTGCATTTTGCACGACCAGCCGCCCAACATCCGTCGCGAGCAATACAATTGCGACATCACCTACGGCACGAACGCGGAGTTCGGTTTCGATTATCTTCGCGACAACGGCATGGCGGCGCGCAAGGAGGAACAAGTCCAGCGCGGTCACTACTTTGCCATCGTGGACGAAGTGGACTCGATCCTGATTGATGAAGCGCGCACGCCGCTCATCATCAGCGGGCCGGCGGTCCATACGTTTGACGAGCAATACGGCCAATGGAAGCCGTTGGTGGAATCCATCGTCCGCGCACAGGAACGTTTATGCGCGCGATTTCTTTCCGAAGCTGAAACGCTCATCAAAAAACTGCGTCCTGCGGACGGTTCAAATCCGGAAAATTCCGAAGCACTTGAAAAGGAAATCGGGTTGCTGCTTTACCGCGTCAAACTCGGCCAGCCCAAATCCGAAGGGCTGATGAAAATCCTCGAGGACCCCGAGAACCTCAAGCTGATGAACCAGGCCGAACTGCAACTCCACGCTGACCAGAAAAAAGTGGAGCTTTACGCGCAGAAGGAAGAGTTGTTGTTTGCGATAGACGAGAAGAGCTTCGAAACTGACCTCAGCGAAAAGGGCCGTAATTTTTTCAGCCCGAAAGACCCGGATGCATTCGTGCTGCCGGACCTGACCACCGCCATGCACGACATCGACGTCGGTCCGGAGAGCGACGTGCGCAAGCGCATGGAGGCGAAGACGAAGTTGCAGGCGGATTTCGAGACCAAAGCGCAGAAAATCCACGCCATCTCGCAGCTACTGAAGGCGTACTCGCTTTACACCAAGGACGTGGAATACGTCGTGCAGGACAACAAGGTCATCATCGTGGACCAGCACACGGGTCGGTTGATGACGGGCCGGCGTTGGAGCGATGGCTTGCACCAGGCTGTTGAGGCCAAGGAAGGCGTCGAGATCGAGCACGAGACGCAAACCCTCGCCACGATCACAATTCAAAATTATTTCCGCCTTTATGCAAAACTGGCGGGCATGACCGGCACAGCGGAAACCGAGGCGTCCGAATTCTTCGACATCTACAAACTTGGCGTGCTTGTCATTCCGACGAACAAGCCCTGCGTCCGCAAAGACTCCAACGATTCCGTTTATAAAACCAAGCGCGAGAAATTCAGTGCGGTCCTCGCCGAAATCAAAAAAGTTCACGCCGAAGGCCGTCCGATTCTTGTCGGCACGGTTTCGGTCGAGGTCAGCGAACAACTCTCGCGCATGTTGCAGCGCGACCGGCTCGTGCATTCCGTGCTCAACGCGAAATATCACCAGCAGGAAGCGGAAATCATCGCGCGCGCCGGCCAGCGCGGCTCTATCACCATCGCCACGAACATGGCGGGCCGCGGCACCGACATCAAGCTCGGCCCCGGTGTGCTTTGGAATGTGGAATGCGGTCCGCATCCGGAGGGGAAAGGCGACCGATACAAACTGACCGAGGCGTCCACGGGAGAGGTCCGCGAGATGAATTCAGGCAGCCCGGAAGCCGGCGTTTTCAACCTCACGCCGCAGACAAAGGTCGCCGGCGGTCTGCACGTGCTGGCCACCGAACGCCACGAAGCCCGGCGCATTGACCGGCAGTTGCGCGGACGCTGCGCGCGTCAGGGCGACCCCGGCTCATCGCATTTCTTCATCGCACTGGAAGACGATTTGATGCGGCTCTTCGGCAGCGACCGCATCGTGAAATACATGGAGAAAATGGGCCTCGAAGAAGGGCAGGAACTGGAGCACCCGCTCCTGAACCGATCCATCGAGCAGGCGCAAAAACGCGTCGAGCAGCACAACTTCCAGATCCGCAAACGCACGCTCGAATACGACGACGTGATGAATAAACAGCGCGAAGTCATTTACGGCTTCCGCAATCAGATCATCCACGCCGAAGACGTGCGCGACCGCCTCATGGACATCATGGAAGAAGTGGTCGTGCAGAAAGTCGAGGAATTGACCAAGGCGGAATTCGACGCGAACGAATGGAAGGTGCGCGCATTGGCGGACTGGGTGAATTTGAATTTCCCGCTCGGCATTCCGGAAGCGGAAATCGTCAAGGCCGTCGAAACCGGCAAGGAAACGCCCGTGCCCGGCTCACTGTTTGACGGACTCAGCCCCGCGCAATTTGGCGTGTGCAACTTCATTTCAGACGCTGTCCGCAAAGCGTACGAGGTCAAGATCAGCTTCGAGAACCCGGATGCGCTCAAGGAAGTCGAGCGTTACACGATCCTGAGCGCGATTGACCGGTTGTGGCAGGAACACCTTTACGAGATGGACAGCCTGCGTTACAGCATCGGCCTGCGCGGTTACGGCCAGCGCGACCCGCTGCTGGAATACAAGGCCGAGGCGTACAAGATTTTCGACGAATTGATGGTCAACGTCAAAACCCAGATTTGCCACAACATCTTCCGCAGCGCGTCCAGCCTGATGGCGTTCGAGAATTTCCTGCGCAATGTGCCGCAACAAACCTTGCACCAAACCACCAGCGCATTCGGCGGCGGCGGTGGGACAACGACCGGCAGTTCAGGCGGCCCAGCCCAGAAACCCAGCGACGTCGTCAGCGAAGCTGCGGCGGCGGTTGAGAAAGTAAAACCGGTGCGCACCGGCCCGAAAGTTGGCCGCAACGATCCGTGCCCCTGCGGAAGCGGGAAGAAGTACAAGCACTGCTGCGGAAGGTAGGCCACCCAGTCGAATACCTTCAAGACAGCCAACGACTTCTTCGTCTCCTTGCCGTGGAAGTCTATGGCCGTCTCGCCGAGAAGTGCTGAATTATGGCGAACGGATGGAGTAGAATCGTTGTCCACCATTCGTCGCCTGCAGGTCGGTGAACAGGAACAGACCGGGCGAGAATTCCGGAACGACACCGAGCACCGTCCACTCGGTCAATGGCAACGCCAAGTTTGTCGTGGTCAAAACGGTGTTTGTTCCGTTCGGAACGCTGGTGAAGGTGAATTGAAACGCGCCGCCCGGCTGCACACTCGGATGGGTCAAGGTGATCGGTGTCCAAGTCCCGTGCCCGAATCATACAACTCTGCACTGGAAAGAGCGTTGGTACTGTTGTAGCCCCCTGTGACCAGCACCTGTCCATTGGTCAGCAACGCCGCCGTGTGAGAGCGGCGTGCGGAATTCAAGCTGTTGGTGATTGTCCACACCCCACTGGCCGGATCATAGAGATCCGTGTTCGCAAGATAGTTGGTACCGTTGTAGCCCCCTGCGACCAGCACCTGTCCGCTCGACAGCAAGGTCGCTGTATGCCAATAACGGCCGGGGTTCAGCGTGCCGGTCGTCGTCCAGGTCCCACCGGCCGGGTCATAGAGTTCGGAACTGGCAACGGAGCCATTGCTGCCTTCACCGCCGACCACGAGCACATGCCCGTTGGGAAGCAAGGTTGCTGTGTGATAATACCGCGCCGAGTGCAATGAGTCCGTCACGGTCCAGGTTCCACTGGCGGGGTCGAATAGTTCCGCGCCGTTGGTAACACCACTGCTTGAATAGCCGCCTGCGACCAACACCTGTCCGTTCGGCAGCAATGTTGCGGTGTGATGCGACCGTGTGGCCAACATTGAACCGGTCTTTGCCCACGTTCCGCTAGGCGGATCGAACAGTTCCACACTGTTCGTGGAGTTGTTGCCACTCGTGCCTGTATTGCCCCCCGCGATCAGTGCCTGTCCGTTCAGCAGCAACGTCGCTGTGTGAGAATCGCGCGCAATGGCCATCGAATTGGATACCGTCCACTGCCCGCTGGCGGGATCGAAAAATTCCGCGCTGGAAAAAACGCCGATGCCGTTTTGTTGGCCGCCCGCCACCAGCACCTGCCCAGTCGGCAACAAGGTTGCGGTGGCACGATAGCGGCTGGTGTGCATTGGGCTGGTTGGTGTCCACGTCCCGCCGGCCGGATCGTACAACTCCGCGCTGTTGGTCGCATAGCCGCTGTCGCAAAGACCGCCCGCAGCCAACACTTGCCCGTTGGGCAACAAGGTCGCCGTGTGCCAATAACGAGCGGTGATCATCGGGCTGTTGGTGATCCAAGGCGCGGCTTGAGCTGAATGAATGGGCGATGAATTGAGCGCCAGGGCGGCGAGCGCCAGCGCGAGAGTCGGGGTTTTCTCAATTTGAGTTTTCATAGGTTTGCTTGTCGGTTTTGGAGGCGAATCTGATTTTTTACATTATTGGCAATTCTTTCCATCAATCGGCTTCGGATATTCCTGTGTATGACTTGATAGTTTTATCTTTCTATAAAGGAAAAGAGGCAAAAGGTTACAGCCTGAATAGTGACCGCTGGGGATTTCCTTTTTCATTGGTTCGTGAGCGTGTTTACCGATGTCCGATCTTGTTCCTTAATACGATCAAAGAATTTCTGGTCACTTCCCGTAAGGTTTTCCGCCAGCTTGTCTGGTTCAACCTGGGTGCTTGACCAGCGAATGATTTCCGGATTGAACGGCGGCTGGCCGTTTTGCGAATTCCACCAATTCCCCCATGCGTTCCAATCGTTTCCAAAATTTTGCCCCGTCAGTCGCACCAGTGAAATCTGCGCCCACCAGCGCGTGTTCAGGTTGTAGTGATAAAGCAAATGGATCAGTTCGGGCACGGATTGCTTGTCACCCAGAAGACCGAGCGCCCGCACCGCCAACCAGCGATCCCGGTTGTCCTTTTCCCTGTGGTCAAACGCAATCGCTCGCAACGCGGGGACAGCCCGGGCGGAGCGCAATACCGCCAGTGTGTCAAAGGCTCGATAATAATCGGACGTCTTTGGCCCATTAAGAGTTTCCAGCAAACGATTTTCCAGATCGGCGCGGTCCTGGGCCGACCAGTAGCGGAATGAACGTGTCTCAAACAAGTCGCGAAAGCGCTTGTTGGACTCGGTCCATTGCACCATGAGACGTTGATCTTCGTTCAACAACTGATTCGAGACCGTGGTCTTGATTTCGCTGGAAATCTGATCATTCGCAGAAAGCGAAGTCGTGCCTTTCGGAGCTTCCTGAATCACGATCCGATGGGTGGCCTGCCGGGTCAGGCTGGAAATGGTGGAGATTTTCGATTCGACTTTCAGCCACAACACCAACGCCACGACTCCCAACAAAACGACCGCCGCGCAGGTCGCGAAAATCCAGCGGCGGCGGCGCGGTTGCGATTTCGGAGGAATGGACGCCGGTTGCGCTTCACTCTGCGGTTGGTTCAACGAACTTTCCGTCGGATAAAAAATGTCTTCGTACGCGTACACCAGCGCTGCTATGGAGATGGGAATCGTAACGAAAGAACCGACAAAACAGCACAGGGAGCCGGCCAAGTTAAGCAGACCCAGGACAAGAATGAATCCAAAAAACTTCCACCAATGTTTGGAAATCGTCTTGCGGCTCAATTTCATGGCCGGCCCGAAATTGAGCCGTTTGTCAATGACCAAGGCCCGTGTGAAGATCCATGCCACCGCCAGATAAATGCCGGGCAGAATCAGGCAAAAGAATCCGATGAGTATCAGCACTGGCGGTACCAAGGCGGCAAGTAAAAGCTGTAAAAATGCAATGCTGAAGCCTGAAAAGGCCGTTCCCATGGTTGCCGGTTCTCCGCGTATCTTCTTCAGGTAATACAGCCACAAACCGCCCATAAGCGGACCGGCGACAATGATGCCGACCAGAGTCGAACAAGCCACCGGGATCAGCAGCAAAACCAGTGTCGTAACGCCCACGATTGACCAATAATCACTGCGCACCAGGGTCCAACCACGCCGCAGGCAACGACCAATGTCCAAAGTGTAATCCGCCGGCGGAACGACCTGGCCGGACACCGCGGTAACCACTGGCGGGACCGAGTCACCGGTAATTTTTTCCACATCCGTCTTTACCTCGCTGGCTTGTTGGTAGCGCCGTTCCGGTTCTTTCTCCAGGGCATGCAGCACAACTTCATCCAACCGTACGTCCACCTGCACTTTTTGCGACGGCGGCTGGAATTTCCCCAGCGGCAATTCGCCGGTGAGCATTTCGTAAAACACAACGCCCAGCGAATAGATGTCCGCGCGACCATCCACCGTCTGTGGTTTTTCGATTTGTTCCGGCGCCATGTAATGCGGTGTGCCAACCACGTCTTTGGCTCCCGTCAGCGACAAGTCGCCGGGACCCAAATCCAGAATTTTGGCGATGCCGAAGTCGGCGATTTTTACCTGGCCCTTTTTATCGAGCAGGATGTTTTCCGGTTTGATGTCGCGGTGGACGACGCCCTGTTCGTGGGCGTATTGCAGCGCGTCGCAAATCTTCGGCACGATGCGGAGCGCTTCGGCGGGTGAAAGTTTCCGCGCTTGAATCAACTGACGCAACGAGAGGCCGTCCACAAATTCCATCAGCAGGTAAAAATGTCCCTGGACCTCGCCGAAATCATAAACCGTGACGATGTTGGGATGGTTCAACCAGGCCAGTGCGCGCGCCTCGCGCTCGAAGCGTTCGGCGAATTGAGGGTCATTTTGTTTTTCCGGCGGAAGAATTTTCAGCGCCACGAACCGGTTGAGACGCGGCTGGCGGGCTTTATAGACCGCGCCCATGCCGCCCTGGCCCAGCAATCCGATGATTTCGAGTTGCGGAAAAAGTCTGGCCATCTCCTCGACCGGCGGCGGCACAAAGACCGGCTTTCCTCCCACAGGTTCATTTTCCGCCTTGGTTTCAAAACCGGATTTCATCAGGCACTCCGGACAAAGGCCCTGAGGCGCTTCAGGAACCACCGGCTTTCCGCAAATTGGGCAAACCTTGGTCGTATCCATAACAATTCTTCCGACCTATTTATAAAGGAAAGCGGATGGAAAGTTACAGCGGAAACGAAAATCCTTTTTGGGCCGGAGCCTTGGCGCTGCAAACCGCATCATCCACCTCTTGCCAGCACGGCAAACAGGTGACGCATTTCCTCTTCGACTTCTTCGGGCTTCTCGACGGTGTTGGCGATTTCATCCCGGAGCAATAGCCGATACCGCTGGCGCAGGCGATGCACCGCCACTTTCACCGAGCCTTCGGTCATCGCCAGTTTTGACGCCAGCGCCGCATAGGGTTGCGCCGCGCGTTCACCCAGCAGACATGGCTTTAGCGCCTCGAACAATTCTGTCTTGTCATCGCGTGTGAATTCGGCGCTGAGCCGGTTCATCACCCGGTCCAACAAGGTCAGCGCCCAACGCCGTTCGAAACTTTGTTCTGGCGTGACAGTGTCCGCCGGTTCCCGGCCGCATTGCGTTTCCGCTGCTTCGCTGGAAAAAGAAACCACCTGCCCGCCACCGCGTTTTTGTGCTCTGGCCTTCTCCCATTCATTGGCCAAAAAGTGGCTGAGAGTGGTCAACAGGAATGAGCGGAAGCGTCCGAGTTGCGGGTCGGCTCGTGCCACCCAGTCCCGTTCCAGCAGCCACGCGAGGAATTCCTGGGTCAAATCCTTCGCGTCTTCCAGGGAATAACCGCGGCGACGCACGTAGGCGTAGATGGGAAGCCAGTAAGTCTGACACAACTGCTCCAGCGCATTCCGGGCGCGAGGCGTGTCGTGTCGCCCCGCCGTCAGCACCACGGACCAATGTGTGGTTACGAAGGCCGGTTGACCGGCAATCACTCCCGAGGTGATGGGCTGGTCACGGGTCGTTTCGTTGGCGCTCACTGTGCCGCGAGCCTAACGTGTCTGAGCCAAAAGGCAAGGGGGTGGGTCGCGTTGGAAACCTCTCACGAATGTAGCGATGAACGACTTCGTGAAATCAAATATGCTTTGAATCGCTCTCGTCCTTGACGGTATAGCCGGTTTCCTGACGTTTGAAATTCACCTCGTTCTTTTTGACGTAGGCATTGAACACGTCGTCGGCGCTCAGGCCCAGCACCTGTGCGAGGCTGATGAGAAAATGAAACAGGTCCACAACCTCCACCCGCGCGTTTTGCGGGTCGAACTTCTGGTATTTAGCCCACCATTTCCACGGCACGCTGTCGGTCAATTCAGCGACTTCCTGCGACATGGCGCGGCAGTAGTTCAGAGTCCATTTGGTTTTGTCTTCCTCGCTCATGCCGTCGGTGCGGACGCCGATGCGTTCGTTTAGCGCCTTTTGCATTCGCCACAATTCGCGGAGTTGGTCTGGCTTTTCCATGCGCGAAGGATAACGGAGGAAGAAGGAAGGAGCAAGGAGCAGGAAAAATGGAGAATACAGAATCCAGGAGTCAGAATTCAGAAGTTGGCGTTCGATGGATGCAACCCATTCTGGCTTCTGGCTTCTGAATTCTGTCTTCTGCCCCCCCAAACTTTGCGCTTTGAAGTTGGGCGATTGAATTCTATAACAACAGCATGATGCCGAATTTATTGGCCAATGGCGGTCCGATGTTTTGGGTGATTCTGCTGGCCGGGGCGGTAGGCATTGTCGTGTTCATCGAGCGATTTCTCCACTGCCACCGGGCGCAAATTAATTCCACCGAGTTCCTCAACGGCGTGCGCACCGTGCTCAAGCGCGACAACGTCGTGGAAGCATTGTCCATTTGCGACGCCACGCCCGGCCCGGTCTCGCGCCTCGTCAAGACCGCCATCCTCAACCGCGATCAGGGCCGCGAACGGGTGCGCGAAGCCATTGAAGAAGCTGGACTCACCGAAGTGCCGCGGCTGGAGGAAAAAATGAATTTGCTTGCGACCATCGCCCAGCTCGCGCCGCTGCTCGGCCTGTTCGGCACGGTGCTGGGCTTCATCCGCGTCTTCATGCAATTGCAAAGCGCGGGGCTTTACGCGCACATTGGCATGTTGTCGCAGGGGATCTGGCAGGCGCTGATTTGCACGGCGGCGGGACTGGCCGTGGCAATCCCGACGCACGCCGGCTACAATTATCTCGTCAACCGCATCAATTCCATCGTGCTCGACATGGAACGCGCCGGCACGGAAATCGTCAACATCGTCACCGAAACCAACGGCGCGAAATCCGCATGAAATTTCCCCGCACCGTCCGTCTCTTCCGGGGACAGCTCGATGCGACCCCGTTCGCCGCGGTGTTTTTTTTACTGGTCATTTTCCTGATGACTGGTGCGTTACTTTACACGCCGGGCGTGCGCTTGAGCCTGCCGGAGGCCGACAATTTGCCCGGCACGGACAAACCAACCGTCACCGTGGCGGTGGACGCGGGCGGACGGTTGTATTTTGAAAACCAGGTCATCAAGGCGGATGATTTGAAAACGCGCCTGCAATTTGCCGCAAAAAAATCCCATGAACCGCTGACGCTTGTTGTGCAGGCTGACAAGGCGGTGACGTATGAAAAGCTGGTCCAACTCAGCCTGCTTGCGCGCGATGCCGGCATTCGGGACACGCTGCTGGCCACGCTGCCGCGCGCCATCGCCGCGCCGAACGGAGGCGCGGCCGCTCAGCCATGAACGCCACGCCGATTGAGCCGCGACCTTGGCCGCGCGTCCGTTGGGGGTTGCTCATCGTTTTGGTGTTCGCGGCGCACATCGGACTCATCTTCGCGCTTGGCGATCGAAAGCCGATCGTTCCTCGCAAACCCGACTTCACGCCCACCGTGCATTTGGCGGCGGATGCCGCCGAAATGCTGGCCTTGAGCGATCCCACACTATTCGTGCTGCCGCATCGCAACGGTTTCGCCGGCGCAGCGTGGCTGCAAAGCCCGCCGTTGGAATTCCAGCCATTTCAATGGACCGAGCCGCCGCGCTGGCTTGAGATATCCGTTGAACAACTTGGCGGCGTGTTCGCGCAACTCATGCAGACCGACAAATTCGAGGCGTTTCAGCTCGAATTCAAACCCGCGCCCGGATTGACGCACCCTGCGCCGTTGCCGGCGGAGATTGCGCCCGTAGGACATTCAACAATGCGGATCGAAGGCGGCCTGGCGCGACGACGGTTGCTCAACACGCTTGAACTTCCGTCTTGGCCGGGCGCGGATTTGTTGGCAAACAGCGTGGTGCAAGTTTTGGTGGACGCGGCGGGCAATGTGATGTCCGTGACGCTGTTGCCGCCGGGCAGCGGTTCGAACGAAGCCGACCAACGTGCGTTTGAACTGGCCAGGAGTGCGCGGTTTGAATCGCTGCCGGGGACGGAATCTTTCTCCACGAGTCCGGCAGCCGGTTTAAGTCTGGGCACGATGATTTTCCAATGGGAAACCGTGCCGATACCGGGAACCAATTCCCCTCCCGCGAATCCTTAGCATGACGATTCCCGCGCTCATCCTCACTTACGCCATCGGGCTGCTTGGCGCGCTGTGCGGCGTGGCGATTTATTCCGAGATGCGCCAGCGGCGATTTCACCCGACGCCGAGCGAGGACCGCATTTTCCGCTGTCAGAAATGTGGTTACGTTTACACTGATGACCCGGACGTGGACCGATCCCGTTGTTCGCAATGCGGAAAGCTGAACCAGCCGATTGAGTTCTAGCTTGCACGGCAGAGCTGCCTTTGCGCTGTCACAATTCAGTTTTCAACCCGACCTTCCTCACTACACTGTGAGCGATGCATTGGCTGCAAACACTCGACACGAGCCTGTTCCGGTTCGTCAACCAGACACTCAGCAATCCGGTCTTTGATGTCATCATGCCGCTGGCGAGCGGCAATCCGTTTTTTGCGCCGCTGGTGTTGCTGGCCGCCGCGATTTTCATCTGGCGCGGACGCGGGCGGGCATTTGTTTGTGTTTTAATGCTCATTACGGTCGTGGCGCTCGGAGACACGTTTGTTTGCAAAACAATCAAGAAAGCCGTTGGCCGGCCGAGACCCTTCGTCACACTTTCGGATGCGCGTTTACCTGCTGGTGGTGGAAAAAATTATGTTTCACCCGATACGATGGAAGATACCGACACCAGCGCGGCGATGATCGGTGCCAGAGGCGACCACCAAAGCATGCCGTCCTCGCACGCGGCCAACTGGTTTGCGGTGACGATGATCGCGTTTCTCTACAATCGCCGGAGCATTCGTTTCATGCTGCCGCTGGCAGCGCTCGTGAGTTTTTCCCGCATTTACAACGGCGTCCATTATCCAAGTGACGTGCTGGCTGGCGCAATTCTCGGCGCGGGCTACGCGACGGTGTTCGCGTTGACGCTGCAAGCGGCCTGGCAATGGGCCGGGAAAAAATGGTTTCCGCTCTGGTGGGCGCAAGCGCCGTCAATCCTGCCCGAATTTGGCAGCCCGAAAATGATTGTCCCTCAAACTCCAGTGCAATCCGCAATCCAAAATCCGCAATCCACAATTGTTGACCAGCACTGGCTTCGCGCTGGCTATGTTTTGATCGGGTTGCTGTTGATCGTGCGCTGGGCGTATCTGGCGAGCGGCACGATTGAGTTGACCGAGGACGAAGCGTACCAGTGGCTGTGGTCAAAACATCTGGCGCTGTCCTATTACAGCAAACCGCCGCTCATCGCGTACACGCAGTTTCTCGGCACGGCATTATGGGGCGACAACGCATTCGGCGTGCGGTTCTTTTCTCCGTTAATCGCGGCGACGCTCGGTTTTCTGCTGCTCCGTTTTTTTGCGCGGGAAGTCAGCGCCCGCGTTGGTTTCTTTCTGGCGTTGATCGTGAACGCGACTCCGCTCATGGCCGTGGGCGCGACGCTGATGACAGTGGACCCGTTGTCTGTGTTGTTTTGGACTGCGGCGATGCTCGCCGGGTGGCGTGCCGTGCGGGATGACGCGGCCACTGTTTCGTGGTTCTGGGTTGGCTTGTGGATGGGACTGGGCTTTCTCAGCAAATACACCGAATTATTTCAATTGTTATGCTGGGCGGTGTTATTTGCGCTCTGGCCGCCGGCTCGCAGGCAACTGCGCAAACCGGGGCCGTATCTTGCCGTGCTGGTCAATTTCCTGTGCGCGTTGCCGGTGCTCATCTGGAATTCCCAACACCAGTGGATCACCGTCACCCACGTCGGCGATGACGCGGGCGCCGGCAAACCGTGGGAATTGACGTTCAAATATCTTTTCGAATTCGTCGGCAGCGAAACGATTTTGTTGAATCCCGTTTTCTTCATTGGCGCGGTCTGGGCGTGCATCGCGTTTTGGCGGCGGTATCGCGATGACATGCGGCTGGTCTATTTTTTCAGCATGGGCGCTCCGCTGTTCCTGTCCTATCTGCTCCAAAGTTTTCACGCGCGTGTGCAGCCCAACTGGATCGCCCCATCCGTGCTGCCGCTGTTATGCGTGATGGTGATCTACTGGCATCGGCGATGGAGCGAAGGCGCGCGGCTCGTCAAACCGGCGCTGATGGCTGGACTGACTTTCGGCGTGGTTGCGGTGATCATCCTGCATGACACAAATTTAATTGGGAAAATCGTCGGCAAACCGCTTCCGCCCAAATCCGATCCATTGACCCGCGCGCGCGCCTACAGCGACATGGCCAAAGTCGTTGGCGAAGCGCGGACGAAATTGCTCGCCGAGGGGAAGCCGGTTTTCATCATCGGCAATCATTACGGCATCACCAGTCTCACGACATTCTACCTGCCGGAAGCCCGCGCCGGTTTGCCCGACAATCCGCTGGTTTATTTCCGTTCCTCGGATCGTCCGTTGAACCAGTTTTATTTCTGGCCTGGATACCGCGCCAAACACGCGGGGCAGAACGCCATTTTCATCCGCGAAGCCGGATCATCAAAACTGGTTAACGGCTGGTTTTTCAAATGGCTGGCCGGAGAGACGAACCTGCTGGCGAATGAAATCGAAAACGAACCCGCGCCGCCGTGGCTGTTGAAGGAATTCGATTCAGTGACCGATGCCGGCATGCGCGAAGTGCTTTATCGTGGTCGTGTCTTTCACACCATCCAGATGTTCGAGTGCCGCAACCTGCGGTGAACCGCCCGTGCCGCGCGTCCAAACGAAGTTTTCGGTGCGCGACTACGACCTCGACGCCACGCTCATTTCAGGGCAGGTCTTTCGCTGGGAAAAACACGGCGCGAGTTGGATCGGCGTGGTGGGCAAACGCTGGGTCCGGCTGCACTCCAGTCGCAACCTAATTCACGCTGAAGTCGTCACGCCAATCGCCGATTGGCAATGGTTGTGCGATTACCTTCAAGCCGACGTGGATTTGGACGCCGTGCTCGCAAGTTTTCCCGACGATGCTCCAATGCGCGTTGCCGTTCGTGCCTGCCGCGGTCTGCGGCTGTTGCGGCAAGACCCGTGGGAATGCCTCGCATCGTTCATTCTGTCCTCAACAAAGCAAATCGTCCAAATCCGGCAAATCATCGCGCTGTTGTGCCAGCGCTTCGGTCAGGAAATCGCGGTTCCGTCCGGTGAGCAACCGGCATTTGCGTTTCCGTCGCCCGAAAAAATTGCCAACGCGACTGAATCCGAATTGCGCGCGTGCAAAATGGGTTTTCGCGCGCCACATCTGCTTGCGGCAGCACGACAAATCGCCGATGGAAAATTCGATTTAGCCAGACTGCGGGCTCTGACACTGCCGGAAGCGCGCGAGGAATTGATGAAACTGCGCGGCGTCGGTGGCAAGATTGCCGATTGTGTTTCGCTCTTTGCATACGGATTCGACGTCGCATTTCCCGTGGACGTTTGGATCGAGCGCGCCCTGCGAAAACTTTATTTTCCGCGCCAGCGCGTGACGCCGAAACGGCTGCGTCACTTCGCCGCGACGCATTTCGGCCCGCACGCCGGTTACGCACAGCAGTATCTTTTCCATTACATGCGGACAAAAAGAAGTTAAATCGACAGCACGCCACTGCAATAGAATCCCAACGGGATTCCATCATTCAGCCCAGGGTTGGAGCGACGCGACTACCCTGGGTCGTCAACCCAAAACATCAACCCTGAAAGGGTTGCATCGCGTGTTTGTGCGTAACGATTCAACCCTTTAAGGGTTGATGCCATTTGGTGATTCTCCACCCAGCGTAGCTCCCTCTTTGCGGGATCAACGCTGGGCTGAATGATTCTGCCCCGTTGGGGCAGACCGAAGACCAAACCAAAAGCACGCTGGACAGAAATCGGCAGGTCGGCTTTCATTAGCTGCGATGAAGGCTGAAGATGGAAAAGTCAGTCGCGCACGATGGAGTGCGCGCACTGTCGGATAATAATGATGTTAGAAAACATGAGGGCAGACAATGTGGAACGCGTGTGCGCCCCGTGTCTGCCCTCATGTTTTCTAACAAATCGGACGTTAGCCTGAAAAACTTCTTCACCGCCTTCGCGTCTTGCGCGCAATATAAAATGAAAATTGATGCCACACTTTCACCAGCGGAATTGCCGGCGCTCCGGCAGCGCGATTTGCGCGACACCGTGTGCGTCGTGTTCGACGTGCTACGCGCCACCAGCGTCATGGTGACGGCGCTTCACAACGGCGCGAAAGCCATCGTGCCTGTCGCAGAAATCGAGGAAGCATTGGCGGTCCGCCAAAAACAGCCGGACGTTCTGCTCGGCGGCGAGCGAAACGGCGTGAAAATTCGCGCCGCGCAGACCAGCGGAATTGATTTTGATTTCGGCAATTCACCGCGCGAATACACGCCGGAAAAGGTTCGTAGCAAAACAATCGTTTCCACGACGACGAACGGTACACGCGCCTTGCTCGCCTGTGCCAAGGCCAAGTCGGTGTTGGTCGGATCGTTTCTGAACCTGTCCGCCACGGCGCGCGCGGTCGAACAGCAACGGCCATCGAATTTGCTGCTCGTGTGTGCCGGCACGCGTGAAAACACGGCGCTCTGAAGATGTTCTGGCGGCAGGCGCGTTGTGTGAAATGCTGGTTCGCGAGGATGCTCGCCCCGCTTTTTCTGATTCGGCTGAAATAGCGTGGTGTACCTGCGTGCAGGCGAAATCTGATTTGGCAGCCGCTGTTCGCAGTTCAGAAAATGCACGGCGTTTGCTGACGATTCCCGAATTGCACGACGATGTGGAGTTTTGTCTGCGGCGGGACGTGTTTGATTTGATCGCCATGCTGAACCGTGACGGCGCGGTTTGCCTTGTGACGTGAGGTTGCGTTAGACGACAAATTCTAAATTTGTACCCGTGCGGCAGCCGTCTTGTCGGGAAAAATTTCGCCGTCATTATATCATTCACCTGATTGAAGCGAAATCGCGGCCAGACACGTGTGTCGCGCGCCGGTGGACGACAATTCGCTCCGCATAATTTCGACCGCGTCCGCCGTCCATTCGCCAAACGGTCGCCTGCTGAATTGCTCCGCTGCTTTTGCCAGCCGTTCGGCATCCGACCGCTTGATGTCCTTGATACGTGCGAGCGTCAGATGGCCGGTGAAATTCTTTTCTTCTTTCTTGTGAGTGAACTCCGCGACGGCCTGTGCCACGGCTCGCTGGAATTCGACCAACCGTCCCGCGTTTTCTTGGACGCCGACCCACACGACTCGCGGGAATCGCGCGTCCGGGAAAAATCCGATTTCCGCCGCACGCAGTTTCAACGCGACAAAATCGTGGCAGGCCAATCGCACGGCGTCCACCAACGCCTCGCTTCGTGTTGCCTCCACATTTCCGAGAAACCGCAGTGTCAGGTGAAACTGCGTCCGCGTCGTCCAGCGCGCGCCATGCTCCGGCAGCGTGTCACGCAACTCCCGCTGCACCCGCTCGATTTCGTCCTTCACGGATTCCGGCACGGGCAGTGCAATGAAAAGCCGAAATTCAAGTTGTCGGTCGGAGGATGGCATCTTGAATTGTCTGGACTGTGGCATGGGCCATCGCCTCGGCGCTAAATTTTTCGAAGACGGTTTTCCGTCCCGCTTCGCCCAGCGTTCTCGCCCGGTCCGGATTCACCAGCAGTGGCTCGATGGCGTCGGCCAATGCTTGCGGGTCGCCCGGTTCGCACAACACACCGCCGCCGGTCGCTTCGATCAATTCTGGAAACGCGGCGGTGCGCGGTTGCACGACCGGCACTCCCGCCGCCATTGCTTCGATGACATACAATCCAAACGCTTCGCCGTAAAGCGCAGGCACGGAAAAAACGCTCAAGGCGTTGAGAAAATCGAGTTTTTCGGGACGGCTGAGATTCGGAGAAAATGCAGTTTCGCCGATGTAACCGGCTTCGGCCAGGCGTCGCCGCAGCGATTTGACAAACGGCTCGTCCGCTGGCCCGCAACTGCCGCCGATGTGCAGCTTGAGTCGCGGCACGTTGCCGCGTTGCTTGAGCCGAATGAAGGCTTCGACCAACGTGTCGAGTCCCTTCTCCTTGCACATGCGGGCAAAGAAACCCAAAACTGAAGTCGAGGGTCGAGAGTCGAGGGACGAAAGCCGATTGGCTCGCTGGCTCTCGACCTTAAACCCGTCGATGTTGATGCCGTTGAACACCATGCGCACACGGTCGGCGGTCAAACCGAGTCGCCGGGTCATCAAATCGGCAAAATAGCGGCTTGGCGCAATGAACAGGTCAACATCTGCTGTGCGCTCGGCCAGTGCGCGCCAGCAATCGCCTCGATGCGATTCGGGCAGCGCGTCGAGATACGTGTCTTCGCCTTGCAAGGTGCAAACGACCGGCGCGCCCAGTTCGCGTTTCAGTTTCTGCGCCATTCCCATGAGCAGCGCGTTGGAAAAACAGATCACATCCGGCTTTTGCTGTTGCTTGAGCCACGACACCAGTTCGCCGAGTTCGCGCGCTTGGTTGCCATGTTCGCCACGCAACATGGAGAGCAGAATGTCGGCGACATCGGATGCCCGCGTTTTGACGGCGCGACCCGAGGCCCAGCGCAGAACTTTCGGCGATGCGAGCGCGCGATGCACCCAGCGCGGGGCGCGGCGGAACAGGGCCGATTTTTGTTCGAGGTAAACACTGACGCCGCCAAAGAAAATCGGCGTGCCGGCGCTTTGATCTTCCTCGTCCAGCGCAAGCGGAAGATACAGCGGGACCATCAAGACCTGATGACCCATCGTGCGCAGTGCGGCGACAAGCGCGTTGTCGCGGAAACAATTTCCGCAATACATCGCGCCGGCACCCGGAGTAAATTGGAGGATGTTCAAGTTGATTGAAACGCCGCGTCTGGCCTTCAATCCGTGCGGCGATGGCGGACGCTATTGCCGGATGAAGTCCGCCAGATCTTTTTGCATCTTCCGCAAATCCGGCAGGTTGATGTACATCATATGACCGGATTCATATTCGGCGTAGGTGAAGTTCCCACGATACGCCGGATCGAGTTGGAGGTGGTCAATGCTGTACCGAATGCCGTCAATGGGACAGGCCAGGTCGCGCAGGCCGCCAAGCACCAGCACGCGGAGATACGGGTTCTGACTGATCACGGACGCGAGCCGGTCCGCCACGCTGGGGTAACTGTTGTGCGCGTCGTAATTCCACGGCTGCACGCCGGCAAGGATCTCGTAAGGCAGGTCGTCCTCAAACTTGAGTTCCTCGCGCACGTAAGCGTTCATGGCCGCGGCGAACGGCCCGTAGGTCGCGGCGGAGGACGGATCAAAGCGCGGCGACCGTCCGGCGGGGTTCGCGTCGCGACCTGTAATGCGCGCGTCGTAGCGTCCAAGGATCAGTCCATGGTCCTGCAACAGCCTTTTGCGGAAGGTCGAACTGTTCACCCGCAGGTCGTTGTCCTCGATGATTTGGGCCGACAACCCGGTGAGTCTCACCAGCTTTGCCACGATGTTGGATCGTTGTTCGGCGGATAGCGCGGCACCCTGAAGCAGCGCGGACGGATATTCAGCCTTGATGAATTCCCGCGCCTCGGCGCGCGCTTTGGGCAAATCGGCCTGGAGATCCGGCGGCAGTTTTTTATGAAAATACGCCGTGGCGGTGTAGGCGGATAGAAAGACCAGCGGCGGGAGATCATTACCCCGTCCTTCGTCCAGCGTGGCGAAGTCGAGCACGCCGGACACGAGAATCAAGCCGTTGAGATACATGCCATAGCGCGAGCTCAAATGTTCCGCCAATCCCGCCGCGCGGAAGACGCCGTAGCTTTCGCCACAAAGATATTTTGGTGAAAGCCACCGCTGATGTCGCGTGGCCCAAAGCCGGATGAATTCGCCGACCGATTCGATGTCCGCGGATTGGCCGAAAAATTGATCGGTCTTTTCGTCCTTTTCGGGACGGCTGAAGCCGGTGGCGACCGGATCAATGAACACCAGATCGGTCACGTGCAGGATGGAATACTCGTTATCCGTGAGGCCGAACGGCGGTTTCGGCAGCGTGCCATCCTCGTTCATCTTCACGCGCCGTGGACCGAGCGCGCCCAGATGCAGCCAAACGGACGCCGAACCCGGCCCGCCGTTGAAGCAAAACGTTACAGGTCGTCCCGACGCGTTGGTTTCGCCTTGCTTCGTGTAGGCAACGTAAAAAACCGAGGCGCGCAAAGTGCCGTCGGGCTTGACCAGCGGAAGCATGCCGGTCTCCGCAACGTAGGTGACTCGCTGACCGGCGATCGTCACGCAGTTTGTCGTCAGCACAGGTTTGTGGGTTGCGTCCGGGATTGTGGCGGCGGGCGGTTTGGTTTCTTCCTTCTTTGCGGACGCCGGGGCGTTTGTGTTGCCAGCCGTCGAATCGGGCTTGGGCGCGTCTGCCGCGCGCAGCCAGATTGCGGATGCCATCAACAAAACCAGACCATTTTTTGTCAGCTTCATCATTTGAGCCTCCGTCATTTTTCGCCGAAACAATAAACACAGCCGTCGTCTGCGCCGAGAACGATTTTCCCGTCGGCCACCGCGGCGGAACTTCCGACCGGCTGACCGATTTCATACGACCAAAGTTCTTTGCCTTTGTCGAGCGAGACGATATACACGCGCCCGTCATCCGAACCGACCACGACCTTGTCGCCGCAGACCACAGGCGAACTGTCCACATTGCCGCGCGTGGCAAAGGCCCAGATTTCTTTTCCGTCGCTGCGGTTCACGCAGTGCAGCATTTTGTCGCGCCCGCCGAACAGGATGCGATCTTTCGTGACCGCCGGCGAA
>CAVQOW010000011.1:0-114504 GCA_963714605.1 uncultured Verrucomicrobiae bacterium | reverse complement strand
CGTTTGGACGGATGGAAGAATCCCAGGGAATCCGGAGCGGCAGCACTGGAAACGGACCGTGAGGGATCGGAGCCAACTGCATCAACCATTACGGATCATCCTCGGCCGCTTCAAACCGATTCACACGGAAGAAGCAGGCGCTATTTTTGTTGGGTGAAAGGTACCGAACGAAGATAGCAGATGGAGGGAATCGGGTCACGGAGCGATCAGGTCATCGGGTGATTGAGTCGATGCTCATGGATTCAATCACCCAATGATTCAACAGCCGATCCTCAATGAGCCGATGACAAGATCACCCGATGATTAGAGCTTCTCGCTTTTGCCGCGGTACTTCACACTGCCGTTATTGTCGTTCTGACGGGTTACGTCGTCATTGGTGTAGGCGTGTCCAGCTTTGCGCACGCCTTTGCCCGCGCTTGCCGCGACAATGTCGGCGGTATATTCGGAGCCGGTAAAGAACAGCCAGCCTTGCCGTTCTTCTTTTGCGCGGCCATGCTCGCGGCTTGCTTCTTCCGGTGCGGGATGCCCTATGCCGTGCATCACGCGTCCAACGGGCTCCGGCCAGAGATTGACCTGGGACGTAGTCAGGGGCGCGCCACCCTGGTACCAAACGGCCACGGTGTGGTCCGAACTGGTTGAGCCTTCGATTTGCGAAAGCGTCGAGTTGGTGGCTCCCGAGATCAGGCCGGTAGTTGCGTTGCTAGCGCCGACCGCATTGGGTGAGACGGTTTGCAAGGAAACCATCGGAGTGGTTACGAGGGGAACGTAAGGATCGAACCCGTAGCCGGAACCATAGGGCCGCGGGCCCTGTTGTTGCCCGAACGCCGCAATGGCAATCAAAAGCATCGCACACAGAACCAAATAGGGTCGCATACTGCCTCCACAAGCTGTTGCATCAGGGCTTTATGTGCAGTTTGGGGGCCAGTCATGCGGGGCGCGCGCCGCGGAAATGTTCGGCGATTTCATTGCTGTCGCAGCCAGCACCCAGAGTTGGCTGCAGACGCTTCGCTCAACGAGGTGAAAATCGCTGCGCAAATCCTGCAACCGGCTGGTATTTATCGAAATACCGCTTTAGGGCGTCAGCTTCCGATATATCGCGCATAAAGGCTGCGAGCGATAGCGGTATCGGTTGTCCCTTTGATAATGGCGCGGCCGTCAGGGAAAAGCGTGATCTCATAAGGCTGGCGGAAAAACTTGAGCACGAGGTCGTTGTGGCGAACAGCGCCCAGAGGCTCAAGGCGGGCGCTGATTTCAGAGAAGTCAACTGGCCGTTCGCGTTCGTGGATCTGCACGGAATTCCGGCCGCAGAGTGTAATGTGTGGGCGGCTCTTACCTGCGAGATGAACAAAATCGCGTTCGCCACAGGCCCGGCATCCGGCGCGCGGCGATGCTGCATGAAGCTCGGCGCGGTCGTTCGTCCAAACATCCCAGGAGAGCAGAGTGCTTCGCAGTTTTGATCGCGCGCCGACCAACAGTTTGAGCGCTTCGGTTGCGGCGAGCGACGCGACCAGATTCACGGCGGAATTCAGGATGCCCGCGGTCTCGCAGGTTTCGATTGTGCCGCGCGGCGACTCGGGAAAAACACAGGCCAGGCAAGCGCTCTCACCCGGCAGGATGTTCATGGTCACCGCATAACTGCCGACGGCGGCCGCGTAGATCCAAGGCAGGCTGTTTTTGACTGCATAGTCGTTGATCAAATAGCGCGTTTCGAAATTGTCTGTGCCATCGAGAATAAGATCGGCGTGGCCGAGCAGGGAATCGATATTCTGTGGTGTGAGGTCGGCGACATGAGGTTCGAGGATGACCTCAGAATTAAAGCGAGCGATTTGGCGGACGGCCGCAATTGCTTTGGGGACGGGAAATCCCGCGCGTCATTTTCGTCAAAAAGCGACTGCCGTTGCAGGTTGCTGGGTTCGACATAGTCGCGGTCAAGAATGACAAGTGCACCGATGCCCGCGCGAGCGAGCAAGGATGCGAGAATCGAACCGGTGGCCCCGCATCCGACGATGACAACACGCGCGCGCGCCAACTTTTCCTGGCCCTCGGCGCTGATTTCTTTAAACAGAATCTGCCGCGAGTAGCGGTCCTCCATTGGGGAGACCGTCGTATTCTGCCGGTTAGTTCCATGGCGATTACCTTTCCGGAGCTTTCCAGCCAGTATTATAGGTGCCAGTCGCAAAAGTCTTCCCAGTGAGCAACTTGTGCCTTTGCGCGATTCATCGAATCCTTCAGGCGTCTCGGCCAGCGAAACAGGCGTGAAGAAGAGAAACTTCCAGCTGCGAGGTGCTTCGGGTGTCTATCGGCTCGTGCTCGCTCTCGCGCTGTTGTGCGCCTTTGCACGGCGTGGCGCTGGCCAGGAGGCGGAGCCGCAGCAGCCTGCGCAGGCCCCATCCGCATTCGGGGCCATCAATCCTTACGTTGGATTGACAGTCGACGAGATCGAATTTCCCGATGTTAGCCCGGAAGAGTCGTCGGCATTGATCGCGCTGACTCCGCTCAAGGTCGGCGAGCCCCTGACCCGGGACGCCCTTCGGGATGCGATCAAAGCGTTGTTTGCCAGCGGGCGTTTTTCGGATATCCAGGCGGAGGCGGAACGTGCGCAAACGGCGGGAGTGAGAATCCGCTTCCTGACCTCGGCGAATTATTTTGTGGGGATTGTGACGGTCGACGGCGTCTCCACCAATCCCTCGAAGAACCAGCTCGTGAGCGCAACCCGGCTCCAGCTAGGTACGCTGTACGCCCAGGATAAAGTTGACGCCGCGCTAGATGGCATGCAGCGCGTACTTCAGGAGAATGGATTCCATCAAGCGAAAATCAAGATCCTTGAGAAGCGGGATAAACTCGAACATCAGGTGGACATCACCTTCCACGTCACGCCCGGATCGCGAGCGACTGTCGGACAGATCATTGTCAAAGGCGACGCTAACTATTCCAGCAAGGAGATCGAAGATATCGCCCGGCTCCATCCTGGCGATCCCGTTATTTCCAGCCGCGCTACGCGAGCTCTTCAGAGAACTCGGGTCCGCTACCAGAAGCAGGACCGTCTTCTTGCGCAGGTTTCGCTGGCAGACCGTAGTTACCGACCCAGCCACAATACGGTCGATTACACCTTCGAGATTGACCGGGGGCCGGTTGTGGAAGTCGCCTCCGAGGGCTACAAACTAAGCCGCGGCACGTTGCGGCGACTCGTGCCGATCTACGAGGAGGGCGCGGTTGACGACGATTTGCTGAACGAAGGCCGCCGCAACATCGAAAATCACATGCAGGGGCTGGGCTATTTTGAAGCCACAACCAGGGTGAGCCAGCAGAATCTGAAAGAGGGAAAGACGCTGCGCGTGGTCTATGTCATCAACCCTGGAGACCGTCACAAGCTGGCCGCGATCCAAATCTCCGGGAATCGGTACTTTTCAGATGAACTGATTCGGCGTCGCATGCAGGAACAGACGGCGGGTCGTCTTCTTAGTCATGGACGCTATGGCGACACGGACCAATTGCTGCCCTTTCAAGTTTACCTGCCCACCCAGCCGCCGCGCGTCGGGCCGCCCTCGATCGAAGAGCACTGGTCCGAACTGCTGGCCGCCAAGAAGCTGTTCCCCCTGCTGGCCAGCCTGCGCATGGACAACGGCGTGGAGCGTTACCATTTTGAAGTCCAATCCATCAAGCCGGCCCGGCTGACGGACAAGGAGGCCAGCCGCTTCCAAACCCCTGAAAATTATGTCGAGCTCCAGCCACGTCCCTTTTGAAACACCCGCTCTCAACCAGAACACAACAAACAACGAAACTAAATCAACAAGAAAAAGAGAACCACAACTATGAAAACAAAACTCACCCTCGGAAAACCCGTCGCCGCCTTTCTGGTGCTGTGCATCCATGATATTTCACCCGTCTCCTCCCTGCCTCGGGTCCGACTGACGCCGCCGGGCGCGCCTGCGCCGATGATGAAATCGCTCCAGGAAATCGAGCCTCGCACGCTGATTGCGATCGGCGCCGACACGATCTCCGCGCCGGGATCTTATTATCTGTCCAATAACATCACCGTCGCCACCGGCAATGCCATCACCATTTCAGCAGTGGCGTGACGCTGGACCTCAACGGTTTCACGATCTCTCCACCGCGCCCAGCGCAACGGGCTATGGCATTTGATAGATAGTGCCTCGAAGACATCACCATATTGAATGGCCATCGTTCAGGGCGGTGTGACCGACAAGGCAGCGGCTCGTTCAGTGGAACAGGTTTTGCCAATGGGATTTATAGCGACAGCGCGTTCAACGTCCGCGTCTCCGGCGTTTCGGTTTCCGGCTGTTTGTCTTACGGCATTTACCTCTACTATTATATCCCACTGTCGTGGAAGCATGCACAGTGAATACCGTAGGCAGTTCTGGAATTTCTGCCAACGTTGTGAAAGAGCTCGGCAGCCTATGATTGCGGCGGGGACGGCATTGATGCCTACCAGATTTCCGACAGCTCGGGCCAGGCCGTTTCCAGCGGATACGGTATCTCCGCCACCACCGCCAACAACTGCTATGGCTACAGCTCCGCCGGTTACACCGGCTTGAGTGCCACCACCGCCAACAACTGTTACGGCTATAACGGCACAGGCGATTACGGGTTGAGTGCTGGCATCGCCAATAACTGCTATGGCTTCACCTACGGCTTTGGCATAGGTTTATATGTTGATGATGCCACCGAATGCTACGGATATGGCGGTTCCGCGGGTATATATTCCTACGGCACGGCCAATGGCTGCTTTGGCTACAGCTACTACGGCTATGGCGTCTATGCCTACGTCGCCGAAAACTGCTATGGTGATAGCGAGGTCACTAGCGGCACCTACGCCGGCGTGTATGCCGCCGCCGCCCACAACTGTTATGGCTACGGCTTATACCAGTATGGCATCCAAGCCAGCGCAGTGAACAACTGTTACGGTTACAGCACCTACGGCTACGGCATCTATGGCTACGGCTCCACTGGTGCCACAGTCGAAAATTCCTACGGCTATAGCTACTACGCTCCCGGAATGAGTGTCCAAAATGCCAACAACTGCTATGGAGAAAGCCAATCCAGCGACGGCATGGATGCCGTCGTCGCCAACAACTGCTACGGCACCACTCACGGTGGCTACTACGGTTTGTATGCGACCACCGCCAATAACTGCTACGGCTACAACAACGGCAACCTCGACGACACCGTAGGTTTGCTTGCGACCACCGCCAACAATTGCTACGGCGAAACCGACAGCAGCGGCAATTACGGTTTCGGCTTGGATGCGACCGTCGCCAACAACTGCCAAGGCTACAGCGCCGGCAACTATGGCTACGGTTTGTATGCCTATGCTATCGCCATCGGTTGTTATGGCGTAAGACTACTACACGGGTGCATTCGGACTCGTTTCCTTCATCGCCAATTCCAGCTACGGCTTCGGCGACCGCGGGTAACTATAGCGTCTCCTTCGCATACAACATGCCGTAGCAGATTTGCGATTTTCCGATTTATGATTTACGAACGCCAACAAGCCATGAAAACAAAGCTCATTCTATTGGCGCTGATTTCCGCCTTCTGCCTTCAACCTTCAGCCTTGCTTCATGCCGGCACCACCATTGATCCGGTTGACAAATACGCCTACGGGGCGAACCTCGGCTGGATGAATGGGTATGCGGGATGGCGCCAACGGCGCGGTCATCGGCGATTACGTTTGCATGGGAAACATCTACGCCGCCAACATCGGCTGGATCAACCTTGGCAGCGGCGCGCCCGCCACCGGCATCCGCTACCAGAACCTTTCGGCAGCCGACTTCGGCGTCAACCACGATGGTTTCGGCAATTTGCGCGGGTACGCCTATGGCGCGAACGTCGGCTGGATCAACTTCGAGGACACCGGCGCGCCGAAGGTGGATCTGCGGACGGGAATCTTGAGCGGCTATGCCTGGAGCGCCAATTGCGGCTGGATCAACCTGAGCAACGCGGTCGCCTTCGTGCAAACCGATTCGTTCTGGCCCGGACTGCTGGACACCAACGGCCTGCCTTATTCCTGGGAGTTGCTGAACTTTGGGGTTACGGGCGTTGATCCCAACGCCGACCCGGATCACGACGGCATGTCGAACATGCAGGAGTATCTGGACGGGACGGATCCCAACAACAGCGACGATTATCTGGACATCACGGACTTTGGTTTTGGCGTCCGTGGAACCACGGCCACCTTGGTCTGGACAAGCGTGTTGAACCGGTTCTACCACATCGAGGAGACGCCGAATCTTGTGAGCCCCCGGTTTGGACTGACAGCGGTCTGGGACTCATTTCGCCGGACGGCGCGACAACCACGCGCAGCTTACTCCGGATTCGAGCGCCCCGACCGCTTCTATCGCATCCGCGCCTCGCGGCCATTGGCCCCCTGAGACAGTCGTTCCGATCATCGGGATCAGCCCGGGGATGCGCCAGCGCGCCGTCCCCGGCTTTTCGTTTGCCAGCCCGTTCAGTCGGGTTTGGGCGGGTCGCTGATCCGCGAAATCCAACCTGCCAATTGATGATTTTCACGGCGTCAAAAGTGTTGGCCTCAGGTGGCGTGAGGCGGAAGCGCCGCGTTCGTTCGTTTTCGACTATTTGCCAGCTGTTGGCGAAAGATCCAGACAAACGCCTTCCTGCGTGTTGCGGGCGAAAATACGACCGTTGCTGAAAACAGGCATTGTCCAGCACTTGTCGCTCAAGACCTGCGCCCGCGCCAGTTCGTGGAAACCTTTGGGCGTTGCTTCCACCAGCACCAACGGCCCGTGGTCGGATTGCACCAGCACGTCGTCTTCCACGAGAATCGTCGCGCCGCCGGAGCCAAAGCCTGGCTGTGACCACATCTCTTTGCCGGTCTCTATTTCGATCGAGTTTAGCGGCCCTGTGCCGAATTCCTTCGCGCCGTAAAGTCCGTAGAGATAGCCATCCTTGCAAACTGGCGTCGTCCACTGGTTGATCAACTTGCCCTCCTGCCGCCAGAGCTCGGTAACCTTGAACCCGGCGCCGCTCTTTGAAATCCGGACCGCCGCCGCGCCGATGCCATAGCTGGTGGAACAATAAACGATGTCCTGCCACACCACCGGCGACATCGCGGTCGAAGTCTTGAACGGAAACGGATAACGCCACAATACCTGTCCCGTTGCTGCGGCGACAGATACCAGCCCGTTTGTGAAGAAAATCACCTGCCGCACATCGTCGATCGTCACCGGCACCGGTGACGAATGAGTGGGCTGATCATCCTGTCCCTTCCAGACAAGTTTGCCGTCCGTGTTGTCAAATGCCAGCAGCGCCTGTCCCGCTCCGCCCGCGTTCACAAAAATCAGATTCCCGTCGAGGATCGGCGACGCAGCGCTGTTCCAACGGATGACTTTCCCGCCGTATTCCTTTGTCAAATCGTGTTGCCAGATCAACTTGCCCGTCGCCGCGTCGAGGCAACTCAGCACGAGGTACACACCGAGAAAATAGACCCGGTCGCCGTCCACTGTCGGAGTCGAGCGCGGCCCGTCGCCGCCTTGTTTGTCGTAAGTCGGCTCGCCCAGCGGCACGGACCACAGTTCTTTTCCAGTGTTCGCGTCGAACGCCACAGCCACTTCCCTGTCCCGTCCTTCCACGGATCGTTGAATGAAACAGAATGCGCGTCCCGCCCCCTTCACCACGAATGAACCAAAGCTTGGACCGAGCGGCACTTTCCAGACAATCCGCGGCCCGCCCTGCGGCCAGTTGCCCGCGATTTTTTCCGGAGACGATCCATCGTGATTTGAACCCCGATATTGCGGCCAGTCGGTGGCAAACAGATTGGCGGCGAGCAATGGCAAACAAAATGTGAAGCACCGGAGTTTCATGGCTTGAGGTGTGATTTAAAGCCCATATCAAAATGAGGAATGGAGCGAACGATGGCAGATGATGGCGCAACCGAGCGTAAGGAAGGCTTGATGAATATCGGCGCGACGTTCGTAACGAATCCGCAGGCGGCGGAACTGGTGCAACCAACTGAGGGTGCGTTCCACAACCCAGCGCGTTTTACCCAACCCGCTTCCATGCGGCGTTCGCGGGCGTGCCAGTTGATCGGCGATGCCGCGCTGTTGCAACCAGCGATGATGCGCGGCACTGCCGTAGGCGTGATCGCCTTGCACGACCTCTGGCCGTTGACGCGGGCGACCGACCTTGCCCGGCACGGCAGGAATGGCCGCCACGAGCGGTTGGAGTTGGCGGCTGTCATGCACGTTGGCCGCCGTCAACTGGATGCTCAACGGCAAGCCTTGGGCATCGGTGCAAAGATGATGTTTGCTGCCCGCTTTGCGGCGGTCCGTCGGGTTGGGTCCCGTCTGAAGCCCCCAAAAACCGCGCGCACACTGCTGGAGTCCACTACGACTCAATCGAGCCGATCGGCTACGTGTAAGCGGCGCAACAATTCCCGATGGAGTTTTTCCCAGACGCCGGCCTTTTGCCAATCGCGAGTCGGCGCCAGCAGGTCATGCCACTGCCACAACCCATTTCCAAAGGCAGGTCTTGCCAAGCCATACCGGTCTTGAGCACGAAGAGAATTCCGGTCAACGTCGCGCGATCCGAAATCGGTTTGCGCCCGGGAAATTTTCTTCGCCGCGCTCTTGGTGGAAGCAAGGGTTGGATCACTGACCATAGCGAGTGATCAACGAGTGGTTTTGCCATGCCCAGTTTATTGCAGAACTGGTCAGGAAATTACAATTCATTTTGTTACACGCTCTTAGCGGGCAATTGCGACTGCAGGTTCAGGCGGGCCAACACTTCCTGCGCCAGCACTTCGTACGCCGCGGCGCTGGCGCTGTATTTGTCGTAGTGGATGATGGGTTTGCCGAAGCTCGGCGCTTCCGCCAGTTTCGTGCTGCGCGGGAATGACGGTTTCAAACACCCGGTCGCCCAGCAGTCCGCGCACTTCGCTGACAACTTCATGGGAGAGTTTCGTCCGGCCGTCGAACATCGTCATCACGACGCCGAAGATTTCCAGGCGCGGGTTGACGCCGGAGTCGCGGAGCTGGGTCAGAACGCGGTTCATCATCGAGATGCCTTCGAGCGCGTAATACTCGCATTGCAGCGGGACGAGCAGTCCGTCCGCCGCGGCAAAGGCGTTCAACGTAAGAATGCCCAGCGAAGGCGGACAATCCACCAGCACCAGGTCAAACCGCTGCGATTCCAGCACCGGCTGCAACGCCTGCGCCACCCGGAGCAAATAATTATCCGATCGCGCCAGTTCCACGTCCGCGCCGCACAAGTCCACTTCGCTCGGGATAATGTCGAGCCGCTCGAACGCGGTGTTTTTGACTTTGTCCAGCAGGCTGCCCTCGCCGAGCAACACGCGATAGGCGCTTGACGCCTTCGGTCTTTTCCAAACCCAATCCGCTGGTGGCGTTGGCCTGCGGGTCGAGGTCAAACAGCAGCACGCGCTTGCCCTTCGGCGGCAAGGCACGCGGCCAGATTGACCGCCGTGGTGGTCTTTCCCACGCCACCCTTCTGATTGGCAACGGCGATGACTTTGGTTGGCACTCCGCAGATTTAATGGAAAGCGCGGCGGCTTTTCAAGTTTTTGACGTGAGAAGTGAAACAATCCACTTTCTCGATTTCAAGGATGTGTTTACCATCACCAGCATTTTGGACGAGTTTCACTGGATTTTATGCTAGACCGGCTGCAATATGAGACATGAAGTTGATTCTCTCGACGCATAATATGACGCTGACCAAGGCGCATCGAGGACCACGTTATGGCCCGGCTCAACAAGCTGGATCATCTCGACAACCGGGCCATTGACGCCCGCATCACGCTGGAACACGACCATACGCGCGCGCCGGAAAAACAATTCTCGTGCTCCATCCGCCTGAGTGTGCGCGGCCCGGACCTCTTTGCCGAAGACCGCGAAAATGATCTCTACGCGGCCATTGACAGGTCGCCAAAAAAATGGAACAACAAATCCGCAAGCGGCATAACAAACGCAAAGCCCGCAAACACAAGCAAGCCGCCCGTGGCAAGCAGCGCCTCAAAGAAAGCGGCCTCTGATGGCTGAACTCGCCCCGTCCTCCGCGCCCGCGTCGTGCTGCCCATCCGGCGTCCGCCGATTGAGGACGGCGTGGTTGTCGTTTCCGGAGAACGAATTGCCGCCGTGGGCCGCTGGCGTTATATCCGATCGCAATTCTCCGGCACTGTCGTTGATCTTTGCGACGACCTGCTCCTGCCGGGTCTGGTCAACGCGCCATTGCCATCTCGATTACACCGAGCATGGCCGGTCTGTTTCCGCCGCGAAAAGCTTTTGCGACTGGATCAAACGCATCACGACCGAAAAGTGGCTTTGGAGTTCTTCGGACTTCGCAAAATCCTGGCTCGACGGCGCGCAAATGCTTCTTCGCACCGGCACCACCACCGTCGCGGACATCGAAGCCCTGCCGGAACTGCTGCCCGAAGTCTGGGATGACACGCCGTTGCGCGTGATTTCCTTTCTGGAAATGACCGGCGTCCGCAGCCGGCGCGAGCCTGACGCAATCCTGGCCGATGCCATTAGGAAAATTGAATCGCTGCCCAAAGGCCGCTGCACCGCCGGCTTGTCGCCGCATGCGCCTTATTCCACCACGCCGGCTTTGATGAACCGCAGCGCAATCGCCGCGCGACGCCGCAAATGGCGTGTCGTCACGCACGTCGCCGAATCAGCGACCGAATTTGAAATGTTCATTCATGGCCGGGGTGAAATGTTCGACTGGCTGCGCCGCAGCGGGCGCGACATGTCCGATTGCGGCGGCATTTCGCCGGTGAAACATCTCGCAGCCGCGCGGTTGCTTGGCAGCAACCTGCTGGCCGTCCATGTCAATTATCTCGCGCCCGGCGACGCCGAAGCATTGGCACGAAAAGGCGTCAGCGTCGTGCATTGCCCCCGCAGTCATGATTACTTCAGCCATCGCGCATTTCCTGTGCAGACGCTCACCAAGGCTGGCGTGAACATCTGTCTCGGTACCGACAGCCTCGCCACCGTCCGAAAAAACCATCGTCAGAACGTTGAGCTGAACATGTTTGACGAGATGCGCGCATTTGCCGTCGCGCATCCGCGAATTGCTCCCGAACAAATCATGCGCATGGCCACCGTCCACGGCGCGCATGCGCTGGGTCTGGGGGCAAAGTTGGCGAACTCGCGCGCCGCGCATTCGCTGACTTGATCGCTATTCCGTTTTCCGGGAAAGCGAGTGAAACCTACGAGGCCGTGCTGCATCACCAAGGGCCCGTATCCGCAAGCATGATCGGCGGGCAATGGTCCATTGCGCCGGACTGATTTATAATTCACGATTTACGTGCTGTTACGCATTTCGACTCGCAAATCGCAAATCGCAAATTGTAAACTCCAGTCGTGGACTCACTTGACGCAGAATTAAATCAGCGCACCGCCGCAATCCGCGACAGCGGTCTGTACCGTGAGTTGCGACGAGTGGATTCGGCGCAAGGTCCGCGCATCGAAATCGCCGGACGCATCCTCATTAATTTTTCTTCGAATGATCTACCTCGGCTTGGCAAACCATCCCGCGCTGAAAGAAGCCGCCATCAAAGCGGTCGAACGATTCGGCGCAGGCAGCGGAGCTTCACGGCTCATCTGCGGTTCACTCGCGCCTCACCACGAACTGGAGGAAGCGCTGGCCGCGATTTAAAGGCACGGAATCGGCGCTGACTTTCTCGACTGGTTATGCCACCGCCATCGGCACGATCTGCGCCCTGCTTGGCAAGGACGACGTCATCGTCATGGACAAACTCGTTCATGCTTGCATCGTGGATGCCGCAAAATTAAGTGGCGCGAAGCTCCGCGTCTTCGCACACAACAATTCGAACGATCTGGAAGAAATTCTGAAATGGGCCGACGCGAGGAAATTCAAATCTCAAATTTCAAATCCCAAACCTCTACGTTGATTGTCACCGAATCCGTTTTCAGCATGGACGGAGACCACGCCCCGCTCCGTGAAATCGTGGGACTAAAGGAAAAATACGGCGCATGGCTCATGGCGGACGAAGCCCATGCCACCGGGCTTTACGGCAAAAATCGTCGTGGTTTGGCGGAAGAACTCGGCGTCAGCAATCAAATCGAAATTCAAATGGGCACACTCGGCAAAGCGCTTGGTGCGCAGCGGCGGCTACATCGTCGGTTCGTGTACGCTGATTGATTTTCTGATTAATCGCGCCCGCAGCTTTATTTTTTCCACCGCACCCGTTCCCGCTGCTGCCGCTGCTGCGACCGCCGGAATCCAATTCATCCAGTCCGCCAAGGGTAAACCACTGAACGAATACCTTTGGGCGCGCGTCGCGGAGTTCAAATCCGCAAATCCGCAATCCGCAATCCACAATTCCCAGTGCCATCATTCCACTCATTATCGGCAACGAGACTAAGGCCGTTGAAATTGCTTCGAAACTTCGTGAACACAGCTTTTTCGTTCCAGCCATTCGTTACCCGACTGTCGCTCGTGGCGCAGCGCGGTTGCGCGTCGACTCTTACAGCAGCGCATTCAGCCGATGACGTCGTGGCGCTAACCACCGCATTACAGACTTTAGACCTTAGACCTTAGACTTCGGACTTCAAATGCACAAACTGGCCCAACTCGATCACAAATTCATCTGGCATCCGTTCACACAGATGCGCGACTGGCTCAAGCGCGAACCAATCGTCATCGTAGCTGGAAAGGGCGCGGTGTTGCGTGACGTTCATGGCAAAGAATATCTCGACGCCAACGCCTCTATCTGGACCAATCTCCACGGGCATAATCATCCGAAGATCAACACCGCCATCAACCGGCAATTAAAGAAAATCGCCCACTCATCGGCACTTGGATTGGCCAATGAACCGGCGTCTTTGCTGGCAGGGAAACTGGTTGGCACGGCGAACGGGATTTACGATTCACGATTGACGATTGACGCGAGCCAAGGCCAACCGGCTCGTAAATCGCAAATCGTAAATCGCAAATTGGAAAAGGTTTTTTTCTCCGATGACGGTTCGACGGCGCTCGAAGTCGCGCTCAAACTCGCTTACGAATTCACCCGACGCACGCGCGGCAACCCAGCCTTCGCTTCACTTCGGCGCGGCATGCCGGTGGGCCGAGCATCCTCTCGCCTTCGCGGCGACGAAGCCGCTGTGGCGTCGCAGGCGCGAGCCGCAGAGCCTAAGTTCCTTTCGCTCGAGGGCGCGTACCACGGCGACACCGTCGGCGCCGTCGCGCTGGGTCACATTGATTTGTTTCACAAGACTTACGGCGGGCTGTTGTTCAAGACGGACAAGGTCATGTCGCCTTATTGCTATCGTTGTCCGTTCAACCGCGCCAAACCAGAACGCGCCGATGCCCGTGACTATCGCAAGTGCAATTGGGAATGCGTCGGCAAGGTGGAACAAAAATTCGCGGCACAGAAACGGAAAGAAAATCCCTACGCTGCGTTTGTCTTCGAGCCGCTGATTCAAGGCGCTGCGGGAATGATTCCGCAACCGGCGGCTGGCTACGACAAGTCGCGGATATAGCCCGCAGCCACGGCGCGTTGCTTATCGCGGATGAAGTGATGACGGGGTTTGGCAGGACCGGAGTCCAAAGTCCAAAGTCTAAAGTCCAAAGTCTCCAAACGCCTTTTGCCGGTCACCACGAAGGCGTGCAGCCGGATTTCCTTTGTCTGGCAAAAGGTCTGACTGGCGGTTATCTGCCGATGGCGGCAACGCTGACGACGCAAAAAGTCTTCGATGCCTTTCTCGGCAAATACGAGGAGTTCAAGACGTTTTTCCACGGGCACAGCTACACGGCCAACCAACTCGGCGCGGCGGCGGCATTGGCAAGTTTGGAAATTTTGCAAAGCCCGGCTTCCGTCCGCACACGCGCCAAATTGGAGCAGGTGCTGCGCGAAGAATTGCAAAACCTCTGGTCATTGCCCAACGTCGGCGATATTCGCCAAGTTGGTTTGATCGCCGGCGTGGAATTGGTGCGCGACTGGCGGACGTGTGAGCCGTTTGATTTGCGGGAACGCGCTGGCATTCGTGTCCGCGAAGCGATGGCCCGGCGCGGCGTGCTCACACGGCCCGTGGGCAACGTGATTGTGCTCATGCCGCCGTATTGCACGACGCCGAAACAAATGGCAAAAACAGTTTCCGTTCTGCGGAATTCTATTGAGGAAACTTTTCGGAACTCGTAGGAGACGAGGTGACGAGTCTCAAGTAAAAAAAGTTAGAGACTCCTCACGTCGTCTCCTACGTTTGCGCAATTGAAAAAATGGTTGCCGCAATGCGCGAAAGCATTGGGAAAACATTGAGGAATTGAGTTTTGCAGCCTTTGTTGCAGCCTTTCCTGCGAAAAACCATCCATCATCATCTCCAAACAAATATGCTCGACAACTGCTTACGTCCAATTCAGCCTCACCCTATGGTCGAAGATAGACCACTGAATCTAATATCTAGCAATAGTTAGGCATCTGCACGTCACCAAAATGAACGTCACACTGAGCGATGCAGAAATCGTGAATGATTTGGAGTTTCACGATATGTCATTGAGAGAGACGACCGAGGGCACCGGTTACGCTATCAAATGGCGTCGTATTGGCGTAGGATTCATCGAGTTGCTCCGGCGGCCTCACAAGAAATTGCCACCAACAGTCAAAGAGACTTATGATAAGAATGTCGGCAGATGGAGTAACACTGGGCATTTTCAGGGTTATTTTGATACAAAAGAGGCGGCCGCCATTCAGGTTGTTCGCCATTATCTAGAGAAGAACTCTGGCCACGATATTGTCAAAGCGATGTTAAGCAAGGACTATGATTTCATAGAAAAGTGGAACATAGAGTTGTCTCAGAAGTTCAAGATCGAGATTGTTGAAGATGAAAAGATTCCTAAGAAACGTAAAAAGCGAGATGCCTAATATGAGGATAGGCTGCAAATCTCCAATCTTCCGCACAATCAGATTTTCGTTTCCGCCAGTTGCAACAACCGCTTGAACTGCGCCTCGGTCACGGGCGACACGGACAGGCGCGACTGTTTTGCTAGAATCGTTTCCTTTAGAATTTTATCCGCCTTGATCGTCGCGAGCGCGACAGGTCTGGCCAGAGCTTTGACGGGAACAAGTCCACGCACGACCAGTCGCCTTCTTTTGCCGTCGGGTCGGGATAGGATTCCATGGCGACGCGTACGAGACCGACGACGGATTTTTCCTCGCCGCTGTGATAAAAGAAAACGAGGTCGCCGGATTTCATGGCGCGAAGGTGGTTGCGCGCCGCGAAATTCCGCACACCCGTCCACGCGGTTTTGCCGTCCTTCAAAAATTGCGCCCACGAATACGCTTCGGGTTCGGATTTAATCAACCAATAATTCATGCAGACATTTAGCCACAGATGGACGCAGATTAACACAGGTAAAAATCCGTGTTTCATCCGTGTTTCATCTGTGGCTAAATGGCTGTGTGGACTTTGCAGAAAATTTGAATTCAATCCGGCAGCGCATCGCCGCCGCGTGCGGGCGCGCCGGGCGCGACACGGGTTCCGTCACGTTGCTGGCAGTAAGCAAGACGCATCCGCCGGAAACCATCAAGGCGCTGGCGGATTGCGGGCAGTTGCTTTTCGGCGAAAACAAGGTGCAGGAGGCGAAGGCAAAAATTCCGCTGTGCCCCGGCAAATTGCGCTGGCATTTCATCGGGCATCTGCAATCGAACAAATGCCGCGACGCGGTGGAACTTTTCGAGATGATCCAAAGCGTGGACAGCCTGTCGCTCGCGCGGGAAATCGCCAAGCGCGCGGAGCAGGCAGCCAGGACGATGCCGGTGTTGTTGGAGGTGAACGTCGCGGGCGAAGCGAGCAAGTTCGGCTACACGCCAGAACGGCTGCTGGCGGAGCTGAAGGAAATCAATGCGCTGCCGCGAATCGAAATCCACGGTCTGATGACTGTGCCGCCGTGGACGCCTGATGCGGAAGAAGCGCGACCGCATTTCCGCCGGCTGCGCGAATTGAAATCGGAGTGCGAACAAATTCTCGGCGCGCCGTTGCCGCAGTTGAGCATGGGCATGACCGGCGATTTTGAAGTGGCGATTGAGGAAGGCGCGACGATGGTGCGCATCGGCACGGCGTTGTTCGGCCCGCGTTCAACCACGAAGGCGGCGACGAACGCCTGACTGGTTTTTGCTGCATTTTTTCCCAAAACCTTTAGCCTTGTCTTGTGACGACTGAGACATTCAAAACAGAAATAGCGGCAGCGGTAAAGGCGTATGACAAATACGTCGTGTGCGTGGACAAAACGCCGCAGGATTTTGAAGCAGTGCTGGCTGTGCTCGTGGACAAGGCCATCAAGGCTTACGAAACCCGCGGGCCTGACCTGCGCCACGGCATCGCGCTCGACAAACAGGTCACGATCATCCTGAGCCAGAGCGACGGGCCGCGACCATTGTGCGGCATCTATTTCAATCTCCATTCGCCCTACCAAAAACACGCGCTTCCCAAGTCGGTAAAGCCGCTGAAGGAAACGATTGAAGAAGGCTCGGAGAAATCGGAGGAATAATTTGAACGCGGAGCAATGCTCCACGCTCCGGAAATTATTGCGGTCTGACAACCGACGCTATTTGTCCCTGACTTCGTCGCCTGCCTGGGCTTCACCATTGACCAAGTCGGCCACGATGTTGTCGTCATTTTGCGGACCAGTGACTTTTAGGTCGCCGATTTTGACCCCCTGCCGATAAACAAAAAGCTGCTGGTCAACCGCTGGCATGTGATCGATGGGGAAATTGAGCACGACGAACCGGCCCGCCTCGTTGAACACCTTGACCTTGCCGGTCAAACCAGTGTCGCGTGTCACGATTGTTTCAGTCGAGACAGTGGTCTTCTCCTGACCTGCCGGCGCAGTCACTCCAGTTTGTGACGGGCCGGATGCCGGTTCGGTCTTGTGGCCCTTCCAAATCGAACAACCGCTACAAACAACCGACACAAAAACAAGGGAAACAAGCAGTGTCTTCATGGCCACAGTTAAGCGTGCGCAGCCGCGGAGGTCAACTCCGAAGGCTTTTGGTTTAACTTACGATTCGGTGAGGATCGTGTCGCTGTGTTCATAGGCCGGCACGCAACAGCAGAGCAGCCGAAGCGTTTCGCCACCGGTGTTCCAAAGTTTGTGCCGCTGACCCAGCGGAATAGCAATCGCGTCGCCCGCCTTCACCTCGCGCATCTCGCCTTCGATGCGGATTCGGCCCGTGCCATGCGTGATGTAGTAAATTTCCTCCGCCTTCTGGTGATAATGTTCCTGCGTGCTGCCACCGACCGGCACCCGCGCTTCGGCGAGGCTTTGATTGTGGATTGCGGAGTTCCGATACGCCAAAAGCTCGCGAATTTCCGAGCCGTCCTTCGTGATGAAAGCGGCGACTTCGTTCAGATTTTTCACGTCCATAACAATTCAATTCAACCACGGATAAGCGTCCATCAATCTAACGTGATTGCCACCGCAACCTCGCTGAACGTTATCATGGTTTCTTCGGTACAGTGTCGGGCTTTAGAAGTGGATAATCCATGCTCGGAAAGCGAATCACACGATATGTATAATCGTCACGATTTGTTCCTGTCTTCGTAGGCACAATAATCTGAAAACGAATCTTGAGGGTGTAGTCGCCAGGCTTCTTAAACTCAAACAAATCTTCTGGTCGGAAAAGAACAGCGCCCGGACGTGTTGTTTTACTTGCATATACCCCTTTGACCTTTGTGCGTATTTTTGATGGAGATGGATCGAGATCAAAAAAATTGACACCAAATTTCTCCCCAAGCTTCGTCTTCGGCATTGCAACACCGTTTGTGGCGAAAAGGTCTATCTGACATGCGAATTCGGGCTGGAGCGGAAGGTACACGGTCTTGGGCTCATTTGATATTGTTTTGACTCCACAATAAAGAGTCTGATCAGGAGTGCTGTGGGCAGAAGCCATTTCATCCCCCACTACGATGCTGAACCCCTCAACAATACTCGAATCTCTGAAGAAGGCCTTGAACTGGCTCTGCTCTGCCCACAAACACGTCAAGGATAAGACGGCTACCATCGTGCCGATTGTCAAAACGACAAGATTCCACCTGACGATTTGACTTTCTGAATCTCGTTCGGTCATATGTTTTTCTAGCGCCTCCGCAACACTCCAAACTTTGCCCTTCGCGCGCCGACTATCGTTATTATATTACAAATCATTTGCCGGAAACAACGCAGAAGAAAATTGTTTGACCGCGCCACGACGTGACTTAATTTGTCCCCATGGATCATTCACCCGGTTTCCTCAAACTCGTCAACGACGCCAAGACCCGCGTCCGCGAAGTCACCATTGAGCAGGCCCGCGCGCGGCTGGCGCAGAATCCCAAGGTCGTCCTCATGGACGTGCGCGAAGATCACGAATGGCAGAAGGGGCACGCCGCCGAAGCCGTGCATCTGGGCAAGGGAATCCTCGAACGCGATCTGGAGAAAATGTATCCCGACAAGGACACGGAGATCATCATGTATTGCGGCGGCGGATTTCGCTCGACGCTCACGGCGGATGCGGCGCAGAAAATGGGCTATCGCAACATCCATTCGCTCACCGGCGGCTACAAGGCCATGACGCAGACCAACTGGCCGATGAAAAGCGGCGGCTGATTTCGAAGAGTGTTATTTCGCCACAACTGGAACAGCCGCTTGAGCGGACTGACGGCGGAAGCAAACGCGATTCATCGCGTTGACAAGTGCGACGACTTTTTCAAGCTGGCACTCGCCCATGAAACAGATTTGGATCCAGTTTTTCCCGCGAAGGTAATCGCTGTTGTAACTCAGGAGATAGCCGGCGTCCTGCATGGCCTCGCCGATTTTCACGGAGTTCATTTCCGGCGGCAGCGCGATGGTGATCACGGCGGGCGAAGTCTGGGCATGGTTACCAATGAGGTTGAAGCCGATTTCGATCAGGCGAGACCGCAACCATTCTGACAGCTCAACATTTGTGGCAAATCGCTTTTCCCAGTCCAGCCGGCGCACGGCGGCGTGCAATGCGTGAAGCAGGTTGGACGAGAAGGTAAATGGGATGCCTTGCTGCTGGGCGTAATAACCGAGGTCGAGATAACGCGGCAGGCGGTCCGGCGCGGGCTGCATGTCGTGGTGATGGAAGACCATCGAGAGCCCGGGATACGCGCGCAGTCCCTTGCCGCTGGAACACGACGCGAGATACACGCCCGTCAGATCCACGGGCATCGTGCCGATGGAACTGATGCAGTCGAGGCAAAGCTTGACGCCGCGCTCGGCACACATTGCCTTGAGCGCGGCGAGGTCGCTCAGGATGCCGGTTGAAGTCTCGCAATGCACGCACCAGAGCCAGCGGGGCGCAGTCTTGCGGGCCAGCCGCTTTGAAACCGCCTTCAAATCGAACGTCTCGCCCCACGGAAATTCAAGCGCCTCGAAATCCAATTTGAACCGGCGCGATTGATCGATCAACCGGCTGCCGAATTCGCCGTTGCTCAGCACCAATCCGCGCGTGCCTTCGAGCGAAAGCTGGGCGCCCACCACGTCGTTGGCCAGCGTGCCGGAGCCGAGCAACAGCTCGACATTTTTGGCGCGAACCAGTTCGCACAGGATTTTCTTTGCGGCCTGGAAATCCATCTTGAAGCTGTTTCCGCGATGCGATTCCGGCGCCTGCTCGAACGCCCGGCGCACTTCACGCCGCACGGCGACCGGGCCGGGCAGGAAATTGACCGCGTTGGGGTGAAACGAGCGCGCGGGCGACGAGCGTAGAAATTCGCGGGCCGTGACTTCAAATGTTTCAAGCGTGACGTACATCGGCTGATACTGCGCCTCACCGCTGCCGACCAGCGGACCGAATGGAATGAAGCCCAGATGCTGGTAAAGCTTCAGTTGCCGGGTCGTGCCGGAAATGATCGCGAGGTCGTAGCCTTTTTCCACGCCGTGCTGCCAGAGCAGCGCGAGAATTCCCGCCAGCACTTGACCGCCCCGGGCGCCGCGGTATTTTTTCTCGATGGCCAAGAGGCGGATTTCGCAGATGGTCCGGCCCGGCGGCAGGTACGAGTCAAGATTCGGCAATTTCTGGTCGAGTGAGAACGGCCGGTTGCCGCGCACGGCAAGCATGCCCACCAGTTTCTGGCCGTTGAGACAGATCAGATATGTGTTCTCGGCGTGGAATTTATCCACGAGCCGCTGTGTCGTGGAAGCGTGGTGCTGCGGGATTTCCTCGACGAAAGTCCTGTAGTTGAGCCGGTGAACCTGCTCGAACTCCCAGTCTTCCGTGGCGGACTTGAACACGAGAGGTTCTGTGCTCATAATTTCGGGTGCTCCGGTTTTGGAATTTCGTCGCGACGCGCGGCGAACGCATGGATTTCTTCCACGAAATTTTTGCGGTGCGCAAATAAAACAAAGGCTGAAAGAACCGTGATGAAAGTAATTTTGACGGCGTCGTGATCCGGCCAAAAGCTCACCAGAGGCAGGCAGGCGTACGCGAACAGACCCGGCAAAATCGTCTTTCGCATGAACACAAAGCCGCAAAGAAAAATGACCACGTAACTGGTCGCCAGTTGCCAGTCATATACCACCAATGCCCCCAGCGACGTGGCCACGCCTTTGCCGCCGCGGAAGTGCAATTGCGCGGGCCAAAGATGCCCGGTCAGCACGGCGAGCATGGCCAATGCGGCGAGACGACTGCTGCCGGTCAAATGGAAGGCAGCCCAGACGGCGAGCACGCCTTTGCCGAGATCCCCAAGCGTCGTCAACACAAAAGCGGTTTTGCCCAGCACCCGCCCCACGTTGCGCGCGCCCACACTGCCGCTCTCCATCTCACGGATGTCGCGTCCGGTGCGCGCCCGGACCAGATAATATCCCGTGGCAAAACAGCCCAGAACATAAGCACCCAACGCGCAGACAATCGCTTGTCCCCAATTCACCGATTGCATTTGTTCCGCCCACGCCATGTTCAGGATGCGGTTGGTCGTTGTTCGGCTGCTACGGGCACACTGTAGCCCGGATTACGGCAAGGTGTGAATCAAAATTTTTGGTTATCGTTCGATTTCTTCAATGGTGGCACGTGCCGGTCAAACCGGTTTCCGTCCGGGCCGGTCCGCGTTTTGCCGCGCCCGGTAAAAAACGCCGGCTGCCGCCGGGGCTGCAGGTCGTTTGCAAATGTTCACAAGCCCTTCTTCGCGGATTGAAGCAACGCCTTTTCCTCGGGCAGAAGCTGGCCGGTTTCCGCCAGATCGAGATATTTTCCGGCTTTTGCCCGCTCGTCAGACGCGGCGAGCAATACCCCGTAATAAACGGCGATGCTTGGATTTTCGAGCTGGCCCGGCTTCAACGATTCCATAAGTTTCAAGCCTTCCCTGGTCCTGCCCTGGAGATGCAGCGAGTAGGCGTAAGTGGAGACAAACGCGGGGTTGGTGGTGCCGCCTTGTAAGCTTCGCGCGCCATTTCGTGCGCCTTGCCGGTCTGGACGTTCAGCAACATCAGGAGGGAAGCGAGATTGTTTTTGGCGATGACATCGCCGGCATCGTAATCCACGAGTGTCGAGTAGAGCTTTTGCAGGCCCCGGGTGTTGCCGGTGGAGAGATAAAGCTGGTTGAGCGACTGCATGGCCCAGCGTTCACCCGGAAAACGCTGGACAAGGATCCAAAGCAGTTCCTCCTTTTCCCGTTCCCATCCCCAGGGACCGACCATTCGGACCAGGATGGACAGCGGCTTGGCGCGATCCATCGCGGCATTCAGCGCTGCGTGCCAGTTCGCCTGCCCCGCCATATCCTGACGTTGTTCGCGACAGGCGCGCGACAGCAACGCGAGGCGCATGTAGTCCACATCGCCCCAGTTGTCATCCTGGAGGATGGCCTGCAATCGCGGCCAGTCCTTTTGAGCGGAGTAAATATCGGTCAAGGTCAGCTTGACCGGCTGTTTCGCGCGCAAAGCGTCGGGCAGGCCGTTGGCCCAGCGTGCCGCTTCGCCGACCATGTCGTGAGTCAACAACCATGAAACCAGCGCATTGATCTGTTCCGGATCGGATGCCATGCGCGATTCCAGTTCGGAAAGGTAGGAAGTAAAATTTGTGCTGCCGCTTTCCTTCAACACCGTCAGATGCATCAGACGATCCCCCGCTGTGGCTTTGGGATCGGCCTGGAGTTCGTCCGTAAAGGCTTCGGCCCTGGCAAAGTCCTTGTTTCGCTCGGCGGTCATGGCCAGGTGCCGAAGCGCGTCCATGTGGTATGTGGGGTCGGAGTAAAGCCGCTCCAGCGTTTTGAGCGCGCCGGCAACGACCTGCTGGTCCCTGGCCTGCAGATGAATGACGGCCTCGTCCAATTGCACGAGCTTGTTTTCCGGGTCGAGTTTCGCCGCCTCCTTGAAGTGCCAATCCGCAGCGGCGATGTCGTTGAGGCCGACGGACGCCATCGCGGCCATCTCGTGATAGGCCACCGTGTTTTGATTGGTCTTGTCGGCATCGTGGAGCGTCTGGGCGGCAAGCAGATAATTGCCATTGAGCATTGCGCTTTTGGCCAGTTCCAGGCGGTTCGTGAGGGTGTGCGGTTCCAAATCCACGACGCGCCGCCACCATTGCAGCGCCAGCGGCGAGCGGAATGAATCGCAGATGCGCCCAAGAATCCGGCACGCTTCGATATCCGAGGGGTTCAGGTCGATCGCGAGGCGCGCGGTCAACGCGGCATCGCGAAAGTCATTTGTCGCCAGAAACTGTTGCGACTGGGCAATCAACCGCCGCCCCTGCCAATGCCGATACAAGGGCCTGCCTGACCACATGATTCCTGCCAGAACCAGAACCATGGCCAGAAAAATTAAAAGTTTCTTCATAACGTATGCTTCACGCGCCGTGCTGGAGAATCGTCGCAGACGACGGCGTTGCTTGTCAAATGTCTTGGGTCGCAGACCGGGCGCGCGTGAAACAAAAAACGCGCGGCGAGCGCCGCGCGTTTTTGTTGGATTGAATAATCCTACTGGCAGTTCAGTGAGCTTTTTACTTTCGCGAACGCCACAGGGCGGTGATGCCGGCCATGGCGCCGAAGATCATAATAGCCCAAGTCGTCGGCTCAGGCACGACGTTGATGCTCAGCCCCCAACTGACCAGCGTGGAAGTATTGCCACCACTGAGGTCCGCAAGGAACAGCGTCCATGATCCGTTGCCGGCCTGGCTGCCGTTCAAGGTGGTCAAGTCCCCGCCGTCCGGCTGGTAAGTGCCGGTCAGCAGTGACCCGCCGCCGTTGGCATTGTGGATACTGGAGCCCGCCCCGCTGTCCAGCGTGACATTCATGCCCGGATCCGCAAAACCAAAACTGAATTGGGGTTCACTGCCTGAGCCCGTGCCAACGCGGTTCAGCAACTGGACAAGCGTCCCATTCGGGCTGACCAGGTAGCCGTAAAGGTCGCCGTTCCAGGTGCCGCTGATGTTCAGGGTCAGGGTGACATTATCGCCGCTGGCATAAAGAGTGTTTAGAACACTACCCACGGCGAGGTTGGGCACGGCGATGGTCTCAGTAATGCCGACGGGATTGCCATCTGGAATTGCCGCATTAAGAGTGCCGGAAGAGTAAGTGTAGAGCGTCGCCTGCGCGATGCTTGCCAACGCCACTACCATGATGCCTGCCAGTATTTTTGTTTTCATAGCTTTTTTTGTTACTAACGGTTTTGTGATTTGCTCACTGCACAAAATTCTTTTACTGCAACACCACCCGATAATACGCCTGGGACGGAACGAAGCCTATATCGCTGAACGTGTCCCCGATTGTAAACAATCCGTTGACGAGTGGACTGTCGGCGCTACCAATGTTCACCCACCCCGCACCGGTGCTCAAATTCGTATTACGTTGCATTTGATAAGTGTACCCCACAAGACCGGCAAACGTCACATTGAGCGTGTTGCCATAGGTAAATCCGCCCGGGATGGTGGGGCTCTGCATCTGGCCGATGCTGTTCGTCTGGAGAATGTTTACCCAATTGGTGGACGGGACTGACCCGAGGGCAGCGTTGGTGACGTAGTACGCGAATGCATCATTCACAGCGTTATCGTTGGTGTAGTAAATGGTCGTCCCGAATATCTGCAGAGCTGACCCAGCCGTCGTGACGAGGTTGCTCACGCCGCCAAACATGACAGGCGGGAAGCCGCCAGCGGTGTCATTGGCCATCAGACTGGCCTCGGTGATCTTGAGCGAGGTGCCTTTGGCCCGATAAAATGTGTCCGCGTTCGCCACTGCCGGGGGTGCCGGCGGCGTTACCTGCGCCCAATTCGTTCCAATTCTCAACTCATCCACCCACTGCTCCGTAGGAGGGGTAAAGGGGCCTGACCCAAGGGCGGTATCGTTGGTGGCCGCAGTGAAAAAGTAAAAAGCCCGAAAAGTGTTTACGTCTTTGGCATTGCTGTTTGTGGTGCAGGTGGCTGTCGGCGGGATGCCTACCGGACCACCATAATCATTGTCGAGTTTCCCGAATGTCGTCACACTCGGGTCAACCCACATATCAACCTGATCGTCTGTGTTGTTGGCGGAATTAACTTTGTAACGGAACACAATGAAATGCGTCCCCGTGGTCAAAGCCAACGTTTGCGAGGCTGCGTTGACCGTCGCGGTCGTATTCTTGGAGATCATCAACTTGCCGTCGGTGGAGAGCCACACGACGCCAAGCCCGACGCCACCGGTTGTGTCACTCCGCAGATAGCAGATTTGCCTGTTGGCAGGTCCTGTGGGTGTGACAACATTGGTGAAAAGAAATGAAGCGTAAATTCTGTCGATGTTGGTACCACCATAAAAAACTTGGTTGGTTAAGCACCATGGAGTCCCACTCCCACCATTACCACTTTGGGCGTAATCAAGTCCCCTGTTTAGCTTGACTCCTGACGGTCTCAGTTGGAGTCCACTGCCGCTGGACGGATACAAGCCTGAATAAGAAAGTGCACAGGCGGAGTTCACGTATATTTCGTTGGTGGCTACGCTTCCGCTTTTGCTAATGTCCCAACCTCTTGACACACTGGGCTCGGAAGTGAAATTGTTGTCTGCTGAGTTGGTTCCTCCCAAGGGGCAGTTGACATAATTGAAAGGTTCATAAAACGGAAACGAATTTACGGCATATTGCGCCGCAGCATTGCGAGCGAACAATACCGCAACGGCGAAAAGGAGCAGCCCGAATAAGAATGACCACTTGCTGAAGGTTGATTTGCTGATCGGCATAGCGAGGTTTTTCATAAGCTTATTACAGTTGTTCCCCGCGGGACTCCAAGCCCCATCACGGGCACCTGTATTACAGGTGAAATTTAGCGGCATACTCAGTATCAGATTGGGACAAACTTAACCAAGACTAGCGCCAAGTGTCAACACTTTTTTTGGCAAATCGCTCCGTATCAGAGACTGTATCAACCGTGTGCCGGAAGCCGCTTTCCGCGCGAGCGAACGGTGCATGGCTTCCCAATGGTTTCGCCGGCGTCTCTCCAGCAGCCGGGACTTGTTTTCCCCTCCAATTATTCCGCCGGCTTAAAGCGTCAAAACGAGTGAATCATGGCGACTGGCTGCCGGCAGGAAGCAATTGTTCCAATCGTTGCTTAGCCACAAGGTTCTCTGGTTGAAGCCGTAACGCCTCCCGAAACTGGGCAATGGCCTCTTCCCGTCTTCCCATCTCCGCCAAGGCGCTGCCAAGGTTGCAATGCGCCGCCACATGGTCGGGAGCCAGGCGGAGGGCCTCGGTATATTGGCCGACCGCCTCGCTGAAATCCCGGCTCAAGGCCAGCGCGTTGGCCAGATTGTAGTGCGTGTTGGCATCGTTGGGACGACAGCGAACCGCTTCCCGGAATTGAATCACGGCCCCGGCAAGCTCCCCTTTCGCGACCAGGACGGCGGCGAGGTTTTCATGCGCCGAGGCGTGATTGGGTTCCCACTGGAGCAAAAGACGGAAATGTTCGATGGCTTCGTCCGTTCTGCCCGCCGCCGCCAAGGCGCGGCCGAGATCGTTGTGAATTTCGATGAAATGCGGGTCGGCCTGAAGCGCGGACTCAAACTGGGCAATGGCCTCGTCCGTTTTGCCCTGCGCCAGCAACGCGAGTCCCCATTGATAGTGAGCGTCCGCAAAGTTCGGCGCGAGACTCACCGCTTCGGCGAAGTGAGTGTCGGCTTCCGCGTAGAGACGTTGCGCGGCGAGGAGTCGCCCGAGACAATTGCGCGCCTTGGGATTGCCGGGTTCGCGGCGAACCGCTTCGCGCAACAGGTCCAGTCCCTCCTGCGCCTTGCCTGTCTCGGCCAGGGTGATTCCGAGATTGATGCGCGCCTCCATTTGATCCGGGTCGAGCTGCAGCGCGGCCTCGTAATCGGCGATGGCCTCATCATATTGTTTTTGGTCTGCCAGAACCGTGCCCATGTTGCACAGGATGTCCGGGCTTTTCGGATTGCACAGAAGCGCCTTGCGATAATTCTCCATCGCTTCGTCTTTCCGTCCCTGTTCCGTCAGGTAAGTGCCGAGGCTGGCATAAGCCACGTCGTTGTTTTTTGTGACGGCAATGGCGTGACTAAAGAGCGTTCCGCTATTTCGCCAATAGCGCAACTGGTGTCCCGTCCGCACCGCGCACGCGACAAGAATGAATGCCGCCACCGCCACCGTCGCCCACTTGGACACCGACCTCCGCGCCAACAACTCCGCGCCTCCCCACGTCAGAATGATGAACAGTCCTATCAACGGCAGATAAGAGAAGCGATCGGCCATGGCCTGTCCTCCCCATTGAACCAGCCCGATCACCGGCACCAGCATTCCCAAAAACCAAAACCACCCCACAAAGAAATAAGGCCTCCGCCGTATGAACCCAATCGCCGCACCACACAGTCCCAGCACCACCACCACCGCCGGCAATACTTGTCCCATCGGCCAGTGACCCGGATGCGGATAGGGAAGCGCCAGGTCAACCGGCCAGAACATTTTCCCCAGGTACCGCGCGTACGACACAAATGCGTTTGCGATGCGCGTTGAAATGGGAAAGACATCTAGGGTATTCAAGGCAAGGGCCTTCTTGTGCGTTTCCAACGTCACCAGACACGTCAGCAAGCCCAACACGAAATAGGGAACTTTTTCCAAAACCAAACGCCAAAGGAGTCGAGCGTCGAGCGTCGAGCGTTGAGCGTCGTGCATTGAGTGCGGCGCGGGACTTGACACTTGACACTTGAAACTTGAAACCCTCTGCAACGGCCAGTAGTCCAACAACAACATCCCGAACGGCAGAGTCACCAAAATCGGTTTGCTCATCAGACCGCATGCAAAGAAAAACAGGGACAGGCAGTAATTTCGAATTTCGAATTTCGAATTTCGAATTTCGGGACCGGCGTGGCGCGTGTAAAACAACAACGACAGGAATCCAAAGAACGTGCTCAACACCCCCTTGCGTTCGGAGATCCAGGCCACCGTCTCCACGTGCAGCGGGTGCAACGCAAACAGCGCCGCCACAAACGCGCTGCGCCATTGTGAACCGGTCAGTCTCCGCAACAGAAAAAACAACAAGACGCTGTTGGCCGCGTGGAGCAGAAAATTCGTAAAGTGCGGGCCGGCGGCGCCCGTTCCGAACAGTTGCGCGTCCAGCAGGTACGAGAGCCAGGTGAGCGGATATCGGCTGGACAAAGACTGCGTGCGCAACGCCCATGAAATGCTCTGCCGTGTCAGCCCCGCCTGGACATGATAGTTGGCCGAAAAATATTCCGGGTCGTCATAGTTGATGAACCCATAACCCACCACCCGCCAATAGACGGCGAAGGTGACAAGGGCCAACAGCAAGCCAATGAAAAACGGGCGGGCAAGATGATCAACCAACCTACGCTTTCGCTCCTCGGGCAGGCCCGGTGATGATGCTTCGCGCCGCGCTGTGGGCGGGAGCTTGTCGTCCCGTTTGCTCATTTCGTCAACATACTATTTTCGCCAGACGCCTCGCCAGTATTTATGCTCCACAAACGACCGTGCATTCTCTTCCTGTGATCACGGGTTGAATCATTGGGACAACGGAGCACCCAAGGCGCGCAACTGTTGCTGCGCTTCCGCCGAGTCAGGCGCAATCCGTAACGCCTCCCGAAACTGGGCAATGGCCTCTTCCCGTCTTCCCAACTCCGCCAAGGCGCTGCCAAGGTTGCAATGCGCCGCCACATGGTCGGGAGCCAGGCGGAGGGCCTCGGTATATTGGCCGACCGCCTCGCTGAAATCCCGGCTCAAGGCCAGCGCGTTGGCCAGATTGTAGTGCGTGTTGGCATCGTTGGGACGACAGCGAACCGCTTCCCGGAATTGAATCACGGCCCCGGCAAGCTCCCCTTTCGCGACCAGGGCGGCGGCGAGTTGTTCATGCGCCGAGGCGTGATTGGGTTCCCACTGGAGCAAAAGACGGAAATGCTGAATGGCCTCGTCTGTTTTGCCCTGAACCACCTCCGCCTTGGCCATGTCGGCCAATGTAATCCCAAGGTTGATGCGCGCTTCCGTCAGGTTTGGGTTGATCCGCAGCGCGGCTTCGTAATCGGCGATGGCCTCATCATACCGCTTTTCGTCAGCCAGTATCGTGCCCATGTTGCACAGGATGTCCGGGCGTTTTGGATTGCTTTGAAGCGCCTTGCGGTAATTCTCCATCGCTTCGTCTTTCCGTCCATGATCCGTCAGGTAGGTGCCTAGTTGATTATAGGCAAGGTAATTGTCCTTGGTCACCGCCAGCGCATGGCGAAGCAGGGTTTCGCTGTTTTGCCAATAGCGTAATTGATCTCGCGTCTGCACGGCGCAGGCGCAAAGAACCAAAACCGCAACGGCCACCATCACCACTTTGAGTCGCTGCCATCGCGCCAAAACTTCTGCGGCGGCCCACGCGAGAATGATAAATACGCCGATCAACGGCATGTACGTAAAATGTTCGCATATTGACAACAGCTTCAACCATTGAACCAGCCCGATGACTGGGACCAGCGTTCCCAGAAACCAAAACCAACCCACAAATCCATAGGGTTTTCTGCGTCCAAACCCTATGGCGGCCACGCACAGGCCAGCCACCAGCGCTGTTGCGAGAATCACCTGCCCCAAAGGCCAGTGCGCCTGATAGGGATGATAGATGGCGAGATCTCCAGGCCAAAAAGTTTTACCCAAATAGCGAACATAGGAAACAAACGCATTTTCAACTCGCTCACTCAGCGGGATGTCTTCCAGCGTTACCACCGTCCCGGCTTTTTTATATATAAAAAGTGTGACAATGCAGGAAATCGCGCTGAGCGCGAAAAATGGAACTTTTTCCCAAACCAAACGGCAAATGAGTCGAAGGCCGAGTGTCGAAGGTCGAGCGCCTTGCAAGGCGGGTTTCTCAGAACTTGAAACTTGAAACTTGAAACTTGAAACCCTCCCCAACGGCCAATAATCCAGCAACAGCATCACAAACGGCACCGTCACCAGCATCGGCTTGCTCATCAACCCCAGTGCGAAAAATAAAAGCGACCATGAGTAAGGAGCAAGGGGCAGGGAATAAGCGGTCTTGTAACCCGTTCCTTGCTCCTTGCTCCTTGCTCCCGTTCGCTCGGCGTAACTCGCATAAAAAATCAGGGTCAGCAGCCAGAAAAATGAGCTCAACAGGTCCCTTCGATCAGCAACCCAGGCTACGGACTCAACCCGCAACGGATGCAACGCGAACAACCCCGCCACCAGCGCACTCCGCCAATGCGCTCCCGTCAGCCGTCGTAGAAGAACGAAGAGCAACACTGTGTTGGCCGTATGGAACAGCAGATTCATGAAGTGCGGCCCGCCGGCTCCTTTGCCGAATAACGTCACATCCAGCATGAACGACAACCAAGTCAGCGGATACCAACTAATGTTGTAATCGGTGGAAAACGCCCAGACCACGTTGTTCCAGTTCAGACCCGCCTGAACCCGCGGATTGGCTGAGATATTTTCGGGATCATCAACGTTGATGAAATCGTAACCCATCACCGGCCAATAAACGGCGAAGGTGACAAGGGCCAACAGCAAGCCAATGAAAAACGGGTGGGCGAGATGACCAACCAACCTTCGCATTCGCCCAACGGGCAGGTCTGGCGATGACGCTTCGCGCCGCTCATTAGGCGGTAACTGTTCTTCCTGTTTGTTCATTTCATCAACATATCTGACGTCTCACCGGCCATGCCGTTAAAAATCTCAAAATTGCATGCTGCCTGCCACCGGATTCTACCGCGCTCTCATTATTTGTAGCGACTCGTGTTATTTCCCAACCTCCCGAAGTGTGCTCTGCGTGTCGGAAGCGGGCGCGTTTGTCAGGCGTGTGTCGCGATAAGGGGAACCGGCCTGGTAATATCCGAGTTGCGTCTTCAAGTCATTCACCAATCCAGCGTCGTTTTGGGCAATGGCCAACTGCAAGGCTCGGTTGACACTGGCAACCGCGTCTGCAAATTGTCCGTTTTCGGCATGGGCCGCAGCCAGCGTGCGGAGAATCACCGGACTCTGGCCCCCGACAAGCTGATCGGCTTGTTGCGCCAACTGAATTGCCTTGGGGCCGTTTCGGATGGAGGCGTCCGGGCTGGTGGCCAGCAGCCAGGCCAGCTTGTTGAGAATGTTTGGATTGTTGGGTTGGAGTTCCAGGGCCTTTTGGAAACAGGTGATTGCCTCGCGCATCTGGTTTTTTTGGACGAGCGCGGATCCGAGGTTGTAATGATACGCGGCGGAGTCAGGGCGGAGTTCCACGGCTCTTTTTAGCTGAGTGATGGCCTCGTCCACCCGCCGCATTTGGAGAAGAGCAAGGCCCAATTCATTGACAGTCTCCACGTTGTTGGGCTGGAGTTCCATTGCTTTCTGGAACTGGGCGATGCCTTCGTCCACCCGCCCTTTTTGGAGCAGGGCAAGGCCGAGGTTGTGGCGAGCCAACGTGTCATCAGGGCGGATTTCCAACGCCTTTTGTAAATGCGCGATGCCTTCGTCCACCTGCCCTTTTTGGATAAGAACAGTGCCCAAGTTGATGTGAGCCTCTGAATAGTTGGGCTGGTGTTCCAAGGCCTTCTTCAACTGAGTGATGGCCTCGTCCACCCGCCCCGTTTGAAGAAGAACAGAGGCAAGGTCGTAATGAAATTTCGATGAACGTTCATAACTCGCACACAGGTTGAACGCCACGGATAGAGCCAGCAGCATTCCCCAGCACCACCGGGCCACCTTCCGCCACAGCAAGCGATCACTCAATGCACGCTCCAAACCGAAGATGCCGATCACGGCCAGCAACCCGAGCGTCGGTAGAAAATCCATCTCGTAGCGGAACGTCACGGCGAAGAAGAGGCAGAGTGTCAGCGCACAAATCCCGAAAAGCAGGGCCAACGCCGCCACGAAGCGCCGCAAGATGAAACCGGCCTCCGCCGTCCGACCGCGCAATGCCAGCGGTGTCGCCAGCGCCAACCACACCACCGGAATGTTGCTCAACACACCACAATGGGCGTAAAATACACCCGCATGGCCCGCCGGCAAAGGGGGCACTTCAGGATTACGGATGAACGGATACCGACCGCTCCACCGCACCGCTTCCAGAAAATAGAGCCGAAAATTAAACCAGAAATAACGCAGACTGAAGGGTTGCCAATGCGGATCTGAGGGCAAGGCGTAGCGCATGCCGAATTCCAGTGGATTACCGAATCGCAGGTAATTGTAGAGCATCAGCCCCAGTCCAATGACAGCCATGGGGACGACTGCAGCCATCAACACGGGCCTAACCCGTCGCCTCTCTTGCCACGCCCCTAACACCGGTACCAGCAATATCACTCCGCCAAACAGCAGGTTCGGCCGTGCGCCCACCGCCAACCCATAGGCCATACTCGCCCCCGCCAGCCACCAACAGCCCCGCTCCGGTTCATGCATTGCCTTCCAGATCCCCACCAGCGCCACCATCGTCAGCGCATACCCGCAACTGATTGCCACCTCATAAACATCACAATCCACCAAAAACAACGGGATGCCCAGACCCAGACCCAGCGCAAACGTCCCAGCCACCACCACACCAAAACTTACCTCCGCAAAGTAACGCCGCCACAGCGCACACAACAGCCACACCCCGGCCAGAAATCCCACCGAACAAAATATCACCACGGCTTCCTTGTGAAGCAGATAGTGGCCAGTCAGGGCCACATAGGGCCAGAAGAGCACCAACGCAGGCGTGATTCCAAAATAGAGGTATAACTTGCCCTTGTAGTAACTCATATCGCACACCGGAGAACCGGGTATGAAACGATAGGGCCTGCCAGCCTCCATATCGTAGGGATTGGCCAGTTGCGCCAATTCGGGCGGCACTCTCGTTTGACATTAAGCTGGCCGGCTCGAAATCCCTGCACCAGCAGATTGTAGTAACTGTCTGCGCGCTGTGTGCTTAATAATTCCTTAAAGCCTGACTTGGCGCTCCAGGCGAAGAAACCGATGATCAGCACGCACACGGTCCCCAATAACGCCCCGTGCGCCCAGCGCCTCTTGTCTCCAGAGGCCATCGCCTCCCGGCTATTTAACATCTCGCTAACCATCCCGTTGAGAATCCCAAATATTCGCACCGCCTGCCACCGGATTGTTGTGCTTTCTATATTTGTCGCAGTTCGTCTTATTTCCCAACCTCTCGAAATGTGTTCGGTGTGTCGGAAGCGGGCGCGTTTGTCAGGCGTGTGTCACGGAAAGGCGAACCTGCCTGGTAATATCCGAGTTGCGTCTTCAGGTCATTCACCAATGCAGCGTCGTTCTGGGCCGTAGCCAACTGCAGGGCTCGCTGCGCAGTGGTAACCGCTTCGGGAAATTGCCCGTTCTCAGCATAGGCAGCAGCCAGCGTGCGCAGAATCACCGGATTCCGGCCCCCGACAAGCTGATCCGCTTGTTGCGCCAACTGGATTGCCTTGGAACCGTTTCGGATGGAGGCGTCCGGGCAGGTGGCCAGCAACCAAGCCAGTTGGTTTTGAATCTCTGAATCGTTGGGTTGGAGTGCCAAAGCTTTTTGGAAACAGGTGATCGCCTCGCGCATCTGGCTTTTTTGGACAAGCGCATTGCCGAGATTGTAGCAGGCTTCGGGATAGTTAGGACGGAGTTCCAAGGCCTTTTGGCAATGGGTGATGGCCTCGCCCACCCGCCCCTTTTGGAGAAGAGCAAGGCCGAGGTTATTGTGAGCCCCAGCGTTGGCGGGCTGAAGTTCCAAGGCCTTTTGTAAATGAGCGATGGCTTCGTCCACCTCTCCCCTTTCGAGAAAAGCGATGCCGAGGTTGTCGTAAGCCATCGTACTATCAGGTTTTAGTTCCAAGGCCTTCTGGAACTGAGTGATCGCCTCGTCCACCTGTCCTTTTTGGAGAAGAACAACCCCGAGGTTATTGTGAGCGTCTGGATACTTGGTCTGAAGTTCAACAGCTCTTTTGAACTGAATGATCGCCTCGTCCACCTGCCCCTTTCGGCGAAGAGCAAGGCCGAGGTTATAGTGAGGCATAGCGTTGTTGGGCTGGAGCTCCAAGGCCTTCTGGAACTGAGCGATGGCCTCGTCCTTCTGTCCCTTTTGGAGAAGCGCACTGCCGAGACCATTGTGAGCCTCCACGTCGTTGGGCCTGATTTCCAACGCCTTTTGAAATTGAGTGATCGCTTCATCCACATGTCCTTTGTCATAAAGAATAGAGCCCAGGTTGTGATGAAAATCCGCAGAACGTTCATAACTCACAAACAGGTTGAACGCCACCGAGATGACCAGCAGCACTCCCCAGCCCCACCGCACCGCATTCCGCCACGCCAGCCGACCCGTCAGTACACGCTCCAAACCGAAAATGCCGATCACTGCCAGCAACCCGAGCGCTGGTAGAAAATCCATCTCGTAACGAAACGTCACGGTGGAATAGAGGCAAAGCGTCAACACACAAATCCCAAACAACAGAACCACCGCCGTCACGAAACGGCGCAAAACGGAACCGATCCCTGCCGTCCGACCGCGCCAGACCAGCGGTGCCGCCAGCGCCAGCCATATCACCGGAATGTTACTCAATACACCGAAGTGTGGGGCAACCACATAATAGCCCGCCGGCAAAGGTGGCACTGCAATCTCGCGGATGAACGGAAACCGGCCGCTCCACCGCGCCGCCTCCAGAAAATAGAGCCGAAAATCGAACCAGAGATAACGCAGACTGAATAGTTGCGCATGCAGATTTTCTGTGGGCAACTGGTAGCGCTCTCCAAATTCCAGTGGATTGTTGAATCGCAGGTAATTGTAAAGCATCAGCCCCAGTCCAATGACAGCCATGGGGACGACTGCAGCCATCAACACGGGCCTAACCCGTCGCCTCTCTCGCCACGCCCCTAACACCGGCACCAGCAGAATCACCCCACCAAACAGCAAGTTCGGTCGTGCACCCACCGCCAATCCATACGCCATACTCGCACCCGCCAGCCACCAACAACCCCGCTCCGGCTCATGCATTGCCTTCCAGATCCCCACCAGCGCCACCATCGTCAGCGCATATCCGCAACTGATTGCCGCCTCATAAAAATCACACTCCTTCAAAAGCAACGGTGTGCCCATGCCCAGCCCCAGCGCAAGCGCTCCAGCCACCACCACACCAAAACTTACCTCCGCAAAGTATCGCCGCCACAGCGCACACAACAGCCACACCCCGGCCAGAAATCCCAACGAACAAAATATTACCACGGCCTCTTTGTGGAGCAGATAATGACCGGTCAAGGCCACATAGGGCCAGAAGAGCACCAACGCAGGTGTGATCCCAAAGTAGAGATATAACTTCCCCTTGTAATAACTCATATCGCCAATTTCGCCCACACTCCTATAAAAGTCGGCAGGGGATTTGTAGGGATCGGGTTGTTGCATCAATTCGGGCGGCGCCTCTCGTTTGACGTTAAGCTGGCCCGCGCGAAAGCCCTGCACCAACAGATTGTAGTAACTGTCTGCGGGTTTCGAGTTCAACAATTCCTTAAAGCCTGACTTGGCGCTCCAAGCGAAAAAACCGATGATCAGCACGCACACGGCGCCCAAGACCGCACCGTGCGCCCAGCGGCTTGTGCCTCCGGAGGTCGTCGCCTCATGGTTATCTGACGTCTCGCCAATCATCCCGGTGAGAATCTCAAAAGTTCGCACCGCCTGCCACCGGATTATTGTGCTTTCTATATTTGTCGCACAGAGCTGTGTGAGGTGATGTCGTCCGTTTGCTCATTTCTTCAAAATAGTATTCCCGCCGAATGCCTAACGAGTATTCACACTCCACAAACGACCGTGCTGTATTTTTCTTGGGGTCACGAGTTGAATTATTGGGAGAACGGCGCACCCAAGGCGCGCAACTGTCGTTGCGCTTCCACCAAGTCAGGCTCAAGCCGTAACGCCTCCCGAAACTGCGCGATCGCCTCCTGCCGCCGTCCTTGCAGCGCATACGCGTTCCCGAGGTTGAAGTGCGCACCGGCAAAATCCGGGTTGGCGCGCACCGCCTCGCTGAAATGGAAGATCGCTTCATCCAGTTCCCCTCTCATGGCGAGGGCGCGCCCCAAATTGTTGTGCGCTTCGGGACTGTCCGGCGCGAAACGCAAACTTTCCCTGTACTGCCGGATCGCGTCGTCCGTGTTGTCCAGCGCCATAAACGCATTGCCCAGATTGACGTGAATGTCGGCCTGGTCCGGCCTTAAACGCAACGCGGTTTGATAGCAGGCAATCGCTTCAGTGTATTGTTTCTGATCGGCCAACAGAAGGCCGAGATTGTTGAGGGCTTCGAGGTAGTCCGGCCTGATTGCCAACGCGGCGTGGAAATGCGCCTCGGCCTCCGCCACGTCGCCACGTCTTTCCAGAAGCTGTCCAAGATTGTTGTGCACCATCCACGCACGCGGATTTTTGGCCAGCACATCGCGCCACAGTGTTTCATCGCTCCGATAAATTCCGGACTGTTGCCAGGTCAATGTGCCGAGGGTCAGGAGCAAGGCGCCGCAAAATGCGGGTTTCAAAACGAGTGATTTTCCCCCAAAAAAGTCAAGCGCCGCGGTGAAGCCGGCCGCGCCCAATGCCAGCGGGCCGATGCAGGCAAGGTATTGAAAGTGATCGCACACGAAGGAATAGCAGAAATAAAAAACGTTGAAAAAACCCAGCACCGGAAACAACAAAGCCAGAAAATACATCATCGCGACAAAGGTTGATCGTGCCCATCCGTTGCGATTCCGCCACAAGACGAACAAGCCGGCCATCGCCATCAGAACCGGCAGATAAGAAACCAGCCGCCCGGCCTCAATCGTCCAGCGTGGATAAACAAAGATCAGCGGATGCGGCCACACCAGTTTGCAGAGATAAAACCAGAAGACCCGACCCGCGATTACACACCTTTCCGCCAGTGAGAATTCCCAAGCCGCGCCCTGCATTCCAACATGATTTTTCTCCACCCACATCGTGACCAGCCCCATCACCACACCGACAATCAAGAATGGCGCCATTGGTAAAATGGTCCCCCAGTTGAGTTTGCCGCGCTGCCACCAGACCAGCAACAGCAGGACCGCCGGCAACGGCACAGTCGAGGTCTTGCTCCAAAGCGCACATAAATAAAGCGCCAGCGCCAACCAGTAGTGACGGGAGTGGAAAGTTTTCTTTTCCTGCTCAAGGACGCATTTCAAATACGCCAGCACCGCCCCCAAATAGAACATCCCCGACAACGTGTTCTTGCGCTCGGTAATCCAAGCCACGGATTCGACGCACACCGGATGCAGCGCGAAAATCGCGGCGGCCAAGCCCGCACCCTTCACGTTCAATCTCCGCAGAATCAGCCAAAGCAAGGCCGCGTTGAACGCGTGCAGGAGGACATTGGTCGTGTGGTAGCCTGTCGGATTCAACCCCCACAAATGATATTCCAGCCAGAAACTGGTGTGGGTCAGCGGATAATATTGTTGCGTGGCACCCGGTTCCAACCAGATTCGCTGCAGCCCATTCAGGTTCCGCAGTGGCAGGTTGTTTGTCACGTTGTCATCATCATCCCAAATGAATCCGTTGCGCAACGCCGGCAAATATGCCGCCACCGTCAACACCACAAGCAAACCAATGGAAATCAGCCAATGTTGCACTGGACGCTTCGGCGGGTTCATCAGACTCAGCGTACTCATCGTTATCTCATTCCAGCGTTTGTACACCCAAGGCGCGCAACTGTTGCTTTGCTTCCACCAAGTCAGGCTCAAGCCGTAACGCCTCCCGAAACTGCGCGATCGCCTCCTGCCGCCGTCCTTGCAGCGCATACGCGTTCCCGAGGTTGAAGTGCGCACCGGCAAAATCCGGATTGGCGCGCACCGCTTCGCTGAAATGGAAGATCGCTTCATCCAGTTCCCCTCTCATGGCGAGGGCGCGCCCCAAATTGTTGTGCGCTTCGGGACTGTCCGGCGCGAAACGCAAACTTTCCCTGTACTGCCGGATCGCGTCGTCCGTGTTGTCCAGCGCCATAAACGCATTGCCCAGATTGACGTGAATGTCGGCCTGGTCCGGCCTTGAACGCAACGCGGTTTGATAGCAGGCAATCGCTTCAGTGTATTGCCCTTTCGTCGCAAGTTCATGCCCCAAATTGTTCAAAGCTTGCACATGGTTTGGATTAATCTCAATTGCCCTGCGAAAAGAGGCCATTGCCTGTTCAGCCTGCCCCTTGCGCGAAAGGACTACGCCGAGATTGTTGTAGGAGTCCGCACTCTCAGGGTTGATTTGAAGCGCGGCGCGAAAGTGTCCAACCGCCTCATCAATGTCTCCCCGCTCAATCAAGTCAGTGCCAAGGCTGTTATGGGCAACATCATTTTCCTCTGTCACTGCAAGCGCGTGGCGAAAGAGTTTTCCGGTATCCTGCCAATAAGCCAGTTGATGCCGTGTCTGCACGAGGCACGCCGCCAAAATTACTCCGACGATCGCGCCGGTCACCACCTTTGGCACCCGCCATCGTGCCAACACCTCACAGCCTCCCCACACCACTACAATGAACACCCCAATCAGCGGCACATACGTGTAACGATCCGCCCGCGAGTGTGCCCCCACCGGTATCAATCCGCTCACCGGCAACCACGTCACCACATACCACAACCAACCCACCGCCACATACCGCCGCCGCCAGCCCATACCCATCGCCATCCACGAAACCACCACTATCACCAACGCCGCCACCACTGACCCGCTACCAATCCATTTCGGATACGGATAAAACACCGCCATGTCCCTCGGCCATACCGTCTGCTCCAAATACCGCACACACGAGACAACCACATTGGCAACCCGACTCCGGATGGGCAATGCCGCTGCAGTCGAAAGCGCCCCAACGCCCTTCTCCGCATACACCGTCAGCAAGCCGCACAGTAAACTCGCCCCGAAAAACGGCGCCTTCTCCCTCACCAGTCGCCAAAGAAGTCGAAGGTCGAAGGTCGAAGCTCGAGCATCGTGCATTGCAAGTGTCCCAGAACTTGAATCTTGAATCTTGAATCTTGAAACTCTCTCCAACGGCCACCAGTCCAGCAACAGCATCACTACAGGCAGCGTCACCACCATCGTCTTGCTCATCAACCCGCACACAAAAAACAAAAACGACAGAAAGTAAGGAATAAGAAGCAAGAAATATGCGTTCTTGCCACCGGCCCCTTGCCCCCTGCTCCTTGCTCTCACTCGTTCCGCGTAGCGCACGTAAAATATCAGCGAGAGAAATCCGAAAAAGGTGCTCAACACGTCCTTGCGCTCCGCCACCCACGCCACCGATTCCACGTGCAGCGGGTGTAATGCAAAAAGGGCCGCCACCATCGCGCTCCGCCATAACGCGCCCGTCATCCGCCGCAACAGCGCAAACAACAGCACCGTGTTGCCCAAATGCAACAACAGGTTCGTCAGATGATGTCCACCCGCCCGCAAACCATACAACTGGCAGTCCAGCATGTGCGAGAGCCACGTCAGCGGCTGCCAGAATCCCGCCTGCAAATTCGTGAACGCCCAGCACATCCCATCCCAGGTTATTCCTCTCAGCACATAACCGTTTTCGGTGACATAAGCCTGATCGTCATAATCCACAAACTTATGGCCCGACACCGGCCAATAAACCGCGAGCGTAGTCACGGCCAGCAATAAACCCATCCAAACGGCACCCGTCCGGTCGTCGGACGATCGAAAACGCGCCTGACCATTCGGACCTTTTTGTCGCGGTTTGCTCATTCCGTTTTCAGTCACGTCATTTTGGCGGAGGTTCCTCCAACGCCTCCAACGCGCGCCTGGCTTCCGGGTAGTCCGGTCGCAGCCGTAACGCTTCAGTCAACGATTTGATCGCCTCATCCCGCTGTCCCAAACGCGCCAGGGCCATTCCCAGATTTTTTGTACGCCGGTGCATAATCCGGCCTTGACCGCACCACCTTGGCGAATTGTTCCGCCGCTTCGGAGTATTTTTTCTGCATGGCCAATGCGTTGCCGAGATTGAAACGCGCGGCCAAGTGTCCCGGGTTGAGTCGCAACGCTTCCTCAAAACAGCTCACGGCTTCACCCAAGCGTCCTTCCGTCATCAGAAAATATCCCAGATCATAGCGCCCGTCCGCGTCATCCGGTCTGTAACGCAACGCCTCCCGATATTGCGCTACGGCTTCGTCGATTTTCCCAAGCGCAGCCAGGGTGTTGCCCAAGGCAAAATGCGCCTTCCACTGCTCCGGCTTAGCGCGCAACACAGCCTCATAGCACGCCATTGCCTCCGTGTATTGTTTGTTCCCGGCATATTTGTCGCCTTGGGTTTCCAACATAGCGACCAGACCGGGTTTGATCCGAATCGCTTCATCGTAATGGCGCGCCGCTTCATCAAGCTGTCCAAGCTGCGCGAGCACGCCGCCCAAATTGAAATGCGCGTGCACGGATTTCGGATTAATCTCCAGTGTCTTCTGAAAATATTTTGCCGCATCCACCGCAAAGCCCTGCCTCAGCAAGTTGTCGCCGTAATTGATGTAGGCCAGTTCATTATTGTCGGTCACGGTCATTGCATGCCGGAAGACCGTTTCATTGTTGCGCCAATGGCCCAACTGCACCCGAGTTCGCACCGCGCACGCTGCCAAAATCAAAACAGCAACCCATCCTACGGTTCTTTTTGACATCGGCCACCGGTCAAGCACCACGGCTGCGCCCCATGCCAGCATGATGAACACTCCAATGAGCGGCACGTACGTGTAGCGATCCGCCCGCCCGTGCGCCCCGACCTGTATGATTCCCAACACCGGCAACAACGTCATCCCAAACCAAAGCCAGCCCGCCAGCAGCGCGGGGCAACGACGCCTTTCACGCCATGCCACCATCGAAAGCCCGCCCAGCAATACAATCCCCCCACCCAATCCCCATATCGAAAACGTCCGCTGATACGGATAAAAGAGCGCCAGGTCCACCGGCCAGCATGTCTGCCTCAAATACAGCACAAACGACCTGAGCGCATTCCCCACTCGCATCACCAACGGATAGTCCTCAGCAGAAGCCAACGCTTCGGCTCCCTGCTCCGCATACACCGTTACCATTCCCATCACCACACTCAAAACAAGGAAAGGAATTTTCTCCCGAACCAATCGCCAAAGGAGTCGAAGGTCAAAAGTCGAAGGTCGAGGATCGTGCCTTGCAGGTGTCCCAGAACTTGGAGCTTGAATCTTGAAACTTGAAACTCTTCCCAACGGCCACCAGTCCAGCAACAGCATCACCGCCGGCAGCGTCACCACCATCGTCTTGCTCATCAGCCCGCACATGAAAAACAACAACGCGAGGCCGTAGAAAATTTTGGACTTAGAACTCTGGACTTTGAACTCCCCCACATACCGCACATACATCAACAGCGTCAGCATCCAGAACAACGTGCTCAACACGTCCTTGCGCGACGCCACCCACGCCACCGGCTCGACATGCAGCGGATGCAGCGCAAACAACCCCGCCACCATCGCGCTACGCCACAGCGCACCCGTCATGCGCCGCAACAACAAAAACAACAACACCGTGTTGGCCACATGTAGCAGCAAATTCGTCAGGTGATGCCCGCCGGCCCGCAACCCGTACACCTGCACATCCGCCATGTGTGTCAACCACGTCAACGGCTGCCAAAATCCCGCCTCCATCGTTTTCCAGGCCCACCACCATCCGCTCCACGTCATCCCTTCCAACACATGCTCGTTTTCGGTGACGTACCTCGGATCATCACAACCGATAAATTCATAACCGGTCACCGGCCAAAACACAGCCAGCGTAACGAGAGCCAACAACGCGCAAACAAAGGCCGGATGAAAAACAAGCCCTGCTCCGCCAGGCCCTTCCTTTGACTGGGCGGCATGGTCAACTTGGTTTTGGCACTGCGTGTGCGCCGGTTTTTTTAATTGTCTACTCACTCAGTTTGTCAATTCATGCCGGCATGGTTCGGTCCGCGACTCCGATTCCATACCGTTCTTCACATTCTCATTCGTCCGGTGAAACGCCCAAGGCCCGCAACTCCCGTTCGGCCTCCGGATAATCCGGCCTTAGTACAAGTGCCTTTCGAAAATGTTCGATTGCCTCCTGCCGCCGCCCCAATCGGGCCAGGACATAACCCAGATTGTTATGCGCTTCCGCGTAATCCGGTTTGAGCCGCAATGCTTCAGTGTAATGCACCACGGCCTCGTCCAGTTTCCCGCCCAGCGTCAGCGCCACACCCAAATTGTTGTGTGCCTCCGGGTAATCCGCCTTGTAACGTAACGCCAGACGATATTCCTTTATCGCCTCCTCGGTTCGGTCCGCCGCGCTCAACAATGACCCGCGATTATAGTGCGCCTCCGCATATCCAGGCGACAGCCGCAAGGCCGCTTCAATTTCCGCCATTGCCTCGTCCCCTTTCCCATCATCAGCCAAGGCGCGCGCCAAATCATTGTGCGCCTTGGCGTTGCCCGGTTCAATTTCGATTACCCGCCGCAGTTGGAGAACCGCTTCATCCGATTTCCCGATTTCCGCCAGGGCGTTGCCCAAGTTCCAGTGAATTTCCGCCTGGTCAGGCTTCAAATGAAGCGCCGCCTCGTAACATGCAATCGCCTCGGGATATTGTCCTTTGGCGACCAGGGCCGTGCCCAAGTTGTTGAGAGTCTCTGCACTGTTTGGATGGATTTGGAGCGCCTTCCGAAACTTCTCCTCCGCTTCATCCAAAGACCCATCGTCAAGCAGGGCAGTCCCGATATTGTTCAGCGTATCGATGCGGTTGGGATTGATTTTAAGAGCCCTCAGATAACAATCCATCCCTTCACTCTTGTGCCCTTGCGCCAGGAGGATAGACCCCAAATTGTTCAGCGCCTCTGGATAATCGGCGTTGAGTTTAAGGGCCTCGCGATAATGCCATTCCGCTTCCGCTGTTTTTCGCTGCTTTTCCAAAACAAGCCCCAAATTATTGTGCCCGAGCCAGCAGGTCGAGTTCTTCGCCAAGGTGTCACGCCATAGAGTTTCCAAGTTCCGATAAATATGAGTTTGTTGCCACGTCAACACTCCCAGCACCACCAGCAACGGACCTCCAATTACCCACCGCACCCGACTCAAGCCCACCGTGCCCAGCGTGATCAGCCCGACGCTCGCTAAATATTGAAAATGATCCGCCACAAATGAAAAGACCATCGGATACACGTTGATAAAGCCCAGCGCCGGAAACAACGTGCCCGCGAAGAACAACACCGCCACCAGCGGTCCGCGACCCAATCGCTTCCGCGCAAACCATAACGCCGCCACTACAACCAAAGCGCTAAAGGGAAACAGCCATTGCCACCACACCCCGACGTTGATCTGCCAGCGCGGGTATATGAACGTGAGATTGGCTGGCCATACCAACTTGCCCGCATAAAACCACAAGGCCCGCCCCGCAATCAAGCACCGCTCAAAAAATGTCAGCGCCCATTCCTGGCCCTGAGCCCCGACGTGATGTTTCTCGACCCACGCCGTGAGCAATCCCAGTCCCATGCCTGTCGCAAATAACGGCAGCGTCGGCATGACGTCTCCCCGGCCCAACTGTCCCTTCTTCCACCACAGAATCAACAGCAACGCCGCCGGCAACGAGCACGCCACCGTTTTGCTCAGTAAAGCGCTGACGAATAGCAGGAAGGCAACGGCGTACCAAAGCCAGAAACGGGATGCTGGATGTTTTGACACCGAATCCTGACTCCTGACTCCAGACTCCTGCACGAAACGCAGGTACGCCAATGCCGCCGCAAAATAGAAAACTCCGCTCAACACATTCTTGCGTTCCGTAATCCACGCCACCGATTCCACTTCCACTGGATGCAATGCGAAAATAGCCGCTGCCAGCCATGCGCCGGGCAGTTGCAAACGCCTTAGCACCTGCCAAAGCAGAATCGCGCTCGTTGCGTGCAACAGCACGTTAACAAGGTGAAAACCAAACGGATTGAGTTTCCAAAGATGATACTCCAGCCAGAATGTCGAATGCACCAGAGGGTAATACTGGTAGGTTGCGCCCACTTCGAACCAGATGCGTTTCAATCCATTCAGATCGCGCAACGTCTGGTTTTCCGTCACGTAGTCGGTATCGTCCCAGATGAATCCGCCGCGCAACGCCGGATAGTAAGCTGTCAGTGTCAGCAGAATGATAAGGATCGTCTTCCAAACTGCTCGCATTCGATTATTCGCTGGCGCTTGTTCGGCGGAACGTGGCTGTGGCACACCTCCTTTTACCCGGGAAACATCCCGCCTGACAAGCGCTACCGGGAAATGCCTCTCCGATTCAGGCTTTATTGCGTTTGAGCATTTATTGAAAATGTCAGGTCATCCACCTTGCTATTTGGGAATTCGAAAAGCCACAAACCGTGGTTGGAAGAACATCAATAAAAGCACCAATCCAGTCCCCAAACTGATCCAAACGCCGCAACGGAATTGCCACGGCCTGTAGGAAAAAATCAATTTATGTGTGCCGGCTTCGACAAAAACGCCCCTGAAATTGTAATTCACCCGGTAAATCGGCCGGGCAATTCCATCAAGATATGCGACCCATCCCGGATACCAAGTGTCATTGAGCACAAGCAGCGCTCGCGAGTCCGCGTTTACCTCCAGTTCAATTTCGTTCACTCCTGCCCTGGTCCAAGTGACGCCGACATTGTTTGTATCACCAGCCACCGCACGTTCGGGTGTGGCCATATCCCTTTCACCGCGACCGATCGCAGGCTCGACAACAGCTTGTTTAGCCGGATCAATCTTCAGCAGCTTTTTCAAGACAAAATCGGAGTCGCTGATTTGAATCCATTCTTTGACCAAGTAAGCCCTTGGTCGCGCCAATGGCCGTTCAATCAGCCTCAATGAGCGATCAGCCTTGCCAAAAAACGCCTCATCAAACGGCGCGCCAGTGACGATGTAGCGAACGCCCAAAACGTCCGCGAGTTTTTCGGCGGTGTCTTTGGAAGACGAGTTGAGCAAGACGTAAAGCGCTTTGACACGTTGAAGCTTCTGGCTGCCCGGCCAAGTCTGGTGCACATGGAAATTCAACCAGGAACTGCCGACCCCTGCAGATACCGCCCACTTAAGCAACTCTTCATCGTGCGTGCCATAAAGCCATTGCTGCACGCCGCCGTAAACAGAATGTGCGCGGTATAACTCGGGTTGGGAAACCGCTTGCAATAGCGCATCGGGTTTTTCATCGAGAACGTTCTTGTCCAGCATGGGCTGTATGCCTCGATTGACCGCGAATAGATTCACATACGCGATGGCGACGACAGCCGCCTTGGGCCACTTGCTCGGGGAGACTGAAAGACAAAACGTCACAACCAGACTCACCAACGCGAATATGAGGCAAATGAAATAATCGGTCAGTTGCGCTGTGTATTGCTCCGGCGTGTTCGGACACCGACCCTGGGTCAGCCTGTTGAAAAAGGAAGGGGTGTGGCACGCAACAATAAATCCAACAACGAGCCCGCCCAAAAGGAGCGCCCCACTAATCTGTAATTTGCGACACAGGCGGCGCGAAAGATTCCCGTCAGTGCGGGACTCGATTATGCCCTGACACCCAAGCCCCATCAGCATCAATAACGAAAAAAGAAAGAGGACAAGAAATTTTGACGGAAAGCGAAAGCGATTGAAACCGGGCAGGGTCTTGTAGAGAAACCCATACAGCGGCGTGTATTGACCGAAGGCCATGACCAAGGCCACAAAACCCGCAGCAAACAGAAACAGGCACAGAAAACGTCTTTGACTGATTGTTTCATCCCGCTTTTCGCAGGACAGCCAAAGAAGGGAAAATGGCGCAACAACCAGAGGCAATAGCCCCACGTAGCTCGTTCCCAACATGAACTCAATTATCGCCCCCGCCCAATACCGGTCCGGATAGCCGGGCTGGCCGTTAATGTAGGGCAGCATCAGGTCCAGCAAATTGAGCGGATGAACCGATGCCATAGGAAGACCGGGGTCGATTTTTTCCGCGCGCTCGGAAAAGTGGAGAAATTCCCAGCTTAACAGGAACTGCGGCGATGTAAGCAACAGCGCGAACAACCCCGCCAATCCAAACACCAGCACGGACAACCCGAGCGCGCGACCATCCCGCCGCCAAATGCACATCGCAACCACATACGCCAACGCGAAGATTCCCGTGTAGGCAACAAATTCCGGATAACCCGCCAAATACTGCACCGCAAACAACAATGACAAGACGGTCATGAGCCGGGTCAGACGACGCCATGGAATCGGATGATCCGGGGCCAGTGCCTGGACGATCTTGCTCGTTACCAGCAGGATCAAAGGCGACCACACGATCGCACCCAGATTGTTGGCGAATTCGAGACAACTGATCATCCACGAACTGAAAACACAGCCCACCGCCACCAGCAATGCCGCCGTAATGTCCAGACACCAATGTCGGGCCAGCGCGAACATCCCGACGCCAACAATCCAGAGGTGCACGATGCAGTAAAGCTTCACCGCCAGGGCTGCGGGCAGAAAATAGAAGAATGCATGTAGCGGATAAAACGCGGCGGCCTGCGGATCGGCGACGAAAGGCTTTCCCCATCCCGAATAGGCGCTCCAGAGCGGAACATGACCGCTTCGTATGACCTCCCCCGCGAACTCATGTTGCGGAAGAAAGTCGAAAAACATGTCCCGCATCAGTGGCACCTTGCCCTCCACCAACATCTCCCAAAAGAAAATCACGATCAGCAAGAGCAACGCGCCGCAAGCCAAAATCTCCTTTGGTCGCTCCGATAATTGCCCGGGGTTATGTGGAGCGCTGGAATTCATTCAGTTCTCATACATTTCACGTCATGCGGAACGAATCAGAGCGGACATAAAATCATCCCGCAAGGCAGAATTTCTGGAATTTGTCTCCAAGCGCCCTTTGCAATTAACTGAATCCAGGCTGCGCGTCGCGGCTTTGGGCATCCAGGATTTTAATTTCCGTTGCTCATCGGCTTGGCCAAGGCCGTCCCATTTTAGAGAGGTTTGGCCGGTCTGCGACCCAAATTTGAAGAACAGCCACATGCCTCCCATCCATTCTCTTCACTCGGTCACCGCCGCGCCCAACGCCCGCAACTGTTCCTCCGCCTCCGTATAGCCCGGTTTGATCCGTACCGCCGCTAGGAATTGCGCGATCGCTTCGTCCTTTCTCCCCAATCGCACCAGTACACCGCCCAGATTAAAGTGGGCCTCTGCATAATCCGGGTTCAGCTTCAGCGCCTTGGTATAATGTTGCAGCGCATCGTTCAACCGACCCGACTTCGTCAAAGCGTTCCCCAGATTGAAATGGGCCTTGACGTAATCAGGTTTGATACGCACCGCCGCCTCGAAGTGCGCCACCGCCTCGGTCAACCGGCCCGCCCGCATCAGGGCAATCCCAAGATTATTGTGTGTGTCAGGAAAATCAGGGTTGAGTTGCAGCGCCCGCTCCCATCGTGCCATTGCTTCCGGCATCCGGCCCAATCGCACTAGAACCTCGGCCAGACGATTGTGCGCTTCAACAAAATTGAGATTGATCCGAAGCACTTCTTCATAACACCGGACGGCTTCTTCGAATTCGCCGGTTTGCACCAAGGCCATTCCCAAATTGTAGTATGCGAGGTCGTAATTGGGATTGATCAGCACCGCCCGTCTCATGTGCTCAATTCCCTCCCGTACCCGGCCCGCGCGCGCCAAGGCAGATCCCAAGTTGTCCTGGGCCTCGGCAAAGTCGGGCTTGATCCGCAGCGCCTGCTCAAACTGATCCTGAGCTTCGGCCCATTTGCCCGCATTTCCCAGCACGATTCCCAGTTCGTCGTGTGCCATGGAACAAGCCGGGTTTTTTGCCAGCGTATCGCGCCACAACGTCTCGTTATCTCGAAAAACGCCCGCTTGCTCCCATGTCAACACCCCAAGCACCGTGAACAGCGCTCCACAAAACAACGGTTTCAGAAACCAATTCTTCTTTTCAAGCGGTTCAAATACTACCGTAATCACTGCCCCCGCCAACGCCAGCGGGCCCATGCTCGCCAGATACTCAAAATGATCCCCCACATACGAATAGCGGAAAAAGTAAACATTGAAAAATCCCAGAACCGGAAACAGCGAAACTACGAAATAGCCCAACGCAAAAAACAACGAGCGACCATACGCGTTGCGCCGCCACCAGACAACCAAGAGACCGGCCGCCGCGGCCAAGGCAGGCAAAAATGCAAGCAGCCGCCCGGCGTCAATCTCCCAACGTGGATAAATGAACATCAACGGATGCGGCCAAACCAACTTCCCGAGATAAAACCACACCACCCGTCCCGCGATCACCACCCGTTCCGGCCAGCTCTGCGTCCACTCGGGTCCCAGTGCGCCGGAGTGATACTTTTGCTCCCAAATCGTCCAGACACTGGCCGCACCCGAGACCAAGAAAAAAGGGATGAGGCTGACGACCCCCCGCCAGCGCCACCGCCCATCCATCCACCAAGCGCTCAACCCGAGCACCACCGGCAGCATCACCGTCGAAGCCTTGCTCAGAATCGCCATCCCCGCACACACCAATACCAGCAGGTAAGTCGCGCTTCCTCCCTTCTTGTCCAAATGACAACTCGCTTGCCGCCATTTCACGAAAAGCAAAATCGCCAGCAGGTAAAATAGACACGACTGCGTGTTTTTCAATTCCGTTATCCAAGCCACTGACTCCGCCTGCACCGGGTGCAACGCCCACACCGCAGCGCCCAGCCACGCACCCCGCACGCCCAAGCGCAACAAAACCCGCCATAACACAACCGCACACACCGCGTGCATGGCTATATTGACCAGGTGATATGGCAGCGGATTGAGACCCCAGAGCGCATGCAGCAACCAGAAACTGCTCAGTACCAGTGGATAATAAACCGCCGCACTGCTCGTCCATATCCCCTTAAAACCGAGCGGCCCGACGATGCAGGAATTTTCGGTCAGATGCGAATCATCGTCCCAGATGAACCCGCCCTTCAACGCAGGCAGATACGCCAGCGCCGTCAACAGCACCAAAAGAGCGCCGCCTGCCCGTGCGGATTGCCGGAACTTCATCATGCTCAAATATCAGTGACCCATCGCACCGGATTGCAATTGAATTGTTTTCTGTCGTTTCATTGCGTCGGCTGCATGCCCAGGGCGCGCAACTGTTCCTTCGCTTCCTTGTTGTTCGGATCAAGCCGCAAGGCTTCAGTAAACTGTTCAATGGCCTCCTCACGCCGTCCCAGCCGCGCCAGCGCAATCCCCAAGTCGAAGTGGGCGTCCGGATACGTTGGATCAAGCCTCAGCGATTCATTATAGTGCCGCACCGCTTCGTCCAAACGGCCCAACTCTGCCAGCACCTCGCCCAGCGCCTCGTGCGCTCCGGCGTGATCCGGCGCAAGGCGCAACGCTTCGGTGTATTCCTTGATGGCCTCATCAGATTTGTGTTGCATGGTCAGCACGTTGGCCAGGTTGAAGTGTGTCACGGCGTCGTCCGGATCGTCATGCAACGCTTGGCGAAATTGAGCGACGGCCTGCTCATACGCTCCTTTCTTGGCAAAAGCGAGAGCCAGATTTTTACGCGCCATCACATAGCCAGGCGCAAGTTGCAGCGCTTGATTATAGTGCTCAATCGCCTCGTCAAATTTCCGGGCGGAGGTGAATGCGTTGCCCAAATTATTATAGGTGAAAGCGTCATTCGGCTGGCATTGAAGCGCCTCGTGGAATTGAGCGATGGCCTCCACCACCCTTTCCTTCTTAAGGAGTGCGTTGCCAAGATTATTATGCGCTTTGGCGTCATCCGGCTTCAATTGAATCGCCATCCGAAATTGGCTGATTGCCTCGTCAACTCGTCCCACTTCTGACAGGGCATTGCCGAAGTTGTTGCGGGTCACAACGTGGTCCGGCATCAACCGTAGTGAGGTTTCGTAAGCTGCAATCGCCTCGGGCCACTGCTGCCGGCGGGCCAGCGCCAAACCCAGATTGCATAAGGCGTCCGGGTAGTTTGGCTCGATCTGGAGCGCTTGATGATAGTTGATCATTGCCTCGTCCACATGCCCCTGGTCAAACAGGCTCAAGCCAAGATTGTTATAGGCGACATAGTTGTCCTTGGTCACCGTGATCGCGTGGCGAAAAAGGCTTTCCGTGTCCCGCCAACATCGCACTTGTTCTGCTGTTCCCACCGCACACGATCCAAGCACCAAACCCGCCATTGTCCCCATCAACACCTTCGGCACCCGCCATCGTATCATTATCTCATTCACACCCCACACCACCACGATGAACACTCCAATCAGCGGCAGATAAGTATAGCGATCCGCTCGCGAATGACTCCCCACCGGAATCAATCCGCATACCGGCAGCAGCGTCATCACATACCAAAACCAGCCCACTCCCCAATACGGACGTCGCCGAGCCATTACGATTGCTGCGACTGAAACCAGTAACATCAACACTCCAGCTTCCACCAGGTACCATCCCGAAAAACTATTTGGATACGGATAAAATACCGCCATATCTCTCGGCCAGACCATCTGTTCCAAATACCGCACACACGAGATGATCGCATTGGTGACTCCGAACATGAACTGGAATCGTTTCCACCGACGAAACCGCCCCAACTCCCTTCTCGGCATACACCGTCAGCAAGCCGCACAGTAAACTCGCCCCGAAAAACGGCGCCTTCTCCCACACCAAACGCCAAAGGAGTCGAAAGTCAAAGGTCGAAGGTCGAGGATCGTGCCTTGCAGGTGTCCCAGAACTTGGAGCTTGAATCTTGAAACTTGAAACTCTCCCCAACGGCCACCAGTCCAGCAACAGCATCACCACCGGCAGCGTCACCACCATCGTCTTGCTCATCAGCCCGCACATGAAAAACAACAACGCGAGGCCGTAGAAAATTTTGGCCTTTGGACTCTGGACTTTGAACTCCCCCACATACCGCACATACATCAACAGCGTCAGCATCCAGAACAACGTGCTCAACACGTCCTTGCGCGACGCCACCCACGCCACCGGCTCGACATGCAGCGGATGCAGCGCAAACAACCCCGCCACCATCGCGCTGCGCCACAATGCGCCCGTCATCCACCGCAAAACGGCAAACAACAACACGGCGTTGGCCACATGCAGCAGCAGGTTTGTCAAATGATGTCCCCACGGCTGCAACCCATACAATTGGCAGTCCAGCATGTGTGAGAGCCATGTGAGCGGTTGCCAGAATCCCGCCTCCAGATTCGTGAAAGCCCAGAGCACACTCCGCCACGTCAATCCTCCCAGCACATGTCCGTTCTCGATCACGTAAATCTGGTCATCGTAATGAACGAAGTCGCATCTCAGCGCCGGCAAAAAAACAGTCAGTGTGACTGCTGCCAGTCCCACGGACACAGCAATTTGACCTCGCGCGCTTCGGGTCATCTTCGCGCCGCCTTCCCACTTGTCGTTTTTTGATTGCTCGGTTTTCGTGTGAACGCGCACACACCCGCCAAGACTAGAAACGCCCCCAGCGAAATCATCGAAACCCATTTCCCCACCTCGAATCCCAGCGGCGCATACTCCAACCGCAATAAATGATGCCCCGCCGCCAAAGGAATCGCCCGCAAACAGTAGTTCGCCGGCAGGACCTGATAATGGGCCTGCGAACTGCCCTGCAACGCCCACGCGCGCCAGCCTTTCGCATACGTGTCGGTGATCAGCAGAATACAAGGTGACCGCACCTCCGCCTCTATCGTCAGAGAATCCGTGGTCGAATCCACCAGCCTCACGCTGCCCGCATCGGTCGTGGGTTCGGGTTTCGGCTCAGGCGCAGTTTCAAGGATGACTTCCTCTCGTGGATTGAACGCCGCGTTCGTCAGAACCGAGAAGATTTTATCCCGACTGTTCAGCACTTGACAGCGCGACACCAGCAGCAGGTGCGGCAGATAGTTGGTGCGTTCGTAACAGACCAATTGCCCGTCCTGGGGGACAAACAAAAACCGGCACCGGAGCATCGCGAATAGCGGATGCTCGTGGGGGAGTGGAATATCACTGTTTGACAACTCGGCTGCCTCATCAGGATTATCACCCTGCGTCGCCGCCAGCAACTGCGCATACCGTCGCAAGACCCCGGGATCATATCCCCAAATCTCCTGTGCGCCCCAACTCATCACCGCATTCGCTTTGAAACCCTGCAGTTGCAGAATGCGATAGTCTCCGGGGTGTGACTTCAAATACTCCTGCACATTCGGATTCCCGGTTTGTCCAAGATCAAAATAATTCAACGAACTCCGCGCAAAAACGGACAACTCAGACACTGCCAGCGCCAACAATAACCACACAGATGGACGATACCTCCGGGCAAACAACAGGAGCAATGAAACGACACCCAATGTCAGCCCGCCGATGAGCAAGCTCTGCGACGCCACGCGACCGGCTCGCAACACAAACGCCGCGTCGTAAGCCTCAGCGGTGAGATAGGTTTCGCCGGTGCTGAAACACCAGCGCATGACCGGATACCACCAGTTCTCAGACATCTGTCCTGATTCGGAGGGGCGGGTCCAGACCGCCGCCGCCACCAGCAAAGCGCCCAGCACCCCAATCCCAGCAATGAACAGTCGCGCCGGCCGACGTCCCTTCATCAACTCGTCCAATCCAATCCCGGCCAACATGCTGAGAAATAAAGACGCCAGAAAAGTGAACTTGGAAATTCCGCGAAACAGGTTGAATCCTGGCACCCACTGGTAAAGCCATTTGAAGAGCGGCGTACGAGCGCCCAAGGCCAGCAGCAACAGCACCACGACCATCACAACCGAAAACCGTCGCACCCGCCGCTCTCCCCAAATGGCTCCCACACCAGCCAATGCAAATCCACTCACGCCAATGAACAAACACATCTCCCACCAATAGCACCGCCCCCACCAAAGCACCGTCTTCATGTCGCCAAAAATGTTCGGCGCCAGCAGCGTCAGGAAGTCTTCCGGCGGGAATGAAAATATCCTGGCAATGTCATAGGGCAGCCCGGCGCTGCGCACCATTTCGCGCGACTCCTGCAGACCAGTGAACAGTTGCACCGCACTCAACGCCACGCCTCCCGCCACGATCCCGGCCAAACCGAACACGAATTTTTTCTTCTCCGTTGCCGCGAAAAAAACCAACGCGCAATAAATCGCCGCTCCCACCCCTGTGTAGAACACATATTGCGGATGTCCCGCCAGCACCTGCATCGCCACGGCAAACATCCCCAACAAACTCCAACCCAACGACGGTTTCCCAACCAACCCATCAATCGCCAGGAACAGCAGCGGCGCCCACACCATCGTGCACAGATTCGGCAAGTGCCCGGCATAGATGTGCCGAAAATATGCGCCGCAAAACATGAATATGACCGCCGACAAAAAGCAGGCTGCCGGCCTCAAGCCGCGACGCGCCGCCCATGCATACGTGAATGCCCCGGCCAGAAACACATGCAGCGCGATGCTCCAGTTGATCGCCATGCCCAGCGGCAGGAAAAGAAACAGCGCATTGGGCGGGTAGAGCAAAGCCGATTGAAACTCGCCGAAAAACGGCGCACCGGAAAAGAGATGCGGATTCCACAGCGCCAGGTTGCCGTGCCGAAGTTCCCCAAAGCCAAATGTTCGCCAGTGGATGAATTGGTACGTCAAATCGTTGTCACTCCCAGACAGCACGATGTTCTGTGATGTGAACAGCACGTCACCAAACATCGCCAGCGTCAGCGCTGCCAGCAAACCGAGCGGAATCAACCAATTATGCAGGAGATAACGCGCCTTGTGGACTGCCTGCTGTGATGTTTCTTTCACCTTGTCACCTTGCCGGGTATTGAGTCATTTTCGTTTCGCCGGTTTTAAAAGAGGTAGGTTTAACGAGCTACCCGCTGGAAAACATAGACGGAGTCCACCGCTGGATTGAAATCCTTTTTCGGACCAAACGTATGCATAAAAAAATCAGGCCTGCTGGTATCGACCCAAAAGACATTGAGATTGGTAACAAACCTGTACTGGAACTGTTCGATCTTGCTATTCTTCTCGTGGGGTCGCGAGAAGAAGCCCAACGTACTGATAGCCGCCTCATCCATGCCAAACGCGATAAACCAATCAGGAAAGTTCTCTTCCCCAAACAAAGGAGCCTTGAGGCTGCGGATCAGGTCATGCGGTAAGGGTGTATTCGTGTCAAGCAGACAACCAAAGCGGACTCTATCCCCTAGATAAAACATCAACGGATAGTTACAGTATTCATCAGTAGCGACTACGACATCGTCATTGGTTGTTGCTCCCTTGAGGAACTCAATCACCCGACTGTAGGACGTAGGATTGTCGTGATGAACTTCCTTGATGTAAGCAGGCAGAAGCCAGCGGAATTCAGGCTTCAGCGGATTGAGTGAAAGAACATTGCAACACGTGATGACGCCGAAGAGCATCACGGCCACGGCAGAACGCCATCGGTGAACACAGCCCACAACCCATCCCACAAGCCCGGCAGTAAACGGCAGAAGCGGTACCAAGTAGCGCACGTCAGCAATGTCTGCACCGCCTTTAACCGGTTGTGGGGAAACGACGCCGAGAATTGCGATGTACGCCAAACATAGTGTCGCCCAAGTCAGGATGACCTTCCTGACAACATCTTCTTTACGTCTCTGATAAATAAACCAACCGCCCAGCGCTGCAACCACCCACGGCACGCAGCCCATCGCGCTCAACTCACGCATATTCCACCACATCAGAGTTAGTTTGTCCGCCGGTTCAGACGGTGCATGTTTCACCCAACTGGTGATGTCGGGCCTTTCCCATATTCGATATTGGACTGCATATGGGACTGTCACCAGCAGAAACACAGCCGCCGCCATCATTATCTTTGCCCAGTCCTTACGCTGGAATTCACTCCAATGACAGATCAGGTGCATCGCCCCCAACGCTGCCAGCCCCCCCCCCCCGCCAGCAGATAATTGTTGTAAAAAAAAACCACCGCGCAAACCGTCAGCAAAACCAACTGAATTATGCGCCGTTCTGCAACAAACCGTTGGTAAGCCATGTAACTCAACAGTCCAAGCAAAATTGAAAACGCATAATACCTGCACTGCCGGATGTGCAGAAGAAACACGACTGAAAACGCCAGCAGCCCGAACGAATAAATCGCATGTTCGGGGTTCACCTTCTCCTGCCTCACCAGCAGATAACCGAACGCAGCCAGGGCCACCAAACCGGCTATCACGGAAGGAAAACGTCCTGCCCATGTCGAAATCCCGAATGTCCGGAAGGATAACGCTGTTATGTAAAACTGCAAAGTCGCGTCTCTGGGACGCAGTTGCTGGTCTAGATACGTTCCATTGCGGTAACAAACCAAATTCCTTCCATCCCAACCAGTGATACACCCCGTTCTGAGGAGATTCTTCGCAAATATGCCCGTCAAGGCTTCGTCGTCCCCAAATGGCGTATTGTCCAGCCGAACAAAAGCCAGAGTACGCCGAACAGACAAAAATGCAGGCCATGATCCAAGTCGGGCCTGGCGAAATGCCCCACAAACGCCAAGTATGCCCCACGTTGCGGACTGGTTCCTGCAAGTTTTCGTTTGTCGTGTCATCTTGCATGTTCAATTTGCGTGCACCAGACGAATCAGAGCGGACACAAAATCGTCCCGCAAGGCAGAATTTCTGGAATCTGTCCCGCTTGTCCGTTTGTAATTGTCTGAATCCCTGCTTCGCGCCTGTTATTCTGGCGTCTCCACCCCCAGGGAGCGCAACTGTTTCTTGGCGCCCGCGTTATTCGGTTTGAGCCGCAGCGCCTCGCGCAAATGCATCACCGCCTCATCCCGTCGTCCCAACTGGACCAAGGCACTGCCCAGATTCAAGTGCGCGTCTGCATAGGTTGGGTCAATCTGCAAGGCTTCGTTGTACCTGTTCCACCGCCTCCTTCCAGCGACCCAACTGGGCAAACACGTGACCCAGTTCATTGTGTGCTCTCGCGTAACCGGGCATAAGTCGCAGCGCCTCCCTGTAATGCTCGATCGCCTCGTCGTACTTGTGCTGCATGGCCAGCGCACTGCCGAGGTTGCAGTGTGCCTTGGCGTTGTCCGGCGCAATTCGCAGCGCTTGCTTGAAATGCTCGATTGCCTTGTCAAATTTGTCTTCTGCGGCCAGTGCAACGCCCAAGTTGATATGCGCCCTGACGTGGCTCGGTTCAATCGACCGTATGGCTTCAAAGTTTTGGATGACTTCGCCAAGTTTCCTTTTGTCAGCCAACTCGATATCCAAGCGGCTGTACCTCGGGATAATCGTCCTTCGTCACTGCAATTGCATGGCGAAAGAGGCTTTCAGTGTCCCGCCAATATCGCAATTGTTCTGCCGTTTTCACTCCACACGCCCCCAGCACCAAAACCGCGCATGTCCCCATCACCGCCTTCGTCACCCGCCATCGTGCCAACACCTCATAGCCTCCCCACACCACCACAATGAACACCCCAACCAGCGGCACATACGTGTAGCGATCCGCCCGCGAATGAATCCCCACAGGAATCAATCCACTCACCGGCAACCACGTCACCACATACCACAACCAACCCACCGCCACATACCGCCAGCGCCGCGCCATTCCCATCGCCATCCCCGAAACCACCAATATCACCAACGCCCCCACCACTGACCCGCTACCAATCCATTTCGCATACGGATAAAACACCGCCATGTCCCTCGGCCATACCGTCTGCTCCAAATACCGCACCGACGAAATGATCGCATTGGCAACTCGGCCCGGATGGGCAATGCCGCGGCATTCGAGAGCGCTCCCACCCCCTTCTCCGCATGCACCGTCAGCAAGCCACACAGTAAACTCGCCCCGAAAAACGGCGCCTTCTCCCACACCAATCGCCACCAAATTCCTAATTCCGAATTGCGAAGTGCGATTTGCGGGGTGTGCTGCACTGCATTCGAAACTCGAAATTCGAAATTTGAAATTCTCTGCAACGGCCACCAGTCCAGCAACAGCATCACCACCGGCAGCGTCACCACCATCGTCTTGCTCATCAAACCCAGTGCGAAGAAAAACAAGGACAGGCAGTAATTTCGAATTCCGAATTTCGAATTCCGAATTTGAGAACCGGCGTAGCGCGCGTAAAAAAACAGCGAGAGAAATCCGAAAAAGGTGCTCAACACGTCCTTGCGCTCCGCCACCCACGCCACCGATTCCACATGCAGCGGGTGCAATGCAAAAAGGGCCGCCACCATCGCGCTCCGCCATAACGCGCCCGTCATCCGCCGCAGCAGCGCAAACAACAGCACCGCGTTGCCCAGATGCAGCAGCAGGTTCGTCAGATGATGGCCACCCGCCCGCAAACCATACAACTGGCAGTCCAGCATGTGCGAGAGCCACGTCAGCGGCTGCCAGAATCCCGCCTGCAAATTCGTGAACGCCCATAACACACTCCGCCAGGTCAACCCAGCCATCACATGGTAGTTGTCAGTTACATAAATCTGATCGTCGTATTCGACGAAATCACATCGCAGCACCGGCAAAAAGACCAATCAATGTGACCGCTGCCAGTCCCGCTGACAGAGCAATTTGACCTCGTACACGTTGAGTCATCTTTGGTTGGCCTGTCCTGGATGAAATTCTCTTTCACCTTGCGAGCGCGTTTCGGAGTTCGACGGCACGCTTGCATTTCATGGTTCGCTCCCAATCAACCCGCGTGAGCGCCTTGAGCTTGTTTCCGGCTCTCATAGGCGCGGCAGACTTCGGCAAAAACCTGGTCCACCGTGATGGCCTGCATGCACAGATTGTTGCGGCAGGGCGACTGGCGGTTGTTGTAGGCGCTCACACACGGGCTGCACGCGATGCCCGCCCAGAGAACGGTATTGCGCGGTGTGCGCGCCGCAAACAATTTCGGCGTCTCCGGCCCGAACAGCGTGACCACCCGCACCGGCGTCAGCGTCGCAAAATGCGCCGGACCGCTGTCGTTCGTGACCAGCACCTCGGCCAAAGTGTAAAGCACAAGCAACTGACGAAGCGTCGTTTTGCCAGCCGAAGAAACGCAACGCTGCGAAGCCAACCTGGCGGACCAGTTCGGCGGTCGCTGCCGCTTCATCGGGCGCGCCGGTGAATCCGACGCAGGCTTCCGGATACTTCGCCAACAACCGCCGTGCCAGCTCCACGTAACGCTCGCCCGGCCAGCGGCGCAGCGGCAACAGGTCGCTGGCGTTTGGGTTCAGCAAAATCAGCGGCGGCTGGCCGCCCGTTTCGCTTGCGCAGCAGTTCTCGAACTTCGTCCACTTCGTCCGGACTGGGCGCAAACTGCGGCGGCTCATCGTCCGCGCAGCGGCGGCGGCCAGATCGAATGTCGGCAGCGTCGCCGGGTCGCGCGGAAGCGCCTCGACCAACGTCAGGAAAGTCTGGCTGTGTGCAGGTGCGGATTGTAGAGCAGCCGGTGCGTCATCAAATCGCCGCGATACGGCCCGCCGCCGAAAAAAGCGTGAAACCCGACGCGCCGTTTCGCCTCCGCTCAGAAACGTCAGCGCCGCCGAACCGCGCGAGAAAAATTCCATGTCAATCGCCGCGTCGAATCTCAGCGCCGCAGTCGCCGGATGGCCGCCAGCGCGCTCGCGCAACAGCGTCGGAAAATTTTTGAACGGCACGGTGATGACGTTTTTCCTCCGGGATGACGCCCAGCACGTCGAGGATGAAGCGGTTGTTTTCGAGGGCGATGAAATAGACGTTCTCACGGCCGGCGATTTCGACGGCGCGCCGCAACGCCGCATACGCCAGCACGGTCGAGCCTTGCTCGGCCAGTTTGACGAACAGAATGCTGCGCGGCGGCTCAGCGCAGTCCGGTCGCGGAACGGCCGAACAGCGCGCGCAGGCCGGTGAGGACGAAACAGAGTGGCACGCCCAACCATTGGTCGGCTCGTTGTAATGTTTTGACGTTCATAACTTGGAAAACCGCTCGCCAGCGCTGCTGTCGCAAAAATCGGAGATGACTTTGGAAGTTTGGCGGGCAAGTTTCAAGCGTCTTCCGGCCAAATTACCCAATCTTCCGGTGTTATCAGGTTCAAATGGCTGTTGACTTCACCTGCTTGTCTGGTAGTTTCACCGCCCCTTTGATTTGGGAATTGGATGAAAACGCATTTGCCGAAAGTAAATTTGGACCAGCGCAAGTGGCATGTCATTGATGCCGACGGCGCTGTGCTTGGGCCGGCTGGCTGCGCAAGTCGCGGATATTTTACGCGGCAAGAACAAGCCCGTCTTACACGCCGCATCTTGACGCTGGCGACTTTGTCGTCGTCATCAACGCCGAAAAGGTCGCGCGTCACCGGCAAAAAGGAAACCAACAAGGAATTCATGACGTACTCGGGCTGGAAGGGCGGCGAGAAATACCCCACCGTCGCCGCAATGCGCGCGCAGCATCCCGAGAAGCTCATCACTCACGCCGTCAAGGGCATGGTGCCCAAGAACCGGCTCGGCGCCAGTTGCTGACCAAGCTGAAAGTTTACAAAGGCCCGAAGCATCCGCACGCGCGCGCAAATGCCCGCGACGCTCGCCGCCGCAAATTGATTTGAACCCTTAACGCTTAATTGACTAATGGCTGACAGTTTCCAAAACAAAACACCGAATTTCTCGGCACGGCCGGCGCAAAACCGCCGTCGCCCGCGTGCGCCTCGCTTCCGGCACCGGCAAAATCACCGTCAACGGCCGGGCGTTTGAAAATTATTTCCCCCTGGAAACCCTGCGGAGCGATCGCCACGCAACCGCTGACCGTCACCGGCACGGCGGAAAAATTCGACGTGCGCGTCAATGTCTCTGGCGGCGGGCCGACGGCCAGGCCGGCGCCGTGCGGCACGGCATCGCCCGCGCGCTGATCGAATTTGACGCGACGCTGCGGCCGCCGCTGAAAGCCGAGGGCTTGCTCACGCGCGATTCGCGCATGAAGGAGCGCAAGAAGTACGGCCAGCCGGGCGCGCGCAAACGCTTCCAATACTCGAAACGTTAATCGCACTGGAAATTTCCAAGCCCCGCTGGTTCAATCCGGCGGGGTTTTTTGTTTTATGAAACATACGAAATACATGAGACGGTGATCTGCTAATTTCCGACGATCCAGCAGTTGCTTGATCGCACGTTGATTCATCGATTTTTTGCGCGAACCGCATCTATTGGGCGCAAGAGCGTTCCGATTGAAATCCTGGATCGCTCGATTGAACAATTCGCTCTGCTTTGGAGTTTACTAATGGCGGGTCGGCAAATTGGCTTTGCACGCGTCGTCACGGACTTTGCGACGTTTGCGTGGCTCGCCGATGTTTTCATTGTCGAGGAACATCGCGGGCATGGTTTTAGCAAGAAACTCGTCGCTGGCGGTGCTCGCACACCCACCATTGCAGGGCTTGCGACGTTTCATGCTTGGAACGGCGGATGCGCACTCGCTTTACGCGCAGTTTGGCTTTACGCCGCAGTAAAACAAGTTGAACGTTTTATGGAAATCCATCGGCCAAACCCTTACAAATGTGGATGAAACTTTGACTGAGTCTTAAAATGAAAACGAAAAAAGTCGCCATCATCGGCGCGTCCGGTTACTCCGGCGAAGTTCTCGTGCGGCTGCTCCTGAACCATCCGCACGCGGAACTCGTCTGCCGTCACCTCGCGCCAATATGCCGGACAGACGCTGGCTCAGGTTTTTCCCAAGTTCGCCAACCACCCGCGAGCCAAAACGCTGCGGTTCAGCGAGCCGAAAGCCGGAATTATGGCCAAGCAGGCCGACGTCGTTTTTCTCGCGTTGCCGCACGGCGTCGCCGCCGAATTTGCCGTGCCGCTGCTCGACGCCGGCTGCTCGGTGATTGACCTGAGCGCGGATTTTCGGGTCAAGAGCGCGGCAGTTTACAAGGAATTTTACGCGCACGACCATCCCGCGCCGGAATTGCTGGAGAAATCCGTTTATGGCCTGCCGGAAATTTATCGGAGCAAATCAAAAAAGCCTCGCTCGTCGCTTCGCCGGGCTGCTATCCGACCAGCATTCTGCTGCCGACGATTCCGCTGCTGAAAGCCGGGTTGATCAAACCGGACGGCATCATCGCCGATTCGCTGAGCGGCGTCAGTGGCGCAGGACGCAAGGCCGAGGTGGATTATCTTGTTCTGCGAGTGCAACGAAAGCGCGCGCCTTACGGCCTTCCCAAGCACCGGCACTTGTCGGAGATCGAGCAGGAGCTTTCGCTTGCCGCTGGGACAGCGGTGACAATTCAGTTCACGCCGCATCTGATTCCTGTCAACCGCGGCATCCTCACGACGCTTTATCTGACACCGGACAAACATTTTACCAACGCTGCAGAGATGTTCGCGCTCACAGGAAAAATTGCCGCGTGCTACCAAAAGGCTTACGGCAACGAACCCTTCGTGCGCCTGCTCGAAGGCAAGGCGCTGCCCGATACGAAAAACGTCGCCGGCACGAACGTCATCGAAATCGCGTGGCGGGTTGATCCGCGCACGGGCCGGCTCATCGTTATGAGCGCCGAGGATAATCTCATCAAAGGCGCCAGCGGCCAGGCCGTGCAGAGCATGAACATTTTGTGCGGTTTCCCTGAAACGGCGGGGCTGATTTGAAATTTCAAATCTTGAATTTCCAAATTTGAAATTATCCGTCCACCCTCCTCAATCCATCGTCTGGAATCCCGGCGATTATGCCGCGAACTCCGCTGCGCAACACGCCTGGGCACGCGAACTCATCGCCAAACTCAGGCTGCACGGCGACGAACGCATTCTTGATGTCGGCTGCGGCGACGGCAAAGTGACGGCCGAAATCGCGCGAGCCGTGCCGAAAGGCGCAGTCATCGGGATTGATGCTTCGGCGGAAATGATCCGGTTTGCCCGCAAAACTTTTCCACCGTCAAAAATTTCAAATCTGAGATTCGAAATCCGGGACGCGCGGCGTATTCGTTTCGAGCAGACATTCGATCTGGTTTTTTCGAACGCCGCCTTGCATTGGGTGGACGATCATCAAACGTTCCTGCGCGGCTCGGCGGCAGTTCTTAAACCTGGCGGCCGGCTCGTTGTTTCATGCGGCGGTAAAGGCAACGCGCATGACGTCTTCATCACGCTGCGTGCCGAGATGCGACTCAAGCGGTGGCGGGAATTCTTTCGCAAACTCGAAAGGCCTTATTTTTTCTACGCCCGGAAGAATACGAAAAATGGCTGCCGCGTTTCGGATTCAAATCCCGCCATGTGAGACTCGCGCCGAAAGATGCAACCTATGACGGCGCAAAAGGCTTCGCCGCATGGCTGCGCACGACATGGCTGCCGTACACCCAGCGCGTGCCGGAAAATCTGCGCGAGGAATTCATTGCCGGCGTGGCAGAGCGTTACCTGGCCAAACATCCGCTGGACGCCGGCGGCAAAGTTCACGTCCGCATGGTGCGGTTGGAAATTGACGCGGTTAAGGTTTGAAAACTTGGCCGCGCGTCCGCAAATTCTGTTTCGGTTGTTGAAATGAAAAGAAACATTCAAAGAAATCAAAGGCTCAATCGTCGCGCCGCAGGGCTTTCTCGCCAGCGGCGTGTTCTGCGACATCAAACGGCTCGGCACGGGCAAAGGCTCGACAAAGGGCCAGAAACGCGACCTCGCGCTCATCGTTTCCGAAGTGCCGGCGACGGTCGCCGGCATGTTCACCACCAACCAGGTCTGCGCCGCGCCGGTGAAGGTCTGCATCGAGCGCGTGAAACGCGGCGTCGCGCAAGCCATCGTCATCAATTCCGGCAATGCCAACGCCTGCACCGGCCGGCAGGGCATGAAAGACGCGCGCGAAATGACCGCCGTGCTCGCGAAGCAATTCGCACATGCCGGAGGCAGCACGTCCTCGTCGGCAGCACCGGGCGCATCGGCGTGACTATGCCGATGGCGAACGTAAACGCGGCATTCTTGACGCCGCGCAACTGCTCGGCAACGCGCCCGCTCAAGCCGACGAAGCTGTCGAAGCCATCATGACCAGCGACACGCGGCCCAAGCAAATTGCGGTTGAATTCAAGCTGGGCGGCAAGACTGTCCGCATCGGCGGCATCTGCAAAGGCGCGGGCATGATTCAGCCCGGCATGAGCGCCACCGGCGCGCGGCCCGCCGCACATGCCGCTGCACGCCACGATGCTTTGCTTCATCACCACCGACGCCGCTATCGAAGCGAAGGCGTTGCAAGCCGCGTTGCAGGAAGCCGTCGCGAACAGTTTCAACCGCATCACCGTGGATGGCGACATGAGCACCAACGACACGGTGCTGGTGCTGGCCAACGGACTTGCTGGAAACAAAAAGCTTGTGGGGCGAGCGTCCCGCGAGCCGGCTCGTCAGAGCTTCGCTCCAACGTGATGTGGCAACTTTCCAGTCCGCGCTCAACCACGTCTGCCTTGAACTCGCCAAGATGATTGTGCGCGACGGCGAGGGCGTTCACCGTGTCGTGACCGTGCGCGTGAACGGCGCGAAGACCATTCAGGACGCCGATGCCGCCGCGCGCGCGGTGGCCAACAGCCGCTCGTGAAGACAAGCTGGCATGGCGGCGACCCGAATTGGGGACGCATCATTGACGCCCTCGGCTACAGCCCCGCGACGGTGGTGGAGGAGAAGGTGGACATCGGTTACAGCGCGCCCGGCAGCCGGAAGATTTTGTGGAGCTTGAAGCGCGGCCAGCCGACGAAGGCGACGTTCAAGCAACTCTGCGCCGCCGTCGCGCCGAAGGAATTTGACCTGCACATCAACCTGAATCTCGGCAAGGCGAGTGCCGTCATGTATGCCGCCGACCTGACGGAAAATACGTGGACTTTAACAAAGGCGACGTGAACGATCCGCGTCGCTGGGCGGATAGTTTAATCCCGAAATGAGCCATCCTTTTGACTTAATTGACGAACTAGTTAGAACGCATTTGAAACCAACACTTAGAGAGCTTGGTTTCAAAACAAAGTCTTCAACTTTCTTTCGTAAGAATGGGGATCTTACAGAGATCATTTCCCCTCAAAAGAGCAGATGGAATGATGTCAGCGAGGCAAATTTTACAATCAATCTTGGCGTTTTCTGGCCAAAAGTTCATGAAATTCTCGGAAGACCAAAAGCAAGTTCACCACCGAAAGAATATGAGTGCACCGTTCGGCAAAGGCTCGGACCACTTTTTGATGATGGCAAAGATTTTTGGTGGAGCGTATCACCAGAATCTGACATTGGCCAAATTGGAGCAGATGTAGTTGAAAAAGTCAGGCTGTTTGCTTTGCCCTGGCTTGCTCGTGCAACTCTATTGGATGAAGTAGTAAAAATGGCAAATATTGGAGAAGATGTGGTTTTTTATGTTATGAAGGAAGATCGGGAAAACGCCAAAGCATTGCTTGAGAAAGCTATTGCCAAGACGAAGCATGCAAAGGCTTTTTTTAAGATTTTGGCTCAAAAACTAGGATTGGAGATTTCAGCAGAACTTTAGTTGAATTTGTTATTAACTCATGCAAGACCTCATTGCCAAAGCAGACACGTTGCTCGAAGCGTTGCCGTACATCCAGAAATTCAGCGGCGCGACCTTCGTCGTCAAATACGGCGGCTCGTTCATGGATTCGCCCGATGCCGCCGTCCGCAACGGCGTTGCCCGCGACATCGTTTTCCTCGAAGCGGTCGAGATTGACCCCGTGGTCGTTCACGGCGGCGGCAAGGCAATCACCCGCGCGATGGAAAAGGCCGGGTTGAAGCCGGATTTCATCCAGGGCCAGCGTGTCACCGACGAAGCCACGGTGAAAATCGTGGACGATGTGTTGTCGCGCGAGATCAATCCTGAAATCGTCGCCATGATCAATTCGCTCGGCGGTCAGGCGGTTGGGTTTGCCGGCGCGGAGATTTTCAAGTGCCGCAAGCTCTGGCTCGACGACAAAGACAACCCCGGAAAGAAAATTGACATCGGTTACGTCGGTGAAGTCATCGAGGTCAACACAGCGCCGTTGCTGGAGTGCATTTGGAGCGGGTTCACGCCGGTCATCAGTCCCACGGCGCTGGGCGAAGATGGGAAGATTTACAACTGCAACGCCGACATTGCCGCCGCGCAGGCTGCCATCGCGCTCAAGGCCAAGCGGCTCGTGTTCATGTCCGATGTGCCCGGCCTCATGCGCGATCCGAAAGACCCGGCCACGCTCATCGCGCATTTGCAGACCGGCGAAGTCCCTGCGCTCAAGGCCGCCGGCATCGTGGACAAAGGCATGATTCCGAAGGTGGACAGTGCCGTCGCCGCCATCAAGTCGGGCGTGGACAAGGTTTCCTTCGTGGACGGACGGCTGCAACATTCCGTGCTGCTGGAAATTTTCACTGACCTGGGCAACGGCACGGAAATCGTCTTGTAATTGCGGAATGGCGATTGCGGATTGCGGATTTTTCGCAATCATTGCGCAATGAACGCGGAAGAATTCAAGCAACGAACCAGGCAATTCGGCATACGGATTGTGAAATTGGTCGAAGCTTTGCCACGCTCACCGACGGCATCCGTGATTGGCCGGCAGTTGTTGCGCAGCGGGACTTCCGTTGGTGCGAATTATCGGTCGGTGTGCCGTGCCAAGTCGCGTGCCGATTTCATCGCCAAACTTGGCATCGTTGAAGAAGAATGCGACGAATCAATTTACTGGCTCGAAATGTTGGAGGAGACGAACCAAATCAAACCGGTTCTGGTTTCCAGTTTGATAAAAGAGGGCGAGGAAATACTTGCCATCGTCGTCGCGTCGGCTAAAACCGCACGCACGCGGAGTAATCCGCAATCCGCAATCGCCAATCCGAAATGAAAAACATTGTTCCATCACCGCCACCGATTGTTCGCAACCAGTTTGAAACAGTCCGCGAGCTGTTCGCCAAAAACGTCGTGCCGAGCTACGGGCGATCTGACCTCGCCTTCAGCCACGGCAACGGCAGTCATCTCTACGACGTTAACGGCAAGCGCTACCTCGATTTAGGCGGCGGCATTGCCGTGTGCGCGCTCGGCCACGCGCATCCAGCCATCACCGAAGCGCTTGTCGAGCAGTCGAAGAAGCTCGTCCACGTCTCGAATCTTTACTACACCGAACCGCAAGGACGGCTGGCCCAGGCGCTGGTGAAACTGATCGGACCGGGCAAATGCTTTTTTGCCAACAGCGGCGGGGAGGCAAACGAAGGCTTGTTCAAGCTCGCGCGAAAATTCGGCCATGACGAAGGGCGGTTTGAGATTTTGACCGCGACGAATTCGTTTCATGGACGGACGCTCGCGGGCATTGCCGCCACGGGGCAGGAAAAGGTGAAGAAAGGGTTCGAGCCGATGATGCCCGGTTTCCGGCACATTTCATTCAACGACTTGAACGCCGCACGCGCCGCGATTTCGCCCGCGACAGTGGCCATCATGATTGAAGGCGTGCAAGGCGAAGGCGGTGTGACTCCTGCGACGCCGGAATACCTGCTTGGCCTCCGGGCGTTGTGCGACGAGAAAAAGCTGCTGCTGTTCATGGATGGCGTGCAGTGCGGCTATTTCCGGACGGGAAAATTCCAGAGTTACCAGAGGATTCTTGAAGACGTTCCCGGCGGCGACAAATTTTTGCCCGATGGCGTCTCAATGGCCAAATCGCTTGGCGGCGGTTTTCCGATGGGCGCGTTCTGGGTGCGGTCGCCGTATGCGGATTTTCTGGGGCCGGGCACGCACGCCACGACGTTCGGCGGCACGCCGCTGGCCTGTGCCGTGGCGCTGAAAGTCCTAGAAGTCGTCGAGCGGGAAAAGCTGGCGGATAACGCTCGCGCGACAGGTGAATTTCTCAAAACCAGCCTGCAAAAACTCGCGCAGCGTTATCCGAAAATCATCGGTGATGTGCGCGGGCTGGGGTTGATGATTGGTTTTGAGCTTGTGCCGAACATTTCAGCGTTGCCGGGTGACTCGGCCAAGACACAGTCCATCCGGTTCGTCAATCTGCTGCATGAAGCCGGTCTGCTAACGATTCCTGCAGGCGCGTACGTCATCCGGTTGCTGCCCGCGCTCAATCTCAAGCGTCAGGAAGCGGAGGAAGGCATTGCCATCATTGAACGGGCCGTGAAATCGCTTAATTGAAGGACATGAAACGATCCATTTTAATAACGGCACAACTGGCCTTGCTGTCGCTGGTCTGCGCCCTTGCTGGTTGCGCAACAACAGACACGGGCCATGACGGCAGTCTGGCTTCGGCGATAATCCTCGGGCACACGACCGACGAGATCCGGCAAACGACCATCGAGGTTTTTGAATGGAACGGTTACAAGCGGGTGTCCAATCTGACCTTTGAAAAGGAGGGGACGAAATGGGACACCATGAAATATGGCAGCATGGGCGGAATCCCTGTTTGGATCAAAATTTGCGTCCGCCTGGCCACGAAGGCAGAAGGTTTGAATGTCCTTGGTTGCGATGCCTACGTCGTGGAGGACCACAACGCCGGCTTCATGGAAACGGAACGGAGGCTGGATTTTGCAAAGCGTGATGAGTGCAAGAAAATCCTCGACCAGATCAAGAGGCGGCTTTCCCTGCCCCCGCCGAATCCGTCGTGACACAACCGGACTTTCAACCTCATGACTTCCGCTGCACTGCGACATCTTGCCTCCTCCGACCCGGTGATGCGCCGCCTTATCCGCGAAACCGGTCCGTGCAGATTGGAGCCGGAGACGCGCCGCCCGCCGTTTCAATCGTTGGTGCAGGCGGTGGCGCACCAGCAGCTTCACAGCACGGCGGCGGGCAACATCCTCACGCGGTTCAAGAAACTTTTCCCCGGCCGGCGGTTTCCGCGCCCGAAAGATCTGGCAAACGTGACGGATAAAGAAATCCGTGCGTGCGGATTTTCGTTCGCAAAAATCGCTTCCATCCGCGACATCACGGAGAAGACCTTGAATGGCGTTGTGCCGTCGTCCCGGCAGATCGCGAAGTTGAGCGACGATGAAATCGTCGAGCGGCTCACGGAAGTTCGCGGCGTGGGGCGTTGGACGGCGGAGATGCTTTTGATTTTTCAGCTCGGCAGGCCGGACGTTTTGCCTGCGGACGATTTCGGCGTGCGCAACGGCTTTCGACTCGCTTACAAAAAACGGCAGATGCCGAAGCCGAAGGCACTGCTGGCATTTGGTGAACGATGGAAGCCGTACCGCACCACAGCGGCATGGTATCTTTGGCGAGCGGTGGATTTGGCAAAGAAATAGGAGTGACGCGCCCACGGGATTGGGTTAATAATCAATTTTGGGAGCATTCCCAAAATCAAACAGGCCATGAAACATCTGTTGAGCATTGAAAAACTGCCGCGGGCCGACATCGAAAAAATCTTTGCCGACGCCGTGGTGATGAAACGCGAACGCAGCCGGCATTCCAAACAACCCTTGCGCGGGCAGAGCTGGGCACTGATTTTTTCCAAGTCCTCGACGCGCACGCGGGTTTCATTCGAGGTCGGCATCCGCGAACTGGGCGGCTGGGCGCTTTTCCTGAGCGCCACCGAGATTCAGCTTGGCCGCGGTGAGCCGGTGAAGGACACCGCGCGGGTTTTGGGCCGCATGATGCACGGCGCGGTGTTCCGCACGTTCGCGCAGCGCGACGTGGAAGAGTTCGCGAAGTTCGCGGGCATCCCGACGATCAACGCGCTCACGGATGAAGAACATCCCTGCCAGATTCTGACCGACATCTTCACGATTCAGGAGAAGCGCGGGCCGATTGCGGCCAAAGTGGTGACGTTCATCGGCGACGGCGCATGCAACGTGGCCAACTCATGGATTTTCGCGGCAGCCAAACTCGGCTTCGAATTACGCATTGCCGCGCCGAAAGAATTTCAGCCCGATGCCGCACTACTCAAGCGGGCGGGCGGCAAAGTGGTTTGCACCGAAAATGTGAAAGTCGCCGCCAATGACGCGGACGTGCTCTACACGGATGTTTGGGTTTCGATGGGCAAGGAGGCCGAGTCCGCCAAGCGCATCCGGCAAATGACCAGCTACCAGATCAACGCGGCGGCGGTGAAACTCGCGAAGCCCGGCGCGCTGGTGATGCACTGTCTGCCTGCATATCGAGGTCGGGAAATTGATGACGAAACATTCGAAGCCCACGCGCAGACGATCTTCGACCAGGCGGAAAACCGGCTGCACGTCCAGAAGGCGATTTTGGACTGGACGGTGTCATAGCAACGCCCCTCCTGCCGTATAACGCCGCAGGTATTTCACGGCAACGGTCAAATCCTTCGGCCACAGTGCGGTGATGGTCAACATTTCGCCTGTGACGGGATGCGGCAACTTCAGTTGTTCGGCGTGCAGCGCGACGCGCGAAATCAACGGACGTTCCTCTCGGCCTTCCTTGAGCCGGTAATCGTGTTTGAGCCGTGAAAGCCAGAGCTTTTTCCCGCCGTACAGTTCGTCGCCGACGATGGGCAACCGCGCGTGACGCAGATGAGCGCGAATCTGGTGCGTGCGGTCGGTCAACGGTTCGCATTTGAGCAGCGTATAGCGGGGAAACTTTTCCAAAACCTCAAACCGGGTCTGTGATTTCTTGCCACCTACCGGATCCACGCGCATCAGATCCAAGTTGACTGGATGCGGCGCGAGTTTCGCGTCAATTGCAAAGCGGTCCTCGTTCGGCGTCCCTTGAACGAGCGCGACATATTTCCTTTCAGGTTTCTCCGAACCGAAGAGATCCGCCAGCGCAACAAAAACGGACTTGCTTTTGGCGAGCAGGAACACGCCGCTGGTTTCGATGTCGAGGCGATGGACGTTGTTCAGATAAGTCAGATTGCGTTCGCGCGCCCACGGTTTGCCGGCGGCGATGCCAGCGTGAAGAAGTTTCATCAGGTCGGGCCGCTCCGGATCGTGGTCGGGCGACGCAGAAAGACCGGCGGGCTTGTCGAGCGCCAGCAGGTATTCGTCCTCGAACAGCACGGGTATTTCCCAAAACCCGCGCGTGGCCGGCGAAGACAGTTTTATGGAGGCGATCATTAAAGATGGAAAGCAGAAGTCGAAATGCAAAATTTACGATCCATGTCTGCCGGCGAAATTCGGCGTTCCTGACTTCCACCTTGCGGTGAAGAGAATTTATTTCGCCGGTGTGCCAGCCATCTGCGCCTGCGCGGGACGGGCGACGGGCGTGTCACGCAAACCGCGTGCGACCTCTGTTCGGAACCATTCGTTGAAAGCTTCGGACTCCCGCCTCTGACGAACGGCATTCATAAAAGCGGGCATGTCCGCTTTTAATTTGGCCTCATCCATCGGCAAACGGGTTTGCACAAACGCCACGAACCCGCCGTCACGTGTGGGAATATATGGGCTGGGTTTGCCAGACGGGATGGGATAGGTGATTTGTTTAAATTGCGTCAGGCTGATGTGGTCTTCCACTTCGGGCAGTTCGCGCGTGCTGAGCGAGAAAGGTGGCAGCGCGATGGGCCGGACTTTCTTCTCGACACACACGGTCGAAAAACTTTTTCTCTGCGCCAGTCCATTCGTGAGCGCCATATAAAATTCGCTGCCCGCCTTGCGTGCCAGAAGTACGGCCTCGGAATATTTGTAATTCGCGGTGACATGGTCGCGGATTTTTTCAAGAGCTGGAATTTCACTCGGCAGCCGCCGGGTCAAGGCGATGACGTAAACGGCGTCCTCGCCGACGATGGGTCCGTCGAGCGGCTCGTCTGCCGTTCGTGCGAACGCCCGCTTTGCGAAATCCGGTCCGACTGCCATGTCTTTAGGGCCGAATTCGCGATCAAACGGCGCCGTGACATGCACGACCAGGCCCTTTTCCTTGGCCAGCGTATCCAGGTTCTCTGCGCGGGGCGGGTCATTGGTGAACAGCACAGAAACGAAATCGTTCGCTTTCTCGCCACCCAGGCGCAGGGCGCGCTGGCGAATTAACTGGCGGCGGATTTTTTCCTTGGCTTCTTCCGGCGATTTCATGTCGCGGAAATAGTTCGTGCCCAGACGCCGATAGTTGGCTTCGATTATTTCAGCCAGGTTTGTCTTCATCAATTCCTGTTCTGCCTGGGCGAGGAAATTCGACACACTGAACGCCACATAGCTGACCTGCACCCGTTCCGGCAGGCGGAAAAGCGCCAATTGGTTCGTGTAAAACTGCGACACCGCTTCCGGCCTGACCGTGACGCTTCCCAGATAATTCGAGGCGGAGAAGAAAACGACTTCCGCGGACAGGTCCTCGTGCTCCCGCACGTAAAGCTCCCGCGCTTCCTGCGGTGTGATAAGATAGCCGCTCATGCCGGTCACCGCCGCCAACTGCTGGAGGCCCAACTCGTGCCGTATAAATCGTTCAAAGTCATCCAATGAGAGGCCGTGCGGCAGCAGGATCTGCCTCACAAATGCATCCAGCGGCACCGGCGTGCCGCGACCGAATGAGAGCAGGAATTGGCTGGCCGTTTGTGCTGCGGCCTCGCTGCTGACGTGGATACCCAAGTCGTTCATCTTTTGGATCAGCAGGAGGCGAAAGTAGGTTTCGCGTTCCTGGTCAAAGCCGGTGCGTTTGGAGGTGCTGTCCGGCCATTCGCCATAATTGAGAAAAAAGCGCAATTGGACTTCGCGGGCTGCAGCGAGGTATTTTTCCGTGGTCACCCGTTCGCCATTGATGGTGCCGAAGTTGGCCCGGCCGCCCCGGTCGCCGAATCGCGAGGTCTGCGAGCCCCAGAAAACGAACGTGATGATCGTTACCGTGATAATAATGGCCCACAGCCATCCCGAGTGCTTTCGAATCGTTCCAATCATAATGCTTGCTCAAAACAAGAGTGCGCACCCTAACCAAGCCGGCCATTCGGGGTCAAACGCAAAAAGTGGCCAACTCTTGTGGCACGAGGGAAAATGGCGAGGGCCGGACTTGCGTCCGGCCCCTGCGGTGACGAGGTTTTAACGCCTTCACCCAGGCGCTCAGAAGGGTAGTGCAGCCAACTTGGAGGGTCGCTGTTCGAGCCGCACTACAAGCAAAACCTCTATGCCAACCCTAAACGAACAGCGAAATCTTCTTCGCGCTATGATATCAGATACTCCACAACGTCGTTTTGTTCAAAATATATTTTATCCAAGATGTGTGTGAGTTTTCCCTTTCACCCTCAAGCGGTTGCAGAATTGTTAAAGACTGCCTGATATGTTCTTGAGGGAATTGGGGTTGCGATAACCTCTCTCCAGACAGTCAGCTTCCAGAACGTTGGGTGGTCAGCGGCTATATTGACGAATCGCTTCCTGCCACCACGGTGCGAATGTTTCACTGGGTTGAATCCATGCGCGGCGATGCAGCCACGACAACGCATCCGCGTCACTCAGCACGAGCAGTTTTTCCCCTGAACTGAGCGAGTCGGGCCCGGCGGTCAGCAATTTTTCGCCCAACGGGCGCACGCGGTCCTCGCCGACTCCCAACTTCACCAGTTCTTCTGCGAAAAACGGATTCATCAGTTTTTCGCTCAGAAGCGAAATGTGAATCGCGTTCACATAAGGATCGAGCACGACTTCGGCGACACCTGCGTTCGGCGGACGTGGAACGGTTTCGCCGGCAATTTCACGCTCGGTCATGCGTTTGTGCAGAGAGGCAAGTTCCGGTGGTTGCACTGTTTCTTCCGGGGTGAGGAACAATCTGAGTTGCCGTGCCCGCTTTCCCCAACTACCGCGACTTGTGAAAACGCTTAGTGGCACCGACAGCACCATGCCCAGAAACACCGGCAAAAACCACCAGAACGTGCTCCGATCAAGTTGCCAGATCAACCCCCCCCACAAGACGCCGATGGTTGTATGCCCCCAATGCCGTTTCAAAGCGAAAGACCATGCTGTGCCGTCGGCAGTGCGTTTCTGCGGTCCCCAATTCACGCGCAGGCCAAGAAGGATTGTAACGACAAATTGTGTGTGCCAGAGCATCTGCAATGGCGCGTGGAGCGTGGAAAACGCCGTTTCGCCGATTGTGCTGAAGGCTGCGCGCGTCAAGCCGCCGAACGCCCGACGCCGCGCGTGGTCGAAAGCCAGATCAACCAGAGCCAATACCTTGGACACCAAAAGCACAACCATGCAAATGACGAAGATCAAAAAGGCATGCTCCGTTCCGGTGAGGTTCAGAAATGGCGTGAAGCCACGCACGGTGATATTCGACAGGCCGGTGAATTGATGAAACCACCGCATCCAGATGAACGTGATCAGAAACATCAACCACAAAGGGCTTGTGAGGTAACCGAAAATGCCAAGCAACAGGTGGATCCGGCTCACGCCGCGGAGACCCCTGGCAAGCAGCACCATGCCGTGCTGCAAATTTCCCTGGCACCAACGGCGGTCGCGCTGCGCATTTTCGATCATGACCCTGCGGCCCCTCCTCGTAGCTGCCTTCCAGATCGTAAGCGAACCAAACCTGCCAGTTTTCGCTTGCAGCATCAACGCGGCTTCAACGAAGTCGTGGCTCAGAATCTGGCCGCCAAATGGCGTGTGAGCCGGCAATTGCGGCAGGTCGCAATACTGCATGAACGGCTCGGTGCGGATGATCGCGTTGTGTCCCCAGTAATTGCCGAAATTCTGCGTCCAGTAATTCAACCCTGCGATGAAGATCGGCGCGTAAAGCCGGTTGGCGAACTGCTGGATCCGGCCGAAAAGCGACTCGGCATTTACCAGAGCGGGTACGGTTTGGATCAGCCCAACACCCGGATGCGTTTCCATCAACTTCACCAAATCCACGATCGTCTTTCCGCGCATCACGCTGTCCGCATCAAACACGATGAAGTAGCGATAGCGCCGGCCCCACGTGTTGAGGAAATCACGAACATTGCCACTCTTCTTGCCTTCGTTATTGACACGGCGGCGATAGTAAATGCGGCCGAGCGCATCGAGTTCACGAATCAAGTCAAACCAGCGCCGCTCCTCTTCAATCCATTTGTCCGGATCTGTCGAGTCGCTGAGAATGAAGAAATCGAAACGCTCAAGTTGCCCGGTCTTTTCCAGGGATTCATACGTTGCGCGCAGTCCTTCGTAAACGCGCACCACGTCTTCGTTGTAAATCGGAAACACCAGCGCGGTGCTGGTGCCGGTGATGCTTCGATTCTGGTAATCCGCCAGCCCTGTGATCCGCTGTCGGTCGCCGAAGACTTCTGCAAGCACAAGGCCAATAGATTCCGTGCATGCATCCGATTGCTGCCAGGAAAAACAGAATGATGAACAACGACAGCAGGATCGTCCGTGACTGCCGACCATCCCGTGCGCCAGAGCAAATCAGCGAACAGCATCGAAACCAAGCCCGTAAGCAGCACCGCCGCACGAATAGAATAAGAACACCGCGCAGCCGCGCGATGCCCATGTTGTATCGGGCTCATCGCCAGCGACGGCGACTGGCCTGTCGAGGGTTTGGTTTGGGCGACGCCGGAAGCCATGGCTCAATGATGCGTGAGGATGAAAATCGACAATCAGCACCAAACCAAATAGCGACCCACACAAAGAGCATTTTTGAATACGGGGATCCGGCCGAAATTTGTCAGCGTTGAAATCGGGCCGAGATCGAATGGACGCGGCGCCATTTTTGAAAGTTGAAAATCCGGGCCGGCACGCAGGTAATTTCGCGCATTGCCGTGACGAATTCCTCGGGCCACGGGCCGGGACGCAGGAATTGGTCCTGCCATCTGCAGGGCATGTCCGCCAGAAGCAGCGCCAGTCGACCGCGAGTGGACATGGTCAGACCAGCATCCGGTGGGGGCTCTTTCAGGACTTCGGTGAACCATTCGGTCACGAGTCGTTCCATTTCCTCGGCGGCGAGTTCGGTGGCGGAGCGTTGCGGTTCGGCTGGGTGCGCGGTGCATGGCGCGTTCCAGCACGCGCAAAACAAGCTGGCCGAGCAGCACTTTGTTGCGGACGCGCAGCGCGTGGAAATAGCTTTCCACCTTGACGTAGGCGGCGTTCCATTCATCCATTGGCCGGCCGGCCAGTCTGCCCGGCGCATCCGTCCAGACGCAACGGAGTGCTCATGGCGGACTCCAGTGGTACGTCCATGTTTCGCTGACCACCTCGTCGCCGGCCTTCAATGTGCAGCGGATGTCCACCGGGTCTTTGTTTCCGGTTTGGGTTGAATCTTGAGAATCACGCGCCACGAGCGGTTAAACGAATTGGGAAAGATTTGGTTTTCGGTGATTTCGGCGTTGGTCGCTGCAACTGGCAATGGCCGTGGCGGTTCGTTGGCCGGGAATGACGGTCGAGCCGCGGCCCTTCGAAATCAATCACAATTTGCCGGCTTGCTGGCGTCGCGCGGATCGGCGCCGATACGCGTGCTGATGACGCGGTTTGGGGAAAGTTTCAACGTCGCGCTCGCGCGTCCAGGACAGTGTGTAGGCGATGCGAAATGGTTCATCGGCAGCGGTTTCACCTTCGGGTCCCAGAAGGCGACGATGTTGTCGAGGCCTTCATAACCCGTGGTGATTTCAACGAGGTGCACGTCGCCTTCGCCCCAGTTGCCGCGGGGTTGAACCCATACGCTGGGCACTGAGGTTGTAGAGATTGAAAATGTCCTGGTAAGCGTTGAAATCGCGTTCGCGCTGGAGCAGGCCGAAGCCGCGAATGTTTTTCGTCGCTGAACTTCTGATGGCGTGTCACCGAAGCGTTGTTGAGCGGACGCCAGAGCATTTCACCGTTTTCCATCTGCACGAGCAGGCCGTCGCTGTCATGCACTTCAGGGCGGTAGTCGTCAAACTTGCGCTCGGTGTTTTTGGCAAACCAGAACATGCTGGTGATCGGCGCGAAGCCGATGGTCTCGAATGGGTTTCGCGCTGCGGTTCACAGCATGCACCTTGTCCGGTTCCCGGAAAAACAACACGGCTTCCACGTCCACGATGGTCATTTCGCCCGGGTCGGATGAGAAATTGATACGCACCCATGCAACTCACGCTGTCGAGAATGGCATAGAGCGCAATTCTGTGGCGTCCTGGCTGAGGTTTGCCGAGCCACCAATCGGTGAAGAGGGGAAATTCCTCCGGGACGATCCGTCTCGCCGCAATCCAGCGCCAGCCCGCGCGCGGACAGGCCATAGCGTTGTTCTTTGCCCAGCAGCCGGAAATAACTCGCGCCGAGAAATGAGCCGAGTTCGTCCCATTGGTCGGTTCTGTTCAACTGATTCAACAGACGGAAACCTGCGTAACCCGTGTCCGAGGGAATTTGTTTCTGAATGTGCAGGGCACGATAATTGAAAAAGTCCTGCACGAAACGGATGGGTTGCACGTGCGTCGAGCGTGAACTCATTGACGTGCACCGGTTCCTGAGTAAATGTAGCCCGGATGGAAAAATTCGACGCGGAAAGGCAGATCGTCCTCCGCCCAAAGCGCCCGTTCGTGTCGAAATTCGATTTCCCGATACTTGTCGTAATCGAGATTTTCCTGCCGCAACACAGCGGGCAAATCCCCTTTCGGCGACCGGAACGGTTTGCGCGCCCGTTCCTCGGCCTTTTTCACGATGTAGTCAAGCGTGACTTGAGCCGATTCAAGCCGGGCATAGGCCATGCCGGGCAACAGGGCGACTAAAACCAATGTCAGGTAAGGGCGAAGCGCCATACGCGGTTAAAGGAAACCTGAAAACACGACGATTTGCAAGCGCGTTGAAGACTGACCGCTCATTTGCTCAAAACGCCCGAATATCGGTGAAAATGCGGGTGTGACTGCGCGACCGAATCACGCGGGCCAACGGCGTCTGGCCGCTAGTTCGCAACGACTCGCGCAAAGCGCTTCCTTACCATCGCCCGAAATCAGCACCCAGATCTGCCGCGCCGCTGCAATTGTGTCGTATCCCAAGTGATTCGACGCGGCGGCGGTTTGGACGCCGTGACAGCGCGGTATATCGCCTTGTTGGACATCACCGCTTCCAACTCCCCCGGAAACAGCGACGCCACGTGGCCGTCTTCGCCCATGCCGAGAAAAACCAGATCCAACACCGGCTGCCCTGCTTTGTCCGACGGAACATCGCGCTTGATTTCTGATGCTGCAATTTCCGCCGCCTTTTCTGGTGGCTGCTCGCCAGGAACGCGGTGAATTTTGTCTGGCAGAATTCCAAGTGGTTTCAGGAGGATTCGCTGGCCAAAGCGAAATTGCTTTCCGAGTTAGTTGGCGGAACGCAGCGCTCGTCCGACCAGAAAAAATGAACATCGGCAAACGAAATCGGGCGTTTCCGCGCCGGTTCCGTAACGGCGGCAAAGAATTGACGCGCAATCCGCCCGCCGGAAAGTGCCACGTAAAACGGCTTACCCGCATGGTTTGCCGCTTCTACTTCATCCAGCCACGCATTCGCGATGGCGTGCGTCAGTTCGTCGGCGGTAGCGAAAGGAATCAGTTCAAAATTCATTTGTTGGTTTCGAATTCCACCAGCGAGAACGCATTCGATACCATTTGATTGCTCAAAGGATCATCGCTTTTGTGTGGGAATTTGCTTCGAAACTTTTTCGCCATCTGAAGAATTTTTATGGCTGTTGGATCACGGAGAGATTCCGGAATGTGGTGAAGATAAACGCCTAAACCAACCAAAGAACCGTCGAGTTCAATTTCCAATATCTCAATCGCTTTTGACACATTGTTTGCTCGCAATCGGTTTAATCGAGAAACATCCATGCCAGTTTGTGCAACCAACGTGATAGAATAAAATCTTTCCATGGAACGTGCCGAGAAATAACTCACCGTCCAGCCTCCACCAACCACACCAACGAGGAATGCTACGATGATGAGAACGATTGTGAGTTTCTTGTTCATAGGATTTGAGTTTGTTAAGTTATCGGCGTCGGTTCATGCCAGGCGTGGCCGTTCTGCGCCAGCAAATCTTCCGCCGCCACCGGCCCCCATGTTCCCGCGGCATAAAATTCCCGATTCGATAGCGGCTTTCCTTCCCAACCGGCGCGGATCGGAATCCACGATTTTCCACGCCGTTTCCACCTCGTCGCGGCGGATGAACAGCGTCGCGTCACCGGCCATCGCTTCGAGCAACAAGCGCTCGTACGCTTCCGGCGTGTAAGCGCCGAACTCGGCGTCGTAGCTGAAATTCATCCGCACGGGGCGCACGGCGATGCTGGTGCCGGGCACTTTGCCGTTGAAACGGAGGGAAATGCCTTCATTCGGGCTGGAGGCGCAGCGTGAGCGCATTCGAGTCAAGCTTGCTGTCCGCAGGCCGCGGCGAACAGCACATGCGGCGTGGGTCGGAATTGGACGCGCACCTCGCTGGCGCTGAATGGGAGGCACTTGCCGGTCCGCAAATAAAACGGCACGCCAGACCAGCGCCAGTTGTCCACGAACAGCTTCAGCGCGACATAAGTCTCGACGTTGGAATCCGGCTTCACTTTTGTCTCCTGGCGATAGCCCGGTTGCGTTTGGCCGTTCAACGCGCCGGCGAAATATTGCCCGCGCACGACTTGCCGCGCCGCGTCGTCCGGCGTCATCGCGCCGGATGGATTTGAGCAGCTTCACTTTTTCGTCGCGGATGGATTCGGCTTCGAGCGACACGGGCGGCTCCATGGCCACGAGCGACAGCACCTGGAGCAGGTGGTTTTGAACCATGTCGCGCAGCGCGCCGGCTTCCTCGTAATAACCGCCGCGCTGGCCCACGCCCAGTTTCTCGCTCACGGTGATTTGCACGTGGTCCACCGGACTCCCGATTCCACAGCCGCTCGAAAACTGAGTTGGAAAAACGGAACATCAAAATGTTCTGCACCGTCTCCTTGCCGAGGTAATGGTCAATGCGGAACACCTGCTGTTCGTGCGCGAACCGGGTCAACTCCCGGTTCAGTTTTTGCGCAGATGCCAGATCGTGGCCGAACGGTTTCTCGACAACGACGCGTTGCCAGCCATTGCGACCGTCTCTTGTGCAGCAAGCCGGCGCTGTGAACTTGCTCGACGACCTGGCCAAACTGGCTGGGCGATCGTGGCAAGGTAAAAAAGCAGGTTCTGCCGGAGCGGCGGACTGCCGAACGAACTGAGTTTTTTCTCCAGTGCCTGCGTAGGCAGCGGCTTCGGTGATATCGCCCTGGCAATAAAACAAATTCGCCGCGAACTCGCGCCAGACCATTTCGTCCGCCGGCTTGGTGCGCGAGAACTGGTCGAGCGCCTGGCGCAGTTCCGTCCGCCACGAGTCGTCGGTCTTTTCACGCCGGGCGAAACCGAGAATGCGAAATGCTGCGGGCATCTGCTTCTCCTTGAACAGGTGATAGAATGCAGGGATGAGTTTGCGCGCGGTCAGATCACCGCTCGCACCGAAGATGACGATTGAGCAGGGTTCGACAGGTTTGCGCTCTCCCTCGAGGCGGCAAGCCATCAACTCATCAAATCGGCTGGCTTCATTCATAGAACGAACAATGGCCCAGCACCGAACGGAATTCAACGCAAGCTCTACTGAATCTTCAATTCGCGATGGATGCCGAATTTCTCCGACGCGCTTGCGCAGCGTGGCGCGGGTGATGCCGAGCAGCTTGGCCGCCTGAACCTGGTTGTCAGTCGGTTTCCTTGAGCGCCTGAATCACCAATTCGCGCTCGATGGCGGGAATGATTTTCAGTTTCGGATCGCGTTTGCGCGCCCATCTGGAACAATTGCCGCGCCAAGCGCCGCTGCATCGGTCGGCGCGCGCTTCGCCGGCCGCCGTTGACAGCCGGCACTGCCGACCGGCCCGCGCCCTGTCCGGTGATTTCCGGCGGCAGATCGCCCAGCAAAATCGCGTCGCCCTTGGCCATGACGTAGCGCGCGGCGGATGAGCGTTTTCCAATTCGCGCACGTTGCCCGGCCAGTGGTATTTTTCCAGCATCCTGATGACGCCCGTCGCGATGGACTTGGGCGCGCTTCTGCTGCGCTCGCGGCGCAAATTTTTCCAGAAAATAATTCACCAGCAGCGGAATGTCCTCGCGCCGGTCGCGCAGCGGCGGGATGTGAATGCGCACGACGTTCAGCCGATAAAACAAATCCTCGCGAAACTGCCGCGCGGCCACGGCCTGCTCCAGCGGCTTGTTGGTCGCGGCGATGATGCGCACGTCCGCCTGAATCGGCGGTTGCCGCCGACGCGCTCGAACGTGCCCGACTTGCAACACGCGCAGAATTTTCGTCTGCGTCGCGGGCGTCATGTCGCCGATTTCGTCGAGAAAAATCGTGCCGCCGTTGCATTGCTCGAACTTGCCGATGCGCTGCATCGTCGCGCCGGTGAACGCGCCGCGTTCATGGCCGAACAGTTCGCTTTCCAACAGTTGCTCCGGGATGGCCGCGCAGTTGACCGCGAGGAACGGCTGCTGGCTGCGGTTGCTGTGATGATAAATCGCGCGGGCGACGAGTTCCTTGCCCGTGCCGCTTTCGCCGGTGATGAGCGCGGTGGCGTCCGATGCGGCGAGCTGGCCGATGAGCTTGAACACCTGCTGCATCGGCTCGCTGCGGCCCACGATGCCCAGCTCGTAATCCTCCGATTCGAGCAGCGGCTGATAGGACACGACCTGCTTCATGTCGCGCGCGGCCTTGAGCGCGTTGGCGACGATTTCCTTGAGCTTGGGCACGTCGAACGGCTTGAGCAGATAATCGTAAGCGCCGAGTTTCATCGCCTCGATGGCCATCTGCGTGGTGCCGTAGGCGGTCATGAGGATGACCAGCAGCTTGGAATCCATCTGCCGGATGCGGCGGAGCGTTTCCAGGCCGTTGATGCCGCCCATGCGAATGTCCATGAGCACGAGGTCGGGCTTGAGTTTGGGAATCAGCTTCAGCCCTTCCTCGCCGCTCGACGCGGTGGTCAGCTCGATTTCCGGCGAATCAAAAATGCGCCGGAACGAGTATTGCACGTCCGCTTCGTCGTCAATCAACAGTAGTTTGCTCATGTCTCTGAATTGCTCTAGATCAGGCTTCGAAAGATAGCGAAATCGCAGCGGAAATCGGATAGTGAATTTTGCGAGCCGCTCAGCGAGAATCAGTTTTGTGCCAGTTTTAATTCTCGTTCTTCGCCCACTTGCGCGCTTCGCGCCGTGGTTTTCAATTCATCCTGCTAGCTGCTTCTCCCGAATCTCCGCCAGCAACGTCCCCATCGCCGGGCCGGGCTTCATGCCAAGTGCGATTAAATCATCGCCGGTCAACAGCGGCGGATGAATCTTCCGGCTGCTTCTCCAATTCCCGCGCTTGTGCAACGAGGAAATCGTAAATGTCCAGCCGCCCGTGCGAGCCGAGGCAATCGAGCCGGTGCAATTCGAGTTCGAGCGGAAAAGTCGGGCGCATGCAGCAGCCGGCGCAGCGTGGATTTGCGCATCTGCGTCGCGTCCTTGAACTGCATGTGACAGCGCACGGCCTGGCACGATGTCCTCGATTTGCTTTCGCGGAAACCGGAGCCGTTCGAGGATTTGTTCTGCCATCGTCGCGCCCCGATTTTCTCGTGTTCGTAGAAATGGATGCTGCCGGTCCGGATCGCGCGACTGGCGGTCACCGGCTTGGCGATGTCGTGCAGCAAAACCGCCCAAGGCAGGGAAGGATCGGCGTTCGGGCGGCAAATGTTGGAGCATCAGACAGAGATGGTCGAACACGCTGCCTTCGGGATGATAATCCGGCGATTGCTCGCAAGTGACCGTGGCGGCGATTTCCGGCAACACCTGTTCAAGCAAGCCGCTTTCGCGCAGCAATTCCAGCCCGCGCGCCGGCGTGGGGTGGAGAAAACAACTTGATGAGTTCATCGCGAATCGCGTTCGGCGCTGATGAGTTTGATTTTCGGAGCGAGCGGCTTGGAATGGCGGCGAAAGTCTGCGGCTCGATGTGAAAATCGAGTTGCGCGGCAAAACGCACGGCGCGCAGCAGGCGCAGGTGGTCTTCCGCAAATCGTTCTTCCGGCACGCCGATGGTGCGAATGACCTTGGCGCGCAAGTCTGTTTCCCCGCCGACCCAGTCGTGCAGCTTTTTCGTGACGGGATCGTAGAACAAACCGTTGACGGTGAAATCGCGTCGGAGCGCGTCGGCCTTGGCGTCACCGAACGTGACCTTTTCTGGATGTTGACCGTCCTGGTAATCCGCCTCGGCGCGGAACGTGGCGACTTGAAACCGATGTTCGTCTTCAACGACGACCATTACGCCGAACTTGCGACCGACAGCGATGGTTCTCTTGAAGAGCTTCTCGATTTGCTCTGGTCGCGCGGAAGTGGCAATGTCGTAGTCACCCGGCTCGCGTTCGAGAAAAAAGTCGCGCACGCAGCCGCCGACCCAGAAGGCGGAGAAGCCGGCATGATGCAGCCGGACAACTATTGCGGTAGCGGTGTCGCATGGCTTTTCGGACGTCATTTGCGATTTACGATTTACGTTTTACGCACAAATTGCCAGTCAACTTATGACCATTTTGGATGGAGTGAGACCACGAACCGACTCGTCAACCGCAGATCGTGAATCGCAAATCGATTCATCGCCCCAAATTTTTTGACGTGAACAATGCCACTTCTGGCCGCCTCGGTGGTGAGGTTGGGACTGAATTCAAAAACCTTGATATCCTCTGGTTTTACCATCGATTTGAGCGCGGCAAAATTGACCTGCCAGTGCCGGTCGCGGGATGGTCGCGACCAGCGTTGTCGTGGTTCGCATGATTTACGAGGACAAACTCCAGCCGACGCAAACGTTCAAACCGACGCTACTAATTGTCGAAAATACGCAGCATGTATTCGGGCGAAAACGCGCTGTCGGTTTTAGGCCCGCCAAAGTCGTTGTATTGGAAGTTGAATTTGTAGCGGTACTTGACAGTGCTCGCTCCCGGCGGCACGGGCAGCAGTCCTTCCCAGCGATTTTTCATGAGGGGTGTCTGGCGCATCGGATAAAACTCGCTCCCGATGAGGACATAGGGTTGGATGGTTTCCCAGCACAGCGATTGCTGGCGCGTGTTAAACGCCACTTCGACGGGATAAAGATTGTTCGGATTGCGCACCTGATGCTGGGGCGTCAAGTTTGTGAACGTTGCACAACCGGCCAAAAAAAGTGAGGCCAGTAAAATCGAACCAGTTTTCTTCCACATAGCAAGTGCAGCGATACATGAGCATGAGCGGGTTGTAAAGGTGGATTTGAGCGGCGCTGCCGTGGATTATTTCCCAACTTTTGCCTGCCTGGCTGCTTCGATGACCGCGAAAAATGCCGGTTTGGTCCCGTAGTTGCGATCAAACAGCAGAGGATAGGCGGTTCGCCCTTTCAGCGGCGTATAGTTCAGCCACGAATCGCCGTCGGTCACGCCCCAGAAGGTCACGCGAGTGATGACGTCGCGATGTTTGAGAAACACAGCAAACAAATCGGCATATCGTTTGGACAGCCTCTGTTGTATCTCGTCGGGCAGGCCGTTGGTGTAAGGGTTCAATTCCTTCCACATCTCGTAATTTTGGTTGTTGTCTGCACCAAGATTTTTGTTCACCGGGGGCAGCACGTCCATGTCCAACTCCGTGAACATCACCTTCACGCCGAGCTTGGCAAAGGCCGCAATGGTGGCATCGATCAGTTCCGGTGGAGGCCAATCCATGTTGTAGTGTCCTTGCAGGCCGACGGCTGTGATCGGCACGCCCTGAGCCTTGAGCATTTTAACCAATTCGATCGCGCTGTTGCGTTTCGCTTCGTTCTCCAGCAAATAGTCGTTGTAATACAATTCCGCCTTGGGATCGGCTTCGTGCGCGAATTGATAGGCTTTGAGCAGATAATCTGCACCGATGATCTTCAACCAAGGGGACTGGCGGAGTGAACCATCGTCGTTCAACGCTTCGTTCACGACATCCCAGCCGCGGACCCGGCCTTTGTAACGGCCCACGACCGTGAAAATGTGCTTGCGCATTCGCTTGAGCAGTGTCTCGCGATCCACGGCATTTCCACGGTCGTCTTGAAACACCCATTCCGGCGTCTGGTGGTGCCACACCAAGGTGTGACCAATGACGAACATGCGGTACTTCGTTCCGAAGGCCACATAGCGGTCAGCCACCTCGAAGTTGTAACTGTTGGGTGCGGGATGAATGGACTGCCATTTCAGGATGTTCTCCGGACTGATCGAGTTGAACTGGGCTTTGATGAGCACAACTGCGCCCGTGTTTTGCCCGTAGAACTGGGCTTCGTTGAGGGCCGCGCCGATGAGGAACGCATTTTTATACGCGTCCTTGAGAGCGGGTTGGCCCTGAGCATTCGTCATCAAGGCAACCGCCACGAAACCGCCCAACGGCGTCAACGCGCGAGAAATAAATCTGCGATTTGCCATTCCAGAGAACCTCATGCGTTTCTTGCGGAGCGAATTGATTTCACTTTCCATCAGTTCGTCTTAAAACAGGATGTTAAAGGGCTTGTCAATGGTGCAAAAGAACAAGTTGACCGCTGTTGGACCGCTTTTGCCGTCGGATTTCGGCGTTGCTTGGAGGCTTCCGTCCGTTTAATCTTCACAACGCATGAAACACCAGCTCGATTTCGAAAAACCGATCATCGAACTCCAAGACAAGCTGGAAGACCTCAGAAAGCATCCGGAAACCCATTCTTTGGGCGTCAGTTTCGAAGAGGAAATCAAGCTCATCGAAAAAAAGCTGGAAGAAACCCGACGGCAGATCTTTTCCAACCTCACCGCCTGGCAACGCGTCCAACTGGCCCGTCATACCAGGCGGCCTTACACGCTCGACTACCTCAACCTTGCTTTCACCGATTTCCGCGAACTGCACGGCGACCGCCTTTATGCCGAAGACCGCGCTGTGGTTGGCGGTTTCGCGAAGCTGGGCAACAACAAAGTCATGGTCATCGGAACGCAGAAGGGTCGCGACACGAAGGAAAATATTCTCCGCACTTCGGCCCCGCCCATCCCGAAGGCTACCGCAAGGCGCTCCGGCTCATGCGACTGGCCGACAAGTTCGGCCTGCCCATCATCACGCTCATTGACACTGCGGGTGCCTACCCCGGCGTTGGTGCGGAAGAACGCCACATTGCCGAAGCCATCGCCGTCAACCTCCGTGAGATGACGCTGCTCGACGTGCCCATCATCGCCGCTGTCATCGGCGAAGGCGGATCCGGTGGCGCGCTTGGCATTGGTGTGGCCGACCGGGTGCTGATTCTCGAAAACGCCTATTATTCGGTCATCAGCCCCGAAGGCTGCGCTGCCATCCTCTGGAAGGAACGTTCCGCCGCCCCGAAAGCGGCGGAAGCCCTCAAAATTACCGCCAGGGACTTGCTCGAACTCAAGCTCGTTGACGAAATAATTCGCGAACCACTTGGTGGAGCTCATAACGACACAAATGCCGCAGCCGAAACACTTAAAAAGCATTTACTAAAGCATCTGACCGAACTGCTCGCCATGCCCGCTGCTGAGCGACTAAAAAAGCGTTACGAAAAATTCCGCGCTTTCGGACATTTTCTGGAAAAACCTTTACCGACGACGGAAACGGTGGAAACACCAAAGAAAACAACCAGGCGCGCATCGGCAAAGCCCAAAAAGGTCGAGGCAACAATAACACCCGCACCGCCAGCGGCTTGAGCGAACCGCCGCAAGCCTTGACTCGTTTGTGTTCGCGTCTTTTGATTTATCATTCGAAAACCGAAAATTGCCTGTGCTTTACCCATTCACCTTTCAACCGATTTTCAAAGAGCGCGTCTGGGGTGGACACAACCTCGAACGGCTTTACGACAAAAAGCTGCCCCCTGGCAAGCGCATCGGCGAATCGTGGGAAATCAGCGACCGGCCCGGCGACGTGAGCATCATCGCCAACGGCCCATTCGCTGGGAAAAACTTACATTGGTTAATGGAAAATTACTCACTCGAACTGCTCGGTGACGCAAAACCCGCCCACGGAAACCGCTTTCCCTTGCTTATCAAAATCCTCGACGCGCAGGATAAACTCTCGTTGCAGGTTCACCCGCCCGGACACAAAGCCGCTGAGCTAGGAGGCGAACCGAAGACTGAAATGTGGTATATCGCCGACACTGCGCCTGGCGCGGAACTGTTCGCTGGCCTCAAACATGGGATCACTCGCGCCGAATTCGAGCGCAAAATCCGGGATGGAAGCGTGGCAGAATGTTTTCATCGAATCTACGTCCGCCCCGGCGACGTAATGTTTCTGCCCAGCGGTCGAGTCCACGCGCTCGGTGCAGGCATCGTCCTTTTTGAAATCCAGCAGAATTCGGACACCACATATCGCGTCTTCGATTGGAATCGCGTCGGTCTGGATGGCAAGCCACGCGAACTTCATGTGACACAGTCGCTCGCGAGCATTGATTACAACGACTTTGAACCCGCGCTGGTTCAAAGCAAATTCACCGGCGATGCTTCAATAAAACGCCGCCCGCTGGTGAACGACCCACTCTTCACCGTCGAAGCGATGCAACTGGCCGTCGGCACCAGTCTCCAGCTTGCACCTCACGTCATGCAAATCGTCGCGAATCTATCGGGAAAGATTTCCATCGAGTCGGAACAAGGCCCGGTTAAACTCGTCCCCGGCCAGTTCTGTCTAATTCCTGCATGCGTCGGCCGCACAATAGTGCGGGCCGAGACAGCAACCACGCTGCTTCGCGTCGAAGCAGGCTGAGCGAGTGAAAGTTGTTTCTTGTTTTTGTGTGAGGAGTGGCACAATTTTCTATTGGCAGACGATGTTGTAGCTTTAGCAAACCGATGAAGCCCGGGCCTAAAAAATTCATCCAGAGCTGGATCATCAACACCCTTGCGGTGATGGTGGCGGTTTACATCGTACCGGGTGTGCATTTCAATAATAGCAGCCTCCTGACGCCATTCATCACGTCGCTGGTGTTAGGCATTCTCAACGCATTCATCCGGCCCATCGTGATGCTCATGGCCTTGCCGTTGCTGATTTTCACGCTGGGGCTTTTCACACTGGTCATCAATGCACTGTTGCTTTACCTCGTCGGGCTGTTGTTGAGTCCTTCCTTTGTAGTGGAAAGCTTCGGTTCGGCTTTCCTTGGCGCGCTCATCATCAGCCTCGTGTCCGTGGCGTTGAATATTTTAACCGGCACGGGCAAAACGCGCGTCACCTTCCGTCACCAACAACGCCCGCCAGACGCGGATCGCAGCGACGGCAGCGGGCCGGTCATTGATGTCTGAAAATCAATCCCGCTGATATGCCACGCGCAATGTTTTGATTGCCTGCGCTTGGAAATCCTTCTGAAAATCCGTAAGCAGCACGACCAATTCCGGCGGCGTTTCAATCCGTCGAAATGCCGGATTCGCCGTGAACACCGCCTGTATCTGTTCAAAGTAATCCGCATCGTCCGTGCGCAAGTAAACCATGCCGCCGGGCGCGAGAGCGGAGCGTGCCAAGCCGGGAAAACGTTCGTTAACGAGTCGGTTTTTGTGGTGCCGTTTCTTCGGCCACGGATCGGGAAAATAAACGTGCAGGGCGTTTGCAGAATTCGGCGGCAGCAAAAATTCGAGGAAATAGGCGCACTCGATTCGCACTCCCCGCAGGTTTTGCAAACCGGCCCGACGGCCTTTGCGTTCCAGCTTCCGCATCCGGCCCAGCAGGCGCTCGACGCCGATGAAGTTCCGTTCCGGATGCAGCTTGGCGTATTCGGCGAGAAACGTCGCGTCGCCGCTGCCCAACTCGACCTCCAGCGGCTGGCTCTTGGGAAAGAGTTTGGCTAGATCGAGCCGCTCCACGATGGACGACAATTCGACAACCAAACTTGAAGAGGAAACAATGGCGTTCATTCGTCAGACGCGAAGAATTTCAGCCGGAATTTTGAATTTGAAATCTCAAATTTGAAATCGGGAAAATGGTCGGGGCGGTGAGATTTGAACTCACGACCTCTTGTACCCGAAACAAGCGCGCTAGCCGGACTACGCTACGCCCCGACTCAGGCATGAGAAGTTGCCCGCTGACCGCCCGAAATGCAATGCGAATCTGGACCGAACTTGGGCCGATCTGGATCGAACCTGACTGTATTTTCCCCCGGGGATAGATTTTCTCCTAAACTCCGCCAATCCACTTGCGATCTTCCCAGACCGCCTTCAACGAAGTCAGGTTACGCCGGTCGAAAACGTTTTTCGCGGCGGAAAGCAGTCTGCGCTTCTTCAAATTGTTGAAGGCGTCGCTGGCGCTGATGGCGACAAATTGCAGCACGCTCGGATCGCGATAACAATCAATCATGCAGCGCGTGCATCCATCGCGGATCAGCTTCGAGTCGTCCCACTCGTGAACCTTGCACATCGGCGTTTCCCAAAAGTGGCAGCGGTAGAGGTCCAGTTTCCAATCAAGGTAGAAATACTTGTGGCCGCCGAGGCAGCCAAACTTTTCGCGCTCGCCGCGCAGGTGATGTTGCATTTCGGTCAGCGACTCCATCGGATTCACCACCGGAAAGCCGCTCTTGCGCTTCATCTCTTTGATTTTCTCGAAAACCTGCAACAGCTCGTCCTTAGAATAATTCACCAGCCCGCTGTCGCTGAAACTCAGATAACTTGAACCGAGCGCTGTGAGCGGATAACTGAATGTGCAACTCCTGAAACCGAGCGATTCGAGGAACGCTGGCAGCTTGTCGTAATCGTCAATCAGGCGGCTGGCCGTGATGCTTGCGGTGGTCTGGACGCCGACTGACTGGAAAAACTCGTTGGCGCGCTTGATTTTTTTGCAGACATCCTGAAGACCGCGATTCTTTTCGTGTTTGGCTATGTCGTGCGCGTCAATGGACATGATGACGCTGGTGAGGCCGTCGCCGGCCAGCCCGCGCATGTTTTCCTCCGTCCAAAGCGCGCCGTTGGTGCAAACCATCGGATGAATGCCACGCTCGGTGGCATAGCGCGTCATGGCGCGGATGTCGCGATGCACCATCGGCTCGCCGCCTACGAAAAGCAGATAGCCGATGTGATTCTTGACGCAGATGTCAATGACGTCACGCGCTTCCTGCAACGTCACGCTACGACGCGCCTTGGGATCGAATTTGGAGCGCGCGAAACCGCAGAAACCGCAGTCCGCGTTGCAAATGTTCGTGATGGCGAATTGAAGATACCCCGGCCCGCCATGGTCGAGCACTTCACCAAAGAGCTTCAGCACGCCCTTTTTTCGGCGCGCGACCGGTTTGGAAAAATCCTGCGCCGCGGCTGGCGAATCAACCGTGTTGGCACTCGGACTGGCAACAATGGGCGCGGTGCTCATGGCAAACTTCAGCATTGTGTCTATGGGCCATGCACCGGGCAAACCTTCTTTTCATCTCTGAACAACGCGGAAACTTCATCGGGATTCTTGTGGACACGAAACATTCCCAACAGCAAACTTCCGTCCGGTGAGACTTGTTGGGCTGTGAACGATAGGTTAATCAAAAGCAGCATGCGACTATGCACGTGAAAACCAAACGTTTCGTTCTTGTGACATTTTTTGCAGCGGCTGTGTTCGCCGTGCTAATACTACCGCCTGTTATTCGAGGGACTCATCAACAATCAGAGCGCGTCAAGGTTTACAATGCCCTCCGAACTCTTGCGACCAATGACTTTTTCGAAGTGATAGAGGCATTTTCTCATGACCGACAGGCCGGAGATAAACCTCTTCCGGCAACAGTCCCACTTCAGGAATTCGTTTCAGGAGGTTATCTTCGGGAGCAGGACATCCAAGAGCTTGAGGGGCGGGAAGTCAGTGTTTCGCTTGTTTTAAGCACAATACAAACCCCAATGGTTCGTGTTAAGTCACCCGATGGACATGACATCTGCCTGTTCGTTGACGGCCATGTTGCTGAGTTGGCCAGATAAAATTACCCAGCGGATCTGCAATCAGACAGCTTTCCCGCAATTTGAATTTTGGACGTTCACTCCAAACAAAAAGCCCGCTTTGATTGAGCGGGCTGTGTCGAAATTTGCGAAGCAGTTTTACTTTGATTCCGGTTTCGTTTCCTCCGGTTTGGTTTCGCCAGCGGGCGCGATTTCAGCCGCAACCGGCGTGGGAGCGACATAATCCACCCATTCCAAGATGGCGCGCTGTGCCGCATCGCCCTGGCGCTGATTGAGCCGGATGATCCGGGTGTAACCACCATTGCGGTCTTTGAACGCGGGCGCGATGTCCTCGAACAGGATGCGGATGACATCGTCCTGGTCGCGCCATTTCTTTCTTTCAGCCTTGGTCAACTGGACGGTCGGACCATGCGCATGCAATCGAGCGGTGGCCAGACGCCGCGCGTGAATGGTGCCTTCTTTGCCGAGCGTGAGGATTTTTTCCGCGACGGACCGGGCGGCTTTGGCCCTGGCCAGCGTCGTGATCACGCGTTTGTGTATGATGAGGCTGCAAACCAAGTTGGCGAGCATCGCGTTCCGATGTTCGCCCGTGCGGCCCAGTTTGGCCGTTCGCTTCAAGTGTCGCATAAAATTCCCTTAGAGCGTCTTGGGTTCTTCCTTCGGCCCGTCCAACAGACCCGGCTCGAGAGTCATTCCCAGCGTCAGGCCCAAACCCTGCAGCTTCTCCTTGATTTCGTTGAGCGATTTCTTGCCGAAGTTGCGGTATTTGAGCATTTCCTGCTCGGTCTTCATGGCGAGCTGGCCGACGGTGGTGATGTTGGCGTTGTTCAGGCAATTGGCGGCGCGGACGCTGAGTTCGATCTCGTTCACGCTCATGTTGAGGAGCTTCTTCATCTTCGTCTTCTCCTCGTCCTGCTTGTCCACGGCCTCCTCAAACTCGATGGCGTTTTTGTCGTAGCCGACAAACACATCGAGGTGATGCTGCAAAATCGCCGAAGCCTGAGTGAGCGCATCGTCAGGCGAAATGCGGCCGTCGGTCCAAATCTCCAGAATCAAACGGTCGTAATCGGTGCGCTGGCCGACGCGCGCGGCCTCGACGGCGTAACGCACGCGGGTAACCGGAGAAAAGAGCGAGTCAATCGCCACGACGCCGATGGCCTGGCCCGGCTTTTTATTTTCGTCGCCGGGGCAGAAGCCGCGACCGACCTTGACCTCCAGTTCCATCTCGAATTTCTTCTTTTTGTCGAGGGTGCAGATGTGCTGGTCGGGGTTGACCAGTTCCACGTTCTGATTAAGCTGGATGTCAGCAGCGGTGACCGGGCCTTCCTTGTTCACGGAGAGCAGCAAGGTCTGCGGGTCGCGTGTGTGGGCTTTGAACAGAACCTTTTTTAGGTTCAAAACGATCTCCGTCACGTCCTCGACCACCCCTTCGATGGTGGCGAACTCGTGCATTGCGCTATCAACCTTGATCGAAGTGATGGCCGCGCCTTCGAGCGAAGACAGCAGCACGCGCCGCAGTGAATTGCCGATGGTGTGGCCGTAACCGGTTTCAAACGGGTCGGCGATGAACTTCGCGTAAACTTCGGTGGCGGTGGTTTCATCCTTGACCAACCGCTTCGGCATTTCGAATCGTCCTAGACGTACTGGCATAACTTTTCTCCTGCAATTTTAATCTGACCTTTCCCGGTGTTTATTCCCGCGACGGGAAAGGCCCGTGTAATTGCGTTGTGTCCCGCACTGGCGGGACGGTTTCACTTAGCGGGAATAAAATTCGACGACGGCCTGCTCGTTGGCGATCGGATTGATCTCGTCGCGCGTTGGAATGCGCATGACCGTGCCCTTGAACTCTTCCTTGCTCAGCGCCAGCCAATCCGGCACGGCGCGGCTGGTGGCAGACTCAAGGTTTTTGGTCGCCAACTGGCGCGAGACGTTGGTGTTTTTCACCACGATGGCGTCGTTCACGCGCAGCGCGAACGAGGGCACGTTCACCTTGCGGCCGTTGACGGTGATGTGTCCGTGCGACACCAACTGGCGCGCGGCAGCGCGGCTGTTCGCAAAGCCGAGGTGATAAACCACATTGTCAAGGCGCGTCTCCAAAATCTGCAACATCTGCTCGCCGGTGACGCCCCGGCGCTTGAGGGCCTTTTCATAAACGCCGCGGAACTGGCGCTCCAGCAGGCCGTAATAGTAACGCAGCTTCTGCTTCTCGATCAGGCCAAGACCGTAGTCGGTGTGCTTGTGGCGCGACTTCGGGCCGTGAACGCCCGGACCGTAATTGCGGCGTTCGAGATATTTCGTCGGGCCGAAAATCGGAAGACCGAATCGGCGGCTGATGCGAACGCGAGGACCTGTGTAACGAGCCATACTTTAGGATTTCAAATTTGGAATTTGCGATTTGAGATTCATCAGACGCGGCGTTTCTTGCGCGGGCGGCAACCGTTGTGCGGAACCGGCGTCACGTCTTTGATGGTGCTGATTTCAAGGCCGATGGCTTGCAACGCACGAATGGCGGATTCGCGACCGGAACCGGGGCCTTTGACGCGCACTTCGACCTCCTTCATGCCATGCGACATCGCCTGGCGGGCGGCATCTTGCGCCACCTGCTGCGCGGCGTAAGCCGTGCTCTTGCGCGAACCTTTGAAACCGACGCGGCCCGCCGTGGACCAGCCGATCAGGTTGCCGTGCATATCGGTGATGGTGACCTGCGTATTGTTGAAAGTTGCCAGAATGTTGGCAATGCCGACCGTAATGTTCTTTGCGTGCTTTGCCTTGACGATCTTCTTGGCGGCAGCATCTTCACCCAGCAATTCAGCAGCAGTAGGCGCGGCGCCAGCAACAGGCGCGACAGGAGCCGCTACACCTTCCGCCGGCTTCGGCGCTTCGGCGGCAGGAGCTTCTGGAGCAGGGGCTGCCTTCTTCCCCGGTTTGCCTTCCTTCGCGGGTTTTGCTTCTTTGCCTTCTGCTGGTTTGGCTGCAGACTTTTCCGCCGGGGCGGCGGCGGCTTCAGGCTTCAGTTCCTTCTTCGGAGCGGGTTTCTTCTTGGTTTCTTCTGCCATAGAAAACGATTAGTGGATGCCGGTCTTGGCGTTCGGATTGCGTTGCACGCCGACGGTCTTGCGAGGGCCTTTGCGCGTGCGGGCGTTGGTCTGGGTGCGCTGGCCGCGCACGGGCAAGCCGCGCATGTGGCGGATGCCGCGATAGCATTTGATGCCCTGCAGGCGCTTGAGGTTCATGCCGATTTCGCGGCGCAGATCGCCTTCAATGACGTATTTGCCGTCCTGGATGGCATGCACAATTTGCGAGAGCTGTTGCTCAGTCAGGTCTTTTGCGCGGATGCCGGGGTCAATGTTGGCCCGGGCCAAAATTTCGACCGCGTTGCTCGGGACCGATGCCGTAGATGTAGCGCAGCGCGATTTCAATGCGCTTGTTCGGCGGAACTTCCACACCAATGATGCGTGCCATAAATCTAAATCTAACCTTGCCGTTGCTTGTGACGTTTGTTGGTGCAAATCACACGGATGACGCCCCGGCGGCGCACTATCTTGCAGTGCTCGCACAGTTTCTTGACTGACGCACGAACTTTCATACTCAAATCTGTTTCTTACCAACCAAAATCCGCCCCGTTGACAAATCGTAGGGCGACAACTGCAACTTCACTTTTTCACCCGGCGACAGACCGGCAAAAGCCGCTTTGGCCCTGCCCGCGACAAACGCCAGCAATCGGTGTCCGTTGGCCAGCTCCACCCGATACGTTTTGTTCGGCAGAGCTTCAATCACGACACCTTCAATTTGGAAGGCATCCGTTCCGGCCATGTCAAAATCTCCGGCTCACCTTCGGTGATCAACACCGTATGCTCAAAATGGGCGGACAGTGAACCATCTTGCGTCACCACTGTCCAGCCGTCTTTCAATATTTTTACCTCGGACCGGCCCGCGTTCACCATCGGCTCAATCGCCAGCGTCATGCCGGGCCGCAACTTGGGCGACGATTTGCCGTCCACAAAGTTCGGCACTTCCGGCTCTTCGTGCATCAAACGGCCCACACCATGCCCGACAAACTCGCGCACCACGCTGAACCCGTTGCTTTCAACATAGTTCTGAACCGCGCGCGAAATGTCCGCGACGCGATTTCCGGACACGGCCTGCCTGACACCTTCGCAAAGCGCCTGTTCGGTCACGTCCATCAACCGCTGTGCCGGCACCCCGCAACCACCCACCGCCACCGTCTTGGCAGTGTCTCCGACAAATCCTTTGTAAATCACGCCGACATCCACGCTCACGATGTCGCCGAATCGCAACTGCCGTTCGCCTGCCAGCCCGTGCACGACTTCGTCATTGACCGAAAGGCACGTGTGGCACGGATACTTCCGATAACCCAAAAACGCGCTCTTTGCGCCATGATGTTTGATGCACGACGCCGCAAACTCATCCACCTGCTTCGTCGTTACACCGGGCTTGATGAACGCGGCGATCTCGTTCAACACCGTGCCTGCCACTGTGCAAGCAGGCCGCATCGCTTCCAAATCCCGCTCGCTCTTCAAAATAATCATCGTGCGACCACCATCCTGCGCGCGTAACAGCCCATGCCCAAACACGCCGCGCTGTGCCGTTCAGAACCGCCCGCGAATCTTGCCTTTCTTCAAAAATCCGTCGTAATGACGCATCAACAGGTGCGATTCCATCTGGCGCATCGTATCCAGCAGCACACCCACAATGATCAACAAGCTCGTGCCGCCGAAAAACGTGGAGACCGCGTACGGAATGCTCATCTCGCGATACAAGATGATCGGGATGAGCGCAATGACCGTCAAAAAGAACGCACCCGCCAGCGTGATCCGGCTCATTGCGTTGTGCAAATAGTCGCTGGTCGCCTGTCCGGGCCGAACGCCGGGAATGTAGCCGCCGTTTTTCTTCAGGTCATCGGCGATCGGCAGTTCGTTGAATTGCGTCGCCACCCAGAAATACGAGAAGAACAGAATCATCAGCCCGTAGAGCGTCATGTAAAGCAGCGCACCTTCGGCCAACATGCGCGCAATTTCGCCAAAAAACTTCACATCGAAAGCTATCGCCCAAGAAACAGGAAAATCCTTTGCGGAAACATCAGGATGGCCTGCGCAAAAATGATCGGCATGACGCCCGCGTAATTGACCCGCAGGGGCATGAATGACGTGCCGCCAGAGTAAACCTTCCGGCCCACGGCGCGTTGTGCGTATTGCACGGGGATTTTCCGCTGCGCCTGCGTCACCGCAATCACGCCCGCAACCACCCCAACGAGCAAAAGAATCAGCGCGACCGCATGGCCGACGTTGAATTTCGCCTCCGTGCCGCCGCTTGGGAAGAACATGTCCTTGACCGCCGTGAACCGCCGCCGGCAAGCGCGCCAAAATGCCGACGGTGATCACCAGCGAAACGCCGTTCCCGATGCCGCGCTCGGTGATCTGCTCACCAAGCCACATCAGCAGCATCGTGCCCGTCGTCAGAATCAGCGTGGTCTGAATGCGATACCACCAGATGGCCTGTCATCATATAGCACCAGCCGCCCGATCCCTGGCCGAATATGTTCTCGGGTGCTCCCAACCGATCGCCATGACCAGACCCTGCCCGAGGCAAAGCAGCACAGTGAGATAGCGGCCGTATTGAATGATCTTCGTGCGCCGCCTTCCTCGCGCGCCAGCTTGCTCAACTGCGGAATCACCGCCGTCAGCAACTGAATGATGATCGTCGCGCTGATGTAAGGCATGATGCCCAGCGCTCCCACGGCGCAATGCTCCATGGCGCCGCCGGTGAACAGGCTGTACATGCCGAGCATGCCGCCGCCGCCTCCGGTGCGGTCGAAAAACTCCGCCAGCACCGCGCCGTCCAAACCCGGGATGCGCACGAACGCGACCAACCGGCAGATGGCCAGCACCAGCACCGTGAAAAATATCCGCGATTTCAGCTCCGGAATCTTGAAGCAATTGCTGAAGGTATTGGCGATGGATGCGAACATGGTCGTCGGGTCAAGCAGGTTCTCAGGCGTCTTGGCCGGCTCAGCGGTTTCGGCTTGCGCGACGACTTCGCAGGTTCCACCTTTGGCTTCGATTTTGGCGCGCGCCGAGGCGCTGAACGCGTGGGCGCTCACCGTCAGTTTCCTGGTCACTTCGCCGTCGCCCAGAATCTTGATGCCATCGCCCGGCCATTGGCCAGGCCCGCGGCGCGAAGCGCGGCTTCATCCACGCGGGCGCCGTCCTCAAAGCGTTCAGCGACTCCGACGTTGACCGGCGATGATAGCGCGTGCCGTGGCCGGGCGTTGTTGAAGCCGCGCTTGGGAATGCGGCGGATGAGCGGCATCTGGCCGCCTTCAAAACCGATGCGGATGGAACTGCCGGAGCGGGCGGTCTGGCCCTTGCCGCCGCGTCCGCTGGTTTTGCCGTGGCCGCTGGATTCGCCCTGGCCGAGCCGCTTGCGTCGGTGCTTGGCGCCGGGACGGGATTTCAGATCGTGTAATCGCATAAAAATTCAAGCCGTGGCCGGAGCGGAGCTTGCACGGCAGCGCTGCCGGAGCTTCCGCTTTCTTGATCTCCAGGCCGCGGCCCTTGTAAATGTCCTCGCGCAGCCGGAGGCTCAACAGCGCCTTGAGCGTGGCCTTGACCACGTTGGCGGCGTTCTTCGAGCCGAGGGATTTGCTCAAAACATCCTTGACGCCGGCGGATTCGAGCACGGCGCGGACCGTTTTGCCGGCGATGATGCCCGTGCCCGGCGAAGCGGGCGCAGCAGCACTTTCGCCCCGCCATAATCGGAGAAAACTTCGTGCGGAATCGTGGCGTCTTTCAGCGACACGCCGACCATCTGGTTCCGCGCCAATTCGCCGCCCTTGCGGATCGCGTCGGCCACTTCGCTGGCCTTGCCCAAGCCGACTGCCCACGCGGCCCTGCTTGTCGCCCACGACGACCAGCGCGCTGAAATTGAACCGGCGTCCGCCCTTGACCACTTTCGCGGAGCGGTTGATGAACACGACCTTCTCGGTCAGTTCCTGCGGATTCCTGTCCTTCGCAACGTCCGTTCAGGCGCTTCGCCGCCGGGCCTGTTGCGACGCCGCGCGGGCCGCGCGGGACTCGCTGCGCTGTCGCCTTCGGTTGATGTGTTGGTTTCAGCCACAGTATCGTTTCTCCGTTGCGTTAAAATTTCAGACCGGCCTCGCGCGCGGCGTCGGCCAGCGTTGCCACTTTGCCGAGTTCATCACCGCTTGCCGTCCTGCCTTTGCCTTGGACCAGTGATAGCGCGCGCCGCCACGATCAAAAACCACCTGCTTGATGCCCTTGGCCAATGCGGCTTCGGCCGCCAGCGTCGCCGATCGTTTTGGCGCTGGTCACGTTCGCCGCCAGCTTTTCGCGGTCCGGCGCGGTTTTGCTCGTGGTCGAAGCGGCGGCCAGCGTCACGCCGGCAGTGTCGTCAATGAACTGAACGTGGATGTTCTCGTTGGTGAAGCACACGCTCATGCGCGGACGTTCTTTCGTGCCGCTGACCTTGCTGCGCATGCGCCAGTGGCGCAGTTGCGCAAGTTTATGTTTCTTTTCCGTTCTCATTTCAATTGCGTCACGGATTTTGCCGTGCACTTCAATCAATCGTTATTGGACCGTCTTGCCTTCCTTGCGCTGGACATGTTCGCCCACGTAGCGCACGCCCTTGCCCTTGTAAGGCTCAGGCGGATAGAAGCCGCGAATTTCGGCGGCGACCTCGCCCGACCACCTGTTTGTCCGGCCCTTCGATGGTCAGCTTGGTGTTCTCCTCGACCGTCACTTTGATTTGGGCGGGAATCGGGTAATTGATCGGATGCGAATAGCCGAGGCTCAGGTTCACGGCATTGCCCTGAACGGCGGCTTTGAACCCGACGCCCTGGATTTCGAGTTTCTTGACGAAACCTTCGGTCACGCCTTTGACCATGTTGTTCACCAGGGCGCGGCTCAGACCGTGCAAGGCTTTGGCCTGCGCGTCATCGCCTTCGCGGCTGACGACGATCTTGCCGTCCTCGACCTTCAGGCTGGTGCGGCTGCGGCAATTCCCAGTCGAGCTTGCCCTTGGGGCCTTCGACAAGAACCTTCTGGCCCTTTCACCTCCACCTTGACTTTGGGAGGGATGGCAATCGGTTGTTTTCCAATTCGTGACATGGTTCGTTAAATCGTTAAATCTTTAAATCATCTACCACACGTAACAAAGCAACTTCGCCGCCCAGGTTTTTCTTGCGCGCCTGCGTGCCGGTCATCACGCCCTTCGGGCGTGGAAATCACCGCCACGCCCAGACCGCCGAGCACGCGCGGAATTTCCGTCGCGCCGACGTAATGGCGCAGACCCGGGCTTGCTGATGCGGCGCAGCCCTTCAATCACGGTCTTCTTGCCCTGATATTTGAGCTTGAGCTTGATCGTTTTGGGCAGCTTCCCTCCACGGCCACGTCGGCGACGTAGCCTTCCTTCTTGAGGATGTTCGCGATGCTCTCCTTCATCCGCGAGTGCGGCATTTCCACCGTCGGCAGCAACGCGCGACCGGCGTTGCGGATGCGGGTCAACATGTCAGAAATCGGGTCGATCATAAATATTACCAACTGGCTTTCATCGACGCCGGGGATCAAACCGTTGAGCGCGGCCTCGCGGAACGTGAGACGCGAGCGCGCGAACTTGCGCAGGTAACCGTGCCGGCGGCCGGTCATCGAGCAACGGTTGACCAGGCGCGTCGGGCTGGCGTCGCGCGGCAGTTTGGCCAGACCGGCGTAATCGCGCTTGGCCTTCAGTTCGGCGCGGATCGCGGCGTATTTTTTCACCGTTTCCGCTTTGCGCTTGTTGCGCTCCATCCATGCTTTCTTTGCCATAAAATTATTTTCCTTCGGCGAACGGCATGCCCATGAGTTTGAGCAGGTTCCATGCGCTTCCGGCATTCGGTCCTGTCGCGCTGGTCACAATCGTGATGTCCATGCCCTGCGTGCCGCTTGATCTTGTCCAGTTCGATTTCCGGAAAAATCGTCTGCTCGGCGACGCCCAGCGTGTAATTGCCGCGCCCGTCGAACGACGCGGGTCGAAAGCCCGCGGAAGTCGCGGATGCGCGGCAGCGCGGCCGCGATCAGGCGGTCGAAAAACTCATACATCGCGTCCCGGCGCAGCGTGACGCGGCAGCCGATGGGCTGGCCCTCGCGCAATTTGAAATTGGCGATGTTGTGGCGCGATTTGCTGATGGCGGGCTTGCGGCCGGTGATCAGTGCAAGGTCCTTGGCCGCGTCTTCCACTGCGCTCTTTTCCAGCGAGGCGCTGACGCCCATGTTCACCACGATCTTCACCATCCGCGGAACCTGGTGGACGTTGGTGTACTTGTGCTTTTCCTTCAGCGCCGGCACCACTTCGTTGATGTATTTGTCGTAAAGTCTGGCTTTCATTTCGGCTTCTGCTACTGTCGCCGGCGGGTGCGCTGGTGCGCCGCCGCGTTTGGTGGCGCGCGCGTCAAAATCCGCCGCCTTCATCACGTTGGAAATGTGGACCGAGCCTTCGCGCTCGACGATCGCGCCCTGCGGATGCTGCTGGCTCTTGCGCATGTGCCGCTTGATCATCTGCCACGCCTTCGACAATGACTCGCTGCTTTTTGGTCAGGACGGCGATGATCGCTGCCGCGCTTGCCTTTGTCCGCACCGGCAAGCACCACGACTTCGTCGCCTTTTTTCACATGAAATCTTGGCCATAACTTCAAATCACTTCCGGCGCGAGCGAGATGATCTTCATGAACCGTCTTCTCGCGCAGCTCGCGCGCCACCGGACCGAAAATGCGCGTGCCGCGCGGGTTCAATTCCGCGTCGATGATCACCACGCGTTGCTGTCGAAACGCAGATACGAACCGTCGTTGCGTCGGATCGCCTTGCGCGTGCGGACAATCACCGCGTTGCACACTTCGCCCTTTTTCACCTGGCCGTCCGGCGCGGCGTCCTTGATTGCACCTTGATGATGTCGCCAATCCGCGCATAGCGCTGGTTGCGACCCAACACACCGATGGCCCAGGCCATTTTCGCGCCCGTGTTGTCGGCGACGTCCAGATGGGAACGAACTTGCAGCATAAATCCTGAGCTAAACCGCCACCGGCGCCACGCCACTGCCCTTCTCGACGACTTCCACCAGCCGCCAGCGTTTGGTTTTCGACAAGGGACGGGTTTCCTCAATGCGCACGCGGTCGCCCACTTTGGCGTCGCTCTTCTCGTCGTGGGCGTAAAGCTTCTTGTAGCCGGTCACGACCTTTTTGTAGCGCGGATGCGGAAACCGCCGCTCGACGCGCACGATGATGGTTTTGGCCATCTTGTTGGAGATGACTTCGCCGACGCGCTCTTTGCGGTGTCGCGCGGTGCTTCCGGTTGTGTTAACAGTTTCAGCCATACGAAATTTCAAGCCGCTTTCCTGCGCAGCATTGCGAAATGCGCGTTTCCAGCCGCGCGATGTCGCGGCGCAACACGCGCAGGCGCGCCGGCTTTTCCAGCTGCGCGCTGGCCTGCTGCAAACGCAGGTTGAACATTTCCTGGCGCAAATCGCGGCCTTTGGCCGCCAACTCCACCAGCGTCATGTCTTTCATTTCCGACATCTTCATAACTACTTCGCTTCAGCTGTCGACGCCGATGCCGCGAAATGAACTTGGTCTTGATCGGCAGCTTCGTCGCCGCCAGACGCAACGACTCGCGCGCGTCCGCCTCGGTCACACCGTCCACTTCAAACAGCACGTTGGCCGGACGGATCACCGCCACCCACGATTCCAGCGGGCCCTTGCCCTTGCCCATGCGCGTTTCCAGCGGCTTCTTCGTGAACGACTTTTGCGGGAAAATGCGAATCCACATTTTCCCGCTGCGCTTCATGTTGCGGGCGATGGCCACGCGCGCCGCCTCAATCTGCTTGGTGTCGAGCCAGCAGCGCTCCAGCGACATCAATCCGTACTCGCCGAATGCCACCGTGCTGCCGCGATACGCCAGACCGGCGCGGTTGCCGCGGTGCATTTTGCGGTACTTCACTCTTTCAGGCATCATCGGCATATCAAAATCCTCGTCTAAATTCAGTTCGCGGCGGCCTCGAGCTTCGGCGCGAGCGAGCCTTTTGCGGCTTCGTGTTCGCCTTTGCAAATCCAGCATTTGACGCCGAGCTTGCCGTAAACCGTGTTCGCCTCGGCAAAACCGTAATCGATGTTCGCGCGCAACGTGTGCAACGGCACGCGGCCCCAGTGATACTTCTCGACGCGCGCCAGTTCCGCGCCGCCCAGCCGGCCCGCGCAACGAATCTTGATCCCCTCCGCGCCGAAATCCTTGGCGGTCTGCAACGCCTTCTTCATCGCGCGCCGGAACGAGACGCGGCGCTCCAGTTGCAGCGCGACGTTTTCCGCGACGAGCTGCGCGTCAATTTCAGGCGACTTGATCTCGATGATGTCCACGTAAATTTCCTTGCCGGTCATCTTGCTCAATTCCTCCTTGAGCTTGTCGATCTCCGCGCCTTTGCGGCCGATGACGACGCCGGGCCGGGCCGTGAGAATGGTGATGCGGCAGCGGTTGGCCGCGCGCTCGATGAGAATCTTCGGCACGGACGCCGATTCGAGCTTCTTCTTGAGCAACTCGCGGATTTCGCGGTCCTCGGTGAGCAGCTTGCCGAATTCCTTCTTCCCGGCAAACCACTTGGAACGCCAGTCCTTGTTGACACCGACGCGCAGACCGATTGGATTTGTTTTTTGTCCCATACCAATTACTCGTCCGACAAAATGATTTTAATGTGGCAGCGGCGCTTGATGATCGGGCCGGCCGAGCCGCGCGCCTTTGGCGTGAACCGTTTGATCCGCATCGCCGTGCCCGTGACGGCTTCCTTGACGCGAAGTTTCTCGGGCTTGAGTTTGTTGTTATTTTCCGCGTTGGCAATGGCCGAGTCCAGCGTCTTAGCGACGAAGCGGGCCGACTTGCGCGGCACGACCGCCAGCACCGCCTGCGCTTGCTGCGCGGGCAGGCCCTGAATCTGCCGCACGACCTCGCGCATTTTCTGCGGCGACATCGGCACGTTTTTCAAGATGGCGTGAACTTCCATATTACTTGGCCTCCGCCTTGGCCGTGTGCGCGCCGTGTTTCCTGAACGTGCGCGTCGGCGAAAACTCGCCGAGCCGGTGGCCCACCATGTTTTCCGTCACGAAACACGGGATTGAAAACCTTGCCGTTGTGCACGGTGAACGTGAGGCCCACGAAATCCGGCGTGATCATCGAACGACGCGACCAGGTCTTGATCGGCGTTTTTTGATTCGTGCTCTTCGCCTTCTGGATTTTGTCCAGCAGGTGAAAATCTATAAACGGACCTTTTTTAATTGAGCGTCCCATACACTGCTTACTTGTTCTTCATCGGCCGGCCATCGCGGCGGACCACAATGAACCGGTTCGAGGACTTCTTCTTGTCGCGCGTCCGATATCCCTTGGCCAGCAAACCCCACGGCGAAGTCAACTGCTGCCAGCCGCCGCCGGACTTCGATTTGCCTGCGCCGCCGCCGTTCGGGTGATCCACCGGATTGCGCGATACCCCGCGGTTGATGCCGCGATGACCGCGATGCCGCGTGCGACCCGCCTTGCCGAGAATCACGTTCTCGTGCTCCGTGTTGCCGACCTGACCGATGGTCGCGTAGCAATTCTCATTGATGCTGCGAATTTCCCCCGACGGCAGACGAACCTGCGCGTAGCCTTCGTCGCGCGACATCAGCGTCGCCGCGCCACCGGCGCTGCGCACCATCTGGCCGCCGCGACCGGGGGTGATTTCGATATTATGAATCGCCGCCGCGACGCGGAATGGCCCTGAGCGGAAGACAATTGCCGATTTCCGGGGGCGCTGTTGGCCCGCTCATGAGTTTGCCACCGACTTGAATGCCGGCAGGAGCGATGATGTAACGTTTTTCGCCGTCCTGATATTGCAGCAACGCCAGACGCGCCGAACGGATCGGATCGTATTCAATTGCGGAAATCGTGGCTTCGACTCCGTGCTTGTTGCGCTTGAAATCCACGATGCGGATTTTCTGCTTGTGGCCGCCGCCGATGCCGCGCGCAGTGGCGCGACCGTAGCAATTACGTCCGCCGGTCTTCTTGCGAATCTCGACCAGGCTCTTCTCCGGCTTGGACTTCGTGATGTCGCTGAAATCAGCATACGTCACGTAGCGCAGAGACGGCGTTAGCGGTCTAAAGGTTTTAACTGGCATAAAATCAATAATTCCAAGTCAGCAACTCTTGGAGCAGCGGACCATCATTCCCGTCCCCGCCGGGGATCGGTTATCGGCCCGCGAATCTGCTGTCCCTTTTGCCCGAGGCCAAAGGGACGCAGAAGTTAGCAAAGTTCACCCGCCGTGCAAGCGTTTTTTTGAAGAATTTTCAGTTCGGTTTTTGCCACTTAAAACAGCCGACTTTCAGTTCTCAGCAGGAAACAGAGCCACAGAAAAACAAAGGCGCGAAGTGAAACCACTCCGCGCCTTTACGGTTTCAAATCCGGATTACGTCAAAACAATCTTGTCGCCTGCCTTCAACGTCACGATGGCTTTCTTCCAACTCGGCGCCTGGCCGGCCTGGGGAGTGCGCTGGCGGCGGAATTTGCCGCGCACGTTCAGGGTGTTGATCTTGGTGACTTTGACCTTGAAAAGCTCCTGAACGGCCTGGCGAATGTCCGTCTTGTTCGCGCGGCGGTCGGCAACGACGGTGTATTGATTGAATTTCTCGCTCTGGCGCGTTCCCTTCTCGGTCAGGCGGACGGTCTTGATGACTTCAAAAGCATTCATGTTATTCCTTGCTAAGACGGGCTTCGATCTTCTCGAACGCGCTGCGCGTGAACAGCAGCTTGGCCGGACGCAACACGTCGTAGGTGTTCAGCATCTCGCTGGTCGTCAACGCGACATTCGGCAGGTTGCGCGAGGCGAGCGTGAGGTTTTTGTCCGCCTCCTGCGACACGATCAACGTCGTGCCCTTCAAATCAAGCGCCGCGATGACGCCGATGAAATCCTTCGTCTTCGGTGAACCGAGTTTCAGGTCGTCCACAACAACCACGTCGCCTGCCTTCAACCGCTCGCTGAGCGCCTTGCGGAGCGCGAGTTGTTTGGTTTTCACGTTGATCTTCTTGCCAAAATCGCGCGGCCTCGGACCGAACACCACACCACCGCCGCGCCACAATGGCGATTGGAACGAGCCGGCGCGGGCGCGGCCCGTGCCCTTCTGCCGCCACGGCTTTTTGTTGGTGCCGGCGACTTCGCCGACGTTCTTTGTGCAGGCGGTGCCCATGCGCTGGTTGGCCTGATACGCCACCACCGCGTCATGCACGGCCTGCGTGCCTTTGCCGTCTTCGACCAGCGGGAACTTCACTTCCAGTTCGCCCTGGCTCTGACCCTTGATGTCTTTAACTGTAAGCTTCATGGCCTGCCTTATTTCTTCGCTGTCGCCTTAGTCTTGCCCTGCGGCACGTGGACCTTTGGCTTCCACCCCTTGGGACGTTTCTTGGATTCACGGATGACGACATAATCGCCTTCCGCGCCGGGAATCGCGCCGCTGATAAGCAAAATATTTTCCGCCTCGATGACCTGGACAACTCTGAGGTTTTGCGTCGTGCGTTGCACCTGGCCCATGTGACCGGGCATTTTCATGCCGCGCATGACTGTGCCGGGGAATAAACGCTGGCCAATCGCGCCGCTGCGCCGATGCCAGCCTTTCGCGCCGTGCGTCGAATCGCCACCGGCAAAATGGTGGCGCTTGACGACGCCTTCGAAGCCGCGGCCTTTCGTGACACCAATGGCATCCACGAAATCGCCGACTGCGAACAACGTCGCACCGAGCATGTCGCCGGTTTTGACTTCCTTGGTGAAATTGCGGAATTCCCTGATCTTCGCCACGCCGGCCAACGGTTTCTTTTCGCCTTCTTTGCGGGCGTTCTCCGATTCCTTGGCGTCGAGCACGCCGAATTTGACGAGGTGACCGAGTTTTCCTTTGGCGATGCGCTGGGGTTTCTGTTCGCCGAAACCGAGCTGCACGGCGTTGTAGCCGTCCTTGCTGCCTTGGGTCTTGACCTGCAACACGCGGTTCGGGCCGGCGAGCACGACGGTCACCGGCGTATCCACTCCATTCGCGTCATACACGCGGGTATGGCCGAGTTTTTTTCCGATTAAGCCGAGCATAACCTTAAATCTTGATGGTGATGTCCACGCCCGCGGGCAGGTTGAGTTTCTTGAGTTCGTCCACGGTCTTGGCGGTCGGATCAAGAATGTCAATCAGCCGCTTGTGGGTGCGTTGCTCGAAAGTCTCCTGCGACTTCTTGTCCGAGTGAGGGGAGCGTTGCACGGTGAACCGCTCGATGCGCGTGGGCAGCGGGATGGGCCCGGCGACGCGCGCGCCGGTGCGCTTGACGGTGTCGGCGATTTCGCGCGCCGATTGGTCTATGACACGGTGGTCATAGGCCTTAAGTCGAATTCGAATGCGTTGTCCTGCCATACAAAGAACAATTGTCTGTTAATGGTCTCACTAATTTTTCCGCTTCCCGTTTTTGAAAGCGGATGCGGAATATAGCAATGCAGCCCTTCAGTGCAACAAATATCTGAGTTTTTTTGAACCGACGATTTATGCCGAAAGATTTGCTGCGAATGTGGGCTGGCGCTGGCGCCATAAGCCGGATTGGAATCCGCACGCTGGTGACATTGCGCGGATGAGCCCACCTGCCGCATGAAAAAGGGACGGCTTGCGCCGTCCCTGAACCAATCAAACCGTAGTAACCAGATTACTTCTGTGTGCCGGTGGCCGCACTCGCGTTCGTATTCGCATTCATGGGCTCGCTCTTCTTTTCTGGCGGGGACCGCCGGCCCCCCGGCCCTGGCGTGGCATAGCCTGCCATTTTTCGAATTGGTCGGCTGTGAGGATGGCTTTGAGTTGCTTCGTGGTGTCTTCCCGCAACGCCTTGGCCTTTTCCTTTTTTTGATCGTCCGTAAGGGTGCTGTCGTTACGGATTTCTTTCCGTTTGCTGGCTTCTGTTTGGAAGACGGCTGTGACCTTGGTTTTCTGGTCTGGGGTCAGATTGAGGGTTTCCGCCATGTGATTGACGCGTTCTTCAAGGCTTGGGCCGTGCTGGCCGGAGCCCGCCTTGGGGTTTGGCCGGCTTCGGCTGGTCCTGCGCCTGAAGTGCTGGACTCAGGGCGAGCAAACTGCCGATTGCCAGTGCGGCAATGAATACGGTCTTGGATATTTTCATAACCTGTGTTTGGTGTCTTCGGTCTTTGGTTTGTTAATTTTGTTACTTTGCCGTGCTGTTTTCGGCACGGACATCCACGTCTTCAGACGTCGATGCAGGTGGAAGGTTACACACTTTTTCAATCATCGACCAAGCAATTCCACGACCTTCGACTTCGCATCGCCCTGCCGCATCAAGGATTCGCCGACGAGAATTGTCCGCGCACCGCATTTCGCGAGCCGCTCCACATCGGCGCGTGTGTGAATGCCGCTTTCGGCCACAAGCAAGGGCGAGGTGTTCTTTCCGCCGAGCGCGTTCTGGTTCTCGACTCTCGACTTTCGTCTTTCGACTAACCGCGCCGCGATTCGTTCCGTGGTGGACAAGTCCACCTTGAAAGTTTTCAAGTCACGATTGTTTACGCCGATGAAAGTCGCGCCAGCCGCCAGCGCACGATCCAATTCTGCTTCATCATGCACCTCGACCAGCACAGCCAATCCAGCTTCCGCAGCGAGGGAATGGAATTTTTTTAACTGTGCGTCGCTCAAAATGGCCACGATGAGCAGGATGGCGTCCGCGCCCCACTCGATGGCTTCGAGAATCTGGCGCTCGTCAATGATGAAGTCCTTGCGAAGCAGCGGCAGCTTCACTGCGGCGCGGATTTGCCGGAGAAAGTCAAGCGACCCTTGGAAAAACTTTTCGTCCGTCAAAACCGACAGGCAATTCGCGCCCGCGGTTTCGTATTCCTTCGCAATGCGGACGGGATCGAAGTCTTTGCAAATCACGCCTGCCGACGGCGACGCTTTTTTGACTTCTGCAATCAACGCCACTTTTCCAAACTTCGATGTGCGAAGAGCCGCGACAAAATTACGCCGCTCGCCGCGTTCAAGCATCGCATCGCGCAAGTCGCCTGCTGCGATCAGGCGCTCCGGCAATCGCGCGATCTCGCGTTTCTTTTGCTCAACGATGGTGTCAAGGATGGTCACGGCGTGATTCTGCGCAAAAGAGCGCAAGGAGCGCAAAGCAGAAACGTTGCACCAACGCCAATTCTCTGGACACCCGCGGAATGCCTCTTAAGCTTACTCAGACCGAAAAACACAACAGAAAATCATCACATGAAAACACGAAACGCAGCCTTGATGTTTGTTTGCGGAGCACTGTTCGGGATTTCCATCGCCTTGTGCGTCGGGGCGGCAGATAAATCTTCAGATAGTCCGAAGAACGACCGGTCCCGTTTGCAGGTCGTGAGCTATGCCGGCGGGGGAACGGGAATCTTCGATCCCGACGCAGGCAGACTCTACCTCTACGATGCGAATCTCGTGAATTGCTATGCCATACGAGACATTACGACGTTGGGTGAGCCGATGAGGCGGGTCAGGAATTGACGCGCCAACGGGCTGTTCAAAACGCGAAGCTCATGGCGATGTCATGAGAAGGCAGAAAAAGACTTCGGCCTGACTGCAAGGCCTGACTTTTCTTCATTCTGCCTTCCGCCTTCTTCATTCTTCCTCGTCCTTCACGCCCTGCATCCGTTTTGCCGGACAGCCGGCGCGAAGCCAGCCGTTCACAAAAGCGTCCAAGTCGCCGTCCATCACCGCCTGCGTGTTGCTCGTTTCAACGCCGGTGCGGAGGTCTTTGACCATGCGATACGGCTGGAACACGTAGCTTCGAATCTGGTTGCCCCACGAGATGCTGCCTTTCTCGCCGTAAAACCGTTCCATCTCCGCCTTCTGCGCGTCGAGCCGCTGCGCATATATCCGCGACAGCAAAAGTTTCATGGCCGTGGCGCGGTTCTGATGCTGCGAGCGCTGGTTTTGCGACGCCACGACCAGCCCGGTCGGAATGTGCGTGATGCGCACGGCGGTTTCGACCTTGTTCACGTTTTGGCCGCCCTTGCCGCCGGAACGGAACGTGTCAATTTGAAATTCATTTGGCGGAATCTCAAGTTCCGTGTTTTCTTCGATTTCCGCAATCACGTCCACGCTGGCGAAGCTGGTGTGCCGGCGTTTGTTGGAATCGAACGGCGAGATGCGCACGAGCCGGTGCACGCCGCGCTCGGCCTTGCAATAGCCGTAGGCGTATTCGCCCTTGATGAGCATCGTGACGCTTTTGATCCCTGCGCCTTCGCCGGGCAACGCATCCTCGACCTCGATTTCCCACCCGCGCGACTCAGCCCATCGCTGATACATCCGCAAGAGCATGCTCGCCCAGTCGCACGATTCCGTGCCGCCGGCGCCGGCGTTGATGCTGAGAATGCAATTGCTTTTGTCATGCGGGCCGCTCAGGAAGACGCGCAGTTCCAGCGATTCTAGGTCCTTCAGGAATTTTTCGATGTCGCGCTGCAACTCCTGCTCGACTTTAAGTTGGGCTTCGGGCGGCTCGGCCTCGCCGAGTTCAAGCATCACGCGGAGGTCGTCCAGATGTTTCTCCGACTTGAAGAGCGGCTCGATTTTGTTGCGAAGGGAATTGGCCTCTTCGATGAGTTTCTGCGCCTGCTCGCGATTATTCCAGAAATTGTCCGCCGCCATGAGGCCATCAAGTTCGCCCAGGCGTTTTTGTGCGCCCGGCACGTCAAAGAAACCTCCGCAAATGCGCGAGTTTCTGCGACGCGGTGACCAGTTCGGCTTTGACCGTTTCAAACATAGACCGGCGGAAGATAACGAAGCGTCCGACCTTAATCCAGAGATAAGGCAAGGATGATGAACGAGGCTAAGAGCGTGTAACAAAATGAATTGTACTTTTTTGACCAGTTCTGCAATAAACTGGGCATGGCAAAACCACTCGTTGATGATTCGCTATGGTCAGTGATCCAACCCTTGCTTCCACCAAGAGCGCGGCGAAGAAAATTTCCCGGGCGCAAACCGATTTCGGATCGCGCGACGTTGACCGGAATTCTCTTCGTGCTCAAGACCGGTATGGCTTGGCAAGACCTGCCTTTGGAAATGGGTTGTGGCAGTGGCATGACCTGCTGGCGCCGACTGCGCGATTGGCAAAAGGCCGGCGTCTGGGAAAAACTCCATCGGGAATTGTTGCGCCGCTTACACGTAGCCGATCGGCTCGATTGGTCACGAGCCGTAGTGGACTCCAGCAGTGTGCGCGCGGTTTTTGGGGGCTTCAGACGGGACCCAACCCGACGGACCGCCGCAAAGCGGGCAGCAAACATCATCTTTGCACCGATGCCCAAGGCTTGCCGTTGAGCATCCAGTTGACGGCGGCCAACGTGCATGACAGCCGCCAACTCCAACCGCTCGTGGCGGCCATTCCTGCCGTGCCGGGCAAGGTCGGTCGCCCGCGTCAACGGCCAGAGGTCGTGCAAGGCGATCGCGCCTACGGCAGTGCCGCGCATCATCGCTGGTTGCAACAGCGCGGCATCGCCGATCAACTGGCACGCCCGCGAACGCCGCATGGAAGCGGGTTGGGTAAAACGCGCTGGGTTGTGGAACGCACCCTCAGTTGGTTGCACCAGTTCCGCCGCCTGCGGATTCGTTACGAACGTCGCGCCGATATTCATCAAGCCTTCCTTACGCTCGGTTGCGCCATCATCTGCCATCGTTCGCTCCATTCCTCATTTTGATATGGGCTTTAAATCAGTTTTTTCTTGAATTTTTCTCCGATAATTCCCATAAAGGCCCGCGTTTGTGAGCTACAAGTCATTCCTCTTATGAAATCAATCCTCCTTTGGACGACAATTGCTGTCGGGCTGCTGTTTCAAATTTGTTTGCAGGCGCAGGTGCCGCAACTCATCAATTACCAAGGCCGCGTGGCTGTCGGCGGCACGAACTTCGATGGCTCCGGCCAATTCAAGTTTGCCCTCGTCAGCGGCGACGGCACGTCCAGTTTTTGGAGCAATGACGGAACCAGCAGTGGCGGCAGTGAACCCACCGGTGCGATTGGCCTCACCGTTACCAAAGGTCTTTACGCCGTGTTGCTTGGTGACGCGACGTTGGCCAACATGACCGTCATTCCCGCCACGGTGTTCACAAATTCGGACGTGCGCCTGCGGGTCTGGTTCAACGACGGCGTGAACGGCTTCCAGCTTCTGACTCCTGACCAGCGAATCGCCGCTGTCGGTTACGCGTTGATGGCTTCAACTGTTCTTGATGGTGCAATCACGTCTTCCAAGCTCGCTGACGGTGCGGTTACAACGGGGAAACTTGGTGCCAACGCGGTGGCCACGACCAACGTGATTGACGGCGCGATCACCACCGCGAAGCTCGCCGATGGAACAGTGACTTCCAGCAAACTTACAATCAACGCGGTTGACACGACCAACGTGATTGACAGCGCGATCACCACCGCGAAGCTCGCCGATGGAACTGTGACTTCCAGCAAACTCACAATCAACGCGGTGGCCACGACCAACGTCATTGACGGCGCGATCACCACCGCGAAGCTCGCTGATGGAACTGTGACTTCCAGCAAACTCACAATCAACGCGGTGGCCACGACCAACGTCATTGACGGGCCATCACGACCTCAAAGCTTGCCGATGTCGCAGTGACCTCCGGCAAACTCGCAACCAACGCGGTGGCCACGACCAACGTCATTGACGCCGCCATTACGACCCCAAAACTTGCCGATGGAGCGGTGACCACGGCGAAGCTGGCGGCGAACGCGGTTACGGGCGTCAACGTTGCCGCCGGGTCAATTACGGCAAACCAATTGGCCGCAGGCGCGGCTTTGACGAATCTGCAGTCGAGCGGGCAAATCGGAGTCGCAAGCGGCGGAATAGTTCTTTCGGCTCAGGCCAACGCAACAAATCTCCTGAACGCGGGCTACATTCAAATTCCCAGCCTGGTCGTCCAAGGAACGGTGGATAAAATCGACCAACGCGCTTCACTGTCTTTTCCCAATCCGTTCAGTCCACAGCCTCGTGCCGGTCATACTGCCGTATGGGATGGTTCTGAAATGATTGTTTGGGGTGGTTCGCAGGATGGGTCGGATGTCAATACCGGTGGACGATACAATCCGGCAACTGATTCCTGGATTCCAACACCCGCAACGAACGGCATCCCTGCCGCGGGCAGCGGTCATACCGCAGTTTGGAGCGGCACAGAAATGATCGTCTGGGGTGGTTCATTGGGAAACCAGGGTTGGCGATACAATCCTGTCAGCAACAGTTGGGTGGCTGCAACGACCGTGAATGCGCCGGTTGCCCGCAGCGGGCATGTTGCTGTTTGGAACGGCACCAACATGCTCGTTTGGGGCGGTTCGTATTACGACACCAATTTAAGCCAGACGGTTTACTTGAACACGGGCGCGCGTTATACGCCGACCAACGACACGTGGGTTGCGATTTCAACCACAGGCGCTCCAAGTCCACGCACCAGTCCGCTCGCGGTTTGGGCTGGCCACCAACCAAATGCTGGTTTGGGGTGGCCTGACCAATGATGGCACCGGCCAGGTTTATTACCTGAACGACGGTGCCCGTTACACGACCACAAACAATACCTGGTCCGCCATCCCGACCGTGAACGCCCCGGCCGGCCGCAGTGGCGCCACGGCAGTCTGGTTGACCAACCAAATGGTCATCTGGGGTGGATACACGAATGATCCTGATTCGGGCAACCCAATCTACCAAACCAACGGCGGACGCTATTTCACGAGTACGAATGGCTGGGTGGCCGTCTCATACACCAACTCCCCTTCGGGGCGCGCCAATCACACGGCTGTCGTCGGCGGCAATCAAATGATCGTCTGGGGAGGATCGTATTATGATGCGAATGCGGGCCAGACGGTTTACCTCAATGACGGCGCGCGCTACACCAACAACACGTGGTTTACCGTTTCGACAACCAACGCCCCCACTCCACGCGACAGCCACACCGCGGTCTGGTCGGGCAGCGCCATGATTGTTTGGGGTGGAGAAAATGCCGGTATGGAGGTCAACACCGGTGGCAGCTATAATCCTACCAATAATACTTGGACGAGCACTTTCGCCACGCTCACTCCTTCAGGTCGAGCCTTGCACACGGCTGTCTGGACCGGCAGTGAAATGATCATCTGGGGCGGGTTTGAAGGGTTGCAATATCTCGGCAGCGGCGCGCGTTACAACCCGGCCCTTGATTCCTGGATTCAGACTTCAACAATAAATGCCCCTTCAAACCGGGCTTCTCACACTGCCGTCTGGACAGGCAGTCAAATGCTCATTTGGGGAGGGTTTAACGGCGCGAGCAATTTGAACACCGGCACACGCTATTTTCCTGCTTCTGATACTTGGACGAACATCACTACGACCAGCGCGCCTGCTGCCCGGTCGTTGCATACTGCCGTTTGGACCGGCACCAATATGCTTGTCTGGGGCGGATTCAACGGAACAAACACGTTGAACACTGGCGGACTGTATAATCCCACCAATAATAACTGGACCGCCACCTCCACCACGGGCGCGCCCAGCTCAAGGGAATCGCACACCGCAGTCTGGACCGGCAGTCAAATGATTGTCTGGGGCGGGTTCGACGGAACAAACACATTGAACTCTGGCGGACTGTATAATCCAACCAATAATACCTGGACCGCTTCGCCCACTCTCAATGCGCCCAGCTCAAGGGAATATCACACTGCAGTCTGGGACGGCACCGAAATGATTGTCTGGGGCGGATTCGACGGAACAACTACGTATTGGCCAGCGGCGCAAGATTTAATCCATCCACAGGCCTCTGGACAACGACAGAAAGTTCGGGAGAACCGCCTGCCAGTCAAGGCCACACAGCGGTCTGGACCGGTCCCGAGATGCTCATTTGGGGTGGCTACACCTATGGCGCCCGTTACAATCCGGTGACCGACAGTTGGCCGCCAGTTACAGCCCAGAATTCGCTGAATCTCACCGAACACACCGCTGTATGGGATGGCACTGAAATGCTGATCTTTGGCGGGTTCGATGGCGACTCCTATCTCGATACCACATGGTCTTATACTCCGCCAACGGTGATGTACATTTATCAAAAGCCATGAGATCTGCTTCCGGCTTTCAACACCATTTTTCGGTGAAAATTCCGCGTGGAGGAATTCGCGCGGGAAACGTGATGGCTGTTCTTCTGTTGCTGGCAGCCGGTTCATCCGCTTGTTTCGCCGCCGGCACAAATGGTTTTTCGACCGGGGATTTTTCGGCGATGGTGGCCGACCGGACTGCGGTGGAAAAAATTTATTACAATCACCGGCTCGGCGCGAAACCGGCGTTCGAGGAAGTGCTGCCACCGGCCATGGTCAAGCAATTGGTGAACCGGGATCTGAAAAAGGAATCCACTCTGAAAAAAGTCTGTGGCGTCGAAATCACAGACCGCGACATCGAAACTGAATCCGACCGCATCAACAATTCCACCCGCGCGCCGGATGTTCTTGCGGAACTCAAAGCGGCGCTGGGCAACGATCCGGTCCGGTTCGGCCGCTCTGTCGTCAAACCGATTCTGGTTGAACGGCGGTTGCACGAATGCTTTGAGAAGGACGTTTCGGCGAACGCCTCCGAACGCGACAAAGCCGGACAATTGCGCGCCCGAATTCTGGCAGCCGGACAGAACAATGCCAGCTTGCCGGAATTGATGGAAATCCTGCGAAACGCCGGCACTCCTTCCGAAATCACCTGGCAGTTGGAAGCCGGGAAACAAAAACCGGCCCAATCGAAATCGTCTTCGCCTCCTGTTCCGATGGTCGCGGGCAGTTCAAACTATTCGGTGGAGGCAACGGTTCAGGTGGAGCGCGTGTTTCCAGATGCAAAACCGCACCGGGAAACTTTGCCGTTCAGCGAACTTCGTTCTGAATTGCAGGCGTTGTTGCAGGCTCAACTCCAGAAACCGGGCGACATCAGTGCAGTCGTCGAAACACAGGATGGTTTTTGGCTTTTCCTGACCCGTGAAAGGACCGACCGCATTCTCGGCATCGCTTCTCTTTGTATTCCGAAACAGAATTACGAGTCATGGCTGGAGCAGCAAACCCGGCCAAGCGCACAACAGGCCGCATCCAAATGAAAACCCGATTTCTATCAGCGAGCTTGGCCGCTTGTTTGTCGCTTCTGCCGAATGGCGCGTCAGCAGGATCGCGAAGCAGCGCCAGTTATACTGTCATCACAGACATCATGGATGGCGGCGGTGAAAAAGCATCCAGCGCCAGTTATTCGGCGGACGCCAGCGTCGGCATGATCGGCGGAATTTCCTCCGTCATATCACCGGCGGAAACGGCGAAGGCCGGTTACGTGGGCCAGCTTTACGATGTAACGGGTCTTGCCCTCGCGTCATCTCCGACAAACATCAACGAAGGCGGCACAAGCCAGCTCAACGCCACCGCATTGCTGGATGATGCGACACTGCTGCCGTTGCCGCCGACGACCGTGAATTGGAGCATCGTGAGCGGGCCGGTCATTTCCATCAGTTCCAATGGCGTGGCGACTGCGGGGATTGTTTATCAGGATTCCCCGGCAACCGTGCGCGCCGATTACCAGCAAAACTTCGGCACGCTGGGCTTGACCGTTTTGGACGTTAATCCCGACAACTATGGCATCTACGCCAACGACGGTCTCCCGGACGCATGGCAGGTCGAATATTTCGGATTGGACAATACGAATGCCGCGCCGGACGTTGATGCAGACGGCTCGGGACAGAACAACATGTTCAAATTCATCGCGGGCTTGAACCCGACCAATCCCGCTTCCGTCTTCGTGCTGCAAATCGCGAACGCCACCGGCCCGCTCGGGCAAAGGCAACTGACCTTCAGCCCGTACCTGACCAACCGCATTTACGCGGTTCAATTTGCTACCAACCTCGACGGCAGCGGCTTCGTCCACTGACCACGGCGATGCAAACAAACATCAATTCGACTGGCGTCGTTACCGATACCAACGCCACGGAAGCCGCCAAATTTTATCGGGTGAACATCGCACTTCCTTGAAGGGCGCGAACAATGTGGTGGTGATCACGGAAGGATTTGAACAGAAGGTAACGAAGGAAAAGGAGCGAGGAAAGAAAGCAGCCTTCGTTCTCTTCGTTTCCTTCTGTAAAGTTTGTTTTGGCGTATTTCGCGTGGTTGGCGGTTAATTCTCTTTTGGAACTTGAGTGGCAGGCGGGGAAATGCTAATCACAGACGCCTTAGGAAAGCCAATCATGAGAACTCATCTCCGGCAACTGACAATCGCCATCTTCGCCCTGTTTGCCGTGAACGCTTCAGTCTTCATGCGCTACTTAGAATATGTGACCCGTTCACCACGATAAGACTGTGAAAAAGCATCTTTCTACCGAGTCTGTCATTGTGGTTGTTGTCGTGATTGCAGCCATAATCGCTGGGATATATTTGTTCTCTCCCGTTTATCCTAAACGGGAAAATAACAACGTGTCACTGGCTGAGAGTGTGAAATCTGAATTTGGCATTGACTATTCGGCTTTGAAGAATTCCCTCACTTTGACTCCGGTTATCACCGACGAGGATCCATTTATACGAACGTACTCGATTCCCTTAAATATAGACGCGAGCACTGAACTGGC
>CAVQOW010000010.1:0-127504 GCA_963714605.1 uncultured Verrucomicrobiae bacterium | reverse complement strand
GCCACTGTCTCATTTCAAGTCACTTTTAGGGTGTTTTGTCTTAAACCGGGAAATTTTGACGGGGGAACTTCCCTTCTTCGTGACGTTTCTTGTCTTCTCGGTCATGGAACTTCCCTTCTCCATTACGTTTCTTGTCTTCTCCGTCACGGAGAAGCCTTGCTCCGTCACGTTTCTTCCCTTCTTCGTCACAGAGAAGCCTTGCTCCGTTGCGTTTCTTCCCTTCTTTGTCACGGAGAAGCCTTGCTTCGTCGCGTTTCTTCCCTTTTTCACCACGGAGAAGCCTTGCTTCGGCGCATTACTTCCCTTTTTCCTCGCGGAATTTCTCTTATCCGTCACGGATTTTCTATTGGCATTTGTGATGCTCCGATTTTTTCCAAAGAGCGGTTGAGCCGGATTGAGTGATTCGGCAGGCCGTTTGAAAATCAAGGGGCGGGTAGAAAGTATGGGTTATGGTCATCAACTACAGAGTCTCCAAGGACTTCATCAAATACTCGGACTCCGACTTGGACGAGTTCGCCAATCAAATCATCACCAGCATGTCCGGCAATCCGGCGTTTCCCAATCCGCCGAATCCCATGTCGCCTCCGGGGCCACCCGATGTGACGCCGGATATCACCTCGTTGATGGAGCGGTTCCGTGATGCCATCGCGGCGGCGACGGGCGATCCGCAAGATACCGCCGCCAAGAACAAAGCGCGCGAGGCGTTGGAGGATGGCTTGCGCAAGGACGCCAACTATGTCGAGTCGCTTGCCAGTCATGACCTCGAAACGCTGTTGTCGTCGGGTTATTACGCGAACAGCACCAATCATGCGCAGTCGCCGTTGGATCAGCCGGTGATCGTGGATATTGAGAATCTGGAAACGACGCAATTGTTGGTGCGGCTCACGCCAGTGGTCAACGCGAGATCGTATCAGGTTCAAACCAATACGAACGGGAATGGCACATGGACGGATGCCGGCATTTACACACAGGCACGCCGCATTGTGCTGGGGAGTCTCACGCCAGGCACGACTTATAACGTGCGGGCGCGGGCCATCGGCGGCAGCACCGGTTCCAGCGCCTGGAGCGTGCCCGCCTCGCTCATGGCGACTTGATCGCCCTTTCCTTGGTCCGCCAAGGGGAACCACCCTCTCTCGTTTAAGAGGGAACGGGAGAGGGTGGATGTTGAGTGCGTCATTTCAGCAGTCAACTCTCCACCTTGGACAAGTTTGCCGGCAACCGGGCGACGAGTAATGTTCATCTCACCCCTTGCATTGCTTGTTGCCCGGATTGCCGCCACGTTTCAACAATTCTTCGGAAGATTTCTTTCGTTGGCCAACAGGAAGCAAAAAAGGTCAAGCTTTCGGCAAACGGTGTATAGCAAGTTTTAGTGTCTTACACAAATTCTTATAGGTACTATGAATTATCACGCCAAAACGTTGACCGTGCTGACGGGTTTGGTTGTGGTTTTTTTGGCATTGGCGGCGGCATTTCTCATGAACTTATGGGGCAGGCCGGTCGCGTTGCCGCCGATTCCTCTGGTTGACACCAACTTTCTCAGCACGGCCACGACGCGCCAGTCTTACGCGGACCTCATCAAGGCCGGCGCGGACCTTTCCGATTTCGATTGTTATGCCTGTCACGAGAAAGGCAAGCCGCCGCGGTTGCGATTCGACACAAACCTGAACCTGATCGTTCCCAAGGAACATTCCGACATCGTGATGCATCACGGCACCCACGAACGCAACAACAACTGCTTCAACTGCCACGACGAAAACAATCTTGAACAGTTTCAAACGCGCGACAAACGCGAGTTGAAACTTTCCAACAGCGCGCCGTTGTGCGGCAGTTGTCACGGCCCGACGTATCGCGATTGGGAAGCCGGCGTCCACGGACGCACCAGCGGCTATTGGGACAGGGAGTTGGGACCCGATCGACCGGAAACTCTGTGTGAACTGCCACAATCCGCACGCGCCGAAATTCCCCGGTCGAGCGCCAGCCCCGGGGCCGCATCCACTCCGAGGCTTGCCGTCGCCGCAGGTTGCCGAAGAAAGGAGTCACTGACATGCCAGCTCCCGATTCCTCCGCACATTCCGTTCCGGCGACAACTGAGACCGGCATGAATCGTCGCAGTTTTTTGCGCACCTCAGCCGTGCTCGCCTCCGGGCTGGCCGCGCTGGCCGCCAGTCTCGCGCCGCTTCGTGAACTGAAAAACTACACCTCATTGCAACAATGGGTGCAGAAATACTACAAGGAACTGACCCCGGAAGAGATGGCGCAAGTCCTGAAACGGATAGAGAACGAGGTGGAAAAGGAATACGGCATCCGGCCTCACGTGCGCGACCTCAAGCCGATGGACGGCGTGGAGTTTGTCTATTGCCTGAATCTCACGCGCTGTATTGGCTGCCGCAAGTGTGTCCACGCCTGCGTCGCCGAAAACAATCAGTCGCGCAACCCGGAAATCCAATACATCCGCGTATTGAAACTGCCGCACGGTTCCATGGACATGGACAAGGCAGACCATTTCTACGCGACCGAATCGGTTCCGGAAAAAGGTTATTTCTACATGCCGGTGCAATGTCAGCAGTGCAAGAATCCGCCGTGCGTCAAAGTCTGCCCGGTCAACGCCACATGGCAGGAGAAGGACGGCATCACCGTGATTGATTACAACTGGTGCATCGGCTGTCGCTACTGCGAAGCCGCCTGTCCTTATTGGGCGCGGCGTTTCAATTTCACCAAGCCTTCGATTCCAAAAGACCGGATCAATCCCGACATGTCCTATCTCGGCAACCGTCCGCGGTACCAGGGCGTCATGGAAAAATGCCATTTCTGCATTCAACGAACTCGGGCGGGGCGGTATCCCGCCTGCGTGGAAGTCTGCCCGACCGGCACGCGCAAGTTCGGCAACATCTTGGACCCGAACAGCGAAGTGTCGTACATCCTCAGAACCAAGCGCGTGTTCATCCAGCTCAAGGAGGAAATGGGAACGTCGCCGCGATTCTTCTACTACTTTGACGTATGATGATGAGGATCAAACAAGCGATTCGGAATTATTTCGTCTTCCTCTGGCGCTGTGCACGCATCGCTTTGGTTGGAGACTGGCGTTACTACACGTGGATGGGCGTGCTCACGGTGTTATGCCTGCTCGGATTGAACGCCTACTGCAAACAGTTCGCGCACGGCCTCATCACGACCGGCATGAGCGATGAGGTTTCCTGGGGAGTTTACATCGCGAACTTTACGTTCCTCGTCGGTGTGGCTGCGGCGGCGGTGATGATGGTCATTCCGGTTTACATTTACAACAACGAGGAAATGCATGACCTGGTGATCTTCGGCGAATTGCTGGCGGTGGCGGCGATTATCATGTGTCTCCTGTTCGTGACAGTGGACTTGGGCCGGCCCGACCGGTTCTGGCATCTGATTCCGGGAATCGGACAATTCAACTTTCCCCGGTCCATGCTCAGTTGGGACGTAATCGTGCTGAACGGTTACCTGCTGTTGAACGTCCACATCTGTGGCTATCTGCTGTATTGCCGCTATCAGAAAAAAATGCCGGCCAAATGGTTTTATGTTCCGTTCGTATTCATTGCAATCGTGTGGGCGATTTCGATTCACACGGTGACCGCGTTTCTTTACGTGGGTTTGGGCGGCCGGCCGTTTTGGAATTCTTCCATCGTCGGCCCGCGCTTTCTGGCCTCGGCGTTTACCGCCGGCCCGGCCCTGATCATTCTGGCGATTCAGGTGGTTCGCCGCGTCACGGCCATCGTTCCCAAGGGTGGAGACAAGCCTTGGTCGGCGGGCGCGACTGCAGCGAAGGCCGCATTGCAACGCGCCGCCACGCTCGCGGATCTGGATTTGCTGGACCGTTATCTGCCGGAGTTCAGGTCGATTTCAGATGAGACGCGCCAGGGCATTTTGCCCGGCTTGACGGTTTTGGACGTGTCTCCGGGCGAAGTGTTGCTGCGCCAGGGCGAGACGGACAAGCACGCGTTCTTCGTGTTGAAAGGACGCGTGGTGGTCGAACGCGAGGAAAGCGGACGTTACCGCATCACGCGCAGCGCAGGGCCGGGCGATCAATTCGGCGAAGTCTCCGCGCTCGGCGGCACCATTCGCATGGCCACCGCCATCGCCGAAGAAACCGCGCAAGTGTTGCGCGTGCCGGCGGACGTGTTGCGGAAGATGATGAAGAACCCGCAGATGAACAAAATTGTCCGCGCCCGGATGTCGGAGCGGCTCATGATCACAGATCGCGCGCTGATGACCCTTCGCGGGATCGTGCAGGTCTCGATGCTCATCAACGTCTTCCTGCTGGCGAACGAAGTGTTCAAGGAATTTTACTCCGGCAACCTGCACGTAGCCTCGTCCAAATATCTGTATGTCGGTTTGCACGGCCATCATGCACTGGTTCCCTGGATTTGGACGGCCATCGTCTTCAACCTCATCGCGATGGTGCTGCTCGTGCTGCCCGTCAGCCGCAGCTTGAAATGGCTCAACGTTACGTGCGTGCTCTGCATCATCGGCATCTGGATTGAAAAAGGGATGGGACTGGTCATCCCTGGATTCATTCCCACGCCCTTGGGCGAAATGATGGAATACACGCCTTCACTCAACGAAACACTAATCTGTTTCGGCATTTGGGCGTTCGGACTTTTGTGCTACACGGTTTTTCTTCGCATGTCCGTGCCGATTCTGCAGGGCAAGCTTTCCAAGGCGAACGAAGGTTTGTCCGAACACAGCGCGGTGCTCGGCCCAGTTTCTGAATCTTGAGAGAGTTGACTATGGCGATCACCCTTACCGCTGAAGACGCCCGCCAGTCGCTCAATGCACACGTGGCCGCCAAGGGCGCGGAGATTTATGAAAAATACGGCCCGCACATCGGCTGGAAAGAGTTGCTGCGCATTCTGGAAGACCGCACGTGTGTCCGTTATCCGTGCGAAATCGCTTTTGACGCCAGCAAGTTGAATCCGGGCGAATTTGCGCATCCGTTTGCGAAAGGGGAACGTCCCGAAGACGGCTTCACCATGTGCATCCATCCAATGTTCATGACGCAACCGGAACGGGTGCCTTGCCTGGTTTTCTATCAATTAGTACTTGTGAATTACGGCAAGTTTGCTTCTGCTGATGACGCCGAAACTGTACAGTGCAAATGCGCTCGGAATTTCCAAGGACGAGTGCTACGCGAAGCTTTGCGAAATGGCGGACGAAATCGGCGGGTGCAATTCAGTTTGAACGCGGGAGATTGCCATGGCCGCAAAGCTGAAATCCAGTTGCGACATCCGCGCGATGTTCGCCACGGCGTTTAAGAATTGGCGGCGCAGGAACAATGTCCCGCTGAAGAAGATCGCCGCCGATCTGGGCCTGTCCGTCAACACCATCAGCTTATGGGAACTCGGCAAGCGGTTTCCCACCGGCCGCCACTTCGAGATGCTCGCGGACTACACCGGCGAGCCACCGTGCCGGCTCTTCTGCATCATGGCGGACAAGTGCGTTCCCACGGAATGTCTGCTTGCGATGCGGAAAAAGTCCTGAACCCGCCGGTTTCTCCTCCTTCCCGCTTTCAACTTTAAGTTGAAAACGCCCGGTTGTTTCTTCGCGGCGTGCCCCTCATCGTAACAGGTGTCGGGGTGGGTTTGCTTTGTGCCATTTAATTATGAAAGCCAAATTATTATTTGCGCTCGGTTTCATCCTTCTGCATTCAGCTTTCATCCTTTCCGCCTTCGCCCAAGGTACAGCATTCACGTATCAGGGTCGGTTGAACACCAGCGGCGCGGCGGCCAATGGCACTTACGACTTCCGTTTCCGGCTCGCCGCCGATTCGCTGGGCAACAGCTATGTGGGCAGCGCCGCGCTCGTCAACGGCGTGGCCGTCACCAACGGCCTGTTCACCGCCACGATAGATTTTGGCGCGGGCATTTTCACCGGCGCAAACTACTGGCTGGAGGTGGACGTGCGCACCAACGGCGCGGGTGATTACACCACGCTCACGCCATTGCAGTCGCTCACATCCACGCCCTATGCTGTCATGGCCGGCAGCGCCAGCAACCTGCTGGGCACGCTGCCCACCGCGCAAATCACCGGCACTTTGCCCGTCGCGCAATTGAGCGGCACGCTGCCCGACGCGCAGCTTTCCGCCAACGTGGCCTTGCGCGCGGGAGGCAACACGTTCAGCAGGCAACAGACTTTCAATGGTCAGATCCGCTTGGACACCACCGATGGATACTCTCAATCAGCTTCGGGCAACTTCAGCATAGACGCGCCGTTCTTCGCCGGCGGGCGGTTCATGGTGCTCACCAACGGCAACGTCGGCGTCGGCAAAAACAATCCCGCCACGGCGCTGGATGTCAACGGCACGGTGACGGCGACCAGCTTTGCCGGGAACGGCGCGGGGCTGACCAACATTCCTGCCGCCGCCATCACCACGCCGCCTCCCGGCATGGCGCTCATTCCGGCAGGCACGTTCACGATGGGCGACAATCTGGATGGCGAGGCCGATGCCATGCCGCCGACCAACGTGTATGTGTCGGCGTTTTACATGGACGTGAACCTGGTGAGCTACAGTCAATGGCAGTCGGTTTATTTTTGGGCCACGAACGCCGGCTATGCCTTCACCAATGCCGGGGCGGGCAAGGCGGCGAATCATCCGGTGCAGACGGTGGATTGGTATGACTGCGTGAAATGGTGCAATGCGCGGTCGCAGCAGGCGGGCCGGACACCGGTGTATTACACGGACGCGGGATTCACGCAGGTTTATACGAATGGAGAGACGGATGCAGTGTATCCAAACTGGCCGGCCAACGGCTACCGGTTGCCCACGGAAGCGGAATGGGAAAAGGCGGCGCGCGGCGGGTTGAGCGGCCAACGCTTTCCGTGGGGCAACATCATCACGGAAAATCTGGCCAATTACTACGGAGACACCGTTGATCTTAACTTCGATTTGGGACCGAATGGCTACAACGGTGCCTTCACGAACGGGGTTTCTCCCTACACGAGTCCGGTAGGATATTTTGCACCGAACGGCTATGGGCTTTCCGACAAGTCGGGGAGTTTGTATGAGTGGTGTTGGGATTGGTATAAGACGCCGTATGCGGGAGGCAGTGACCCACATGGACCCACCGGGCCGTTGAGCTACCGCATTTTGCGCGGTGGAAGTTGGTATAACTACGCCAGCCACACACGTTGCGCCTATCGCAACTATGACTCCCCGTCTGATTCCGTCAACCAAATCGGGTTTCGTTGTGTGAGAGGGCTTTAACCGCAATGAAAACTAAAAATGAATTTCACAATTTCGCGGCTGCCTTGTGGCAGTCGTGAGAAAACTGCGGAGTTGCAAAATGAAAGTGCGAGCATCAACGATGGCCGAGAGCGGACGGAAGGCGCGCAGCGTCTTGGAGTGCGGTGGCCAGCGGAGCGCGACACCGCTTGCTGAACCTGGTAGGCGACGACGTGAGGAGTCTCTGACTTTCGCCGGGATAAATGAGTCTCGTCACCTCGACTCCTACCAATCCGAAAAGCGCCGTCGCCGCAGCGCTCCAGTCTTCGCTGCGCTTCGCCCCGGCAGGCTGCCGGCGCAGTCCAAAACCTGCCAGAGCTTGGTGATCGCCTTGCTGGCGTTGGGGACGCTGATTACTTTCTGGCCTGTCCTCCAAAACGACTTCATTAAACTCGACGACCGCCAGTATGTGATCGAAAACCCGCACGTCCTCGGCGGGTTGACGTGGGAAAATGCGAAGTGGGCATTTCAGGCCGGCTACGCCAGCAACTGGCATCCGCTGACCTGGCTCTCGCACATGCTGGACGTGCAAATCTTCGGCGTGAAACCGGGCTGGCATCACTTCGTCAATCTGCTGCTCCACATCGTCAACACGGTTCTACTCTTTCTCGTTCTCAAACGAATGACGGGCGCAGTTTGGCGCTGCGCAATTGTCGCCGCCCTTTTTGCAGTGCATCCGTTGCACGTCGAATCGGTGGCGTGGGTGGCGGAGCGGAAGGACGTGTTGAGCACAGTTTTCTTCATGCTCACGCTCTTGGCGTATGTTCAATACGCGGAGAAATCCAAAACGCAGAATCCAGAATTCAAACTTTGGTATGCCTTCGTCTTGCTGCTGTTTGCTTTCGGACTGATGAGCAAGCCGATGCTGGTCACGCTTCCATTCTTGTTGCTGCTGCTGGACTTTTGGCCGCTTCAACGCCTGCAACCCAAAAACTTTCTCCGTCTCGTGCTCGAAAAGATTCCCTTCCTCTGCCTGGCCGCAATTTCGAGCGTCTTCACCTTCATAGCGCAGGCCAAAGGGCACAACGTATCCGTGGGACTACCGCTCGTCTCGCGGGTCGCCAATGCCATCGCTTCCTATTTGAAATACCTCGGCAAAACAATCTGGCCGGCGGACTTGGCGGTTTTCTATCCGCACCCCGATATTCGTTATCCAATTTCAAACCAGTGGCCGGGCTGGGAGATTTGCGCTGCCGCTCTGCTGCTGGCCGGTGTTTCCGCTTTTGCCTTGCTCCGCAGCAAACGACAGCCTTGGTTCGCGACCGGCTGGTTCTGGTATTTGGGCGCGCTCGTGCCCGTGATTGGAATCGTGCAAGTGGGCGGGCAAGCGCTGGCCGACCGCTACACCTACATTCCCTTGATCGGTATCTTCATCTGCGTTGTTTGGGCCGCTTCTGATTTTCTTGCCGGCGCTCGCTTTGCAAAACCGGTGCTCGCCACGGCGGGTGTGCTGGTGATTGTGGCTTGCGCCATTGCCACTCACCGGCAGGTGGAATACTGGCGAAATAATTTCACGCTCTTCGATCATGCGCTGGCGGTCACCAGCGACAACGCCGTGGCCCACTATCACGTCGGCGCGGAACTGGAAGAGCAAGGCAAATACGAACTGGCTTTGACGCATTTCCGGGCGGCGTTGGCGTGCGACCCGAATTATGCCGACGCGTATTGCAACATGGGATTCACCTTATACGCACTCGGAAAGAAGGATGAAGCGCTAGAACAATATCAAGCGGCGATCCGGTTGCAGCCGTGGCACGCGCAAGCCCGCACCAGTCTGGGCGCGCTGCTCTGGATGCGCGGCCGGCGGGATGAAGCGCTGGAACAATATGCCGAAGCGTTGCGCCTCCGACCGGATTTGGCCCAGGCGCATTTGAACATGGGCATTGCCTTGCGCTCTCTCGGAAGGATTCCAGAAGCCAACGCCCACTTTGCCGATGCGGTGCGACTCAAACCCAGACCAGTCGAAACTGCAAAGGCCAATTTGCGCTCTTGGTGATTCGAAACAAAAGATTCAGCCCATGAACAAACTGCTAACAATTGCTGCCGCGCTCCTCGGTGCAACATCTCTGTCCTTTAGCCAAGGCATCGTTGATTTCGAAAATTTTAAAAACTCCCTGATTTACACGAATTCAGTGCATGGTGGACCGGCAACGGGATTGATGTACGGCCCGGGGGGAACATATCGTTTTGCTATATTGGCGGCGGAGCCAACCACGGCCACAATTGACGCCACTCTGGATAACGGCACTGCTCTCGACGCTGGCGGTTGGGTTTTTGAGGATGATACTGGGACAAACACGGCGACGCCTGGGTTGATGAACGGGAATTACACCACAGACCCAGGTATTGATATTATCGGGTGGGGGCCGGGGGAGGCTGCGAGCTTCGCCGTTGTCGGTTGGTCTACCAATATTGGCACCACCTACGCTGATGCCAAAGCTTGGTGGAATAACGGCAACCCAAATTCTGGTCCGAGCGGCTATTTCACCATTTCAAGCGTTGCACAAGATGTTCTGGTCGGTGGTAGCGTATATCCCGTTCCCACCATTTTCGGCCCAACGCCGGGTTACGAGGTTCAAGGGTTCACTCTCAACTTTTACGTCGCGAATGTTTTCACCCTGCCTGCGACGGCCATCTCCGCCACCAGCGCAACCCTGAATGGCAGCGTCCTCCCCGGCGGTGTATCCAGCACAGCGTGGTTTGAGTGGGGACAGACCACGAGTTGCGGCAACACGACAACCGTTGTAGATATAGGAAGCGGAACCTCGTCTGTCCCGGTCAGTGCCGTCCTGTCGGGACTTTCACAAGGGTTTTGGTATCACTTTAGAGTTGTGCGGCACACTGGCTCGGAGACGAACTACGGTCCCGACGTTGCGTTCGGCACATCGCCAGCAACCTTCATCGTCACATCGCTGGCCGATAACGGACCTGGCACACTACGGTATCTGCTCTCGATAGCTGCTTCTGACGACACAATCAACTTCACTCCCGGTTTGACGGGAACTCTCACTGTGAGCGGCCCGTTGGCGATTGTCCGAAACATCGCAATCATCGGATCAGGAACAACCAATCTAACAATCAGCGGCAACAATGCCTGCCAGATTTTTGTCACATCACTCGGAGCGACCAGCAGCCTTTCCGGTCTTACGATCTCCAGCGGCTTTGAGAGCGGCTTTCCTACAGGCGGCGCGGGCATCGCAAACGGCGGCAATTTAACCGTCTCCAACTGTATCTTTACTGGAAACTCGGAACAAGGTTGGGGACCACGCGGCGGAGCGATATTGAATACAGGCACCCTGCGACTGATCGGCTGCGCCTTCAGCGGGAATTCGCTGACAGGAAGCATTGGGTCTTCTGGAGTCAATGCTACAGGAACTTACTCGCCGGCGGGTGATGGAACTCCCGGCTCGACGGCGGCGGGCGGCGCAATTTACAACAGTGGAGCGATGACTGCCCTGAAATGCACGTTTTCCGGTAATAACGCCCAAGGCGGAGCCGGTGGGAATGGCGGGTCCGGTGGAAGTTATGGTCCGGGAGGAAAAGGGGGCAATGGCGGTAGCGGTCTCGGCGGAGCAATCGAGACATCCGGTAGTTGCACTTTGATCAACTGCACCATTGCAAACAACACCACGACTCTCGGCAATGGAGGGACGGGTGGTTCCCAAGTTGGGCCGCCAACTCAAGCTCTCAATGGAACAAACGGAACGGCGCTGGGCGGAGGGATTCACATGTCTCCGGGCGGAACCGTCACCATTTGGAATACTCTCGTCGCTGGAAATACTGGATCGAGTCCAGATGTCGGCGGAACATTTACGAGTCAGGGACACAATCTCATCGGCGCGACAAACGGAAGCAGCGGCTGGACGGGAACTGATCAGCACGGGGTAATTGGAACTCCGTTGAATCCATCGTTGGGACCTCTGCAAAATAACAGTGGCCCCACGCCGACTCTTGCCCTGCTTCCCGGCAGCGTGGCAATTGACGCCGGGGATGACAGTGTGATGAACGCCCCGACCAGTTTGACAACCGATCAGCGAGGACAGCCCCGTGATAAAGGCGCGCACGTGGACATCGGGGCTTATGAATATGGGCCGCTTTTTCTCATGGTTTCCGACCTCCACGACCATGGGCCTGGCACTTTGCGCGACCTTGTATCAGCATCTCAATCCGGCGACACGCTCAGCTTTGCTGTCAACGGAGACATCGTTTTAACGAACGGCGAGGTAGCGATTGGCAATAACATAACCATCATCGGCCTCGGCGCAACGAACCTGATGGTCAGCGGCAACAACTCCAACCGGGTCTTCAACATCGCCAGCGGCGTCACGGCGGGCATTTCCGGTTTGACCATCGCCAATGGCCGGAACGCGGGCGCACCGGGCAGCGACGGTCAGGGCGGCGGCATTTTCACTCTGGGAAACTTGAATCTCACCAATTGCATCCTGCGCGGCAATGTGGCCGGCGGCGGCGCGGCTTCCTGCCCGGCTTGTCCGGGCTGGGGTGCGGCGGGCGGCGCGATTTACAACGGCGGGCACCTGTGGCTTTACGGCTGCACGTTCCAGACCAATGCCGCCATTGGCGCGCAGGGCGCGGATGGCATTTTTTCTTCCAATCCATTTGATGGCGGCAACGGTGGATTTGCGGCGGGCGGCGCGGTTTACAACGCGGGCCGGGTGGATACGGTGAACTGCACCTTCTGGGGCAACACCGTCAACGGCGGGTTCGGCGGCGATGGTGCGGCGGTGTATCCGCCCGCCAACGGCGGCAACGGCGGCGATGGCACGGGCGGCGCGATTGAGAATCTCGGCATTCTGACGCTGTATGATTGCACCGTGAGCAGCAACACGGCGGTGGGCGGCTTTGGCGGGGCCGGTGCCGTGGTCGCTGATGGTGATGGCGGTTTCATTTACGGCAACGACGGTGCGCTGGGTCAGACGCTGGGCGGCGGGGTTTATACTTTCACGAACGTGGCAGGCTTCATCAACACCATCATCGCCGCCAACAGCGGTGGCGGCAGCCCGGATGTCAGCGGCACGATCTTGATCGCCGGCTACAACCTCATCGGCGCGACCAACGGCAGCAGCGGCTGGCTGGCGAGCAATTTGATGGGCAGCACCAATGCGCCGCTCAACCCGCTGCTTGGCCCGTTGCAGGACAACGGCGGCCCGACGCCGACGATGGCGTTGCTAACCGGCAGTCCGGCCATTGATGCAGGCGATGATGTGGTGCTGACCTCCTCTCCTTTTGTAATTTTCGACCAACGCGGTCAGTCCCGGCAAATTGGCGCGCACGTGGACATCGGCGCGTATGAAGCGCCGCTGCCACCGCCGACGTTGAGCGTGGTCTTATCTGGCGCGAACGTCATTCTCTCCTGGCCGTCACAGTCCACGGGTTTTGTGTTGCAGCAAAACAGCAACCTCGCCAACCCGAACGGCTGGTCGCCTTGCGGCGACACGCCCGGCGACAATGGCACGATCAAGAGCATTCTCATCAGTCCGCCCACGGGGAATTTATTTTTTAGGTTGATGAAATAGAAAGAGACGTTTATGAACAAGCAACAACTCGGCTTAACGGTCTGCGTAATTACGCTGGTCGGCAGTAGCGCGCAGTTAATGGCTCAAGGCAGTCTCACGCCAGTGGGACCGCCCGGGCCGACTATGAAGACGCTTGACCAAATTCAACCGCGCACACCCATTTCATCTGCGCCAATCAATATCACAAACTCCGGGTCATATTATTTAATCACCAACATCAACGTCAGTTCGGGCGATGGCATCACCATCGTCACCAACAATGTCAGCCTGGATTTAAATGGTTTCACGATATTATCCACCACGCCTGCTGCCGCTGGTACGGGCATTTTGCTGGCCGGTGGCCGTGCAAATATCACGATTTTTAACGGTTTTATCACAGGCGGGGTTACCAATAATTCCGGCGTCTATAGCGGTAGCGGCTTCGGCTATGGCATCTACTATTCCGGCGGCAATCCCACGAACGTGCGGGTATCACATGTTTCTGTTTCCGGATGCCTGAGTAATGGAATCCACCTTTTCACCGTTTCCTCGACGATTGTCGAGTCCTGCAACGTCAACACGGTTGGAGGCACAGGAATTATTGCTCAATCGGTAAGCGGTTCAACGGTGATAAATTGTGGAGATACCGGCATCAACTCATCCACCGCATTAAACTGCGCCAATTTCAGTGCTAGAAATGTCGGTATAAACACTGCCAACGCCGATAATTGCTACGCATATAGTTCCAACAGCTATGGACTTTACGCCACCACGGCAAACAACTGCCGTGGCTATAGTGTCAATGGGGTGGGTATATCTTCGGGTGTTGCCAACAATTGCTATGGAATCAGTTCCACAAACACCGGTTTATTCGCGACCAGCGCTACTGGTTCTTATGGGCAAAGTTCCAGCGGTATCGGACTGAACGCCTTCTGCATTGCAACCGGCTGCACCGGGGCTTCATCTACCGGAACCGGGCTCGCCGCCAACGTCGCCAACTCCTGCTATGGGCAGAGTTCCAGTGGCACAGGGCTTTCTGCCACCATCGCCAATACTTGTGTTGGAACCGGGAGTCCGGCCCTGAATGTTGCCAACAAATACAACATGCCTTGAAAAGTTAAGACGTCTAATTTTAAGAAAGACACCTTATGAACAGGAAGCACCTTATCCAAATGGTCTGCGTAATTGCGCTGGCCAGCAACAGCATGCAGGTAATGGCTCAAGGCAGTCTCACGCCAGTGGGACCGCCCGGGCCGACTATGAAGACGCTTGACCAAATTCAACCGCGCACACCCATTTCATCATTGCCGATCAATATCACCAACTCCGGCTCGTATTATTTGACCGCCAATCTCATCGGTGTCGCCGGCACAAACGGAATTACGATCTTCGCGAGCGATGTGACGCTGGATCTGAATGGTTTCGTCATGACCGGCATCTCCGGTGCGCTGGATGGCATTTCTGCGGATGCCAACGGCGGGAGAAATCTCTGCGTTCGCAACGGCACCTTACGCTCCTGGCGAAACGGCATTCAATCAGTCTATTGGAGCAACGGCCAATTCGAGCAGTTGCGAGCTTCCGACAACGCCGTCTCTGAATTAAACATCGGCCCCGGTAGCGCGGTGAAAAATTGCGTGGCTGAGAGAAATCATAACGGAATTGCAGTGCAGGATGGCTGTCTTGTCGTTGAATGCGTTGTGAGGACCAACAATGGCAACGGCATTCTGGCGGCGAACGGGAACGGCGTGATGATTAAGAATTGCGTAGCGCAGACCAACTATCAGAACGGAATAATGGTGGGAAAAAGGTCCGTCGTCACAGACTGTTTGGTTGATGCCAATGGTTGGAATGGCTACGCAGGCATTTTCACAGATGACGCCTGCACCGTAAAAGACTGCACGGCGAACAACAACGGCGGCGATGGCATTGTCGTGTTTAATAACTGCCAGGTTCTTGGGAACACCTGCACTGGCAACGGCGTAACCAACAACGCCACCTTCGCCGGCATCCATGCCCGAGGTGACAATAACCGCATTGACGGCAACCATGTTGTGACCAATTTATTTCGTGGAATTCTGGTGGATAATACCGCTCACCGAAACTTCATCGTGCGCAACACCGCGAAGGGCAACGGTGGATTTGATTTTGATGTTACAGGTGCCGGTGACACAGCATACGGTCAGATAATTAGTACGCCCGGGCCTGCATTCAGCATCACCAATCCGTGGGCCAACTTTGCTTTTTAGCTTCAGCACTGACCACAATGAAAAGCAAAAATGAATTTTACAATTTTGCGGCTGCCTTGTGGCAGTCGTGAGAGAAAACAGCGGAGTTGCAAAATGAAAATGCGAACCTCAAAGCTGGCAGACGGCGGACGGAAGGTGCACAGCGTCTTGGAATGCGGAGACTTGTCGCTTTCTGAAAGCGCCGTCAAGCTCCCGCAGGTACGGGCACCGAAAGTTGGCGACAGATTTTGCGGGAAAGGTGTTTTCCAATCTCCGCATGGCGGGGCACCGCTTCAACCGCGCCGGAGTTCAGGGAAAGTAGCGGTAAATTTCCTTGCGGTCGAGGCAGCGGACGAACGTGACCGCGCCATGCTCGAAGACAAAGCCCACTCGATAATCGCCCACGCGGATGCGGTAGTATTTACCCCTGGCGTCAAGACGCTTGAGGTTGGGAATCTGCTGGAAAGTGCGGGCGGCCTCCACCTGTTCAAGCACCTGCTTGATTCGCCGCAGCAATCTGGCATCGGTCAGGGCGGACAGATCCCGGTCAAACGATTCCCGAAAGCGCGTGTTCACGCCGCGCGTTCGAGCCTTTGGAAGATTTTCCGGCGACTGATGAGGGGAGTTTTTTCGCCGAGTTGGATGGCGCGGATCAGGGCCACATCCTCGAGACTTTCGCGGACGGCGTCGCGCAGCACGTCGCGGTGCTCCTCCAAGACTTCCGCAACAGCGCTTTTGAGCAGACCTTTTAAGCGGCGTTCTTCAACGGCGATCATGGAAGTAGAATACGGAAGAAGCAGCGGCAAGTCAAAGGAAAGCGGCGCGGCGATGCTCGCGCCGGTAGTCCAGAACCAGTTCAATTGCGGTGGACAGGCTTTCGAGACATTCCTCTCGGGTCTTGCCCTGTCCGTTGGCTTCCGGCACTTCCGGGCGGAAGGCGATGAACCATTTGCCACCCCGCTGGACCACGGCCGTGTAGCGGTTTCTCATGTCCGCAAGCTGCCCGCTGACGGGCGGGCTGACAACCGGAAATGTTGCCGCACGAATTTTTCGCCCTTGGCGAGGTTTTGTTTCTTCATTCTTACTTCTGCCTTCTGCCTTCGCGCCACAGCGCAGAACTATTCGATTGACTGGTCCACGATTGACGGTGGTGGCTGTACAAGCACTGGTGGCGTGTATTCCGTCAGCGGCACTATCGGCCAGCCGGACGCGGGTGCAACCATGAGCGGTGGCAGTTATTCTTTGGACGGCGGTTTCTGGAGTCTCATCGCCGCCGTGCAAACGCCCGGCGCACCGTTGCTCACCGTCACGCACAGCGGCGAGGACGTCATCGTCTCATGGCCGTCACCTTCCGCCGATTTTGTGCTGCAACAAAACACCGATTTGTCCAACACCAACGGCTGGTCAGCTTACGGCGGCACAATCAACGATGACGGCACGACCAAGAGCGTCACCATCACTCCACCCACGGGCAACTGGTTCTATCGGTTGAAAAAATAAGCCCGATGAACCGGCGGCGGAAGCCGGGGCGCAATTTCGCGCCACCGCCATTCATGTCGAGCCACTATGTGGCTGGTGATAGTGTCAAGTTGCGCCTCGAAGCCCGCCAATAAATGTTTATCCTTTGCCAAGATTGGAACTGTCAGCCATCATCAGCGTCACGAGAATAAGATTGTGGCCAAGGCGCAGTGATTCGTTTGACACTTTAAGTGTGAGGGCGGACTGCATGCCAGCCAACGATCTGTCGAATAAATGTAGATGAAATCGTATCTAGTAAAATCTGAAACACGTATGAAAAAGCTGTTAATACTCGGTTGCGCAATGATCATAACTTCGGCCTTGTCCGCGAGCGCGGCAGACGCGAAGGAAAACTACACCAAGGACTGTGCCAAATGCCACGGTGCCGACGGCAAAGGCGACACGAAGATGGGCAGCAAGCTCGGTATCAAGGATTACACCGACGCCAAAGTCCAGGCTGAGTTGAAAGACGATGCCGCGTTCAAAGCCATCAAGGAAGGTCTGAAGGACAAGGACGGCAAAACGTTGATGAAGCCGTCCGATGGCCTTTCCGACGACGACATCAAGGGTCTCGTGGCTTACATGCGGACGTTCAAGAAGTAAGTCCAAGAGTTTCCCATTGCGGTTGCAGTCATTTGACGCGGTAGGCGTTTGGTGCCCGCATTCACCTGCCGGGAGCGGGGTGTTTTATTTCCGCGGGTCGCATTGCAGGCGGACACAGTGAATCAAACAATTTGATATGAGCACAGAATCCGCGCCTCAACGAGGGCCGCGTCTGGGCATTTTCCGAAACTGGCTGAGCCTGTCGGGAATTCTGCTCGTTGCGAGCAGTCTCTTTGCCTTTATTCTTCTCTCGCTGGTTGATTCGCTTGCGCATTTCTCGAACCCGTACATCGGCATTCTCACGTATCTCGTCGCGCCGATGTTCCTGTTTCTCGGTTGCGGGCTGACATTGCTCGGCATCCTTCTGGTCCGACGCAAGGCGCACAAGGCCGGCTTGGCCGCCGAGACGCTTCCCGCTTTTCAAATTGATCTTGCCCGCCCGCGCGACCGCAAATTGCTCGGTTATTTTCTCGTTGCGAGCGCGCTGTTTCTGCTGGTGACAGCGGTGTTGAGCTACCACACGTATCATTACAGCGAGTCCGTGCAGTTTTGCGGCCAGGCCTGTCACACAGTGATGAAGCCGGAACTTGTGACGTATCAACACGGCCCGCACGCGCGGGTGGCTTGTGTGGAATGTCACATCGGCCCGGGCGCGGAATGGTTCGTCAAAGCCAAAATTTCCGGCTTGTATCAGGTTTATGCGGTGGCGTTCAACAAGTATCCGCGGCCCATACCGACACCGATCAAGAATCTGCGGCCCGCCCAGGAAACTTGCGAGCAATGTCACTGGCCAAAGAAATTCGTCGGCAATCTCGACAAGACGTACAACTATTTCCTCGGCGATGAAACCAACACGCCTTTTTCCGTCCGCCTGACAATGAAAGTCGGCGGTGGCGACCCGACGCACGGCCCGGTGGGCGGCATTCACTGGCACATGAACGTCGGCAACAAGGTGCAGTATGTGGCCACGGACGAGGCGCGGCAGACCATTCCATGGGTGCGCGTTGTGGACGCACAAGGCGTCGTCACGGAATACCGGACGAAGACTTTCACCAACACCGTCGCCGAAAGCCAGATTCGCACGGTGGATTGCATGGACTGCCACAATCGCCCGTCGCACACCTACCAATCACCGAACGATGCCGTGGACCTCGCGATTTCGCTGGGCAAGATTGACCGGAATCTGAAGTGGATCAAAACGAATGCGGTTTACACGCTTACCTGCAAGTACACGAATGAAATTCAGGCGCTGCAAAGCATCGCCACGCATCTCGCCCGACAATATCCCGACGAGCCGCGCATCAAACCCGCCATTGATGCCGTCCAACAAATCTATACAAACAACTTCTTCCCGGAAATGAACGCTTCGTGGGACAAGTATCCCAACGACATCGGGCACAAGGACTGGCCCGGCTGTTTCCGCTGTCACGACGGCAAGCACATGACCGCCGATGGCAAACACAGCATCAAGGCCAGCGATTGCAACACCTGCCACACCATTCTTGCGCAGGGCAGCGGTGAAGAACTCAATTTGTTAAGCCCGGCCGGGCAGAAATTCAAACATCCCGGGGATGAAGTCGATGGGGCATGCAACGATTGTCACACGGGCGGGTTCTGAACGGATTGATTATGAATCCGGCCACAACACGCGTTTCACCGGGGAAATTGTGCAAAGTCATTTTCTCTTTGCTGCTGTGCATTGGCTTCAGCCAATTTTCCAAAGCCCGCGGGGGAAAAATTCGCCAACGCCGACTGCCTCGACTGCCATACCGATCCGGGCAATTCGCGAAAGGTCAACGGGCAGAGTGTGCCAATGGCTGTTTTTCCGACGAACCAATTTGCGAAGTCGGTTCACGCCAAACTGTCGTGTCAGGATTGTCACACGGGCATCAAAGACCTCGTTCATGAAAGCAAACTGCCGCCGCCGAATTGCGTCGGTTGCCACGAGAAAGAGGCCGAGGACTACGCCGGTAGTATTCACGGTGTGAGTCATACATTGGGACGCCTCCGGCGCAGCCAATTGCTGCGACTGCCACGGTTCGCATGACATTTTGCCGGTGAAAAATCCCAACTCGCCGGTGTTCAAGCTCAACCTGCCGCAGACCTGTGCGAAATGTCACAGCAACCCGGGGCTAACGAAGGAATACGAAATGAAGTATCCCGAGGCCGCGGCACAATACATGGACAGCATCCACGGGCAGGCGCTATTGAAGATGGGCCTCATTGTCGCGCCGTCGTGCAACGATTGCCATGGTGTCCACGATATCAAACGAGGCGTGGATCGCGATTCACCCATCAATCACGCCAACGTCGCCAAGACCTGCGGCAAGTGCCACGTCGGCATCGAGGAAACCTACAATCAAAGCGTCCACGGGCAGCTTCTGGCCAAAGGCGACAAGCGCGGGCCCGTTTGCACGGACTGTCACACGGCGCACCAAATCGAGAACCCCGAAGGCAACAACTTCAAGGCCATCAGCGATCAGCGGTGCGGCAAATGTCACGAAGACCGCCTGGCACACTACCGCGAAACGTATCACGGCAAGGCGATGGCGCTGGGCAAACCGAACGCAGCCCCGGCGGTAGCCGCGTGTTACGACTGCCACGGTTATCACGACGTGCTGCCGCAATCAGACCCGGGTTCGCGTCTTTCCAAAACCAATATTCTGGCCACATGCCAGCAATGTCATCCGGGCGCGACGATTGGTTTCACGCAATACCGGCCGCACGCTAATCCGCTCGATGGGAAAAATTATCCGGTCCTCCACGCGGTTTTTCTGGGCATGACCGGCTTGCTGATTGGTGTGTTCACGTTTTTCGGACTGCACACCCTCGTCTGGCTGTTCCGCGCGTTTTATTTATATCTGCACGACACGAAGACATTCCGCGAGGCGAAGGTGCGCACTGAGGAAGACGACGAATGGTTCACGCGCTTCGTGCCGTTCGAGCGTTTCCTGCATTTTCTGGTTGTGACCAGCTTTCTGCTGCTGGTCATCACGGGCATGCCGCTCAAATTTTATTACACCGACTGGGCCAAAGCGCTTTTCAACGTCATCGGTGGCGCAGAAACGGCGCGCACGCTGCATCGCTTCGGCGCGATTATCACGTTCCTTTACTTCGGTCTGCATGTCGCGTCGCTCATCGGCAAGGCATGGAAGGGCAAGAGCAGGTTGCGCGACCCTGCAAGCGGCAGGTTGCAATTGAAACGTTTGTGGAGCGTTTTGTTTGGCCCGGATTCGATGATGCCGACGTGGCAGGACTGGCGCGATTTCGTTGCGCACAACAAATGGTTTTTCGGCAAGGGCGGGAAACCGATGTTCGACCGCTGGACGTATTGGGAAAAATTCGATTACTTTGCCGTCTTTTGGGGCGTCGCCATCATAGGCACGTCGGGTTTAATCATGTGGTTTCCGGTATTCTTCACGAAATTTCTGCCGGGCTGGGTCATCAACATCGCGCTTATCATCCACTCGGACGAGGCATTGCTGGCGGCGGGCTTCATCTTCTCGATTCATTTCTTCAACACGCATTTCCGCATCGAAAAATTCCCGATGGACACGGTCATCTTCTCCGGTCGCATCTCGAAGACCGAGATGCTTCACGACCGCAAACGTTGGTACGACCGGCTCGTGACCGATGGCCGATTGGACAAACATCGCGTCAAAGACGAATGGGAGAGCTGGAAAAACATCGCCCGCTCCTTTGGCTATTTCTTCTTCGGCCTTGGGGTCATCCTGCTCATCCTGATCATTTACGCAATGGTTTCGCGTTTGGCGCATTGATCTGGTATTGCCGGCCCGTAGGCGAAAGAAAATTGTCATGCAGAAATTGTCGAAATGCTGTCTGAATGCGAAGGGCATTTTTGGCCTTTTAGCCGTTGCTGCACTGAACGTTACTTCAGCTGATGCAATGAGGAACAGCGACTGTCTGGAGTGTCACTCCGACAAAACGCTCACGAAGACCAACGCGGCGGGAAAAGAGGTTTCCTTGTTCGTGGATGGAGCGAAATTTGCAGTTTCCGTTCACAGGACGAATACCTGCGCGAGCTGCCACACGGATCTCAAATCAACGCATCCCGACGACAATCTGCCCGCGCAGAAAGTTGTTTGCGCCAAATGCCACCCAAAGCAGTCGGAAACCTATGGTGCAAGCATTCATGGTCAGGCGATACTCGCCGGGAAATTGGATTCGGCCACGTGTGTGGATTGCCACGATTCGCACGAACTTCTGCCGCCGACATCGCCTGAATCGCCACTCTACTTCTCCAGACTTGCGGAAACTTGCGGCCGGTGCCACGAGAAGGAAGCGCGCGACGTCGAGAAAAGTGTGCATGGCCAGGCGACCGCAGCCGGCATACGCGAGGCACCGACCTGCACAGACTGCCATTCGGAGCACAAGATTCAGGCTTTGAGCGGGAATTCCTCATTGAAAATTTCCGAGGACGTATGCAGCCGCTGCCATGCGTCGGAACGAATCAATACCAAGTACAATCTGCCTGCCGACCGCGTGCAGACCTTCTTTGAAAGCTACCACGGTCTTGCGGTTGCTTACGGTTCGACGGTTGCGGCCAACTGCGCAAGCTGCCACGGCTATCACAAAATTCTGCCTTCCTCCGATCCGGACTCAACGATCAACAAAGCCCATATTGTCGAGACATGCGGGAAATGTCATCCCGGCGCCAACGAGAAATTCGCTTTCGGCAAAATTCACACAGACATCACTGCCACAAAAAGCGGGCCCGATATTGGCGACCAGATCAACTGGTGGGTGCGCCGGATTTATCTGATGCTGATCGTCGGTGTGGTTGGCGCGATGTTTGTGCACAACCTCCTGTTGTTTCTCAAGAAAGTCAGCGCACACATGCGTTCCAGCGGGAGACCGGTCTTGCGCATGAGCCTTGCGCAGCGTTGGCAACATGCGGTGCTTGCTTTGAGTTTTGTCACGCTGGCGATCACGGGATTTGCATTGAAGTTTCCCGATTCAGGGGTGGCGAGGCTGCTCGGTTCGAGCGAACCGTTCCGGCGCTGGAGTCATCGTATTGCCGGCATTGTATTGCTTGCGGTCGGCGCTTATCACGTGATTTATATTCTCGCATCAAAGGACGGGCGCAAGCTGGTGATGGATTTGTTCCCCGTAAAAAAGGATTTGGCCGATGTATGGACCGCGATTCGTTATCTCGTCGGGTTAAGCAAGGAAAAGCCAAAGCTCGGCAGATTTGGTTACGCGGAAAAAATGGAATACTGGGCGGTCGTGTGGGGCACGATCATCATGGGCATTACGGGACTGATGATCTGGTTCAAGATGGACGTGACGCAATGGCTGCCGCGCTGGGCGGTGGACGTGGCACTGACGATTCATTATTACGAAGCCGTTCTGGCGTGCCTGGCGATTGTTGTGTGGCACTTCTACCACGTTATTTTTGATCCCGATGTGTATCCCCTGAATATGGCTTGCTGGGATGGCCGCGTCTCGAAGCATTGGCATGAAGAGGAACATCCATTGGACGTTGAGCCGCAGAAGGATAAAATGCTGAATTCCAAACCGGATAAACCAACGCCAAGCTAACCAACTTCTCATCAAGTAACACGGGCTCTGCCGCTTTTGGTCTTCACGAAATCCGCGAAAGGGACCATCTGGACAAGTCAATGACACGTAAACCGCTTCTGGTACCAGGCGGTTCTTATTACTGGTTTTGCGCGGCCAAGTAGCGCTCCACATCGATTGCCGCGGCACATCCCGCGCCTGCAGCCGTGATCGCCTGGCGATAAACGTGGTCCGCGCAGTCGCCCGCCACGAACACGCCCGACACGTTGGTCATCGTGCCTTTTTTGGGGATGATGTAACCGTTTTCGTCCATTTCGATCACCCCTCTGAAAATCTGCGTGTTCGGCGTGTGCCCGACGGCGATGAAAACCCCCGCGCAATCCAACATGCTTTCAGCATTCGTCTTCAAGTTTTTCAGACGCACGCCCGTGACTTTGTCCTGCTTTACGTCGAGGATCTCCGTCATCACCGAATCCCAGATCGGTTTGATCTTGGAATTTGAGAGCGTCCGCCCGGCCATGATCTTGGAGGCGCGCAAACTATCGCGGCGGTGAATGAGATAAACCACCGATCCGAAGCGCGTGAGATAAAGCGCTTCTTCGCACGCGGAATCGCCGCCGCCCACGACGACCAGCGGCTGATTGCGGAAAACCGGCAAAGCGCCGTCGCATGTGGCGCAGTAAGTCACGCCTTTGGTTTCAAGCTTTGCTTCGCTTTCAAGTCCAAGGTGGCGATGGCTCGCGCCCGTGGCAATGATGACGGTCCGGGCTTCCACCGGTTCGCCGTCCACCGTCAGGACAAACGGTCGCTTGGAAAAATCCGCGGCCTCGACGGTGCCGAATTTGGCGCGCGCGCCGAATCGCTCGGCCTGTTTTTGCATCCGGGTCATCAGTTCGTAACCATCAATGCCGTCGGGGAAGCCGGGGAAATTTTCCACGATGGTCGTGGTTGTGAGCAGGCCGCCCGGCTGCGCGCCAGTCAGAACCAGCGGCTGCAAATTCGACCGCGCGGCATACAGCGCCGCTGTCCAACCCGAACAGCCCGATCCGATGATGACAACTCTTTCCATAGACGGGCGAAAGTTAGTGACGGCGGCGGCCCTTGACAAGCGCCGCGTTTTGAATCGCGGCGATTTCCGTCTGTTGCGATTTGTCATTGCGGAATGAGCGCGTCACGACTTTACTTTCGGGGCATGAACAAGTCGGCGCGCCGCCGGAATGACATCCATCTCAACTTGAACGCTGTCTTTCCTCTCCTGACCGCCTGGCTGCTGCTTGTGCCTTTCAGCAACCTCGTCGCCCACCCCGAAGGCACGATTCTTTGGTCGCTTCAAATTGGACCTTACAGCGATGCTTCGCCCGCAGTGGGCACCAACGGGGTGATTTACTTTTCGACCTACCGTGGGAAACTTTGGGCGATCAATCCGGACTCGACGGTACGGTGGACGTTTTCCACTGGCTTTGAAATGAAATCGTCTCCAGCCATCGGCGCCGACGGAACGGTCTATGTCGGGTGTCGCGACCACAAACTTCATGCGGTCCGTCCCGACGGGAAACAGAAATGGGAATACAAAACCGGCGGCTGGGTGGATTCCTCGCCAGCCCTTGGTGTTGACGGCACAATCTATTTCGGTTCGTGGGACGGAAAATTTTACGCGCTTTCGCCGGACGGATTCAAAAAATGGGATTTTACCACTGGCGGCCCGATCGTTTCGTCGCCTGCCATCGGAACGGACGGTGCGATTTATTTCGGTTCTCACGACAAAAAACTTTACGCGCTGAATCCGGACGGCACCAAGCGTTGGGAGTTTGCAACCGGCGGACAAATCATCTCTTCGCCCGCCATCGGCCCCGAAGGCACGATCTACTTCACCTCGGTGGACGGCAAATTTTACGCGTTGAATCCTGACGGTACGAAACGATGGCAACTCCACACCGGCGGCATCACGGAATCCTCTCCTGTGCTCGGCCCGGACGGCACCATTTATGTCGGCATCAACAGCAATTATTGCGCGATCACCCGCGACGGGCGGATGACGTGGCGATACACCATCTGGCAAGCCTCCCCCAGCGACGAGATTGACTCGTCGGGTGCAATTGCAGCGGACGGGACCAGCTTCTTTTCCTCAGACGACCGCCATCTCTTCGCGCTTGGGCCGGATGGGAAATTTCTCTGGAATGTGTTTTTGGTTTACGCGTCGGCTTCGTCGCCGGTCATTGGGCCGGACGGAACCGTGTACGTGTTAAGCTGGGATCCCGCCAAAGGGTTGTATGCCGTCAAAGGAACTGAACCGCTCGCCCGAAGTTCCTGGCCGATGTTTCGGGCAAACCCGCAACACACGGGCTGCGTGCAAACCGGCTTTTGATCAAGTCCTGAAACCGCTCAACAGCCGGTGGTGCTGACTTTCAAATCGGGCTGTCCAATACGCTCAAAATTTCCCGTCCGTAATCCCGACCAAGTGATAAACTTCTGGCGTGGAAAAAGTGGCTCGCATCTTTAGCTCCTTTGCTGAAGCCGACAAGGCAGATCGGGAATATTATTTGTCCCTCACCCCGGAACAGCGGCTGGACATTTTGGGCGAATTAGTCAAACAAAAACACCCCGATTGGCCACACGGCCGAATGATAAAAATTGGCCGGAAAATCAAACTCCGTCAACGAAGCACCGTAGGCGCGAAACCTTTCTAGAACGGGAAATCAAATGGTTTCCCAATCCCGAAGGGATTGCATCATTCAGCCCGGTGTTGCCGATGAAATCGGCTACACCGGGGAAAAGGGAAACAATTCATCAACCCTGAAAGGGTTGAATCCATGGCGGATGAATGATGATTCAACCCCGTTGGGGTTGGATTTGTTTTGGATGGTTGACCCAGGGTAGCGTCTGCGACGCAACCCTGGGCTGAAGGATTAAATCCCGTTGAGATTCATTGGCCAATTATTCCTCTAGACGGGCCAGAATATCGCAAATAGTGTTCAATCTAATCAATCAAACATGGATAAACGCCCAACGATAAAGGTTAGCAAAACAGACGCTGCGAAAAGGCGACTGGAAACAGCCATTCGCTTGTGGTTTTTTTCTCAAGACCCTGTTTCCATACATACGCTAGCAGCCGCTGCCCACCAAATACTTCACGATATTGGGAAAACGCGGGGTGCTCCATCTATGCTTCGCGATATTGAAGGTATTCGACCAGGATACGAAAAAAGGGTGAGAGAGACCATAAACCGATACGAGAATTTCTTTAAGCATGCGGACAAAGACCCTGAAGGTTTATTGGATTTTAACCCCGAAGCTCCGCAAGGATTTTTACTTGATGCAGTTATAACTTACGAAGCCTTAACTCGTGAAGCGGTGCCTTTATTTACGACGCTCAAAACATGGATTTTTATTCACAATCCAGAGTTGATGAAAGATGAGCCGAGGGAAAAATTAACCGAAGCGCTCAAAATCGGTGGCGAAATATTGCTTCAAATGTCAAAAGTGGATTTTTTGCGCATTTCTACTCGTTATATGTCAAGCAAGGAATGGGGGCTTAACACATTGGTTTAGGCATTCACCATTTCCGGCTCAACCCATTTTCCGTGTTCGCGAATCAAATCCACGAGGCGTTCCACGGCTTCGGCTTCGGGAATATTGAATTTGATGGGCGTCTTGCCGACGTAGAGATTGATCTTGCCGGGCGCGCCGCCCACGTAACCGAAGTCCGCATCGGCCATTTCGCCGGGGCCGTTCACGATGCAGCCCATGATCGCGATCTTCACGCCTTTGAGATGCTCCGTTCGCGTCTTGATGCGCGCCGTGACAGTCTGCAAGTTGAACAGCGTTCGCCCGCACGACGGGCACGCGACGTAATCGGTCTTGAACGAACGGCAACCCGCCGCCTGCAAAATGTTGTAAGCCAGCCGCAGCGATTGGCCCGCCCCGCTTTCTCCGCGAATCAAAATCGCGTCGCCGATTCCATCCGCCAGTAGCGAGCCAATGACCACCGACGCGCGGAGCAAGGCGATTTTCGGTTCGAGCGGTGTCGGATCGAAGCTTAGACAATCTTTCAGCAGAATCGGGTTTTTCCGTCCCAGGTGTTTCAACTTTGCCGCGAGCAAGCGAAATGCGGTAATCCCGCAATGCGGGACGCCGTCTTTCACGGTAACGAGTTGCGTGTCACAGTTGATGTCGAAGTTCTGCATCGGATCAATTTCCGCGACGTTCAGGTCTTCATAGACCGCCTCCGGCTTCACGTCGTCCTTGGGACGAATCTTCGGTGCGACTTTGTCCCACGTCGCGTGCGTGACGACGACGCGGATGAGTTGCTCGCCGCCGCATTTCACGCCGAGAGCGAGTTCGATTTCCGGCGTCTCACGTCGCTCGAAGTGAAAAGGGTCAAACGAAGGTTGAAGATTGAAGGTCGAAGGCTGCAGATTGGCAAGGCTCGGAATTTGCGTCAGCAAGTCGCGGCACACTTCAATCTCACGGGGCGAATCTTCCGTAAGCGAAACGCGAATCGTATCGCCCAAACCGTCGCAAAGTAGCGAACCGATGCCGATGGCGGATTTGATTCGGCCATCCTCGCCTTCGCCCGCCTCGGTGACGCCGAGGTGAATCGGATAATTCCAGTCCGGCCCTTCCTGTTCCAGCCGCGCGACGAGCAACCGATAGCACTCGATCATCACCTTCGGGTTGCTCGCCTTCATCGAGAATTTGAAGTTGTGAAAGTCGTGCTTGCGGCAGATGCGGGCAAACTCCAGCGCGCTCTCGACCATGCCCAGCGGCGTGTCGCCATACCGGTTCATGATGCGGTCGCTAAGCGAGCCGTGGTTCGTGCCGATGCGAAGGCAACGCTTCAACCGTTTCGCTTCCAGCACGAGCGGCGCAAATTTTTCCTCAATGCGCTTCAACTCGGCGGCGTATTGCTCGTCGGTGTATTCCTTGGTTGCGAATTTTTTCGAATCGGCATAATTGCCGGGATTCACGCGCACGACCTCAACCCATTTCACGGCTTCCATCGCGGCGTCAGGCTTGAAATGGATGTCGGCGACAATCGGCACATTACATCCACGCTTCCGCAATTCGGCGACGATATTCTGCAAATTCGCCGCGTCCTTTACCGTCGGGGCGGTGATGCGTACGAGCTGGCAGCCGACGGCCACAAGGTCGAGCGTTTGCTTCACGCACTCCGCCGTGTCCATCGTGTCGCACGTGAGCATGGATTGCATGACGACAGGATGGTTGCCGCCCATGACAAAGCCGCCGTTGTTGGGATCGCCAACGACGATCTCGCGCGTTTTTCGGCGTTTGTAAAAGTAGGGCGATTCGCAGTATCTCATGGCTTGCTGGGAGCGGGCGCGACGGCGGGGTTGCCGGTTTCCTGCTGCTGGATTTGCGGCTTCGAATTGAACATATAGCGGAACAGGGAGATGCGCTTGATGTCGAAGAACGTCACGTAAAGGATGAACGAGATGAGCAATGTGGCGAAAACGGTGGTGAGGTATTCCACGAACTTTGCGCTCAACGCCCTGCCGCGAATGCGCTCCAGGACGGCCATGGTGATGTGGCCGCCGTCCAGCACCGGCACCGGCAGCAGGTTGATGAACGCCAGGTTGATGTTGAGCAGCACTAGGAAGCTCAACGCGAGCCGGTAGTCGCTGTTCACCTCCGCGGCCAGCATGGCGAAGATGCCCACCGGCCCGGACAAATCCTTCGCCCCCACGCCGGTTTGTTTGGAATGCAGCAGTGCCGCGAATGTGCTGACCATCTTGTTAACGACATCGTTGACCTGCGCCCACGGCGTCGGATGCTGCACCTCGTAAACGCCCGTGCCGAAAATCACCCCAATGCGGGCGCGTTTGTTGACGGGATCGTAGCGCGGCGTGACCGTCACGCGCTTCTGCTCATTCTGGCGGACAAACACAATCTCGCACGGCTTGCCTGCCGCCTTGGAGATCAGCTCGATCATCCGGTCCTTGCTGGGACCGGAATCCCGCCCACCGACAGGATTTTGTCGCCGGGCTGGATGCCCGCCGCCGCCGCCGGCATGCCGTTCTCCACCTCGCCGACCACCGGATGTTCGCGCGGATCGAGGTTCAACATCTTCAAGCCGATGACCTCGCTCACCTTGGTCGTCAGGTTGTAAGTGTTAGTGACGTTCCCCCGCACCATCACCACCGGGATCACATTCGTGCGGGCCATCATGGTGTATTCCATGATCTCCTCCCACGACTTGATGGGCTTGTGGTCCAGCATTACCACCCGGTCTCCCTCGCGGATGCCCATCTGGCCTTCGGGCGACGCCGGGTCCACATGCCCGACGATCGGCGGGCTGACCGGCACCGGCAGGCCGATGAAATACAGCAGCGTCGCGATGACATACGCGAACACCACGTTCATGAACGGTCCGGCGAACGACACGAGAATCTTCGAGAGCGGTGAAATCGGCGGCAGCGGTTCGGCGGAATCGGATTTCCCTTCGAGCGCCTCCGCCGTGACCATCTGCGGCAGCGCCACGAACCCGCCGGCGGGAATCAACCGCCAGGCATACTCGATGCCGTTCTTCGTCCAGCCAAAAATTTTCGGGCCGAAGCCGATGGCGAATTTCTCCACCTTCAGCCCGCGTCGCAACGCCATCCAGTAATGGCCGAATTCGTGGACGAAAACCGCCGCCCCGAAAAGGACAATAACAGCGACAACGATGTAAATGATGTTCCAAACGGTCATAATTCAAAATCGGACAAAACAACGCCTTTGAATTTATCTGGAGATGCGGCGTCTGACAACCTGCGAAACAGCAGTTCTGCCGCAATTCTGCCGCGCTTACGAAGACGCGGATTTGGGAATGCAAGCCATTCACGCCGCTGGCATGGAAGCGGTGGATGTGTGGACGATGCGGAGTTGAAATTTCACCAAACCGGCTCGCCCAAGTCCATTCCTCTCAACTTTTGGTCGTTTCCAAAATATTTTTCGCGAACCAAATCAAACCATTCCTCGTTTGGCTGCGGCAAAAATTCCACCCTTCGCACTACAAAAAGCTCATGGTGGTCGCCTTCTATAAATTCAATCTCGCCAGGGATTTTGTATGAGCCAAATTGTTGAAATTTAGCGAATATTTCGGACTGGTTTTTATTGGTGACGGTCAATTCGTCAGTGACGCCAACAAATTCGTTGCCATTCCATAGCCTGCGCCCCGGCAATAGTCCCGTGTAAGCACCTTCACTACTGCCACCACGCCCATGATGACCTGAACCTGCAAAACTTCGATTCCAGGTTCCGTAAAAATTAGTCAGCGCAATGCGCGTAAACGCAAATGTGTTGTAGGTTCGGCTGTTACCTGTCCAGAGCATTTCATAGTAACGGTCGTATCCACACATCCGAATTTCAAATCGTGCTGTTCCAGCACGAACCCAGTGCGTTTCCGAATCAGTAAAACGATAATCCACTGTTCCAGCCAGTAGCACGACGGAAGGTTTGTAACCAAGTCGGTTGGGGTTCAATCCTCGCGAAGTCCAGTCCACTTGCGATCGGTAGGATTTTAGCGACAAGAACAAACCTACGGCACAAAGAGCGCACATAACCAAAGTCCATCGAAAATGCTTTGACGATTTGATGAGGCCAAAAATTAGCAGCCACCAAACTAAATACGCGTAGATAAAAAAAACAGTAATGACGAACAGAATCCACCAAGCACCTCCACCTCGAGGATAAAAATGTTGTGCGAACCAATACAAGGGCCAGAAGAAATACATGGCAACTGATTCTGTATGGCGCCCAAAAAATGAGGATCCAAAAAAAGACAAAAAAACAGTTAAACCAGCGAGGGCAATAGCTAAATGGCATGGCTTGGGTTGGAAATTTTGGTTGGTTGTTTGGTTGTCATGAATTGCCGTTAATCGCTCGGGGTCGTTCAAATTATTTTTAGATTCGTCTTCCATAGAATTAATTTGAATTGAACAACACAGGGCGCAAAAGTGTTCTCAACTTTGCCCCAGCTTCTTCGATTTTTCCGTCGCGGCGCGGACGGCGCTCATCACGGTGCCGCGCAGTTTGCCTTTTTCCAATTCGTGCAAGCCTTCAATCGTCGTGCCGCCGGGGCTGGTGACTTGATCCTTCAACGCTCCGGGATGCTGGCCGGTTTCCAGAACCATCTTCGCCGCGCCGAGCACGGTTTGCGCGGCCAGTTTCGTGGCCACGTCGCGCGGCAATCCCGCCGCCACGCCGCCATCGCTCAACGCTTCGATGAATTGATAAACATACGCCGGGCCGCTGCCGCTCAAACCCGTCACCGCGTCGAGCAGCGATTCCTTGAGCGGAAACGCCACGCCGACGGCGGAGAAAAGTTTCTTTACCAGTTCGCCGTCCGCAATGGTGGCGGATTTGCCGAGGGCAAATCCCGTGGCCGAGGCGCCGACGAGCGCGGGCGTGTTGGGCATGACGCGGATCACCCGTGCGCCGGCGGGCAAGGCACTCTCCAATTTGGCGATGGGCACACCCGCCGCGATGGAAATGAGCAAATGCGCCTGTGTGAAATGCCCGCGAATTTCTGATAGAACGGCGCCCGTTTGGTCCGGCTTCACCGCGAGCACCAGTACGCTCGCGAACTTCGCCACCGCCACGTTGGTTGTCGTGATACCACCCTGCGGAACACCGACTTGTTTCGCAAAATTTTTCCGCGCCCCGTCGAACGGGTCGCTGGCGATGATTTGCCTGGCGTTGACCAGTCCAGCGCGGATGAAGCCCGCCGCCAGCGCGGTCGCCATTTTGCCCGCGCCGAGAAAACCGATTGTAAGCTTGGAAGGCATGACGCGTTTGTAGCAATTCAGTCAGGGGAACGAAAGCGAAAACCCGGCGCGAACAATTCATCTCAACCAGGAGAAGTCGTGATTTGATTTGTCAGCCGGGCGCAACTGGGGCTTAATTTTGCCCATGGATTCGTTGAAAAATCTTTTTGGGCACGACTGGAACTCCTGGGATGTTTTCTGGAATGTGGTTGGCTGGTCGGGCAACGCCGTCTTTTTCTCGCGCTTCTTTGTGCAATGGTATGCGACTGAGAAACTCAAACGCGTGGTGGTGCCGATGGCATTTTGGTGGTTGAGCCTCATCGGCTCGCTGCTGTTGCTGCTGTTCGCCGTTTTTTACGACAAACATTACGTGATCATTTTTGCCTACGTGTTCACGTGGATTCCGTACATCCGCAACCTCATCATCCACCATCGCCACGCGATGGCGCACATGGACTGCCCGGGCTGCGGACAGTCGTGCCCGCCGCATTCCAATTTCTGTTTTTCGTGTGGAACACGTCTGGCTTCGGCAAGCCCGGCGACGAGTTGAGGCGGATTATGCCCATGCGTGGAACTGGTGCTACAGGCGTTCGCGTCCGGTGAAACCCGTGTCGAGGTCATGCCAGAATTCGACATCCGGCTCGTCTTTTTCCCAGCAAAGAAACACTTCCTTGCCGCCGATGATGGCCGGAAAATCCACCAGTCCCCGTTCCAAATCTTTGATGAGAATTTCACGTTTCTGAAATTCCGACAAGATCTCCTGCATGTCGGCCAAGTTCCGGATCCAGTCGTTGACAAGATTTCCCCCAGCATCATGACCGGCGCTCATCAGCGAATTGAGACGCTTGTCGTAATGATCAAGCCGCCGATGAAGATGGTCAAGCTGCTGCAGCCATTGACGGAGCTGGGGCAACAACGCCCGCGCCTCATCGCGCGTGTAGTGCTTTTCAAATTGGTATTCCATGTCGTCAAGAACGTCTGCGACATCGCAGGCGGGGAGGCTCATTTCGGTTTGTTTGATTCCAGCTTCTGCCGGATTTGGCCGTTTGGTTCAAGGGCCAGCGACTTTTGCCAGGCTTCGCGGGCTTTGTCCATTTGGTGAAGCGCAGCGTAAATGTCGCCAAGATGATCGTAAAGTATCGCTTCCGGTTTTTTGATCAATTCAACCGCCTTGAGGACGTAGTCGAGCGCTTCGGCGGGTTGGTTGAGCTTGAACAACACCCAGCCCATGCTGTCGAGGTAGGCCCCGTTTTTCGGTTCGATTTTCAGCGCCCTTTCGATCAGCACGCGCGCCTTGTCCAGATTCACGCCGTGCTCGGCCCACATGTAACCGAGGTAGTTCAGCGCCTCGGCATCATCAGGATCAAGCTCCAGACTTTTCTGAAAGTATTTTTCCGCGCTGCCACGGTCGCCTTCGCGTTCGAAGGCGGCACCCACCTGACAGTAAAATGCCGCGGTCAGCCGCTCCGGCTCCGTGGTCTGTGCGATGACCTCGGCGGCGGTGTAATGGTTGATGGCGTTGGTGTAATCCTTTTGCTGTGAACAGGCGATGCCGGTCAGAAATTCGTTCAGGAAGTTTTGTGGAAATTTGCCGCGCGCCGCAGCCAGTGTTGCCATCGCGTCAGCAGCCCGATCCTCCGCAATTTGTGCGCTGGCCAAGTCATAATATGCCGGTTCCAAATCCGGGCTGAACAGCAACGCCTGCTTCAGAAATTCCGCGGCGTCCGCCCACCGTTTGTCGTCAAAAGCGATGCTGCCGAGGTAGTAGTAGGCTTGCGCGTTCGACGGATCGCTGCGCACGATGGCTTCAAGTTGTTCCATGGCATGCTTGCGGTCTTGTGCGCGCAGGTAGAGGTCCGCGAGCCGGGCGCGAACGGCCTCGCGCAGGAAGGGAAAATCGTTTAACTGGTCCACCAACTTCAGATAAAGCGCGGAAGCCTTCTGGTAGTCCTCGAGCAAGAAAAAACCGTCGGCCAGTTTGAGGCGGAGTTGAGGGCTGGTGACCTCCAATTTTTCGGCGTGGGCCAGCGCTGTCAGGGCGCTGTTTCGGACAGTTTCACGCTGGCTCGGATATTGAAGCATGTAGTTCGTGTACAGCTCGCCGATGCCGATGAGAAATTCCGCGTCGGCGTTCGGTTGTTTTGCCGCTTCGTCAAGAATTCGCAGCGCATCCTTCGGTTGCTTGTTTTGGAGAAAAGCGAGGAAAAGGTTTTGATACCCCGCGAGTGAGCGCGGCGACCGTTTGATGGCCATGCGGTTCGCCTCAATCGCCTGTTTGTCCTGGCCAAGCTGCAGATAAGCAACGCCCAGCCGCGCAAAAATCCTCCCGGAGGCATTCGGCCCTGACGCGGCGGGAAGCAACACCTCCAGCGCCTTTTGAGGTTGATTGTTTTCCAGCAATCGGCCTGAGACTTCCATGATGAGTGATTCGTCCTCCGGATCGTTGCGGGCTGCCTTGCAGTATTCCTCCAATGCCAAGGCCGTCTCGTTGTTCAGGTCATGGATGACGCCCGCAGCGTAATGGGCATGGGCTGCGGCACGTATCTCTAGCGCGGCTTCGGACGTTCGTTCTGTCTGTCTGGAATTCCCGGCATTCTCTGAATTGCTGGAACTCCGCACCGGGTGATCCGAAGGCGCAATCCGACACCCGACCACGAGCAGAACGCTCACGGCAAATCCCGCCATCAAGATGCAATAACGATGCTTCATGCAGAACAATAACCCACGCTCGGCGGCGAGGAAACTGCGCCGCTGGCGTGGGTGTGAATCAAGGAAGCCCGGCAGCGAGGCTTATTTCTGCCAAGTGCGCTTCTTGTGACGATGCAGACGCAGCTTCTTGCGCCGCTTGTGCTTGTTGATTTTTGCTTTACGACGTTTTTTGAGTGAACCCATAGGTTTCGCGTTCAGTATACCACTTTGTTCAACGGATATTCAATAATTCCTTCCGCGCCCGCCATCTTGAGCTTCGGAATCAACTCCCGTACGACATGCTCGTCAATGATCGTCTCGACTGCGACCCAGCCTTTCTGGCTCAAGGCGGAAATCGTCGGATTCCGCAGCGCTGGCAAACTTTGAAGCAACTTCGCCAAATCCTTTTCGGCGATGTTCATCTTCACGCCTACTTTGGCCTCCGCTTCCAGCGCACCCTTAAGCAGCAACGCGAGCGTCTCGATCTTGCGCCGTTTCCATTTGTCCTTCCAAGCCGTGTGATTGGCGATGAGCCGCGGCGTCGAAGCCAGCAGCGTGTCCACGATACGCAGTTTATTCGCGCGCAGCGACGAACCGGTCTCGGTCAATTCCACGATGGCGTCCACCAGTTCGTGCGCCTTGACTTCCGTCGCGCCCCACGAAAATTCCACAGCCGCCTTCACGCCATGTTTTTTGAGATATTTTTTCGTCAGATTGACGACTTCGGTCGCGATGCGTTTGCCCTTCAAATCCTTGACCGATCTAATCGGGGAATTTTCCGGCACACACAACACCCACCGCGCCGGCTGGCGTGTCGCTTTGCTGAACAAAAACTCGCCGACCTCGTGCACGTTCGACCCGTTTTCCACGATCCAGTCGTGCCCCGTGATGCCGCAATCGAGATAGCCGTGCTCGACGTAGCGGCTGATTTCCTGCGCGCGGATCAGCCGGATTTCCAGCTCGTCATCGTCCACGTACGGAACGTAGGAGCGGCTGCTGACCTGGATGTTGAATCCGGCCTTGGCCATTTTCTGGATGGTGGCTTCCTGCAAACTGCCTTTCGGCAAACCAAATCTTAATTTTCTGCTCATTCAAAATCTTTCCGCAGATCGCTTTTGCTGCACGGTCGCGAATATGCCCTCGCCGATCCCTTCACGCGCGTCACTGGATTGATTTGCCAAGTTCGGCGCGGTAAAGCGAACTTTTTCTTCACTTCACGCTTTGGACCTTCCACTCGCCGTCAATTTTTCCCAGTTCAAAAACGTGAAAGCCAGACATTAAAACGCCCGCATACCACCGGCCGATGGCTTCGACCATTCCATTCGTGGAATCCATGGCGTCCACACTCAAAATCACCGCTGACTTGCCCGTGTCTCTGTCAATCGGAGCCCAAGTCGGATGAAGCTCAGCCCGTTCGCTGGATTTGATGGGCGGAACGTGATCAGAAAAAATCCGCATCATCCGTGCGACTTCTGCGTCGCTGCCTTTGAGAAAAATCGCGGTGTAGCCGCCTGCATTCCAGTCGTGCCGCTGCAGGAGATAGGCATAGACAACGGCGTCAATTTTGAATTCGTCGGTATCTTCCAGTTTCTGGCCGCTGGGCTTTTCAGCGTATTGCCCGCTAATGCAACCGGCCAGCAAACCGAACAATGCTGCAAAAGCAATTAAACGTTCCGGTTTCACGCCTGCTTTTTCCAAATTACCCGCCGCCCTTGAACCAAAATCTCGCCTCGCGCAATCGCCGCCACGCATTTCGGATAAAGCTCGTGCTCTGCCACCTGAATCCGCTGATGTAGCGTCTCCGGCGTGTCGTTGTCCAGTAACGGCACGGTCTGCTGCCCGATGATCGGCCCGGCATCCACGCCCGCGTCCACGAAATGCACCGTGCAGCCCGTCACCTTCACGCCATGATCCAACGCCTGCTTCCACGCTTCCAAACCGGGGAACGACGGCAACAGCGACGGATGGATGTTCACAATCCGGTCTTCAAACGCGCGGAGAAATTCCCCTTTCAAAACCCGCATGTAACCGGCGAGCACGATCAAGTCCACCTGCGCTTTCCGCAATGTGGCGACGTAAACGCGCTCCGCGTCCTCGTCGAGCTTCGTGCGAAACTTGCCGGGTGGAATGAACTGCGCCGGCAGTTTGCGCTGGCGGGTGTGTTCCAAAATTCCCGCGCCGTCCACGTCGCTGACGACCAGCGCGACCTCGGCGGGAATCTTCCCGGCGGCACAGGCATCGGCAATGGCGACGAAGTTCGATCCCTTGCCGGAACCGAGCACGCCCAACCGGAATTTGCGCCCGCCATTCATACGCCATTCATACAAGCAGCCGTGCCGTTGCCGCAAGCTTTTGCTGGGAATGCTTTCCCGGAATGCACCCAATTTTTCTAATTTGAATTTTGCCGGTCTGTACTTAAGATACGAGCCGGATGAGTTCACAGAACTATCATGCGCGCCGCGCCACCGTCGAAGACCTTGGCACGTTGAAAACAATATGGGAGTCCTTGCGTCTTCCAACGCAGGATTTGGAAAAGCGCCTCACCGAATTTCAAGTGGTCGAAAACGCCGAGGGCAAAGTCCTTGGCGGAGTGGGATTGCAGATTGTTGGACGGCACGCCTGCATTCACAGCGAGGCCTTTGCAGACTTCGCCGAGGCCGACCAACTGCGCGTTCTGCTTTGGAACCGATTCAATCCCTCACCCAGAATCACGGGACGGCCCGGCTTTGGACGCGCGAAAACGCCCCATTCTGGAATCGCATCGGCCTTCAGCCCGCAAACGCCGACACGTTGCAGCGATTGCCGACGATGTGGGACAAGGCCGCATCGGGATGGCTGACGTTACAACTGAAAAGCGACGAAGCCGTTGCCTCACTCGACAAGGAGTTCGCGTTGTTTGCGGAAACTGAAAAGATGTCAGCCCAGCAAACGATCGAACAAGCCCGCAAGTTGAGAATGATTTTGATCGTGCGCCAGTGTGCTGATCGCTCTTTTGATCGCTGGAGCGGCGTTTTACCTGATGCTGACACACAAACCGCCCGGCCTACCCCCGCACTGACGGCAGCATAAATTCATCGGCATGATAGGAACTGCGGACCACCGGCCCGCTTGCCACGTGCATGAAACCCATCGCCCGCGCCAAGCCGCCATATTCCGCGAATTTCGCCGGCGTAATAAATTCCCTCACGGGCAAGTGTCGTAATGTGGGCTGCAAATACTGGCCCAACGTGAGAATCTCACAACCGACGGCGCGCAAGTCCTGCATCGCCGTCAGCACCTCCTCTTCGGTTTCACCCAAACCGAACATCATGCCGGATTTCGTGTAAACCGAATCGCCGCGTTTTGTCTTCACTTTGCCGAGCACGCTCAGCGAACGGTCGTAGGTCGCCCGCGAACGCACGGCAGGCGTGAGCCGACGCACGGTTTCGAGGTTGTGATTGAAGATGTGCGGATTTGCCGAAAGCACGGTGTCAATCGAAGCATCGCGGTCGTTGAAATCCGGCACGAGCACCTCGATGACAGTGCGAGGATTCAACCCGCGAACGGCTTCAATCGTCTCGCGAAAATGATTTGCGCCGCCGTCCGCCAAATCATCACGCGCGACACCGGTGATGACGACGTGCCGCAACCGCATCCGCCGTGTGGCTTCCGCAACACGCTTCGGCTCGTCCGGGTCGAGCGCGAACGGTTTGGCCGTTGTCACGGCGCAAAAGCCGCAGGCGCGCGTGCAGCGGTCGCCGCCAATCATGAACGTGGCCGTGCCTTTGCTCCAGCATTCCCAGTGATTCGGGCATTTCGCGCTTTCGCAGACCGTGTGGAGCTTCAGTTCGTCAAGCAGGCTGCACGTTCGACCGAAGGAATCGGAGGTGGGCAGCTTGATGCGCAGCCATTCCGGCAAACGGGGACGCGCGGGCGGTTCAGCGAGAGTCGGCGGGGACATGCTTTTCTTCCCATTGCTTCCAAAACACGGCCAATTGTTCCGGGCCGAAATCGGCAAGCACTTTTCCATCCACTTCAATCACCGGCGCAAGTTCCTGGCCGGAAAGCTGGATCATCTCCGCATACGCTGCTTCGTTCGCCATCACGTCAATTCTCTCGTATTCGATGCCGTGGTTGTCGAGCCACTGCATTGCGCGATGACACCACGGACAGTAAAGCTTCACAAACAATCGGACCTGTTTCGATTTCACGATTAGACTCTCGTGGAGGGCGGGAAAATTGCAAGAGGTCAGCAGCACTTTACGCCGGATTTATTTGTGCCGAATACTTGACAGGCGTCAGGAGTCCGTCCAACTCGGCAAGATTGGAAAGTTTGATTTTGAAGAACCAGCCGCTCGCGTACGGCTCGCTGTTCGCCAAAGCCGGGTCTTCCACAACCAACTTGTTCGCTTCCAAAATTTCGCCGCTGACGGGCGAATAAATATCAGAGGCCGTTTTCACGGATTCGACGACCGCGCAGGCGTCGCCCGCCTTCACTTTGCGCCCCACTTCAGGCAGCTCCACAAACACCACGTCGGTCAATTCATGCTGCGCGTGGTCGGTGATGCCGACGACCGCAGTGGCGCCGCTGACCCGCACCCACTCGTGCGACTTGGTGTATTTTAAATCCGCAGGAACATTCGTCATGGCTTCATTCAGTCAGGCCGCGCAAAATTGTCAAACTGGTTTTTCCTTCTGTTGGGGAAAGACGCATTCCTGCTTGCCTACAGTGCGCGTTGGCCTTTAACTTTGGCCAACAAAACGAACTCAGCGAGGGCTTATGATAATTTACGCAATCTGTCTGGTCGTCGGTCTTCTTTTCACTCTCATTAGCGCCGTCGCCGGCCACTTCTTCGGCGGCCATGACGGCCACGTTGACGTTGGAACGGGCGGACACGCCGAAGCGGGCTTTGATCACAGCGGCATGCCGGGGATTTCTTTTTTCAGCCCCACGGTGCTCGCCACATTCGTCACCGCATTTGGCGCGTTGGGCATCATTTTCAGCCGGATTGAGCCGACTTCGAGCGGCTGGGTCAGCGCGCCGCTTTCGATCGTCGGCGGCCTTTGCATCGCTCGGGCTGCGTTCTGGCTGTTCAACACGATGTTCAGCAAGACGCAAAGCTCCAGCGAATCCCGAGTGGCGACCTTGGTTGGCCAGGCCGCCTCCATCGTTACGCCGATTCCTGAGAACGGCGTTGGCGAAATCGCCTACGTGCAATCCAGCACCCGTTATACCGCGCCCGCGCGTTCCGAGAAAGGCGTCGCCGTTCCCGCCGGGGCGACGGTCAAAATCACGCGTGTCGTCGGCACTCAATTTTTCGTGGAACTTGTGAAGTAAATCATCCAAACCCAAACCAATAAATCATCCTATGAACCTGACTCCTATTCTTGCCGTTGCAGGCGAAATTCCATGGCTGACCGTCATCATGGGCGTGGGCGCGCTCATGCTGGTCTTCTTCATCTTCGCCGGTATTTGGGCGAGCCGCTACACCAAGGTCGGCCCGAACCAGGTGCTCGTCATTTCCGGGCGCAAACACCGCATCGTGGATCCGGACGGCGCGGCGCGCGACGTCGGCTTCCGCATTGTCAAAGGCGGCGGCGTCTTCGTGTGGCCGGTCTTTGAAAAGGTGGACATTCTGTCGCTCGAACTGCTCACCATTGACGTGCAGCAGGAGCAGGATGTCTATACCAGCAAGGGCGTGCCGGTGCGCGTGGATGGCGTGGCGCAAATCAAGGTCAAAGGAGATGACGTTTCAATCGCCACCGCCGCCGAGCAATTCCTCAGCAAAACGACCGATGAAATCAAAGGGGTCGCGATGCAAACGCTTGAAGGCCATCTTCGCGCCATCCTCGGCACGATGACCGTCGAGGACATTTATCAGAACCGCGATGCCTTCGCTTCCAAGGTTCAGGAAGTCGCCGCGGGCGACATGGCCAACATGGGTCTCGGCATCGTCAGCTTCACGATCAAGGACATTCGCGACAGCCAGGGTTACCTCGAAGCGCTCGGCAAACCGCGTATCGCGCAGGTCAAACGCGACGCGCAGATCGCGCAGGCCGAAGCCGACCGCGACGCGATGATCAAGTCGTCACAAGCCACGCAGGCTGGACAGGAAGCGAAGTTTGCCGCCGACACCAAGGTCGCCGAGGCGCAACGCGATTATCAATCCAACGTCGCGCAATATCAGGCCGCGGTGAATCAGAAGAAAGCCGAGGCCGACCTCGCGTATGATTTGCAGAAATTCAAGACCGGCCAGTTGGTGAAAGCGGAAGAAGTGCAGGTGCAAATCATCGAGAAGCAGAAGCAAATCGAGCTGCAACAGCAGGAAATTCAACGAAAGCAGCGCGAACTGGAAGCCAACGTCCAGAAACCCGCCGACGCCGAACGCTACAAAGTCGAGACGCTCGCCAACGCCACGAAGTTCCAACTCGAAACCGAAGCCGCTGGCGCTGCATCCGCCGCCAAGGCCAAAGGTTTTGCCAACGCGGATGTCGCCAAGGCCACCGGTATCGCCGAAGCCGAAGCGAACAAAGCGCGTGGTCTGGCCGAAGCCGCCGTCATCGAAGCGCAAGGCAAGGCGACTGCCGAGGCGATGAAGAACAAAGCCGAAAGCTTCAAGCAATACAACGAGGCCGCCGTCATCGAAATGATTGTGCGCGTGCTGCCGGAAGTCGCTGGCAAGATCAGCGAGCCGCTCAGCAAGACTGAGAAGATGGTCATCATCAATTCCGGCAACGGGCCGGGCGGCGGCGCGAGCAAGCTCACCGGCGACGTGACGACCATCATCAGCCAGTTGCCGCCGGTGTTGGAAAGTTTGACCGGCGTAAAGTTTGAGAAATTGCTGGAACAAGTCCCCGCACTTAAAAAGGCGATGGGCAAAAAAGACGAATAAATTGACGATTTACGATATACGATTTACGAGTCTGTCGAAAATCCATGCCTGCTGGGTTGTTGTGAACTCAAACGAAAACAGATGCGCAACGCTCATGTCACAGATGACGAGATCAAAAGGCGCGCGTAAATCGTAAATCCTATGACGCGCGAGGAAATGAAAGATCGGACGAAGACTTACGCCAATCGTGTCGTGAAGCTCTGCTCTGCGTTGCCGGGTGATTGGGTTGCGCAAACACTCGGAAAACAGCTTCTTCGTAGCGGGACTTCTGTGGGTGCGAATTACCGCGCTGTCTGTCGGGCGAAATCCGGCGCGGACTTCATCAACAAGCTTCGCATTGTTGAAGAAGAATGCGATGAATCATTGTTCTGGATGGAACTGCTGGTGGAAAACAATTATATCAAGGAATCGCTGCTTCGAGATTTGATGAAAGAATCCGATGAAATCCTGGCCATCGTCGTCTCATCGGCAAAAACCGCCCGCACTTCCAACCGCGCGTGAATCGAAAATCGCAATCGCAATTGCAAATCGCAAATCGTAAATCGTAAATTCAACATGAACCTCAGCCGTTCACGCGATGACCGACAGGTCGCTGGAGTCTGCGGCGGGCTGGCGAAAGGTGGTGGGGATTATACAATGTCTCATCCCGTTCGATTAGATTTTGACGCTAGATTTTTAAATTCAATACCAACAAACGTGGTAAATGGACTTTTAGCAAACCGTATGATTTTGCTTGATGCGAATAGTAGTATTGTTCTTCTCGCTTCGACCAATGAAGCCGGTGGGCCGGCAGAATGGAGGGGCAGTACGAACAAACCAACTGTTTACGAAATTCGCCGTGAAGCAATAATAAGCATTACCCACTTGAATCTGGCAGCTACGAATTCAAACAGTTGCACAAATTCGATCAATTCAACTCACAATTAAAAGAGCAAAGTAAGTTCTCGCGCTACGGCCGGTTGAATCCACAATAATGCGGGCATTCTTGTAGTCGGTCACGAACTTCGCATTTGCGGAGTTGAACTGCGCGCAAGCGGCATTTTGATTCAGTGTTTGACCAATTGAGGCAAGAGGGATAATTCCATGTCAGCCATGCGCCTCTTTGAAGCCATCATTGAAGCGAACAGTCGCGCGGTTGCCGGCGATCAAAACGCCGGTTTGCATCCGACGGAGTTTGCCGATGAACTGGCTTTTCGATTTTGGCCGGTTTACATTGCACCCGTGAACGAAAGGCAAATGGCATGAACTTGAAAGTGATAATTGAACCCGGTGAGGACGGCTACTTCGTGGCGCATTGTCCGTCGCTGAAGAGTTGCTGGTCACAGGGCAAGACACGCGAGGAGGCTTTGATAAATATCCGGGAAGCGATTGATCTCTATCTTGAACCATCGCCCGAAGAACTGGCAGGCAAACGCGAAGTGGTCGAATTGACGGTATGAAATTGCCGCTCCTGTCCGGCAGACAGGTGTTGACCGCTTTGCAGCGCCTGGGTTTTCAGGAGATTCATCGCAAAGGCAGTCACGTGAAGATGAAGCATCCCGATGGAAGGTTGATCGTGTTTCCTTTTCACGACGAAGTTGACCGCTTCACGCTGAAAGGTGCATTGCGTGATGGCGGAGTAGAGATTGAGGATTTCCTACGGGAAATGAAGTAAAGCCGGCATGCGCCTTTTTGAAGCCATTATTGAAGCGAACAGTCGCGCGGTTGCCGGCGATCCACCTCATCCCGCCTCCGGCCACCTTCTCCCCAGCGCGGAGAAGGAAATTATCTCGCTACCGCTTTTTGTCGGCGGATGATGCCCGCCAGCGCGCGGAGAGAATCGTTCACGGTTTCGGCATTGGAAAAAACCTTGGCCACGTCCGGCCCCAAGACCACCACGTTCGCGCCGCGATGGTAGCGTCGGAAATGTTTGCCGCGCACGCCGCGCGAAAAATCATATTCCGCCCGCATATCTTTAACCGCCGGTTTAGCCGATGGTTTCTTCATAGCTTTTTCTTTCGCGCCGGCTCGCGTGCCGCGCGCTGATGATGCGGATATTATCGCCGCGTTCGGTGTGGATGACAACCAACAATCTTCCTTGATGCGAACGGCCCAAGATGACGAATCGCGTTTCCATTTGCGAGTGCGCCGGGTCTGGAATTGTTATTGAAGCGGGATCGCCAAAAACCGTCGCCGCTTCTTCAAAGCTGACACCGTGCTTGGCCAGAATTGATCCGGCCTTGTTCGCGTTCCATTCAAAAGTCAGCATGACCAGAGTTGAACTTGCCTGGGCCGCAACTGCAAACAAAAAGGGCGACCTCGAAACTGACCGGCAGAGGCGGCCTTTTGATTCATTGTTTGACCAATTGAGGCAAGAGGGATAATTCCATGCCAGCCATGCGCCTTTTTGAAGCCATTATCGAAGCGAACAGTCGCGCGGTTGCGGGCGATCAAAACGCCGGAGTCCATGTGGCGGAGTTCGAGAGCGAATTGCCGGTCGTGGCGCTGACGTGCGTTGACCCGCGACTGAATCGGCTCATGCCGGGCGTGCTCGGAGTTCCGGAAGAGAGTTTCATCTGGTTGCGCAATGCGGGCAACATCATCACCGCGCCGCTCAGCAGCACGATGCGGTCGCTGGCGCTGGCGTGCGCGGTCAAGGGCGGCAAGGAAATCGCCATCATCGGCCACACGGATTGTCAGGTGTGCAAGACGACGACGACGCAGTTGCTCGACAAGCTGAAGGCGCTGGGCGTGGAACGGCGCGTGTTGCCGGAGAACATCAATGATTACTTCGGCATGTTCGGCAGCGAGCGGCAGAACGTCATCAAGGCGTGCGACATTGTCCGGCACAGTCCGCTCATCGGTCCGAAAGTGCCGGTGCACGGTTTGGTCGTGGATATCCAGACGGGCAAACTCGATTGGATTGTGAACGGGTACGATACGTTGGCGACAGTGGGCGACCGTTGGACTGAAGTCGTCAGAACCGCGGGTGAAACCGTGGACAAACTCAAGTCGCTTACCGATTTTCAGATCGGCGAGATGAAATTTCCCGAAACGAAAATCGGCGAGACGGTGACGAAGGCCGAGGATTGGCTGGCAAAAGGAATTGAAACAATCGGGACAAAGGTTTCGGAATCACCTGCCGCCAATGTTGCCAGTCAAGTCGTGGAACTTGCCCAGAAAAACTGGCCACAGTCTTCGGTCACGCCGCCGACGGCGTCTCCGTCCACACCAACGTTGCCGCCCAAGCGCATTCCCATTCCGCCACCGATCCGTCCACGGCCGGGTTTTACGAGAGGCAAAAAGTAATCGTGCTACGATGCTTCGGTTGCGTGGCGGCTATTTGTCGGTGGCAGTGAATGTCGCCACGATGGGCCGGTGGTCCGACCCGATGCCCCAGTTTGAAATTGTGGGAATGTAGGTTTCGTTCGGCTCCCACTCGCGCGCCATGCCGGGGCTGAGCAGGATGTAATCAATCCGGCTGTAGGTGTCTTCGACGCCGTAGTAGTAAGTCCATGTGACGTTGCGCGGTTCCCATTTCGGGTTTGTCGGGTTGGGTTGGTTGTCGCCATTGCGCTCGGCGGGGCGTGTGTCCACGAGTTTGAATTTGCCTTTCCCGATGATTTCTTTCGTCGAACGCGAGTCCTTCACGTCGTTGAAATCGCCGAGCACGACGATGTTGGCGTTGGGATTTGCTTCAAGGCGCGCATTGACGATTTCGCGCAGGAGCTTGGCTTCTTCCCGCCGCAACTCGTCTTCGTCGGCTTCCGGAATCGGGCGGCGCGATTTCAGATGGGCTGCGATGAGCGTGAATTGATATGCCGGATTGACCTTGATGTCCACCTCGGCAAATCCGCGGCTGACCTGGAAGCGGCGTCCGCTGAGAAGAAAATTGTCGTTCGTATGGGGTCGGCGCGCAATGATGGGGAATTTGCTGAGCACGGCGACATGGATGTTCGTATCATACCCAGTGACGTATTCCCAATAAGGATAGTCAAGTCCCTCGGTTTTGAGCGAACTGCGCAGTTCCATGAGCGCGCTGGGCTGGCCCATTTCCTCGAAGGCGATCACATCGGGATTTGCGGCGTGGAGGGTTTGGCGGATTTTGGCTTTGGCTTCTGGGGATTTGACCTCGTGTCGCGTTTCGGTGGTTTGGTCGAGATAATTTTCGACGTTGTATGTGGCGACGCGGAAAGTTTCGGCTGCGGCCAGGCTTGAACAAAAAAGCGCGGTCGTGAAACGGATGACAAGACCGACCGACAGCGATTTCAAATTCATGGATGCGTAATAAACATCATGCGTCCACAAGTCAAAATCCAACTGACCACGTGGATTGTCCTGGAAAAGCAGGACGACAGGGCGAGGCGATATTTTTTGCAAAACAGAACCCTCTTGCTAACTTCTAGCCATGGCAAAACTGACCCACAGCAAAGCGTCAGCGGCTGTTCGTGATCCTGGCGGCAAACGCCGTCCCAAACTCCACGACAAGCAAAGCGAGCGCGACCATCGCGAACTGCGCATTGACAAGGTTGGCGTGCGCGGATTGCGGTTTCCAATTCAGGTCCGAGACAAGGCGCACAGCGTGCAGAACACGGTGGCGACCATCGGGATGTTCGTGGATTTGCCCAAGGAGTTCAAAGGGACGCACATGAGCCGGTTCATCGAGGTGCTCAACGCGCATGGCAGCGTCATGCACGTGGAAAACATACCGGACATCCTTTACGCAATGCAGGAGAAGTTTCATGCGGCCACGTCGCATCTGGAAATGGAGTTCCCGTATTTCATGGTGAAGAGATCGCCAGTGTCGGGCAAAGAAAGTGTGATGGATTACACGGCGCGCTTCGACGCGGCAGCGTGCGAGAAGGAAATCGCATTTCTGCTGACGGTCAAGGCGAACGTAACGACGCTTTGTCCGTGCTCGAAAGCCATCAGCGCCCGCGGCGCGCACAACCAGCGCGGCGAAGTGACCGGTGCAAGTGCGTTTTCGCAAGCCCATCTGGATCGAGGATTTGATTGAGATCATCGAGAGTTCGGCCAGTTCCGAGTTGTTCGCCTTGCTCAAGCGGGAGGACGAAAAGGCCGTCACCGAGCGCGCGTATGACAATCCAGTGTTCGTCGAGGATTTGGTCCGCAACATCGCGCTGAAGCTCAATGCTCATCCGGATGTGGTTTGGTACAAGGTCGAGGCGGAAAACCAGGAAAGCATCCACAACCACAACGCCTACGCCTGCATTGAGAAGGGATAAACGCTGCCGGGTGCGGTTTTATGGGCTGTTGCGTGGCAAAAGCGAAAATTCTCAAAGATTTTAGTGGATTATCCAGTTTCGTTTGCTACATTCCCGCACCCTTTTGGGAACCGTGCACATGCGCGACGTTGAGTGGGCGGAATTTGAAGTTAAAAAGTCGGATTTTTGAGTAGTGATTACGAAGAAAACTGTGGCAAAAAAAACATCATTTCGGAATACGCAGCAAGGCCTGACGACGGCCGCGGCAATTCTTGGCCGGCCCGTGGCCAAGAACCGCGACGACAGCAAACCAAAGCGAATCAAGCCGGAGTGGCAAAAGTATTACTTTCGTTTGTTGGAACTGCGCGAGCAGTTGCAATGCCAAGTAACCGGTCTGGCCAAGGAATCGGCGCAGGAGATTCCCGGCTACAGCCTTCACATGGCCGACTCAGGCACGGATAATTTCGACCGCGATTTCGCGCTGAGCCTTCTTTCTTCCGATCAGGACGCAATTTATGAAATTGAGGAAGCGCTCAAACGCATTGAGCGGAACACCTACGGCGTTTGTGAATTGACCGGCAAAACGATTCCCAAGGCGCGTTTGGAGGCGATCCCGTGGACGCGATTCACCGTGAATGCCCAGGCGCAACTGGAGCGCGAAGGCGCTTTGCGCTCGCGCCGCTTGGGACAACTTGGCACCGTGGACAGCACGGGCGTGGCCGAGGTCGAGGAGGAAGAGGAACCGGAAGAAAAGGCCAAGGAGAAAGAATAATTTATGCCTCGCGAAATCATCACCATCGAATGCACGGAGGCGCGCAAGCAGGGCAAGTCTCCGTCACGCTACACGACAACCCGCAACAAAAAGACCAAGACGGAAAAGCTGGAAATCATGAAGTTTAATCCGTCCCTGCGCCGCCACACGTTGCATCGCGAAATCAAATAAGTTATGCCTCGCAAGACCCATACTGACAAACCGGACCGGCGCGGCACGCGCCGTGGTTATGGCGAAACGCGCACGCCCCGACCAAACCCAAGATCGACTTCACCGTGGACGCGCTCGATTTCAAGAACATCAACCTGCTCAGGCAATTCGTCACCGACCAGGGGCGCATCCTGCCGCGCAAATACACGGCCTTGCCCGCGCACTACCAGCGCCGGCTGAACCGCGCGATCAAACGCGCCCGCCAGGCGTTGTTGATGAAGTAATCCTCTGCTCCGCCACCACGCTGGGTTGCCTAATTTGTCAGCAATCGAATTTCCAAAAGGAAAGGCCACGCGGATGCGTGGCCTTTCTTTCTCTGTTTTGAAAACGGGTCAAACGGTTATTTCTTGTGTCTGCCAATCGGTCAAGTGAAGGAATTCCTTGATTTTCCTCCGCTCGTAACGGTGTTTCAGCGCCTTCTTGGGCTGATGATCCACCTTCCGGAACGGATGTTTTGTGTCTCGAATGGCCTCGGTGATGGAATCTAACGTCTTGGTCATGGATTTATTTACAGTTAGGAGTTTGTTTAGCGCGGTCAACACCTGTGGCCTTACCTTGATCTTGCCCCACCCGCATTGGCTTGTTGCCTTGCTTCGGTCTGGCATTGCCCGCTTCACTCATCGTTAGTATAAGACAAAAATCAGGAAATTCCATTCAAAAAAAATCCCGAACCCCGTCGGGCGAATCCCGGAAGACCAACACCGGGAGATTTCGGCATCGCGTTTCCGCAAATCTGCTGGACAATCTCCAAACTAGGACAGGATAGTGCTCCCCGCTCGCAGTGCACCTGATGCGTTGTCAGCTTGATGGACCGAACAATTACAACCGGTGTTGCCGAAGAGCCTGTGGGAACGGTGAAGTTCCCTCACGGCATGCACAACGCCTTTCTGTTTGTGGTCTTCAACGCGCTGTCGTTTCAAATCGTGCTGGGCAGTCCGATGGTGCTTTACGCCAAAACGCTCGATGCCAGCGCCACCGTCCTCGGAATCATCGCCGGCATGATGCCGCTGCTGGTCATCTTCCAAATCCCAGCCGCCTCGTACGTGCGGCGCCACGGCTACAAAAGATTTGTCCTTGCCGGCTGGAGCACGCGCGTCATGTTTATTTTCGGGATGGCCGTCGTGCCGCTATTTTCGCCTCTGCTCAATCCGATGGCCCGGCTCTCTTTGATGTTGCTTCTGCTGTTTTGCTTCAATCTTTCCCGCGGCATTTCGAGCTGTGCTTGGTTGCCGTGGATCGCGACACTCGTCCCGCCAACCTTGCGCGGTAAATACCTTTCGCGCGAGGCCGCCGTAATGAATCTTGGCAGCTTTGTCACGTTTCTGATTGCAGCGGCGTGCCTTGCCGGTGATTCGCGATCTACTCGGTCGTGGGCAACGTGACACTCGGCGTCGCTCCCATCATTTTGGGGATGCTCATCGACGCCATCGGCTCCTGGCAAACGACGTGGCTGGGTTTGGAATGGAATCACTACACGGTTTTCTTTGGAGCGGCGGCAGTGGCATATCTGGTCGCCTTGGTTCTTGCGCGACGGCTCGACGAACCTGAAGCTGTGAGCATGGAGGATTTGCTGCGGGAAATCCTCATTCAATCGCCGCAACGTTTCTGGCTGCGCTTTTGGCCACGAGGGTAAACAACACTGCAATTCGGCGTTCATACCGATGAAGCCGGAACATCCCACCAGCGAACGACATCACGCAGTTTTCGGCCAATTGAATGGCAGCTTCTTCCCTCGACCGAAACTTTTCAAATCAGCGACGGCAGTTCCACTTGCTTCGTCAGAAATCGCTCTTTGATGTAGGCGTTGTAATAGGCGTCAATGCGTGGCGCGGCCATCAGTCCCTGATAACGAAAGCCCGGCACGTTGTTCATGCAGAGCGTGTGCGAGTTCAGAAATTTGATGTACAACTGACGGGTGGACTCCACGTAACCCACGGCCTCGATGAATTTCGCGTCCACCGGCACCATTTTGACTGCTTGAACTTGCGTCGTCATAGTTCTCCCTTCTGCGACGATGTCTCTTTTAAGCAAAAACTCATTCCCTGTCGAGCGCTTTATCGCCTACAGCCTGTAATGAATTCCGTCTGGAATATAGAAGACTACTCCGTCAACGATGAGCCACGCCACACGAGCACTTGGACGTGGCGTTTCCGGGGCTGTCGACTTTGGTCGGATCGTAATTCAAGTATGGCCCAAGCCATTTCTCGACTTCCTGCAAGTTCATTGCTTTGCGGAGGTGGTAATCGAGCAGTTGGTCTTGACCCAGCTTGCCAACGGCGAAGTATTTTGAATTCGGGTGTGCGAAATAAAGTCCGCTCACATGAACTGCCAGGCCACATCGCAAAACTTTCCGTAAGCTTGATGCCTGTGTTTTTCTCCACGTCGAGCAACTTCCACAAAGTTCCTTTCTCGGTGTGGTCGGGGCACGCTGGGTAACCCGCCGCCGGGCGGATGCCGCGATACTTTTCTTCAATGAGGTCTTCAGTCGCCAGCTTTTCGGATTTGCCGAAGCCCCATTCTTCCCGGACGCGCTTGTGCAGGAATTCGGCGAATGCCTCCGCCAACCGGTCGGCCAGCGCTTCGGCCATGATGGCGTTGTAATCGTCGTGGTCGGCCTTGAACTTTTTGACAAGTTCGGCGAGCCCATGCCCGCTCGTGACGGCGAACGCGCCAATATAATCGTGACACATGACACGTGGCACGTGATGCCGCGCATTTTGGGGCGCAATAAAATCGGCCAGACACCAGTTCGGCGAACCGTCGCCCTTCTCGATTTGCTGCCGGAGGAAGTGAAACGTCGTCAAAACTATCGAACGCAATTCATCCGCGTAAAGTTCCACGTCGTCACCGACGCGATTGGCAGGGAAGAAGCCGTACACGCCACAGGCGCTGAGGAGTTTCCCGGTCACAATCTTGTCGAGCAGCTTCTGGGCGTCGGCGAAAAGTTTGCGCGCTTCTTCGCCGTGCTTTTCGTGCTGGAGAATTTTCGGATAAACACCGCGCAGTTCCCAAGTGTGGAAGAACGGCGACCAGTCAATGAAAGGAACAAGGTCGGCCAGCGAAATTGTGCCTATATCGGAACAAAGTTTTCGCGCGCCGGTGAACTCCGGCTTTGGCAAATCGTCGAACTTCAGTTTCGGCGCGTTGGCGCGAGCTTCCTCAATCGAAACCAATTTTGCCGTTTGACCACCGTGTTGGGCGCGAACGCGGTCGTATTCGTCGCGGATTCGCGCGGCGAACTTCGGTTTTTGCTCGGTGCTAATCAAATTGCTAACCACCGGCACGGCTCGGCTCGCATCAATGACATGGACCACCGGTTGATTGTAACCGGGTGCAATCTTCACCGCAGTGTGCGCTTTGCTCGTCGTCGCGCCGCCGATGAGCAACGGCAGCTTCAGACCTTGGCGTTCCATCTCGTGGGCGACATGCGCCATTTCGTCGAGCGACGGCGTGATGAGTCCGCTGAGGCCGATGATGTTGACCTTGTGTTCGCGGGCGGCGGCGAGGATTTTTTCGCACGGCACCATCACGCCGAGGTCAATCACCTCGTAGTTGTTGCACGCCAGCACAACGCCGACAATGTTCTTGCCGATGTCATGCACGTCGCCTTTGACAGTAGCCATAAGGATTTTGCCGGCATTTTTGTGCGTGCCGCCTGCGGCTTTCTTTTCTGCTTCCATGAACGGCTGGAGATAAGCGACGGCTTTCTTCATCACGCGGGCGCTTTTGACGACCTGCGGTAGAAACATTTTGCCAGCTCCGAACAAATCGCCGACGACATTCATGCCCGCCATGAGCGGGCCTTCGATGACGAGTAGCGGCTTCGCGTATTTCTGACGCGCCTCTTCCACATCGGCATCAATGAAATCCACGATTCCTTTTACGAGCGCGTGGCTGAGCCGTTCCTCAACCGTGCCCTTGCGCCATTCGTCCTCGACGACTTTGGTTTTACCTTTTTGCTTCACCGATTCGGCAAATTTGATGAGCCGCTCGGTGGCGTCGGGTTTGCGATTCAGCAAAACGTCTTCGACCAATTCCAAAAACTCTTTCGGAACTTCCTCATAGACCGCCAGCATCCCGGCGTTGACGATGCCCATGTCGAGTCCGGCCTTGATGGCGTGAAAAAGAAACGCGCTGTGCATCGCCTCGCGCACGGCGTTGTTGCCGCGAAATGAGAAAGAAACATTACTGATGCCGCCGCTGACTTTCGCATGAGGTAGATTCTCCTTGATCCACTTTGTCGCGCGGATGAAATCCACGGCGTAATTCGCGTGTTCCTCCATGCCCGTGCCGACGGTCAGCACGTTCGGATCAAAAATGATGTCCTGCGGCGGGATACCAACTTTACCGACGAGCAAATCGTAAGCGCGTTTGCAGACTTCCGTGCGACGCTGGAACGAATCGGCCTGGCCGCGTTCGTCAAACGCCATCACGACGACCGCAGCACCGTAGCGACGGACGAGTTTCGCATAATGCAAAAACTTTTCCTCGCCTTCCTTCAGGCTTATCGAGTTGACGATGCCTTTGCCTTGAAGACATTTCAATCCGGCCTCAATGACTTCCCATTTCGAGGAATCCACCATGACCGGCACTTTGCAGATGTCCGGTTCGGAGGCGATGAGGTTGAGAAAGCGCGTCATCGCCGCGACACCGTCTATCATCCCTTCGTCCATGCAGACATCAATGACCTGCGCGCCGTTCTCGACCTGCTGCCGTGCAACCGTCAGCGCGGCTTCGTAATCGCCGGCCTTGATGAGCTGGGCGAACTTCGGTGATCCGGCGACGTTCGTGCGCTCGCCGATGTTGAGGAAATTGGAATCCGGACGCACGGTTAGTGCATCCAGCCCGCTCAATCGCAGGTAAGGCTCAACCGCCGGAACTTTGCGCGGCGACAAATTTTTTACGGCGCCGGCGATTGCTTTGATATGCGACGGCGTTGTGCCGCAACAACCACCGACGATGTTCAACCAGCCGTTCTGCGCCCACTCGCGCAACTGGGGCGCGAGCGTTTCCGGTGTTTCGGGAAAACCCGTCGGCAAGAGCGGATTCGGCAGTCCGGCGTTTGGATATGCGCTGACGTAAATCGGCGCAATGCCGGAAAGCTCCTCGATCAGCGGACGCAATTCTTTCGGCCCAAGTGCGCAATTCATGCCGACGCTCAATAGCGGCACGTGTGAGATGGAATTCCAAAACGCTTCGACGGTTTGCCCGGTAACACCGCGATTGCTTCCGGCTTGGATGAATGTGACAGATGCGAGCACTGGAATTTGCGATATGCGATTTGAGATTTGAGATTGAGCAACTCCGGCGGAAAAAGAGAACGGCTCGACGCCGCGATCCTCGAAAACTTTAGGATCGCAAAGAACGCCGCCTTCGCATTCAGTGTGTCGAAAATGGTTTCGACGAACAGCAAGTCCGCGCCGCCGTCAAGCAGACCGCGGATCTGTTCGCCGTACACAGTGACCAGTTTGTCGTAAGTCGTCCCGCGAGCGGCGGGATTGTTGACATCGGTCGAGATGGAAGAGGTTTTTGTTGTAGGTCCAATCGCGCCGGCGACGAAACAGACGCGCATCGGTTGCGCGGCCATGACTTTGTCGGCAGCGCGACGCGCGCATTCCGCGCCGGCTTTCGACAGCTCGTAGGCGAGCGATTCCAGCCCGTAATCCGCAAGCGAGATGGACTGCGAGTTGAACGTGTTGGTCTCGATGATATCCGCGCCGGCTTCGAGATATTGGCGATGGATGTCCTCGATGATTTGCGGCTGGGTGAGATTGAGGAGGTCATTGCACCCTTTTAGGTCTTTGCCGCGCCAGTCCGCGAACCGCGCGCCGCGAAACGCCGCCTCATCCAGCTTGCGTTGCTGGATCATCGTGCCCATCGCGCCGTCAAGGATGACGATGCGTTCGCGCAACAGGTGTTGCAGATGTTCGATTCTGTCCGGCATCGGTTGAATGCAAATTAACCGGCGCAAAACTAACGGAAAGCTTTCTGGAAGGCAAATAAAAAATCAACGCATCTTGATACGATGATATGTAGTTGATATTCGAGGGTTTTGACAATAGAAGTCACGGCAACACTGTGAATAACTTCCAACAAAATAGTTCTTGCCTTACTTTTTATTTTATGTAGGATTTAGACATGAGCGTAGCACTAAAGGTAGAAACGGTTTGTTTTTCGGTCAAAGGCCAGGTGGTCATTCCCCGACGTTTGCGAAAAGAATTTGAAATCGAAGAAGGCACGCGGGCTTACGTTGAGGGCACGCCGGAAGGCATTCTCATCAAGCCCGTCACCGCCACCAGCATCCGGCGGCTGCGCGGCATCCTGAAACGCAAGCCGGGCGAAAAGCCTTTCGCCGAGCAGATGGCCGAACACAAGCGCGAGGAAAAACAACTGGAGGAAGCCAAGTATGCCCGCAGCACCGGTTCTCGATAGTTACGCGCTGCTGGCTTTGCTCCGGGATGAACCGGGCGGAGAGAGCGTGTCCCTCATCCTCGAACGCGCGGGCCAGCGCGACCAGCCCGTCCACATGACCGAGGTCAACTACGCCGAAGTGCAATACATCATCCGGCGCAAGGACGGCGACGCAGCGTGGGCCATCATCGCCAATGAACTGAAAACCGCGCCCATCGAATTTCATCCGGCAACCCGCCGGTTGGCCGACCTCGCCGCCGAATTCAAAGCCTGCTACAAAATCAGCCTGGCCGATGCCTTTGCGGCTGCACTGGCGAAGGAAAAGAAAGTCGAACTCGTCACCGGCGACCCGGAATTCAAGGCATTGGAAAAGGAAATCAAAATCAACTGGCTGAAATAACAACGCAGGGAAACGATGAACAACAATCAGAAGAAGGAACTTTGTCTTGCGCTCATGCAAGCGGACAGCGAAGCGGAAATTGTCCGCATCCTAACTGAGGCTGGCTATTGGAATAACAAGCGTGTTTGGCGGCTCTACGGCGACAGAGAAAATAATTTCAGCACCATCGGCAACCAACAAAACAGGCCAGACGCCGCTCTCGTTGAAAAGTTGGTCAATTCGGTAGATGCACGACTGATGCATGAGTGTTTGGCTCGCGGCAATAATCCAGAATCACCAACTGCACCACAGAGCATTCGCGAAGCAGTAGCGCGGTTTTTTGAAGACAGAAGCGCTAGCGGCAGCATCTTCGGTGGACAAATCAGCGCGTGGGATAATGAAAAGCGTCGCGACGTCGCTCGCGGTATCACTCTCGCCGCAACTGGCATGAAAGTTCAAGACGGCGATCCTTGCATCACAATTGCTGATTGGGGCGAAGGTCAGACTCCTCGCAAATTTCCTGATACGTTTCTCTCGTTGGAAAAGTCTAACAAACTTCGCATTCCTTTTGTTCAGGGTAAATTCAACATGGGCGGCACAGGCGTTTTGGAATTTTGCGGACATAAGAATTTACAACTGATTTTAAGCCGTCGCAGTCCGCGAATTCTTAACGGCAATTTTGCTCACCCTACCGATGACGAATGGGGATTTACCATAGTGCGCCGAGAAGACCCTTCTGGAAATCGCCGGAGTTCTTCCTATACCTTTCTTGCGCCAGTCGGCGCGGATGAAAGACCGCAGCAAGGCGAGGTTCTCACTTTCGCATCTGACACGATGCCAATCTTCCCCGATGGCGCGAATCCTTATGCCCGCGAAGCCGAATTTGGCTCGCTCATCAAACTCTATGAGTATTTGATGCCCGGACACCGCTCGCACATCCTGCGCAAAAGTGGCCTTCTGGCACGTTTGGAAGTTTTGATTCCTGAACCTGCTTTGCCCATTCGACTCCACGAATGTAGAGCGGCATATCGCGGTGATGAAGATCGCAGTTATGAAACCAATCTTGCTGGCTTTGCCATCCGCCTCGAACAAGGCAAAGGTGATAATCTTGAACCGGATTTTCCCGTTTCTGTCGAGATGACCTGCGCTGGTGAGCCGATGACTGCGACAATTTTCGCTTTCAAAAAAGGTCGGGCAGAGACGTATCGCAAATCCGAGGGCATCATTTTTACAGTGAATGGACAGACGCATGGGTATCTCACACTGGATTTTTTCCGGCGAACACGAGTTGGGCTTTCATATCTCGCTGATTCGGTTTTAGTAATTGTTGACTGCACAAAGATTACTGGCCGTGGGCGTGAATTGCTTTTCATGAACAGCCGTGATCGGCTGCGGGATGGCGAACTCCGCAAACAACTTGAACAGGAGCTTGAAGATTTTTGAAAAATCAGCCGGGACTAAAAGCTCTGCGCGAACGCCGGCGGCGGGAAGAAATTGAATCACGGATGGAAGACTCAAAGCCTCTTGAACAGATTCTGGAGTCACTTCTAAAACATTCTCCGACGCTGGCCAATCTGTTCCTGTTCGGTAAGCACGCATCAAATCCCTTTAAGCAAGCCAAAGCGGGCGCAGGAGAAAAACCATACGAAGGCAAAACTTATCCCACCTATTTTAAATTCAAAGGCAGAGATCACGGCAGCGAACTCGCCCGCGAAGCGCACATTAACATGCGTTGCCGCATTGCGTTTGAGACGGACGCTGTGAATGATTATTTCAGCCGCAGCATTGACCCAGGTACGTTCACACTTTATGTCCTCGACGGAGCGGAGCAACGTCCGGTGAAGGATTTGGACTTCGCAAGCAATGTGAATCTTCAAAATGGCATTGCGAACTTGAGTATAAAGTTTCCCGAAAGCTGCAAGGTCGGCGACAAGGTGAAATTCGTCGCAGTCGTGGACGACGCAACGCAACTACAACCATTCGAGAACACATTTTCCGTTTTGCTTCAGAAGCCGGCCGAGTCAGCCGGAGGCAAAGGTGAGCGGAAAAGGCCGCCCAAAGGAGATGAAGGCGATGAGCGCGAAATGCCCGGCGGACTTGAATTGCCGGAATGTATTCGCATCACAGAAGATCAGTGGAGCAATCAAAGTCCACCGTTCGACAAACACACAGCGCTTATCGTGAAAGACAGCGGTAAGGGCGCGGATACGGGGAACGGTGAGCCAGACAAAGTCGTGTATGATTTTTTCATCAATGCCGACAACATCCATCTTCAACGGTTTCTGAAGTATGAACTCCGTAGCGGCGAAGACGACAAGGTTGCCAGGTCGCGTTTTGAATTGGGAATGATGCTCACCGGTCTGGCGTTGATTTACCAAGACAATCTTGAACGCAAGGAACAAGCCGCCCAGAAAGAGGATGAAGATGCTGCGTCCAAGCAAAGCATCGAACAGCGTGTGGCCGAAGTAACAAAGGCGTTCGCGCCATTTCTTTTACCGATGATTGATGCGCTGGGTGCGCTTGATGAAGAAAAGGTCGCTGCTGGTTCGGCATCAGGCGAAGCAACGTGAGGCTTACGTTGCGAGTTTGTGCAAGAGCATCACTTCTTTACTCGCTGGAATCTCGCCGCGCTTATTCGCATACCACTTGCGACCGGGAACTTCCCGCCAAATTCGTCCGTGCACTTTGGCTGACGCGACGCAATCTGCTTCCGCCTCGATGAAACCGGCTTCTTTCATTGTTTCGAGGTAGGTCTTTAATTGCCACACCGGGTCTGAAAACGCGACAAGTTGCACAACGATGGAATTTTCGTCGAGCAACGCCCGAACCGACGAAAACACGGACTTGAGCCGCGCGTAGTAAGTCACCAACTCATCTTCATCACGCGGGCCAAGAAGATAATGCGATTCGCCCGCACCATCGCGCTGGTTCGCCAACCAGAACGGAGCAGGCGTTTCCTTGCGCCCAAGAATCTGCCAGCGATGGTAAACCACGTGAACACCCGGATACGGCGGCGAAGTCAAAACGAGTTTGGCCGGAAGCCACGACTCTGGAATCCGCCCATCCTCACCGCATTTTTCAGACGAGCGATTAATGACGCGCCGCATTGATGACAACTGGCAACGTGGCAGTTCGTTCGCGGCTGCGATGGCTGAAACGTAATCAAAGAAATCGTTGGTTGCGGCGTTGAGACGTTGGCAGAACTCGGCTTTGAATTCAGCAGTCGTCGGCACTTTGTTCTTACAATCCAGCCCCCATTGCCCAGCGCCAAGAAGAACAAGCCGCACAAATTTTTGCTGCCTCAATGTTGGTAAATTCGTCAGACGTTCAAAGACCCAGAAGAAAAAAGCTCGCGCTTCATCAGGTAGATTGCGGAGATAATAATAAGTCTCGGCGTCAACGGCTTCGTAAGAATCAAGATTTGCCCTCGGATTTTCCTTTTCCAAAGTGGCGAGCCATTCGGCAATTTCCCGCTTGTCGCGCACTGAAATCGGCGTCGTCTTTGTCCGCGCCAGAAAAGCGGCGAGCGAACTTACATCCATTCCGGCGGCACGACGACCAAGCGACAATGCTTCCACCAGCGTTGTGCCACCGCCGCAAAATGGATCGAGAACAAAGTCACCTGGCTTGGTGAAATGTTCTGATCGCCTCGCGCGCGAAGACCGGCGAGAATCTGGCGGGATAGCGGTAGAAATCGTGAGGTGCGCCCGTAACCTTGTCCCGAGTTGGACACGGCGGCGACCAGAGAATCAGGCACAATCACGCGCTGTCTCGCTGTTATCGCCGCACCACGATTAGCTTTCGACGCCCGCAACACGACGCCAGGATAACGAAGCATCTTACCAGACACAAGCTTGGGTTGTTCACAATTCGCGTCAAAGATTTCGTGTGGTTCGTGTATTTCGCGGTTTGACTCCGCGTCTTGGCGTCTCTGCGGTGAAATTCGTTCGTGTGAATTCGTGGTTTAACCTATTTTTCCACGGATTTTGGTTTTGATTGCGCGTTTTTTGCCTTTCGGGTCGCCGGGGCGACTGATTCGTTGACACTTAACCCGTCTCTGTTAGATTCCCGCCGCTTCTTTTCTGCGGTTTTCTCGCTACGAATTGAGAGCATCACCAAGATTATTTGGAAAACAAACATTTATGGCTAAAGCATTGAAATCGAACAAATACGTTTACGTTTTCGGAAACAAAAAGGCCGACGGCAACGGCGGTATGAAGCCGCTGCTCGGCGGCAAGGGCGCCAATCTCGCCGAAATGAGCCGCATCGGGCTGCCCGTGCCTCCGGGCTTCACCATGACCACCGAGGTCTGCACCTATTATTACCAGAACAAGAAAACCTATCCCAAGATACTCGACCCGCAGGTCAAAGCCGGTGTGGCGTTCATCGAGAACATCATGGGCACGAAGTTTGGCGACAAGAGCGAGATGCCGTTGCTCGTCTCCGTCCGCTCCGGCGCGCGCGACTCAATGCCCGGTATGATGGACACGATTCTCAATCTTGGTCTCAACGACGAAACTGTGCTCGCGCTTGTCGCCGCGACGAAGAACGAGCGTTTCGCGTGGGATTGTTACCGTCGTTTCGTGCAGATGTATGGCGACGTCGTCATGGGTGTCCAGAAGACTAAAGACGAGGATCACGAGCCGTTTGAAGTTGTCATCCACAGTTTCAAGCATGAGAAGTATCATACGGACATCGAAGACTCCAAGCTCACCGCCGCCGACCAGCAGGAGCTCGTCACGCGTTTCAAGGCGCTGATCAAGGAGCGCACCGGCAAGGAATTTCCGCAGGACCCGTGGAAGCAGCTTTGGGGCGCTGCCGGCGCCGTGTTCGGTTCGTGGATGAACGATCGTGCCATCGTGTATCGCCGCAAGTATGGCATTCCCTCTGAATGGGGAACGGCTGTCAACGTGCAGGCCATGGTCTATGGCAACACCGGTGACACCTCCGGTTCCGGTGTCGCGTTCACGCGCAACCCGGCCAACGGCGTGAAAGAGTTCTACGGCGAATTTCTCATCAACGCCCAGGGCGAAGACGTCGTCGCCGGCGTCCGCACACCCGAACCCGTCGCGCAATTGGCGAAGCAAATGCCCGCCGCCTACAAAGAACTGGACAACATCCGCAAGACTTTGGAGACGCACTTCAAGGACGTGCAGGATTTCGAATTTACGATCCAGGACGGCAAGGTGTTCATGCTCCAGACCCGCAACGGCAAGCGCACGGCTATGGCCGCGCTCAAGTTCTCCATGGACATGAACAAGGAAAAGCTCATTGACTGGAAGACGGCCATTCGCCGCAACCCAGCCGACCAGCTCGACCAATTGTTGGCTCCGATTTTTGACCAGAAAGCTGAGAAGGCCGCGAAAGTTATCGCCACGGGCCTCCCGGCCGGTCCGGCGCCGCCTGCGGCAAGCTCTATCTTAATGCTGACCGTGCGGACGCTGCTGCGGCCAAGGGCGAAAAGGTTTTGCTCGTCCGAAATGAGACGTCGCCCGAAGACCTGCGCGGCATGATCGCCTCGGAAGGCATCCTGACCGCCAAAGGTGGCGTCAGTTCACACGCGGCGCTCGTCGCCCGTCAGATGGGCAAGGTTTGCGTGTGCGGCGCTGCCGCATTGCAGATTGACTATAACGCCAAGACCGTCACTGCCGGTGGCCAGACTTTCAAGGAAGGAGATTTTCTGTCCATCAACGGTACCGTCGGCAATGTTTATGGCGGACAGCTTCCGACCGCACCGTCGGAGATCGTCCAGGTGTTGGTTGACAAGACGCTTGATCCGAAGCAGAGCGAGACTTACGGCATGTACGCCACCTTGATGAACTGGTGCTCCAAAGTCACCAAGCTCCAAGTGCGCACCAACGCCGACACGCCGGAGCAGACCGAGAACGCCGTCGCGTTCGGCGCGACCGGTATCGGCCTCACCCGAACCGAGCACATGTTCTTCGAGGGCAACCGCATTGATGCCATGCGCGAAATGATTCTTGCTGACAACCTGGCGGATCGGAAGAAGGCACTGGCGCTGATTCTGCCCTACCAGAAAGAAGATTTCGTCGGTATCTTCAAGGCGCTGAAAGGTTATCCGGCCACCATCCGTTTCCTCGATCCGCCGTTGCATGAGTTCCTCCCACACGAGGACGCAGCGCAGCAGGACCTCGCGAAGAAGATGGGTGTGCCCGTTGAAAAGATTAAACAGCGCGTGAAGGAACTGCACGAATTCAATCCGATGCTCGGTTTCCGCGGCTGCCGACTCGGCATCGTTCACAGCGAAATTTCCGAGATGCAGGCCCGCGCCGTCTTTGAAGCTGCCGCCGAAGTGCAGAAGGCCGGCATCAAGGTGAAGCCCGAAGTCATGATCCCGCTTGTCGGGTTCAAGAAGGAACTTGATCTCCAGGTCGAAGTCGTCCATCGCGTCGCGCAGGAAGTGATGAAGGAAAAAGGCGTAAAGCTGAATTACCTCGTCGGCACGATGATCGAAGTTCCGCGCGGGGCGTTGACCGCTGACGAAATCGCGCAGACCGCCGAGTTCTTCAGCTTCGGCACGAACGATCTTACGCAAACCTGCCTGGGAATGAGCCGCGACGATTCCGGCTCGTTCCTTGGACCGTATCAGGAACACGAGATCATCAAGAAGAATCCGTTTGCCACGATTGACCAGACGGGCGTGGGTCAGTTGATGAAGATTGCGGTAGAGAAAGGGAGCAAGACCCGTCCTGGCATCAAGCTGGGCATCTGTGGCGAACACGGTGGCGATCCCGAGTCCGTGAAGTTCTGCCATCGTCTCGGGTTAACCTACGTGAGTTGCTCACCGTTCCGCGTCCCCGTTGCCCGCTTGGCAGCGGCACAAGCAGCCCTCGAAGAAGAGGCCGCCAAGAACGCGAAGAAAAAGTAAGTTTAGCATTCGGCCTGCGGTCGAATGCGTGTCGAGCCGCAGCCTCGACACTACAACAAAGCCGCTCTGTCCCGCCAATGCGGGAAGAGCGGTTTGTTGTCAATTACCCCTCATTGTGCGCGCTGCCCGTCCTTAACAAATCCTCGGCAACTGCTCGCCGCTTGGCATGTCAAGAATCCGGCTCGCACCTATCGCACTTTTCAACGTGACGAGCGGCGAGGAATGTTCGCCGACTTTGCCAATCAACGCCGCAGCCACGCCCAACTCGTGCCCACGCATGATTTGCAGGGCGCGTTCCGCATCTTTCACCGCGACAAACATCACAAACCGGCCTTCGCAGGCCACGTGCAGCGGATCAAGGCCGAGCATCTCGCACGCGGCGTGAACGTCTTCGCGCACAGGAATCAATTTTTCATCGACGGCGATGCGGACGCCGGCGTCTTCAGCAATTTCGTTCAGCGCGCTGGCCAGGCCGCCGCGGGTCAGGTCGCGCAGACAGTGGATTTCGATTCCGGCGCGGAGCAGTTCCAAAATCAAATCCGCCACCGGCGCGGAGTCACTTTCGATGGCGCTTTCGAATTGCAGCCCTTCCCGCACGGCCATGATCGCCATGCCGTGCCGGCCCAAATCGCCGCTTACGAGCACGGCATCGCCAGGCTGGACGCTTTTTGGCCCGATGGTGAGCGGGTGTTCAATCACACCGATGCCGGCGGTGTTGATGAACAGGCCGTCGCCCTTGCCTTTGTCCACGACCTTGGTGTCGCCGGTGATGATTTGCACACCGCAACGCTGGGCCGCGTCGCGCATCGAGCAGACAACCCGCCAGAGCGTTTCCATCGGCAGACCCTCCTCCAGAATGAACGCGCTGCTGAGGTAAAGCGGCCGCGCGCCGCTCATGGCGAGGTCGTTCACCGTGCCGTGGACGGCCATCGAACCGATGTCGCCGCCAGGAAAAAAAATCGGGCGCACAACGTAGGAATCGGTCGTGAAAGCCAGTTTTTTGCCGGTCCATTCGACCACAGCCGAATCATGCTGCGTTTCCAGCAGCGGGTTGTTGAATGCCGACAGAAACATTTTGCCGATGAGCTGGTGCATCAGCTTGCCGCCGCCGCCGTGCGCCATCAGAACGTGCGGGTATTGCGAGATGGGAATGGGGCAGGTGGAATTGAATTCCATAAGATTCAAAAATGAAAACATCCAACATCCAACGCCCAACGCCCAACATCGAATGTCTTGTCCCCGACCATCCAAATGAAATTGGATGTTCGATGTTCGATGTTCAATGTTCGATGTTCCCGCATAAATAATTCATTTTCCAGCTTCAGCCGGTTGCCTCCGGTAGCGGTAATACGCCGCACACGCGCCTTCGGATGACACCATCGTCGCGCCGAGTGGATGCTCCGGCGTGCAGCGCGTGCCGAAGGCCGGGCATTCGTGCGGTTTGATTTGTCCCTGCAAAACCAGGCCGCTGAGGCATTCGGCCGGTTCGTCAACGTGATGGTCGGCCAGGCCGAATTTTTTTTCGGCGTCGAACGCGGCATAGGCGTCGTTCAAACCGAGGCCGCTCTGCGGAATTTCGCCGACGCCGCGCCACTTGCGGGGCACGACCTTGAAAACCTTGCGGATCAGCTCCTGCGCCGGCTGGTTGCCTTCGCGGCGCACGGCGCGGGTGTATTGATTTTCAACCTCGGCCCGGCCGGATTCCAGTTGCTGCACCACCATCAGCACGCCCTGCAAAATATCGAGTGGCTCGAAACCGGTGACGACAATCGGTACGTGATATTTCGCCGCAATGGGCGGGTATTCCTCGTAGCCCATCACGGCACAGACGTGCCCGGCGGCAAGAAATCCCTGCACCTTGCAGTTCGGCGACGACATCAGCGCTTCGATCGCCGGCGGCACGAGCACGTGCGAAATGAGCATCGAAAAATTCTTCAGGCCTTTCTGCGCAGCCTGATAAACCGCCATCGCGGTTGCCGGCGCGGTGGTTTCAAAACCGACACCGAAGAAAACCACCTCCTTGGCCGGATTTTGTTCCGCCATCTTCACCGCATCCAGCGGCGAATAAACGATTCGCACGTCGCCGCCCTTGGCTTTGACCGAAAGCAGATCCGTCGTGCTGCCGGGCACGCGCAGCATGTCGCCGAACGAGGCAAAAATCACGCCGGGCCGCGCCGCGATCTCCAGCGCCTTGTCGATCATTTCCAACGGCGTCACGCAGACCGGGCAGCCCGGACCGTGAATCAGCGTGATGGCTTTGGGCAGCAATTCATCGATGCCGAACTTGACGATGGCGTGCGTCTGGCCGCCGCAGACTTCCATGATGTTCCACGGCCGGGTCGTGACGCGATGGATCTCCCGCGCGAATTGTTGCGCTAGCTCCCCGTCGCGATATTCGTCGAGATATTTCATGGGCCGGATTCCATCTCCCAGCTCGCCGAGTTCCTCCATCTCCTTCAAGTACTCGAAAACCTTGTGCGCCTCGTCCTCGTCCACCCGGCTGAGGGCGAAGCCGACGTGGACGATGACATAATCGCCGACCTTCGCTTCGGGCACGTAGGCGAGACAGGCTTCCTTGAGGATGCCGCCGAAATTGATCTTGCCCGTGCGCGACAGCGGCTCATCGCCGCTGATGCTTTCAATTTTTCCTGGAATGGCCAGACACATGTCTTGTCATTCTACCCCTTCTCGCGCCGCGCGGCAATGACTTGGCCCAAGGCAATGCCGCCGTCGTTGGGCGGCACGCGCTGATGCCAATAGGGACGGAATCCCTCCACCTGCAGTCGTCGCACCGCGCGCTCAGTAAGATAACGATTCTGAAAACAGCCGCCTGAAAGCACCACCGCGTTTGGCCGGCACGTTTGGCGACGGCGATGATGCCTTCCGACCAAAGCGTTGTGAAACTTGGCGGAAATTTGCCGACGGAAATGCCGCTTTGCATGTCGGCCAGCATCGCTTCCATCATCGGCGACCAGTCCAAGATAATTGCGGATTTCGGATTTCGGATTTCGGATTTCCGTCGAGCGACGATTCCGGCAATCCGCAATCCGCAATCCGCAATTCATAAGCTTCGTCAGTTTCGATTCCCTCCAGCGCGAACTCCAGTTCCATTGCGGCCTGCCCTTCGAAGCGGATTTGCTGGCGGAAATTTGTCAGCGAAGCGACGGCGTCAAACAACCGGCCGACGCTGCAACAAAAAGGCGAGTTAAGATTACGCGCGAGCATTGCTTTCAGTGTGGATAGTTCACCGGGCGAAAATGCCGCGACGGGCGCTAACTCTTTTCGTTCAAACACTGCCGCACCAAACATCTCGTAAAGCAATCCTGCCGCCGCGCGGCGCGGTTCTTTGACGGCCTTGTCTCCGCCAGGCAACCGAAACGGGCGGAAATGTGCAACGCGCTCGACGCTTTTGTCGGTGACAAGAAAAAATTCTCCGCCCCAAACCGTTCCGTCCAAGCCGTAGCCCGTGCCGTCCCACGACACACCGAGCGCTGGCGGCGATAACTCATTTTCCGCCATGCATGACAGAACGTGTGCAATATGGTGCTGGACACTTATGTAGCGCAGGTTTCCGGCCTCAAGATGCGTACTCTTGCCTTCGCGCGCCACTCTCGCAATTTCGTCGAAAGGTAATCCGGGTGCAAATCAGCAGCGATTATTTCGCGATTTCGCCCCGTAGAGTTTTTCAAAATCCGCAATGACCCGGCGGAAGGCGGCAAATGCCTGTTCTGTCTCCAAATCGCCGATGTGCTGGCTGATGAAAACCTGGTCGCCGACCGAGAGGGCAACGGCGTTTTTCAAATGCGCGCCGACGGCCAAGACGATTTTCGATTTTCGATTTTCGATTTTCGATTTAAAAGTAATTGGCAACGGGGCAAACCCTCTCGCCCGACGCAAAACCAGTTCGCGACCGAGCATCACGCGCACGACGGAATCGTCCACATGGCGAACGATGGGACGGTTGTGAACGAGAAAAACGTCGGCGAAGCCGCCGAGACGTTCGATCGCTTCACGCTCGTCAATGCAAATCGGCTCATCGCTCAGATTGCCGCTGGTGGCGACAATGGGAAATCCGAGCTCAGCCAGAAGCAGGTGATGAAGCGGTGTGTAAGGGAGCATGACACCGAGGCATGGGTTGCCGGGAGCACAGGAATTTCGGATTTCAGGTTTCGGATTTCGGACTTGCCAAAGGAGAACGATCGGTGCTTCGGGCGAGCGCAGCAGTCGTTCTTCCAGCGGCGAAACTTCACAGTCAGCTTTTACGCTCTCCAGCGACGGAAACATGAGTGCGAAGGGTTTTTCTTCGCGGTGCTTTCGCTCCCGGAGTCGGCGGACGGCTTCGTCGTTGCGCGCGTCCACCATCAAATGGAAACCGCCCAAGCCCTTCACCGCGACGATTTGGCCGCGACGGATGGCATCCACTGCTGCCAATAAAGCATCGTAGCCGCGCTCGTGAGAACGCGGACGTCCTGTCGCATCCCCACTTTCCGCGATTTTACAAGCGCGACCACCATCCCAAAGTTCGATCTGCGGGCCGCAAACAGGACAGGCGTTGGGCTGGGCGTGGAAGCGGCGGTCGCCCGGGTCGTCGTACTCGGCCCGGCATTGCGGGCACATTGTGAACGCCTTCATCGAGGTGTTCTCCCGATCATAAGGCAGCGATTCGATGATGCTGAAACGCGGGCCGCAATGGGTGCAGTTCGTGAACGGGTAATGATAGCGACGGTTGGTTGGATCGAAGATTTCGCGGAAGCAATCGGCGCAGGTCGCGATGTCCGGCGGCACGAGCGCGGTCTTGTCGCCGCCGGTTTCGCTTTCGCGGATTTTAAAATGAACGTGGCCAACAGCATCGAGCCAGGATGCTTCGAGGCTTTGAATGAAACTACGCGGCGGTTTTTCGACTTCAAGCCGGAGGAGGAATTTTTCAATGGCATCGCGCGATCCTTCGACTTCGATGAAAACGCCTTGTGGCGAGTTGTTGACCCAGCCCGCGAGGTCGAGTTCGGTGGCGAGCCGGAAAACGAACGGACGAAAACCAACTCCCTGCACGGCGCCGCGAACGCGAACGTTGAGCCGCATTCGCTCTGACACCGCGGATTTCATGTCATTTTTTCGATGGATGCAACGATGGCGTGGACGAGATGGACTTCACGCGTAAAATCTGTGCGAGTTTGGACGTGTGAGAGGCCTTCTGTCAATTCGTGAAGGATGCGCCGGAACCGCTATTCTGGCTTGCGCACAATGACGATTGCGTTGGCAATCGGGCGCTCATGTTGTTCCGAAGGCGAATTCACCACCTTCCCATTCAGCCAGAATGTCGTCGAGCCACCGCCGTCGAGATTCAACGCGTCGGTGCAGCCAAGGCGTTTCATGAATGCGACCAACTCCTCAAGACTCATCCCGGCGGACAACTCTTTCTGCCTGCCATCCACGACGACAACGTAAAAGTAGCGGCTATTAAATCCCAACGCTGTCCGCGGATTACGCGGAAACAGCAGGCCGTTAAGGCCTCGCTCAGGCGGGAGAGCGGGCTGTGTGCCGTTGTGGAGGAGTTGCGCACTGCCGCCGATGGCACTGTGTGCGCTGTCAAGGTCTTTGCTCATGCCAGTGGATAGTTGGAGGATCGCTCCGGGTTTGATCACTGCGAAAAGGTTCGTCACTTTGCCGTTCCCGGAGAGGATGGCGATGTCAGGTGCGAGCGGCGTATTGCCCAGTGGCCGGATTTCTCGCACGCGGGCCGGATAGGTCTGGTTGGGGCGCAAGGGCAACCATGTATGACCCTCGACTTTTTCGAGCACGAGTTCGATGGAATTGCTCGCCTGGGTGGAATCGCCAAAAATGGGCGTGAACAGGGTGACGCCATCAGGTTTTGGCGGTTGGTTCAGACCCATTGGTGTCTTCTCGCCGCCGGGCCAGATGACTTCGAACTCGGTATAAACAGTGTCAATGCGAAGTTGTCCGTCGGGTTCGGTCCAAAACGAATGGCCGTCCGGCGCCGTGACAAGTCCGCCGTTCAAGATCTGCAGTCCTCCCGGAACACCCTGATACGGGCCGGGGTCAAGGACGAAAAAACTGCCGTTCACGGCGGCCAACGGCTGCCCGATGGCCGGTGACACGGATGCAGCCTGCTCCGAGAGTGTCCTGAGACCTTGGATTTTTTCCCGGCCGAGAGTTGTAATGACATCGAACTCGCGGCGGGCACGGTCAAGCCGGGCGATGTGAATGGACAAAGGCCTGGCAGGATCGCTCACATGGGCGTATTCCAGCCCCGGCACGATGATGGAGAAGCGCGGCGAGGCGAAATCGGCCTTGGAGGATTCGCCGCGCGCCAGCGTAAAGGCAAGCAACAACGAAAAAACGGCCAGCGAAACGGTCCGTGCGGCGAAACGCAACGCGGTGGCGGTGCGAAGTTTCATTTCAAGATAATTGGCCTGAAGAATAGTGGTCGTTGTTGCACAGGAATTCGCCGTCGAGCGGAACGGCGGTTTTGAGCTTGGTGCCAATCCGTCAGTCTGCTTCCTCAACTTCAAGGAACCCGTGAAGCTGGCGGAGGCGCGTCGGGTGTCGCATTTTGCGCAGGGCTTTGGCTTCGATCTGCCGGATGCGCTCGCGAGTGACCCGAAATTGTTTGCCGACCTCCTCGAGCGTGCGCGAGTAGCCGTCGCCAAGGCCGAAGCGCAACTCAAGCACTTTGCGTTCGCGCTCCGTCAGGCTGTCAAGCACGTCGCTGAGCTTGTCTTTCAGCAGACTGAAGCTCGTCATGTCCGACGGATTTTCGGCGGTTTTGTCTTCGATGAAGTCGCCGAAACTCGTGTCTTCGCTGTCGCCGATGGGCGATTGGAGCGAGATGGGCTGCTGCGCCATTTTCAGGACGGCGCGAACGCGGTCGACGGGCATCTGCATTTCCTCGGCGACTTCCTCAGGGGTGGGTTCGCGGCCAAAATCCTGCAGCAGACGCTTTTGGACGCGCATCAGTTTGTTGATCGTCTCGATCATGTGCACCGGGATGCGGATGGTGCGGGCCTGGTCGGCGATGGAGCGCGTGATGGCCTGGCGGATCCACCAAGTGGCGTAAGTGGAAAATTTGTAGCCGCGGCGATACTCGAATTTTTCGACGGCCTTCATCAGGCCCATGTTGCCTTCCTGAATGAGGTCGAGGAACGAGAGGCCGCGGTTGGTATATTTCTTGGCGATGGAAATGACGAGACGGAGGTTGGCCTCGACCATTTCGGTCTTTGGCCTGAAGCGCCTTGGCCATGAAGAGCTTAAGCTGGCCGTAGGCCGTGAGGAAATCCTTGTGCCGCATCCGGACGAATGCCTCCAGCGCTTTGATCTTGCGCTGTTCGGATTGGATGATCGCCTGCTGCTGCGGTGATTTGCGCTGTGCCTGCAGTCCTGCGATGGTATGCAGACTCAGACTGGATTTTGTCGTGGACATTTTCCGCCACGAGCGCCATTTCTTCGATGACCTTCTGCTTGTAGTAAAATTTGCCGAAAGCCCTTTGGAGCTTTTTGATCCAGCTTCCTGAAGGCACTGTATGCACGGGCGCGTCTGGCCTTGGCGGCGGCGGCCTGCCATCTCGGCGAATTTGTTCATCCACATTCTGATCCATGGCCGCAGACACGTGCTTGATGAGTTTGCGCAATTCGCGCAGATACTCCTCGCGGCTATCGAGTCTTTTTCTCGAGGATGACGCGGTCGAAGCGCTCCTTGGGCGGCTCGGAGACAAGTTTTTCGGCCAGTGCGATGTGTTCCTTCCCGGCAAAACCCAAATTGTAGATGATTTTTTTGACTTCATTTTCGGCCTCTTCGATGCGCTTGGAAATCCCGACTTCCTGCTCGCGGGTGAGCAGCGGCACCTGGCCCATCTGCTTGAGATACATGCGGACCGGATCATCCAGAATGTCCAGGCGTGATTTGTCGTCGTCCTCCTCCTGCCCGGCCTGTTTGACACGATCCACTTCCGCCTGATCCACGATCTCGATTTCGAGATTGCGGAGTTTGACGTAAATCTCATCCAGTGCTGCCGACGAATGGATGCGATCCGGCAAGGCGTCGTTGATGTCGTTATAAGTCAAATAACCCTGCTCCTGCGCCAGACGGACGAGCCCCTTGATCGATTCGTCAATTCCAACGCGAGCCGTCGTCCCGCGAATGGCGCAGGTGACGATGGCCGCAGATCTGGAGGCGGGGGGACGGTTGTTGCGCCCGGGATTGAGTTTGACGGCTCTTGGTGTTGGGCTGGTTTTATGCGCGATGGTCGCAGTGCGTCTGGCGAAGGCCCTGGCGGCGTTGCGCGTCACTCTTGCGGCAAATTTTGCCGCCGAGGGGCGAACTTTTGATTTGGCCATAATCACTGGACGCTAGGATTCTCTTTTTGAGAACGGGCGTGAAATATGGAAAGCACCTCCGTCCCCGTCAAGAGTGGAAACAAAACTTTTTTCACATACAACACAGCGCGAAATATCAGCACAGAGACTTTACTCTCGACGGCTTCAAAGTTCAAATGGCGTCGGTAAAAATCAACCGCTCATTGACCCGCCTGGCCCTGGCAATTTGCTCGAGATCGGTTCGAAGTTGGCCGCTGTCAGGATGTTTTTTCAGGAGTTGTTCTGTGAGCGCGCGGGCACGTGGCCAGTCCTTCCGCTCGAAGGCAATCTTGGCCAGAAATTCTTTTGCTTCGTCGGAGTCCGCTTCAATGGCCTGATAAATCTTTTCAGCCGATGCCTTGTCTTCCTGCGACAATGCGAGGCGGGCAAGCATTTCCTGCCCGATGACACTTTGCCGCAACCGCGGTTGCGCCTCGATTGCCGCCCGCGCCTCGTTGTATTGTTTCAAGTGGGCGTAAGTTTGGGCGACCATCTGTGCCGCCTGCGCCCCGAGGTCCGAATCGGATTTGGCCAGTTCACTTAATTTGATGAGACCCTCGCCCATGTTGTCGCCGGACAAAAGAATTTCGCCGGTCAACAATTCCAATTTCGGCGATGCCTTCTGTTTGGCGGCGAAAGCCACTGCGTCGCGGGCGCCGCGATTAAACCGATGAGCCTGCGTGAAACCGTACGCAACCCACTCGGGATAATCTTCGGGCACCACCTCGCTGTGGGGAAGCGTCAGCGCGGCCTCGGGCCAGTCGGCGGCAAGGAACAGCGCCGCAAAAGCGTCTTTGCTGCGCAACAACCGGTCGGTGTCGGCGGGAAGCGGCTGTTTCGGATCACGCGTGCTTTCGTCAATCTGCTCGAATAATTGATGTCGGGTTTTGGGTGGGGCATCGCTCAGCCGGATGGACACGCCCGGCGGGAATTTCATTTCGCCGGTCCGGCGGTATTCCAGCACCCGCATCAGCACGCTTTCCAATTCCAAGTACCACGAATTCTGGCGGAAGCTGTTGGTTTGAAGCATGTTGAGAGCCTGGTCTTCGGTGCCGTCGTTCAGAGCAGACAGCAGTTTGAGCCAAAATGTTTCTTGCAACTGTTGTTCATAGCGGCGCGCCTCGGGGAGTTTTTCAAAGGCGGCCTCATCCCAAAATTTTCCTGGCGGGAGATTCAGCAGATAACTGACAAACGGGTGCAAAATGCCCGCCGGCGGCTGGGCGGAGCGCCAGTCGAAGTTGACCGTGTGGGAGACATGCGACCAGAAATACGTCTTGAGCCAGATCACACCCGAGGACGGACCGTCGGTCAGCCCGCCAGCCCATGTCCGCACGGCGAGATTGAAGTTACCTCCACGCCGGTAAAACTCGGCGAGTTGGTCGCGCAAGACCGGATTGTTGGTGTCTGTGAGAAATGCCGCCATGAATTCGACGTGGGCCTCAGGCCGCCTGCCGGAATTTTCCAGGATTTGTCCCCGGAGGGACCGAATTTCAGCGTTGCGCGGGTCCACCGCCACAGCGCGTTCCAAACTCTGCCATGCGGCCGTTGGATCGCTGGACATGTCCAAGAACGCAAGACGTAAAAGCCGCCCGGAGTCTGCTGCGCCGGGAAACGAGCGGGAATTCAGAAAGTTTTTCGCCTCTTCTCTTTTGCCTTTCAACACCAGCGCGTCCGCGTCCAACTCAAACCAACCCACCGCATTCGTGCCGCGATTGCGCCACGCTTCGCGCAGCTTGTCAAACGCGTCGAATTCGGCGGCGGGCAGCATCGCGCGACCGATGTGAATCACAGCGTTTTCATGGCTGTCAAACGACTTGGGCGATCGCGCATAGAGGTCCTGCAGCCACGATATCTGACCGGTCTGATCGCGCGCCGTGATTTCCAGATCGAGCCAGCGGGCTTTGTTTTCCTCGGTTGGCTTCAGGATTGACCGGTTGTGCTCCTCAATGACGGCCAAGGCTTCAATCGGACGGTCGGCTGCAATCAGTTCTTGGGCGGTCTGATAATTGCGTTCGTCTTCCGCCTTGATGACGTGAACCCGCCAGGCCGCGATTCCGAGTCCCAGCGCCACGGCTGCAATAATAATGACGGCCCCTATAATGAGCGCCGTCGGCTTTTGGGTCTGTTGGGTGTCGTTCATACTCAATTCTTTTTCATCCGTGCCTCAAACGCCGCAACACACGTCGCATACCGGCACCATGTACATGCAACACGGTTGCGCACACGATTTGACTGACAGGCTGCGAAACATTCCTTGCAGCTTAAGGCACACGCATTGTTCTTCAAATGTTTTTCGCGAGCTCGCAGACCAGACGGCAAACCAACCCGGCGTGAGAAAGGTATGCGTTCTTGAGCGCGTGCGCCGGCAATGCCTAGAAATTAAATGTCTTTTCGGGCACGCGGACGGTGTCGAACGGTTTGAGGTAGAACGGCGAAGAATCAACGCCCCGCAAGGTGCGTTTCAAATTCACGGTGTAGTATTGTTGCACGCCGTTCTCCAGCCGGTAGACAGTCACTTCACTCAGCTTGGCCCGATTATAGTCAAACCCGCCGGCCTCCATGATCGCATCCAACACGGTGAGCGGGCGATCCATTGGGTAGCGGCCCGGTTTCAGCACCGCGCCTGAAACATAAACAATCGCGGCACTGGAAACGAGCGTGACCGAGATTTCACTTTCCTTGAGCAGACGTTCATAACGAGTCGTCAGGTCGGTCTTGAGTTCCGGCAAAGTTTTGCCGGCGGCCTTGACATCACCCACGAGCGGCATGCTAATCGAGCCGTCGAGCTGCACCTTCGCGAGCGTGTTCAAATTGGTGTTGCCTTCGAAGCTGACCCGAATGACGTCTCCCTCCTGAAGCGCCGAAGAAGCATACGGAGTCGCTCCCGCCGCGCTCTCCGTTGATTTGGTGGCCGGCTTCGGCTGCTCACAACCCGCCAGGCAGACCATTAAACCCAGCAGCGGCAGCGCCAAAAGCACCAGCCTTGGGGAAAGTTTGATTGCGACGCTGCCCGCCCGACGCACACAGATGGTTGCGCGAGAAAATAAACCGGATATTTTCGTTTTTGTTGTCATAGCTTTTGATTTCTGTTGTTGCTTTTCCAGTTGCGGTTGTCTGACAGCCGTCGCCACCAAGACCAAGACGACTGTTCCACGCCCGACAAGTTAGCACAGCCTAGAACCGGTAACTGGTGTTAAACGTCACTGAATTCTGCCGATAATCATAACCGGACACATTCGAATTCTTGGTGATATACTGATAGGCCAGTCCGACAGACCAATGCTCCAATGGGTTGAGGGTTAACGTGATACCTGGCCAGTAACGGTCGTAATCTTCCACTCCGGACTCCTGGCCGTGTTCGTATAAAAAGTTCGCCGAAAGCGTGGCATTTCGGTGAAAAGCCCACTTCGCCACATACCGCACCGAAAGCAATTCGATTGACTGGCCGTTTGTGCTGAGTCCCTGCTGGATTTCGTTTTGCGCCGACAAGATGTGGGTGAAAAAGTCCGTGAGGGTCTGTCGAGCCTCCGCGCTGGCGTAATACGAATTCAATTCGCTGTTGCCAGTCGTGCTGCTGGTCTTGTCAAACGAGTAAAACACGCCGCCGCCATGAAGACTCAATGCGATATTGGGCGTGACCTGCCACTCAACATAAGGACCAACGCTGATGCTTGTATTGTCGCTTTGCGCGACGGCATTGGTGCCCTGGGAAGTAGAGTCATACGATGTGAGACCCGCGCTAAACTCCAAGCCTGCCTCGGTGACTTCGGCAAATCGATAGGCCGCCCGGCCAAAAAACAGCTCCGAGCTTCGGTTCAAGTAATCATAAGTGCTCGACTGGGAGAGAAAATTGTAATGCCCGTAGCCCAGGTCAATGAGATAACGGCTGGGATACCATCGAACGCGCAGCCCGATGGTGTTTTCGATGCGCGGAAATTCCGCCGTTCCGCTGAGCGCACCCTGGTTTGCCACATCCTGCGAGTAGCTGAACCGATCGTAAGGCGTGAACACAAAATCCTTTATTCGAATGTCCCAAGCCAGTTCTGAGTCGGGTGTGATCAGAAGTTGATCCAGACTCGAATACTTCACGTATTTCTCATAACCCAGCCCTATCCCGAAACTGAGCGTGGAGTTCGTGGTCACCCCCCACGCAGCACGCAAACTGACTTGCGGCCGGTTGATGAAATCGTTTTCAACGTTGGTGCTCGTGTAGTTGATGTTGTCGTTCCACTCGAGCGAGTAACTCGCGGATACATCGAACATGACCGGTCCCGCATGCAGCGGGAGGCGTTGCTCCGGTGTCACGGGCGCATTGCGATCTTCATACGACTTGTCGCCTGCCAGCGCAGAGTCCAACGCCTCCTGCGACCACACCAAAACCGGTGCCGTAAAAAGGATCAGACAACTACAGGCCAGCGCCCGCAGTTCCATATAACCTGAAAAAACCTTGCTCAAGCGTTGAAATAATTATCCGCCGTGTGATAAGCAAATTGCAGGGCTGCGTCAACTTAAACTTCGCCCAATTTCGGCAAAAAGCCCATGCAGAAGCCACTTGCCACTGCCTCCGACAGTGTTTTTCAGTCTCTGAGAAATTCCAACACATTCCGTGCAAATTCCTCCGGTGCGTCGGCATGCACCCAATGCCCCGCTCCGGCAATCATGCAAAATTCAGCGCAAGGAAACAACCGCCGAATCAAACCGAAATCCGACTCGCCCACATAACGCGACCTTTCCCCGCGCACAAACAACGCCGGTTTCGGAAATGGCGCGTCGCTGGTCACTGCGACAGTCAACGCTTCGTAATTTTCCCAAAGGCCGCGCACGTTTGCCTTCCAGCGAAACCCGCCTGCAGCATCACGCCCCACGTTCTTGAGCAGGAACTGCCGAACCTCGGTGTCGTCCACGGACTTCGCCAGTTCAGCATCGAGTTGCTCGCGCCGATCAAACGCGTGCAGGTCCAGCGCCATCAGGGCTTCAAGGGCGCGCACATGGTGCGGCGGATAGGCGCGCGGCGACACGTCCGCCACGACGAGTTTCTCCACGCTGTCGGGATGGTGTAGCGCGAATTGCATCGCCACCTTGCCGCCCATCGAGTGGCCCAGCACATGGGTCCGCGCCAGTTCGTGCGTGTGCATGAACTCGTGCAAATCGCCGGCCATCGCGTCATAGCCGACATGATCGCTGTGCGGCGACTGGCCGTGATTACGCTGATCGACGGCAAAGACCTGGAACTGCATGGCAAACCGGCGCGCCAGCGCCTGCCAGTTGTCCAGTGAGCCAAGCAACCCGTGCAACACGATCAGCGGCGGTCCCTTGCCGAGTGAACGGTAATGAAGTTTCATCGCGCCACTGGGTGGGTAAATCTTTCGCGCTGCTATTGCGGCGGTGTAGGAATGAAAATTTTCTGGCCCACTTTGAGCTTGTTCGCATTCAAACCGGGGTTTGCCTTCAAAATCTGGTCCACTGTCACCTTGATGTTTTTCTCGCGATACGCTTGTGCAACGCTCGACAGCGTGTCCCCGGATTGAATGACGTATTCGTAACCTTTTTCCGCGCCGCCGGCATTAACGCCGCCATCGTTGGCAGGCGCGGGTGTTGTCACATCCGGTGTTGTTTTTTTGCCATGAGCAGGGCTGGCGACGGTTTTGCCGAGCTTCTCGATTTCCTTCAAAATGAGGTCCTTGTCCGCCTGGCGATTTTTGTCCAATTCCTGTAGTTTGTCCGCAAGTTTCCGCAAATCTTCCTGGCTGGCAAAACTGCCGCCCGCCTGGTTCTGCTGGTCTTGCAGATTTTCGATCTCCCGCGCCAGTGCGGCGATGCGTTTTTGCTGTTCGGCCTGCGCCGCGAGCAGGTCTTCAATCTGTCCTGACAATTTGTTGAGCCGTTCCTCCACGGCGGCGTCCTGCGCGCGTGCGCCCGGCGCAAGCCAGCAGGTGGCGACAACTGCAAAAATCATGATTCGTTTCATGCTCCGACAATAGAAAGCACCCGGCAACCGCGCAAGATGCGATTCGAGGAAACCTGCGGCAGGTTATATTTTCGTCCCGAACTTCAATGCCGCCGAATTGATGCAATAACGCAAGCCGGCCACTTGCGGGTCATCATCGAACAAACGGCCAAGATAGCCGTTGCAATGCGGCTTTGACTTCATCCGTGCGGAATGAATGTCCGCAAATTCCACTCGTCCATCAGCGCCCTTGGAATTTCGTTGAGGAAGCGTGAGGGCGCTTGCACAACGTCGCCGCCAGCCCCGTAGCCAGCACGCACAAACGGGAAACTGAGGTAGAGTTCGTTCCTGGCGCGCGTAATGGCCACGTAAAACAGCCGTCGCTCTTCCTCTTCGCCGTCCTCGCCGTTCAACGCCCGCACGTTCGGGAACAGTCCGTCGCACATCATAATCACGAAAACAGCGTCGAACTCCAATCCCTTGGCCTGATGGACGGTGGAGAGGCGCACCGCTTCGCTGTCGTCCTCGGCGGGCCGCTGATCCTCGGCCTCAAGGTTGGTGAGCAGCGCCAGTTGCGTGAGAAATTCTTCCACGTTGGGAAACTGTCTGGAAAAAACCGCCAATTGCTCCAAATCGTCCAGCCGATGACGAAAATTAGCGTAGTTCGCCTTGAGATAATCCTCGTAGCTTGCTTCCAGCACGACTCGAATCATCTCGGCAGGTTGATTGCGCGTCGGCGCTAGTTCCAGTTGCCCGACGGTGTCGGCAAACTGTGTCCAGACGTCTGCCGCCTTCGTCGGCACGGCCACTGCAACGGCATGGAGCGCAGCCGAAATGGCGATGTGAGACTCAGGATTCAAGATGCGCGATGGTTCATCTGCAGCTTCAGAAACGCCTTCTGGTTTCTGAATTCTGGATTCTGAATTCTGGATTTCCTTTTTCGTGCCTTGGACTTTGGACTTTGGATTTTGGATTGCTTCAACGAATTTCCGCCACAGCTTGTCTGCCACTTTTGGCCCGATGCTCCGAATCATCAACACGAGACGCTTGAACGCCAGTTCGTCACGCGGATTGACCACCAGTTTTAGATACGCCGTTACATCCTTGATGTGCGCCTGTTCGAAAAACCGGATGCCGCTGGTGATCGCAAACGGAATGCTCCGCCGCGTCAGTTCCAGTTGCAGTTCAAGCGCGTGGAAATGCGAGCGGTAAAGCACGGCGACTTTGTTCAAGTCCGTGCCCTCATCGCGCAATTCCAACACCCGCTGGGCCACAAATGCCGCCTGCTGGTGCGCGTCGTGACACGGCACGCGGATGGGTTTGACGCCCGACTTGCGCGCCGGCACGAGCGTCTTCTGATGCTGATTCACGTTGGCGGCGATGGCGGCGTTGGCGACGCGCAGAATTTCCGGCGTACTGCGATAATTGGTCTCGATCCGGTAAATCTTCGACTCCGGATAGCGCTTGGGGAACTTGAGGATGTTTTCAAAATTCGCCCCGCGCCAGCCGTAGATGCTCTGCGCGTCGTCACCCACGACCATGACGTTGTGATGCCGCGCCGCCAGCAGATCAATCAGGTCGCTCTGGAGCTTGTTCGTGTCCTGGTATTCGTCCACGAGAATGAATTGAAATCGTCGTTGGTAATGCTCGCGCACCTCGGCGTGTTCTTGAAGCAGCCGCAACCATTGCGACAGCAAATCGTCGAAGTCCATCGAGTTGGTGGCGCGTTTACGGCTGGTATAACGCTTGCCGATGTCCTCGATTTGCAGCGCAACATTTTCGAAATAGCCATAGTTCTGTTTCAGCACCTCCGGCACGGAGTGATGCGTGTTGACCGCCAGAGAGAAAATCTCGCCCAGCACTTCCGCCTTCGGAAATCGGGCTTCCTTCGTGTCAATCCCGGCTTCGCCCAGACACGCCTTGATGAGGTCGAGCGAATCGTCACGGTCGAGGATGGTGAAATCGCGCTGGTAACCGAGCAATGTTGCGTGCTGGCGCAGAATGCGGTTGCCAATGGAATGAAATGTGCCGCCCCAGAGCGACGCCAATGCCTGTCCGAGCAAATCCGCCACGCGCCGCATCATTTCGCCGGCTGCCTTGTTGGTAAACGTGAGCAGCAAGACGCATTCAGACGGGACACCTTGCTCAAGCAAGTAAGCGACGCGATACGTAAGCGTGCGCGTTTTGCCCGAACCTGCGCCGGCGATGACCAGCGCCGGTCCCGGCGGCGCAGTCACGGCGCCCAGTTGCTGTTCGTTAAGTTCGCGCGCATAATCAATCTGCAGGTGGACTGCAGATTGAAACGGTTGCAAAACATATTCACGCGACATGGTCTGTCATTCAAACTGCAAACGCAGGGCGGCAAAAGGAAAATCGGCGGCCAAACGGGAATTGGGCATCTGGAAACGTGGAATCGCGGTCGCCATTCCCGGCGACTTTGATGATCATGAAACGTTCAGGCCGACTGGATTGCAGTCGGCCTGAACTGTTCTATCAATTGACCGAACGCTCTGCGCGTTCGTCTTGGCAACTGGTTACTCTGTCACGCTTCTGTAGTAGCGATATGGGTAACCCGTTGCTTCCGAATCGGTGATGATAAACAAGCCGTACGCATCGGCCTCGTTGGTGCTGATGGGTATCCAGTCCGGGTCCACCACGTTGGTCGTGGCCTGAATGATATAGGTCTGGCCAGGTACGCCACTAAATGTCAGCTTCACCCCTGGACCGGGCACCGCCTCAATCGCCACCACCCGTTGTGTGGTGCTGTTGGTCGAGTTCACAATCACTGTCACTGTGCCGAGGTCTGTCCCGCCAAAGGGATCAGCCACCGTGTAAGTGAAACTGTCGTTTCAACATAATCCGCCGGCGGCGTGTAGGTGATCGTCGTGCCTCCCAACGACACCGTGCCGCCCTGCGTGCTCGTGGCACTCACATTGGCCACACTCAACAAATCTCCATCCGCATCAGTGTCGTTGGCCAACACGTTGGTTGTCGGCCAGTTAAACACTGAATTCTCAATCGCTCCCAGCGTATCCGCCACTGCCACCGGCGGCGTGTTCACGATCTGATCCGGACTCAAACTATTGGTGCTGCCAATGAAATTATCGTCCCCGGCGTATTCTGCCATAACCGTGTGATTGGTGTGCGACAATGCGGTTGTGTCGAAGCTGGCAACGCCCCCGCTTAACGCCACCGGCGAACCGAATGGCGAACCATCAATAATCAACTGCACGTCACCCGTCGGCGTGCCCGCTCCCGGCGCAACTGCCGTCAGCGTCATCTTAAACGTCACGTCCGTTCCCGGTAATGAAGGATTATCCGAAGAGGTTACCGCGCCAGTCGTGCTCGCCTTGTTGATCACAAAATCTCCCGCCGACTGTCCGGTCAGCGTGTTGTAGTTCGTGTCCGTCGGCACAAAGTCCGCCGTCACCCCATACGTCCCCGCCGCCGTCTGGCTCGCCGCACCGCCCGTCAGGATGTTCGCCACAGAGCCACCCACCGAACTGGTCGATACCACCACATTCGCCGACTTGGCCGTCCCGTCATACACCGCCGGCGAATTGTTCACCGTCAACGTCGCCGTCGGCGTCACCTTGTTGATCACAAAGTCTCCCGCCGACAGTCCGGTCAGCGTGTTGTAGTTCGTGTCGCCCGGTACAAAGTCCGCCGTCACTACATACGTCCCCGCCACCGTCTGGCTCGCCGCACCGCCCGTCAGAATGTTCGCCACATTTCCCGACACAGAACTGGCCGAGACGAAGACGGTAGCCGACTGGCCCGCGGCGTTATAGAACACCGGCGAATTGTTCACCGACAGCGTCGCGCTCGGCGTCGCCGCATTGATCACAAAGTCACCCGCTGGCAGTCCGGGCAGCGTGTTGTAGTTCGCCGTGTCATCCGGCACAAAGTCCGCCGTCACCGCATACGTTCCCACCACCGTCTGGCTCGCCGCACCGCCCGTCAGAATGTTCGCCACAGAGCCACCCACAGAACTGGTCGATACCACCACACCCGCCGACTGGCCCGCAGCGTCATAGTCCACCGGCGAATTGTTCACCGTCAGCGTCGCGCTCGGCATCGCCTTGTCCACAGTCACACTCACCGCGTTGGTCACCATATTGTAATCCACCGCGTCATCCGGCGTGAAGATCGCCGACACATTCGTCGTCCCCGCGTTGGGCGCGATCGTGTCGTCCTCAAAGGCAAAGCCGCCAGATACTGCCGCGGCGTTCTCCGCATTCGTCGCCGCGCTGCCGTCCAGGCTCGATGCCGCCAGCGTCTGACCGTAGGTGATCCCACTGGCCACCAGTGTCAACACCGGCGTCGTTGGCACGATCGTCAGCGTGGTGCTGCTGTCGGACGCCGTGCCCATGCTCACCGCGTCATTGCCCGCGTAGTTATACGTGATTGTATAGGGCGAGCCGCTCACCCCATTGGTGCTCAACGACGGATCGTTGTAGTTGATCCAGAACCCGCCCGTATCATTCGTCACCGTCCCGCTGACGGTAAATCCGTTGATCGTCGCGCTCACCGCATCCCCGTTGGCCGGATACACCGGATCACCCGCACTCAGTTCCCCGGTCAAGATGAGGCTCATCACCCCGTAGTTGTTCGTCAGGGAACTCAATCCCGTGAACACCGGCGTCGCCTTGTTGATCACAAAGTCTCCCGCCGACAGTCCGGTCAGCGTGTTGTAGTTCGTGTCCGTCGGCACGAAGTCCGCCGTCACCCCATACGTCCCCGCCGCCGTCTGGCTGGCCGCACCGCCCGTCAGGATGTTCGCCACAGAGCCACCCACCGAACTGGTCGATACCACCACATTCGCCGACTGGGCCGTCCCGTCATACACCGCCGGCGAATTGTTCACCGTCAACGTCGCCGTCGGCGTCACCTTGTTGATCACAAAGTCTCCCGCCGACAGTCCGGTCAGCGTGTTGTAGTTCGTGTCGCCCGGCACAAAGTCCGCCGTCACTACATACGTCCCCGCCACCGTCTGGCTGGCCGCACCGCCCGTCAGAATGTTCGCCACAGAGCCACCCACCGAACTGGTCGATACCACCACATTCGCCGACTGGCCCGCAGCGTTATAGAACACCGGCGAATTGTTCACCGACAGCGTCGCGCTCGGCGTCGCCGCATTGATCACAAAGTCACCCGCTGGCAGTCCGGGCAGCGTGTTGTAGTTCGCCGTGTCATCCGGCACAAAGTCCGCCGTCACCGCATACGTTCCCACCACCGTCTGGCTCGCCGCACCGCCCGTCAGAATGTTCGCCACAGAGCCACCCACAGAACTGGTCGATACCACCACACCCGCCGACTGGCCCGCAGCGTCATAGTCCACCGGCGAATTGTTCACCGTCAGCGTCGCGCTCGGCATCGCCTTGTCCACAGTCACACTCACCGCGTTGGTCACCATATTGTAATCCACCGCGTCATCCGGCGTGAAGATCGCCGACACATTCGTCGTCCCCGCGTTGGGCGCGATCGTGTCGTCCTCAAAGGCAAAGCCGCCAGATACTGCCGCGGCGTTCTCCGCGTTCGTCGCCGCGCTGCCGTCCAGGCTCGATGCCGCCAGCGTCTGGCCGTAGGTGATCCCACTGGCCACCAGTGTCAACACCGGCGTCGTTGGCTCGATCGTCAGCGTGGTGCTCCCGTCAGACGCCGTGCCCATGCTCACCGCGTCATTGCCCGCGTAGTTATACGTGATTGTATAGGGCGAGCCGCTCACCCCATTGGTGCTCAACGACGGATCGTTGTAGTTGATCCAGAACCCGCCCGTGTCGTTGGTCACCGTCCCGCTGACGGTCAATCCGTTGATCGTCGCGCTCACCGCATCCCCGTTGGCCGGATACACCGGATCACCCGCACTCAGTTCCCCGGTCAAAATGAGGCTCATCACCCCGTAGTTGTTCGTCAGGGAACTCAATCCCGTGAACACCGGCGTCGCCTTGTTGATCACAAAGTCTCCCGCCGACAGTCCGGTCAGCGTGTTGTAGTTCGTGTCCGTCGGCACGAAGTCCGCCGTCACCCCATACGTCCCCGCCGCCGTCTGGCTGGCCGCACCGCCCGTCAGGATGTTCGCCACAGAGCCACCCACCGAACTGGTCGATACCACCACATTCGCCGACTGGGCCGTCCCGTCATACACCGCCGGCGAATTGTTCACCGTCAACGTCGCCGTCGGCGTCACCTTGTTGATCACAAAGTCTCCCGCCGACAGTCCGGTCAGCGTGTTGTAGTTCGTGTCGCCCGGTACAAAGTCCGCCGTCACTACATACGTCCCCGCCACCGTCTGGCTCGCCGCACCGCCCGTCAGAATGTTCGCCACATTTCCCGACACAGAACTGGCCGAGACGAAGACGGTAGCCGACTGGCCCGCGGCGTTATAGAACACCGGCGAATTGTTCACCGACAGCGTCGCGCTCGGCGTCGCCGCATTGATCACAAAGTCTCCCGCTGGCAGTCCGGGCAGCGTGTTGTAGTTCGCCGTGTCATCCGGCACAAAGTCCGCCGTCACCGCATACGTTCCCACCACCGTCTGGCTCGCCGCACCGCCCGTCAGAATGTTCGCCACAGAGCCACCCACAGAACTGGTCGAAATCACCACACCCGCCGACTGGCCCGCAGCGTCATAGTCCACCGGCGAATTGTTCACCGTCAGCGTCGCGCTCGGCGTCGCCTTGTCCACAGTCACATCCACGGTGTTGGTCACCAAATTGTAATCCACAGCGTCATCCGGCGTGAAGATCACCGACACGTTCGTCGTCCCCGCGTTCGGCGCTATCGCGTCGTCCTCAAAGGCAAACCCGCCAGATACTGCCGCGGCGTTCTCCGCATTCGTCGCCGCGCTGCCGTCCAGGCTCGATGCCGCCAGCGTCTGGCCGTAGGTGATCCCACTGGCCACCAGTGTCAACACCGGCGTCGCCGGCTCGATTGTCAGCGTGGTGCTGCTGTCGGACGCCGTGCCCATGCTCACCGCGTTATTGCCCGCGTAGTTATACGTGATCGTATAGGGCGAGCCGCTCACCCCATTGGTGCTCAACGACGGATCGTTGTAGTTGATCCAGAACCCGCCCGTATCATTCGTCACCGTCCCGCTGACGGTAAATCCGTTGATCGTCGCGCTCACCGCATCCCCGTTGGCCGGATACACCGGATCACCCGCACTCAGTTCCCCGGTCAAGATGAGGCTCATCACCCCGTAGTTGTTCGTCAGGGAACTCAATCCCGTGAACGCCGGCGTCGCCTTGTTGATCACAAAGTCTCCCGCCGACTGTCCGGTCAGCGTGTTGTAGTTCGTGTCCGTCGGCACAAAGTCCGCCGTCACCCCATACGTCCCCGCCGCCGTCTGGCTGGCCGCACCGCCCGTCAGGATGTTCGCCACATTTCCACCCACCGAACTGGTCGATACCACCACATTCGCCGACTGGGCCGTCCCGTCATACACCGCCGGCGAATTGTTCACCGACAACGTCGCCGTCGGCGTCACCTTGTTGATCACAAAGTCTCCCGCCGACAGTCCGGTCAGCGTGTTGTAGTTCGTGTCGCCCGGCACAAAGTCCGCCGTCACTACATACGTCCCCGCCACCGTCTGGCTCGCCGCACCGCCCGTCAGAATGTTCGCCACAGAGCCACCCACCGAACTGGTCGAAACCACCACACCCGCCGACTGGCCCGCAGCATCATAAAACACCGGCGAATTGTTCACCGACAACGTCGCCGTCGGCGTCGCCTTGTTGATCACAAAATTCCCCGCCGACAGCCCATTCAGCGTGTTGTAGTTGGTGTCCGTCGGCACGAAGCTCGCCGTCACCGCATACGTCCCCACCACCGTCTGGCTCGCCGCACCGCCCGTCAGAATGTTCGCCACAGAGCCACCCACAGAACTGGTCGATACCACCACACCCGCCGACTGGCCCGCAGCATCATAAAACACCGGCGAATTGTTCACCGACAACGTCGCCGTCGGCGTCGCCTTCTGGATCACAAAATTCCCCGCCGACAGCCCATTCAGCGTGTTGTAGTTGGTGTCCGTCGGCACGAAGCTCGCCGTCACCGCATACGTCCCCGCCACCGTCTGGCTGGCCGCACCGCCTGTCAGGATGTTCGCCACAGAGCCACCCACAGAACTGGTCGATACCACCACATTCGCCGACTGGCCCGCAGCATCATAAAACACCGGCGAATTGTTCACCGACAACGTCGCCGTCGGCGTCGCCTTCTGGATCACAAAATTCCCCGCCGACAGCCCATTCAGCGTGTTGTAGTTGGTGTCCGTCGGCACGAAGCTCGCCGTCACCGCATATGTCCCCACCACCGTCTGGCTCGCCGCACCGCCTGTCAGGATGTTCGCCACAGAGCCACCCACAGAACTGGTCGATACCACCACACCCGCCGACTGGCCCGCGGCATCATAGAACACCGGCGAATTGTTCACCGACAACGTCGCCGTCGGCGTCGCCTTGTTGATCACAAAATTCCCCGCCGACAGCCCATTCAGCGTGTTGTAGTTGGTGTCCGTCGGCACGAAGCTCGCCGTCACCGCATACGTCCCCACCACCGTCTGGCTCGCCGCACCGCCTGTCAGGATGTTCGCCACAGAGCCACCCACAGAACTGGTCGATACCACCACATTCGCCGACTGGCCCGCGGCGTTATAGAACACCGGCGAATTGTTCACCGACAACGTCGCCGTCGGCGTTGCCTTCTGGATCACAAAATTCCCCGCCGACAGCCCATTCAGCGTGTTGTAGTTGGTGTCCGTCGGCACGAAGCTCGCCGTCACCGCATATGTCCCCACCACCGTCTGGCTCGCCGCACCGCCTGTCAGGATGTTCGCCACAGAGCCACCCACAGAACTGGTCGATACCACCACACCCGCCGACTGGCCCGCGGCATCATAGAACACCGGCGAATTGTTCACCGTCAGTGTCGCGCTCGGCGTCGCCTTGTTCACCGTCTGTGTGATGGCAGTAGAGGTGCTGGCAAGAAAAGTAGCATCCCCAACAAACGTTGCCGTGATTGCCGTGTGCGAACCGGAAGCAAGCTGCGTTGCAGTCGTGGTGTAAGTTGCCGTTTTTGTCGTTGTCCCAGCGATTGTGCCACTGCCTAGCAATGTTGCGCCATCGAAGAAACTAACAGTTGTCCCGTTGACGACTGTATTCGGCGTGACCGTCGCTGTGAATGTAACTGTATTGCCATAGGTGGACGGCGTGCCGGAAGTAGCCACCGTGGTCGTGGTGGCTGTACCGCCGGTGGAGACGTTCAGCAAACCGGTCGTCGCAGCGAAGTAAATGTCGTTCTTGTGAGTTGCGGTGGAACTGCTCGATCCCCAAGTCCCAGAAACTTGGATAAAGCCGCCCAAGGTGAGAGTGGTAACCGGGTCAGTGACGCCGGCGGTCAGACTGACCTTGGCACCCGTGGCGATTACAAAGTTGGTAACAGTCGTCGCGGTGGCCCGAGTCATCGTGAGCGTACCTCCCGCGTTGCTATCAGTCAGCGAACTGACTGTGGCAGGCAGACCGCTGCCAGTGGCTTGAGCGGTCGTACCGATGTAGATGTAATTTGCCCCAGCGCTATATGTGTAAGAACCTCCAAAATTAATGGCAACAGTGGTATCTGCAGTGGTTCCAGTTGAGATGCCTCCGGTATTCCCTATCTCGAGAGTTGCACCGCTGTTTAGAATGAAAACACTACCCACTGAAAGATTGGGGTCGAAAACTCTGCCGCTCGGATTGACAATGAGCGTGCCATTCACCGTAAAGTCTCGCACTGTGGTCCCGGCATCAAAAGCACAATTACCATTAACAGTCCCGTCCCGGTCGCGGCCAACGTAAAGACAAGCCGGGACCGGTCGCCCCCAGCGTGTTGGTTTTCCCGGCGGCAACGTAGTAATTCGTCACCGTGAGGGTATTCCCACTAAGTGAAGCAGCCAATAGAGCACTTCCGTTATTCGTAAGGCTTCTTAACGTTATTGTTGGCACGGCAGTGATATTGCCAGTTACATCGACTCCGATAATAACATCATCACCAGCCGCTGGCGCACCGCTTGGCGACCAATTGGCTGCCGTGGTCCATGCGCTGCCGACTGTGTTTGTCCATGTTTTTATCGCGGCGCTTGCCGTCGAGGCGCTGAGAAGCGTAACGATCAATGTGAGGAGTGATAGGGATGTTAGTTTTTTCATAAAGTTTTCCAGCTTGTTCGTGTTCATTGTTGAAAGGCCAACCTCATACGAAGCCAAAAAACGCAGCGTTTTCGGTGCCGTCCAACCGGCGCTCGACTTAAAACCGCTGATTTTATTGGCTTCTTTCATTTTCCACTGCGTTTTTTTTTGACGCAAACCATCCCACAACTCTAAAAAACCTTGTTCTCCAAGATTTTTTGCGATTACTGTGGAATGACTGTGCAGCTTTTCATACTTTGCTTATTGTGCTCTGTTCGCGCATTTATTTCTGGTTAATACGACTTACACACCGCACGAAAACCCCGATTATCCCCCTAAGCAGCCTAAAAAACGGACACCATTGAACCAACTTTGGACACATAATCTGTCCGCAAGCCGTTAGAATGCAAGGATAAAATGCACTCTAGATGGTTAAATCTTAAAATGGTCATTGTAAGTAAAATTAATTATGTAGCAATTGTAACTTTTTAGAACACAGACTATCATTACGCGAGGACCGCCATGACGTAACTGTCTGTTGACTCCTCGCTTAGTCGGATCAAAGTCGGGCGATGAACCGCCGCAGCCGATTCATGGCTTCCTTGAGGTTGTCCATGCTGGTCGCGTAAGCGCAGCGGACAAAGCCCTCACCGCAGTCGCCAAACGCCGTGCCGGGAACAATCGCGACTTTTTCCTCGCGCAGAAATTGCAGCGCGAATTCTTTTGATGGCTTCCCAAATTTTGCCACGCTCGGAAACGCGTAAAACGCGCCCAGCGGACGATGGCATTCGATACCCATGTCCGCGAAAGCCGCGACGATTAAATTCCGCCGGCGACGGTATTCGTCCACCATTTCACCCACATCCACGTCCGGCCGGGTCAGCGCTTCGATCGCCGCTTTCTGCGCCAGCGACGACGCGCACAGCATCGTGTATTGATGCACCTTCATCATCGCCTCGACGAGTTCCGCCGGACCGCAGGCATAACCGAGACGGTAGCCGGTCATCGCCCACGCCTTCGAAAACCCGTGCAGGAAAATCGTCCGGTCGCGCATGCCCGGCAAACTCACGATGCTTGTGTGCGTCGAATCGTAAGTCAGCTCACCGTAAATTTCGTCCGTGATGACGATGAGATCGCGCTCGCGGGCGAACGCGGCAATGTCCTCCAAATCCTGCCGGCCCATAACCGCTCCGGTCGGATTGTTCGGGAAATTCAGCATCAACACCTTCGTCTTCGGCGTCACCTTTGCTTCGAGCATCGCGCGGGTGAGGCGGAATCCGTTCTCCGGTTTCGTCTCCACCGCCACCGGCACGCCGTGCGCGAACAGGATGGTGGCGCGATACGACACGTAGCACGGCTCGTGGTAAAGCACTTCGTCGCCAGGCGTGACCAGCGCGCGCAACGCGAGATCGAGCGCCTCGCTCACGCCGACGGTGATGAGAATTTCGTCTTCCGGGTTGTATTCCGCGCCGAATTTTTTGGCGACGTATTTGGCCAGCACCTTGCGGAGTTCGAGATAGCCGTAGTTGCTGGTGTAATGCGTCACGCCGCGTTCGAGCGCGAACACGGTGGATTCGCGCACGTGCCAGGGCGTGTCAAAGTCCGGCTCGCCGATGCCCAGACTGATCACGTCCTTCATCGTGCTGACGATGTCGAAGAAATCGCGGATGCCGGAGCGCGGGATGTCGCGCACCGTCGCGTTGATGCGATTACGGAGTGACGGTGAGCCGCTCATCGGAAGTTTCCTGGTGCATCAACACGCCGAAGCGCTTGTACGTCTTCAGCATGAAATGGGTGGACGTGGACAGCACGCCTTCGAGCGGCGACAACCGTTCGCTGACGAACGCCGCCACCTCGCGCAAATTGCGGCCCTCGACGAACAACAGCAGGTCGTACGTGCCGCTCATCAGATACGCCGAGCGCACTTCCGGGAAACGGCTGATCCGTTCGGCGATGGTGTTGAACCCGCCTTCGCGTTGCGGCGTGACCTTCACCTCGATGACAGCCGTGACCTTGTCCAGGTCAAGCTGGTCCTCGTTCAAAATGGCCTGATACCCGCGGATGACGCCGCGTTTCTCGTAATCGGCAATGCGCTTGTTCACCTCCGCGACCGGGAGGTTCAGCATCCGGGCGATGTTCTCGCGCGATTCGACCGCATTGTTCTGCAAAAGTTTTAATAGTTCATCCATAATTCACCTCTGGGTGACGTTGGGCCGCAACGTAACGGGTGAAAGGAAACTCGTCGAGCAGGAATAAACGGGGCAAAATTTTCGCGAGCGTTCAGCTTGCGGCAATGAATGAAACTTGGTAGGAACAACAGGTCAGCGACTTACACCTATGGCCAACGACTTTCAACACGACGTTTTTCTGAGCCACAGCTCGAAGGATAAGGCGGTCGTGTGCGTCGTGGCGGAGCGCATGACTTCGGAAAATTCCCACAAACCACGCGGCCTGAAGCAACGCCGTCCCGTAGAACTCTTGAGTTGCCCGTTGCTGGCTGAAACCTGTTGCGATAAAATGCTGACATGATCATGACCTTGGCCACGAGCCAGGCGGAAGATGAGCGGACACTAGTCGTGCTCGGCCAAGACAGGCGACACGAACTCGGTCAGTTTTTCACATCGCATGCGGTGGCGGATTTCATGGCGTCGCTTTTCGAGGCGCATTGGCACAAGTTGGATTTGCTGGATGCCGGAGCTGGAGGCGGGGCACTCTCGGCTGCGCTGGTCAGGCGACTCTGCGCTTCTCGTCACAAACCCAAAGAAATTTCCATTACCGCCTACGAACTCGACGAAACGGTAATCGAATCGCTTCACGCTACGTTACGTGAATGCCAGCAGGAATGTGAGCGCGTGAGCATCCAGTTTTCCGCAAACGTGTTCAACGAGGATTTCATCGCCGCCGCAGTACCGATGGTGCGCGACGATTTGTTCGCGTCGCACCCGCCGCGCTTCAATGCCGCCATCGTGAATCCGCCTTACCGCAAGATTCGCAGCGATTCCGAGACGCGGCTGCTGGTTCGTTCCGCAGGCATCGAGACGAGCAATCTCTACACGGGTTTTGTGGCACTCATCACCAAGCTGCTGGCAGATCACGGCGAACTGGTCGCCATCACCCCGCGAAGCTTCTGCAATGGGCCTTACTTCAAACCATTCAGGACGAACTTTTTGGAAACGATGTCGCTACGGCGATTGCATGTCTTCAAGTCGCGCTCGGTAGCCTTCAGCCGCGACGATGTGCTTCAGGAGAACATCATCTTCCACGCGGTCAAAGGCGCGCCCAAGCCGGAGCATGTCACTATTTCCAGCAGCAGCGGTGCGCAGGGCAGCCCGGTCACTGAGCGCGAAGTTGCATACCACGAGGTCGTTTCTCCAAACGACACACAACAGTTCATTCATCTCGCAGAAGGCGATGAGCAGGACAGTGCGCGGGCAGCAATGGAGCAACTTTCGGCGTCGCTGTCTGATTTGGGCTTGTCGGTTTCGACTGGTCGCGTCGTGGACTTTCGAGCCAAGGAATTTCTGCGACAGCTCCCTGCCAGCGACACCGCACCGCTGATTTATCCCTGTCACTTCAACGGCGGCTTCGTGCATTGGCCGAAAGAACAGACGCGCAAGCCAAACGCCATCGTGAGCAACGAGCAAACGCGCGCGTTTCAAAATTGCTAAAAACAAATGCTCCAGGTTGGATAAATGCCCTTCGCCCGGGCGAAGATTTCGGCTAAACTCAGTTCGATATATTTGCCATTTCCCGTGTTCACTAGGGCGAACTTAAACTGCTTCCGTAGGCTTTGGGCAACGAGCACCTCCGCTCCGGTGAGTGCAAAGAAATATTTGGAGAAGTCCGCGGCCAGTTTTTTCTTGGTGGATTTGATTTCGTAAATCGTAATCTTTTCAAGATTACGCTCAACGTCGGCCAGATTGTTCAAATCCACTCGTCTGGCTAATTTGACAACATCGAACGCCCTGCCGTAAACGACTTTTCCCTTCTTGGCAAAGGCGACGAGAAGGTGCTGTTTCTGCTTTCCTGTGGGAATCACGAAGCCAGCCTCCTTTGCAACGAGAATCTCTGCGGCTTTCTTAGCCGTTTTCTGGCTGGACTGAAACTCAACTGCCACTTCGCCTTTCATAATTTCAGCCACTTTTTGACCGCCGGGCTTTCGCCAGCTCGGCAGAATAAGCAGCCGCGAAATCTTTTATCTTCATCCCTAGCGCTTCGCACACATGGACGGTTTCTACGAAATCGAGGCGGCGCTCGCCGCTCTCGTATTTACTCACGTAGCTTTGAGGCAGACCCAGACTCGTCGCCACATCAGCTTGAGTCAGATTCTTTGCAACTCGCGTCTCCTTGAGGAATTCGCGGAAAACGTCGTTTGCCTGCGTGTATCTGGTCTTTGACACCCGGCGATGATATACGGCTTGCAACGAATAACCCAAAACGGGATATTCGGCGTACTCAAATGTTACGCCGGATTACCACCGCAGATGTTCAAGCCGCAATTGACGGCTTTGTGCAGGCTGGCCTAGTCTGCGCGTGTTCTTCCTCACATGCACCTAACTGGAGGAAGCGGTTTAGAAAGAGACAGCGGATGCTCATCAAAACCGTTGTCGAGGAATTCTGTCCTCGTTTTGTGCCCGGCGGAACGGTCGTTTACATCGGTGATGCCGAAGACAAATTCCTGCACTTGGATGCGGACTATTTGCATCGGCTTGGCGTCGTGATTCCCGCACCAGCGAAGATGCCGGACGTTGTCGTTCATGACACGAAGCGAAACTGGCTATTACTTATTGAAGCTGTGACAAGTGCTGGGCCAGTTGACGGAAAGCGCCGGAAGGAGTTGAAAGATTTGTTTGCCGGTTGCAAGGCGGGCTTGGTTTTTGTGTCTGCATTTTCCACGCGCGAAGTCATGCGGAGCTTTTTGACGCAGATTTCTTGGGAGACGGAAGTGTGGGTTGCCGAAGACCCGGAGCATTTGATTCATTTTAATGGAGAACGGTTTCTCGGCCCTTACCCCGACGTGATGCCGAAGGTTGATTAAACTTTGCCGCCCGTTACCAGGATTTAAAAGTCTGCCGCGCGAGGACAAGACCAAGCGGTCAACTTGACAGCTTGCAGTTCAAATTTATAGTTGCTGACACCAAATGCACGTTAAGACTCTATCTGCGCAAGACGACGGGGAGCCGCCCAGCGGCCACCGTCCGCATTCTCTCAAGCAATTTCATTCTGCGGGCCGCGGGTTCTGGAGTGACGCCGCCGATTCCGACTGGAACGACTGGCACTGGCAGCTCAAACACCGCATCACAACCGTCGAGCAGCTTCAACGGTTCATGCCCACCCTCACGCCGGAGGAATTCGCCGGCACCAAACTGGCCAACCACAAACTCGCGCTGGCCATCACGCCGTACTTTTTCAACCTGATTGATCCCGCGGACGAACATTGCCCCATCCGCCGCCAGGTCATTCCGCGCATTGAGGAAACGCACACCGCGCCGTGGGAAATGAGCGACCCGTGCGGCGAGGATTCGCATTCGCCTGTGCCGGGCCTGGTACATCGCTACCCGGACCGCGTGTTGTTTCTGGTGACGGACCGGTGCGCGGCGTATTGCCGGTATTGCACGCGCTCGCGGCTTGTGAGCAATGCGACGGGCTACGATTTTCATCCCGAATTCGACAGGCAAATCGCCTACATCGCGGCGCACCCGGAAATCCGCGACGTGCTCTTGAGCGGCGGCGACCCGCTGTTGTTCAGCGACGAAAAGTTGGAACATTTGCTGGCGCGGTTGCGGGCGATCCGGCACGTCGAATTCCTCCGCATCGGCACGCGCATTCCCATTTTCCTGCCCCAACGGATCACACCGCAGCTCTGCGCGACGCTGAAGAAATATCATCCGCTGTTCATCAGCATTCACTCGAATCATCCGCGCGAGTTGACGACCGAGGTGCGCGAGGCGCTCGGCCGCCTTGCCGACGCCGGCATTCCGCTTGGCAATCAATCGGTGCTGCTCAAGCATGTCAACGACGACGCGGCTTTGATGAAGGCGCACGTCCAGAAACTTCTCATGTGCCGCGTGAGGCCGTATTACATTTACCAGTGCGATTTGATTTCCGGTTCGGCGCATTTGCGGACGAGTGTGCAAAAAGGTCTGGAGATCATGGAAAAATTGCGCGGCCACACGACCGGCTACGCCGTGCCGACTTACGTGATTGACGCGCCGGGCGGCGGCGGCAAAGTCCCGGTGAGTCCCGAATACGTCCTCTGCCGTAATGCGGGCCGGGTGCTCATCCGCAATTACGAAGGCAAAGTTTTTGAGTATCCTGAAGCGCCCGACGGCACACCGCAGTTCAAAGCGCCAACCGAAATCGAGGAACCGGAGTTGGTGTGAGCGAAGAAAATGGTGGGCGCGGTTCTCCAGCGTCGCAGTTCGCCTGTCTGTCGTGGTGACTGATAAAGGCGGATTAACCCTGAGGGTTGGCATCAAATCGGCATTCGCGCGCCGAGGTTGTGGATCACGGATTCGACGCCTGCAAAGCGGCCTTGCAGATACCACGCGGTCACAAACCGCGCCAGGCCTGTGATGATCACCAGCAGGAGCGCGCCCATCAGGAAAAGCCCGAAGGCGTGCGGCGCGTCAGGCTGCATCACGCGCGGCACCCCTTGATAAAACACGGCCAAGGACAGCAGAATGCCGATGCTCCAACTAATCCACGGATTGAGCGGATATGCGTCCAGCAGGCGCAGCAGGAACAGGGGGCTGATTCCGTAGGCGACCACGGTGAAAGTCTGGGTGTAACTGTGGCGGCCGTGAAATGTCTCGCCCAGCGATTTGATGATTTTGGCCGCGAGCAACACGATGCCAAGGCTCAGCAACAATTGTCCGATCTCGTAAACCACGGCCTCGCCGGCATCGAATTTTTTCAGGAATTCCAGATCGCGCTGCCACTTTCCCCAACGAACCATTCCGTAGCCTTCAGCCGCGCCAGCCAGGATCAGCATCGGCAACAGATAAATCGTCAGCACAAACGCGAAACTCCGCTGGGCGCGCACAATGCGTTCCCAAACCGGGATCGGTGAAAAAATCAACAACAACGCCTTAATCATTCGCGGCAAGTCTTATCGGTGAACGCCAAGCCTGACAACAAAATACCGGTTTCTCTATCATTCTGTCCTTCGCGTTGATTGACACAATGCCGCGAGTTGCGTTCAAGCTGTGCGCCGGTATTTTGTCGTTATGACAAGTGCGATTGAGGCCGTTCGTTCCGCGAACCGATGGATTTGTCCTCTTTTACTGACGTTGTTGCTGGTTGGCTGCGCGACTCAAAAGATTGATTGGAACAGTCGCGTTGAAAATTACACCTTCGACCAAGCCGTTGTCGAATCTGGCCCGCCCGACAAGCAGGCCAAATTGCAGGACGGCACAGTCGTGGCTGAATGGCTCACTCAACACGGTTACACACACACCTACGGCACGATGGGCTGGGGATATTATCCGGGCTGGTGCGGCCCGTTCCCGCCAACGTATTATGACACCTACGCGCCAGATTATTTTCTGCGCCTGACGTTCGGGCCGGATGGGAAACTGAAAAGCTGGAAACCATACGCCCGGTAATTCTTGCTTCCGTTCGCGCGCCGGGCCTGTTTAACTCGGCGCGATGAACGTGGACGTTGGCATCTGGAGCAAGTTGACCAAGGCCGTCATCTTTCTCCTGTTTCTGGCGTGCGTGCTGGGCGTCGCCGTGTGGTATCTGCCGCTGATCCAGCAGAATGAACGCATGCGCAAGGAAATCCTCCGGCTCGAAGCCAAAATCCAAAAGGAGGAGGAAACGTCCAAACAGATGAAAGCAGAACTCAACGCGCTTTACAACGACCCCAAAGCCGTGGAACGCCTCGCCCGCGAAAAACTCGGTTACGCCAAACCCGGCGAAACCGTCATGCGATTCGAACCCGCCGTAACCAACGCCGTCACGCCAAAATAACTTCCGTCAACCCATGAACGGAAAACCAAAAGGAATCTGGCGAAAACCGTTTGGACTTTTCTTTTGGCTCATCATTGTTGCTTGCGTCTCGGTTTTCATAATTACCCCAATCCAATTATTCCGTAAACCGGATTCCATCACGGCAGCGTTGCTTTTCGCGGTAATGTACTCGGCTGGATTTGGTACCGGCAGCCATTCCAGTCATTTTTTTCATCCGTTTTTTCATCCGTTGGTTGTGCTTGTTCATGCTTTGGCTGTGTTGTTGGCGGAATGTTCGGCGATTGCTCATTGGTATTGGCTGTTTCGCCGCATTGATTGCGCTGTTTTATGTAGAAGAAGATTTACGTGGCAAATGGGCGTGGGAAAAATTCAAGCGCGAATGGGAAGCCAAAGGAGAAAAGTTTGACTTCGCCTCTCTTGTGCCGCCAACGGTGCCCGATGACCAAAATTTTGCTCTGACACCAATCGTTGTTAGTTGCTATAGCTATGCTTTGGATCGTAATGGGCACGAAATCAAACCACGAAGGACAGACGTCGTAAACCGGTTGGAGATGAGTCTCAGGCGCACTAACGATAACTATCTCGCCAACACGAACGTTGTGATCGGTTCTTGGCAAAAGGCGAAATTTACAGATCTAAAACCGTGGCAGGATTATTACCGCACGATGTTCGTGACAAACCTTTTTAACGGTCCTCCGGAGGAGTCACGGCGATTGGAGTTACAGCGATACTATCATCTTTCTCCCGGTGAATTGCACGTTGTCGGCACAAACTACGCAACAATTTATGCATTGGCGACAAATGAATTTCCCATTGCACCGCAACCACAAACTCCTGCCGCTGATGTTTTGCTGGCGTTGAGCAAATATGATTCAGCCATTGAAGAATTACGCCAGGCGAGCCGTCTGCCCTACTCGCGTTTTCCGCTCAACTACGGCAACGATATTCCGCCTGCCATTCTCATTCCGCATTTGTCTGCACTAAGGAGTTGTACCCTTGTGCTCCAAATGCGATCCATCGCTGAACTGCAAAACGGTGAAAGTGATAAAGCGATGGAGGATATAAAGCTAGCGCTACGCTTAGCCGATTCCATCACTACCGAACCATTTTTAATTTCGCAGTCGGTGCGTATCGCACTGGTGAACGCCACTCTTCAGCCGATTTGGGAAAGTCTAGCCAGGCACAAATGGTCGGACACGCAACTTGTCGAACTGGATCGGGAATTGGTTAAGCTGGATTTTTTGGTTGATTTCAAATCAGCCATGCGCGGCGAAACGGCATCGGCGTGTGAGTATGGCGATTATATGCGCCGACACCCAAGAGAATTTCCTTTTAACTATTTGTGTTCCGATTACGAAAGTTTGCCGCCGTTCTGGGCTCGTGTCATCTGGTATTCAATTCCCAGCGGTTGGTTCTACCAATTCCAACTTCATTGCGCCCGGTTCATGGTTGAAAATGGTTTGCCAATCGCCGACTTGGAGCATCGAACAATTTCACCAGCTTCCGCCCAACGTGCTGAGTCAATTCACGAATTAGAGGGCATACATAGGACTCCTTTTAATATGCTGGAATTGATGGTCCTTCCGAATTTTGACAACGCAGCCAGGAAATTTGCGAACGTTCAGGTGTCAGTGGACTTGGCGCGCGTCGCCATTGCGCTGGAACGCTATCGCCTCGCCAACGGTGAATACCCCGAATCAATCGACACGCTTGCACCGCAATTCATCACCAAAATCCCGCACGACATCATCAACGGCCAGCCGCTTCATTATCGCCGAACCAACGATGGGCAATTCATTCTCTATTCCGTCGGTTGGAACGCAACAGACGATGGCGGTGTTGTTGGTTTGAGAGAAAGCGGTTCGGTGGACATCAAAAAAGGCGACTGGGTCTGGCGTTATCCTGCGAAATGATGGTTAGACAAATCTGCCCGCCACGTGCGTCATTGAATTAGAACAATGCCTGCCGACATTGAAAGGCTGTATGACCGTCATGCCCAAGCTTTGTTCGCCTTTCTCCTGAACTTCACCCGCAACGGGGACGATACCCGCGATCTGCTTCAGGAAATTTTCGTCAAGCTTGCCCGCCAGCCCGATTTGCTCCGCGCCGCGCGGGATGAACGGGCATTTCTGATCCGGCTCGCGCACAACGCCGCCATCGACCTGATGCGCCGGCGCGGCACGCGCGACAAAACCCGCGAACAATTCGCCGCTGAAACTTTGTCGCTTTTTGCGCCGACAGATGATCCCGACGGACACGCGTTTCGCACGGCGCTGGCCGACGCTTTGGCTGAACTGCCGTCCGACCAGCGCGCCGTCGTTCACCTCAAACTTTGGGAAGGGCTGACTTTCGAGCAAATCGCAACCGCGCTTGAGATTCCCACGAACACCGCCGCCAGCCGGTATCGCTATGGCCTAGACAAATTGCGCGCCCAACTGCGTCCACTCTATGAAGAAATGAAAAAGGCAGAATGAAGAATGAAGAAAACATGTCGGGCCTGAAGATGGATGACTTTGAACAACGCCTACAACGCCAGCCTCTGCGCCAAGTTCCGACCGCATGGCGCGAGGAAATCCTGGCCGCCGCCGAGGCTGCTGGAAGCCCTCGACTCTCGACGCTCGAGTCTCGACCGTTATCATCATGGTGGCGCGAATTACTCTGGCCTTGTCCGCAGGCGTGGGCGGGGTTGGCAGCAGTCTGGCTGGTGATTCTCGCGGTGAATTTTTCGTTGCGCGATGAAACTCACACCGTTGCGCGAAATTCTCCGCCGCCGTCACCGGAACTCATCATGGCGTTGCGGCAGCAGGAACGTCTGCTGACCGAGATGATCGGGCCGCGCGAAACCCCGGCGACAGAGCGACCGAAACCCTTCCAGCCTCAGCCCCGAAGCGAGTTGCAAAATGAAATCCGAATCGCCTGAGAAGTTATGAGCGGAGAACCCAAAAGCATCTGGAGAAAATCGTGGAAAGCGAAAACGCTTTTTGTGCTCGCTTGTTTGATCACCTTGATTGCGCTGTTTTACGCCGAGGAAAATTGGCGTGGCAAACACAACTGGGAACAATTCAAATCCGAATGGGAAGCCAAAGGCGAAAAATTTAATTTCGCCGATTTCGTTCCGCCGCCCGTGCCCGACGATCAAAATTTCGCGCTTACGCCAATTGTTTTCACAAGCTACGGCCAAATGCTGACGCGCGACGGTAAAATGATTCCCCCGGACAAGCGTGATACGAATTTTGTCAACCGATTGAAAATGGATATTGTCCATAATTACGAAGATTCACCGAAAGACGGCGACTGGACGATTGCCAAAATCAGCGACTTGAAAGTATGGCGGGATTATTATCGTGCGTTGGCGGCAACGACAAACGAATTCCCCGTCGCGTCACAGCCGCAATCACCCGCCGCCGACGTATTGCTGGCGTTGAGCAAATACGATCCGGTGATTGAAGAATTGCGGCAGGCGAGTCAATTGCCCGATTCACGTTTTCCGCTTGATTATGACATTGATGACCCGGCGGAAATTTTGCTTCCGCACTTGTATGCTTTGAAACAATGCAGCCTGGCATTGCAATTACGCGCCATCGCCGAACTTGAAAATGATCGGACCGAAAAATCTTTTAATGATATACAACTCGCGCTGCGTCTGGCGGATTCCATCCGCACCGAGCCGTTCATCATCACTCATCTGGTGCGCATCGCCATTTTGAAAATCACGCTTCAGCCGGTTTGGGAAGGTTTGGCGAAACACAAATGGTCGGATGCGCAACTGGCTGAACTGGATCGCGAACTGGCAAAATTGAATTTTTTAGCGGACTACGAATTTTCCGTGCGCAGCGAACGCGCGGCGCATGTGAAAATCGTTGATTGGATGGAACAAAAACGCAGCCGCTTTTGGGAATTATTCAACATGGTTGACAACGATTACCAAAAGACAATGATGAATAATTTCGGCTTGCCGGCGGAAATCTATCTGATGCCGAAGGGCTGGTATTATCAAAGTGAAATCGTGCTGTCAAAAGTGCAGCAGCAGTGGGTTTTGCCCATGGTGAACGACCCGCAGCAAACGGTTTCGCCGCAAGCGGCGCGCGAAGCGGTGGACGCCGTCGGAACGCTGCGTCCGACCGGGGTCAATTTATTCGCGCGCCTGCTGCTGCCCGAACTGGGCAATTACGCAAAAAAAATCGCGCACGGGCAAACATCGGCAAACCTGGCGCGGGTGGCGATTGCGCTGGAACGTTACCACTTTGCGCACGGCGAATATCCCAGATCGCTCGATCCGCTCGCGCCGCAATTCATCACCAAAATTCCGCACGACGTCATCAACGGCCAGCCGTTGAAATATCGCCGCACCGATGACGGCCAGTTCGTCCTCTATTCCGTCGGTTGGAATGAAACAGATGATGGCGGAACGGTTGCCCTTAAAAAAGATTCCTCTTCCAGCATTGATATCAATAACGGCGACTGGGTTTGGCGGTATCCCACAAAGTGATTGCGAGACAAATCCACCCGCCACGTGCGTCATCGGGTGAAGATGCTGTCCCCCGCTCAGCGGTTGATGGGCGTTCAACCGCCCGCGACGATCTTTACGATTTCCAGCCGGTCGCTCGCGTTGAGCTGGCGACTGGAAAATTCCGACGGCGCGACGGCCTCGCCGTTGTGCTCCACCACCACGCTGCGCGGCAACAAACCCTGCGCCACGAGAAATTCCTCAATCGTGCAAGGTAGCTTGGCTTCGGTGGCTTTGCCGTTGGCGATAACGGAACTTGTTTTCACGAAAACAGATTGTCGAATTCGTTGTGCGTGCCGATCCAAATCCACTCGATGGTTTCGCCTGTCCGCACACCCACGGCCCGATATTGATCGGTGATGCGGACAGTCCACAAGTTGTGTCGCGCCTGAAGTTTTTTGAAACGAAGCGAAGGATGGTCGGAATTGCTAGCAAAAAGTTGATACGCCGCTCGTGTGCGAGCTTTGACAGACGGTGCGAGCCGGTGGTAAGCGCGCCAGAAGGAAGGCCGGACTTTGGAGATCACAGCTTGGAAGGGTCAAGCGGCTCGGCAGGGCCTTCACGCAATGCCTCGGCGACAAACGCGTCCAGCTTCGGACGAGGGCTCGCGTCAGCAACGATACGTTCCCATGCAGCGTCACCGGCCTGCTCCCGGAGAAATCGCGCGAAATCCACGACTTCCCGCGCCTTTTCCTCGGACAACCCGTCCACAATTTTAATCAACTCTTGGGCGACCGCGCTCATGTCCAAAGACTAAACCTCCACGACCGCATGGGCAAGCGCGACATTGACGCTGCGCGGCAACAAACCCTGCGCCACGAGAAATTCCTCAACCCCGAAAGCTTTCGGGGCAGGTCGTGCAAGGCAGCTTGGCTTCGACGGCTTCGCCGTTGGCTGCAATTGTTGAATCGTTCATTTGAGCATATCCGATCTGGTAATGGTTATGTCATCTTTGTCTCCGAAAATCTTGTTAATTCCAGCAGATCTAATTACGACCCCATTCGTACCGTCTAGTGTGATCCGATACGGTGTTCTCCATGGATCGATGAACTCGCCGCTTCTGTTCGTAGAATGAACGCCAAGTTCAATGAACATGAATTTTTCGGGATTGCTTCCCATCAGCGCATTCATGATTTGCGCATTTCCGCCGGATGGATAGCTCCCGAATTTTCCCCTGTAATTTTCCATCGCAGCGATCAAGTTCCATCCATCATTTTTGGTTCGACCAGCATTCGATGGGCCGCTCCCTGCAAGTCGCGGTAATACGAAAAACCAAATAGCGACTGCGATAAGGAACACAAGAAGCAATCGGAATAGAAATTTTTCACTCATGTTCCATTATGCCGTCAAAGCCGCGTCCCAATCCTTCCACACCGGCTCGTAGCCGAGACGCTGGATCAGCCCGGCGACTTCCTGCGCCGAACGTTCGTCGGCGATTGCGAATTGGCCGGTCGCGTTCGTTGGATGCGCCGGTGTCGCCGCCCATTCGCTGGAGCCGGATGCGAGTTCGACAATTTTTCCGCGCACCGTTTTATGGGTTTTCTCTTTCCCCGCGCCGGTGTAACCGCCCGGTTCGGTGTGGCTGCCCGCGCTTATCAGCGTGATGCCCAGCGGAATCAGCCCGTCGCGCAGTTTCGGCGATTCGCGGGTCGAGAGCACCAGTCCCACGTCCGGGAACATCAGCCGGAACGCGCAGACGAGTTGCGTCATGTCGCGATCTGTCATGTGTGTGAGCGGCTGGAATTCGCCCGCGCATGGACGCAGTCGCGGCAGAGAAATCGTCAGATACGATTTCCAGCAGTTGCGCAGCAGGTAATCCGCATGCGCGGCGACGCTGATGGCTTCGTAACGCCAGTCCGCCAGTCCGTAGAGCGGGGCAATGCCGATTCGCCGGAAGCCGGCGGCATAAGCGCGTTCCGGCGTTTCGAGCCGCCACTCGAAATTCCGTTTCGGCCCGGACGTGTGCATGTCGGCATACACGGCGCGGTCGTAAGTTTCCTGATAAACCACCAGCCCGTCCGCGCCCGCTTCGACGAGCGGGCGGTAGTCCGCCGCTTCCAATGGCCCGACTTCGAGCGAAATGCTCGGCCACTCGGCGTGCAATGCGGCGATGCAATCGCGCAGGTAAGTCGTGGAAACGAATTTCGGATGCTCGCCCGCCACAAGCAGGATGTTGCGGAATCCTTTTTCCTTCAGCGCTTGCGCCTCGCGCACGACCTCCTCGACAGTGAGCGTGACGCGCAGGATTTGGTTGTCACGCGAGAAGCCGCAGTATTTGCAGTTGTTGATGCACTCGTTGGAAAGATAGAGTGGCGCAAAGAGGCGAACGACCTTGCCAAATCGCTGTTGCGTCAACGCGTGCGACCGCCGGCCCGTCTTTTCCAACAACTCACGTTCTCCCGCCGCGGGCGAAATCAAATTCGCGAAATCCGCCAGCGAAACTTTTCCCTTTGCCAGCGATTCACGAACAGCCGGCGCGCCTGCCTCCAGCGAACGCTTAACCAGCGATTGCAACGGCAGAGAATTGAATTCAGTGACAAAACTCACGGTACCAACTTAGCAGAGCCCACAGTGAAGTCGAGACAGGCGAAGCAGCATGGATGTTCCACCAGCATGACGCTGCAAATTAAAGTGGGAATGCCAACTCGCAAAACGTCCGCGCTATTTCCGTTTGTAGGTGCCCATCAATTGCGCCTCGGCGAGGACGTGGCCTTCCATCGCGTCGAGCAGTTCCTTCTTGGTGACGCCGGGTTTGAGCCCGAGCACTTTGTCCAGCGCGTAGAGTTTGAAGAAGTAACGGTGCGAATTGCCGGGCGGCGGACACGGCCCGCCATAACCCGAGCGTGGCCAAGTGTTCAACCCTTGTTTCGCGCCATTGGGCAATTCGGACGAAGCCGGCACACCCTCGGAAAGTCCGACAGCGGTCGGCGGCAAATCGTAGAGCACCCAATGCACCCATGTGCCGACCGGCGCGTCGGGATCGTCGCAAATCAGCGCGAGGCTTTTCGCGGTGGGCGGGATGTTCGTCCACTGCAACGGCGGCGACAGGTCTTTGCCCTGGCATGTGTATTTTACCGGGATGGGTTGGCCTTCCGAAAATGCGGAACTGGTGATCTGGAGGTTCATAATTTTTTCCATGGTTGGCGTTTTGTTGTCTGCGCTGCCGGCCGCGACCTGACAGCCGAGCAACGCTGCTGCAAGAAACAAATCCATTCGCAGATTCATGGTTCGATTTTACTCCATCGCGCGGCGGCAGGAACGAAAAATTATTCACCACTGCCGCTTCGAGGCTAAATGGCCGGAAATGGGTTGATTTTCGCGAGAAGAAATGACATCATTTGCGACAATCCGAACCATTCAGAGTGGCCAAAGAAGAACCAATTGAATTGACCGGAACAGTGAGTCAGGTATTGCCCGGCACCATGTTCAGAGTGTCACTGCCGACGGGGCACGAAGTCCTCGCGCACATCTCCGGCAAGATGCGCAAGAATTTCATCCGCATCAGCGTCGGTGACAAGGTCCGCGTGGAAATGTCACCTTACGACCTCGGCAAAGCGCGCATCACCTACCGCGAAGTGTAGCTCCTTCCACCACCACGCACTCCAATTTTCCGGCAGCCGATTTTGCACCGTCGGACAGTCTCCATCCGTTTCCGGGCAAGCGATTCAAAACTCGACAAGTCACGGCGCCCGCCCATTCTTTGGGCCATGCGAATCAACTTTTTCGGCGCGACGCGCACCACAACGGGTTCGATGTATCTGCTGGAGATCAACGGCCAGCGCCTGTTGCTCGAATGCGGATTGTTCCAGGGCCGCCGCGAGGAATCCACCGAGCGCAATCGGAATTTCCCATTCGATCCGAAGCAGATTGACGCGGTGGTGTTGAGCCACGCGCACATTGACCACTGCGGCAACCTGCCGAACCTTTGCCGCCAAGGCTACGAAGGCAACATCTACTGCACCTTCGCCACACGCGACCTCGCCAGCATCATGCTCGAGGATTCCGCCGAGATTCAGAAGGACGATGCGGCGTTCGTCTCGAAAAAACGGGCGAAGCAAGGCTTGCCGCCGGTCGAGCCGCTTTATTCCGTCATCGACGCCGAGAAGGCCGTCCGCCAGTTCGTCGCGATCAATTACGACCGGTCGTTCCCGGTCGTGGATGGTGTGACGGTCACGTTCCGCGATGCCGGACACATTCTCGGTGCGGCGCAGGTGGTGATGGACATTCGAGAAGGCGGGCGCAAGTTCCGCTACCTTTTCAGCGGCGACGTTGGCCGTGGCAACGACGACATCCTGCGTGATCCGCAGCCGGTTGAGAACGTGGACTATCTCCAGGTCGAGTCCACCTACGGTGGTCGCGAGCATACAGCCCGGACAGATGCTGACGAGACCGTCTGCCGTTTCGTGTGCGACACGCTGAAAAAAAGCGGCAAGGTCATCATCCCGTCGTTTTCCGTGGGGCGCACGCAGCAGATTGTTTATGTGCTGCACGAACTGACCTTGGCCGGACGCCTGCCGCGCGTGCCGATTTTCGTGGACAGTCCGCTGAGCGTGAATGCCACCGAGGTCTATCGCCTGCACCCGGAATGCTTCAATGATTCAATCTACAAATTCCTGCGCGAAAAGGAAAACCCCTTCGGCATGGAAAACCTCACTTACATCCGCGAAGTGGCGCACTCGATGAAGCTGAACGACCTCAAGGAACCGGCCATCATCATCAGCGCGTCGGGAATGGCGGAAGCGGGCCGCATCCGGCATCACCTCAAGAACAACATTGGCAATCCTGCGAACCTGGTCCTGTTCATCGGCTATTGCGCAGAGCATACCCTCGGTGCGCAGATCATGGCGGGCCGGAATCCGGTGAACATTTTCGGCGAACCGCAGGAAGTCCGCGCGCGAATTGCTTCCATTGATGCCTACTCCGGCCACGCGGACAAAAATGAATTGCGGCGCTATGTCGAATTGCTGACCGGAGACATCAAAAAGATTTTCGTTGTGCACGGGGAGGAATCGCAAAGTCTGGCCTTTGCTGAAACGTTGCGCGGCATGAAACCAAAGGCAGAAGTGCTGGCGCCGGAATACAAGCAATCCGCAAACATTTAGCCGTGGTGACGAGGCGGACGAGAAGACCGGATTAGAGCGGAAACAAATTCAACGAGAGAGAACGTCTATCACGTCCGCGAGCGGCGACCCGACTGGGTGGCAGACAGCGGAAAGACCTCGTCGAACCTGCTGTCCACGAATTTCACGGCGATTTGCACGCCGGCCAGACTGTGCTCGCGGGCAAATCCAATGGCCCGTTGCGAATTTTGGAAGTCGCGCGCCTCGTCCGGGTTCGTCGTCCAATCCCCCACGTCACGCAAGTACAACTGCGTGCGCGTATGTTGAAGAAGTATCTTCATGCTGACATCATTGCAATACCGAGTTTGGTCTGATCCCGTTAGAACCGCAGGCCAAAGCCTAACCTAGGATTTGAGGGGAGACGGCATCAAGGGGAATTATCCCCGGAAATTGCGGAGGTCATCGGGAAAATACCCGATGCCAGTTTCAATGGTAAGGGGACTGCGCGAAGTCGCCATTCGCAATTCCTCAGGTGGTGCCGGTGGCGGGACTTGAACCCGCACGACTTTTTACTGTCCCAGGATTTTAAGTCCTGTGCGTCTGCCATTTCGCCACACCGGCATTGCAGACATTCTTCCATCAACCCTTTTGTCTGCCAAGGCAAACGCTATCAAAATGCGTCTGCCAACTGCAAGCACACGACGTGCGGCTATTCATAATTCCATCCATTTGCCGGTCCTGGCGGATTCTCCCACGGCTTCGAGCACGCGCTGATTTTTCACGCCGTCCTCGAACGTGGGGTGGACCGGCCTGCCGTCCACGCACGCATTCACAAAGTCGGTGATGGTATGGACGAAAGTGTGTTCGTAACCGATGATGTGGCCCGCTTTCCACCAGTTGCCGACATAGGGCTGAACACCACACGGCTGCGTGACGAGGATGTCGCGGAAACCCTGCCGGTCTTTTGGATCGTCGTTGTTGAAAAACCGCAGCAAGTTCAAGTCCTCCAAATTGAAGTGCAGCGAGCCTTTGCTGCCGTTGATTTCGAGTTCGATGTGGTTCTTGCGACCGGTTGCAAAGCGCGTGGCTTCCAGGTTCGCCAGCGCACCGTTTTCAAACCGGCCGATGAACATCGCGGCATCGTCCACCATCACCTTGCCCAGCTTGCGCGGCGACTTGGCAACGGGCAACCGTCCTTTGCCGGATTCATCAGCAACCGGGCGTTCTCTGATGAAGGTGTGCGTCAGGCCGCAGACTTCCTTGAACTCGCCTACAAGATACCGGGCAAGGTCAATAATGTGCACGTTGATGTCGCCGTGCGTGCCGCTGCCGCTGATGTTTTTCTGCAACTTCCAAGTCAGTGGAAATTCCGGGTCCACGAGCCAATCTTGCGAATATCTCGCGTGATAGTGATAAATCTGTCCGAGCGCACCCTCGCCAATCATTTTCTTCGCCTGCGCGATGGCCGGGATGCGCCGGTAATTGTGACAAATCATGTGAACGACCTTGGCCTTCTGCACTGCGGCCAGCATCGCTTCGGCCTGCTTCACATTCATCGCCAGCGGCTTTTCGCAAAGGACATGCTTGCCGTTTTTCGCGGCGGCAATGGCGATTTCGGCATGCAAATCGTTTGGCGTGACGATGTCCACGATATCAATGAGCGGCGATTCTACGACTTCACGCCAGTCGGTGGCGGCGTTTTCCCAGCCCAGTTGCCCGCGCGCCGCTTGCACGCCGGCAGAATCGCGTCCGCAGATTGTGTGGAGTTCCACGTGTGCCTTGAGTGGGAAAAAATGGGGCGACTGACGCCAGGCATTGGAGTGGGCCTTACCCATGAAGCGATAACCAATCATCCCGACACGAAGTGTCCTTGCCATATAAAGTTGAGATTGAAGTTGATGCCCGCGCCTTTATAGTGAGGGCCGTTGAGCAAGTCAATGGGCAACTCCGCCAGTCATGCCAAAACAATGCAACATGCTGAATTGCAAAAACAAACACAGTCGCGCACAAGCATTGACGCAGACCGCAACCGTCGAGATCAAAGTCTGTCTGACCGAACGAGATGCCCCAAAAAGTAAAACGTATGGCTTTTACCGCTGCTGAAATTGCAAAGCTCCTTCAAGGCGAAGTCATCGGTGATGCCGCCATTGTCCTCAAAGGGTTCGCGCCGGCTGACCGCGCGAAACCCGGCGATCTGACGTTCGCGGAAAACGAAGACTATTTTTCGCGCGCCGAACAAAGCGCGGCCTCTGCGATCATTGCCGAGAAACGCTTCGCTTCGTCGCGCAAAGTCTTGATTCGCGTAGCCAACGCGCGCGTGGCCTTCGCCAAGGCGCTCACGCTGTTCTTTCCGGAGACGACGCTGCCGGCAGGAATTCATCCGACCGCCGTCATCGCGCTTACCGCTAAAATTGAGCCCAGCGCGTATGTCGGCCCTTATTGCGTGATTGGCGAACGTGTGCGCATCGGCGCGCGATCGGCATTGCAGGGCGGGAATTTCGTGGGCGACGACAGCCACATCAGCGACGACGTTAAACTGTTTCCGAACGTTACGATTTATCCGCGCACGGAAATCGGCCATCGCGTGCGTGTGCATTCGGGCACGGTGATTGGCTCCGATGGTTTTGGTTACGTGCAGGACGGCGGCGTCCACTACAAAGTGCCACAGATCGGAAACGTCATCATTCACGACGACGTGGAAATCGGCGCCTGCGTGACGATTGATCGCGGCGCGCTCGGAGCGACGGTCATCGGCAAAGGCACGAAAATTGACAACCTCGTCCAAGTGGCGCACAACGTGGAAATCGGCGAAAACTGTCTGCTGGTGGCGCAAGTCGGCATCGCCGGCAGCACCAAGCTCGGCAATTACGTCGTGCTGGCCGGCCAAGTCGGCATCGTGGGGCATTTGAAGATCGGCAATCAGGTCACCATTGCAGCGCAATCCGGCGTGACAAATGACATCGCCGACGGCGAAAAATGGTTCGGCTCGCCCGCCCAACCGAACCAACAGGCAAAACGCCAGCATGTCGCCATTCGACGCCTGCCCGATCTGCTCAAACGCGTCAGTGCATTGGAAAAGAAACTCGGCATCAATCCCGATTCAGCCGATTCATCCAAAGCTGGTTCGTAGGCAATCAGCTTTATTTTTGGCGCGACAGGGAAACGAGGTTGTCCGCGAACAAAATGCGCCGCCGATGCTATTCCACGGGCGAGTCCGGCGCGTTTTCGTGGCGAATTTTAATTTCCCGCAGCGCCGTGGTGGTCATCCATGAAGCGATGCCAAGCGGCTTGAAACGTCCAATGTCACCGGTCGGGAGCGTGACTTTGCGGCCGGTAATCGCCACGTCCACAACTTTTTTTTGCTCAATCCACGCCTCGATCTTCTGCTCCGTCACGCGCAGCCGGATGCGATACCAGCGCCCGTCCTCGAAGTTGATGATTTGCGTCGTCTCGTTTTCCGAGGCGTCCATGCCGTCGAGATTCGAAAGTCCGACGAGCGTCCCGCCCCAGCCGCCGACAATCAGACTGCAAAACGAGTCATGCACTGGAAAAATCAACCCGCAAAAGAAATCCGAACCGCCGACGCGCATGGCTTCGAGCGCGATTTCGTAGTTTACCTTCGGAACGTCGTTCGTCCAATTGATGCCGGTGAACGGGTCGCCAGCCCGAAACAGAATGAATCCTTGCCGGCATTCAACCGCCCCGCGCCCACTACAACCCGTGACACGCCAGCCCTTCAACGATTCGCCGTCAAACATGGGTTTCCGGCCTTCGCCGCCCATGGGCGACGGCGGTTGCGTCGCGGCACGCGCCAGGATTTCGGCTTCGCTCAACTGTCGCTCAGGCTCCAGCGCGTGCACCGTGTCGTATGGCAAAACTGCCGGCTGCCTCGTCCGTTCAGAGGCGCAACCAAAAAGGCAGGCCACCGCTGGCAAAACGGTCCACGCGGTTATGAAAAGATTTTTATTCATCCGCTGGTGCTATTTTAGGCACAATCCGCAAAATAGCACGGCGAGAAAATTGCCGTGGTGAAGAAATGCAACCTGTGAGCAACCAAAGCCTGCCCGGATTCATGTCCGTCCAATCCGACGGCGTGTCGCTGGCCATCAAACTTCAGCCGCGCGCTTCGGCAAACGAAATCGTTGAGCCGTTGGGCAGCGAATTGCGCGTTAAAGTCACCGCGCCACCCGTGGACGCGGCGGCGAACGAGGCGCTCGTCCGGCTGCTGGCGGAAACACTGGATTGCCCGCGGAGCGCAATACAATTGCTGCGCGGCCACACCTCGCGGCACAAGGTGGTCAAGATTTTCGGCTTGGCCGCGAACAACGTTCTAGCGAAACTCCGCCGAGATTGAATGCGCATTGCGCAAACGTTTGCCAGGAAGTCATCCGCTTGTTTTACTCCGAGTGTTGAATCCGGCAAAGTCAATGATCACATGGATGGAAAGCACGGGCGCAAGTGCGCCGTGGCTGTTCCTGGCGCTGTTCGTCGTCGCATCGGTGGTGATGATCTGGCGGCTCGAAGCGATGAGCGAAAGCGGGTTTGAAGGCACGGTGCTCGGCACGCTCGTCATGCCTTACTGCTCCGGCATGGGAAATTTGATTTTCGCGTTCATTCTCGGCCGGAACGGCGGACCGGGTGCGGAAGTGCTGACCAATTCGCTCGTCAATAACGTCACCAACATGACGCTCATTCTGGGCCTGCCGACGATTCTTTGGGGCATGCGCGTGACACCGGCGAAAAAAGGAAAAGTCCGTAATGGCGGCAAGTCTCATGAACTAAACCGTCTTTCACTTCTCCTGACGTTGACGGCAGTTTTATTTTTCACCGGCGCGGTCTGGGCGTTGGCCCGCAAAGGCCGGCTGGATTTCAACGACGGCCTTGTGCTGGTGGGTTTGTTTTTATTCTGGCAGTGCTTCCACGTTTTTGACGTTCTGAAAACCAACGTGCGCCTAAACAAATCGTTCAGTTGGCTGCTGCCGCTGGACCTCGCGCTGCTCGCAGTCGGCGCGTACGGGATTTACCTCAGCACGGACTGGCTCGTGACGTGGATTTCAAACATTCACACCGGTTTCATCAGCGTGAAATATCTTGGCTGGCTGAGCGGCTGGCTGATGGTGCTGCCGAATGCGCTGCTCGCGTTTTACTACGGCTGGCGCGGACAACCGGAAGTTGTCTATAGCTCGCAAGTCGGCGACGGGCACGTCTCCATTCCGTTGTGTCTCGGCATCTACGCGCTGTATCACACGCTGGTCGTGCCGGCGTTTTTCCAAACGGGTGTGATGATTCTCCTCGGCGCGGCGCTGCTGCACATTTCGTTCGTGGCGGTGTTCGGACGGTTGCCGCGCTTCATGGGCTGGGCGCTGGTGTCAGCCTACATTGTGTTTCTCTATCGCGGGTTGCCGAGATAAGAATCAGGCTTTTTCCGTGACGGGATTGGCGCGGATTTTGTCACTCAACCCGACAAACGGCACCTGCGCGGCAAGCCAGCGCGAATCCTTCGTGATGACGTCCATCGACTCGTGCGTGTTGTTGCAGATCAAATAAATGCCCCGCCCCAAAATCAGGAACGCGTCGAAATGCGTCCCGCCCGCATCCCGCGCGAAATCGAAATCGCCCACTCCAAAGGCCTTGCTGGCCACGTCCTCCCGTAGAGCATCCATGTCCGCTGCGAAGTCCTTCTGGAAACTTTCCTTTCGCGGTCCGTTGTAGCTGAGAATGCGACCCGGCTTCTCGTTGAGCGAAATCAGCGCCCACTCGTCGAAGACGGTTTTGCCATAGCGTGCGTTCATCAGGTCCACGCAAGCTCTAACCATACGAATTGCTTCGTCCAAAATCATGGTCTGGATTCTATCGTTGCGCACAAGGGAAACAAGTTTGATGCCATGAGACAAGGCAATTCGCTGGCTGGACGATTTGATGAAATAACACCAAGACCGGTTTGCAATGCCGCTCGCGGTGTCTATTTTTCAACTGCACTGTACCGCTTTTGGAGTAAACTCCGGTGAACATCGCATGAACAAAACCGGGCAAAAATCGGCTGCGTCTTCGGCGCCAGCCGAACAACTCGGACGAATTTTTCATTGGCTGGCATCGGGCCTTGCGCTCGCAAGTTTTCTGCTTGTGCTCACCACGCTGTTCATGCCGTTGCGGTTGCCCGGCAAACCCGGCTGGCCGGAAGCCGTGCTCATCCTCACGGCAACGGTGGCGACGCTGGCCTCGCTCTCGCGCCAGTTGCCGGGACAAAATGTGTTGTTGGCTGCGGCTGTGATCGGGTTCATCGGTGGAATTGTCCATGGCTTCGGTGCCGCGACAGGGATTCCGTTCGGCCCGTTCACCTACACCGACACCGCAGGGCCACGCATATTCGACACACTTGCCTGGCCAATTCCGCTGTTGTGGATCGTTGCAGTTTTGAATTCGCGCGGCGTGGCTCGATTGATTCTGCGACCGTGGCGCAAGTTGCAAACTTACGGCTTCTGGCTCATCGGCATCACGGCGGCGCTGACAGTTATGTTTGACGCTGCGCTCGAACCGTTCGCCGCCGCCGTAAAACGCTACTGGCTCTGGAGTCCGACGAAACTTCCCTTTGCCTGGTATGGCGCGCCTCTTACCAATTTTCTCGGCTGGCTCGTTGCCGTGTTGCTGATTCTTGCCTTCGCAACGCCCGCGCTCATTGACAAGCGGCCAAGACCCATGAAACACCCGCCGCACCATCACCCGCTTGTCGTCTGGCTGCTGGCGATGGCGTTGTTTGCAACGGGCACAGCGGCGCAACAACTGTGGCCGGCAGCAGGGTTCTGCGTCGGGATCGGCATCGTTACGGCGATGTTTGCAATTCGCGGGGCGAGGTGGTGATTTCGGACGCGGATAAAATCAGATTTTCGATGGCGGCCGGCCCTCCGCTCACGTCCGCCGGGAAATCCGAAGCCGCGCCACGCGCGCGCCGTCCAACTCCTCGACACGCAACTCGTAAGTGCCAACAGTGAGCGTGTCACCCACTTTTGGGAAACCGCCGAGCCGCCGCGTCACCCAACCGCTCGTAGTCGTGACACCTTCCTCCCGCAGCGGTTCGCCCACCAACTGCTCCAGTTCATGCAATGGCAGCGCGCCTGACGCTTCCCACGTCGTCTCGCTCGCACGTGACAACAACGGCTTTTCCTGGTCGAACTCGTCCTGGATCTGGCCGACGAGTTCCTCCAAAATATTCTCCAGCGTCACCATGCCCAGCGTGCCGCCGTATTCGTCCACGACAATCGCCAAATGCAGTTTTCGTTCGAGCAAAAGCTGCAATAATTTTTCCAGTTGCGCGGTCTCAGGGACATAAATCAGCTTGCGCATCCCCGGCAGCAAATCCGCCCCGCTCTGCGCTTTCGACCGCATCGCGTAAAGGTCTTTGATGTGAACGATACCTCGTGTCTTGTCGAGATCGCCGCTTTCACACAGTGGAAAGCGCGAGTAACGCGTTTTCTCGGCGATGTCGAGACATTCAGCAATGGTGGATTCGGTGTCCAGTGCGACAATTTCCCGGCGCGGCCTCATCACATCGCGGACGATACGATGCCGCAGATCAAGTGCATTGAGCAGGATATCGCGGCCCAATGCCGTGGCGCCGAACGCTTCTGCGATGCCGCCAGGAGCAGCCGCAATTCCTCTTCCGAATGCGCGCGGTCAGACTCGCTTACCGGTTCGACGCCGGCCTGCAACAACAACCACTGAGCCGTGCGGTTTAGGAGCCAGTTGAACGGATACGACGCCAGATAAAACCACTTCAACGGCTGCGCAACCCAGAGCGAAATCGGCAGCGGCTTCTGGATGGCCGTCCATTTGGGCGCCAGTTCCCCCACCGAAATGTGCAAAAAAGTCAGCGCCGTGAAACCGACAGCGAACGAAATCGAGTGCCGCAATGTTTCAGACTGCACACCGAGAGAAACCAGCAGCGGCGACAACAGCGCCGAAAACACCGGCTGACCGGCCCAGCCCAGACCAAGGCTTGCCATGGTGATGCCCAGTTGCGTGGCGCTCAGATACGTGTTGAGGTTGGTGATGATATGTCGCGCAACCACGGCCCGGCGATTGCCTTTGTGGATCAGCGCCTCCAGTTGGGTTTCGCGGATTTTCACCAGCGCAAACTCTGCGGCAACAAAGAAACCGTTCAGCGTCACCAAGCCGATCACAGCCAGGATCTTCAACCCGATCAAAATGACGGCGTTCCAATCCATGTCACAATTTCACCGCGCCAAAAATCATCCGCAGCATGTCTTCAAGACTCACAATGCCGACTTCCTTCTGATCACGGCCCAGCACCACCGCCAACCGTTGCCCGCCGCGTTGCATACGACGCAACGCCACCTCAAGCCGCTGGTCTTCGTCCAGATAAAGCGCTGCCTTTACATACTCGGCGACGGGTTTGTTCGGATCCGGGTTCGACTGGTAAAGCAATCCGCTCAGTGTGACCAGGCCGATCACGCGTTGCTGGCCGTCACGTGTTTCCCAAATCGGCAGCCGCGTCAGACCGCGCTCGCGCGCCAGTGCCAGTACTTCGCTGACCGGCGCTTGCGCATTCACCATCACCGCCTGCTTCAGCGGCGTGGTAATCTGCCGCACCGTGATGTTTTGCAGGTCGAACACGCGATTGATCATCGCGCGTTCCTCCGTCGTGAACGCCTGCGCCGACTCCTGCATCACCAACCGCAACTCCTCGCGGTTGCCAAACAGATGACCGGAAAAAACCTTCCCGCCCGTCCAACGCAGCAAAACCGCCGAAACCCGCTCCACCCCCCACACCAACGGTCGCAGCGCAACGTGCACCAATCGGAACGGCGTGGCCGACAACATGCAAAGCCGGTTCGGCTGGAGACGGAACAACATCTTCGGCAGGAAATCGAACAACGTGTAAAAAAGGAAAACAATCACCAGAAACACCACGACAAACAACCACCGCCGCTCGTTAAGCCAATCGAGCAACCTCACAAAAACCCAGCCGAGGACGACAAAGTTGACGAGTGTGTTGCCGACGAGAATCGTCCAGAGAAAATTCTCCGGGTTTTCCAGAAAGCCGTAGAGCCGCCGCGCGGATGCCCGCCCCGCGCGCATCTGTTGCCGCACGCGCAGCCGGCTCAGCGCAAACACGCCAGCTTCCATGCCGGACAGTAAAAACGACAGCGCCAGGCACAGCCCGATCACAAGCCAGGTTAAAAAGCTCGTTGCCATTTCACTTCACCTGCTCCACCAACAATTCCCGCACACGGCGTTCGTCGGTCGCGTGCGCCGTCAGTTTCAGCCCGCGAAACAGCGCCGATTCACCCAACGTCGGCACAACGCCGACAAGGTGCGTCAGCAATCCGCCCATCGTTTCGATCCCGGGCATTTCGCCCAACGACGGATGCTCGCGCCGGAAATCATCCAACCGCATCGTCCCGCTCACATGCCACCGGCCGGGCGCAAGTTTTTCCATCACAAATCCTTCGGTCTCAACTTCGCCGCGGATTTTGCCGACCAATTCGCCGAGAATATCTTCCAGCGTCACCAAACCGGCGGCATCGCCAAATTCGTCAAGCACAATCGCCAGACCACGCTGTTGACGTTGCAAACTTTTCAGCAGTTGCAGCAAATTCATGGACTCCGGCACAAACGACGGAAACTCGATGGCGTCCGCAAGATCCGCTTTCGGGTCGAGCAGCAAGGCGCGCGTGTTCAGAATGCCGACGATGGTGTCGGGCGTTTCGTCGTAAATCGGCAGGCGGCGATGTTTATATTTCCGCGCGGCGGCGATCATTTCCTCCACCGACGAATCGTCCGAAATGGACGCCATCTGCGAACGCGGCTTCATCACGTCCCGTGCCGTGCGGCGGTCGAGATTGATGATCTGTAAAATGATTTCCTTCTCCGCCTCCGCCAGCGTTCCTTGCTGGTAGGCAAGGTCGAGCAACTCTTGATAATCCGCGTCGGTGAGCGCCGCTGGCGGAGTCACGGACTGCGACACAAAGGTTTTGAGGATGCCTTCGTTCATCTTCTGCGCCACGTGACAAAGCGGCAGTGTGAATTTTTCGACCAACAATAACGGCCGCGCCACGCGCAAAGCCCATCGCTCCGGTTTGCGCACCGCCATCGTCTTTGGCAACACCTCGCATCCGATGAGAATCAGCGCCAGAAGCGCGACCACTGTTGTCACGGGCGGCCAGTTTCCGTTGATGGTCATCCAAAGCGTGAAGGCGAGCATGGCCGTCGTGGCGAACGTGTTGCCCAACACCATCGTGGCCAGCAAATCCTGCGGTTGCTCCAGCAGACGAGCGACGATGTCGCCGAGACGCGGATGCTGTTCAACCAACTGCCGCGCCCGCCATTTGCCGAGGGAAAAGAGGGCGGTCTCCGCCAACGCGAAGAAGAAACTCACGCCGGCAAAAATCAAAATCACAATTGCCGCCGCCAACGGCGCAGATTCCATGGGCGGAATTATGGCGAAAACCGGTGTGGGGAAAAAGGACAATTCGTGCTGCGACCGTGGGCGTCAGTTCAACGCCACGCCGCGACGGATGTAAGTCGGCACGTCGAGGTCTTCGCCCTTGTGCACCGTCGGCTCGGTTTTGTCGAAGCGGCCCTTGGTCACGATGTCCAGCGGCAACGTCGCCTGCCTCATGCGCGGAGAGGTTTTGCGCTGGCGCGCGGCGGTGGCGGTTTGTTTGGCGAGGATTTGTTCGCGCTGTTCGGCGCTGAGCACCGGCGCAGGCGGCACGAATCGCGACGCCGGGCGCTTCGGTGGCTTCTGATGCAACAATTCCGCGTCGAAATCCGGCGACTGTGTGCTGGTGGCGGCGGATTCTTCCGAGACTGTAACGTGCGGTTTCGCCCGCTCATGCCCACCGCGACGCGACGCGATGACGGTCACGGACAGCCGGTCGCGAAACGCTTCGTCCACCGCCGCGCCCATGATGACCTGCGCGCGCTGGCATTTTTGATTCATTTGTTCCATCACGCGGTTCACGTCCGCCATCGTCATATCCGGCCCGCCCATCAGGCTCACGAGCACGCCATCGGCATCGGCCAGCCGCTGTCCGCCATCGAGCATCGGATGCGCCAGCAGTTTTTCCACCGCGTCGCGCGAACGGGTCGTGCCTGCAGCCTCGACTGCGGCAAAGCTGCTTTCGCTATGCCGGTCGCGCAACAACGCGCAAAGGTCTTCAAAATGAATCTGAATCAACCCGGTGTGCGCGAGCAACCGCCACACACCGCGCGCGCCTTCGATCAATAATTGCGTGGTGGCCTTGAACGCGTCGGCGACGCCGGTGTTCTCGTCAATCAATTTGAAAACTTTCTGGTTCGGCAGGCAGATGACGCCGTCAGCAGCGGCCTTCAGGTGATCGAGACCGTGCCGGGCTTGGTGTTGTCGGCGGTTGCCTTCGCAATCGAATGGCAGCGTCACGAACGCCAGCGCCAGCGCGCCGGATTCCTTCGCCGCGCGCGCCAGCACCGGACTGATGCCTGTGCCCGCGCCGCCGCCCAGACCTGCGACGAGAAACACCACGTCCACGCCCGCGCAGGCATCCTTGAGTTTCGGGAAATGCTCCTCGGCCAGCGCGTGGCCACGTTCCGGGTCGCCGCCCGTGCCAAGGCCGCGCAACGGTTTTGTTTCCAAATGAATTTTCTGCGGCGCAGATGATGCGGCAGGCGACGCTGCGTCGGTATTCACAGCCACGAAACTTGCGCCGACGAATTCGCCTTTCATCATGGATTCGAGCATTGCTACACCGGCGCTGCCGACACCGAAGATTCTGACTGAAATTGTTTTCGCCGGAGTCGGCGTGGTTGCTGTGGGTTGAGAATCGGAGTTCATAACAAATTCAGTTTCAGGCGCGCGGCATCAGGCGCGTGAAGACATTTTTGATTCCGTGCATCAACGACGTGTGGCCTTCGCGTTTACGTGACTTGAACGTGCCAAATTTCACCAGCCCGATGGCGGCGGCGAATTCCGGCTGGTCTAGCGCGGATTTCAGGCCGCTGATGGAATTGGTTTTGCCAATTGAAACCGGCATCTGCAACACCTGCTCCGCGAGTTTGGCGATGTTGGGAATGCGCGCGCCGCCGCCGCACAGGAATGCGCCGCCGCGCAGATAATCCGTCAAGCCAGCCTGCGCCACGTCTTGCGCGACCAGTTCAAAAATCTCCTCCAACCGCAGCGCCATGATGCGGCGGAGATGTTCGAGATTGATGGTCTTGAGCGGCATATTGAGTTCGTTCGTAATCGTGATGGTCTGGCTCTTGGCTGCATCATCCGGAAGCGCACCACCGTGCTCGATCTTGAGTTGCTCGGCGCGGCTCAGCGGAACCTTCAGCCCGTAGGCGAGATCGTTGGAAACGTGATCGCCGCCCACCGCCAGCACGCCGGTGTGCTTGATGACGCCGCCCGCGTAAACGACGTAATCGGTCGTGCCGCCGCCGATGTCAACGACCAGCGCGCCCATTTCTTTTTGCTCGTTCGTCAGCAACGCCAGCGACGCCGCCAGACCGTTGAACACGACTTCGTCCACTTCAAGTTGCATGCCTTTGACGACGCGAATGGCATTTTGCATGCGGTTCAAATTGCCGTGTACCACATGCACGTCCACTTCGAGCCGCGCGCCCAACATGCCGACGGGATTTGTGATTCCATCCTGGCCGTCCACGAGAAAGTGCTGGCGGATCGCGTGGAGCACGCTGTTTTCCGCCGGCAAGTTGATGGCCTTGGCGTTCTTGATCACGTCCTGCACGTCGTCCTCGGAAATTTCGCGGTCCGCAGACACCACCGGATGCACGCCACGATTGTTGAACCCGCGAATGTGTCCGCCCGTCACGCCCAGATACACGCTGCGAATCTCCACGTCGGCCATCTGCTCGGCCTCGACGACGGCATGGCGCACGTCCTCCTCGACCATTTGCGCGTCCACGATCTCGCCCTTGCGGACACTGCGCGAGCGCGACTGGCCAAGGCCGACAATGTTGAGCGCGCCCTCGTCATTCAACTCACCGACGACGGCGCAGACTTTGGACGTGCCAATTTCCAAACCGACGATGATGGAGTCTGAGTCAAACATTTTTCTTTTTGTTACGTGGAGGTTTGGGAAATTTCGGAGGAGCGGACGACGACGCATTTGCGTCAAGCCAGCGCACCGGGATATTGTTCGAAACGGCGAGATCGAGGGAGGCGATGGCGCGGTTCATTTGCCGGCCATGGTCAAAAGCCTCCCGCCAACGCAATAATTGCCGGTCAAAATCATCCAAACCAAATGTTACTTCGCTCCCCTGTCCCGTTGTGATAATCAAAATTTCCGGTGATGCTACGTCTATCCGCTGCAAATCCACCAGCCCGGCCATGGGCGAATGATCAAATTCGCCAACCAATCTGAGCGCTGCTTGGACTTGCGGCGACTCGACGCGACGGGTGGGCCGCAAATCAAGCGGGTTGACGCCAGTCAGCGTCGGCAGTTGATCCTCCGCCTCTTTGGGCGGCGTGGCGCGCTGGCGCGGATCGAGCGGCTCGATCACGTACCCGTCCGCGTCGAGTTGAAAAACTGCCACTCCAATCCCGCCGTCCGGAGCGCGCTGGAGCACATTGACTTGCGCGACTGGATCGCGCTCGCTCACCCGAATCCGCAGCGTGCGTGGCAGCACGCGCTCGACCGAAACGGAACCGACAAGCGAAACCAGTTCCAGATTGCGCTTCACGGTGGCCAGATCGAGCGCCATTAAATTCTGCCCCGGCTTCACGCCGGACCACCGCCGGAGTTGTTCTTCGGCAATCACGCCGTCGGTCTGCACTTCAATTTGTTGAATTGCAAACGATTTGTTTTCGTAAACAAGCCGGTCGAGCGTCCATTCGCCGACGCGCCAGAACAGGTAAAGGCCGAACACCGTGCCGAACGCGACGCCAAACGCCAGCGACGCCAGCCGCATCCGCGACGCCCGCACCTGGTCGGAGCGCAACTTCACGTCGAGCACGCGACCGCGGCTCAACCGCCGGTTTTTTTGTTTTCGCCTAAACCACATTTTCTTACACCTGCATTCGCACCCACCGACGCAAGTCGTTGGAAAATCCCGCAAACCCAGTATCGGAAGCACGCGGCCTTTCGCGCGGCGCGTCCTGTTTGCGTCGCAGCGCCAAGGTTACCATCCGCTGGCAAAGCTCCGCGTAATTCAAACCCGCCGCCGCCGCCGCCTTCGGCAGCAGACTCGTTTCCGTCATGCCGGGCTGCGTGTTCACTTCGAGCACGACCGGTTCGCCGTTTGGACGCACCATCACATCCACCCGCGCGTAGTCGCGTCCGCCGATGGCGCGAAACGCGCCGAGCGCCGCGGCCTGGATGCGGGCAGTAACCGCGAGATCGAACTTGGCGGGACAAAAGTATTCCGTGCAGCCCGCCGTGTATTTGTTCCGGTAATCGTAAGCGCCGACTTTTGGCCGCACTTCCACCACCGGCAACGGTTTGTCATCCAAAATGCCGACGGTGGTTTCGCGGCCTCGAATCATTTCTTCCACCAGCGCCTGCGAATCGAAACGGAGCGCTTCACGAATTGCTGCGCTCCAGTCGGACGCGTGTTCGACAAATCGAAGTCCCACACTCGAACCCTGGCGCACAGGTTTCACAACCAGCGGCGGCTTCCAGCCTGTCGGCAAAGGCGTTTTATCCGAATCCACCACCAAAAATTTGGCCGTCGGAATTTCGGCTTTGATGCAATGTTGCTTCGTCAGCACCTTGTCAAAGGCGATGCGGCTCGCTTCGGAGTCGCAACCCGTGTAAGGCACGCCGAGCTTTTCAAGCTGTCGTTGAACCGTGCCGTCCTCCCCGTAAGTTCCGTGCAATGGCGCAAGACAAACGACATCCGTCTCCGGCGGCAAAACCCAAGCCGGCGATTTTCGGATCAATTTCAAAAACGTTGTGCCCCAGCGACCGCAACGCTTTTACCACACCCGCGCCGGAACGGAGCGAAACTTCGCGCTCGGCACTTGGGCCGCCAAGCATGACGGTTATATTGAGTGGTTGACGAGTCATGGTTCAGTCTTCTCCGATGATCTGGATTTCCGTTTGCAGTTTGATGCCGCGCTCGTTTTTGGCCCGCGCCTTGATGACCGCGATCAATTCCAGCACGTCGCGCGCAGTTGCGTCACCATCGTTCACGATGAAATTGCCGTGGTCGAATGAAACCACCGCGCCGCCGACGCGCGCGCCTTTCAGGCCGAGTTCCTCGATCAATTTGCCGGCGGGAATCTCCTCCGGGTTTTTGAAAACGCACCCGGCGCTCGGCGCGGCAGGCTGCGTCTCCCAACGTTTGCGACTGAACGCATTCATACGCTCTTCGATTTTGCCGCGCAGGGCGGGCGCGCCTTTCAGCACCGCGCTGAGTGCGATCCGGTCCTTTAACAAACCGCAACTGCGGTATTCGACTTTGATCCCACCCGCCGCCTGTTCCTCGATGTGACCGCTGTAATCCATGAAACAGACTGATTCCACCACGTCGAACACCGCGCCGCCCATCGCTCCGGCGTTCATGCGCAACGCCCCGCCGACGCTGCCGGGAATGCCTTCAAGAAATTCAAGGCCGCTCAAATGATGACGCTTGGCTTCGACGGCGACCAGTTTGAGCCTCGCGCCAGCGCCACAACGCAAACGCTCGCCGTCAATTTCAATCCGGTTGAAGTGGGAATGCGCAAGGCACATCACGACGCCACGGAATCCGCCGTCGCGCACAACCAGATTTGAACCACGACCCAGCATGAAAAATGGAATCTCGTGCGCACCGCAGAATTTCAAGAGCGCTGCCAAGTCCTCGTCCGACGCCGGTTCGACGTAGAAATCCGCCGGACCGCCCACGCGCATGGTGGTGCGCGGCGCGAGCGGTTCGTCGCGACGAACCACTGTTTCGCGCGAGACTCGACTCAACAATTCAGCAGCGATGTGATCCAAACTTTGCATCGGATAATTCAAAATATCGGTGGCGGAAATCATGCTGGAAATGATTGCGTCGGCACGCTTCTTTGCCGCGTTGCATCGTCGTGATTACAACTGCACGATGATGCTTGGCTCCGCACTGTGGCTGTTTCTTTCCGTTCCCCGATAGCCTTCAGCATTAACTCTGCAATCTGCTCTGCCGCCTTCGGCGCATGCCACTTGGCGAGGGCCGCTTGCATCTTTTCACGAGCGGCAGTGTTCTCAACCAACTCGCACAACAGGCTCACGACTTTTTCAGGGGTGGCGTCTTTTTGTTCAAGCAGACGGGCGGCACCGGATTCCTCGAACGCGCGAGCGTTGTGGAACTGGTGATTATCGGCAGCATGCGGGTACGGCACAAGCAACGACGGCACGCGCGTCGCGGCCAATTCCGCAAGTGACGACGCGCCCGCACGGCTGACGGCAATGGTCGCCGCGCCGAGCGCCAAATCCATTTCCGCAAGGAACGGATAAATGACCGCTTTCAAACCGAGCGCATCGTAAGTCTGCCTTGCCTTTTCGGCATCGCTCGGACCGGTCAGATGCAACCATTGCCAATGTGGTGAGCGCTGTTTGAGCAGCGGTAACGCCGACAAAATCATGTCGTTGATTCCGCTCGCCCCCTGGCTGCCGCCCATCACGAGCACGACCGGACGCGCGGGATCAAGCCCAAGCGAGGCGCGGCACGGGGCGGAGTCACGCTGCTGAAATTCGGCGCGCACCGGCGTCCCGGTAACAGTCGCCTCTCGCGCGTGCAATTGTGTGGCCGCCTGCGGAAAACCAACGAAAGCTTGATTCACAAATCTCGCAAGCCAGCGGTTGGCCCGTCCCGGAATGGTGTTGGACTCGTGGAGAAATGTCGGCACGCCGATCGTTTTTGCGACGAGAACCGGCGGCGCACTGGTGAATCCGCCCATCGCCAGAACCGCCTGCGGCAGTTGCGATTTGAAAAAATTCCGTGACGTACGCCACGACCGCCAGAAACTGCGCGCGAACGAAAGGTGGTTGTGATTTTGCAGCGCGACGGCGGGCAGGGTAACGATTTCCATGCCTTTGGCGGCCTTGACGGCCTGCTGATCCACATTCTTTGGCGAGATGAGAAGCATTACGGCGCAGTCACGACGTACCAATTGCTCCGCCACCGCCAGACCGGGAAAGAGATGCCCGCCCGTGCCGCCGCAAGCAATGGCGACGAAGGGCTTTGGAGCGTCGGGGTACGTCATGTGGGTTGCGTCGCCGGAAGTTCGTTTGGATCGAGGGTAACGGTGGCGGCAATCTGCCCCGATGACTCGGCTTGGCGAGCGACACTGAGCAGCAACCCCACGCACGTGAACATTACCAGAAGATTTGACCCGCCATAACTGATAAACGGCAGGGCGATGCCCTTGTTGGGCAGGCTGCTGGTGACGACGCCGATGTTGATGCAAGCTTGCAAAGCGATAAGCAGGCTGATGCCTGCCGCAAGCAACTGGCCGAAAGTGTCACGCGCCCGCAACGAGATGTAAATACCACAGGCAAAAATCACCACAAATACCAGCAGCACGGCCAGCGTCGCCACCACACCAAGTTCCTCACCGATGACGGGGAGGATGAAGTCGGTGTGATGTTCGGGAATGAACCCAAGCTTTTGCCGGCTGTCGCCCAAGCCCTGGCCGAACCAGCCGCCGGAGCCCAACGCCAGCATCGCCTGCCACGTCTGATAGCCGGCGCCATCCTTGTATTGCTCCGGGTGCAGGAACGCGAGGATGCGCTCCCGGCGAACCGGGTCGTGCCAGAGCGACCACGCCAGCGCAGCCACCGCGGCGGCGACCGGCGGAAAGATGTATCTCCAGCGCACGCCCGACAACAAGAGCATCGCCCCTCCAACGCAGGCCAGCAAAATCGTCGTGCCCCGGTCAGGCTCGACGAAGACCGCGCCAGCACCAAGGCAATGATGAAACCGGGCAGGACAACGCCCCTTTTCAACGTCTGCATCTGCCGCTGGAAATGTTCGCCGTACCAGGCCAGCGCGATGATCAGGGTGAGCTTGGCAAGTTCGGACGGCTGAAAACTCACGCCGTGGAAACTGAACCAGCGCCGCGCCCCGTTGATTCTTCGCCCCACGTGCGGCACCAAGACCAGCAACAGCGAACAGCATGACAAAACCGAACAACGGCCAGGCGATTTTTTTCAAGGTCCGATAGTCGAGAACAGTCGCTGTTGCGCAGAGCGCCAGACCAAGCGCGCACCAGACCAGTTGCATCATCAGGTAATGGGCGCCCGCCTGGGTCATGCTCGAGCTGTAAAGCATCACCATCCCCAGCGCCAACAGGGCGGCAACGCAAAATGCCAGAGTCGTAACGACGATTTTCATCGGGAACAAGCCGGACGCCGGGCTGAGGTGGCCCGGCGTCGGAAAAGTTTTACTGCCCAGGTGGCGGCGAGGCCGGTGCAGGCATCGGAGCCGGAGTCACTGGTGCAGGTTCGACGGGTGCAAGCGGAGCCGGGGGCAGCGCAGGGACAGCCGCCTTGGCAGGAATTTTCAATTTTTGGCCGACTTTGATTTTGTCCGTAGTGAGATTGTTCGCGGCACGGATGGCCTTAACCGTGGTACCGAAGTGGGCGGCGATCTTGGTCAGCGTGTCGCCGGATTTGACGGCATAGGTTTGCTCTCCGGCCTCAGGCGCGGCAGTGGCGGTGCCGCCTGCTGCCGCTGCGGGTGCGGCCCCTGCAGCAGCGGGGATTACAAGCTTCTGCCCGATTTTCAGTTTCTTCGAATCCACGCCCGGGTTTGCATCGGTGATCGCTTTCATTGACACGCCCATTTTTTTGCCAATGCTGTAAAACGAATCGCCTTTCTGAACCACGTACTCGGTGGTGCTCGGCACCGGCGCGGGTTGAGGTGTCGTCTCGACAACCGGCGGAGGAAGATTGGAGGCGACGGCAGGCGGTGGCAGGTTCGTCTCCACTGGCGGCAGGTTCGTCTCGACGACGGGCTGGTTTGTTGTCTCGGGCGGCGTTTGCTCACGCTTGCAACCTTGCATGAGCAAGACCATCAAGCCGATGATGTTGATCGCGAGCAGACAGAAGATTTTAATCTTCAGATTGAAACGCGCTTTGTTTTTCTGCTCCAGAAGGGAGCCCTGTGGAACGAACGGGTTGGGATTGTTCATTTTCTTGGCGCTGGTTGCGTCCTTTCTTTGAGGTATGGTTTGAGTGCGTTTGCTCCGGGGTTTTCCCTCACAAAACCTCGGAGCAAATTCATTTTGATTTCGGTCAGTGCCTGATGTCTTCGCACTGGAACAGCTGTAAAATTGTCGTTTATGTTGGGGTCGCCGTCTGGCACACCCCCACCTGTTGATTTTTTCCTCTGACAAAGATCTTCGCCGCGTTCCTGACAGTCACGAAATTGAACGAAGCTGAAATATGCCGGCGAAAACCAAATCAAATCGCCAACAGTCGCGGATTTCACCGCTTCCGACATTGTTTCTAGCGACGAACGGCACCGCTTGCAAGGGGAAAACGAACGGCGTGCGACCCGGCCCCGACCGCTGAAGCCGACGACCAAAGATTTTTTGTTTAGATCAGGCATTGTTCGTTGCGTTATCTGATTTTCAATGTGCTCAACGCCACGACGACAAAGAGCACGCACAAAATGTAAAACCTCGTCACCACCCGCGATTCATACCAGCCCTTTTTCTCAAAGTGGTGGTGGATGGGTGCCATCAAAAAAAGCCTCTGACCAGCGCCCAAACGCCATTTTGTGTAGCGAAACCACCCGCGCTGGAGAATCACCGAGGCCGCCTCCATCACGAACACGCCCCCCGCAATCACGAGGACGAACGGCTGATGAATCAGCACGGCCACAATGCCCAGCGCGCCGCCGAGCGCCAGAGAGCCGGTGTCACCCATGAACACCTGGGCCGGATGACAGTTGAACCAGAGAAAACCCATCCCCGCGCCGATCATCGCCGCACAGAAAACCGTCAGTTCCCCGGCGCCGTTGACGTAGGGAATCTGGAGGTAACCGGCGGTTTTGAAATTGCCTGCCAGGTACGTGATTACAAGAAATGCAAATGACACAATCAACGTGCAACCGATGGCCAGACCGTCAAGGCCGTCGGTCAAGTTGACTGCGTTTGAACTGCCGACAATGGTCAACACGGTAATCACCAGGCCGGCAACACCCGCGTTCATGGCAATCGGATATTTGTAAAATGGCACCATGACCTGTGTAATCAACTTGCTCGTCGAAGGCATCCGCCAAAGATAGATGCCGATGAACAGCGCCAGCACGATTTGCACGACGAATTTGACGCGCGGCTTCGTGCCGCCGCCACTCTGTTGAATGATCTTGGCGTAGTCGTCATAAAAACCCAGGCCCGTCAATACAAACACCGAAAGCATCGTCAGCAGGACCAGCGCGTTCCACTGCGCCCACAGCAGCATCGTGAGGTCCAGCACCACGACGATGAGGATGCCACCCATCGTGGGTGTGCCCTTCTTGCTGAGCAGGCGCGCGCCCAGACCGCCCGTTTCCTCCGCCTTGTCCGCGTACTCCTGGCCAAACTTAAGTTCTTTGAGCCACTCGATGACTTTCGGACCGAGCCACCAACTGAGCGCCAACGCCGTGATCGCCGCGCCCGCGCTGCGAAAGGTAATGTAGCGAAACAGTCGCAATGGCGAGAAGTGTTCCGCCCATTTCGTTCCCGTGCTCCAACCGAGCAATGCCTGACTCAGGTAATACAACATTCAGTTCTTCCTCACAGCTTCTCCGGCTTTCAGCGCTTCACCAATTCGCTCCAACCGCGTCGCCCGCGACGCCTTCAATAAAACCAAATCGCCCGGCTTCAAAAACGATTTCAGCGCTGCCACTGCCGCTTCCACATCCATAAATTCAATCACGCGGTTCAACCCGGCATCACGCGCGGCCTGCGCCATGACGGGGGCCATTTTGCCCACGGCGAACAACTGCCCGACGCCCGACTCCGCCGCCCGCCGGCCAACCTCGGCATGAGCCGGTTCGATTTGCGCGCCAAGCTCGGCCATATCGCCCAACACGACCACGCGCCGGCCCTTGCACGGCAGTTCCTTCAACACTTCCAATGCGGCCAGCACCGAATCGGCGTTCGCGTTGTAGGCATCGTCGAGGACGCAAATGCCGTTCGCTTCCCAAAGCTGCATGCGCATTTTCGCCGGCTGGCATTCGGCCAGGCCGTCCTGCACAGCGGGACGGCCCAAACCCAGTTCCTCACCAACTGCTATCGCGAAAATCGCGTTCACCACCTGGTGACGCCCAAGCAAATTCATGCGATACTCGCCGCTAAAAACCGCGTTCGGCGCGTCCACGAGAAACGTCGTGCCTTGCCGGCCGAGCCGTACGTTGCCCGCCCGCCAGTGGTTGCCTTCGCCAAGGCCGACACGCACCACCGTCGCGCGGGTGCGGCGCGCGATGCGCTCCGTCCATGCGTCGTCGCCGTTGACAAACAACTTGCCATCAGGCGGCAACAATTCGGCGAGCCGGCCTTCCTCGTCCGCCACGCCCGCAATGTCGCCGAAAAATTCCAGATGTTCGCGCCCAATGTTCGTAATAACACCAAGGTTCGGCTGAATCATTTTCACCATCGGCGCAATTTCGCCGGGATGATTCGTGCCGACTTCAAGCACTGCTGCCTGGTGCGATTTTTCCAGCCGCAGCAGCGTCAACGGCACGCCGATGTCGTTGTTGAAACTGGCTTCGCTCCAGAGCGTAGCCAGTTTCTGTCGCAGCACCGCGGCGATAAGATCCTTCGTCGTCGTTTTGCCGTTCGAGCCGCCCACGGCGACAACCGGCAGCGCAAAATCCCTTCGATATGCCGACGACAGACGGCCTAGTGCCTGCCGCACGTTGTCCACGGCGATCACCGCGCAGCCGGGCAGACCCGACGGGGCGCGGCTGCGTTCGACAACGACTGCCGCGACGCCCTTTTGCGCGACCTCGGCCACAAAATCGTGTCCATCAAAACGCGGGCCTTTAATCGCAAAGAACAGGTCGCCGGCCTGCGCCTGGCGGGAATCGGTGCATACATGGGTGGCCATCTTTACCTCGGTTCCTCCGCGCAATTCCCCGGCGCAGGCCGTGACGACAAAATTCAAATTTCGAGCTTCCACTTTTCACTTCAATTCAAAATTGGCCGTGACGACGGCCGTGATTGTTTCTTCCAATGAGGATGTGTCATTCATTTCCTCTCAAAGGGTTTGACTGCTATGCAACGGCGTAATTTGAAACACGCCCATTTCAGGCGGTTCCTCCACGATGGACCGTGCATCCGGCGACTGGCAGGGCGTAATGTTTTTCGACTCAACGCCCATGACGCGGTTTGGCCGCGGATTTTTCGCCAAGGTGTTTGTGTTGTGGCCCAGTGCCGCCACGAACATGCGATGTGAGAATAATAAGTTGTCGCCCACGGTGTTTATTGGTTGTTCAACGACCGGGCCGCCGCCGTTTTCATCCCTGGGCGGTCGGTCGAAGTCGCGAGGGTTTGCGGCGCGGCGGGCTGGCCGTCGTTAAATTCTGGCCGGATGTTCAGGTAATTGGCCGCGCGTTCGGCAATTTGCTTGAACACCGGCGCTGCGATCTGCCCGCCGTAATAGCCGTCCTTGGGTTCGTCCATTACAATTGAAATGCACAAATCCGGATTGTCCGCCGGGAAAAAGCCGATGAATGAAGAAATGTATTTGCCCTGGCATAACCACGAACGCCTTCGACCGTTTTCTGCGCCGTGCCGGTCTTGCCGGCCACGGTGTAATTCGTCAGCGCGGCTTTGGGAGCGGTGCCCTCGGGCGACACGACAGTCTTGAGGGCTTCGACCATCTGTTTGGCGGTGGATTCACTGATGACCTGGCACGCCCGCTCCGGCTGATATTTTGCGACCACGCGGCCTTCGCGGTCTTCGAGCCGGTCCACCAGCATTGGACGCATGAGCCAGCCGTTGTTGGCAATGGCGCACATGGCCATCATCATCTGCAACCGCGTCACCGCCACGCCGTGACCCATCGGAATCTGCCCGAGGGAAACCTTGTACCAATTCTTCACCGGCGGAACGATGCCGCTGACTTCTCCGGGGAGCGGCAGGCCGGTGCGCGCGCCGAAACCGTAGTCACGGATGTAATCGTAAAGCCGGTTTTCGCCCATTCGAATACCGATCTTGGCGGCGCCAATGTTCGAGGATTTGGTGATGATATTTTCAACCGAAAGCACGCCGTAGGATTCGTGGTCGTGCAAAACGTGGCCCGCAAAAGCAAACTGGCCGTGCTCGCAATCAAATGAATCGCCCAAGCGCACAACCGAGTCGTTAAGCGCGCCGGAGACAACCACGATTTTGAACGTTGACCCCGGCTCCATCACGTCGGAAATCACGCGATTGCGCCGCGCATCCTCCGGTGCAGAACCGGGATTGTTCGGATCGAAGTCCGGAAGTGTCGCCATCGCGAGGATTTCGCCGGTGCGCGGACGGACGACCAATCCCGAAATGCTGATGGGCGTATGTTTCTCGAATGCGTCCTCCAGCGCACTTTCAAGAATGTGCTGGATCACTGAATCAATCGTGAGCGCCACGTTCAGGCCGTTACACGGCTCGACGTCCTGCCCGCGAAGTTCGACCAGTTCGCGGCGCTGGCGGTCGGTTTCCGTGACGCGCCAGCCGCGCGCACCGGCCAGTTTGGAGTTCAAGGTGAGTTCGACGCCGTCCTTGCCGACCATCTCCGTAGAATTTGTCCCGACGCCGACGAACCCCAGCACGTGCGAGGCGAGCGAGTGATTGGGATACACGCGCAATTGATCGTCCATCGGGTCGGCAAAAATCGCCTTCGCCCGCAGGTCGCGGTAGAAGGCGCGCTCCGTTTTGGATAATGTGCGTTCATCCACACCAAACGAAAGCTTGCTCATCACATCCTGGATTCGCTCCCATGTTTCGACTTTGACTTTCCGTCCGAGAACGACGTAGCGGTTTGTGAGGGTCGGCCTTTATCGTTCTGGCGCACGCGCGGCAGCAATCGCTGGCAAAGCTCGGCTTCGCCAACCTGGAGCAACGGCGCGATGGCGTGAGCGACCTCAGCCTGATGGGTACCAATCAGCGTTGGATCGGCGCAAACGGTTTTCACGAAAACGCTGCTGGCAAGAAGATCGCCTTTCACGTCGAGGATGTCGCCGCGGCGCGGTTCGCGGAGGAACTCGCGCTGGGTGTTTTGCTGCGCCTTGGCAAGCAGTTCCTCGTGGCGCAGCACCTGCAGATCAACAAGACGATAGCCAAGCCCTGCAAACGCCGCGCCCAAAAGCAGCACCAGCAGCAACGCGCGCCGAAATTGCAATCGCTTGGCCATCTTAAAAACTGCCAGCCGCCCGCGGCGATCGGTTCTCATCCGACGGCGTCACGGGCGGCGGCAAAATTCGTTTGTTTGATTTCCTGCGTTCCGCGTTTGGTTTCGTCCAAACCGTCCAAACCCTGCCAGCCGCCCGCGGCGATCGGTTCCTCATCCGACGGCGTCACGGGCGGCGGCAAAAATCTTTCATACGTTTCACGGCGCGAACATCACCGGGCTGCGAGCTGGCGCGTTGATCCATTGTTCGCCGGCGCAGCCGTGGGCTCGGCCAGACGCCAGATTTGCCCCGGCTGCGGCAAGACCAGGCCGAGGTTCAGCCGGTGCACCAGTTCGTCCAGTTTT
>CAVQOW010000009.1:0-329953 GCA_963714605.1 uncultured Verrucomicrobiae bacterium | reverse complement strand
CGCGAAAGACCAGCAAGGCCGCACAATCACCGCCGACACGCGCTCGTTTTCTCAACGGCCGGCCTTGGATTCCCGTGGCGGGCGAGTTTCACTACAGCCGTTACGCCGCGGCCGAGTGGCGGCATGAAGCTCCTCAAAATGAAGGCCGGCGGGATCAACACCGTCGCCACTTACGTCTTCTGGATTCACCAGGAAGAGGAGCAGGGGAAATTCGACTGGAGCGGCCAACGCTCGCTGCGGATTTTCTCAAGCTTTGCAAGGAACTCGACTTGAAGGCAATCGTGCGGGGCCTGCGCATGGCGAGGTGCGCAACGGCGGCTTTCCCGATTGGGTGGCGAATTCCGTCACCCGCAAGACTCGGAGGTCGCTGGATCAGGCATACCTGAATCTGGTCGAGCCACTTTTCAAGGAAGAGGCCAAGCAGATGGCCGGCCTGCTCTGGAAAGACGGTGGCCCGGTCATCGGCGTGCAGATGGACAACGAGTGCAACAATCCAGCGTACCTGCTGGAACTGAAGAAAATGGCACGGGCCGCCGGGATCGATGTGCCGCTTTACACCATGACCGGCTGGGGCGTGGAGGTCCCCAAGGAGGGATTGCTGCCGGTATTCGGCATATACCACCGGCTTCTGGGGCAGCGGCAGCCTGGAGCAATACCGCAAGTATTATGTGTTTACCAATCCGCGACCTCGGCGATATGGGCACGCAGTTCGAGAGCAACAAGGCCCCGCGCAGATCAAAACCTCGCAGATTTCCCCTTGGCCTGTGCGGAGATTGGCACCGGGATGATGTCGGGCTACAACCGGCGGATCAAACACCCGCCGGACATCGGCGCGATGGCGCTGGTGAAATCGGTGCGGGCAACAACCTGCCCGGCTACTACATGTATCATGGCGGCACCAATCCGGACGGCAAGCTCTCATGGCTGAACGAGGATGCCCTAATAAACTGCCGTTCAAGGACTATGATTTCCAGGCCGCGATCGGTTCCGTTGGTCAGATTCGCGAGCAATATCACATGCTCCGCCAGCAGCACCTGTTCTTCGAAGATTTCGGCCCCGCGCTTGCCCGCATGCCGGCCTATCTTCCCGATCAGATGCCGGCAGATATTCGTGACTTCTCGGTCCTGCGCTGGGACGTGCGTTCGGACGGTGACTCCGGCTTCCTGTTCTTCAATAATCACCAGCCGGCTGTCCCGTTGCCTGAGCATGCAGGTGTGCGCTTCGAGCTGAAAACAAAATCCGGCATCCTGCTCGTTCCGCAAACGCCGATAACCATCCCCGCCGCCGGCTACGGTATCTGGCCGGTGAACCTCGATTGCAACGGCGTGAGACTGGTCTACGCCACCGCCCAGCCGCTCTGCCGAATCACCGGCAATGACGGCAATGCCGTCTATTTCTTCACCGCGTTCTACCGGCATCGCTCCCGAGTTGCTCCTGCGCGGGGATGAAAAAAACATCGCCGTGCTGTCAGGCCAAAAAACCGTGGGCAAAGGAGAAGTTGCCGCCGATCATATACAGGCCGGTCCGGTTGCCGCGGTCACGGTGACCAAGGCGGATGGCCGTGTTGTGACTTTCGTGGTGCTCAGCCCTGAACAAGGCAAGGCACTGTGGCGGATGCCCTTTGCGGGCCGCGACCGGGTGATTCTCTCCACCGCGACCGTGCTGGCCGATGGCAACCGGCTGGCCTGCAAGCCGATGACACGGCCGCGCTTTCGCTGGCCGTGTACCCGTCGCTTCCCGCCGTGAAGCTCGCCAACGCCGAAACGATCGGCCGCCGCGAGGGCATCTTCAGCCGCTTCACGCCCACAGGACTGGTCGCGCCAACCCCGCCCGTCATCACCGTGACGCAGGAAAGCCCCGCCGGCCCAACGCCTGCATGCTCAAGGGCATGGAAGAGGCGACGTGGAAAGACGCCGCCGTTTACAAGCTGGGCATCCCCGCCGCCGCCGCGAACCGCCACTTGATCCTCGACCTCCACTACATCGGAGATGTCGCGCGGCTCTACCTTGGCGACAAGCTGATCGACGACCATTTCTACAACGGCGATCCGATGCCCGTCGCCTCTGGCGTCTCCCCGCCGACCAATGGTCCAATCTCCGCCTGAAACTCCTGCCGTATTCGGACGCCCTCGACGCCCGCCTGCCCGAAGAGGCCAGGCAAGGTCGCCGCAGCCAAGGCCGCATCCACGCTGGACCAAATCACGGCAACCACCCATGAACAGACCGAGGTGCAGGTCACTGAAACAGAGAGCACGAAAGGAACAACCAAACCATGAACTATCCATACACCGTGCTCGCCACCGCGTTGCTCTGCGCGACGCTCCACGCGCAGACCCCCACACCTCCGCCAGCCGCTGCCGAGGCACCGCTGGTTGTCGGTGAACTCCCACTCGTATTCCGGGAGGGGGTTGATCCCGCCAACTCGGTGCCTTGTGGCCGACACGAGGAAGCGTTTAGCGAGATGCCCCCAAGGCGTGAAGGAGGAACTGGCCAAGGATGCGCTGTATGGGCGGTCCATGGCTTGTAGATTGGATTATGGCGGCGGTGTACAGGGGGATCGGGCGAAAGATGCCGACGCAGTGCTCCGGGATCAAAGAAACACTACGAACCGAAAGCTGCTAAGGAAGGCGCGGCGAAACCACTTTCTCAGAAGGAGATTGCGAAAAATCGATAGATGCGGGAGATGCAAGGTCTCGCAGCCGGATAGGAGCCAGGTTGTTGGCGAGGTTTGGCCGCAATGGCGAAATATCGGGACGCCTGGAGGCGGACATCGAGGCGGATCTGATCGCGAACGCATGGAAATTCGTTTGTGCGAAGCTCGATATGTCCCAATACCCTGGGAACACAAATAAAATCCTCCCGCTCACCTGGGGGCGCCAGTGGGGCACGGAGAACGAGGATTTCCGGAACAGGCCCTGGGTCTATTTTTCCCTGATGCCTTGCGGAAGGCTCCCGCCTATGCCGGAAAAATATCGACGGCAAGACCGTGGAGGAATGGTTCTGCCTTGATGAACGACTTCATGAAAGAGTATCTCAAGGATCGCGTGCTCGCGGGGATGTGGATCGAGCTTGGCGGTCACTACGCTCATATCACATTCGAGGGGATGATCGATCTCTACGAGGCGGCGCCCGATCCGGAGGTCGCGAGAGCCAAAATGTTCCTCGATCTGGCGCTGATTGAAGATGAGCAGATCAGCGTCAACGGGATGCGGGGGAGCCAGGAGCCGGGCGTCGTGAATGGCTCCACCACGGGCAGGTTCAAGGACATCGTTTTCGGCGACAAACCGGACTCCTCATCAGCGACTATCAGCGCCTGCGGTCGCCATCGTGTTGCGTAATCCCAAGGGGGTGGTCAAGCCGTATCATATCTATAATCGGGTCCCCGGCGAAAACCCGACGCCCGAGCCGAATTTCCCGCAACTCGCATCTGGTGAGTTACGCCTACCGGACGCAGGGTTACCTATGGAACGGCGTTCGGGATCCCAACCTGCTCTATCACCCTACATCCAACCAACAGGCGCGAGCAGCGTGATTTTCCAGAGCAACGAGATCATTTTCCCGTGGCCCAAGGAAACCGGCGGGTGGAGCGGAAAGGGCTACTTCATCGTTCAGCACGATAACGTCATGGTGCTGCAGAAGCTTCTCAGCCCGCGGCGTGGACCGCATGGAAATTGGTATACGCTGGGCCTGAAAATACCATCGTATGCGAGGGCTGGATTTTCGCCGAGGCCGGTAGCGGCTATGCGGCCACGCGGTTCGTGGATCCCGAGCAGGCTCCTAAGGAGGGGAAATATACATGGCGTGAAATCCCGGCGGTGTGGTCTGCAAAGGAAAAGCGACCTGTAAAAGTCGCCTCGCCGGAAAAGGACTTCCTGCCGATCATCCTGCAGGCGGGCGATCCGGCACAATACGGGTCGTTTGAGAAATTCCGAGCGGCGGTTCTCGCCGGCAAGATCACGATCAACGCCAAGGACTCCGAACTGGACTATCAGCCCGTGGGCGGGCCGGTGATCACGTGGAATTACAACCAGAATGCCAAGCCTCTTTTCGTGCTGCCTAAGGTGGATGGGAAAAACCCGGACCTTCAACCGCGCTGCTTCTTTGACAGCCCCTTCCGCTGAAGGCAAGATGGGAGGATTCGAAGACTACGTTGGTGCCGGACCGTCCCCGCGCGGTGTATGACATCGGAAAAAATGCGCGTCACGGAATCGAAAAAGTGAACCCCTGAAAAGCAAAAACATGAAACAACACCTCGCTATCCTGATAACCTGCCTGCTCCTCTGCACCCAGTCGTTCGCTGCAGCAGCGGACAAACCCAACATTATTTTCATTCTGGCGGACGACCTGTCTTATTGGGACCTCGGTTGTTTCGGACAGAGACACTTCGCAACGCCGAACATGACCGCCTGGCAACGGAAGGACGTGTGTTCTCCAACGCCTACGCCGGAGGAGCGTGGTGCGCGCCGTCGCGCACCGCCTTGCTCACCGGCAGGAACGGCACACCCAGCAGAAGACGAATCGAGCAGCAAACTCCGCTCAGCACAATTGGCTTTTTTGTCACAATAGTCGCCAAGCTGGCAGGCGTTCACATCACTTGTCTTTGCGATGATACGACCTGGATGGGGTGTCCCTGTTCATCGAAAAAGGCAGATAACACAAAAGCCCCACGCCCGGCAAACAGACAATCGTGAGAATCCAAAACCACCGCTGGCGTTTCGTGAAGGACCGGCTCATGACGCTGGAAATGCCGCAGATCAGAAGGATGAGCCAAATGGCGAGAACGGAGGCTAAAATCTGCGAGGTCGGTTTAACCGCATTAAAACTGAATCGGCTCAAGAGTTCCGTCATACGCTTTCCAGGTTGCTTGAATGTTTGCGCAGCGCCAAGCGACACACGAGTGCCTGCCATCCATCACATCACACGATTCGATGGCAACTGGTGACGACTCCGGCACAAAAACGCCGTGCATATTCATACTTTTGGGAATCCCTGTCTGAGTGTCAACAGAAAAAGCGGGCCATCCAGCTTCCGCAGTCATTGGCGACCGTCACTGGCATGTGCGGTTCCGTCACCCACCACTTGGAAATTTTTTCTAGGGCGCCGTCTGCGTTACAAAGAGTTATTCGATCGTGGTGTTGAGCTGTCCGATGATCAGACTGGGGTCTTTGTTTGTATCCGGAAGTGCCCGCTGTTAAAACCCACGTTGGGTATCATAATATCTTTTTTCTTCTGGCATCGGATTAATCCACTGCCACGGCACCGCCGGAAACGCATAATCCCACCCGGCGATGATCCTCTTTGTAGCAAGATCAATGGCCCGAATGGAAATGATGGTATGGGTTCTGCCAACAGCATATGTGCCTGCAATGACCGCGGTGGCGTTGTGCTCTTTGGCGATCTGTTCGACGTTCCTGGAGAGAACGAACTCTCCGCTGAAGGGCGATCCCATGTTTCTAAACTCTCCATGTTCCTTTTCGACAAAGAGATTCCCGCGTATTTTGACTTCGGTGACGTTGAACCCCAATTGGGCCAGTCGTGAGGCGATTTGTTCACCGGTGATGCGCCCCAGAGAACTCGAAGCTTCCAGCGGTTCTACGTCAGCGATAGTGGTGACGATGAGCGGGTCGTTCTTGGCGAATGGTAAGTCTTTGTTGTGGGATAGTTGTTGTGCAAGGTTGTCCGCCGCCTCATTGTTCAGGTTTACAACCTGTATTTCTTCCGGGGTGGCGCATCCGCCGAAAAAAATTGCTGTCAGCAGGCAGAGACTCGGAAAAGAAATGCGATATAGTTGTTTTTTCATGAGATCATGGCTGGTTGGTGACTTCAATCGTTGTGGTGTTGGGTTGGGCGGGGGAAATGGATGCACTGCGAGGCATCATGCCGGTTTCAGCTGTTGGACTGTTGGTCGCCCTGACGGCCTGGCCCGTATTATTGGGTGCGGTACATCCGATCAAGATGGAAACGCCCAAAACGGCGAGGATAAAAAAAGGCGAATTGTTTTCTTTTCATGGTGTTTGTTGGGTTCGAATTTTTTAGGGGTCGGATTGAGGATGTCGTTGGGAAACCGTGGGCAAAGGGTTAACAATTCATTAGCACTGCGATCATTTTTACGTTGCCAAATTTTTTCTGCTGTTTCTACCGCCGAACGTCCGGAAATTCCGGATAACGTTCATCTTCTCAATTGCATTATTTTTCCAAAAACGCCGATAGTTTATTACCAAATTTACATTATCTGGCAAGGTATTTCTTATGTCGTTCGATATCCAATCCAGGTCTGCTCGCGGCATCAGGTCAGAACCGGACGCTTTGACAGACAGAATAGTATGGCACACTGCAGCAAAAAGAGAAGCTGGATGGAATATATTTGCAGCGGAAAGTCGAAACGCGCTTGCAGCAAACATCCGGCCAACGCCAACCACAGCAATGACGCAAATTGCCATCCGCTTCGAATGCCGCCGGGCAAAAACCATCGTGCTACAACCAGCAAGAAAGCCGCCGCAATGAGCGAACCGCCAACCCACCCGAACGTGATTCGCGCCTCCAGCCAATCGTTGTGAAGTTGCGCCGGCCAAAATTCGTCTTCTTAGGATCGGTAAAGTTGAAAAACCGGCTGAAATGTTCCCGGCCCGGTGCCAATACACAGGATAATCCTGCGCAATCTTTTCGGCAGTTTGATAAATGCGTTCACGGCCACGCATATCAATTCCGAAGTCGTGCATGCGTTCGTCGAATTTGTCCCAACCGAAATATGCGCCGACTGCAAAAGCAGCTGCAAACAAAAGGACAATGCCGAATTTCACGCTGGGATGATGTCTTCGCAGGCCCATCAGCAGCATCACCACAGCCACCATCATCATCCCCCCCGCCACAAGCGCGCTGGCGCGGCTCGATGAAATAATCGGACACGCCGCCATGATTATAACGCACGGCAGAAGCCAATGGTGACGATGGCCCCGCCCCGAACTTCTGGCCGCCCTTGCAGTCCGCCAGTTCCGTCGCCAGAGCGCCCACCACAATCCCAGTGTCGCCGGCCAGACCAGATTGAGATACTGTGCCGCATTGCTACGGTAGGCGTAAGGGCCAAACTGATATTCCGCCGCGTTGTTGATCCGGGTTTCTTTTATCCACAATAACTTATTTGTTCCCGAAAGCCGCTGGCTGATGCCTTCCACGCCGACCAACGTGGCGTTGATGCTCGACACCCAAAGCAGCCGGCGCAAACGCGCGGGCATGAGCAAACGGCTGCCGATGTCTTCGGCTTGATTGCGAGCGGCGCGTTCTTCGGATACCGTTTTGCCAAGCAACCAGTCCCACGTCGCCCAAAAAAATCCGGCAAGTGCCAACGCATCGAAAAAAAACCGCCAACTCCGTCCGCTGTCATAGCTGTGCGGCAGCCAGTGGATGTAATTATGGTACGCGAAATCCAGTCGCACATTGTCGTAAGTGGCCCTCGCGTTGATGGCAGCGATCAAACAGTAACACAGAATCGCGACGGTCAATGCCGCAAGACCCAGCGTGCCCCATTTTGAGGCCTCGATCCTCGACTCGCCTTGTGACAGAGCGGATTCCTCGGGGTCTGTCTGCCATCGCTGTGGCCTGAATCCATAGCACACCCGAATGGCCCATTTGACGCACAATAGAATTCCAAGAAGAAATCCGCAGGTATTCATGGCCCAAACGGACCATACAATCGTGGTTCCAAACACCCAAGGGGTGAAAACAACCATAAAATAGATTAACCCTTCAGACAAACGGTCACAGGTCCGGTAAGTCAGAACCGCGCGCAACGTCGCTGAAGGCGACGGGCCTGCTGCCACGGCATCCCCTTGGAGAGGCTGAAGTCGAGACTGGGATTCAGAACAAGAATTATCGGTTGTTCCCATTGCTCAGGGATTGAATCGGCTTGGCCTAAATATCTCAAGTTGGAATTCGTGGCGAATCGTTCGGCAGGGTAGGGGAACGATTGCCAGCGGGAACAGACGCCAGATCGATGGCCAAACCATCTTTTCGACCCTCTGAATGGAGCGATTGGGTTAAACCCGAAGCGGCAGATTTTCTTCAAATAGGGCCTATTTACTAATCCAACTCGTTTAAAATAAATTAGTTATAAATAGACAGCAATTTGGAAAACGCTGGTTTAGCCGCTGGGCGAAGTGCCTTTTACCAGTTGACGCTGTCACCGGGCCGCCCCTAAGCTTTGCGCATAACCGCACGGCGCATGGCGCGCATGGCGGGGAAATTTTTATGCCCGAAGGATATTGTGTTAAGTGCAAGGCTAAGAAAGAAATAGCCGAAGGCGTGGAAGAGGTGATGAAAAACGGGCGCAAAGCCATCAAAGGCAAGTGTCCCACCTGCGGCACAGTTATGTTCAAAATCCTTGGTGGCAAGGCCACCCCACCGACCGCAGCCAATACCATCACACCGTCCCCAACCGCCTAGCCTATGTCCCAGCAGCTTGCTTACGTCATCATCACCCCCTACTCGCTCTACAAATCGCGGACCGGTGGCATTTTGAGCCGCCTCATCTCGCGCACCGGGCTCGACCTCGTGGCCGCGCGCATGTTCGCCCCCAGCACCGCGCTGGCGAAGGAATATTCCGAGGTCGTCGTTTCAGCCAACGACCCGCAGGATCGCCGCATACAGGAACTCCTCCGTGACTACATCCTGAAGAATTTTTCGCCCGACCCGAAAACGGGCCGCCGCCGCCGCATCATGGTGTTGCTGTTCGCCGGAGAGGACGCCGTGCGCAAAGTGCGCTCCGTGGTCGGCAATCTCAACCCCGATCGTCGAGTAGGCGAAACCATCCGTGACACCTACGGTGACATCATTTTGGAAGACAACGACCACGTGCGGTATCTCGAGCCGGCGGTTTTTGCCGCGCCGACCCTCGATGAGGCAAAAACCAAGCTCAAACTTTGGGCGCGCTATTCGGACAGTGACGGTGGTTTGCTGGAAAACGTCATTGCTTATCCGTCCGGCGAATCCGGCCAACGTACGCTTGTCTTGATCAAGCCGGATAATTTCCGTTTTCCGACTGGCCGGCCCGGCAATGTGATTGATTTTTTTTCCCGCACCGGCCTGTTCATCGTGGGCATCAAAGTGCATCGCATGAGCGTTGCGGGCGCGATGGAATTTTACGGACCGGTCCGCGAAGTTTTGCGCACCAAGCTCAAGGACGTCGTGATTGCCCGCGCCAAGGCCGGTTTGGAAAAGGAATTCGGCTTTCCGATTCCGGCGAACGAACAGAAAGCGCTTGGCGACCTTCTCTGCCCGGTGTTTGGTGACAATCAATTCGAGAACATTGTTCGTTTCATGTCGGGGCGTGCGCCATCGGAATGCCCGCCGGAGGAACGCGACAAGCCCGGCAGCGAAAAGTGCATTGCTCTGGTTTATGAGGGTATCAATGCCGTCGCCAAAATTCGCGATGTGCTTGGCCCGACCGATCCATCCAAAGCGCCGCCCGGTTCAATTCGACGCGAATTCGGCTCGACCATCATGGTCAATGCCGCTCACGCGAGCGATTCGCCCGAAAACGCGCGACGCGAAATCGGTATCGTCAAAGTGGCCGAGAACAATTTCCGGCAGGTGGTTGAAAAATTTTGCGGAAAAATGTAGGCGATTCCGCCCGTCACTCCGTGCCCCACAGTTCCGTTGCGGCGAGCAGTCTGTCTATCAGCTTCACGTCGGCCGCAGGAAATTCATAGTTCTCCAACTCCCACCGGCTTGTCCAATGGACCGCCGGGCAGCCCAGCGGCTTCGGTTCGCCGGAAATCAACTGACAAATGAAGAATTTAATTTGAACCGTCTTCTCCGGGTAAGCGTGCATGACGCTTTCCAAAAGGTTGCCCACCGAAATTTCCACGCCCAACTCTTCGCGCAGTTCGCGAATCAAACATTGCTCGAAAGATTCGTTCGGCTCGCGTTTTCCGCCGGGAAATTCCCACAGCCCGCCCAGGTGAGCGCCGGCGTAGCGTTGAGTAATGAGTATCTTGCCCTTGCGAAAAATCAGAGCGGCGGAGACGTCAATAGAAGGACGAAGTGTGAGGTGCGAAGTGCGAGAAGGATTACCGGGCTTGTCATCATTCATACTTCTCACTTCCGACTTCTTCCTTCTCACTTCATCTTCCCACGCTTTTGTAAATCCAACCTGCCTTTTCCATTTCCTGCGGGTCGAAAAGATTGCGTCCGTCGAACAGGATTGGATGCGAGAGCGATTTGCGGGCGCGGTCGAGGTCGAATTTCTTGAATTCGTCCCACTCGGTGGCGATGACCAACGCGTCGCAGCCTTCAGCCACGTCGTTCATGTCGTTCACGTAGCTCACGTTCTGGAAGCACCGCCCTGGCCTTGTCCATCGCTTTCGGATCATGCACCCGCAGCGTTGCGCCTTCCTTTTGTAGTCGCTGGCACAGGTCGATCGCCGGCGACGATGCGGATGTCGTCGGTGTTTTGCTTGAAGGCCAGGCCGAGCACGCCGATTTTCTTGTCTTTGAGCACCCAGAGCGTGTCGATGATCTTCTTGACGAACCGGTCCATTTGCTCCGCGTTGATGCGTTGGACTTCCTTGAGCAGACCGAAGTCATAGCCGATTTGCTCGGCGATCTTGATGAACGCGCTGAGGTCTTTGGGAAAACAACTCCCGCCGAAGCCCAGCGACGCGTTGAGGAAGCGGCGGCCAATGCGGTCATCCATACCCATGCCTTGGCCACTTCCTGCACATTCGCGCCCGTGGCTTCGCACAGCACGGAGACGGCGTTGATGTAAGAAATCTTCAGCGCCAGAAAGGAATTCGAGGCGTGCTTGATGAGCTCGGCGGAGTTGATGTCCGTGACGATGACCGGCGCGTTAAATGGCGTGTAAATCTCCTTCATCGCCGGCACCGGCCGCTGCGAGCGCACGCCCGACCACAATGCGGTCGGGCTTCATCAGATCTTCGACCGCAAAGCCCTCGCGCAGAAATTCCGGATTGCTCACCACGTCGAAATCCACCGTGGCTTTGCAATAGCGTTTGATTGTCTCCGCCACTTTGTCGCCGGTCTTGACCGGCACCGTGCTTTTGTCCACGACGATTTTGTAGCTCGTCATCGCCGCGGCGATATCGCGTGCAACCTTTCGATGAAGCTCAAATCCACCGATCCGTCGGGTAGCGGGGGAGTGGGCGACAGCGATGAAAATTACGTCTGACTTTTCGACGCCTTCGGCCGTGCTGTTCGTGAAGCGTCAGCCGCCCCGCCGCCACGTTTTTGCTAGACCAACTCCTCCAGGCCGGGTTCGTAAATGGGAATGCCGCCCGCCTGCAGCAACTTCACTCTTCGCCAGGTCGTTGTCCACGCAAATCGACCTGGTGACCCACCTCGGCGAAGCACGTTCCTGTGACCAGGCCGACGTAACCGGTCCCGATGATCGTCAGCTTCATGGGATTAAAAGCGGCAATGCGTTTTCATCGCCGCTGAAGCGCGTTGCCATCAAGGCTTGTTGGTTTTCAAAGTTGGCAGATTTGTTGTCAGGAGAAAAGTCGCGGGTTTCGTTGAAGCAGAAGCGGACGTCGGAGGTGTCACGACGGATGGAAGCTTCTGTTTCATTTCCTCCCCGCGCACCGCGGCTTCATCGCCAAGCGAGCCAAATTGATCCGCATGCGCGAGTTCTTCGTAAATTGCCAGTGCCTGGTCCGGCTTGTTCTGCGATTCATAAATGCGGGCCAGCGCAAACTTCGCCTGCGCAACCACGCTATCCCCGGGATGACTGGCGACCAGATTGTTATAGGCCCGCGCCGCTTCGTCCGTCTTGCCCTGAGCATCCAGACAGGCTGCCACGCCCAACAGGGCCTGACCCCGAAATGGACTTTCTGCATACGCGCGAAGGAAGCGATCAAACTGTGTCTGAGCTTCAGCGTATTTGCCCTGCGTGAACAATATCACCGCAGCGTGCAGCAATGCGCGCCCACCGCTGCTCGTGCCCGGGTGGGCGGCAGCGACCTTGAGATACGCGGCGGCGGATTCGCCCTCGCCCCGGCCGGCCGACGCAACGGAAGCGATGGTATTGGACAAGTCTTCGGCTGCGAGAACTTCCTTCTCGCCTTCGTGCCAGATGTAGAAAGACACGATTCCAGCCACAATAACGACAGTCACGGCGCCCCAAAGCACCTGATTTTTGTTGGCCTCAAACCACGCCCAAACTCTCTCGATGACGTTCAGCTTCGCTGCATTTTGTTCCATATTGGGCGTGCAATTTCCGGGTGTGCCGCTCAAAACGCAAGCTTGAAATACCGCCGTTTCTTATTTTCCACTTGGCAGCAGTTCGAAAGCGCCCAACTGCCATTTCTTTTCGCTCTTGCTGGCGATGAGGCGTAACCCGGCGGCTTCGTAGGTTTTTCTGACGCGGGACGGCTGCGCAGAGTGCCGGACAGCGAGACGAAATTCCCGCCGAAACAGGAATGGAACTCGTCCGCGCCATACCAGCCGCAGTCAAAATAGACGCTCTTCCAGTGGTTGGTATTGATATTGGCCAGTCTTCAGTGACTTCCCTTAAACAGGGACAATCCCGGTTTTCACTTTTGTTTGGAACGACCCGCTTGTGAAGATTGGAGGGGGCTTGCGCGGGTTAAGAGCAGTGTGCCGGCGACAAACCAGGACACCAAAACCGGATATAGATAGCGCCCACCAGACATCTGCTGGCTGCTCATCAATGCACTCGAATAGTTGATCAGCGAAGGAGCGAGATGTGAATTATCAAGACTCGCGGCTAGGGCGTTCTGCGTGGCGAAAGTCAGGGAAAGAATGCTGATTAATGTGGCATATGCCAGGAACACAATTAAGAGAGACAACCCTGTCCAGCGCAACCGGCTGCCCCGCCACCACAAGGCGAACAATATCAGCAGACAAACCCATCCCAAGCCCACTGTGGGTTGGTCAATAAGAGATCCCAAGCCTGTCCACTTGCCCTCCCACACAGCGTGATGGTTGTCGGGTGAAGTCCATGTGGCAAAATCATTATTCACGAAACGCCGGCTCAACATACTGACCCACGTCATGGGTAAAGTGTCCATGATCACGCCCGGATTTTTCATCAGCAATTTCATTCCAATGGCATCGGGATGAGGCACCGGGTGCTGTAACTTGAGCGCTACATAGGGAAGCCATGCAATTATTCCCAGCAACCCAGCCAGGCCGATGCGTCGTGGCGGCCAGAAGACGGATCGGCTCTCCTTGTCCAGAAGGATTAGAATGCCCCAAAGCCCCAAAAGAATTATGCCTTCGAATTTCACCATGGCTGCTCCCATAAACACAAGCAGACCAAGTCGCAGACGGGCATTCTGTTTCTCGGCCAGCCCCAAGGCAATTTGGATGGAACCAAGGACATTAAAGAAGAATAACGGGACGGTGCCTCCTTCCATTTGCGTGTAATCCAACGTCATGGGCAGGAGGATAATGACCGTTGCTGCCGAGGCAACAAGCCATGGCCGCTTGTTCGGGAATTGCCCTGCGCCGAGTGTCCCCCAGGGAAGGAGCAGCAGCATCCATTGATTCCAGAATTTAATGACGAATTCATTTACGTGACCGAGTGCGCCGTAGGTGAATGAGTAAAGCAAGGGAACAAGCAATGGATAGTCAAGGTGTGCGTAAGTGAAGGCCGGATTAGTGAGCCAGGCCCGTGTCTCTGCTCCCGTGCAATAGAACAGAAGCTTCGCCTTAAACACCCAGAAAGCCGCAGCGTCAAATTCCTGTATGCCTTCCAGGCCGGCCAGACGGAATAGGCACCACAGGATCATACATGCTGGAATCAGCAGCAACCACCAGAGGTAAACGGGATTGAACCGCAACGGCCCTTTCCGCCTGCCTCGAAATAACAGCACAATTTCCACGACAGCCCACACCACGACGCCCACAGCAAGTGTCTGCTCCAATCGTGCGCCAGCTAGGCGCAGGCCAAGCATGAGTTGCGTCAAAAAGAATGCCCCTATCGCCAGTCCACAAGCCATTTCTTCGCCTGCGCTCAACACGCCCGCCAACTCCTTGAACAACACCCGAACTATGCGCCGCCCTGCCAAAACAACAGCCAGCGGTAGAAGAAAGGCGATGGTTCTGTCACGGGAACCGGTTATCTGCGGGTTGTCAACCGGGGGTCGGGCCGGCATGGGCCTTAACACCTGATGTTGCCATCCTTTGTCGGTTAACTGAAGCGTCAAGTCGTAGCCCGCCTGCTTCAATTCATCCAAGGATGCAGGATTTCGACCGACCATCCCTCTCAATGCCATGGTTGCAGGCTGACCCAGCGAGATCGCCACCTCCCGCGGATAGAGGTAACAATTCAAGAAATAATAGTAGCCCAGCTTGCCGACGTTATCCGGGCCCAGCATGTCCAGCAGGAAGACCCGCGCGTTTGTTGGAATCTGGGCATCAATGGAACGACAAAACGCGGACAAGGGGATGCATAAACTATCTCGTTTGGCAGGGTCCGTCTCGCGTTCGAGCACCGCTGCCCGCTCCTGAAACAGCGTGAATAACGAAGACACACTGCGAGCACAAGCAACCGCCAGCACTACACAGGCGGCAATAGTACACCACTCCAGCCACCGGATAAATTCAGTCTTGGGATTCTGCACAAACTTAACTCATTTCAATTGGCGGCGTTACAACACCTAAAACCCGCGGTTTCCGCGGATCGGATTTGAATGGCAACGCCTGCGTCTTCTGGCATCAGACGATGCCGCGCACGGTCATGAGAGAACGGATACACTGCCGGCGATTTGAGTGGCCATGTTGTTTGGTGTCAAGCCGAAATGCCTCTCCCATACACACGAATGCGCCGGATCGCATCTGTTCAAATCAATTTCGTCGTTGGCGGGTTGCCATTGCACTGGATAATCAGTGATCCAGGAGTTGTGTTCTTGGTTTGTCCGGCTAACATGGCGTCGCTATGTCAGTTGAAACAGAGTTTTCTGTCCCCGCCTCCAAAGTGGAATTGACAATCGTTATGCCTTGCTTGAACGAGGCAGAAACGCTCGCCACGTGCATCGGCAAAGCCCAGTTCGGACTCGATCGCGCGGGCGTGACAGGCGAAATCGTCGTGGCAGACAACGGCAGCACCGACGATTCGCCGGCAATTGCAGAAAAAAACGGTGCGCGTGTCGTGTTCGTGAAGGAAAAAGGCTACGGCAGCGCGTTGCGCGGCGGCATCGCAGCCGCGCAGGGCAAATGGATAATCATGGGCGACGCCGACGACAGCTACGATTTTTCCCAAATCACAGGTTTCGTGAACAAATTTCGGGAAGGTTTTGAACTGGTCATGGGCTGCCGGCTGCCGGTCGGTGGGGGGACCATCGTGCCCGGCGCGATGCCGTGGAAAAACCGCCGAATTGGCAACCCGGTGCTGACATTCATCGGACGGCTTTTTTTCAAATGTCCCGCGCATGATTTTCACTGCGGCTTGCGCGGCTTCACGAAGGCGGCATTTGAAAAAATGGATTTGCAGACGACTGGCATGGAATTCGCCTCGGAAATGGTCATCAAAGCCACGCTCAAACGGCTTAAAATCGCCGAAGTTCCCATCACGCTGCACAAGGATGGACGCTCGCGGCCGCCGCATTTGAAACCGTGGCGCGACGGCTGGCGACATCTGCGGTTCATGCTGCTCTACTCGCCGCGCTGGCTGTTCTTTTATCCCGGTCTTGTGTTGGTCTTGTTTGGCTTGCTGGGATATGTCGTGGCTTTACCGGGCTTGTACATCGGACAGATCAATTTCGATGTGCATACGTTGCTGTTTTCCAGCCTGGCGATCCTTCTGGGTTATCAGGCAATTTCGTTTGCCGTTCTTGTTAAAACATTTGCCATCTTCGAAAAATTGCTCCCGGAAGACATTAAAGTGAACCGACTCAACAAAGTTGCCTCCCTGGAAAGAGGCATTTTAGTTGGGGCGGTGGTCATGCTGGCCGGCTTGTTCTTGCTGGCTGTGGCTGTCCGGCAGTGGCAATCAGTCGGCTTCGGCCATCTGGATTACAGCCGAACCATGCGGTGGGTCATTCCCGGGGTAACGCTCTGCTCTCTGGGATTTCAAACCGTCCTGTCGGCTTTCTTCGTTGGCATCCTTGGTCTGGCTCGTAAATAAATGTGTCAGAATTTTCGGCACTTTATGGTTGAACCGGCGGCTCAAATCTGGCAACCGAAATGCAAATGACGGCTCCGATCCAGCCGGACGCTGACGGGCGCGGAGCAATTCCGGCACATTGCACCGCACAGCGAATCCTCGTACCCTGCAAAACGTCGCCACTGGTCCGCTCCAAGCGGGCACTAGTCCGGCGCAAGATTCAAATTTCATGGGTCGGTGGCGTGGCGGCAATCGTGATTTTGGCGATGACCGCCTGTGGCGAGAAACCAGAAGTCGGAACCAATGCCGCAGCGGCAAAACCGGTTACCCAACCATCTGCCACACAGGTTCGCCGCACTCGCGCGCCGGCTGTGGCGGGACTTTTTTACCCGAAAGACCGGGAAGAATTGTCCGCCATGATCGAACGGTTCCTTGCTGCAGCTCCGACAAATTCATTACCGAACGTCAAAGCACTGATTTGTCCGCACGCAGGCTATCCGTTTTCCGGTCCTACCGCCGCGTACGCCTACAAGCTTGTTGCAGGCCGTGACTATGAGACGGTCGTCATTCTCGGGCCCAGTCATTACGCTGTGTTCGACGGCATTTCGGTGCCCGCAGCGGATGCCTATGAAACGCCGTTGGGCATGGTGCCGATTTCCGAAAAGGCCAGGCTGCTTGTAAAGCAAAGTCCGTTCGTGCTGGAGGCGAAATGTTACGTTCAACGTCCGTCATGGTTCAGCATGGCTTCCAAACCCGCGCCGCCTGCCGGTGAGGACACGCCGGACACCTGGGAACATTCCATCGAAGTTCAGGTGCCGTTTTTGCAGAAGACATTGAAGCAATTCAAACTCGTGCCCCTGATTTTTAGCAACCCCGATCCGGCGGAGGCCGCCCGGCAACTGGCGAACATTCTCGATGACAAAACGCTTGTTGTCGTCAGCACCGATCTGAGTCATTATCATCCTTATGACGAAGCCAAAGCGCTGGATCAGCGGACCGTGAAGTGGATTTGCGATCTGGACATCCCGGCGCTCGAATCGCGCGAGGCGGTCGAGTCCGCCTGTGGACGGATGCCCGTGCTGGCGCTCATGCATCTGGCCAAAATGAAAGGCTGGAAACCGCATTTGCTGGACTACCGCAACAGCGGCGACACCGCTGGCGATAAGAGCAGCGTGGTGGGTTACACCGCCATCGCCTTCACGCCGTCCACGGACAAAACGGAACAAACCTCCGGCGCGACGGAATCGAAACCGACGCCCGCGCAGCCGGCCACACAATTCAGCGCGGAAGAAAGAAAATTTCTGCTCGGCCTCGCGCGTAAGACCATCCAAAGCGTTGTGGCAGGTAATGGTTTTCCCGAAGTCATACCCGCCGATGTTCCGGAGAAGTGCAAGGAATCGAAAGGCTGTTTTGTTACGCTCACTGAAGGCGGCCAGTTGCGTGGCTGCATTGGCAACATCCTCCCTTCCGGATCGCTTTTTCGGGCGGTGATTGAAAATGCCCAGAGCGCGGCCCAGCGCGATTACCGTTTTGCTCCAGTCACACAGGACGAAGTGGACAAACTCCACATTGAAATCAGCGTGCTGACCGTGCCGGAGACGTTGCCGTTCGGTTCGCCGGAGGAACTGTTCAGCAAACTGCAGCCGCACAAGGATGGCGTCATTTTGAAAATCGGTATTCGCAGCGCGACGTTTTTGCCGCAGGTCTGGGAACAGTTGCCCGACAAAGAGCAATTCCTCGGTCAGCTTGCGCTCAAGGCAGGCTGCGCACATTCCGACTGGCGCGGCAAAGACGTCAGCGTCTCCATCTACCACGTCGAAGCCTTCGAAGAGCCGAAGTAAAGCCGCATGGCCGGCACCGACATCTCGAGCGTCCAACCTGACACCACGCAACGGTTCGTTTCGGTCTCCATCTTCGCGCTTGGCGTTTCTTGCGTGATGACGCAACTGGCGCTGATGCGCGAATTGCTCGGAGCTTTCAGTGGAAACGAATTGGTGCTCGGCGTGGTGCTGGGCAACTGGCTGCTGCTGATGGGAGCCGGCGCTTCATTGGGGCGTTGGGCGGAACGATTGCAGCATCCGGTGGACGGGCTGGTGCTGATGCAAATTCTTGTGGCAATCCTTCCAATGGGGCAAGTGTTCGCCGTTCGCGCATTGCGCAATGTGGTTTTTGTGCGGGGATCGGAAGTTGGTGTGACAGGGACGGTGTTGAGCACCCTAGTTTTGCTCGCTCCGTATTGCCTCGTTGCAGGATTCATGCTGGCGCTGGCGTGTTCCATTTTCTTTCGCGGCGGCTTCGCCTCGGGGGCAGGCCGCGTTTACGTTGCTGACAGCCTTGGCAGCATCGCGGGTGGCGTGCTGTTCAGTTTCGTGCTGGTGCGGTGGCTCGATCACATCGCGCTGCTGGCTGTACCAGCTATATTGAATCTCGCAGCCGCGGCGTGGCTTTGCAGAGCAGGCAGACAAAGTTTCCCTTCGATTTCCGTTACGAATCCGCTTCGTTGGGAAATTTCCATTTTGGCGTTGATCGTGGGCATTCCCGCCATTCTCTGGCTGGGCAGCACCGATGCCGTTTCGACTTCGCTTCAATTCCCCGGCCAAAACATTTTGTTCCGCGCCAACTCACCCTACGGCCGGCTCGTGGTCACGGAATCCAGCGGTCAAACCAGTTTCATCGAAAACGGCATCCCGATCATTTCCACGCCGAACGTCGAACAGGTTGAGGAAGCCGCGCACTACGCCATGAGCCAGCGGCCTGACGCGCGGCGCGTGTTGCTGGTATCGGGCGGCGTCGCCGGGGTGGCGAAGGAAATTCTCAAATACAATGTCTCCGGGGTGGACTGCGTGGAACTGGATCCGCTCATCGTCAAGGCCGGTCGGCAATTCCTGCCTGAAAACCTTGCCAGCCCGCGCATCCACGTCGTGACGACGGACGGACGTCGTTTCATCCGTCAGACAACGAACCGATACGACGTCGTCATTCTCGCACTGCCGGATCCGTCCACTGCGCAACTTAATCGGTTCTTCACAACCGAATTTTTCAGCGAAGTTAAGCGCGTCTTGTCGCCGGATGGCGTGCTGTCGTTGGCCGTCGGCGTCTATGAAAATTTCGTCAGCCCGGAACTGGAGCGCATGCTGGCCACGACCCGCGGCACGCTTGCGCATTCGTTCGCCAACGTCTTGCTGGTGCCGGGCGGGCGCGTGTATTTTTTGGCTTCGGACGGCTCTTTGCATCTCAACATCGCGGCGCGACTGGAGGCGGCGGGCATCCAGACAAAACTGGTCAACGGCCATTACCTCGACGCGATGCTCGCACCGGATCGGCTGGACGATGTGGAACACGCTGCGGCTCAGTCTGACGGACTCAACCGCGATTTCAGGCCGGTGCTTTACTTTCAATGCCTGCGCCATTGGATGAGCCAGTTCGAAAGTCGGCCCGCGACCGCAGGACTGACGGGTGCGCTCCTTGTCGGGGTGGGTCTGTATGCGATGCGGTTGCGTGCCGCGAGTTTTGCGTTGTTCGCTTCGGGTTTTGCAGCGTCGGCGCTGGAAGTGGTTTTGCTGCTCGCGTTGCAGGTCTTGTGCGGCTCGCTCTACCGGCAGATGGGCGTGGTGGTGACGCTGTTCATGGCCGGGCTGGCAGTGGGTGCCGCGCTGGCAAACCGACCCGGCGCGGGCTTCCAATCCGGGTCTATTGGCTCGACAACGCGCGAGCAGGCCAGACACCTGCGCGGCTTGGCGTTTGCCATTGGCATCCTGGCAGCCTTGCTGCCATTACTACTGCCGCTGCTGAGTTCTCTCAGCCGCACTGGCGTCGGCAACTTGGGTGTGCAAATCGTCATCAACCTGCTCGCCTTTGCATTGGCGGCATTGGTCAGCGCGCAATTTCCGCTGGCGAACCGGATGGAATTCGACCGCATCCCGCGGTGCGGGATGGCAGCTTCACGGCTTTACACAGCGGATTTCGTGGGCGCATTTCTCGGCGCGCTGCTGGCGAGCACGCTGTTGATTCCGCTGGTTGGCGTGACGGGTGTCTGCCTGCTGACGGCGGCGTTGAATGCGCTGGCGGGCGGCGTCTTGTTTTGGAGAAAGGTTTCGACATGAATAAACTCAATATTGCTTCCATTAAAATCATGCGCTGGAGCGGCTGGCTGTTGCTGCCGCTGGTGATGTTGTTCCTGTTGACCGGTTACATCATAGACGGCCGCTACGGGTTCAGCAAACTGCTGGACGAGAAATCCGCGCTGACATTTCACCGCATGCTGCACCTTCCGCTGATCGTCCTCGTTGTGGCGCATGTCGCCCCGGCGGTGTATCTTGCTCTTCAGCGATGGGGCTGGATCAAACATCGCGACGAAACCTGAAGTGAAGTCCGAAGTTCGACGTTCGAAGTCCGAAGTCCGACACAAATCGGAACACATCAAAACTGCAATCGGAGGAGGGCGGACTTTATCGCGCCGTGCAGCAATCGGGTTGGGTGCGGCAGGCGTCGTTGGTCTGGCAGGCGCGGCTTCGATTTTCGATTTCTTTGCCATGTGGCGCGAGTCCGAGGCGCCGGCGGACATTTTCAAAGGTGATGCGCCGTCAGGCGAGCTTTGGGATCTGTGGCAAAAGCGCGGCTGGGTGAAGGAAGGCCGTCATTACCTCAAGCTCGGTCGCAACGTTCAGTGCAAGGTCTGCCCGAACAACTGCATCCTGGAACCCGGCGACCGCAGCCACTGCCGCAACCGTGTCAACCACGACGGCACGCTTTACACTTTGGTTTACGGCAACCCATGCACGTTCCACGTTGATCCGGTTGAGAAGAAGCCGCTGTTCCATTTCCTGCCCGGCACGCAGACATTTTCGCTCGCCACCTCCGGCTGCGTTTTTCGCTGCCTGAATTGCCAGAACTGGGAGATTTCGCAGAAAAAACCTGAGGAAACCAAAGACCCGCGCGGCGAAGAGTTGCGCCTTCGTCCGCCACTGCCCCCAAGCCTTTCACTCGAACAAATTACGCGGCTCAGCCTTTTCCCCGAAGACGTCGTCGCGGTGACCGAAGCGCTGGGTTGCCCATCCATTTCCTACACTTACTCCGAGCCGACGGCATTTTATGAATACACGCAAGACACGTGCAAAGCCGCGCGCGAGCGGAAGCTGAAGAACATCGTTGTCACCTGCGGCTCAATTGAGGAACGGCCCGCGCGCGACCTCTATCAGCTCGTGGACGCCGCCCACGTGGACCTCAAAGGCTTCGACGAAGAGACTTACAAGAAACTCAATTCCGGCAAGCTCGCCGCCATCCTCGCCACAATCAAAACGCTCAAAGACTTGGGCGTATGGTTCGAAATCATCAACCTCATCGTGCCGACCTACACGGACAACCTCGACGGCATCCGCCGGATGTGCGGTTGGGTTGTGAAGGAGTTGGGCGCAGACCAGCCGTTGCATTTCTCGCGATTCCATCCGGAGCATAAGCTCACGCATTTGACGCCCACGCCCGTCGAAACGCTGGTGCAGGCGCGCGACGCCGCCCGTGCTGAAGGCTTGCACTTCGTTTACATCGGCAACGTGCCCGGACTTGAAGGAGCGGGAACCACGTGGTGTCCTAGCTGCAAGAAAGCCATCGTCGAACGCGACATTTTTGCCGTCACGCGGCTTGACATCACCGACGGCAAATGCCGTTTCTGCGGGACAAAGATTGCGGGGGTGTGGACGGCGTAAAGTTTTTATAGTCGCAAGCTGAAGCTTACGACATGGTCGCCTTAACGTTGTCTGTGTCCCTTACCAACTCGTTCAGCAAACGTCGTTGCGTCGGCTTTGGCGATTCGGCTGGATAACCAATCGGCAGCAGCGCCACGGGCCGCCAGTCGGCCTGCGCTTTCAGGATATGTTTGACCGTGTCATCGTCGAACGCGCCGACCCAAACCGTGCCCAAGCCAAGTTCCACCGCTGCCAGTTGGACGTAGGCGCAGGCAATGGTGGCGTCCTGCACCGAGTAAAGTTCCTCGCCGCGCCGCTTGTATTTGGCGGCGGACATCTGCTGCCGCGCGAAAAATGCCAGCACGACCGGCGCTTGCACCAGCGAATCCTGATTCAGCGCGGCGCGCGACAGCGCCAACTTTGTCTCCGGTTTGCGGATGACAAGGATGACGTAGGCCTGCAGATTGCCAGCCGAGGGTGCGATGTTGGCGGCTTCCAAAATTTTCTGAAGAGCTTCCTGCTCCAAAAACTTGGACTGGAATGTGCGGATGGAACGGCGCGCCTGGATCAAATCAAAGAAATTCATGGACGGAGCTTGCCCCGCCTGTCGTCTCAATTCAAGCAAAACGCCACACTCTGCAAGCTACGGCTGGAACGAAGCTTGCGTGGGGGAATTCGCATCGGTAGATTCTGTCACGAAACGAACGATGGGGCAGGGCAGTGTGAGCGGTGTTGAGGCTGTCGCGCGCTCCTTGTTCGACATTCCGGGACCGGTTGCCACGTGGCGGAATTGGCAGACGCGCTAGATTCAGGTTCTAGTGGGTAACACCGTACAGGTTCAAGTCCTGTCGTGGGCACCACCTCTTCAATTTCAAATCCCGGATTTGAAATTTTAAATTTTCCGGAATCGCAGTCTTACCAACTGACCGGCACGGTCTGCTTCTTCCCAAAACGATTGTGATAATGGAGTTGCTTGTGCCGCTGCCCGTATTCGTGAACCAGTTTCGTCAGCTTCACATCGTAGCAGCAGTATTCGGCAATTTCCAGCAACTTTCCGTCCTTGAACCACCGGATGGCCTGCATGCCTTCGGCGGTTTTCTCCACGCCAAAGTCGCCGTGGCAAGGGATCGAGCGAGAGCCGGTGCTGGAGTTGTGTTCTGCAATTCCACCATCATATCCAGCGTCGGGAGCTGGCGCAGGTCGAATGTCGTGTAGCCGTGCAGCACTTCGTAATCGAAGCGCAGGATTGTTGAAGCCGACAATAAGGTCGGCGCGCTGCAAGTCCGCGAGCAGGTCGTTGATGTGTCGTTCGGCATAGATGCGGTAATCGCCGCGCGCCGCGCCGAACGTGACGCCGATGCTCATGCCCATGCGGCTGATTTTGTCCCAGCCGCCGACTTCCTCGGCGGACTTCTGCGTTTCGAGATCGAAATAGACGATGTTCTTTGCCATGCGTTTCGCCTTCATCAAAGCCTTGACTGCGCCGGGACACAAACTAAAAGCGAGGCGCAAAAGCGGCTTGCGCGAATGACTTTTTCCGCGCATCCTTGGGAATGGGTTTACCCACACAGCCAGTCACATTGAGCGTCGAACAAATCGCCGACCTAAACCAAAAACTTTCCCTGGCGCGCCATGACATCGGCAACCATCTTTCGCTGATTTTGGCGGCCACCGAGTTGATGCAGCGCAGACCGCAAACGGTCGAGCGCATGATCGGAGCGATCGGCGAACAACCGCCGAAGATCACGGAGGCCGTGAGCAAATTTTCCCGGGAATTTGAGGCCGCGTTCGGCATCACGCGCACGTGACCGGCAGGTATTGCTGGATGGCTGGATTATTTTGCCCAGCCGCCGGTGTCATTTCGTGTTGAAGAATGACATCTTTGATCTTGACGAAATGTTTTTATCACGAGAAACGTAGAGCCAACATGAAAATAAAAATAGCCATACAATGGATAATCGCGGGCTTGATCCTGTCCGGCGCGCCGGGTCTGGTGCGCGCGGCCGACACCACGAATCAACCGCCATCTGCACCCAGTCTCGAACAGATGAACGGACAGTTGACGAACATGACGCCCGCACAACACCGGGCAAAGACCAAGGAACTCCGCGAGAAGCACCACGCGCTGACAAACGCACCGGCTCAAAGCCTCACGCCTGAACAGCGCCGCGCCAAACTGAAGGCCAAAGTGGATGAACTTGAGGCCAAAAAGGCCGCCGGCACCATCAAACCGTCCGAAGAAAAGGAACTTCAACGGCTCGAACTGGCCCTTAAACACGCGGAAGGACATAGTGTCACAAACCCGCCGGCCATTAAAATGCCCTCCAACAATCCGGCAATGGAAAAGTAGCCAGCCCGGAGAATGCTTTTTTGAATTAACACGAGCCGCTGTCAAATTTGGCAGCGGCTTTTGGCTTTGGTTCTGCCTCTTTGTTTGGCAGATTCATGCGCAATGGACCGCACGGAACCGGACTTGATTGCCGCTGTTTTGAAAGGCGACACCGCGAGTTTTGAGCCGCTGGTCCAGAAGTATTCGCCACGCGTGTTTGCCACCGCGCGCCGTTACGCCCGCCGCGAATGTGAAGTCGAAGACATCGTCCAGGAGGTCTGGTTCAAGGCATTTCGGAAGTTGAGCAGCTTCCGAAGCGACGCGCCATTCGAGCATTGGCTCATGCGATTGACCGTCCGCACCTGCTACGATTTTCTGCGCAGCCACCAGCGCAATCGCGAAACGACCTTTACCGAACTGACCGATGCCGAAAACGACTGGCTCGATCGCTTTGTGACGCAACCGGAAAACACCACCGAGAATGCCGCGGCCGCCAGGCAACTCATCGAACGCATTCTGGATCAATTGTCGCCGCCCGCGCGCCTTGTCATCACGCTGCTCGAAATCGAAGAGCGTTCGGTGAAGGAAATCTCGAAATTGGCCGGCTGGTCCGTGCCGCTGGTCAAAGTACGCGCTTTCCGGGCCCGCGCCGAGATGCGAAAGATTCTGGCACGGCTCGCCAAGGACAAATATGTGTAACCCTGTACGACAAACCGCCGTCTGACCTGACAGCACGATTATGAATTTGGATCAACTGCAACGGAAACTGCTTGCGGCTGCCCGCACCAATCCGCCCAGTGACGGCGTGCCGTATGCGTTTGAAAAGCGCATCATGGCGCTTCTGGCGCGCCAGCCTCTGCAGGATCCATGGGCGCTGTGGGGGCGTGCGCTGTGGCGCGCGGCCATGCCGTGTGTGGCTGTCGCGGTTTTGCTGGGCGCTTGGGCGGTTTTCAGTTCGAAGGTCAACACCGCTTCGAACGATCTATCCCAAGACTTTGAGCGAACGCTGCTCGCGGCGGTTGATCAATCTGAGGAGACACGGTGAATACATGGAAAGTCATCCTCGCCACGCTTGTGATTTTTGTTGCCGGTGTGATTACCGGCGGTTTGGTTGTCGGCCTTGCCGAACAGGCCATGCAGCATCCAAAGCGGTTCTGGCCGTTCTGGCTGCAGGCGACACACGGGCAAAACAATGCTCCCGGCTCTCGCGAACCGGCCCGACTGCAGGGACTGCCCAACCCGGTCCCGCAGGTACTGCGCAAAGATTTTCTCCAAAAGCTCGACCGAGAAGTTCATCTCAGCGCCGACCAACACGAACGAATCGAGAAAATTATCAAGGAAGGCCAAGAACGGACAAGGCAGCTTTGGGAGCCAATTGCTCCACTGATGCGGGAAGAGTTGACAAAAGTGCGGGAAGGCATTCGCTCGATCCTCACCCCCGAACAATTCGCCCGTTTTGAAGGATTGGTGAAGCCAAAGATGCAAGAGGCGCGTCGTCCGCAATCACCGCAGGCAGGCTCTCCGACGCAAGGCGCGCCACCGTCTCCTTCAGACGAACCGCCCCGGAATCCATGACTCGTTGGAGTCCGCGCTTTTGCGCATTTTCCTTTGAGCTACAAATTGGGCTTCAGCCGCCACTGTCGCAGGCGCAACGCATTGCCAATGACAACCAAATCCGAAAGCCCCATCGCCGCTGCGCATAAAATTGGACTCATAAAGCCGAAAGCCGCCAGCGGGACGCCAATCGCATTGTAAAAAAACGCCCAGAATAAATTCTGCTTGATTGTTCGCAGCGTGGCGCGCGCCAGCCCAAGCGCTTCCGGCACGGCTTCGATCTCCGACTTGAGCAGAATGATGTCCGCAGCCTCGCGCGCGATGTCGCTGGCGCGGCCCACGGCAATGCCAAGGTCGGCCTGCTTCAACGCGGGCGCGTCGTTGATGCCATCACCTACAAAAGCGACACGCTCGCCTTGCTGTTGGAGCTTTTTCACGAATTCTGCTTTTTGCTCCGGCCGGACTTCGGCAAGAACGTTTTCAGAGGAAATGCCGATTTGCTTTGCAATGCTGGCGGCAGTGAGCGCGTTGTCGCCCGTGAGTAGAAACGTTTTCAGCCCGTGCTGTCGGAGTTGTGTCACGACGTTGGCCGCACGAGGCTTCACGGTGTCGCGAACAACAAACAAACCGTGGAGCGCTTTGTCGAGCGCCAGGCCGACAATCGTCGCGCCTTGCGCCGACCATACATTGATGAAACTCTCGCCTGCCGACAAATCCACACCGCTCTCCCTCAACCACCGAAGCGAACCCAGCCGCGCCAGTTGATTTCGGATTTCGACCTTCGCCTGCACGCCTGCCCCGCGCACTTCCTGCCATTCGGCAAGAGTCATTTCGTCGGACGAAATTTTTGCGATGGCCTCACTGACAGGATGCGTGGAATGGCGCGCAAGTGCAGCAGCCAGACATGGCGCGGACATCCTGCCTGCGACTGGTTCTGTTTCATCATTCTGCAATCTTCCTTCCGCCTTCGGGACCGGCGGGACGCCCGTGCTGCTCCGCGCCTGCCAGGTTTTTACGACCTGCGGTTTCCCGAATGTCAGCGTGCCAGTTTTATCGAAGATGACCGTCGTGACTTGACCGGCTTTTTCCAGCGCGACACCGTCGCGAATCAGAATGCCGTGCCGCGCGGCTGCGTTGGCGCTGGCCATGATGGCCGCCGGCGCCGCCAAACCCATTGCACATGGACAGGCGACGATGAGCACTGCCGCGGCAGCGACAAACGCTGCGGCCACCGCATCTTGCGGCACATGCGCTGTCCACAAGAAATGCGACAACACTTGGTGCCATTGATACGCACGCGCCGGCAGAAAGGCCCACCACAAAATCGTCACCGTCGCCACACAAATAACAGCGGGCACGAACACATTGCTGACGCGGTCTCCAAGGCGCTGGATGTTGGCGCGACTGGTCTGTGCGCGTTGCACAGCGGCGATGATGTGCGCCAATGCCGTGGACTCACCGATTGCGGTTACGCGCATGACAAGACGGCCATTCTGATTGACCGTGCCCGTGTAGAGTTCACTGGGCGCGGATTTGTCCACCGGCACGGATTCACCGGTGAGCATCGCCTCGTCCACGGCGGAATCGCCTTCGACCACGACGCCATCGCTTGGCACGCGGTCGCCGGGTTTGAGAATGACATGGTTGCCGGGTTTGAGAATGGCCACGCTGACTTCGGTTTCGCTGCCATCGGGATTGCGCCGTCGGGCTGTTTCCGGCGCGAGATGCAGCAATGATTTTAGTGCGCTTGAGGCGCGCGCGCTGGTCCGGGCTTCAAGCCAGTGACCCACACTGATGAGTGTGATGATGGCCGCGGCTTCCATGAAATAGACGTGCCCGCCGCGCCCGGTGAGCAGCGCGCACACGCTGTAGCCGAACGCAGTGGTCGAGCCGAGTGCCACGAGCGTGTCCATGTTCGAACTGCGGATTTTGAGCTGCCGCCATGCGCCGCGATAAAATCGCGCGCCGGCAAAAATCTGCACGACACCGGCCAGCGCAAAGGAGACCCACTGAAACCATCGCTCCATGCCAAGGCTGAAAACCCATTCGCCAAGCATCAGCGGAATGGTGACCGCGACGCCGAGGAGCAAATTCCATCGCCAGCCGGATTGATCCCGCGCAGCGGATTGGTCATGTGCGGCGGATACGACGGGTTTCGCCTTGTAGCCCGCCTTTACGACGGCGGCCAGAACCATGGCAACATCGGCCTGCGCATTCGCGGCCCAGCGCACGGACGCGCGACCCGGGTCAAGAACCACCGAGGCGCTGTGCACGCCGGGCACGCTTTGAATGGCTTCGGTGACGTGGCGGACGCAGTTTTGACAGCTCATGCCGCTCACCAGCAATTCGGTGACGCCGGCGGGCGTAGTCTTGCCTGCCATCAAATTTGCTCTTCGTCCGGCGCTCATAAACGCTGTGCGTTGTCGCATCTTAAGATTAAATTTGAAAACAGTCGAATGTGGACTTCGGATTCAGCGAAGTTTGTGTCTACTCCTGATATAATTCCTCCGAAAGCTTCGTCACACAGGACAACGACGAACGTGCGAAAAGAATAATTGCATCTTGTCGGGCAATATCTAAATTTACGTGTCAACGGCGTTAATATTGAAGAACAAGAATACTGTCATGAGCGTTCCAATTCCCAAGAACGAAGTAAAACGACTCAATGTGTTGTGGCAATACGAGGTGCTCGACACCGTCCCGGAGGAAATCTTTGACGATCTGACTGAATTGGCGGCCGACATTTGCGAAACGCCAGTCGCCCTGATTTCGCTCGTGGACGAAGACCGGCAATGGTTCATGTCCAGGGTCGGCGTCAACGTGACCGAAACTCCACGACACATGTCGTTTTGCTCCCACGCCATCCTCAGCGACAGCCTGTTCATCGTGCCGGATGCGACCAAGGACGAACGCTTCAAGAACCATCTGCTGGTGATGAACGAGCCAAAGATCCGGTTTTACGCCGGCGCGCCATTGATCACGCCTGACGGCCATGCACTGGGCACGATCTGTGTGATGGACAAAGTGCCCCGCACGCTTCGTCCCCAGCAACAAGAGGCCCTCCGCGTGCTGGCCCACCATGTCGTGACGCAACTTGAACTGCGTCGCCACGCCCGCGAGTTGCTCCAAGCTCGCGCAAATGGGAAAGAGAAGCGTGCCGAGCTGGCAAAGGCAGAGGCGGAAATCGAAAAGCTGCGCGGCCAACTGGCCCGGCTCAAAGCGCGTCGGCCATCCGCCAAACGCAAGTCTTCGAAAAAAGCCCGGTGTTAACGCGTCGGGCGGTCAAAGCAGAAAAATGCAGAGACGACTTCAGCGCAAAATCATCCACGGGCATGGCATCGGCTTGGACGCCGCCTTGCACGGGTGCAAATTCGCCATGTCCGTCTCGCGGGATTTGCAGGTGCAACTGCCGATTTATGGTGTCGCTGACGGAGGCGGATTGGTCGCCGGATTGCTGTAGAGATTTTCCTCCTCCGGCGTGAAAGGCGTTTTCTGTTTGGCTCTGGCCTTCAGCTCGCGCTCAAGGTCCCTCTGCTCGCGCTTCTCCTCGGTCTCAACGGCCTTGCGCTCGTCGGCAGCGTCCTCCGCCTCCGCGCGCATGACGCCGGGAAGACGCTTTTTCTCCACCTTGACTTGCAACGCTGCAAGTTCGGGCGTCTTGAGCACCGTCGGTCGCATCAACACAATCAACTCCTCACGGTTCTTATCCGACGTTTTTGAGGTGAAAAGAGCCCCCAAAAACGGAATATCTTTCAAAATCGGAACGCCGGACGCGGTTTTGGAATCCGAGCTTTTAATGATGCCGCCCAAAATAATCGTCTCCCGGTCTCGCACGGCCACCTCAGCTGATATTGCTTTGTGAGTGGTGTTCGGCACGTTGCCAACGCCCGCGATCGGAGTTGAGCCATTGAGATCGTCAATGGTTTCGTCAATTTGCATGACAACCAAACCGTCCGGGTTGATGAACGGTGTCACATTCAGTTGAATGCCAACCTGCAACTGCTGGTAGGAGGAACTGGGGCCGCCGTTGTAGCCGCCCCCGTAGTAGGAACTGGTGATGTAAGGCACCGTTTCCCCGATGAAGATGGACGCTGGCGTCGCGTGTGAAGTCAGGATGCGCGGTTTTTGAATAAGGTGCGCGCCGTTGTCCGCAGCGGCGGCTTGCAGCCATAAATCAAAAGTGGGACCGACCCCGACTTTGCCGAAATAATTCAGACCACTTCCGCTGGGGTAGGCCGTGTTCGTAGCGGCGCTGGTAACCAGTTGCGTGATCGGAATGAGATCGCCAAGTATGTTGGTGGTGAAACCGTTGGTTACGAGAGTCTGCAACAGGCCGCCCAGGAATCCTTGGCCATTGGAAAGTTGACTTTGGTCGTTGTTAAGGATGCCGCCGAACGCGGCGTTGCCGGTTTGATGCGGCTGCTGTCCGGCGGAAACGCCATAGTTCCATGATTTGTCGAGGTCCACATCCATGATGATTGTCTCGATGAGCACTTGGGCCAGTACCACGTCAAGTTTGGAGATGATATCTTTGATCGTTTCCATGTCCTGGCGCGAAGCGAATATAAGCAGCGAGTTCGTGCGTTCGTCGGCAATGATTTTCGTCTGGCCGATAATCTGAATTTCTCCCGTCCCCCCCGTGGAAGCGCGCTGGACGATCTGCTGCAAGCGGCTGGAGAAACTGGAAGTGGCGGATGGCGTGCCCGCCGGGGTTGTGCTGCCTTGCGGTTGACCGGGCTGGCCGGGCCGGGTGGTCGCCCCGGCCGCGCCAGTTTTGGCGCCTGTGCCCGCTGCCGTACCGCGACTGCCAACACTCGTTCCGCCGCCGCCGCCGCTCAGGCTGTTCAACGCACTTGCAATGTCCGCAGCCTTCGCATACTTGATCGGAATAACCTCGTTGACGAATTCCGACGGAACGGTCACGTCAATTCTTTCGATCATTTCCAGCATTCGCTTGACGTTTTCGGTGTTGTCGCGCAGGACGAGAATCTGACTGCTGTCAATGGGCAGGATGGAATTGGGCAGTTTGGCAAACGGCGTGAGCGCCTGCACCAGTTCACTCGGCTTGGCGTATTTTGTTTGCACGATGTGCGTGACGTACTGGCCCATGTCCGGCAACTGCGCGGCGCCCAGATCGCTCCACGCCGCGGCTTCCTGGTTTGCCTGTTGGACAGGCACGGCTTTTACGAATTTTTCCCCCACGTTGATCATCGAAATGCCGTTCAGCGCCAGCACCGCGTCCAACGCCAAAATGGCCTCTTTCTTGGTCAATGGCGTTTGAGTCTTCAGAACAATGGGCGCCGACGCCAGGTTCGCCGGCCTCAAAATTGTGCGACCCACCAATTCGGCATAGACCGTCAAAACCTGATTGATATCCACTGCCTGAAAATTGATGTTTCCGGCCGGAATAATATCGTCGGCAGAAGTGGTGTTGATCGTAGTGGCTGAAGCTGGCGTACGCTGCCCGGCCGGAGTGGCAGATGACGGTTGAGACGGTCTTCTGAAAGGCTGGGGAGGTGACGCTGGAGGTACGGCGGGCGGCGGTGCCGGCGGCGCAGTTGGAACCGCACCTTTGTTTTGCACAGCCGGAGTTATTGATGCAACAGACGCGGGGGTTGTCGCTGTCGGAATGACCGGCGAAATTGAGACGGCGTTCGTCGCTTTTGGCATTACCTGCGGAATCGAGACGGGATTCGTCACTGTCGGAATGACCGGCGGAATTGAGACGGCGTTTGTCGCTTTTGGCATTACCTGCGGAATTGAGACGGCGTTTGTCGCTTTTGGCATTACCTGCGGAATTGAGACGGGATTCGTCTTTGCAAGAATGACGGGTGTAACGTTGGTAGTGACAGGCGGTATGTTGGTTATAATGGGCGGAACGTTGGTTGCGGCAGAAGCAGATACCGTTTTTCCCTTGCCAGATGGAGTGGGAACAACAGGAGCAGCTGCAGAGGCCGCATTGGTATTGCCACTCATGGCACGTTCCAACGCGCGACGGAGAATGACATCACGGTTTGTCGTGTCAACGGCTGGCGTATTCGTGGCTGGTGGCAGGGGCGGGGTCTGTGCCCACAGGCCGAAGCCCATTAGGAGAAAGAGAGTGAAGAGAATCGTTTTCACGGTCATCGTTTGGTTGTGGTTGGAGGTTGGGTCGCCGTCGTGGCGACAGCGGTTGTGGCTGGCCGGGCCGCGGGCTTTTTCTGGTAACTGGCAACGAGCTTGATATTGGCGTTAAGCTGCTGGCGGGAAGCGTCGGGGTGCAATGCAAGGTCTCGAACACGAATCATCGAGTTGCCCGACCCGAGGTTGTAAAGGAAGTCCACCAGTTGTTTTTCGCCGCACTGCACGTTGATGCCCTGCGTGAGTTCGACGAAAAACTGGTTGGTGGTGGTGGTCGGGCGCGAATTGTCTATGATATTGACGCCGCTATCCGCGGCCTGCATCTGGATGGTGCGCAAAAAATCAATGGACTGGTCTTCCGCCGGCACCTCGGAGCCCTCGTTTTCCAACTCGCTGAGTTCCGCCTTGTAATTGGGGATCTGCGCGATTTCAATCTGGTAGGCGGCGAGTTTGTTTCGGGTGGTATCAAGGCGATTTTTAACGGTGTTCCAGTCGGAAAAGTGCGGCCAAACGAACGCCACATTGAGGACGACGAAAATGACGAGCACCACACCGACCACGAAACGGCGCTCGATTGAAGTCAAGCGGGACAAAAAATGTGTCATTCGGCCTCCTTGCGTTTGAGTTCGAAGGCAAAGTTCCAGCTCACTGTCGAGTTGCCGGGATTCATGCGGTAGCTGAGCTGTTCACCCTTCGCAGGATCGAATATCGCCTGACCGTTTATCTCCGTTTTTCGCATTGCCGCACTGTAGTCAATCAGATCGCCTGTTTGATCGGCGGGGGCTGTGCCGTTCAGCTTCAGTTTTTTGCCGTCGTTAAACACCAATCCGTCGATGGTGATCAAAGGAGGCGTCTTTTCCGCCGTCGCTTTCCAGCAGTCCAATGCGGCGAATTTCAACTCCTGCCGGTCCTTGAGCACGTCGTAACGAGCCTTAAGTTGCCGGGCGTTCTCATAATTGCCACTCAAGGCGGCCACTTGTTTCTCAACCGATCGCGTCTGCAACACGAGCACTTCCAATGCAATAAAATAAATCATTGCGCCAGCCATATAGAGGCTCACGACAGCAGCCAGCCCCCGCATCCACAGCCGGTCCACAAACTGCTGCTGATAACGCGTGGCATATTCAGCCGGGAGGAGATTGATTATTTGTTGTGTCCGCGCCGCACGCTGAGCGGTCAGCGCGGCCAACTCCGCCGGAGACAGGGGATGCAAAATGACGATCGGATCGCCCAAGCCTTGCCGCAGGGGCGGTTCCCATTCAGCGACGGTCGCTTCGTCCCCGACAAGGTGCCATGTTGGCGGCGTTGTGAGCCAGCCTTCCAACTCGCCCGCCCAGGCCATTTGTGCGAGTTGTTCCTTGAGGCTCGTCGCGTGGTCGCCCGCAGGGGGTGGCGTGATGAAATTCAAGTTTTGCAGCACTCCGCCATACCACCAAGCCACCAGAGCCGTGTTCTTTCCGCCCAATGCGCGCGGATAAATCCATGCACCGTCCTCCCCGATCGGCGTCGCCAGCAATTGATCAAGAATCGGTAATTCGAGGCGGTCGGCCAGATATCCCTGGCCTTCCAGTTGACCGAGGAATTCCTCGACCGCCTTGCGTTCCACGAAGGTGACGATGAGCGTCTGCAAATTTCCCGCCCGTTGCGGAAGCACGTGCATGCTCCACACCACTTGCGTCACGGGGATTGGCGAAAGTTTCTCCAACTGCAACTCCACCATCGAGAACGTCTCGTCAAAACTGCTTTGGGGCAGATGCACGACGCGGAAGAAAACACTTTCCGGCGGCAGCCAGGCCACGTTGAGCTTGGGTTGCCAGAGCGAATGCCATGTTTTGTTGACGAGGCTGGTGAGCGGTTCGCCCAGCGGCGTGGACTCCTCGCGGTCCAAAAGAAAATCGCCATGGCGCGCTTCGAACTGCCAGAGTTGGCACGCCTGCGGCGCGACTTGCAAGACGTTACAGGATTGCCAGTGTCTCGTTGTGGAGCGTGGGGACGCCCTCGGCGCCGCTGTTGCGGCCGTCCCGACATCCCCGGCTGATGCCACGACAGCTTCCGCTGGTTTTTCCTTCCGTATCCAGGATCGCCGCAGCAGCCAGACAGCGACACATGTCCAGATGACCACCCCCACCATCTCACCAAGAAGTTTTGCCAGCGCAGAAATCTGAACATGTCGTGAAACATGAGCGCCCTGCTTAAGTAAGGGAATAATGGATCGCACGGCCTTCCATAGGAAGGGGACGCACGCCAAAACGGCTACAAGCATGAGCGCCCCAAAAACCCGCATCAACCACTTGAGCCAGGTCGGCAGGGGACGAGGCGCGGTTTTCATTGCAGTGGTTTCGGACTGATTCATGCCGGTTTTATTTTTGTTCCGGTGTCCTTTTTGTCTTCGACCAACGCATCGAGATGTTCCTCGATTTGCGTGACGCGCAAAACCTCCTCGATGGTCGTGATGCCGGCGCGGACTTTGTTCCAGCCGTCCACCCGCAACGTGCGCATGCCCTGCTCGATGGCGCGCGCTGCAATGGTGGTGGAGGACGCGCGGCCCAGGATAAGTGGACGCAGCGCTTCGTTCAAAACCAGCAATTCATAAATAGCGAGCCGGCCCTGATAGCCGAGTTGGCGGCACTCTTCACAGCCCGCGCCTTGGTAGAATTTCGCGGTCGGAATCTCATCTTCGGGAAAGCCGATCTTCTTGAGATAGCCCGGTTCGACCTTTTGCTCCGTCTTGCACACGGGACAAATTGTGCGCACGAGGCGTTGCGCCATGATCGCCTCGACCGACGACGCTACGAGAAACGGCTCGATGCCCATGTCCACCAAACGCGTGAACGCGCTCGGCGCGTCGTTCGTGTGCAGCGTGCTGAAGACCAAGTGGCCCGTCAGCGCCGCGCGAATCGCAATCTCGGCGGTTTCGAGGTCGCGAATTTCGCCGACCATGATCACGTTCGGGTCCTGGCGCAGGATGTGGCGCAGTCCCATCGCGAACGTCAGCCCGATCTCAGGTCGGACAGCGATTTGATTGATGCCTTTCAACTCGTATTCCACCGGCTCTTCGACGGTGATTATGCGTTTCTGAATCGAGTTGATGGTGCTCAACATTGCGTAGAGCGAGGTGGACTTGCCCGAACCGGTCGGCCCGGTGACAAGCAGAATACCGTGCGGCTTGACGATGATTTCGCGGATCGCAATCTCGTCCTTCGGAGAAAATCCGAGTTTGTCGAGGCTCAGGAAAATTTTACCGCGCGACAGCAAACGCAACGACACGCTCTCGCCATAAACCGTCGGCACGGTGGAGACGCGGATGTCAATTTCCTCGCCCTTGATGCGGACGTTGATGCGGCCGTCCTGCGGCAGGCGCTTTTCGGCGATGTTCATCCCGCTCATGACCTTGATGCGGGAAATGATGCGCGGCCTGGAAGCGCTTCAACTGCGGCGGCATCGGCGTCTGATGCAGGATGCCGTCAATGCGGTAGCGGATGCGCAATTCATCTTCCTGCGGTTCGAGGTGAATGTCTGTGGAGCGGTCTTTGTATGCTTCCCAGATGACCTGGTTGACAAATTTGATGACGCTGGCTTCCTGGTCCGTCTCGGTGATTTCCTTGTCAACCGGCAGGTCGAGGTCCAACGGCATTTCCTCGTCCATCTCGTCGAGCGTTTCCGCGCCGACGCCGTAATATCGTTTGAGCGCCTTTTCGATTTCGGCCTTGGGCGCCAGCGCGAACTGCACCGGCCCGCGAGCGTCGAACCGCACCGCGTTGAGCATCGCGGTGTCGAAGGGATTGCTCACGACCACTTGCACAGCGCCGTTGTTGAATGCAGTGGGCAGGACGGAATGTTGAAATGCGACCTTTGTGGAAATCTTGTTTCGCGCCTCCTGCTGAACCGCCACTTTGGACAGTTCGAGGTACGGCCATTGCAGCGCAGCAGCCAGCCGCTGGAGGAAAACGTCCTCGGCCAGGCCGGTCTCCCGGCAGATGAAGGCCAGCAACGTCTCTTGCGAGCCATTTTCCGCCGCCACCCGCCAAGCTTTTCGCAACTCGGCAAACCGACCCGGCGATACGCCGGACACCGAGGCAAACAGGCTTGTTACAGAATTGAAAGCCATCGAATTACGCGTTGCGTCGTCAAACTTCTAACAGCGGAAGCTAAAAAAAGTTGCATTTGGGGTCAAAGTAATTAAGAACCAATCCGACGAACAGAGCGGACGCTTTCGGGAACACGGCTGCGGCAGCCACTTCCGTTCGTTCGGAAGAGCAACACGTCATGAAACGATTCGCCACCATCACCGTCATCGGACGCGACAAAACCGGCGTCGTCGCCCGCATCACCAATTTTCTCTTCGAACAGAAGGCCAACATCGAGGCGCTGGAGGAACAGGTCACGCGTGGCCAGTTCAGCATGACCGTCCAGGCGTCATGGAAGCAGAAACAATTGCGGCGCGAGGCGCTTGCCACAGGCATGGACAGGCTGGCCCGGACGCTGGGCATGGAAATCAAACTTCGCTTCACCGAACCGCGACGCCGACAACGCATGGCGATTTTCGTGACGCGCGAACCGCATTGTTTTGAAGGCATTCTTCGAGCGATCAAAACGGGCCAACTGGATCGCGCTGAACCCGTCATCGTTGTTTCCAACCGCCGCGAGCTGGAGCCGATGGCGAAGAAGGCCGGACTGCCGTTCGTTCACATTCCATGGAACGACCGTGCCGAGGCGGAGCGACAGGTGTTGCGTGCAATGGAGGAGCGCGAGATTGATTTCATCGTCCTGGCGCGGTTCATGAAAATCCTCTCGCCGAACTTCGTCTGGCGCTACAAAAACAAGATCATCAACATCCATCCGTCGTTGCTGCCGAGTTTTCCCGGGCCGCAGGCGTATCGGCAGGCTTACGAACAGGGTGTGAAGATCGTTGGCGTCTCCGCGCACTTCGTGACCATGAATCTGGACGAAGGACCAATCATCGCGCAGGATTGCTTCCGCGTGCCGCCGAACGCAACGCTCAAAAAAATCGTCGAGACCGGCCAGAAACTCGAAGCTGCCGTCCTCGTCAAAGCCGTGAAACTCTACCTCGCCAAACGACTCGACGTTTACTGGGGCGTGGTGAAGGCGGTTTGAGTCTGAAAACGGGGTTTAACGTGGAACGGGCGTGTCAGCAACGGTACGCCTTTTGTTGAATCAATTCTTGAATTGTTTGTCGTCTTGTCGAAAATCAGAGTCCACAGTCTTGGAATGAATTCGGACGTTGATTTACTACGTGAAGAGCCACCGGGTTGCGGTGGTTCATCCAAACCGTCACCAATTCCGAACCACTTGCGTTGTCACAAAGTTTATCACCAGCAAGGCAACAAAATTGTGAGATTAAAATGGAATCAATTACACGTTCAATCGCGTCAGGAAATTTGTTGGGGTGCATGTTTGTCTGAGAAACTCGCTGGCAAGTCGTGGAACGAGTTGGAGAAATGGCTTCAAATGTTGCTTGCGTATTCGGTTGCCCTTCGGTCAAAGGGAAAACTCCAACTTAGCACCTGATTTATGCGTGCCTTGCCCCGCGTCCAAGCTATTGGTAATTCTTTCCAATGAAAGCGTTTGGGGAATACCTCAACGAGATCCAAAAGAACCTCGCTCTCAGCGACGCCACCGAGCACACTCACCGCCCCGCGCTCAAAACTTTACTCCAGTCAGTCGGCAAAGGAATTGTTGCCACCAACGAACCCAAACACATCCCGCTCATCGGCGCTCCCGATTTCAAAATTTCTCGTGGCCGGATTCCACTTGGGAATGTCGAAACCAAACCCATCGGCACTGACCTTACCGAAATGGAGATGGGTAAGGGGCAATATGGCGAACAGTTCATCCGCTATTCCGCGTTGCCGAACTGGATTCTTACCGATTATCTCGAATTCCACTGGTTCACACATGGTGAACGCCGGCGCGTGGCGCGCATTGCCGAATTGACCGGCAAAAACAAAATCAAGTTGCTGCCCGATGGCGAAAAAGAACTCGTTGATCTGCTGGAAAGTTTTATCCGTTGCCCGGCGTTGACCGTCGGCACGGCGGAGCAACTGGCGGATAGCATGGCTGGCTACGCCCGCACGATGCAGCAACAAACCATCGTTGCCATTCAGCAAGAAGCCGACGGCGGCTGGCTGCATCAGTGGTTGCGGGCTTTTCAAGGAACGCTCATTCCCGATCTCGATGAGAAGAAGTTTTCGGACATGTTCGCGCAAACGCTGGTCTATGGCCTCTTTGCCGCCCGCGTCCATACGCCCGACAGGGAAGACTTCACCCGCAATTCCGCCGCGCGGGCCATTCCCAAGACCAATCCGTTTTTGCAGGAGCTTTTTTACGAAATCACCGGGCCAAAACTTCCTGATTCGATTGCGTGGGTGATGGAGGACATTGTCGCCTTGCTGAATCATGCGGACATGCCGGCGGTGTTGAAGGATTTTGGCAAGGGCAAAGGCAAGGAAGATCCGGTGGTGCATTTTTACGAAACGTTTCTTGCGGCTTACGATCCGAAGTTGCGCGAAGTACGCGGGGTTTATTACACGCCGGAGCCGGTGGTCAGCTACATTGTCCGCTCAATTGACCATTTGTTGAAGACGCGCTTCCACCGCCCGAAAGGTTTGGCGGATGAAAACACGCTGATTCTCGACCCGGCCACCGGCACGGCGACGTTTCTGTATTTCGTCATCGAACAGATTCACCAGAAGTTTGCGAAACAAAAAGGCGCGTGGGACGGATACGTGGACAAACACTTGCTCAACCGCATTTTTGGTTTTGAATTGCTCATAGCGCCGTATGCCATCGCGCACCTGAAACTGGGGATGCAACTGGCCGACCTCGGCTACAAGTTCGGCAAAGACCAACGGCTCGGTGTCTATCTGACCAACACGCTGGACGAGGCGGCCATGAAAACGGAGCAGTTGTTCGCCACTTGGGTTGCCGAGGAAGCCAATGCCGCCGCTGAGATCAAGCGAGATAGAGAAATTATGGTTGTGCTCGGTAATCCGCCGTATTCAGGGGTTTCCGCAAATCAGGGTGCGTGGATAACAAATCTTCTCAAAGAATACCGGCATGTTGACGGACAACCGCTGGGTGAGAAAAAAGTGTGGTTAAAAAACGATTACTTCTAATTTTTACGCTTCGGCCAGTGGCGCATTGAACAAACCGGGAACGGCATTCTTGCTTTCATAACAGACCATAGTTACCTCGACAGCCCGACATTTCGAGGGATGCGCCACAATCTGATGAAAACGTTCGACGAGATTTATATTTTGAATTTGCATGGCAATGCAAAGCGGCGCGAGCAAACTCCATCGGGCACGAAAGATGAGAACGTTTTCGACATCACCCAGGGAGTTGCCATCGCCTTGTTCGTCAAACACCCGAAAGCCTCCGAACGGCGGCAGGTCTTTTACGCGGATTTGTGGGGCGAGCGTTCCACCAAGTATGAGGCATTGGTCGGTAGTGATGTTTCAACGACATCTTGGAAAGAACTTCATCCCGCCGCCGCGTTCTTTGAATTTGTCCCGGTTAAGCGCGGCCTCAAAACGGAATACCAATCCGGCTGGTCGGTTAAAGACATCTTTGTTTTAGGTTCAAATGGCGCACAAACGTCGCGCGACTCGCTCGTCGTGGCGTTCAACAAACCTGAACTCATAAAGCGAATCGAAGAATTCGCGGACCCGGAAAAGAGCACCGAGGAAATACGCTCAAAATTCTTTGGCGTGAAATCGGTGGCTGATTATCCACCCGGCGACACTCGCGAATGGAAACTCGCCGACGCGCGCGTTGAGTTGCAGAAAAATCCCGAATGGATTTCCGAAATCAGCGATTATCTTTACCGGCCTTTTGATGGTCGTGCGTTGCTTTACCGTGACGAAATGGTGGACTGGCCGCGACGTGATGTGATGGGGCATCTCAAGCAATCCAACCGCGCCATCTGCGTAGGGCGCGCGGGACTTGTGGCCGCTGGCGATTGGGATTTGGTTTTCTGCGCAAACCGCGTTTGTGACCACAATTTGTTTTATCGAGGCAGCAGTCTGAATTTTCCTTTGTATCTTTATGAAGGCGAACAAAGCAAAAGGGGTGGCATGGGGAAAACCCTGATGCTCGCGCTTTTTGAGTCCTCGCCCGGTTATTCCACGCGCCGCGCCAATCTCAATCCCAAGTTTGTCCAAGACCTCACGCAGCAGCTCGGCTTGAAATGGATTCCCGTTGACCGTGGCGATTTGAAGAAGACCGTCGGGCCAGAAGACGTTTTCAATTACGCCTACGCCATCTTTCATTCGCCCACGTATCGCGAGCGTTACACGGAGTTTTTGAAAATTGATTTCCCGCGCCTGCCGTTGACCAGCGATTTGAAATTGTTCCGCGCCCTTGCCGCCAAAGGCGCTGAGTTGGTTTCCCTGCACCTGATGGAATCGCCTAAACTCGACAACTTCAGCACGACTTTTCCGCTGAAAGGCGACGATATCGTGGAGAAAGTGCAATACACAGACAACGACAAGCGTGTTTGGATTAACGCCAAGCAATACTTCGGCGGCGTGCCGAAAGCAGTCTGGGAATTCCATGTTGGCGGCTACCAAGTCAGCGAGAAATGGCTGAAAGACCGAAAAGGTCGCAAGCTTACTTACGGCGATATTCAACACTACCAGCGCACCGTCAGCGCACTGGCCGAGACGCGTCAAATCATGGCGCAGATTGATTCTCTCATCAGCGACCACGGCAGCTGGCCGCTGGAATAAATTCGCACCGACTCCGCCTCTCCGGGCTTGACTTGATTTCGTTTTGCGCGAGATATGTGCTCATGATTACACGAAGAAATTCCATTATTATCGCATCCATTCTCGCCACTGCCGCTGCTGTCGCGCTTGCGCAGACCGCCGCCAAGCCGATCATGCATTCGGGCGTGTTCAATTTCAGCGACCTCAAGGTCGAACAGAAACCGTCTGGCGAACGCCGGCAGGTCTTCGATTCGCCCACGGCCACACTCGATCGGTTGGAATGTCATATCACCACGCTCAATCCGGGCGAAGCGCCACACGCCGCGCACCAGCATCCGGAGGAGGAGTTGGTAATCCTGAAGGAGGGGACGCTTGAAGTAATGCAGAACGGCCACACAAATCGTGTGGAGACTGGCGGGGTAATTTTCTGCGCGGCAAATGAACCGCACGGCTGGCGGAACGTCGGCACAAACCGCGCGGTCTATTATATCACGAAGTGGGTTGCGCCCGGCCAGTTGAAGGCCAAGCCGTAGCTTATTTGATGGAGCGAGGCTCCTGGCGAGCCGGAACGCTTAAGAAGAGTTTTCATTGTTCGGCTCCGAGGACGCTCGCTCCACCGGTTTGATGGTTGTCTTTTCCCGTCTCGACTCCCGCAATTGAAGTGTTACGTTGCGCGGGTGAACAATCTTCTCATCGGTTTGGTCGGTGCGCTCATTGCCACCAATCAACCGCTCGCTGTCAGCAATCTCGTGCAGCAACAGACCGGTGCTTCGGTGGAAATCGCCGATCCGAACAATCCGGTCGAGAAGGAATTTCAGAAGGTGATGGCCGAGGACGACGCGGCGCAGGCCGAGGTGGACAAATGGATTCGTGACAACGAGGAATTCACGGTTAAAGGCGCGGGCATGCCCAAGGCTGAATTGAATCGCCGTATTCGCGTCCGCTTCGAGCCGGTGCGAAAAAGCTACGAGGATTTCATCGCGCGCCATCCTGATCACGCCCGCGCGCGGCTGGCTTACGCCAGTTTTCTCGACGACCTGCACGAGGAGGACGCGGTTGCGGCGCAGTTGGAGAAGGCCCGCGAACTCGATCCCAAGAATCCGGCCGTTTGGAACAATCTCGCCAATTACAACGGCCATGTCGGCTCGATCCAAAAGGCGTTTGATTACTATGCCAGGGCAATTGAACTGAATCCAAACGAGCCGCTTTACTACCAGAATTATGCCACGACGGTTTACATGTTCCGCAAAGACGCGATGGAACATTTCAAAATCACTGAAGACCAGGTCTTCGACAAAGCGCTGGAACTTTATGCCAAGGCGCTGAAACTTGATCCGGACAATTTCCCTCTCGCCACGGATTTGGCCCAAACCTATTACGGCATCAGGCCGCTCCGCGCGGACGACGCGCTCAAGGCGTGGACCAACACGTTGAAAATCGCGCACGACGAAATCGAGCGCGAGGGCGTGTATCTGCACTTCGCTCGAATCAAGGTGGCCGCGGGTCGCTTCGACGAAGCCCGCTTAAACTTGAATTCCGTGACGAACCAGATGTACGCCGATTTGAAAGCGCGTCTTCTTAAAAACCTCAACACGCAGGAAAACCAGGCGAAGGAAACGAACAATCCGCCGTCGTTTGTTGAAAAGACAAACGCCGTGCCCGGCGGAGCAGCGCAAAAGAATTAGACTTCCTACCGTCGTCCGAGCCGTTCGAGCAGCTTGCCGTGAATCCCGCCAAACCCGCCGTTGCTGAACACGACCACGATGTCGCCGCCGTTGGCGTTTTTGGCGACGTGCTCCACAATGGCGTTCACATCCGGCAAATACGAAGCGTCTTTGCCAGACGTCTTCAAATCCTGCATCAACTTTTCAGGGTTCAGCCGTTCTTCGGCTGCGATTTGCTCCAGCCGCGCAACCTGTGAAACGACGACCGCGTCGGCATCGGCAAACGCATCCACGAGTTCGGTTTGAAAAACGTTACGCCGGGTCGTGTTGCTGCGCGGCTCGAAGATCGCCCAGATTTTTTCGCGCGGATATTTGATGCGCAGCGCCTTCAACGTTTCACGAATCGCCGTCGGGTGATGTCCGAAATCGTCCACCACAATCACGCCGCCGGCGATGCCGCGCACTTCCATGCGCCGTTTGATGCCTTTAAAGCTGTCGAACGCAGACTGGATTTGATGATTCTTCAAACCGCAATGCTTGGCGCATGCGATGACCGCCAGCGCGTTGCGCACGTTGAATTCGCCAATCAGATTCAAGTGGAATTTGAAACTGGGAATTTCAAACTCCGTCGCCGTCGGCCCATAGCGGATGTTGAATGCTTCGACCTTGTTGCTTTCTCCAAGACCGAATCGTTGCACCGGGCAATGCGTCACGTTGAGCAACGGTGCCAGATTCAGATCGTCGCCGTTGCCGAGCAGCAGGCCATTGCGCGGAATGAGACGGATGAAGTGCGAGAACGATTTTTTGATCGCATCAAGGTTTTCAAAAATGTCCGCATGGTCGAATTCGAGATTGTTGACGACGGCGATTTCCGGCAGATAGTGGATGAACTTGCTGCGCTTGTCGAAGAACGCGGTGTCGTATTCGTCGCCCTCGATGATGAACCATTCGCTGTCGGTAAAGCGCGCGCCCTGGCCAAGATTCGTCGGGATGCCGCCAACGAGAAAACCCGGATTCAGTCCGTTGTGCTCGAACACCCACGTCAGCAGGGACGTCACCGTGGTCTTGCCGTGCGTGCCGGCGATGACGATGGAGCGTTTGCCGCGGATGAAAAATTCCTTGAGCAGTTCGGGCAGTGAACAATGACGCAACTTGTGGTCGAGGACGCATTCCGCCTCTGGATTGCCGCGAGAAATGGCATTACCGATGACGACGAGATCAGGCTTGTGCGCAAGGTTGCGCTCCGCGTAACCGTTCATCACCTCAATTTTTCTGCCGGCGAGAAACGAGGCCATCGGCTCATAGACATTCTGGTCCGAGCCGGTGACTTGAAAACCTTTTTGCTGCATCGCGGCGGCGACTGACGCCATCGCCGTGCCGCCGATGCCGACGAAGTGAACTGAACGGATTTCCGAATACATACGGCGTGAAGATACGGGAATTCAGTATTGAGGGAAGCGGAAATCCGACAAAAGCCGGCCGCAACGCACAAAACGAAAAAACAAATTTTTCCGCTCCTCCGCGCCTTGCGGTGGAAATTGGATTTTGGGTTTGAAAACCATGCCCAATCGCCACCGAAGGGTTTGGGTGGATAACCCGGAATAAATCGTGGCGCATTCATAACGCTTGCCAAATGCGTCTGCTTCCTTAGATTGAGCGCCTTTACGAAGTATGGATTTAAGAAACATTGAAGTGCTTTTTGCAATGGCGCCGCAGCCTTCCACGCCCGGCACCGCGCCTGATCCGCGCTCTCAATTGTTTTCCACGGTCTTGATGCTGGGGATGATGGGCGTGATTTTCTATTTTCTTCTGTTCCGACCGCAGCAAAAGAAGGCCAAGGAACATGCCGAACTGCTCAAGAGCGTCAAGCCGGGCGATAAAATCGTAACCACCGGCGGCATTCTCGGCGTGGTCATCACTGTGAAGGAGAAAACGGTTTCGATCCGGTCCGCTGACGCCAAACTTGAAATCACCAAATCCGCTGTCACTGAAATCGTCGAGCGCAGCGGGGAATCGAGCGAATCCTGATTTTACCCATGAACCGCGACAATTTCTGGAAGTTAATTTTCATCCTCATCATCATCCTGTGGTCCGCCTACGAGATTTATCCGCCCACGGCGCGCGACCTGGTCCAGTCTTTCCAGGAGCGTGCCGTGAGAAAGGACGCGGCGTTCAACGACATTCTGCACCGGGCGCGCGAACGGCAGAAGACGCGGCCGGACCGCGGTTTCTCAACCTTCAAGACGCCATCGGCACGAACGACATCACGAAGTATTTTCCGTTCTTTGAGGCCAAGGACGAATTGTATCCGAACACCTTTGTCCTGAATTGTCTCCAGCGCGAAGCCGCAGGCCGCATCAAGCTCGGTCTGGACTTGCAGGGCGGCACGTCGTTCCTGGTGGAAATGGACACCAACCGGCTGTCCGCGTCGAGACTGTCACGAACAGTTTGGGGACAGTCGAGACCGTCACGAATCGTAGCCGAACTGGAAGGCGCGCTTTCGCAGGCCGTCGAAGGTGTTGCGCAAGCGCGTGGACAAATTTGGCGTGGCCGAGCCCATCATTCAACCGGCGGGCAACAACCGCATCCTGGTCCAGTTGCCGGGACTTTCCGAGGAGGCCAGGGAAAGCGCGATGCGGACAATTCAACGCGCTGCGTTTTTGGAATTTAGAATGGTGCATGAGGACAGCGACAAAATGCTCGAAGAAGGCATCATTCCGCCGGGTTACGAATTATTGAAACACAAAGAGCGACGGCGCGACGGGACGGAACACATCGAGTCGGTGATCGTGAAAAAGAAGCCGGAGCGGGGTCTGACCGGGAGCGCGGTCAAAAGCGCGATGGTGATCCGCGGCAATCTCGGCGAGCCGGAAATTGACTTCACCCTCAACTCGGAAGGGGCGGCTCTTTTTGCCGACATCACCCGGGAAAATGTGGGCCGGCGACTGGCCATCGTGCTGGACGGCGAACTTTACTCCGCGCCGGTGATTCGCGGCGAGATTCCCGGCCGGACGCGGCCAGATTACCGGCCAGTTCGATTTGCGCGAGGCGTTCGAGCTGGCCAACGTGCTGGAAAATCCCCTTAAGGCACCGCTCAAAATCGTTTACTCGACCGACGTTGACCCGACGCTCGGCAAAGATTCCATTCGCAGCGGCATCAAGGCTTCCATCTTCGGCGTGCTGGCCGTGGCTGCGTTCATGGCGATTTACTACCTGTTCGCCGGCATGGTGGCCAATGTCGCGCTGATGACAAACATCATCATCCTGCTCGGAGTCATGTGTTCAATCAGCACGACACTGACGTTGCCGGGCATCGCCGGCATGGTGTTGACGGCCGGCATGGCGGTGGACGCCAACGTGCTGATCTTCGAGCGCATTCGTGAGGAGTCGGCCAAAGGCAAATCGCTTCGCGGGGCAATCGCGGCGGGCTATGCCCGCGCCTTCGGCACAATTTTTGACTCGCATGTGACGACGCTGATTTCGTCCATCATTCTTATCTTCATGGGCACCGGATCGGTCAAGGGTTTCGGCGTCGCGCTGACCATCGGCGTGGCCGCAAGCCTTTTTACCGCCCTGGTCGTGACCCGGCTCATCTTCGATTGGCTGGTGGACAAAGGCTGGCTGAAGACAGTCAAGATGTTCCACCTCATCCCTGCCACTTTGAAGCTCGATTTCATGCGCTGGGCTTTGCCGGCATTCATCGCTTCGTGGACGCTCATTCTTATCGGCAACGCCTACGGCCTCCATCGCGGACGCGACGTGCTGGGCGTGGAGTTTGCGGGCGGCAACACGGTCACGATGAGCTTCGACCAGAGCCACAAGATCGGCGTGGACCAGTTGCGCGGTGCCGTGAACAAAACCGGCGTGGGCGATGCCCTCATCGGTTATCAGAAGGACATCTCCACGGGGATTGAAACTCTGCGTATCGCCATCCGCAATTTGGACGCAGACAAAACCGGCGTGCCCGCCGAAGACCCTGCCTCGAAGGTTGTGTCTGAACTGAAGAAGGATTTCCCGGCGGCCAATTTTGGCGTGCTCAGCACGGACAAAGTCGGTCCCGTGATCGGCCGGGAATTGCAGCAGACGGCGATCATCGCCTCGCTGCTCGCCATGCTCGGCATTCTCTTTTACGTCGCCTTTCGCTATGAATTCTCCTTTGCGGTGGGCGCGGTGCTGGCCATCATTCACGACATCTTCATGACGCTGGGCTGGTACTGCCTGTCCGGCAGGGAACTCAACGCGACGACGGTCGCCGCCGTGCTGACCATTATCGGCTTCTCGACCAACGACACCATCGTCATTTTCGACCGCATCCGCGAGGACCTGAAACTGGGCGTGCGTGGCACATTCCGCGAAGTGATGAACCAGGCGCTCAACCAGACCCTGAGCCGCACGATCATCACCTCCGGCACAGTATTCCTGGCGACGCTGTCGCTTTACATTTTCGGCGGCGGCGCGATCAACGATTTCGCCTTCACGTTCCTTGTCGGCATCATCACCGGAACGTATTCGAGCATCTACATCGCCAGCGCCCTGGTGCTATGGTGGCACAAAGGCCAAAGGCCGAATATTGGCAGCAGCAGCCAGGTGACGATGGAAAACGTGATGCCGGCAAAAGTCTGACGGTTCACCGCCATGCTCGGCTTCCTCGAAACCACCCTTTGGCATTGGGGTGGTTTCGTCGCTTGCATCTTGTTTTTCCTGGCGCTGGACCTGGGCGTCTTTCATCGGCGGGCGCATACGGTTGGATTCAAGGAGGCGCTCATCTGGACTGCCGTGTGGTTCACAACGGCCATGCTGTTCGTGTTTTGGCTGGCCCGTTGATGGTTTTCTCCTGGAACAAACAGGACGCGATGGAATTCGTGACTGGCTACACCATCGAACTGTCGCTGTCCATGGACAACGTGTTCGTCATCGCGCTCATCTTTGCCTTCTTCCGTGTGCCTTCGCAGTATCAGCATCGCGTGCTGTATTGGGGCATACTCGGCGCGCTGCTCATGCGCGGCGTGATGATCGTCGGCGGGGCCGCGCTCGTGCGGCGTTTCGACTGGATGCTCTACGCCTTTGGCGCGTTCCTCATCTACAGCGGAATTAAAATGATATTCGTCACCGATGAAGGCGTGCTCCGGAAAAAAATCCCATCATACGGCTTGCGCGGAAATTCTTCCCGGTCGCCAGGGATTTTGATGGGCAGAGATTTATGACCAGGTTCAACGGTCATTTCGCCCTCACCCCGCTCGCCTTGGTGCTGTTGACAGTGGAAACAACCGACTTGGTTTTCGCCGTGGATTCCATCCCCGCCATTTTCGCCGTGACAACCAAGCCATTCATCATTTTCACCTCCAACGTTTTCGCAATCCTCGGGCTTGCGCTCGCTGTACTTCGTGCTCGTGGGTCTGATTGATTATTTCCGCTACCTGAAAGTCGGCCTATCCATCGTGCTGGTGTTTATCGGCGGCAAGATGCTGCTCGACCCGCATGGCTATCCGCAGAGATGGTTTCAGGTGGAAATCCCGACCAGCATTTCGTTGTTGACGGTGGCCGCGATCATTCTGACCTCCATCGCGCTTTCAATCACCGCCGCGCAACGTGAAAAGAATGCCGCGCTGGGCAAAACACCCAAATCCGGCTGACGCGACTTTCACTCGCAATGAAATACCGCTGGTCGCCAGCACCTCCGCAACCGCTCCTCGCCGGTCAACTCGCCTCGCAACTCAAAATCTCACCGCTGCTTGCCCAATGCCTGCTCAATCGCGGCCTCAGCGAGGCGGGCGCAATCCGGAATTTCTTTCACCCGCGCCTCAAAAATCTCGCCGATCCGTTCCTGCTGCCGAACATGGCCGCCGCCATTGACCGTTTGCTGCCGGCGCGCGAACGCGCCGAACCGCTCGTCATTTTCGGCGATTACGATGTGGACGGCGTTACTTCAACCGCGTTGCTGTTGGAAGTTTTGGGACGTCTGGGTTGGAACGTGAGTCACTACCTGCCGCATCGGATGGACGAAGGCTACGGGCTGAGCCAGGACGCCGTGGAAAACTGCCTGAAAAAATTCCCCGTCCGACTTCTGCTCGCAGTGGATTGTGGCTCGACCGCCGTGGACACCATCAACTGGTTGCACGAACGCGGCGTTGAAGTCATCGTGCTCGACCACCATCAGGTTTCATCCCCTGCGCCCGCTGCGACGGCGCTCGTGAATCCACAAGTGGAAATCCGAAATCCGAAATCCGAAATCCGAAATGCTTTCACCGAACTGTGCTCCGTCGGTCTGGCTTTCAAACTCGCTCATGCGCTCGTCAAACGTGGACGCGAAATCGGTCTGCCCGGCGCGGCAGAATTCGATCTGAAACCGCTGCTCGACTTGGTTGCGCTCGGCACGATTGCCGACATTGTTCCATTGACAGGCGAGAACCGGATTTTTGTTTTGGCCGGTCTGGAACGGCTCAAAACAACGCAACGGCCCGGCCTCATTGCGCTCAAGCAAGTCGCGCAATCGCCCGCCGACCTCGGCACCTACGAAGTCGGTTTCCAGCTTGGCCCGCGACTCAACGCCGCCGGGCGGCTCGAAACCGCCGAGGAATCTTTGCGTCTTCTTTTGGCGCGCGACCTAGCCGAAGCGCTGCCCATTGGGCAAAACCTTGACGCGCGAAATCGCGAACGCCAGAAAATCGAGCGCAGCATCGTCGAGGAAGTCACCGGCGCGTTGCGGGCGAAGTTCAATCCACAGACCGACTTCGTCATCGTTGAAGGCCAGTTGCTCTGGCACATCGGCGTTGTTGGAATCGTCGCGTCGCGTGTGCTACAGGAATTTTACAGGCCCACCATTATCATTGGCGGCGAGGGCGGCGAATGGCGCGGGTCGGGCCGCAGCATTCCGGGATTCGATCTGGCGGCGGCGTTGCGCGAGTGCGACGACCTGCTGGTGCGCCACGGCGGTCACGCGATGGCCGCCGGGCTGACGATTCAGCCGGATAAAATTGATTTGCTGCGGCAGCGGCTCAACGAACTGGCGCGGCGTTGTTTGAAGCCCGACGATTTGCAACCGTCTTTGCGCTTGGACGCCGAAGTTGGTCTGGACGAAATTTCGCTTGAATCGCTGGCCGAACTGGGTCGTTTGAAACCGACAGGGCAGGGGAATCCCAGCGTGCAATTCTTCGCGCGCAACCTCACGCACCAACGTCCGCTCCAGCGCATCGGCGCAGATAAACAACACGTAAAAATGTGGGTGACCGACACGCCTTCGCTCGGCGGCTACGGCGCTGCAAGCGGCGCGACCACGCACGAAGCTGTCTGGTGGGGTGCGGGCGAAGAATCGTTGCCCGTCGGGAAATTCGATCTCGCCTTCTCGCCGCAAGTCAACGAATACAACGGACGCCGTGCAGTGCAATTGAAAGTACTCGATTGGCGGGCGACGCAATAATCACTAATTATCAACATCGTTTTTTCGTTAACTGGCTGGGCGCATTTTGACTTTAGACTTTGGACATTGGGCATTAGACTGAATTTGTGAACAGCGCCATCATCGTCGCCGCCGGAAGCGGAACCCGCATGGGGAAGAACGTGGACAAGCTTTTCCTCGAAGTCACGGGCCGACCGCTCGTTGCCCACACGTGGCAGCGGTTCAACGACGCGAAGTGCATTGCGGAAATCCTGCTCGTCGTGCGTGACGGGATGCAATCCACATTTGCCGAACTTGCCACGCAATTTGACCTGAGCAAGCCGCATCGCTTTGTCGTTGGCGGCGCGGAGCGGCAGGATTCGGTTTGGAACGGGCTGGAGGCGCTGTCGCCGAAGTCCGAAATCGTGGCGATTCAAGACGCGGCGCGGCCATGCACATCCGAAATGCTCATTGCCGCCACGGTTGAAGCGGCGCTTGAAACCGGCGCCGCCGTGGCCGCTCAGCCGGTGACAGACACGATCAAGGAATCTCCGGACGGCAGGTTTATTGTGCACACATTGGATCGTTCGCGGCTCTGGTCGGTGCAAACGCCACAGACGTTTCGCGTGGAGGTGATTCGCCGCGCGCTGGCGGAGGTGCGTCGCCGGGGAGAAGTTGTCACTGATGACACGGCGGCGTGCGAATTGATTGGTCAGCCAGTGCGGCTTGTGGCGAGTGCCGTTCCGAATCCCAAGGTTACTGTGTCCGGCGATGTGCCATACATCGAAGCGTTATTGCGAACGGGCCAACGATAGAATCCTTTTCGTATTCGAATGGTTAGCGGTTGTTCGATTCCGACTACGAGAACGACGACGAGGAAGAGCAAACGGCGCACCTTGCATTTAAGGTTTATGCCATTTATCGTGCCAGCGGATATTTTGACGTTATGAAACGACGTTTGATTTACGGGTTTGTGGTGGTGGTGCTGGCGGTGAACTTTGCCGTTGGCGCGTTCATTTATTTGAATGCCGCGGAGGCGAAGGAAAAGGATTCGGCGTATCCGAATCTGGAGCTGTTCTCGCGGGTGATGGAAATCGTGCGCAAGGATTATGTGGACGGCCAGAACCTTACGTATCAAGACCTGGTTTACAGCGCGCTCAAGGGCATGGTTGGGGCGCTTGACCCTCACAGCGAATTCATGGAACCGGCGGATTTCAAGGAATTGCAGGACGACACGCAAGGCGTCTTCGGCGGGCTTGGCCTTGTCGTCGGAATGAAGGACAACTACGTCACCGTCATTTCGCCGATGGAAGACACACCGGCGTTCAGGGCGGGTATTTTAACGGGAGATCGCATCATCAAAATTGATGGCAAGGGCACCGAGCGGATGAATTTGCAGGAGGCGGTGAGGAGTTTGCGGGGCGAACCCGGAACAATTGTGACCGTGACCGTTCTTCGTCCGGTTTCCGGCCAGACCAAGGATTACAAGCTCACGCGGGCCGTAATCAACATTGACATGGTCAAGGACATCAACGGGAAGAAGGAATTTCCACTCGGTGAAAACAAAATCGGCTACGTGCGAATCACGCAGTTTGGCGAGAAGACGGCTGAAGAATTGGAGCCCGCGCTTGAGAAACTCAAGTCGCAAGGCATGAAAGGGTTGATTCTGGATTTGCGCTGGAATCCAGGCGGCTTGCTCGATCAAGCGGTCGAAGTTTGCGAGAAATTTCTCCCTCGCGGCGAACTGATCGTCACAACCGAAGGCCGCGACCGCAGTCAGAATTCCGTGCGCCGCGCATTGGGGCACGGAGATGAATTGCACAACACGCCTGTTGTGGTTCTGGTCAACATGGGCAGCGCCAGCGCCTCGGAAATTGTCGCCGGCTGCCTTCAGGATTTGAAGCGGGCGATCATTCTGGGCGAAAAAACCTTCGGCAAAGGCTCGGTCCAGAATGTAGTGCGTTTGGAGGACGGTTCCGGACTGCGACTGACCACCGCCAAATACTACACGCCAAGTCACAAAGTCATTCAAGAGCACGGAATCACGCCGGACATCGTCGTCCCGACGACCGACGAGGAAGATCGCGCCATTTTGATCAAACGCTCGATCGGCGGCATTGAATCGCTGGACGAAAAGGAGCGCGAAGCCGTCATGCATACGCGCGATCCGCAACTGGACCGCGCCATGGATTTGCTCAAAGGGATCGAACTCTTCACTCAGCACGAGCCGGCTGACGAAAAGCCGCCAGTCAAAACCGAAAAAGTTGCGGCCAGATGAATGTCGAATCCGGTCTGAATTGTCATTCGCAATTCGGAATTCGCCATTTGGCATTTCCATGACCTTGCTCGCCATCGAAACTTCCTGCGACGAAACCAGCGCAGCGGTCGTGCGGGCAGGCGAGGTTTTGTCCTGCGTCGTATCGTCGCAGATCAAAATGCACGCCGAATATGGCGGCGTGGTGCCGGAACTGGCGGCGCGCGAGCACCTGCGTAATCTGATGCCAGTGGCCGCGACTGCGTTGCGCGAAGCGAATGTGCAAACCGGCCAGCTTGACGCAATCGCGGCGACTCGAGGACCGGGACTGCCCAGTGCGCTCATGATTGGGTTCAAAGCCGCGCAGGCCATGGCGTTTTCTTTGCACAAACCATTCGTCGGAATTCATCACCACGAAGCGCATTTGTATTCGCCGTGGATCAAAGGCAATCCGCCAAAGACTGACTTCGCCGAGTTCAAGCCGAACGTGTCGCTTATCGTTAGTGGCGGACACACGATGCTTGTGCAGGTCGAGGGCGAATTGAAACATCGCCTGCTCGGCACGACCGTGGACGACGCGGCTGGAGAATGTTTCGACAAGGTCGGCAAGCTCATCGGCCTGCCGTACCCGGCAGGTCCGGAAATTGATCGGTTGGCGGAACACGGGAACGGTGCGGCGTTTGATTTTCCACGCCCGATGCTCAACGAAGCGAACGATGATTTCAGTTTCAGCGGTCTGAAAACTTCAGTGCGTTACTTCCTGCGAGACAATCCGACCTTGTTGGAGGATGAACAGCGCATCCGCGACTTGTGCGCCAGCGTGCAGACCGCGATTGTCACCGTGCTCGTCACAAAAACCATTCGTGCGGCCAAACGACTTCGCGTGCGTTGCGTGACGGCGTCCGGGGGCGTGGTGTGCAACAGCGCGTTGCGTCGTGAGTTGGCAATGGCCTGTCAACGCGAAGGATTTGCGCTGCATCTGGCGGAGAAAAATTTGTGCATGGACAATGCAGCGATGGTGGGCGTGCTGGCGGAACTCAAACTGCGAAACGGCGCTACTGACAACTTCGATGCGGATATCGCGCCGGGTCTGGCTTTGGCATAAGGAGACTCTGTCGCCCGGCGGCAAGCCCATTTACTTCCTTGGTTTGTTGTCCACCACGAGAAAATGTGTGCCGCCAAGACCTTCGCCTTTGCTCCACACGCGCAACAAAATCCGTTCCTCCTTTGCCTTTCGACTCAGTTGAACGGCATCGTCCGCATCACGCACAGGTTGGCGGTCAATTTCGAGGATCACATCGCCGGGACGCAATCCCGCTTCCTGCGCTGACGAGTCGGATTCGACGCTGGTGACGAGCGCGCCTTTAATGTCGGCAGGTATATCGAACTGGTTGCGGGAGCGCGTGTCCAGGTCGGCGACTTCGACTCCGTCAAGGGCATCGGCTTTTGATTGGTCGCCTTCGTCCATTTTGGCGGGTGGATTGCCGGATAATTCGTCCGGCAACGCAGTAAGCGTCGCAGTCATCGTCTTTTCCTTTCCGTCGCGGATGAGTTTCAAAGTCACCTTGGTCTTGGGTGCCGTCGCGGCGATCATCAACCGCAGGTGGTGCGAGTCGGTCACTTTCCTTCCGTTCAACTCGATAATCACGTCGCCGTCTTTCAATCCGGCTTCCGCCGCGGGTGTGTCGGGTTGCACGCCGCCGACCAGCGCGCCGGTTTGATCATCCAGCTTGAACGCCTTTGCCAAATCCGGCGTGACCTGCTGAATGTTCACGCCGAGGTAACCGCGCGTGACTTTGCCTTCGGTGACGAGGCGGTCCATGATGTTTCGGGCGAGGTTGATGGGGATGGCGAAGCCAACTCCCTGATTACCGCCGGTGCGGCTCACGATGGATTGATTGATGCCGACCAGCCGGCCTTCCACGTCCACCAGCGCGCCGCCGGAATTGCCGGGATTGATGGGCGCATCGGTCTGGATGAAATCCTCGTAGCCTTCCCTGCCGAGCATGCCAAAACCGCGCCCCAACGCGCTGACAATGCCCATGCTCACACTCTGCCCAACGCCAAACGGATTGCCGACCGCAAGCACCACATCACCCACTTCCACCTGATCGCTGTCGCCGATCGTTATAGCGCGCAGATTCTTCGCTTCAATCTTCAGCACGGCAACGTCAGTTTGCGGGTCCGTGCCGATGACCTTTGCGGTGTATTCGGTTTTGTCGTCCGCCAGCGCCAGCGCGACTTTGATTTCGTCCGCGCCGTCCACGACGTGGTTGTTGGTAATAATGTACCCATCCTCGGTCACGATGACGCCTGAGCCGAGACTTTGAATGCTCTGTTTTTGTGGACGGTCGCCTTCCGGTCCGAATTGATCCCCAAAGAAACGCCTGAAAAACGGTTCATCCAAAAACGGATGCACGAATTGTGGCATTCGTATTGTGCGGGTGGAATAGATGTTGACGACGCTCGGCGCGACCTTCTTGACGACTGGCGCAAAGCTGACGCTGAGCCGTGCGTCCCGATCTATCGGCCGGTCGGAGATGCTGAGTTTGGGCGGGCTGTTGACTTCCTTGCCCCAAACCGCCGTTGTCGGTGCCACGACCAACGCCATGGCCATTGCACTGGGAATGAATGAATGCCTGAAAACACGTAAACTTACTTTACTTTTCATACTTTCGTTTCGGAATTTTTCGGTCGTGAGGCCGGGCTGAGCATGCGAGCAGAGCCCCACTTTTTTCAAAATCGTCTTTTATTCTCTGGCCTGAACAAAACCGAGCCGGAACTGCTCGGAGGAGCGCTGCTCCGGCTCGATTTCCAACCCAAGCCACTGTTGGATAGACAGAGCACTGCCTCTGATGTTCAAAGGGACGAATTGCCCGGCCGATTTATTTCCAAAGACCGTTTGCGCCGGGCGGATGTGTGTGTTTTATTATGCTTCCGTTTCGCGCGGAGCGTCGTGCTCCCGGCGTCCGGAAAACTGAATTGATTATGCCAACTCACACTAACGGAAACATTGTCGAGCAGAAAACCCGTGAACTTTGCCAGGCCATCCTGGACCAGCCGAACATGAGCCTGAACCGGCAGCGCATTGACGCGTTCATCGCGGATGAAAAATCGCGCGCCGAATACGACTCGCTGATGAAGAAAGGCCAGGTGTTGCAGGAAAAACAGCAACGCGCCGAGACGTTGGATGCCCAAGAAATCGCCGACTTCGAGCGTCACCGCGAAGAAGTGCTGAACAATTCCGTCATCCGCGGTTTTCTCGATTCCCAAAAGGAACTTCACGATTTGCATCACACCATTCAGGAACACGTGACCAAAACACTGGAGCTGGGGCGCGTGCCCACGCCGGAGGATTTCGAATCCTGCGGCTGCGGCGACGGATGTGGTTGTCATGAACACTGAGATGCGGCTAGCATTGCCGCGATGGCAGCTTCACGGCGGACAAATTCATTGTTGCAGGGCGCGCGGGTCTATTTAAGCGGGCCGATGGATTTCGTGGCGTCGCGCGCCACGGAAAAACAATCCGGCTGGCGAAATCGCGTCGGCCAGTTTCTCCAGGAGATGGGCGTCACGGTCTTCGATCCGTGGTTCAAGCCCGACGTTCGCGGACTTCACGAATACGGGCGCGAGGACGAAAAGAGCGGCGAACGCATCCGCAAGCGCTGGACTTACGCCGGCGGCAGCAAAGGCGCGCAGGCGCGGTCATGGTGCGCCAAACAATTCTGGGAGACGCTGCACATTGACCTGCGGATGGTGGACACCAGCGACTTCACCATCTCGTATTGCCCGACGAACATTTACAGCGTCGGCACGCCGCACGAGATCATCATGGCCACGCTGCAGCACAAGCCGGTGCTGTTCGTCAGCCCGCCGATTGTGTTCCCGACGCTGCACGAACTGCGCGCGCATCTGCAGAACGACCCCGTCGGCGCGGAGCTGTTGGAGCGGCTGGAACGACGAGATTCCCATCAAGGAAAACCCGCGCGGCATTCCCAGCCTGTGGTACATCCCGCTGGTCGGCGGCGAGAATTTCTTCGACGGATTCGGCTTTGCGCCGTACCGGAAACGCTTTGGGTGGCACGACGGAAATCCCGATTGACCGTCACGAAAAGCGGTTTCCGCCCAAGCGCCCGCTGCTGCCGTTCGTCGAGAAACTCAACGAGCGAACTGCCGAAGAAATGGGACAGCAAACGCAACCGCTTCGTGCCCGACGACGACTGGCTGCTGTGGGATTTTCACTCAAAGAAAATGCGCGGCAAACACGTCGAGTCCGTCCGCAAATGACAGGGCAATCCTTCCTGACTGCTGCGCGCAAGGATCGAATCTCTGAAAAGTAAAAACCGGCGATCCGAACTTTCAGACCGCCGGCAAATCTTTTTCCGCTCACATCGCCGGAGTTTTTACACAGGCTCGCGATTTGTTCGGCTTCTTCAGGAACTCTTTTGCGTTCACCGGTTTGCGATACTAGAGAAAGGTTCGAAATATAGGCATTCGCCGGAAAAGATCTGCGACAATGTAGCTCGCGAGAAGTCCCGTTACCGTCAGCAAGGCGACGAGCACATACATGTTCTGGGGCAGTGCGCGAAATAACATCGCCAATGCAACCAGCACCGGAGCTTGCAAGACATAGACCGCGAACGATCGCTCATCCAGCCATCGCATGAGTGGATTTGCGAAGTCTAGCTTGCGTGAAAAGAGCGCAAGTGCCCCAAGCGAAAGGCCGACACCCGCGAACTGTTCCCATAGCGCGAACCCCAGTGCCTGCCAGTGCCAACCGCCAAAGAAATACTCAACTTTACCGTTCTGTATGCCGAGGAACATCAGCGCCAGTAGCAGCACTGGGCCACCGAGCAGCGCAATCCAGCCGGCGGCGCGGGCGCAGGACGATGCTGCCAGCGGAAGCAGCCAGCCACAACGGCCTGCGTGCAATCCACAGATAAAAAACGCAACGTATTGGACGAAAAAGCAGAGCTGCATGTTCAGCACGTTCGTTCCGATAGGCTGGCCCAGCCGCACTGCGAATGTGCCCAGGCCCAATGCGAGCGCGAACGTCCACAGGGATGCGACCTTTGGAGCAGCTACGGTGAAACCAAGAGCTGCCTGACCGGCTGATTCATCGCGCTCATCAAGCGATGGTCGCCACCACACTAAACGCGATCCGGCCAGCAGAAGACACAGGATCAGCAGAGCGACAGCAAACCAGAGTGGACCGGTGGAGCGGAGGAAGTGACCCGAACTGATGTATTTCAGGTAGAACGCCCCCGGTGATCCGAAGTTGGCGTTCCACGGGTTGAGGATCAGGAGAATAAAAGGATGAATCGCCAGCATGTAGAACAGCGCCGGAAGACCGAGCCGGAATAGGCGTTCACGCGCGAACCGCCCTGGGCCGTGGCGCGCGAGTGAGCCGTGCGCAAAATAGCCCGCGATAAAGAACAATAGCCCCATTAAAAACGACTGTAGATGTCCCTCCCAAACAATGAACGGCACCTTCGCTGCCAAGGTGGGTTCGCGCTCGCTCATGAAATACCAGTCGCCTACGTGGCTATACGAGACACAGGCATGCAGGTTGAGGACGAGGACGATCACAAACGTGCGCAGGTGATCGACCCACGGTAAGCGAATGTAGGGCGCAGGCGGCATCTATTTCAGGATTCAAACTGCTTCTTTTTGAACGAATGTTGGACGTTCGCTTCGGAACTTCTCTTTTGCCGAACATTATTATTCACCTAAACTCGGAGTGCTTCCCGAGAAGCGAGCCGAACTGAGTTTTCGGTGGAAAGGCTGTCACTCGGATTATGGCGTGTCAAGTGCCACGCCTGCCGTTAGTCGAGAAACTCAACGAGGAACTGCCGAAGAAATGGGACAGCAAACGCAACCGCTTCGTGCCCGACGACGACTGGCTGCTGTGGGATTTTCATTCAAAGAAAATGCGCGGCAAACACGTCGAGTCCGTCCGGAAATAACGGGGTAAGTTTCTGAGAAATCGGAATTCGGAAATTTATCAGCGCCTCGGCTGCTATAGGCGAAGTTTCTCAACGATCCAAGCTGAGCCACGCCGACCGGCAAGTGACTCCGCAAGCTCGATAATCGTTGTATAACCCAAACCATCCATAAACTCAAGGGGCAGTCGGCGTTGGCTTCAGCGCGGTGTTAGCCGTCATATTCGTATGAGGAGGAGAATGCCGATTGAACAGGCGAATGGGCCAGCAAACGCGAGCAGGTGGCAAGCGACGCGCATGGGCAAAGAGAGGTTGGCAAGTGTGAGGCGATAGCGTTCGGCGACCAGAATGATGACGGCACTCGTGGTCAGAGACAAAGTAAAGACGGGAAACGGAAACGGCAGGCGTTCGGTCCTGGCGATGCCCCAAGGCCACACAAATCCCAGATCATGAAGGAATCCATTCAGTGCAAAGGTGAAGATCAGGCACGGTGGTCGTGGCGCAAAACGTCGCAAGGGGGCATAGCAGAAGAACCCCAGAAAGTAGCCCCCCAAGGGATTCCAGTATTGCCAGAAGCGAGTGAAATCTGAGGCTCCAAACGCCCGGGAGAACATATGCCCAAGGCACTGTCCGCGTGATCCTGGCCCAAGCCGAGCATACAAATATCTGGCAAGTGAAGGTCGGGAGGTGTGCATGACGGCTAACATTATTATTCACCTAAACTCGGCGCGTTTCTCGAGAAGCGAGCCGACCGATACTTTCGCCGAAAAGGCTGTCACTCGGATTGTGACGCGTCAAGCACAGCGATAAGGAATTACGACAAAAATTCCATTTGATGGGAAGGCGGGTAACAAGCCGATTTGGGCTTGCATATCGGTCAAGCGAAAGACAAAGTCAGTTTGTCCTTTTATCGGGCGATATGAAAACCGAAAACTCTGTTTCAAGGCACTGCCAAAGCGTCCATGAGAGCGAGGCAAGTTCGATTTCAAGGCGTTAAGGCATGCGGGCGTATCTGCACACTGCCCCCGTTCGGAGTTCCGCCTTCAGGCGGTTTTGGCGTATCACCGCAATGGCCGCGTAAACGCGGAACTCCAAACGGATGTTCCGGCGGCAAGTGAGTCAGCGGAGGTGGCATTCTAATAAATCAACGGGATGAGGCGTTTGGTTCGTTGCATGTAACTGCGGTATCGTTCGCCCAACGCCCCGACCAGTGCTTCTTCTTCAATGTGGATGCGCCACAGTGTAACGGCGCAAATGGGCACGAAGATGATCAGGAGCGACGCCCAATTCGCGAAGCTCAAGCTGAAGCCGAGCACGGCCAGCAGGCTGCCGGTATAGCTGGGATGTCGAACGAAGCGATACGGACCGGTATCAATCAGATGATGATCCTTGGCTATGGCGACGTTCGTGGTGAAAAAGCGGCCCAGATGAATAATCGCATACCAGCGCAGGGCCAGTCCCAGCACAAGCAGGCCGCAGCCAAATTCAGGAACCAGCCTCGGCCACGGCAATTTGCACACGTGAAATCGGTGAGCGGCAACGATGCCCAGCACGATGGCCGATAGTGTCACCAGCCAGATCATTACCAAGGATTGGCGGTCTTTCGAGGTGGCATCTGATTTGGAACGCTTCGCCAGGCCCAGACAAAGTTCAGACGCGCCCCAGAGCGGACCGATAATTTCTGGTGGATGTAGTGTCATGGCGTCTTGTCGCGCAGAATAAACCTCCAAGAGAGCGGGGCAAGTTCGATTTCAAGGCGTTACGGCAAGCGAGCCAGCGGCGGTGGCATCTGATGACTTTTCGGCAAACTAGTGGAGCCAACAGGCATTCGTTCCAGCGTTTTAGCGGCAGTGCGCTCATAACCCATGAACTGTCGCGTTCTTCTTTCTACTTGTCTATGCGCCAGCGCTTTTGCAATTTGGCCGCGATGAAAGGGCTGAATTTTTTTCCGGTTACGCTCCTGGCTTTGGCAGGCATTTTCGACTTTGCTGGTTGCGACACCAACAGCCCCAAAGTGACCAAGGATCGCGGCGTCTATACCACCGTGGCCATGGAAGGACAATATCTTGACCTGCCCGCTTCCGGTTACACCAGTTGCAAGACTTTTGGCCCCAGCCAGACACCGGCGGCAGTGGTCGTTGGTTACGGTTACTGGGATGGTACCTACAACCGTCCGCAGGCATTTGACTTGGAAGTCGTCGAAGCAGCCAGCGGCTCAGTCGTTTTCAACTTCACCGGTAACGATTTTGCCGGCAAAGCGGCGGTGATCAATCTGCCCATCCGCAAGAGCGGCGATTACCGGTTGAAGCTGATCGTCAACAACTCCGTCTATGACACTTGGGACTTCACGGTGAACCGTGAAGGCTCCGCCACCGCCTCAGCCGCGGTTCAGCCGCCAATCTATGCCAAAGGCTATTTCAGCACCAGCATCGAAGGGCTGCAAACCACCGATGCATTCTACAAATATGATGACTCCCTGCTGCAAGCCATCAACGATGCTGTCCAAAAAGAGCATGCCATTGCCAATCATGATATCTTTGCCCAAGTTCCTCCAGGTCATGTCGTCGTCCAGTTTGAACTCAGTGAAACTGGACAAGTCATTTCGCCAAAAATCGTCGGAAACACTCTTAATGAAGCGCTTGGACGATTCTTTCTCAAGGCTCTCCAGAATGGCTCTCCTTACAAGGCATGGCCCGCCGCCGCCCGCGCTGCCATCGGCACCAGCTCGCGCTCCGTGAAAGTCACTTTCTTCTACGACTGATTACACGCGAAACCGGCAAGACATGCTCTGTCAACGCCGCTCTCGTCGCATTAACGAAGCTCAGGCACAGCCGCGGAGCCAACGTCTGGGCGGAAAGGAATTCAAGACGTTTGCTCGGGATTCTGAGGTGTGATTGAAACGCCTTCGCTGCTCGCGGGGGGAGAAACCGGAATGGTTGGCGCAGCATTGGGGACAACGTTTGAAGTCAGCGTTGGTCGGGGCTCCAGTTTCTGTTTCCGCGCACGCGGCGGAACCTTTCGGGCCGGAGTATTCCGTCGGGCGGTTTTTTTGGATTGAAGTTTCGCCTTTTGCGCCTTCAATCGCGTCTGCGCTTTGCCGGGTTTGACTCGGCGTGCCAGCAGGGCCTCCAATTCATCGCGCCGGCGCTTGGCTGCCTTGGCTGCCCGTTTCGCGGCTTTTTTGGCGACCTTGAACGCTCGTTTGGCCACTTTGAATCTCGCCTTGGCGAGACGCGCCACCTTTTCCGCCCCCGATGCGATTTTCTCCGCCTCTCCCACAGCCACTCTGGCTCGACGAAGGACGTGAGTGGGAACCGATGACTTCAATTGCCTGTTCTTCATAATGGAATCTTTCGCCTGCACCATGACCTATGCGTCACCGTGGTTGGCCTTTATGAGGTCATGGGATTTCACTGGCCGAGGCTAGCGCCGTGATTGTTAAGAGGTCAAGCGGTTCAATGTTACATTCTCACAATTCGACTTTTGCAGTTCGGGCATAGGACAACATTCCAGACGGAAGCGAATGTCTCATCAGCAAAGAGAAGGGCGCTGATGGGAGAGGAACCACCAGCGCCTTTATATGTCATTCAATATCGATCTTGTATTACTTGAGCATCAAATCACGTTTCGGTGATTTATTCAAAGACGGGACGGAAACAAGCGGGTGACATTCTGGAGGCTGGGAGAAAGTTTATCATAGAAGTGCCGGGAATCCCCCGGAAGCGGCGACCCGGAGCAGATGATCAATCTGGCCAACACTTTCCTTTACCTCCAGCACCTTGCTGCCTGTCAGTTTCAACCGTGTAAAGCCCGCGCATTGGTCGCAGGAGATCAGACGGGAAACTTCCACCTTGATGGTCCGGCATGGACTGCCATTCGAGACGGGGACAAGCGTCAAGGTTATGCGGGGAGGAGTAAAAATATCCAATGTTAGTTTTGCCATAGACAACGTTTATGTACCCTCACATCCCGTCGCAAACGACTGCCGCCGGCGTAGACCGACCGGGGCAGAGGCGTTGAGGGTTTTCTTGAGCCATGTTCCGAGAAAGCACTTTGGCACTGAGTTGGAGAAGTCGCTCACCTGAAACGCGCACTTGTAACACTCTGCGCAGTAATCCGGCAGGCGGGTGATGATAGCGGAACTCTTCAATTTCGGCATGCACGTCATCCACGCTGGTCGAGTTGGCCACCTGCTCAATCAATTCCAAATCCGGCCTGAAGAAAGAACCGTTGACGGTGCGAATCAGCCGTGCAAGGCTGACGGATTGCGGCGGCAGGCATTGCCAAAAAACGCGCTCACTGAACTCCTGAGTGGAGCAGTTGAACACTTCACAGTAATGTTCACGTAAAGTCCGGGCAGCCATTTTTCGGTAATGTGTTTCTGTTACAGGTCGGGCAAGTTTGCCCGTGACTTGTGACAACGAAGCGTCGATCCAGTGAAATTTTGGTAAACTCATCGTTCGGCCATTGGACATCTTACCCCCCAGCCGCACGACGATTCTTCTAGAATCGCTTGTATGTGGGCGCGACGGGAGCGTATTGAAAATATTGGTTTGCCACAAAGAAGATAGGGCGGGTTGCGTGGCGTCATGCAATCAGCCTTTTTTCACGTTGTCCTGTGCAAATTTCACGCAGGGGACTGCCCTGCCATTCCTCCAAACGGCTTGACAGTTGACGGGTGTCGCGGCGGATTCGGGCAGCGCATGAGAGGGTCGGCCCATTTTTTCGGGTAGCCGAAACTTGGGACACCACCCAAATCCTGTTCGCCATCCGACCATGTTTGTTGAATCCGGTCAAAGGCGGAATGGAAACATAATGGTTACAAATCAATGACACCCGTTCACGAGGCATTTCGGTCTGTGGTTCTATTCTTTGTGTTTCTTGCACCATTTGCGGAAAACGTTTCGTGTGATTGGCGTTCTTGCGATAAACACCTTCGCTTCTTACGGTCATGTTTCCGGCACACGGATACACTTGCCCACTGTTTTTGAACAATCAGCCCTGATTTTTGGCGGGTTCTGTGAGAACATTGTCTTGTGCCACGGCATCAGACACATCGCGGGCTTGCGCCCAAAGACGAACGGCTCTTTGCCGCCCGCCAACTCCCAGCATTGCGCGCCGCGACCAGTGATTTGTGCTGGCTGCTCGATCGCGACTACGCCCTGCGTTCCGCGGTCGAACTCGTCGGGAACCGGCACAACCTCACGAGCCGTCAACGCATGGCTGTTTCCCGCTGTGTTTGTTCCATCGAAGACGCGCAACGCCGCCAGCAACTTCAGGTCGAACCGAGTCAACTCGCGGGAAAGGAACTCTGGCTGGACGGTTACAACGTGTTGACGGTTCTTGAAAGCGCGCTGGCGGGTGGAATTGTTTTGCTGGGTCGCGACGGCTGCTGTCGCGACATCGCGGGCATTCACCGGCGTTATCGCAAGGTGAACGAAACATTTCCCGTGTTGCAAATGGTGGGCGAAGTCGCAGCGGCATGGGGTGTGAGTCGTTGCCGCTGGTGGCTCGACAAACCGGTGTCGAACAGCGGTCGGCTCAAAACGCTCATCCTCGAAACCGCCGCCAGCGCCGGTTGGAACATGGACGTGGAATTGACGTTCAGCCCAGACCACGTGCTTTCGCATACCGACGAAGTCATCGCCACTTCCGATGGCATCGTGCTCGATCGTTGTCAGCGTTGGGTGAACTTGGTCCGGCTGATCATCACCGAACGCATTCCGCAAGCGCGGCTTTTGGATTTCTCAGCCGTCGAGAATTGACGACTGGCGGTGCTCAGGCTCGTGCCGCGCGCCGCTGTTGCCTGCGAACCGTCTTGAGATGGCCGTAGCCGACCAACTTGCGCCGCTGTTCATCCCAGAGACGGAACGTGAATGATTTGAAGCTGGAGAACAGCGTGACCGGTTTCACGGTCTGAAACAACGGCTCCGCTTTGTGGCATTTTTCCAGGTGATAATTCGGAATCCGCGGGCTCAGATGATGGATGTGATGAAACCCGATGTTGCCGGAGAACCATTGCAGCACTTTCGGCAGTTTGTAGAACGAACTGCCCTTCAGTGCCGCCGTGGCGTAATCCCAGTCGTCGCCGCGTTCCCAGTATACGCCCTCAAACTGATGCTGCACGTAAAACAGCCACACGCCCGCCGAGCCGGCCACCATCAACACCGTCAACTGAATGATCAGGTACGCCTTGAGCCCAAATATCCAGATCAATCCCACGGCCATCAGGCCGATCGCCAGATTCGTCCAGTACACCGAGTAACGCTCGCGAACCGGCGCCTTGGATTTTGGAATCCGGTTGATCCCCAGAAACAGAACCATCGGTGCCACCACAAACAGTACGAACGGATTGCGCGCCAGCCGATACGAGAACCGCCGCCAGCGCGACGACTCGAGGTATTCTTGCACCGTCAACGTCCAGACATCGCCGGTGCCGCGCCGGTCCAGATCGCCTGAACTCGAGTGATGGATGGCATGTTCCCATCGCCAGTGAAGATACGGCGTGAAAGTCAGAAGGCCGGTGATGGCGCCCAAAATGTGATTCGCGCGCCGGGATTTGAAAAACGAGCCATGCCCGCAGTCGTGGTGAATGATGAAGATCCGGACCGTAAAGGCGCCCGTCAGAATCGCCAGCGGCATGACAAGCCAGTACGACACCGCCAGACTCAGATACATCAAATACCAGAGCGCTATGTATGGAACCAGTGTGTTCACGATCTGCCAGACGCTGCGCCAGACGGCGGGCTTCTGGTATCGCGTCACAATCTCTTTCCATGCCGAAACGTCTGCCGGACGTTCGCTTTTGACCGGATTAAAATCGTTGCTCATAACTCTACTGCTTTCCACGGGATCACCGAAAAATGGACTGCCATGTTTTGAAGGGTCGCCGACAAGGCAAGTTACGTCAGAAATGCTAAAGCGCAACATTAGAAAGCAAAAACTTTATGCGGATTCTACCGTTGCGTTTGGAAAAGATTCGCAGGATTGGTAGGACGGAAACTAGGTGTCAAAGTATGCGACTGAGCCGGCAAATATGTTGCGGCGGTGTTCTAATCAGTCAGCGCTGGAAACTATAAGAAGTTCCACTTGACATAAACATTCGTAAATGTAATTTCTCCCGTCACCCTTACTCAACAATCTTGGGTTACATCCAAGGCTTCTGGGCGAGCTTGATCCAGTGAACGTAATGATCTCCGCCGAAACGGAATCACTGCAAAAAGAAAGCAACTATGAATACTCGTGCCATAAAAATTCTCGCTGTCGGTCTGGGTCTGTGCGCCGCCGCTGGCAATCTGGTCGCGCAGGTCACGCTGACGAATCTTTACTCGTTCAGTAATGTGGCACCAGGTATCCCCAATGGGTATTATCCAGAAGCCGGACTGGTTCAGGGCAGCGATGGCAATTTCTATGGCACGACATACAGTGGTGGGGGGATACAAAACGGAGGCACTGTGTTCCGGATCAGCCCGAGCGGCAGTCTGATGACTCTTTGGATGTTCGATTTACGCTTAATACCGGCCAATGGGGACTACGATGGATCCAATCCATTAGCCGGGTTGGTGCAGGGCAGCGATGGCAATTTCTATGGCACGACCTCCTACGGCGGGACTAACGCCAGCGGTGGCACCGTATTCCAAATCAGCACGGGCGGCAGCCTGACAACACTCCACCCATTCAGTGGCGGGGCTGGCACCAATCCTAGCGATGGGCATATGCCAGTAGCCGGGCTGGTGCAGGGCAATGATGGCTATTTCTATGGTACAACCAGCATAGGTGGAACATACAATGGCGGCACAATATTTCGAATCAATCCGACTGGCAGCAGCTATACAATTCTTTACTCGTTCACTAATTCCCCGGATCAAGCTCTGCCAAAAGCTGGGCTGGTGCAGGGCAGCGACGGCAATTTCTATGGCACAACCGCCTTTGGCGGGACAAATGGCGAAGGCACCGTGTTCCAGTTTAATACGAACGGCAGCCTGACGACCTTGCACACGTTCGGTATCGGCAGCGATGGAAAAGAGCCAGAAGCCGGATTGGTGCAGGGCAATGACGGAAATTTCTATGGCACGACCTATAGCGGCGGGACGATTAGCGGCAACGTTTTCCGCATTAGTCCGAACGGCAGTTATTCGAATCTTTATTCGTTCAACACCGGTTACATCGATGGGCTTCCGCAAGCCGGGTTGGTGCTGGGCAGCGACGGCAACTTTTACGGCACGACCTCTGCCGGTATTACAGGAAACGGCACTGTGTTTCGGATCAGTCCAAGTGGCAGCTATACGAAACTGTATTCGTTCACTGGTGGCAGCGATGGGAAAACTCCTTTAGCCGGGCTGGTGCAAAGTAGTGACGGCAGTTTCTATGGCACGACGAGATTTGGCGGGACAAACGGCCTTGGCAATGTGTTCAAGCTGGTGGTTCCGCTCAACCCGCCTGCCAATCAAATCAGCGCCATCCAGGTTGCGGGCACGAATGTGCTCGTCACCATCCCGTCCGTGGCGGCGGAGATTTATCAGCTCCAGTCTCGGACCTCGCTGACGGCTGGCGCGTGGGCCGATGTTGCAGGTCAAGTGACCAGCATCGGAGGCTCGCTGACAGTGACTAACTTTGGCGGATTCTCGCAGTCACAGGAATTTTATCGGTTCGCTATCACACCGTAATGAACAGAAAGCAACTATGAATACTCGCGCCCTGAAAATTGGCGTCGCTAGTCAAAACACCAGGAAACTTCTCATCATCAGCCTCGTCACCCTGATCTTGCTGACCTTGTGTGGCAATACCGCCACTGCCCAAGGGACACGGTTCTTCCGTATTTCCGGGCCGGCGGCGACCACCATTATCGCGTTTAACCCGGATGGCACGCTTGTCTGGAGCAACGCGCTGGCAGGCACGAACTATACCGTCCAGACCGTTACATCGTTGCTCGGGGGAACCAATTGGGTGGATTATGTCCAGCTTCTAGTCACCACGGGCGTCAACACCAATATCATTTTTGCCTTCAACCCGCCTGCCGGGATGGCCTTGATACCCGCTGGGGTGTTTAAGATGGGGCCCACTTTGGATGGCGAGAGCGATGCGACTTCCACGAACGTCTATGTGTCGTCTTTCTACATGGACGTGAATTTGGTGAGTTCCAATCAATGGGCGGGGGTTTACAGCTACGCCACGAACTACGGCTATGTCTTTTATCAGGGGATTACATAGCGGCTCCGTATGTCGCTGGCGGCAAGGCGGCGAATCATCCGGTGCAGACGGTGGACTGGTTTGATTGTGTGAAGTGGAGCAATGCGCGGTCGCAGCAGGCGGGTTTGACGCCGGTGTATTACACGGATGCGAGTTTTACTCAGGTGTTCACCAATGGCGACAATGGAACGACGGTGTATGCGAATTGGGGGGCGAATGGTTATCGGCTGCCGACGGAAGCGGAGTGGGAGAAGGCGGCACGCGGCGGGTTGAGCGGGCAGCGGTTTCCGTGGGGCAACACAATTTCCGAAAGCCAGGCCAACTACTATGGCAACACCGCTTTACCCTACGATTTGGGAACGAACGGATACAATGCGATTGGGCTAATTGGAGGATCTCCCTACACGAGTCCTGTAGGGTCATTTCCGGCGAACGGTTATGGCTTGAATGACATGGCTGGTAATGTGTATGAGTGGTGTTGGGATTGGTATTATGGCGTCCAGCCGTATCCGGTCGGCAGCCCATATTTGGGAGGAACCGATCCCCACGGGCCTGTCGGGCCGAAGGACTACCGTGTGGCACGCGGCGGCAATTGGGTTGCCGCCGCCTACGCCGTGGAATGCTCCGCTCGCGACTACAACGATCCATACATCGCCGGCCAAAACATTGGATTTCGGTGTGTGAGGGCGCATTAGTATTTGCTTTGTTATGCTAACCCTGTCGAACGTGTGAAAGTTGAGATTTGCAGAAGGATAGACGTGCTTGGCCAGACGCATACAATCTTCTAAGCTTGTAGGCATGAGTTTGTTTCTTCCTTCGGCGGACAAGCTGGCGCAACTTGAGCAGCGGATGACCGCGCCACCAATGCCACCTGCATGTGAAACGTCAGTCCAGCGAAAGGTTCACCCGGTCTTCGCCCTTGAATGAGGCGTCAATTGGTTTGGGGGCAATGATGAATAACCGTTCCGCCGTGACCTTTTCTGTCTGGAGAAGGTAAGTCTGGACCTTGTTCGCCCGCGCCTGCATCAAATCTCTCAAGTCGTCGTCCGTGATCTGAATACGTTTGAGCAATTGATTTTCCATGTCCGCGAGTTCTGTTTCCTGAGGGGTAAGCGCCAGTGTCGCGGGTTGGCTGCCCGCAGAGCCAGTGACCGGGGCCTTCATGGAAAGTTTCTCCGGCTTCTGCATGGCTAGCAACAGGGCGGATCCGCGTTGCATCAGCTCCTGTTCGGGTTGACGGACCTGCTGCGCACCCAAATTATCTTTGGCTCGTGCCTCAGACGTGCCCGTCATCGTGGAGACCGATTGATTGGTCAAGGAACCGGATGTTTCTCCTGTCGCGGTGCCGCTGGGCTGATATTTTCCAACCGCCGTTTTGTAAATTTTCCGGATCAAGCGCTCACGTTCCTTCGGCTCCAATTTAATTTCAGCCAGCGCCACGGTCGGTTTGCCGGAGTCAGTCTGTTCCTTGAACCAAAGCGTCTTGATCTGCTCGTCAAATTTGATTTGAAGCAGCGCTTCGCGGTCTTTTGCCGGGTCAACGGAGCCGTTGATTTCCAAGTTCAGTGTGGGTCGTTCGTAAAGTGCTTTGGCCAGGGTTTCGAGCTTGTTGGTTTCGCTTCCGGCCAGTTCCACATGGCCCGGTTGGAAGTCAACAAAGCTCAATTCCTCGCCGCCGCCAAAAGCCGCGCCAAGCAGCGAGAACGGCGAAGTCGCCGCCTTCACCATGAGGTTCAACACCACGTGCCAGATAATCGGGCCCAGCTTGAATTTTGGATCGTCAATTCTTCCCTGCACCGGGATGTTCAGTTCAATGCGTCCGTTGCGATCCTTGAGCAGCGCGATTGCCAGCTTCACCGGCAGTTTGGTCGCGTCGGGGCTGTTGTTTTTCGGGCCGAGCGTCAACTGATCGATATAAAAGCCGTTCTCAGCCTTGAGGTCTTTTTTGTCCACGAGATAATGCACGCCAAAAGAGAACTTGCCCTTTTGCAGCGGGCGTCCCGCGTATTTTTCGCAGTAGGGAGTGAACGCGGTCAGTTCCGTGTTTGTGAACATGACCGTAAGATCGGCGAAAAGATCGTCGGCCAGTGGATTGACCTTGCCCGTGATGCTGAACGGCGAGCGGGCGTCCACTTTGCCTTTCAAATCCACCGTCGCTGTGCTGTCCTCCTTGGAAGAGAGTCCTTGAATGGTTCCGCCAAATTCCTGAACGTCGAAGGTGCAATGCGGTTCGAGCGATTGATCTGAAAAATGAATAGAGGCATTCTCCAGGACCAGCGCGCCGAGTGACACATCCGGCTTCTGCCTGTTCTCCTGCGGCGGAGGCGTGGTTGCCGCAGCGCCGGATTCTTTGCGCAGGATGGTTTGAAGATTGAGGCGCTTGTCCGGTCCGACGATGAGGCTGGTGCTCAGTCCCGCGAATTTGACCTGGTCCACCTGCACTTTGTCCGGCTGTAAATCCAGTTTGATGCCGTCCACAGTCAGCGCATCCCATTTAGCAAAATCCTTGAACAGGACGTCATCCGTGGTCGCGAATTTGTTCAGCGCCAGATTTCCGGTAAAGGTGATGAGCGGAGCGCCGGGATCGGGTGCGGCATAGCGTACACGTCCATTCAGGTTGAGCGCGCCACTGGCAATCACGAGCTTCACCTGCTGTTCGACATACGACTGCACCGAACGCAGATCGAGGTTGGTCACCGCGACTTGCATGTCCACCGACGGCGGCAGAAGCATAAGGGTGCCTTCGAGGCCAATCGAGCCGGTTTCCTGGAAGCGGAGCGAAAGCGAAACGGTCACCGGCGCGTTGCTCAAATTGGAGACGCCTTTCAAGGTGAAGCCCAGTTGATCAATGTTGAAGCTCGCCGGCTTGGCCGGTTTTTTGTCTTCGATCTTGATCGAATAATTGTCGAAGGCGATTTCATCTATCTTCGCCGACCAAGGGGCGGCGGGTACTTCTGCGGGCGTTCCGTTGGAGAGTGGTTCCTTTGGCGGGAGAATCAAGTACGACAGCCAATTGATGGTGGCATCGTGATTTTGCCGCGCGAGGACGAAGCCGCCGCTGGATTTGATCTGTCCAACCCGCGCGGTCCGCTTGACCAGATCGGCTTCCGCTTGCTCCACGGAGAGCGAAGGAATCGCCAGGACGGTTTCCCCGGTATCCGGCGCTTTTAATTCAAGCTTGGTCAGACGCACGGTGGCGTTGGAAACAGACAGGTCCAACGCGTTGGTCTCCGAATCGTAACGGTAATCCGCCGCCACATCGAGTATCCCCTCCGCGATTTCGAAGCGTGCGTGGTCGTGGGCGTAGGTGGAATATTTGCCGAGCTTCAAGCCGCCCAGTCGGATTTTACCCGCGGAACGAAGCGGATTGATCGTAACGCTGCCCGACCAGGCAAACACTTCACCCGAGTCGGTCCGGGCGACGAAGGAATAGGGGCTGTTCCTGTCACGAATCGTTGTGAGATTGGTCAGGTTGACTTGGATTGGCACAAACTCCGTTCGGAAAGGAACCTTGCGCTTCAAATCAGCGAAGGCAACGGCGCCGTTCGTGACGTTCAATTGATAAACGATCACCGGCGGCGGCGGTTGCGGCGGCCCTTTGGGTTGTTCCGGTGCGGGGCTGCCAATTAAATTGGCGAAGTTAAAATTCCCGTCCTCTCGATACGTCACCTGGACAAAAGGTTTTTTCAGGCTGATTTCGTCGAAGACCCATGCATGCTTGAAAATCGAGGAGAGCTGGAAATTCACGTAAAACTCGTCGAACGAGCTGAACACCTCTCCGTCCGGTTCCTTCAACGAAAACCCGCGGATCGTCAGCGACAGGACATAGGGGTTGAACTTGACCTGCTGGATGGCCACCTGACGTTTGGTCAGCGCGGGCAGGCGTTTGAGCATTTGCGATTTGATGATCGCCGGAACCAAAAAAAATCCGGCGAGAGTGTAGATGAGTAAAACGATGCCGATCAGGATGGGCCATTTGAATCGTGACAGCCGTTTCCCCGCAGTAGTTTGTTGTCCCATATTGGAGTTTGGTTGCAAAAAGGATAACACGCTGAACGAAAAGATAAAAATACTTTATTCGTCTGTTAAAGACCACCTTCGGATGCCCGTACGGGCAAGAGCGGCAAGAGCACTTTACGCTCTCCGCAATAGACGATGACATCTTTGCTTTTTCACCGAAAACATTTTACGCTGGCGGCATGAGTATGTTTCTTCCTTCGCCGGACAAGCTGGCGCAGCTTGAGCAGCGGATGGCCGCGCTCGGCGTGCGCGAGAGCGACGTGGAGGAGACGTTTGTCCGCTCCGGCGGCGCGGGCGGGCAGAAAGTGAACAAGAGTTCCTCCTGCGTCATGCTGCTGCACCGGCCCACAGGATTGCGCGTGAAATGCCAGACGACGCGGCATCAGGCGTTGAATCGGTTTTTAGCGCGTCGGCTGTTGCTGGACAAAATCGAGCGGATGCAGAAGGGCTATGTGGGCGCCGAACGGTCGGAGATCGAGAAAATCCGTCGTCAGAAACGGAAACGTTCACGTCGCGCGAAGGAGCGCATGCTCGCCGACAAGTCGCGCCATAGCGAAAAGAAACAGTTCCGACGAACAGTCGCGCCGGAGTAACGGAAATTCCGAATGGCGAATTTCGACTGGCGAACAACAAATGGCAGAAGTGCGGGATCGTCTCAGCGACGTCCGCGTTTCCTGACGGAAGCGACTGATGGACGGCTTCCCCCTCGATGATAGTTACATTGAGGCGGAGACAAAGGGCTGCGGGAAATCGAGGGTTGCTCCCGGATCAAAATCGCCTTGTTCGTTTTTAGATATTTCTCCACAGCTGCAATGCCGGAAATGGAGGTCGGAGTTCTTTTGGCCTGAGCCTTAATCAGTTTGTAATGCACCAGTAATTTGCCGACCAGGTCCACTTCGAGATTGGAGTCCTGCATTCGCCAGACTTGACCGGTTTCGAGCGGTTTGAGGCGGATTCGGCGCGGCGATTTCAATTTCATACTGGTTAGACATACTTTACACTAAAAAATTCAATAAGCGAGTCGAATCGCCTGGCTTTTTCGAAGTTCTTTCCGGTCTCATCAAGCAAAGTCTTGAAATCGGCGGCCATGGAAGGCTGAAAAAACCTTGTCGGCTCACGCAGCAACGGGGCAATCATCACCAAGCTAAAACCGCTTTTCGTGACTGATGTTGGTTACAGCCAGGAGCGTGTATTGCTCGTTGTTGTGCATCAACGGCGTCGCCAGCATCCGTAGGTTCAGAGTCTCCTCCCGCCCATTTATCAACCGGGTCATGTGGCATTCCTCCATGGCGCGACAGCCATCCAGTCCAATCATAATAACTCTCACCGCGCCGCATTGGCGGCAAAACTGGCTCGTTCCGCAACCGCTTTCACAATCGTGTGAGTGAACGCACCCCAACGCCTCGCCGGGACGCAGGCCGATGATCTGATCCATTGTCTTGCCGGGAACAAGCTCCAAAACATTTTCGCTGGCCATGACAATCTGCCGCTCTGCATTCAGCACGAACAAATAGTTCAACGCCGCATTGAGCAACGTTCGGGTCAGTGGCATTTCGCTGAAACAGCCAGCCTGCCGATGCACCACTGCAATCGGCTTTCGTTCGGCCGGTGCGAAGAAGGTGACTGGAATCTTCATAACCACATCACGCTTGGCTTGGGCTCTCACTGCAAGAGCACTGCCCTAATCTCCACCCAACAGCCGCTTTTGGCAATGCGAAACTCATATTGGGAAACTATTTATATGATTTTATCCCGGCTAAAATTTGAACTTTGAACCAACTCCGACAATTTTCGGAATAGCCCTGCAATCCAATTCACCCTTCGGATTTCAAATTTCAAACTTGAAATTGGTACCCCGGCTAGGACTTGAACCTAGAACCAATTGATTAAGAGTCAACTGCTCTACCAATTGAGCTACCGAGGCACCCAAAGGACATTCAGAATCCAAGCACAATGGTCATTTGTCAATCATCCGTTGCCACGCTTTTGCTTCAGTTTCACCAGCGACCGCAACACAGCCAGGTTTTTCACGTCCTCGTGCATGTCGGCGGACTTCGGCGTCTCCAGACAGCCGGGATGATTCGCAAAGCGTGGGTCGTTGACGATGTGGCGGAACGCGATCTTCCCGATTTTCCCTTTGCCGATGTGTTCATGACGATCCACGCGCGAACCAAGTTCCGTCTTCGAATCGTTAAGGTGGAACGCGCAAATCTCTTTCAAACCTAGCAGTGAATCCATTTCCGCGATGGCGGCGTCCCAGCCTTTCGGTGTGCGGATGTCATAACCGGCAGCGAAAAAATGCGCGGTGTCGAGACAAACGCCGAGCCGCTCCGGGTGTTTCACCCACTCATAAATCGCCGCGAGATGTTCGATCTTGTGACCGAGGCACGTTCCTTGTCCGGCGGTATTTTCGAGCGCAATGCGCACGGACGAATCTTTCGTGGCGGCGAATATTTCATCGAGTCCGGCGGCAGCTTGTTTGATTCCGATAGTTTCACCTGCGCCGAGGTGCGCGCCCGGATGCAAAACGAGAAAGGGCAGGCGAAGAGCCGTTGCCAATTGAATTTCCTGAATGAGCGATTGGATGGAGCGGTCGCGGTTTGGCGACGCGGACGCGGCGAGGTTGATGAGATAACCCGCATGGCCGAAGACGCAGGCGAATCGGTTTGTGGCAAGTTGATTTGCGTAATGCGACAAATCGTCCGGCGAATACGGCTTGCCGAACCACTGCATGTTGTTTTTGACGAAAAGTTGAACGACGTCACAGCCGATGCTCTGGCCGCGTTCCAGCGCGCGCCAGACGCCGCCGCTGGTGGACATGTGAGCGCCAAAGAGCATCGTCGAGAGTTGAAGGACGAGGGCAGAGTGTGGTTACAACTGCTCCGGGTGTTCCATCAAATCGGCGATGCGCATCAGCAATCGCCCCGCCGCGCCGCCGTCGAGTACGCGGTGGTCGAAGCTCAACGTGAGGTAAGCTTCGGTGACCGGCACGAACTGGCTCTTTTCCTCGTCCCACCTCGGCATTTTGCGGCCTGCGCCCATGCCGAGCACGAGTGTCTGTTCCGGCAGCGGAATTGGCGTGGCCCAGATGAGCCCGAACGTGCCGAAGTTGGTCACGGTTGCTATGGAACCGCCCGTCGCATCGGTGGGCAATTTCCGTTGGCGCGCTAGTTCAACCAGTTCGTTGTAACGCGGAACAAGATTGGAAAGTTGCTTCTTGTCCGCGCCCCGAATGACCGGCACGAGCACACCGTCCTCGGCTTCGACCGCAAAGCCGACATCTATCGCCGCAGGGTGAACTATTTTCGTGCCGACCAACCGGCCTGCAGGTGCGCTGTTTTCAGCCAGCGCGATGGCCAGTGCCCGCAGTGCGTAAAGCGCCGGACCGGGTTTCGGTTCGCATTTTTTTCGGTGAGCCAGAAGCGCATCGAGTGTGAACGGCAGTCCGACCGTCGCCAGTGGCCGCGTCCAACTGCGACGCATGGCGTCGGCAACGGCAACTCGCATGCTTGAGGCGGGTGTCAGCTTCTGCTTCTCGAGGTTCGCGATAAATTTTTCGAAATCCTGAATCGTCACGCGCCCGGCTGCGCCACTGCCGGCGATGCCGGCCAAATCCGCGGCGTGCAACCCCAGTTCGTCCATGCGCGCCTTCATGCGCGGCGACATGAAACTGGCGCCCGCAGCGTGCGCCGGGACCGGCAAACCGCGAATGGTCGGCTTCACCTTTTGTCTGTCATCCGGCGGTGATTTGCTGTCATCGCGGGCCGCCCGCTCGGCTTGTTGCGCCTGCAATATTGTCGTGTCGAAGCCAACGCGCGCGGCGTCTTCCTTGCTGGCTTCGATGTATCCAAGGACCGCGCCGACGGGATAACTTTCGTTCAGTTGCGCCGTGAATTTTTCGATCCGTCCGCGGCCGGGCGAAGCGACCGTCATCGTGGCCTTGCTCGTTTCCACTTCGATGAGGTCCTGGTCGGCTTCGACTTGGTCGCCCGCTTTCACCAGAAAGCTGATGATGGTTGCCTCGGCGATGGATTCGCCGAGCTGAGGCATGATGATGGGAATCTGCGGCATAGGCGGCATTAAAAGTTAAAAATGAAAAATGAAAAATGTCCGGCGGATTTCAAGGGATCAATCCCGGCCGCTTTTTTAATTTTTAATTTTGCATTTTTCATTTCCTGAGCAGTTTCCGGGCGGCGACGGCAATGCTGCGTGCGGTGGGCCGGTGCGCCGCCCACAGGTTTGGATGAAACGGGACTGGAGTGTCCTTCGCGTTAAGGCGTTGCGGCGGTACGTCGAGCAGGCCAAATCCTTCGGCGGTCACGCGGGCGATGACTTCGGCAGTGACGCCGCCCCACGGCCAAGCTTCGCCGACGCACAACAGCCGGCCCGTGCGAGCCACGCTGGCCATCACCGTGTCTGTGTCCAACGGTTTCACTGACCGCAGATCCACGACTTCGATTTCCCAGCCTTCGGTTTTCAGTTCGTCGGCCACCGCCAACGCTTCATGCACCATCGCGCTGTAAGCCACGATGGTCATGTCGCGTCCTTCGCGGGCAATCCGAGCCTTGCCGACCGGCAACGCTTCCGTTGGCAGCTTCTCGGCTTTGAGATGATAATAAAGCAGTTTGTGCTCGCAGAACACCACTGGATCGTCAATCGCCACGGCTTCGATTAACATGCTGTAGGCGTCTTCCACTGTCGCCGGGGTCAGCACCACCAGGCCGGGATAATGTGCGTAAATCGTTTCAAGCGTCTGGCTGTGAAATGGCCCGCTGCCCGACGTGCCTCCAACCGGCAAGCGAACTGTGATAGGGCAGGGGACATTTGTGCGCCAGAATAGAGTCGCCGCCTGGTTGACAATCTGGTTGAAGCCGACGACCGAAAAATCCGCAAACTGCATTTCAATGATGGGTCGCATGCCTTCAATCGCAGCACCGACGGCAAGGCCCATGATCGCGTCTTCGCTGATCGGCGCATCCAGCACGCGACCGGGAAATTCATTGGCGAGGTTTTTGGTGGCCTTGAACGCACCGCCGAACACGCCTACGTCCTGCCCGTAAATGAACACGCGCGGATCATCGGCCAGCGCGCGGGCCTGCGCTTCGCGAATGGCTTCGAGGTAGGTGATGCTCATGGCCGATTGCCGGTTGCCGATTGCCGATTTTCCGAATGAGACATCGTGCGCTCATCGCGGACTTTCAAATTTGGGGGAATCTTTACTTTTGTCCAATCCACTCCGCCGCCACTGATGTAAACCTCGAGTCGCGGCGCGGGGACGGGCTTGTGGAAGTTTGGATCGCCGGCGAAAAACCGTTGATTCACCTCATTTGTGCTATTGTAGCGTTGATTCCAACTTGGTGGATTCCAGATGACAAGTTCCCAGTCTACATCTAGCTTGAGAAACTGGTCATGCTTCGGTCCGTCATGGATCACTAAATCCAAAACAGACACACGGACAGCGGCAAAATTTGTCAGCGCTTCTGTGAACGCCTCCGTGTCGCCCCGAAACAGAATGTGCGATTCTCCTCCGCCAAGCGGTGGCCCTTCCCACCAGCCAACACAAGATTTCAGATTGGCAACCACCGTCGCACCTTCCGGCCAGCCATCCGTATATGTCGGCTGGCCTGTTCCGCAAACAATCGAGGCGTTGACCTGCACAGCCATTAGTAAACAAACGACAAGAATCAAATTCGTCTGATGTAATTTCGCTCTCATTCTTCCTGTCCTTCGACGAGATGTTTTGACGAGAGCGCGCGCCAACCTTCGGCGAACGGGTCTGGCGGAGGTTCGTGTTGCACCGTTGCCACGGCTTCCTCGACTTTCTGCACAGCATCAATACGCCAGGCGGCAAGTGTTGCGGCGTCCGCCCATTTTTGCTGGAGCAGGTGTTCTTCCGAGACCTTCAGGCAATCGCGTCCGACAGGCGACGATTTAATTTTCGGATCAATGTAGCCGGCGTCGTCGTGTTCGCCGTGGCCGCATAAGCGAAGCAGGTTTGCGACGAGCATTTGCGGTCCGCGCCCTTCGCGCGCGCGAGCCACCGCGTCGCCCACCACGTTCAAACACTCGGTCAAGTCCGTGCCGTCCAGCGATTGCGCTTCGAGACCGTAGCCGATGGCCTTGTCCGTAAGGCTGTGGCAGGCGAACTGCCGCGAGTTGGGTGTCGAGTAGGCGTATTGGTTGTTGGCCACGATCAATACCAATGGCAGTTTTTCAATCGCGGCTTGATTCAAAGCTTCGTGAAAGGAACCGGTGGACGTGCCGCCATCGCCGATGCACGCGGCGCCCACGGTGCCGGCGATGCCTTTCATGCGACGCGCCAGCAACGCGCCGTTGACGACTGAAATCATCGCGCAGAGATGGCTGATCATCGGCAGCAAGCCGTGTTTGGGTCGTCCACGGTGGACGTTGCCATCGCGGCCCCGCATCGGGCCGAGCACGGAGCCGAGGTACGTGCGCACGCCGTCCAGCAGCGGTTCGCCGAACGCCAGCCGGCCCGCCGTGTCGCGTATCGCCGGCGCAAAAATATCTCCTTTGCGCAGCGCCAATCCCACGGAAACACTCAGAGCTTCCTGCCCGCGTCCGATGAAGACACCTCCATGCATTTTGCCCGCGCGATACAAGCTGGCGAACTTTTCATCCATCAAGCGCGCCAACAGCATGAGGCGATACGCTTTCAGATACGCATCGCGCACTAAAGTTGCATCGCTTACCGGTGCGTGGCTGGTCGCCGTCTGAACCATGCCGAAACTTTATGCGGTTGCGGGGCGTTTTTGCAACGATTCTTTCCGATTCAGTTTCGTTTCTGAACTGTTTCGTCTTGCCCGTGACTGGCCATGTATAATTTTCAGAGCGACTCATTGCCAATCCCGCTGCTATGGTTGGCGCGTACAAGTTCAAGCCCAGCCGCTGATGACGATATTTTTCATTAAACCGTCTTTGCTTTCCGGCGATGCCAGAGGAAGCACAAGCCGCCCAAGCCGAACAAACAAAAAGTGCCGGGCTCGGGAACGGGCGTCGCGGTGATGGCATATTGGGGAAATTCAGTTGCGATGGAGAAATTACCGAAACCAGGACCCGCCCACCCATTGCTGGGATACCCAAGATTTGTGCCTGTAAGACTTAACTCATAAGCGCCATTCGCCACTGCTGTTTCGGCGGTTAATAGAAGTGAATAATAGGTGTTTGGCAGTAATATCAGATTATCAGTCGGAGTATAAGCGTAAATACCAGCGACCGCTGGATTCAAAGAACCACTAAGAGTACCGATGTAGGTTTCGGAACCACTGGCAGGATCAACCAGCATGTACATCATAGCGGCAAAGCCGCTGGGATTGCCTGAAGCGTCTGTCATCGATAATTGGATAGAGTCAAGCAAATATCCTCCAGCATTTTGTCCAGTTATAAAGCTGAATCCGTTCGGTGAATCGCTTCCTACAGGTGATCCTCCGACGGATGCTTCACCTAAATTAGATAGATAGATAGTTCCCTGGGCATGGGTAATTTGTTGAGCCAGGAGTCCGACGACGAACATAATAGATAGTTGTTCCTGAAAAACGCACAACGTAGTTGGAGTGACAACGCGGCGCGTGTTGAGTTTCCTGCATTGCCAGAGGAAGCACAAGCCGCCCAAGCCTAACAAACTTAAAACACCGGGCTCGGGAACGGGCGTCGCGGTGATCGCAAATTGAGCGATGCCTGAATATGGAGTGAAAGACCAACCGGAGGTACCATCGCTGGAGCGGAGAACGCCATTAATAGCAGTATTCCAACCACCGCTTGAACTAGGGGGAAAAGCGCACTGGCTCAACCAATAACCACCACTGGCAACTGCAGTTCCGGCGGTAAGCACAATAAAATAATCGGTGCCGGGCGACAGTATGAGGCTTGATGCCGGAGTATAAGTATAAGTGCCAGCGCTTATTGGACTCAGAGAACCAGTCAAAGTGCCGAGGCTACTGCCAGGGGATATATCTGTATTAACCGTTGCTGAGTATAACATGACTGTGAAACCGTTGGGGTTGCCTGAGGCATCCATCATTGCCAGTTGGACAGAATCCAATGAATACCCGCCAGCATTGTTTCCCGTTCCGAACCCCATTGCCACCCATGAGTCACTTTGGCCTTGCCCCGATTTGGTGGACAGTGGATGGCTGGCTCAAGCCAGACAAGTAAGTTATCGTGCCCTGCGCTGAAGTGATTCGTGGAGTCAGCAGTCCAACCGCGAAAACCATGATACTGGCAATATTTATTGTTTTCATATTAATTCCTTTCTTGTTTTATCACTTGGATTGTCATTTGACCAAGCCACCAAAATAGCCATAGGCATCAAAGGTTCCCCACCCATAGACTTCAACGCCCACGGGCTGGGAACTCGTCACCGTATGCGCATCGTTGGTCGTGATGGTGATTTGCGCGCCATAGTAACCGCTTGTTCCAATTGCCACAAAGTTGGTGGCTGCCAAAAGCGAACCATCCACCCAAGTGCTGTTGGTCGCCGATCGGGCCACGATGATGTTCAAGAAGTTCTCATCAAAGTCTCCGGCGATGCCAGAGGAAGCCCAAGCCGCCCAAGCCGAACAAACAAAAAGTGCCGGGCTCGGGAACGGGCGTCGCGGTGATCGCAAATTGAGCGATGCCTAAATATGGAGTTGGCAACCAACCTGAAATGCCATCACTGGACTGGATAACAGCGTTATCTGCCCCCCAGTTGCCACTTGAACTAGGGGGAAAGGCGCATTCGCTTAACCAATAAGCGCCATTGGCGATGGCTGTTGCGGCGGTGAGCACAATAAAATAATCGGTGCCGGTCGACAGCGTGAGGCTTGAAGCTGGAGTATAGGTGTAAATACCACTGGTCACTGGATTCAAAGAACCGCTCAGAGTGCCGAGGCTGCTTCCGGGAGAAAGTCCGGCAAGGCCGACGGCCGTGTAAAGCATCACTGTAAAGCCGCTAGGACTGCCCGATGCGTCTGCCATCCCCAATTGAACGGAGTTAAGCACATACCCGCCGGCATTGTTTCCCGTTCCGAACCCCACCGCCAGCCATGAATCACTTCCCACAGCAACGCTGCCAGTGGATGGCTGGCCGAGGCCGGACAAGTAAGTTATCGTTCCCTGTGCTGGAGTGATTCGTGGAGCCATCAGTCCAATTACAGAAGCAATGATGCCGGCAATGATTATTTTTTTCATACACGTTCCTATCTTGTTTTATCATTTGGATTGTCATTTGACGATGCCGCCAAAATAGCCATAGGCGTCATAATAGCCCCATCCATAAACTTCGACGCCCACGGGCTGGGAACTGGTCACTGTATAAACGCCGCTGTTACTCACGGTGAGTCGCGCGCCATAGTAACCGCTTGTTCCAATTGCCACAAAGTTGGTGGCTGCCACAAGCGAACCATTCACCCGCGTGCTGTTGGTCGCCGATTGTGGAACAATGAGGTTCAGGCAATTTACATCAAAGTCTCCTGCATTGCCAGAGGAAGCACAAGCCGCCCAAGACGAACAAACCAAAAACACCGGGCTCGGGAACGGGCGTCGCGGTGATGGCATATTGAGCGTCAACGCTTAAAATAGGACTCCACGATGAGCCGTCGCTGCAATGAAGAACACTGGCATCCGTCCCCCAGCCACCACTTTGACTATAGGAGTATGTGCCCACATAACTCCAGCCATAAGCACCATTGGCAACCGCTGTTCCGGCGGTAAGCACAATAAAATAAAAGGTGCCGGGCAACAGCGTGAGGCTTGAAGTTGGAGTATAGGTGTAAATACCACTGGTCACTGGATTCAAAGAACCACTCAGAGTGCCGAGGCTGCTTCCGGGAGAAGTACCAGCGCCAACAAATGCTGAGTAAAGCATCACTGTAAAGCCGCTAGGACTGCCCGATGCGTCCGTCATCGTCAACTGAACGGTGTTTAGAACATACCCCCCAACGTTGGGTCCGGTCCTGAATTCCACCGCGTACCATGAATCACTACCAACAGAATTACCACCAGCAGATGGCTGACCCAAATTGGATATATAAGTCATCGTTCCCTGGGCTTGGGTGATTTGCGACGTCATCAGTCCTATTGCCAGAACAATGCCGCCGCTGATTAGCTTTTTCATATAAGTTCCTTTCTTATTTTTATCACTTGGATTGTCATTTAACCACGCCGCCAAAATAGCCGTAGGCATCCCAAATCCCCCATCCATAAACTTCAACGCCTACTGGTTGTGAGCTGGTCACAGTATGTATGCCAATCGTTACGCTGCGTCGCGCGCCATAGTAACCGCTTGTTCCAATCGCCACAAAGGTGGTGGCAGCCACCAGTGAACCATCCACCCACATGCTGTTGGTCGCCGATTGGGCCACGATGAGGTTCAGGTAATTTTGATCAAAGTCTCCGGTGATGCCAGAGGGAAGCATAAGGTGACCAAGCCTAACAAACTTAAAACACCGGGTTCGGGAACGGGCGTCGCGGTGATGGCAATTTCAGAATAATCGTAATTTGGACTAAGACCAAGTCTAAACCAAGAAGAGCCATCGCTAGAGGCAATAGTAACTGCAACACCAAACCAACCACCGCTTGGATTGTATGAAAATGTGCTTGTGTAGTTCCATTCATAAGCTCCATTGGCAACAATTGTCCCGGCGTTTAACACAATAAAATAACGGGTGCTTGGAGATAAGAACAGGTCTGCCGCTGGAGTATAAGTATAAGTGCCAGCACTTATTGGACTCAAAGAACCAGTCAAAGTGCCGAGGCTGCTGCCGGGGTTAACACCCGCAATGCCCGTTGCTGAGTATAACATGACCGTGAAGCCACTCGGGTTACCGGTTGCATTTGCCATCCCTAACTCGAAGGAATCAAGTAAATATCCGCCGGCATTATTTCCAGTAATAAAATCCGCTGCCAACCAAGAGTCACTTGCTACAGGATTACTGTCAGGAAATGACTGGCCCAGATTTGATAAATAAACCGTTCCTTGTGCTTGCGTAATCTGTTGAATCAACAGTCCGACCGAAAACACGATGATTAATTTTTTCATAGAGATTTTTTGTTAGTTGAACATGGGAATTTTCATTTGACGATTCCACCAAAATAGCCATAGGCATCCCAAATCCCCCATCCATAAACCTCGACGCCCACGGGCTGGGAACTGGTCACTCTATGCACGCCACTCGTCACGATGAGTCGCGCTCCGTAGTAGCCGCTCGTTCCAATCGCCACAAAGTTGGTGGCGGCCAAAAGCGAACCATCCACCCATGTGCTGTTGGTCGCCGATCGGGCCACGATGATGTTCAAAAAGTTCTCATCAAAGTCTGCGGCGTTGCCAGAGGAAGCACAAGCCGCCCAAGCCGAACAAACAAAAAGTGTCGGGTTCGGGAACGGGCGTCGCGGTGATAGCAAATTGAGGGAAAATGCTTGAAGTCGGATTCCAAGAGAGAGATGAACCATCAATGGAAGTCAAAGCACCTCCAAAACTGAACCAGCCCCCACTTGGATTATAGGAGTTTGCGCCTGCAACGCTCCATTCATAAGCGCCATTGGCGATGGCTGTTTCGGCAGTAAGAACAATAAAGTAGGGGTACCAGGCAACAGCGTGAGGCTTGAACGAGGAGTATATGTGTAAATGCCGCTGGTCACTGGATTCAAAGAATCAGTCAGTGTGCCGAGGCTGTTGCCGGGAAAAATGCCGATGGGAGGAACGATGTTCGCGTAAATCATTACCGTGAAACCACTGGGGTTGCCGGAGGCGTCCGCCATCCCCAATTGAACGGAGTTAAGCACATACCCGCCGGCATTGGCTCCCGTTTGAAACATTGCCGCCACCCATGAATCACTTCCCACTGCAAGGCTGCCAGCGGATGGCTGGCCCAAGTTGGACAGGTAAATTGTTCCTTGAGCTTGAGTGATTTGCTGAGTCAGTAGTATGACCGAAACCATGATGATTACATTTTTCATATAGATTCCTTTTATTAGTTAAACATGGGAATTGTCATTGACCACGCCGCCAAAATAGCCGTAGGCGTCAGTAACTCCCCAGCCATAAACCTCGACGCCCACGGGCTGAGAACTGGTTATCTTATGTGTGCCACTGTTCGCCACGGAGAGTTGCGCTCCATAGTAACCGCTTGTTCCAATCGCCACAAAGTTGGTGGCGGCGACAAGCGAACCGTCCACCCGCGTGCTATTGGTCGCCGATTGCGGCACGATGATATTCAAAAAATTCTCGTCAAAGTCTCCATTGATGCTGTCGTTGGGCAGAGTATAGACGATGTTTGTTTTCAAATAGTGACCAGCGGGCGGCAACAATATCTCGCAAGGATCTGCTTCAGATCCATCGAAATACGTTCCATTCGCGAACTGCGCCACTTGAATGGGTTGATTGGCCTGAAACTGCGCCAGCCCGTCAATGATGATGTCAAAAGGCACACTGCTCGTCAGACCCACTGTCAGCGTCTCATTGGTTTTGGTCACCGTCCAAGGTGGTCCGTTGCTTTCATTCACGCTTGTAATTATGTTGCCCGTGATGGTGATCACCGTGTTGCTGTAAGCCGCCAGCACGCGGTAACTGTCTCCATTCTGTCGCCCGGCAAAACCCAGAGACAACGCGTTTGTGCCCCACGAATCCACCGGCAGTTGTTCCTGCATCAATGGATTTCCAGCCTCAGTTTGTCGGTCGGGCACGAAAGCAAGATCCGCACCTGCGAATACCGCAATCGGTTTGTCCGAGGTGATCCAGGTTCCTGTCACGTCATTCGTATCCCAATTGCTCATGATTTGATACGCCTGTCCTGCCTGCAAGTTCGTGGTATAAGCATTGATATGTCCGTAAATGCCAGCGTTTGTCGAAGGTGTGTTGGTCACCCTGGTGGTGCCGGTGGCAGTTGCGACGATGCCCAACTCGGAATAATACTCACAAAGGGACGGACGCGCCAAGACACAGTAATTGGTACCCAGCAACGGCGTCGGATAACACGTAAACGCTGTGGAGGCATGCTGTGCATAGTTCAGCGCATAGACTGCCACCGGCTGGCTGGCAGTAATGTGAATACCTTTATTTTCACTCCGCTCACCCTCACCCCCTATCATTGCGTTGTTGTTAATGGGAATATTTGTTGCCGTTCCCGCGGCCACCGAGAAAACGTTGGTGATTCCTAGTCCGGGAATGGTCACTGTCCCGGTCGGCGCCTGCCGGACTGGAGATGCAAACGGACAAGTTATAGCCATTTTCCGATTCCATAAAAAAGAAGGCGAACCAGAAATTGGTGCCGAAGGAATAGTTCGCAGTGCGGAGCCGGTAAAAGCCCTGCGCATCAGTGGCATTGGGAACAATCAGGTTCGTCTGCCCCGGCTCGCTATACGTCAGCCATTGCCACGAGATGGGCGGGTCAATGTTCGTGCAGTAAAGCAGACCATACATCCCATTGGTCACGTTCGACGGCGGGTGAATCGTTAAATACGCCGTTGCATTGCTCCACGCGACGATTTCAAGCCACAAATTGGTTGAGCCATAGTCATAGACGAGCGGGGAAAGACCAAGGCCTCCGCCGCTCGCCGACATCAAACCAACCGTCGCACTGCTCTGAGCTGTCAGTTGAGCCTGCTGCGCTGCTTCCAATTGCGCGTAATCCACCGAACTGTCATCAATCAAGAAACGATCGTTGCCAAGGGAATAAACCGGCAGTTCGGGAAACGGATCAAACGGCAAGGGTGGGTAATTCGATCTTTGAACTCGATAGAAGGTCCCGCTCTGAGGCAAAGATTGTGGTGAGACCTGTTGCAATCCTGTTATCTGTCCCGTTCCGATCGTCTGTGAGTGTAATCCGAAATTGAATCCCAAAATCATGGCCAGAACCGCGCCACCCGTCGCCGACACCACCCGCGATGTTTTCATTTTCTTTCCTTTCCGAACAAGCACGACTCCCACACCCAACCGGTGTGACTACTCACGCCCCACGTCAGGCACTGGCGTGCCTTGGAAAGAACGCTTTCGGCACGCCCGTTCCGGGCGTGCTTCCAGCACTGTCCTTCCAATTAAAATGCCAGTTTTGACGTGGACAGGAGCCGAAGCTCGCGAATTATTTGTTGTTGGTTTTAAGGCATAGTTGAAACGACTCGTTCTCCGGGATCGTTCTTACTCCTCCTCGTTTCTCTTGGCAAGCCAATTTTTGACCAGATTTTTTCCGTGGTTGTTTCGCATGAAACTCATGTCGTCCCTGTTCCATCACAGTCCTTTCTCTATTTTTGGCGTCAACGGAAGTTTTGACAAATCGCCCGCGTCGAGCATCGTTGTGTCCGACGCGCAGTCGCCGGACATGGCGGCGCGCTCGCAGGACATGGCCGTTCAATTTAAAGATTATTACGAGACCTTGGGCGTTTCTCGCAGCGCCAGCGATGCTGAAATCAAGAAGGCGTTCCGCAAGCTCGCGCGGCAATACCATCCCGACGTCGCCAAGGACAAAAAAAAGGCCGAGGAAAAATTCAAGGAAATCAACGAGGCCTATGAAGTGCTTGGCGACCCGACCAAGCGCAAGCGTTACGACGAACTGGGCGCGAACTGGAAGGCGGGTGCGGAATTTCGTCCGCCGCCGGGCTGGGAATCGTTCACCGGCGGGCGCACATATCAGCGCAGCGGGCCGGGCGGCGCGGATTTTGAATTTGAGCTTGGCGGCACGGGTTTCAGCGATTTTTTCGAGCAGCTTTTCGGTCAGGCAGCGCGTGGCAGAAGCGGCTTTGGTCGCGCAACAGGTTTTGCTGAGGATGATGCCGCCGAGCGCGGACGCGACGTCGAAGGCGACATCATGGTCACGCTGGAGGAGGCGATGCGCGGCTCGTTGCGCTCCGTCAACGTGCGTGCTGCCGGCGAGTGCGAGCATTGCGACGGGACAGGCCAACGCGGGCGGCAGATTTGCAACGTATGCAACGGCAGCGGGCGCGTGTCGAAGAACCGGACGTATCAGGTCAAAATTCCCGCCGGAGTCACGGAAGGTCAGCGGTTGCGGCTGGCAGGTCGCGGCGAAGCTGGCACGTCTGGCGGCGCGGCGGGCGATCTGTTCCTGCGAGTGCGACTGGCGAAACACCCGGACTTTAACGTCGAGGATCACAATTTAATTTACGAAGCCGAGCTTGCGCCGTGGGAAGCAGTGCTGGGCGCGAGCATTTCCGTGCCGACACTTGGCGAGCGTGTGCAAATCAAAATTCCACCCGGCACCCAGAGCGGACAAAAGTTGCGCGTGCGCGGTCGCGGACTGCCACAACACGACGGCGGGCACGGCGATTTGATCGTGGTCACGCGCATCGAAGTGCCCAGTCGCGTCACAGAAGCCGAGCGCAAATTGTGGGAACAGCTTTCGCGCGAGTCACGGTTCAACCCGCGGGAATAGCGTTGTGTTCGTTCGGATGGATTTAGCGACGCGGTAGCGGTGCAAGAGCTTCAGACGGTTAGTTCGAAAATAGTCGTATGGCACGTAACAAATTGATTGTGATCACTGGCGTCACGCGCGGCCTTGGCAGGGCGATGGTCGGGGAATTCGTCCGGTTGGGGCACACCGTGGCGGGATGTGGCCGGTCGGCAAAGGAGATTGACCGGCTGAGGCAGGCCCACGGTAAACCTCACGATTTTCGTCCATTGAACGTGGCCAACGACGAAGAGGTGAAATCGTGGGCTAACGCGGTTTTAACCTCGTATGGGCCGCCGGATTTGTTGCTGAACAACGCCGCCCTGATGAACCGGCTCGCGCCGTTGTGGGAATTGAGTCCGCAGGAATTTTCGGAGATTATTGACGTCAACATCAAAGGCGTCGCCAACGTGATTCGTCACTTTGTGCCGGCCATGGTGAAACAGGGCAGGGGAGTGATCGTGAATTTCAGTTCCGGCTGGGGGCGCTCGACCGATGCGCAAGTCGCGCCGTACTGCGCGACGAAGTGGGCGACGGAAGGATTGACGCAGTCGCTCGCGCAGGAATTGTCCCGCCACGGCGAGAGCATGGCCGCCGTTCCGCTCAATCCCGGCATCATCAACACGGAAATGCTGCAAAGTTGTTTTGGCAGTTCGGCATCGTCATATCCGACTGCGACTGAATGGGCGAAGGTTGCCGTGCCGTTTCTGTTGAAACTCGGTCCAGGCGACAATGGCAAGCCGCTGACCGTGCCAATTCACGGGGCGAATGGTTGAACTGGCTGCCAGTCGGATGCTTGACCGGCTATCTTGTGACCACTAGCTTGACTTCATGGCGAACATTAGCCGCAAAAAGAAACGCCGTGCAATAATGTTGGGCGTCGGATTGGATTCCGATGGCCACAAGCGCCTCACGACAGGACCAAATTTTCTTCTCGCCGGTGGCACCGAAGAGACGCACGAAGAGATGACCGAGAAAGTCGTCAAGATCAACGAGAAGCTCATCGCCAAGGGCAAACAACTTGAGGGAAGTCAGCCACGAGGAGTTTGACGACATCGCGCACGAAGTCGGGTTGAAACGCTTAAAACCGAGTCAGAATTGAGTATGCCGGCTGAATACAACCCTCCCTGTTGTTTGTGGTAGTGCTGACCGGCTGCGGCGATGGTTCAAATCAAATCCGGGCAACAGGCCATGGAAAGGGGAACTTAACCATCACCCGTTGCCCGGTTGCCCAGGCAAATCCCTATGCTGGCGGTTGAACCCTCAACCACCAGTTTTCCCTTTAGGTGACGATGTGCGACACCGGGTCGCTCCAGTCACTGTGACCGGTGCTGCCGCCGATGGCCCGCGCCCGGACGCCATAGGTGGCGCCTGACGTGAGATTACCCAGTTCGATGCGGCGGGCCTGTGTGAAGATGCCCGCGTCCTGCCAGGTGCCGTTGCCGTTGGTGTTCGTCTGGAGTTGATACGATTTGGCATTGGTCACCGGTGTCAAGCGCACCAGCAGTTGCGTGGCGGCCAGATTGTCCAACAACACGATGACCGGCTTACTTCAACCGCCTTGTATGCAAATAACGCGAGTTGTCCCAAGTGAGCATCTATTTGATTGGTGATTGGAGAGGCCTTCGGAAACGAAGTCCCCTTTTCCAATAATGAATTGAAATCAACTTGCAACCGAGCGGTTTTTTGTTTGAATGAAGTCGAAGCATAACACGTCTAGTTGGGTGCAGGGTATTCTCGGAACTGTGCAAAATCAGTCAGCATGGCCGGTAAAATCAGAGGGCTTGCCGCTTGTTCTTCGGGCAAATCAACAATGTGTTTTGGCCTTGCCCCGATTTGATGGACATGGCCTTGCCCCGATTTGGTGGACAGTGTGTGAGTGCATGAGTCACGGGGTTTTTTAGTTGAGTTGAGTTTCAAAGTCCACAGGGGATTTATAGCCGAGCGCGCTGTGGAGCCGCTCCCGGTTGTAAAAGATTTCAATCCATTCAAAGATCGCCGCGCGCGCTTCCTGACGCGTGGCGAAATGAGTTCGATGGATGAGTTCACGTTTGAGGCTGCTCCAGAAGCTTTCCATGAGCGCGTTGTCATAACAGTTGCCGCGCCGACTCATGCTCGGGATGACACCCGCCCGCGCGAGCCGTTGCCGATAAGCCTCGCTGGCGTATTGGACACCCCGATCGGAATGATGGACCAGACCCGCAGGCGGACAACGATGAGCCAAAGCCATCTCCAAAGCGGCCAGCGGCAGCGTGGTGGCCAGACTCTCGCCCATTGCCCAACCCACGCAACGGCGGGTGCAGCGATCCAAAACCCCGGCGACGTAGAGCCAACCTTCGTCGGTGTTCACGTAAGTGAGGTCGGCCACCCAAACCGCATCACGGTGGACCGGGGCGGCGACTTGGCGCAATCGATTCGGCGCGATGGGTAGATCGTGGTTGCTGTCGGTCAGACTCGGCGCACGAAAGCGGCGGCGCGTCTGACTGCGCAAACAGGCTGCGCGCATGAGCCGGGCAATGCGATGGCGTCCGCAAGGGTGTCCGCGTTGTTGCAGCCATTGATGCACCCGTGGGCTGCCGTAAGTCCGGCGGCTTTCCAGATGCGCTTGTTCGATGAGCGGTAACAATGTCGTGTTGGCTTGCGCACGCGGCCCAGGCCGTCGAGCAGCCCAAGCGTGATAGCCACTGCGTGTAACCTTCAACGCCTGGCACAACTCGGCAATAGGATATTCGGGGTGCATGGCTTTTATCCGATCAAACCGCTGTCGACCGGTTCGGAGATTATACCCAATGTTTTTTTTAGAATGTCACGCTGCTGCGCGACCCGCCGCAGCTCCTTTTGCAGCCGGCGGTTCTCGGCCTGCAGGGCTTCGAGCGTGCCGGCCACCTGGCCGGCGGGCAGCGCTTTGAACTGCTGCTTCCACTGGTGCAGGCTTTGAACGTTGATGCCCAGTTCGGCGGCAATGATCCGCCCGGACTTGCCGGAGAGCATCCAGTGCTCCACGGCTTGACGCTTGAAGGCTTCGTCGTATCGCTTGTATTTACGAGTAGGGGTGTTTTCGGTAGTATTCATGTGTGCTGACCCTTAGCTCACACAATCACACATCCACTGTCCACCAAATCGGGGCAAGGCCAAACTGCTTCTGGGAAGTTCCCTGGAGCATTTAGTGGTGCAAATATCTCAACTTCCAAACAATTCCATTGATGTGCGTGTACAAATGGTTATGGGCGTATTGTCCGATTCAAATCCCAATTATCCAGAAGAGATGCGACAAATGCTGAAAAAAAGTTCCGGGATTTCAGGATAATTATTTTCCAAGAGTTGAAGAAGGTTTCGACCAAAATCGAACGGGCCACCCCGTAAGTCGTTTTTTCCTTTATTTTGGCATAAATGCAACGATTCTTGGCCATTCCTTGACGCTGTTTGCTCCAATTCGTAGCCTGCTGTAGTTTTAAGCGACGAATTTTGAGCATGGTATCATACAATCCTTATCTGTTCATCGTGGTTTTGCTTATCGGCGCTTTGGCGCTGGGGGGCGTGCCGCTGGCGTTGGCGTGGCTCTGGGCAAGGAAGTTTTCGCCGCGCAAGCCGGGCCAGATCAAAAATGCCATCTATGAATGCGGCTTGGAATCCAAGGGCGACGCGTGGATGCAGTTCAAATCCGAGTATTACCTTTACGCGATCATCTTTCTGATCTTCGACGTGGAAACGATTTTCCTGCTGCCGTTCGCGGTGGCGTTCACGGGGTTGCCGGTGGGCGCGTTCGTGGCGATGATGGTTTTTCTGCTGCTGCTGGTCGAGGGACTGGTCTGGGCGTGGAAGAAGGGCGTGCTGACGTGGAAATGAACGGGGAGAGACAGGACCAAAATGAACCTACGAACTGGTGGATGCCTTCTTTACTTTTCATCTTAATTTTTCTTAATCTTAATTGTAAATTTTATCGCACATGGATGAAGGACTTAAAAGCGAACTGAGCAAGCAGGGAATCTTTGTCACGACGCTGGAGGAGCTTTACAACTGGGGACGCAAGAATTCCATCTGGCCGCTGGGCTTCGGCCTGGCCTGCTGCGCCATCGAAATGATCGCCGCCTCCATGTCGCGCTGGGATCTCGCGCGATTCGGCGCGGAAGTGTTCCGCCCGTCGCCGCGTCAGGCGGACTTGATGATCGTGGCCGGCACGGTGACGAAGAAAATGGCACCGCAGGTGGTGCGGCTTTACAACCAGATGACCGAGCCGAAATACGTCATCGCGATGGGCGCTTGCGCGATTTCCGGCGGGCCGTTCAAGCAAGGCTACAACGTGCTCAAGGGCATTGACCGCTATATTCCGGTGGATGTGCATATTCCCGGCTGTCCGCCGCGGCCGGAGGCGTTGCTGCACGCGTTCATGACGTTGCAGCAAAAAATTGACGAGCAAAAGCTCACCGGCCCGCAGCGCCCGCGGCATCTCGATGCCGATGCGCCAAGCGAATTCCCGGTGCCGGAGTATGGCGAACACGACCTTGTGCCGCCGAAGTAATCCGGAACTTTGGACAGGCGCCGACCCTGCGTGAAGAATGGTTAAACGTGGAAACGCTCGAACAAATCAAAGCCCGCGTAGAAGCCGCTGTTCCCGGCGCGCGGTTGGAAATCATTCCGAACGGACAGCCCGTCGGGCCAGCATTCGTTGCTTGTGGACAACGAGCACGCGCTGGCCGTGGCAAAGTTTCTGCGCGACGACGCGGAACTGCGCCTGGACTACGCCTCGAACGTCACCGGCGTGGACTGGCCGGACGCCGAAATCAGAGAAGACGAAAGTCAAGAAGCAGGTCGTCGTGGATGGCGTGGAAAAGGAAATCGAAGAAACGATAGACACGCTGAGCCCCGGCTATCTCGAAGTGGTCTATCACCTTTACTCGATGGAGAATGAAGCACGGGCCGGTCATTCTCCGGCTGCGCACCGAAAACCGGACGGACAAAACCCATGTGCCTTCGCTCACGCCGGTCTGGCGCGGCGCGGAATTTCAGGAGCGCGAGATTTTTGACCTTTACGGCATCGTCTTCGACGGCCATCCGGACTTGCGCCGCATTTTGATGTGGGACGAGTTCAAGGATTTTCCGATGCGCAAGGATTACGTCGAGCCGGACGATTACGAATACGAGCCGACGCCGCACGATGACGTGCTGGAGAAGGCGAAAGCAGCATTACCCGGCGGAGGCAAAGGCATGAGCAGGCAACCGAATTCCGCCCTGACACCATGCCTCCCTGCGGCACGGAAGGCCGCTGCCGAGTTTCACCGTCACCCAAAACTTCTCCCGGCGGTGATGCGAAGGCGAATCTGCTCGAAGTTTCGATGGGGCCGCAGCATCCCTCGACGCACGGCGTGTTCCGCATGGATGTCGTTCTCGACGGCGAGCGCGTGGTGAAGCTCAAGCCCGTGTTCGGCTACCTGCACCGCAATCACGAGAAGATCGGCGAGAGCACGACTTATCTTGGCTCGATGCCTTACACCGACCGGCTCGATTATTTCTGCTCGATGACGAACAACTGGGCTTACGCCCTGGCCGTCGAGAAGCTCGCCGGGCTGCAGGTGCCGGAGCGCGCCGAATACCTGCGCGTCATCCTCGCCGAATTGACCCGCCTGCAAAACCACGCCTCGCTCTGCGGCTTTCTGCTTCAGGACATGGGCGCGATGGGCACGCCGCTGATGTATGCGTTCCGCGAGCGCGAAAAAATCCTCGACCTGTTCGAGGCGATCAGCGGCGCGCGGATGATGTGCAATTTCATGCGTTTCGGCGGCTGCCGCTGCGACGCGCCGGCGGGCTGGATCGAGCAGGCGCAGAAAGTCGTGGATGATTTCCCGCGCTTCCTCGACGAGTTCGAGACGCTGCTGAACGAGAACGAAATCCTGATGGCCCGCACGCAGGGCGTCGGCGTCGCTGCCGCGCGAACTCGCCATCAACGCCAGCATCACCGGCCCGATGCTGCGCGCCAGCGGCGTGAATTACGACATCCGCAAGGTGGACAGATACGGCATTTACGACCGGTTCGAGTTCCGCGTGCCGCTCGGCGAGCACGGCGATGTTTACGACCGCTACATGATGCGCGTGCTGGAGATGCGCGAGTCGGTGAAGATTTTGCAGCAGGCGCTGCCGAAGATTCCGGACGGCCCGATCATCGACCCGAAAGCGAAACTGCGCGGGTTCCGTCCGAAAGCCGGCGAAGCTTACGGCCGCATCGAAGCGCCGAAAGGCGAACTTGGGCTTTTACCTCATCAGCGACGGCTCGCCGAATCCGTATCGCTACCGCGTCCGCCCGCCGAGTTTCATCAACCTGACGATCCTCGAAGACATGTGCCTCGGCCACATCGTGGCCGATGTGGTGATCATTCTCGGCAGCGTGGACATCGTGCTGGGCGAGGTGGACCGGTGAAAGTCTCGGGTCTCAAAGTCTCAAGTCCAAAGTCGATCATCACGCATGGCCGAACTCTGGACTCCGACCTTAGACCTTGGACCTTGAACTTTGGACTAATTTTTATGCTCGGCGAAGCAATCATCAAAGGCATGGCGGTCACGGCCAGGAATTTCCTCGGCAGTTACGTGTCCGACGAGCGCCTGCCCACGATCCAATATCCGGAAGAGCGGCAGACGTTGAGCGAAGCCGTCCGCAATTTCCCGTTTCTTGTTTACGACGGCGACGACTGGGAGAAGGGCCTGCGCTGTGTCGCCTGCCAGATTTGCGAGAAGGAATGCCCGCCCAAGTGCATCTACATCGAGAAGAGCAAGGACAAGAAGCCCGATTACATGGGCAAGGCGCAATTCTATCCGGCGATGTTCGACATTGACATGTCCGTTTGCATGAGCTGCCAGATTTGCGTCGAGGTCTGCCCGTTCGACGCGATCAAGATGGACAAGGAGTTCGAACTGAGCACCGCCGACCGTTTCGGCGCGTTGCTGTTGCACAAAAATCAACTCGCCAAGTCCAACGATCATTACCGCAAGATTCACCCCACGGAGGCGGCGGAAGTGGACGACCGTCTCGCCGCTGAAAAAAACAAAGCCCAAGCAAAGGCCAATGCGGCGGCGGCCAAGCCAGCGCCCGGAACAACAATCACGAAATGAGTTCATTGGGCGCAAAGGGAAATGCATCGCAGTTCGCCGGCAAACTGGACGTATTCAACGCGCCGGCAGGCGGTTCTCCAGCCTTGATTTCAATCGTCGCTGTGGCGAACTTTCGCAGGAACTTTTCGACCTGAACAAACGATGTCAGACGCAACCGACCAAATTTTTGTTTTGCTGAAACACTGGCTCGTGGGGTTGTTTCCACCAGCCTGGCAGCCGCTGGTTTCGATTGTCCTCATTGTTGCGGCGATTCTGTCCGTCTTTGGCGCGTTGTTCGCCGTCGCCACGGTTTTTGAGCGGAAAGGCCTTGGTCGCATCCAGAATCGTTACGGCCCGAACCGCGTCGGCATTCCGCTGACGAACATCAGCCTGTTTGGTTTCGGCCAGCCCGCCGCCGATGGCATCAAGGCGCTGATCAAGGAGGATTTTGTTCCGCACGCTGCGGACAAAGTGGTTCATTTTCTTGCGCCGCTGGCAATGCTCGCGCCGATCACGCTGACATTTGCCGTGCTGCCTTATGGCCGCAACATGACGCCGCTAGATCTCGACTGCCGGCCTGCTCTACTTTTTTGCCGTCGGCGCAGGCGCGGAACTGGCCGTGTTCATGGCCGGCTGGTCGAGCCGGAACAAGTATTCGCTGCTCGGCGCGATGCGCGGCATCGCCCAGATGATCAGCTACGAAGTGCCGCTCATTCTTTCCGCCGTGACCGTGGTGATGATCGTCGGTTCGCTTTCGCCAGTGAAAGATTGTCGAGGCGCAGCAGGGTTATTTCGGCTGGCTGCCGAAATGGTTTGTCTTCACACCGTGGGGTTTTGCAGGCTTCCTTTTGTTCATCACCGCTGCCGCCGCCGAGTCCAACCGCTCGCCTTTCGACCTGCCGGAAGGCGAGTCCGAAATCGTCGCAGGCTATTTCCTCGAATACTCCGGCTTCAAGTTCGCGATTTTCTTCATGGCGGAATACTTCGGCATGTTCGCCGCCGGCGGCATGGCCGCGACGCTGTTCCTTGGCGGCTACGGCGCGCCGCTGTCGTGGCTGGCGTGGATTCCCACCTGGATCTGGTTTTTTACAAAGGTCATGGCTTGCATCTTCCTGTTGATCTGGGTGCGCGGCACCGTGCCCCGCCTGCGCATGGACCAGCTCATGAACTTCGCCTGGAAATTCATGCTACCTATGACGCTGATCAACCTCGTCGTCGCGGGCGTCTGGCATTTCATGGGTGCTGGCGTCGCGCGCTGGATCGTGTGCGCCGCCATGGTCGTCGTGCCCTACATCGCGCTGTGCCGCGGTCTGTTCAGGCAGAAGAACATCGCGAAACGCTTGTATCGCTATGCGGACTGAGCAATTCGTAAATCGTAATTTGTAGATCGGAAATGACTTTGCCTTTCATCGTCCTCTCAGCTTTGACCATCGCGAGCGCCGTCGCGGCGATGAGCCTGCGCAACCTCGTGCATTGCGCGCTGGCGCTGGTGGTGACATTTGTCAGTCTGGCGGCGGTGTATCTGCAACTCGACGCGCAATTCGTCGGGTTCGCGCAAATCCTCGTCTATGTCGGCGCGGTGGCCATTCTCATCGTGTTCGCCGTTCTGCTCACGCGCAGCGGCGAAGCTCCGCAGGGCGGAATATTTTCAACGTCGTGGTTCGCGGGCGTAGCCGTGGCACTTGCCGTGCTGGGTGTTTTGACCTGGGCAATCAACAAAAGTTTTGCGAGCCAGCGCAACGCCTCGTCGCAGCCCGACGTCACGGTCAAACAAATCGGTGACACGCTGATGACGAAATATGTTTTGCCGCTGGAAGTCGTGGGCCTCTTGCTGACCGCCGCGCTCATTGGCGCGGTCATCATTGCAATGAGGGAAAAGAATGCGGAAACCAGAAGTCAGAAGCCGGATGACGGCGCAAAGGTCGAAGTGCCGGAGTCAATCCGCAATCCGCAATCCGCAATCCACAATCAAACATGACTCCTCTCGCTACTTATCTCATTCTGAGCGCGTTTCTGTTCGCCATCGGCATGGCGGGCGCGTTGACGCGGCGCAACGCCATTATCGTGCTCATCGGCATCGAACTCATGCTCAACGCGGCGAACCTGAACTTCATCGCGTTCTGGCGTTTCAGCGAACACCCGGAAGCGCTCACCGGAATCATGTTCGTGATTTTTTCGATTGGCGTCGCGGCGGCGGAAGCGGCGGTTGGTTTGGCACTCATCATCTCAATTTACCGGCATTACAAAACCACCAATGTGGATGAAATGAATTCTTTGAAGGAATGAAAATTATCTTTGGCCAATGGGAAGGTGAACGAGTCGTAGTTGAGGTGCATCGCTACGAGCGCGACAAATTTGACAATTATTATGATGCAAACTGGCTTCGGGCCTCGATGGAAATCGGAGCAGGGAAATTTGTCGGAAATGTAGATGCTGCGTTTATGACTTTTGAGTTGCTCAGTTTTGCTCAACAACTGCGGAAAGTTTATGAGTCGCTCGAAGGCGTTGCTGAATTTAGCACGATGGAGCACCAGCTTGATTTGAAGGTCACCGGAGATGGAAAAGGGCACATGAAAGTTACTGGACAAGTCAGAGACGACGCGAGTTTTGGAAACCGGCTACAGTTCGGTTTCGATTTGGACCAAACATTTATTCACAAATCGTTATCTGAATTGGAAAACGTGATTTCAACTTTTCCAGTTCGTGAAGCAAAGCGATGAGTTGGATTGTCAAAAACCTCTGGCTGATTCCCGCGCTGCCGATTCTGGCGGCGGGATTGAGCGCGCTCATGCCGCAGCGTTGCCGGAAATTCTCGGCGTCGCTCGCCATCGGTTCGATGGTGATGTCTTTCCTGCTTTCGCTCTATGCGTTCGCTCACACGCTTGCGCGCCGGTCACGAAGGCGCGAAAGAGATTTTCAATTTCCAGTGGTTGCAATTCGCCGCCGGCGACCCGGGCATCCTCAAGCTCGGCTGGGTTCTCGATCCGCTCACGGCGGTGATGCTGGTGATGGTGTCGTTCGTCGGCCTGCTGATTTTCATCTACAGCATCGGCTACATGGCGCACGACGAAAACTTCACGCGCTTCTTCTGTTTCCTGTCGCTGTTCGCCGGCGCGATGCTGGGCGTCGTCATCGCGAACAGTCTGTTGCTGCTGTTCATCTGCTGGGAACTGGTCGGTCTTACGTCGTATCTGCTTATCGGTTTCTGGTATCACAAACCGAGCGCGGCGGCGGCGGCGAAAAAGGCGTTCATCACCACGCGCGTTGGCGACTTGGCGTTCCTGCTCGGCATGGTCTGGCTCTATTCACAGACCGGCACGCTGCTTTTCTACGATAACGGCGAGGGCTGCATGGAACAACCCGCACTCGCCGGATTGGTCGCGCAAACAACCGGTGTCGGCATGGCGGTTTCGACCGGAATCGGTCTGCTGATTTTTCTCGGTGCGATGGGCAAATCCGGCCAAGTGCCGCTGCACGTCTGGCTGCCGGACGCGATGGAAGGTCCGACGCCTGTCAGCGCGCTCATCCACGCGGCAACAATGGTGGCGGCAGGCGTGTTTCTCGTCGCGCGAGTTTATCCTTTGATGAGCGCGTATCTGTCCAACCCGTTTCGTTCCAGTCCGACCATAGCTTTTAATTTTGATACGCCTGCGCTGCAAGTTGTCACTTGGATCGGCGCCATCACCGCCGTCTTCGCCGCGAGCATCGCCGTCGCGCAAAACGACATCAAACGCATCCTCGCTTACTCCACCGTCTCGCAACTCGGCTACATGATGATGGGCTTGGGCGTCGGCGGCGTGGCGGTGGGCATGTTCCATCTGATTACGCATGCGTTTTTCAAGGCGCTGCTGTTCATGGGCGCGGGTTCGGTGATTCACGGATGCCACGAGGAACAGGATATCCGGCGCATGGGCGGCTTGCGCAAATTCATGCCGGTAACGTTTGCGACGTATGCCATCGGCATGCTGGCGTTAGCGGGCTTTCCGCTGTTGTTCTCCGGATTCTGGAGCAAGGACGAAATTCTGCACGCGGCGCATGGCTGGAGCGTTTCGCAAATGCCGTTTTATCTCGGCGTCCTCGGCGCGTTGCTCACGGCGTTCTACATGACGCGGCAGGTGGCGCTGGTGTTCTTTGGTCGGAATCGTAGCGGCGTTCGTGAGAACGCCGGTGACTCTCATTTGCATGGGAACGATTCAGCCGCTTTCTTCACGAAGGCAGCCACGGGAAACGACTTCCCACGAAAGCCCCGCCGTGATGACCGTCCCGTTGATTGTCTTGGCGGCGTTTGCCATTCTGTTGGGCTTCATCGGCACGCCGGCTTGGCCGTGGTTTCAATCATTTCTTGGGCCAGCATCGACAGGGAAACGGGTTTCACAAGCGATGTTGTTTCGCTGATGCTGCTCTCATCAGTGATTGTCTTTGCGGGCCTCGGCCTTGGCTGGTGGCTTTACGGTCGCAAGCCGATTCAATCGGCGGAAGAAAACGACGTGCTTGGAAAAGGCTGCGGCCCGACATCTACCCGCTGCTGCAGAACAAATATTGCATTGATGAACTCTATGAAGCCACGGTCATCCGGTTCAACGCCTGGTGGGCCGGGGTCTGTGATTTTCTCGACACGTGGGTTTGGAACGGCGCTGTGCTGCTCGTGTCGTATCTGGTGCTCGGCCTGTCGTGGGTGAACCGCGCCTGCGATGAATTCGTCATCAATCTTGGTTTCGACCAGGGTTGCGACCGGTGCGTCGGCGGCAGACGGCTCATGTCGCGGTTGCAGGACGGGCAAAGTGCAAAATTATCTGCGCGTCATCGGCGTCGCGTTGACGTTGCTGGTGTTGATTCTTATCTGGGGGTGCAAGGGACAATGAGCGACTTTCCGATCATCACCATTCTTACACTGCTGCCACTCATCGGCGGGGTGATTGTCGCCGGCCTCGGTCGAACAGAAGAAGCTCGCGCGCGGTTTGGCGCTGGTCTGCGGTTATTTGTCACTGGCAATCGCGTTGGTGATGTGGAAAGCATTCGATGCCTCGTCGGGCGATCTCCAATTCATCGAGAGACACGGCTGGATTCCGTCGCTGGGAGTGAATTATTTCGTTGGTGTGGACGGCCTTGGGCTGCTGATGGTGATGCTCACGGCCATCGTCGTGCCGATGGCGATGCTGGCGTCGTGGGGTGGGCGGCAGTGAGGCGCACGGATACGCGCCTGCCGACTCACATTTATTTCGCGCTCGTGCTTTTCCTGCAAGCCGGATTGTTCGGCACGTTCACCGCGCTGAACTTTTTCCACTGGTTTATTTTCTGGGAGCTGAGCCTGATCCCGGCGTTCTTCCTCATCCGGCTCTGGGGCGGACCGCAACGCGCGCCGGCGGCGACGCAATTCTTCATTTACACGATGGTAGGCAGCGTGGCGATGCTGCTGGCGTTCCTGGCGAATTTTCCTTGCGACGAGCAATTCCAGTCACCCGGGCGTTCTTGATTTTACCGGCGCTGGCGGACATGGCTGCGCAACGGTGAGTTGAATACAGCGCTGGAAACGAATCTCGGCTGGCAACTTTTTGGGCACGCTTTTACGGCAAAGCAGATGACGCGTGCTCATTTTCAGCGGCGTGCTGCTCGGCTTCGCGGTCAAAGTGCCGCTGATGCCGTTTCACACGTGGCTGCCTTCCGCCTATGCCGAAGCGCCATCGCCGGTGACGATGCTGCTCACGGGCGTGATGTCGAAGATGGGCGTGTATGGTTTCCTGCGCATCCTGCTGCCGATTTTCCCCGAGCAAATCCACTGGCTGCGGACGCCGTTGCTCGTGCTCGCCATTGTGACCATTGTTTTCTCCGCCTGCGCCGCATTTGCGCAGAAAGATCTGAAACGCATTCTCGCGTATTCCTCCATCAACCATCTTGGCTACTGTCTGCTTGGAATTTTTGCGGTGGCGACTCGCGGGCGAAGATGTCATTGCGCCGGTTACGGAAAAAGCCGCCGCGCTCAACGGCGTATTTCTGCAAATGTTCAATCACGGCCTCACGGCGGCGACGCTGTTCATGTTTGTGAGTTTCCTCGAACAACGCAGCGGCGGACTGCGCGGCCTGAACGATTTCGGCGGTTTGCGCAAAGTTGCGCCGGTGTTCTGCGGATTGATGGGCATCGCGCTGTTCTCGTCGCTCGGATTGCCGGGACTGAACGGATTTGTGGGCGAATTCCTGATTTTCAAAGGCGTGTTTCCGCTGGCGACGTGCTCGGCGTCGCTGTCGGTCATCGGCCTGCTGGTCACGGCGATTTTCATCCTCACGATTCTGCAACGCGTCTTCAACGGGCCGCTGAATGAAAAATGGTCGAAGCTGCCCGACCTGACGCTGGCCGAACGCGCGCTGGTCGCGTTGCCCATTGCGTTGATGTTCGTGCTGGGCATTTGGCCGCAACTCGTGCTCGGCGTTTTTAACACGACCGTCGTGCAGTTGGTGGAGCAACTGAGATTTTAACCACGGATGAACACGAATAGACACAAACTCAAAGCCGCCAAATCGGCAATCGGCAATCGGCAATCGAAAATCTGACCATGCTGGCCTGGACGATTTACATTTCATTTCTCGGCGTGCTGGTGCTGATGCTCCTGCCGAAGGGCAATGCGTCGGCGGCGCGCAAGGTCGCCATGCTCACGGCGCTGGCGGGATTCGGCGTCGCGTTGGCGGGATTCCTTGCAGTTCAAGGCGGGCGAAACCGTCACGGTGGCGAACGCAAATTGGATTCCTTCGCTGGGCATCCATTATCACCTCGCGGCGGATGGCATCAGCCTGACGCTGGTGTTGCTGACCGGCCTGGCGGCGGTGGCGGGGATTTTGTTTTCCTGGAACATCGAGCATCGGACGAAGGAATTCTTCGCGTTTTACCTCGCGCTCATCGGCGGCGTGTATGGCGTGTTCCTGAGCTTCGATTTGTTCCTGCTGTTCGTGTTTTACGAAATCGCCATCATCCCGAAATATTTCCTCATCGCCATCTGGGGTTCGACGCGGAAGGAATACGGCGCGATGAAACTGGCGCTTTATTCGTTCGTCGGCAGCGCGATGGTGTTGGTCGGTTTGATCGCAGCCTACGTCGTGTCCGGCGCGCACACGTTCGACGTCGTGGAACTGGCGAAGTTTTCCGTTCCCGCACGGCTTCCAAATGTGGGCGTTCCCGCTGGTGTTCGTGGGCTTCGCGATTCTCGCGGGCATGTGGCCGTTTCACACCTGGGCGCCGACCGGTCACGTGGCCGCGCCGACGGCGGCCTCGATGTTGCTCGCCGGCGTGGTGATGAAGCTCGGCGCTTACGGCTGTCTGCGCGTGGCGATGACGTTGTTCCCGGAAGGACTTGAGGTTCAGTGTGGAATTACTCTGGCGCGAGTGTCGCGGTGCTGGCGGTCATCGGCATCGTGTACGGCGCGATGGTGGCGCTGGTGCAGAAGGATTTCAAATTCGTCATCGGCTATTCGAGCGTGAGCCACATGGGTTTCGTGCTGCTGGGTCTGATGACGCTGAATACCATCGGCCTGAGCGGCGCGGTGTTGCAAATGTTCTCGCACGGCATCATTGCCGGGCTGCTGTTCGCCGTGGTCGGGCGGATGGTTTATGACCGGACGCACACGCGCGAGCTGGCGACGCTGGAAGGGATGAATCTGTGCCAAAGCGATTCCGTTCGCGGCAGTGACGTTTGTCATCGCGAGCGTGGCTTCGATGGGACTGCCGGGCTTCAGCGGATTTGTGGCGGAGTTGCAGGTGCTCATCGGCGCGTGGCAGGCGTTCCCGACGCTGGCGGTCATTGCGGGCGCGGGCATCGTGATCGGCGTGGCTTACACGTTGCGCGCGATGCAGAAGGCGTTTTTTGGCGAAGCAACAACAGACTCGAATTCCGACTCGGCTCGTTCATCGTACGGCGGAAGATTCGGCACGCGGACGAACATCATCGCGCTCGGACCGATCTCCGTTCCCGAACGCATCGGCGCGGTGACTTTTGATTGGCGACGTCGCTGGTCATTGGCCTTTATCCGCGATTGCTGCTGGATGTGATTGTGCCGAGTTTTAATTCGCCGCTGTTTGACTGGCTGCGGAAGGGAGGCGCAATGAACAGTGAGCTATCTCGAATTGCTCAAGCTCGCCGCGCCGGAAACCATCGTGGTCGCTCGCCGCGCTGGTGGTGCTGGCCGCTGATCTCACGGCGCTGCGCGGGTTGGAAGCGCGCTTTCGGCTGCATCATTGGCGGGATGATTGCGTGTGTGGGTTGCGCTGCGGCGATTGCCTGGATGCTGGTGATGCCGCGATGCACGCGTAACGCCGCCGGCGGGCATGCTGGTGGTGGATCCGCTCACGCAACTCGTCAAAGTCGGCGCTGCTGGCGTTGACGATTTTCACGGTCTTGATCTCCATCGAATCGGACTTCACGACGCACGTCGGCGAATACTTCGCGCTCATCCTGTTCGCGGCTGTGGGCATGATGTTCCTTGTCAGCTCGGAAGACATCCTGATGATTTTCATCTCGCTCGAACTGACCAGTCTCTCGCTCTACATCCTCACGGCGTTCAACAAGCGCGAACGTCAAATCCGCCGAGGCGGCGTTGAAATACTTCCTGTTCGGCGGCATGTCGGCGGCGTTCACGCTGTTCGGACTGAGCCTGCTTTACGGCTTGTCGCGGTTCGACGAACCTCCGGCGAAATCGCCGCTGCGATTGCGGGCAAAGGGCTCGACCCGCTGCTGGTTGTCGCGATTGTGATGGCGGTCATCGGTTTCGGTTTCAAAGTGGCCGCCGTGCCGTTTCATCTCTGGGCGCCGGATGCCTATCAAGGCGCGCCGACGCCGAGCGCGGCATTCATCGCGTCAGGCTCGAAGGTCGCGAGCTTTCTTCATCTTCGCCAAGGTGATGATGCTCGGCTTTCGCGGGCGCGGAAGGCAGCGGCGCATGGCACAATTACGCGCCCGGCTGGGTGCCGGTGATTGCGATTGTCGCCGCGCTTTCGATGATTCTCGGCAATCTGGTCGCCATTGTGCAAAGCAGCGTGAAACGGCTGCTCGCGTATTCAGCCATCGCGCACGCGGGTTACATGCTGCTGGCCGTGCTGTCGCACGGCAAGCAGAGCCTCGCGTCGCTGATTTATTACGCGGTGACTTACGGCCTGACGACCATTGGCGCGTTCGGCGTGGTGGCCGTGGTGGAGCAGGGGACGGGTGACGACAAGCTCTCCGACTTTGCCGGATTGAGCCGGCGCGCGCCGGTGGTTTCGTTTTGCATGATGATGTTCATGCTGTCGCTGGCGGGAATTCCGCCGCTGGCCGGATTCTTCGGGAAGTTCTACGTGTTTGTCGGCGGCGGTGAACAACGGGCGCGCCGAATCTCGGTTTGCTGTGGCTGGTGATTCTGGCCCTCGCGATGAGCGCGGTGTCGCTCTACTACTATCTGCAGGTGCTGAAACAGATTTATGTGGCGGACGTGCCGGCAGGTGCGGATGAAATAAAAGTGCCCGCCATCATCAGTGTGGTTCTTTGCGTCTTGGCAGGTGCGGTGATCCTGTTTGGCTGCATGCCGGAATTAATTCTTGGCCCGTTGTCGAGTGCCATCCGACTCGCTGGTTTCTGATATTGGCGAATTGCAGGTTGCCGTTATCTGGCGACTTCGTTAGACATGAGTACCGTGGTTTCCAACGATCTACCCGCTGATTCGCGTAACAGTGTCGCCGCAACAGGCAAAGGCACTGGAGGCGGCGGACTTCTTCGCGCGATGCGAATCAGCTTTTGCGCATTGGTGATCATGCTCGCCGTTTTTCAATTTTCCGAAAACACCGCCGATCCCGATCTATGGGGACACATCATTTTTGGTCAGGAAATACTGAGGACCGGAGCGATTCCACGAACGGAGATTTTTTGTGGACAGCCCATGGTCAGCCATGGATCAACCACGAAGTGCTGGCCGAGGTTGCGCTGGGCGCAGCTCATTCGTGGCTGGGCGGCAGCGGAGTTTTGTTGCTGAAATTCGCTGTCGGAGTTGTGACATTTCTGATCTGCCTGCGCTTGGGCGCGGCAAAATTATCTTGGCCGGCGAGGTATGTTGCCTGGGCGTTGGGCGCGCTGGCGGTGGTGGATATTTCCTATGGCTTCGCCGCCCGGCCACAAATTTTCACGGCGCTGTTTCTCGTGCTGGAATTGGCGTTGTTGCGCCGGATTTATGCCGGGTCGTGGTGGTGGTCACTCGCCATGCCGGTTCTTTTTGCGGTCTGGATCAACACGCACGGCGGCGTGCTGGTGGGTTTTGGGCTGCTTGGACTTGCCGGCCTTGTGACCTGCGCTGAATTCTTTATTCACAAAAGCCGCGGGTGCGTTTCTCACGAAGAATCGCGTCGCGAAATGAAACGCGGTTTGATTCTGTGGCTGTGCATGTTGGCGTCGGGCGCGGCGCTTTTGTGCAACCCGTGGAAGGCGGATTTGTTGCGCTGGCTGGTGGAAAGCGTTTTTTGGCTGCGCCCGCAGATCGAAGAATGGAATCCCGCTCCGATGGGTTGGGATCACGCGACATTTTTCATTTTGCTGGCGATAACAATCTTTGCGCTGCTTTTTTCACGGCGACGGCGTGTTTGGTGGGAAGTCGCGGCTTGTGCTGCTTTTGGCTTGCTCGCGTTGCGCTCCGTGCGGAACACGCCGTTGTTTTGCCTCATCGCCTTGGCGCTCGTGCCGGCGCATTTCGCAGACGCGCTCGGTAGATTTCAGGATAACTTTGTACGGTTGAGGGAAAGCGCGAGGCGGAGAAATTTTCAGAAAGTTGCGGCGGCGCTGTTTATTGCAGGTTCAATGGGCATTGCCATCGCCACGTTCACGTTGCACAAGGAGCATCCGCTCACGATGGAAGTGCCACGTGCGAAGTATCCGGTCGCCGCGATGGATTTCATGCGCGAGAACCGGTTGAATGGGCGACTGGTGGTGTTCTTCGACTGGGGAGAGATGGCTATTTTTCATTTGCCCGGCTGCCCGCCCTCGATTGACGGGCGGCTCGACACCTGTTATCCGCGTCAACTGATCGCCGCCCACTGGAAATTTTACAATGACGAACCCTTCGACCGCGCCGTTTTCAATCCTGAAGAGGCTGACCTGGCGTTGCTCCCGTCGAATCTGGCAGGCGCGTTGTCGTTGAGCCACAAGCCCGGCTGGCAGGCGGCGTATTTTGATGACGTCGCGGTGGTGTTGGTGCGAGACGCAAAGCGATTCCCGAAACTGAACGGGCTGAAACTCCCGGTCGCGGACGGGAAGGCTGCCGTTCTTGGCCGGGCCGCGTTTGCAGACCGAAGCCCGCGCTGGCAAACAAATTGACCCAATGGCGACTTCGGCATTTGGTTAAGGAAAACGTCAGGACTCACACCGAGCTAATAAGCTGGACAAATGAGAGTTGCAACAATAAACTACCCGAAACTGTGACCTTATGATAGGCCGCAAAAATCCAATACAATACCTGTTAGGCATCATTCGTATTATGAGCATTCTCCGAAACACACAATATGTTTTGTTGTTGGCAACATCCGTCTTGATTTGTGGATGTGCGCATACTGGCGGTGCATATAATCCATATCCCGGCTGGGGTCTTATCGCCACTGAATCCGAATTTGACCTGAAGGGCTACCCAAATCATCCCCCAAAAGCGATCAGGGATGACTATAAGAGCTTTATGCAGTCAAAAGGAATTTTATATCCTACTCGCATATTATTTTTTAAAGATGTGACGGGTCATGGAGACACAACTGGACAGCATGCAATTTTTATTGATCAAGAAGGGGTGAGGCAGAACTTCATAGGCCGACCTGTTGATATAGGTTATTTTCTCATATACGACAAAGACAATGTCCGGATAAAAGTCAAAAAATATAAACGGGCAGTATAGAATATAGCTATGACGATGCCTCCTATGAGGGTTCATCGGTCAAGCACTAAGTGAACGGTTTCATTTTTTCTTTTCCTTAAAAGCGTTTTTGTTTTTTCCGGTCAGCGTCTCCGTCCGTATTTGCGTTCCCTATTCAGGGAAGCTCCTCCTCCTATCCGTGCGTCAGCGCTGGGCTGAGCACCACAAAACCTATGCGATCGTTTTCCAACGGACGGAGCAAGGCGGCTCATTCTAACCAGCGGGCCAACGCCCGTTGACCCAAGGCCGCCACCGAGCGCGCCTCCGCTCCGAAATTCAGTTCATGGTTGAAAGTTGAGAGTTGAGTGTTATTCAGTCCGCCATCACCAGGCCCAGTTTTTCGGGTGTGGTCTGACCCGTGCGAATCCGCCACCAATCCACCCCGAAACCCCGCGCCAGCGCCACCACCAGTTGTTTCTTCCGACCCCCTAGGGTCTTGGTGTCCAGTATCTGGTCCCGCCACTTTCGACACAGCCGATACCGGGGCTGATACTTCAAGAGCCGCCAGGCCGTTTCGCACAAGGCCCATCTTAATCGGGGATTGCCGCACTTGGTCACGCTGCCTTGCTGGTGGCGTTGCCCGGAACTGTGCTCGCTGGGACACAGACCCAAGTAACTGCCCACCTGCCGCCGGTTTTTGAAGCGAGTCCAGTCTCCCACCTCCCGGGCGAGGATCTGTTCGGTCAGTGGGCCCAAGCCTTTGGGGATGGGTCGCGTGCACTGGGCTTCTATCTTCATCGTCTGCACCCGCACCTGTTCGTGCAACGCCAGCGCTGCCGTTCGCAACGGCGTCAACAACTCGATGAGCCACGCTGGCAAGGGCAACTGGGGCCAGTTGCGTTGCCCATACCATTTGCCAGTCAACCGGTAGCCGTATTGCAACGCCAAGCCACGTCCCCGTTGCACAATCATTTTCAAGTCTCGCCGCAGACTCTGCCGCAGCCGGCTTTCGCTGCGCCGCCGTTCCTGCGCCTCGGTCGGCACCCGGACCAAGGCCAGCGCGTGCGGATTGCCCGCCACGAACCGGTCCAGCGCGTTCAACATCGCCCGGGCGTCGGTCCGGTCGGTCTTGACCCGCTGGTGCTGGTCGTCCCAGTTGCGGGGGCGGATGACGTAATTGGTGACGCCCAGCGCTGTGAGTTGCCGGTGCAGGACGTAGCCAAAGGGCCCGGCCTCGTAGCAGGAGATGACGCGCCAGCCTTGCGTGATTTGTTTTTGGATCCAAGTCAGCAAACCTTGGGGCGTGAAGCGCTGAGGCGGCTTGGGAAACTCCCCGTCGTACTGCATCGCCACGACGTGCTCAAGCAGATGCACGTCCAGCGCCAGCTTGAGCGTGCGAGGTTGAGGTTGCGATGGATGGTGATTTACCGGTTGCACTAAAGCAACCGCCGGAGTAGAAACAACTTTGTGATAGTTCATACGGGCAGACAATGTGGAACGCGTGTGCGCCCCGTGTCTGCCCTCATGTTTTCTAACAAGTCGCAAACCTGTGTGAAAACTCCAGCGTGGAGCGAGTGATGGGCGGAGAAAAGGTTTGACTGGCGGTCGAAAGTTCGGGTCGCCGGTTTTTACTTTTCTGAGATTCGATCCGTGCAGGCTGCCGTCAGGGAGGATTGAGGGAGCCAGCGAGATAAAAAGGGCGTGGTCGCCCGATTTCAGGCGCTTTGCGGGACTTTCACCCCCACCGTCGCCATGAGCTTCTGGAAACCTTTGAAACTGCTGCGGCTGGTTTCCGACACAGCCGTGCTTCATTGAAATTAGGACGCTCTCAAGTTGCGGTCAATTGACTTTCAGCCTGATTCAGGCATAATCCGCACATGAGTTCGGTTGGATTTGATTGATAGAATGTTGTTGCTTAATCCCTTCTTAAGGTTCGGGCGTTTGGAGTGGCGACAAAAAGAGATGAATGGCCAACGATTCCATGTCCACCCCGGTGACTGAACTGAAATCACAGTACACCGGCGAATCTTTATTGTCCAAATTTGAAACCCGCCCCGATGTTTGCCCCACGTTGAAGAATCATATCCACCTTCTGGTTGCGCTCAGCCTGTTGATGATTGCCGGCATTGCTTCGGCTGCGCCGCACAAGGTGCGTGTCAGTGATTCTGAGCTTGCCAAGTCCTTGTTGGTACAAGGCGGCAGGCTCGTGGCCGATTATGGCGCATTCCAAATCGTCGAGGCTGATGACGCGGCGCTTGCAGGCCAAGACGCCAGCAAAGTGGAATTGAAAGACGAATTCGATTTCATCCAACTCAACGCCGAGCGGCTCAATACGCGGACAGCCGAAGCCAAGGCCCTGCGAAAACCGGTCGGCGCGTTTGCCGGCAAGCGGCTGCATCTCGTCCAGTTCACCGGTCCGATCAAACCCGAATGGCGCGCGGAGTTGGAGCAGAGCGGAGCGCACATCGTCAGTTACATCCCGCAGAATGGCTATCTCATTTACGGCGATGTGGTGACGCTGGGGAAAATGCAAAACTGGGCTGCCACGAATGATTTCGTTCAGTGGGATGGCGTTTATGCGGACGACTACAAAATCCACCCACGCGCTCGCGTCACTGATGAGAAAGGACTTCGTCGGAAACCGGCGACTGATTTGTTTGCGATACAGCTTTTGGATGACACCAACGCCAATCCCGCCACGCTGGCGCTGATTGACGGGATGAAGCTGGAGCCGGTGCGGAACCAGTTTCAGACACTGCGTTATCGAAACATCATTGTGCGGTTGCCGCCCGAACGTCTGGCCGAGGTTGCGGCGCGTCCGGAAGTGGTTTCAATCCAGCCGTATTTTGAGCCAAAGAAACTCGACGAACGGCAGGATCAAATCCTGGCGGGCAATCTGACGGGAACTGTGCCCAGCGGAGCGGGTTATCTTGCATGGCTGGCGAGCAAAGGATTTACGCAGGCGCAGTTCACCAGTTCAGGTTTCGTCGTGGATGTGAGCGACAGCGGGATTGACAACGGCACGACGACGCCGGGACATTTTGGCCTTTACCAGCTTGGCAATACCTCGCAAGTCAGTCGGGTGGCTTACAGCCGGCTTGTGGGCACGGCGAACAACGGGAGCACACTGCAAGGATGCGACGGCCACGGCACCCTCAATTCGCATATCATCGGCGATTACGACAACCAGACCAACCTGCTGGTGCATACGGATGCCAATGGCTTCAGTTACGGTTTGGGCGTTTGCCCGTTTGTGAAAGTGGGTGCGTCGGTGGTTTTTGATCCGGACAATTTTACCAGTCCCAACTACCCGAATTTGCAGTCGCAGGCTTACAACAGCGGCGCGCGCATCAGCAACAACAGTTGGGGAGATACCGGCAGCGCAGGCGCATACAACACTGACGCGCAGGCGTATGACGCGCTGGTGCGCGACGCGCAGCCGAGCGGCTCGACGTATGCCACAGCCGGCAATCAGCAAATGGTCATCGTATTTGCCGCTGGCAACGAGGGGCCAACGACGATCTCGATTGACTCTCCGGTACCGCGAAAAATGTCATCACTGTTGGCGCGTCAGAAAACGTCCGCTCCCTTTTGCCGGCCGATGGCGGCAACGATACATCGGGGAACGATGGCTGCGGCGAGCCGGACTCGGGCGCGGACAGCGCCAATGACATCATTTCGTTTTCCAGTCGTGGGCCATGCAGCGATGGACGCATGAAACCTGACATCGTGGCGCCGGGAACGCACGTCACCGGCGGTGTGGCACAGAACAGTCCGCCACCATCGCCTTCGGGAAAGGGCAGCGCGATTTCTTGTTTTAATGCAAGCGGCGTCTGTGGACTGCCGGGCAGCGGAACGACGGCAAATACAAATAATTTTTTTCCTCTCGGCCAGCAGTTTTACACGGTTTCCTCCGGCACAAGCCATTCGACGCCCGCCGTGGCCGGCGCCTGCGCTTTGGTGCGGCAATATTTCATCAATAACGGCCAGAACGCGCCGAGTCCGGCGATGACGAAGGCCTGTTTGATGAACTCGGCACGCTACCTGAACGGCGTGAGTGCAAATGACACGCTGTGGTCGCCGAATCAAGGCATGGGTGAAGTCAATCTCGGCGTTGCATTCGATGGAACAGCGCGCATTCTGCGCGACCAGTTGTCGGCGGACAAATTCACCGCTTCCGGCCAGTCGCGCATGTTCGTGGCCACAGTCGCGGACCCGACAAAACCTTTTCGCGCGACGTTGGCATGGACCGATGCGCCCGGCAGCACCACGGCCAGCAGCGCATTGGACAACGACCTCGATCTGACCGTAACCATCGGCGGCAACACTTACCTAGGGAATGTCTTTAATGGCGCGTTTTCCACCACGGGCGGAACCGCCGATTCGGCAAATAATGTCGAGAGTGTGTTTCTGCCCGCCGGCGTGACGGGCAACATCACCGTGACGGTCACGGCTGCGAACATCAATTCCGACGGCGTGACAAATGGAGGGCCGCTGCTGGAACAGGACTTTGCGCTGGTGATTTACAACGCCACTCAAGCTGCCGTGCCCGTCATCGCCGTGGACAGCTATGCAGTTGTCGGTGAGAACTGCTATCCGACCAACGCGGCGGTTGACCCCGGCGAAACCGTCACGGTAAATTTTTCCCTGAAAAATGTCGGCACGGCAAACACGACCAATCTCGTGGTGACCTTGCTGGCGACCAACGGCGTGACACAGCCGAACGGTTCACAGACTTACGGCGCTTTGGTGGCAGGCGGTGCGGACGTCACACGACCATATTCATTCACGGCAAACGGAGACTGTGGTTCTTCGATTTCCGCGACGTTTCAACTCCAAGACGGCACGGACAATCTCGGCACTGCCGTGTTTTCGATCCCATTGGGCCAGCCTTTGACGGTTTTCACGCAAAACTTTGACGGCGTCACCGCGCCGACGTTACCGTCGGGCTGGACCAGTTCAGCCAGCAACGCACAATCTGCGTGGGTCACCTCCACCGTCACCAACGACACGCCGCCCAACTCGGTGTTTTCGCCCGATCCGGCCAGCATTGGAATCAATCAACTGGTTTCCCCCAGCATCACGCTTCCGGCGGACAGCGGGCAGTTAAGTTTCAGGAACAATTTCAATTTGGAATCCAGCTCGGCAAACGCGAACCTCGGTTATGATGGCGGCGTGCTGGAAATCAAAATCGGATCCGGCTCATTCACGGACATTCTCACGGCGGGCGGCAGCTTTGCAGCCGGCGGTTACACTCGCACGATCAGCGCTAACTACGGAAATCCGCTGGCCGGACGCCAGGCATGGAGCGGCAATTCCGGCGGGTTCATCACGACCATCGTCAATCTCCCGTCATCCGCGGCCGGTCAGACCGTCCAGTTCCGGTGGCTATGCGGCTCGGACAACAGCGTCAGCAAAACCGGGTGGTACCTCGACACCATTGCGATTACGGGGCACACTTGCTGTTCAAACATCGTGAACCTCGCCGACCTTGCAATCGGTGAAACAATTTTGCCGGCAGCTCTGAACCTCAGTTCCATTCTCACAGTCACGCTCAACGTGACCAACTTCGGTCCCAATGCCGCAAGCGGTGTGACCGTAACGGATGCGCTGCCGGCAGGGTTGAGTTTCCTTTCTGCGAGTTCAAGTCAGGGCACGACCATGAACACCGCCAGCCTGGTCACCTGCGCGCTGGGAACGATGACGAACGGCGCGACGGCTACCATCAGCATTCATGCCAGTGCGACTGTCGCCGGCTTATGGACCAACACGGCCAGTGTTTCCTCGGGCACGCTAGACCCTGTCAACTCGAACAACAGCGCGTCCGCCTCCGTGTCCGTGAATTCGCCGCCGACGATTTCGACCATTCCAAACTTGACGACGAATGAAAACGCCGTCGCTGGTCCGATTGGATTTACCATTGGCGACGCGGAGACACCGGCTTCCGCGTTGACGCTCATTGGCGCGTCTTTCAACACAAACCTTGTTCCGACGGTGAACATTGTTTTCGGCGGTAGCGGCAGCAACCGGACCGCCACAATCACACCCGCGACAAATCAAACCGGCGCCGCGACCATCACCGTGACCGTGAGTGACGGCATAGCGAGCAACAGCACAGCTTTCACGCTCACCGTCAACCCGCTTAACCATCCGCCGACACTCGCGCCGATTGCCAACCAAACAATTTACGCCTTGATGACGCTGACCATCACCAATTCCGCCAGCGACACCGACAGCCCGCCGCAAACACTGACATTCAGCTTGGTCACCAACGTGCCCGCCGGCGCGGCAATTAATCCGACCAGCGGCGTGTTCACATGGACGCCCGGCGAGACTTACACCAACACCACCAACAGCGTCACCGTGCGGGTGACGGACAACGGTGTGCCACCGTTGAGCGACGCGAAATCGTTCCTCGTCGTGGTTTCGCCGCCGCCGGTCATCCAGAGCGTAGCGTTGTCCAACGACGTGGTGACGCTGACGTGGAGCGCGATTGCAGGGCAAAGCTACCAGATGCAATACAAAACCAACCTCACCGACACCAATTGGACGGACGTGGCGGGAAACGTGACGGCGGTTGGGGCTTTGGCCGCCGGGACCAACATCATGAACTCCGCCGTGCAGCAATTCTATCGGGTCATGGTGCTGCCGTGATGGCGTGACTCTCACCGTACGGTGTCCACGTGAATTCTTTTAGGATCGTTCACGCCGAGTTCGAGCAAGGCGGCGTTGCCATACAAATCCAGATTCGGCTTGATGAATGCCGCCTTGGCGGCGCGGCGTTGGCGGTCCAATTCCTTGATTGAGAGCATGTCGAGGGCGACAGGATCGCGGCTGAAGCGAAGTTGATTCAAGACGACCGAGTAGTGAAGCAGACCGTGTGGGCCGCCCTCGTATTGACAGAACAAGGCGTCCGTGATGTTGAGAACCACGCGGTCGCTGAGCGCGGGCAGAGCATAAATTTCCGGCACGGCACTGGCTAATCTCGAAGCGTCGTTTTCAAAACGCACCGTGTTGTCAACGCTGCCCATGGCGAGGCTGTAAAGATTGCCTGAGACGCCGGCTGTATTGTGATTGAGCAGGGGGGTGAGGTTGATGATTTTGGTCATCTCGCGGCTCACGAGTTTCGAGACGAACGATTTGCGACCAATTCCCTGGCCCTTTTTCCCAAATTCGAGGTCGCCGAAAACCAGATTGCCGATGAGAGGTGTGTCATAATAATTCGTCTCGTCGTAACCCGCCTTGGCGCTCCCGGCCACGCGAATGCCCAGGCGTTCCGCCAGAGCGAAATAACCAGCGTCGCGCAGGTCGTCCTCGGATTTGTCCCAAACTACCACGTGGCTCGGCGGCAATCCGGCGGAAATCAGTCCTTGGGCGACTGCCGCGGCCACAGCCGGTCGCGTGCCGCTATTCGGCCCCGGCGACGAATAAACCTTGATCCCGACAGTGTCCTGCGTGGAGACGAGACCGAGCCAGGCTTCACGGAGATTGGGTTTGCCCGTGAGGTTCGTGATTCCGCGTTCCACCATCGCCTGCACGCGATCTGGCTTCGGACGAAACGCATCAGTCGCCTGGCCATCCTGCACAATGACGACTCGTGCGTCAGGCCCGCCATGCCCAGTCGCAAATGCCTCGGCTCCGATGCCGTTCGGCGCATACGCGCATAGAAGGCACCAGCACGCCATCCGGAACTTGCTCAATCGTTTCATTCTTTTCCACCGTGCGTTTCTTGACACGTCAAGGCGCGGATGCTACCACGAGCCGTGATGCTGGCCACAAAAAATCGGGTCGGGAGCGAAAGCTTTATTATCTTGGCGCTCATGGTTCTGCTCTCCGGATGCATGCCGTCCGGACCCAGGGCGTTGCTCGAGGGCAAACGGTTGATTGAACAGGGGCAATACACACAAGCCATGGAACGGCTCAAAGTCGCCACCTCGCTTCTGGCCACAAATGCGCAAGCTTGGAACTATCTCGGTCTGGCCTGCCACCGCTCCGGCCAGCCCACGAATGCGGAAATCGCCTACAAAAAGGCGCTCATGCTTGATCGTGACCTGGCTGAAGCGCACTACAACCTCGGCTGTCTGTGGTTGGAACAGAATAAACTCGACGCCGCCAAGGCCGAGTTGACGACCTACACCATGCGTCGGGGCAACACCGTAGTGGGGTGGCTGCGGCTCGGCACGGTGCAATTGCATTTGCGCGAACTGGCCGCAGCGGAGAAGACTTTCAACTACGCGCTACGGCTGGACCCGAACAATTTCGAAGCGATGAATGGGCTGGGGATGATTCAGCTTCAGCGCAATCGTCCGCGCGAAGCAGCGGCGTGGTTTGCCGCCGCGCTCAGGCAGCAGCCAAAATATCATCCGGCGCTGTTCAACCTCGCCACGGTCTCGCAACAATATCTAAACGATCACGCGACCGCGCTTCAGAAATATCGTGAATACCTCGCGCTGACCCCCCGGCCCGCAGACTGGGATGCAGTCAACGCGCTGGTTCAAACCCTGGACCAGCAAACACTCACGGCCCGGCAAGCCATCACAAATTTGGCGAAGCAGACAATCACGATTACAAACACCGCCAAGCTGCAATCTGCGACTGCGCCGCGCACGCCAGCGGCGCAACCAGATTCGACATCGTCGGTTGGGAAGGCCTCGCCTCCGGCCGCGCCGGCGCGCAACACGAATACAGAAGTGGTCAGACTTCCGCCGCCGCCGGTGATTAAAACTTCTCCCGACGTTGTTGCGGCGACTCGACCTGCGCCAACAGCCAATGTGGAAATGCCGCCAACGACATCCGCGTCGTCTCCTGCAGTTGTTGAGTCTTCCAAGCCGGAAAAGCGCGGTTTTTTTCAACGCCTAAATCCGCTCAATTTGTTTCGCGGTTCACCCAAACAACCGGTGAAGCCCACTCCGCTGCCGCCCGCCACAACCATGACCGCTCCGGAATTGCGCAACTCTGTTACCAGCGCACCCGCGCCTGTAACGGACACGACGAACACGGCTGTCACGCCGGTGGCGCGAAGTTTTCCACGCTACGCCTATCTTTCGCCAGCCAAACCAGCGAACGGCGACCGCCAGGAGGCGGAACGTTTTTTTGCCCAAGGTTTGAAGTCACAGCAGACGGGCCGTTTGGCAGACGCGGCCCAGGCATATCAGCAGGCGACACAATCCGACCCCGCATACTTCGAGGCGTATTACAGCCTGGGTTTGGTTTCGTTTCAGTTGCGGAATTACCGGTCGGCCCTGTGGTCCTACGAAAGTGCGCTGGCCATTCAACCTGATTCGTCCGACGCGCGATACAATTTTGCGCTGGTACTCAAGGCGGCAGGCTACCCGCTCGATGCGGCGAAGGAACTGGAGAGCATTCTCGTGGCAAATCCGAACGAAACAAGAACGCACCTGGCGTTGGGCAATTTGTACGCACAACAATTGGGTAATCCGGCCAGAGCGCGGACGCATTATCTGAAGGTGTTGGAGTTGGAACCGCACCACCCGCAGGCGACCGACATCCGGTTTTGGCTTGCAGCCAATCCGCCTTGATTTGGCGGAGGAATACGCGCATATTAACGTCCATGTTTGAACAAGGCATTGAGGCAACAATATGAAAATGCCGATTAATTGGTTTGACGTGGCGGTCCTCTTGATTCTGTTGATCGGGTTACGGAAGGGACGGAAGCGTGGAATGTCCGAGGAGGTGCTCACCATGTTGCGATGGGTGGCGCTGGTAGTGGTGTGCGGCTTGTTCTACGAACGGGTCGGGAGAGAAGTGGCGGCGGGCGCGTCGGTTTTTGATCACCTGACAGGTTACATCATCGCGTATCTCGGATTGGCATTGGTCGTGGCGATTGTTTTTTCGATTATCAAACGGCTGCTCGGCGGCAAGCTGATCGGCAGCGACATTTTTGGCCGGGGCGAGTATTATCTGGGCATGCTGGCGGGGATGATCCGGTTTGCCTGCATGATCATCGCCGTGTTGGCGTTGCTCAACGCACGGTATTACAGCCTTGAACAAATCAAGGCGATGGATCTCTACCAAAAAGACGTTTACGGCAGCGAATATTTCCCGACACTCGGCACCGTGCAACGATCGGTCTTTCAAGAATCGTTCATCGGACCGTATATCAAAACGAACTTGAGCTTTTTCTTGATCCGGCCCACGCCGCCGGAAGATAAAAAATTGCACCCGAAACAGATTATATCTTGAGCTTGCGGGTCGCAGCAGCGATGTGGATTTCCAATGCCCGGTTCATTTTCGCACGACACACTTGAGCAGATTCGGGCTGCCAGTGACATTGTGGATGTCATCGGATCGTATCTGCCACTGAAACGTGCCGGCGCAAACTTCGTCGCGCTCTGCCCGTTTCACAAGGAAAAGACGCCCAGCTTCAACGTCAACCCGCACCGGCAGATTTTTCACTGTTTCGGCTGCCACAAGGGCGGCGACGTGTTCACGTTCGTCAGGGAATACGAAAACATCGGCTTCATGGACGCCGTGCGGCGACTGGCCGACCGGGCGAAAATTCCATTGGAATTTGAAACCAGCCCCGGCGAACAGCAATCGCGCCATCTCAAAGACCAGCTTCTCCAAATTCACGAGCAAATCGCGCAACGCTGGCAAAATTGTCTCGTCAGCGAAGCCGCAGGACAGATCGCTCGCGATTATCTCGCCAAACGCGGCGTCTCCCAGGAGGCGATAAAACTGTTCCGTCTCGGCGCCGCGCCACCGAGTTGGGACGACACGGTCAATTGGGCCAAGAACAAAGGCTACGATCTTGAATTGGTTGAGAAAGCCGGATTGGTCATCCGAAAATCCGCCGACGACGATGCGAACTCTGATATCGCAAATCGTAAATCGCAAATCGTAAATTTTTACGACCGGTTTCGCGGGCGGCTTATGTTTCCGATTTGCGATGAGCAGGGCAGGGTCATCGGATTCAGCGGACGCGTTTTGTCCGGCGACGAAAAGACAGCGAAATATGTGAACTCGCCGGAAACGCCGATCTTCACCAAGAGCAAGGTTTTCTTTGGCCTCGACAAATCAAAGCGAGCAATTCTTGACGCCGGTTTTGCCGTGGTTTGCGAAGGCCAGCTCGATTTGATCGCCTGCTACATGGCTGGCATCCGGAACATCGTGGCGCCGCAGGGCACGGCGTTCACGGAGCAGCATGCACGAATCATCAAACGTTACGTAAACGAGGTCGTATTGTGTTTCGATTCAGACGAGGCCGGGCAAAACGCGGCGGTGCGCTCGCTCGATCATTTGCTCGCGTCCGGTCTGGCAATTCGTGTCGCGGTCGTGCCTGCGCCGCATGACCCGGACAGTTTTATCAAGGCCAATGGGGGTGAAGCCTTCAGTCAATTGATCCAAAAGGCGGAGGGTTTTTTCGATTACTATCTGAACCGCCTGTGCATGGCGAATGAAGTGACAACAGACAAAGGTCGCTTGGCGGTGCTGCGCGGCATGGCCGAGGCCGTCAACAAAACCGGCAATGTCGTCCTCACCGATACCTACGCGCAAAAGACGGCGCTGCGACTTGGCGTTTCGCCCGACGCCGTGCGCGCCGAATTCAAAAAGATTCCAGCCACGCGGACTGCGCCCGCCGAAACCGTCGCGGAGATTGAAAGCGCGCAGGCGGAAATCTCACGGCCATCGGTGCAGGAATTCTGGCTGCTTAAACTGGCGTTGCTGCATGACGACCTGGTCGCGTGGACGGTGCTGCATCTCGATCCGAACTGGATTCAACACCCGCTCGTGCGGCAAATCATAACGCAGCGACTTGCGATGCAATCGAACGAGACTTGGCAGAACCTGGCGGCGTTCCTGGCTGAATGCGAGTCTCCTGAAATACAAAGCCTCATCACCGAAGCAACAGCGGACGACCGTGCCATCCCTAACCCAGGGCAACAACTCGCCGACCTGGCGTTGCGGTTGCGAAACCAGTTCATTGACCGGCAGATTGCCGTCTTCACACAACGGACGAACGAGCCAGATGCCGGCGAAGCGGAATATCTGGAATTGCTGCGCCAGCAACAGGCGCTCCGTCAGCTGAAACGCGCGCCGCTTGCGCCGTTGTTTCATTCAGGTGAATCGTGATTAAAAAAGTGCAGTCCCGTGAACGGACTGCACCTGTCGGGAAAGACTGCGGAATTACTTCGCGCCTTGGTCAATCCACGCACGAATTAAGCCCACTTGGTTGGTTGTAAGCGGGCCGATGTTTGCCTTGTTGTGGAGCGGCGGCATCCAGTTGTCCGGGTCGCCGAGATGCGCAATCGCGATAACCATCGGGCTTTTCTCACTTTTTCCGGGCACGATGACCTTGCCGTCTTCGCTGCCTTTCATCGCTCCGTCAAGACTGGTGAGAAGCAAATGAGCTTTGGGCTTCTTCTCGCCGTGGCATTTGACGCATGACTGGTCAAAGATGGGCTTGATGTCTGTGGCGTAAGTCACGCCTTGTTTTTTGGCGGCGGGCGGCAGCTTGCTGATGTCCACTGGAACGTTGGCTTTTTTGTGATGGTGCTGCTGTTGATCAGGGCCCGCTTCCTGTGCGAACCCGCCGGCTGTCAAGCCCGCGGCGGCGAGAACAATGATGATGAGTTTTACCGAAATGGTTGTTTTGTAGTGCATAGGTTTGTTTGAATACGTGCGATTTCAGTCTAAGACAATGCTTCCGTCAAAGCATTCAATTTCTGTCAATCAATGTAAATGGTTTTGCCGTCAAACTTGCAACTTGAAACCTGCAACTTGAAACCCGAAACTCACGCCATGCGCTGGAACAAAATCACCATCGTGGGCGTTGGTCTGCTCGGCGGTTCGCTGGGTCTGGCGATCAAACGCCGCCGCCTTGCCGGGCAAGTGGCCGGTTATGTCCGCCGCCTCGCAAGCCTGAAGGATTGCGAAAAAGCAGGCGCAGTGGATTATGCCACCACGGATTTGCTGACCGCCGTCTGGGACGCCGACCTTGTCATTCTTTGCACGCCGCTTGCCCAAATGTGTCCGTTGGCAAAACGCCTGCTTCCAGCTCTCAAACGCGGTGCCATCGTCACCGACGTGGGCAGCGTCAAAACCAGCGTGGTCAGGGAGCTTGAATCATTTGTGGCTCGTACGGGCGCGCATTTCATCGGAAGCCATCCGATGGCGGGAGCGGAGAAAACCGGCGTCGCAGCAGCTCGTGCGGATTTGTTCGCGAATGCGGCTTGTGTCGTAACGCCAACTCGGACAACGAACAAAGCTGCATTGCGTAAGGTCGAGCAATTCTGGAAATCAATCGGCGGATATTTGCTCCGGCTCACGCCCGAGACGCACGACGCGTTGGTGAGCCGGTCGAGCCACCTGCCACACGTGCTGGCTTCGGTGCTGGCCAGCCACGTCTTGAATCCGGCACGACCGAAGCATCAGGCCGCCCTTTGTGCCAACGGATTTAGAGACACGACCCGCATCGCGTCCGGTTCGCCCGAAATGTGGCGGGATATCGCGCTGGCTAATCACCGGAATCTTGAAAAATCTTTGAACGCCTTTGTTGCCGATTTGAAAAAGTTCCAAAGGGCACTGGCTAAAGGCCACCCGGAATCCGTGACGAAATTTTTCGAGAACGCGAAACGGCGACGCGATGGTTGGTGTGCTCGTTGCGCATCGCCTTCACCTGAATAACTCGTTTTTGCTGATGGCGCTGCCAGAAGTCATCGAAATCGTCCCGCTCGACAAACCGGTGCGCGCGGAAATTACCGTGCCCGGCTCGAAGAGCATCACAAATCGCGCATTGATTTTGGCGGCGCTGGCCGAAGGTGAAACGACTCTGACCGGCGCACTCTGGAGCGAGGACACACAAATCATGGTCGAGTGTCTGCAGGAACTCGGTTTCATGGTGAACGTCGCGCCGGACCCAAACGAAATCTGCAATCGCACCATCACGGTGTATGGCAAAGGCGGAAAAGTTCCGAACGGCGGCACAACGGAAAATCCCCTGGAACTGTTCGTCGGCAATGCCGGAACAGCGGCACGGTTTCTGGCAGCGTTTGTTTGTTTGGGGCAGGGGACATATCGCCTGCACGGCACGCCACGAATGCACGAGCGACCGCAAGCGGCGCTTTTCAACGCATTGCGGGAACTTGGTTATCGCGTGGACTCCTCCAATGACAAATTGCCGGCGACAATTTACGAAAAAACGGAAAGCGGAAAGCGGAAAGCGGAAAAAAGTTGCACTGTCAGCATTGAGGAAAGTTCGCAATTCGCGTCGGCGCTGCTGCTCTGCGCAAAAGTTGGCGGATGGAAAGTGGAAGTTGTCGGCGATGACATCGGCGAAGCGCCTTATGTTCAGTTGACCGAGAGACTCATCAAAACGTTCCCCAGACGAGGCGGTAGCTTTCGGATTGAACCCGATGCTTCGAGCGGAAGTTATTTTTGGGCAGCGGGCTGGTTGTTTTCTCAACTACTCAGGCCAAACGAAAGATTTTCGGAAATTTCGCCAATTCGTGTCCATCATTGGCCCGTTTCTGGTTGGCAAGTTGATGCTGAATTTCCACAATTTCTACCGCTTCCCGGTTCTGTTTCTCGAGAAAATCAGCTCGGTGATAGTATTATGACAGCAGTTGTCCTCGCACCGTTTGCAGAACAGGCCGTCCGATTTGAAACTTTGGCGCGCCTGCGCGTCCAAGAATGCGAGCGCGTCGGTGCGTTGCGAATCGAGTTGACCAAATGCGGCGCGAAGGTCGTCGAGGAAGGTGATACGTTGACGGTTTATCCGTCGAAGCTTCACGGCGCGGAGATCGAGACTTACAACGACCATCGCATGGCGATGTGTTTTGCGATTCTAGGATTGAAAGTGCCCGGCATAAAAATCAAGAATCCAGCGTGCGTGAAGAAGACATTCCCCAACTTTTTCCAGAAGCTTGCCGCGCCGCCGCCAAATGGTTTGGGGGCGACAATTCTGGATGCAAAGAAGAGACGAAAGTTGGAAGTGGATGAATTGTTTGCCGATTAAATCGTCCTCGTCGTCGTTCTCGTTTTCAAATTTCGAGGGTAAGGACGAGAGCGAGAACGATTAGGATTGGAATCGGAAATTTGATGAACTCACCAATTGTCATTGCGATTGACGGCACGAGCGCCAGCGGCAAGAGCACCAACGCCAAGCTGGTCGCCAAGTCGCTGGGTTACGTTTACGTGGATACCGGTGCGATGTATCGCACGCTGGCATGGCATTGCCTGAAGCAGAAGATTGATGTCAACGACGCCAAAGCGGTGGCCGATGCATGCCGTCGCTGGAAAACCAAGTTGAAATGTGTGGACAACCATGTCCGCCTGCTCGTGGATGGTTATTTTCCTGAAAAAGAAATCCGCACTTCGGAAACCAGCGCCGCCGTGCCGCACGTTGCCGCCGTGCCGAAGGTGCGCGAATGGATGAAAAAGCGGCAGCGGGAATGCCTTCAGTTCGGCAATCTGGTCATGGAAGGGCGCGACATCGGAACGAACATTTTTCCGGAAACAGATTTCAAGTTTTTCCTCGATGCGAGTATACAGGAGCGGAACGAGCGTCGCGCGGCCGAGGGCGTGAAGGAAGACCTCGCCGCCCGCGACCAGCGCGACAGCCAGCGTGCCGTCGCACCGTTGATGATTCCGTTGGGCGCCAAGGTGATCAACAACTCCGACCTGACAAGTGAACAGACGAGCGGATTGTTGATCGAGGACATCCGCAAGCGGTTGGCGGGTGAAGCTCGATGAAACGGACGACATGAATCCGTCGTATTTCATCGGGTGGAATTGCTTCCGGGGGCTTTACAGATTTTATTTTCGCTGGCGTGTCTATAATCCAGAACGCGTGCCGCAGACCGGCCCGGTGATTCTCGCCTCCAACCACGCCAGTTTTCTCGATCCGCCGTTGGTGGGCGCAGGCCTGAAACGCGACATCAACTACCTGGCGCGCGACACGCTGTTCCGCTATCCCGGCATCGGCGCGTTGCTGCGGTCGTGGAATTCAGTCCCGGTGGACCGCAACGGTGGCGGCGCGGCGGGATTGAGGGCGATTCTCGAACGGCTGCTCGCCGGCGGCGCGATCATTTTATTTCCGGAAGGCACGCGCACACGCGACGGCAAACTCCAACCCGCCCGTTCAGGGATTGGCCTAACAGTCATCAAATCCGAAGCTCTCGTTGTCCCGGTGCGGGTGTTTGGAACTTACGAAGCTTTTGGGCGACACGTTCTTTTCCCGCGACCGCATCGCATCGCTGTAAAATACGGCGGGCCGATGAATTTTGCAGCGCTTCGGTCCGAGGCGAAAACGTGCTCCAGAGAGCGGCTGAAGGAAATTTACCAGCAGGTCGCCGATGAAATCATGGCAGCCATTGCAAAGTTGGAACCGCGCGAAGACTAAATTCCCAGATTCGACAGTGTGTTGCTGACGGCGTTGACGACTTGAACCAACTGGGGATGCGACTTTTCAAAACCTTCGACTGACGAGCGCAAACCCTGCAGCGAGAGATCGAGCAGTTCAAGATTTGGCTTTTCCCGCGTGGCTTCGTGGGCCGAAACCTGCGTGAACCCCGCGATGCTCTGGGCGTGTTCTTCGTGCGTCTTGGAAAGACCGGCCACTTCGGTCTTGAGTTGACCGAGCAGTTGGAGCAATTCACGTTTCCGATTCTCGTTGATGGCGTCCGTCGCACGGATTTTCGCTTCGATCTCGCTGATTGTGTTCTCAGTCATAAGGAAAAAAATATTCAGTCGTTCTTGAGCTGTGCAAGCAATGGTTGGACGTGCCGCCAAACTTCGGCGCGGACAACGCCGACTGATGCCATGCCGCTGATCGCCTGCACGCGCTGTGGTTCGGCAGCGGCGATTAATTCGTAACCCAGTGCTACGCGCTCAAAAAACGCACGGTCAGCTTCCTCCATGCGGTCGCGCAGGAATGGCATCTCGGATTGACGGGAGCGCAGCCGTTCTTCGCTGATCTCCGGCGGCACGACCAGCAGCAACGTCAAATCCGGTTGCGTGTCACCGACGGCAAACTCAACGATGCGTTTCACCGTTTCCAAATCCAATTTACGTCCGTATCCTTGGTACGCCGTTGTCGAATCGTAAAAGCGGTCGCAGATGACGATTTCGCCCGCGGCAAGTGCGGGCTGGATGACTTCGCGGACGATCTGGGCGCGACTGGCGTTCATCAGGAGCAACTCGGTTTCAGCCGTCATCGCATTGTTGTCCATGCTGTGTTTGAGCGTGTGGCGGATTTCCTCGCCAATGGGTGTGCCACCCGGCTCGCGCAAGGTGCGCACGACATGGCCCGTCGTCCGCAACCGTTCGGCCAGCAATGTCACTTGTGTGGACTTGCCGCTGCCTTCCGTGCCTTCGAATGTGATGAACAGGCCTTTCGCCATTTATGATTTCCAATTAACGATTAACGATTTTCCTTTGCAGTTAAATCTTTTTCAACTTCGGCCCTTTGGAAGTGTCTTCAATGACCCAACCTTTGGCTTTCAATTCGTCGCGAATCGCGTCAGCGCGTTTGAAATCTTTCGCCTTGCGCGCGGTCTGACGCGCTTCGAGCAGCGCGCCAATTTCCACCGGCGCTTCCGCCGCTTCCGCCTTCACGCCAATGCCGAGCACGGAATCCATCCGTTCCCATGCCACCAAGGCGGCAGTAGACTCGGTCGCGTTCATGGAATTTTCCGCCATGCGCCGGTTCGTTTCGCGAACCCAATCAAAAACTGTACCCCATGCGGCGGAAACGTTCAGATCATCGTCGAGCGATTCCGTAAATCGTTGAATCGTCGGATCATCCGACTTTAGACTTTGGACTTCAGACCTTGGACTCACACCAGCAATTTCGCGCAGCTTGCCAAGGCATTCATCTATCCGCGCCAGTGCCGTTCGCGCGCCTTGCAAGCCATCGAGCGTGAAGTTGAACGTCTCGCGATAATGCGCGGTGAGCATCGAATAGCGGATTTCCCGGCCAGTAAATCCTTTCGCCAGGAGATCGTGCAGCGTAAAAAAATTTCCGAGTGACTTGCTCATCTTCTTGCCTTCGGCCAGCAGATGCGCGCCATGAAGCCAGTATTTGACAAACGGCTGGCCTGTCGCGCCCTCGCTCTGCGCAATTTCGTCCTCGTGATGCGGGAAGATCAAATCCTCGCCGCCCAGATGCAGGTCGAAGCTCGGCCCGAGGATTTTCGTGCTCATGGCGCTGCACTCGATATGCCAGCCGGGGCGGCCTTCGCCCCACGAACTGGACCAGAATACGTCGCCGTCCTCAGGCACGCGCGCCTTCCAGAGCGCAAAATCCGCCACGGATTCCTTCGCGTATTCGTCGCTCTTAACGCGCTCGCCCGTCCGCATTTCGTCGAAGTTGAGCTTGAGCAATTGGCCGTAGGTGCAGCCGCAGCCGCGGTATTTTTCGATGCTGAAATAAACCGAACCGTCGGCGGCTTTGTAGGCAACACCACGGGCCAAAAGTTTTTCGATGAGCGAAATAATTTCCGGGATGTGTTCTGTGGCGTGCGGTGTGTGATGAGGCTGATGGCAGTTCAACGTTTTTAGGTCCTCGAAAAACGCGGCCTCGTATTTGCCGGTGAATTCGCGCAGCGTGGTTTTGTTTTCACGGACTCGCTTGATGATTTTGTCCTCGACGTCGGTGACGTTCATCACGTGCGTGACGGCGAAGCCCTTGAATTCGAGGGTGCGCCGGACGAGGTCGCCAAAGACGAACGTGCGCCAGTTGCCAATGTGCGCGAAGTCGTACACCGTCGGCCCGCAGCAATACATGCCGACCTTTTTGCCCGCTGGATCGAGCGGCACAAACTCCTGGAAGGAGCGCGACAGCGTGTTGAAAAATTTCAAAGCCATGACGAATCGGGTTTGAGGTTAAGCGGGAAGCCGGGAAAGAAAAGTAGAAACTCACCACGCTTGACACGCCATAATCAAAGTGACAGCCTTGCTGGCGGAACCATTTATTTACTCGCGTCTTGAAAAGCACGCCAACTTCACGCGAATAATAATGTCAGGCTGCATTGATAGTCATGAAGATCAAATCTTTCATTCAGATTGTTGCATTCGGCCTTTACTTTAGTGGGTTGGCTATTTTGAGTGTCGGCTGTCTATCATACCAGACGTTTTCGGGCCCGGCGCTTCCACGGAACCAAATTGCTGTTCTCAACCTTGAAAATGCCCCTGATAGTCTTAGAGTGACATCTGTTGATGGCGCCGTGGTGGATCTTTACCCGGGTGTTTCGATTCAACTGCTTCCTGGCAAACACACCTTGTCGTTTTTTCCGATAACCACACACAGTTACTTATCAGGAGGCGCCATGACAAAGACAATATGGGTAGAGGCCGGTAGAACCTATTTTGCTCGAGCCGAGGTCATCCGCTTGGAGACTTGGCGAGGAGTGCCCGTGCCGTTCGAGGAGCGGCTTAACGCCCACGATGTAAAATGGCGGGTAGTCATTGCGGAAAAGTGAAAACTTGGACTTTCCCTGCCTCCTCGTAAGTAGCTAGAAACATGAGACGCTGAAATACAAGGTGTTATGCAAAGCAAGCTACTTGTGTCATTGCTCCGCCGCCGAGGCGGTTGGTGTGCTAACACTGTGCTGGAACAAACGGCCACTGCCCGTTGAGATTTGTATTGAGCGATGAGATTTGAAAGTCCAGATTGCAGTGGGTGCCGGGCCGCCTGTGGCCGTAGCTCAGCTTTGGATCGATGCGCTGCTTCTGCTGGAAACCCGGCTCGCCCCGGCGATAATCTGCGATCCGCCACTGAAGAAACTGGGAACAGTGCTTTGTCGAACCTTTGTTCCTTAATGGCCAATAGGCATTGAAATCTTTGCCCAGTTTCCTGAGTTCGCGAATGCCGATCCTTGCCATTCGTCGGGCGCCGGAACTTTTCCCAGCTGCCAATGCCTGCTGCCACAGCATAAACTTGCACGACTGCGCGGCCATGCGCGCGGCAAGTTCCAGTTCGTGCAGCAGAATTTTTCCCGCATGTGTTCGCGAGCGCGCGCAAGCAAGCACAGTTAGTTGTCGCTTAATCTCCACCAGCGTCGCGCGGACGTTGCTCGCCGGGATTTGCGCGAAGTATTTCAAACCATTCCGGCAAAACAATTCGCACTGCGCTGGCGGGGGTGCAGCGATGACCGTGCCCAATGGCGTTTCATTCTGCACAGTGACGTGGAGTTTGCGATGCGCCAAACCCAATGCAAATGCAGACTTGGCAACTCGCAACGTCGAGTCGTGAAAAACATCACGACTTAGAACCGGCACGAGTTTCCGTTCGTCAAAACTTTTCCCGCACCAACTCACGCTCGCGCCGACAAGAATCGGCATCCAACCCACCGCAAGCGGTTGCAGATGACCACCGTCGCCCCAATCAGTAATCAAATAACCGATTGCTCCGTGTTTGCGACCAGACTCGGCGGCAGCGCGAAGATTGGCAAAGGCGTTATCGTGTCGGCCAATCAGAGTTTGCCAAGTTGATGTTCCGGGACAGACGTAGAACGGAATTTTTGATTTTGCGAACAGTGCAGCCTCGCGCTCGAACGGATGATTCGCCTCATAGCCCCAGTTCAGAGCGATAAGATCATGCGGCAATTCGCGAATCAGTTTCGGATATTTCAAAATGATGTCGCCCCAAAACATCATTCGTTTGCCGCGTTTGGATACTTCACGGTGAATCTTTTTCAGGAAGTCGAGATAGACGCGGCCTTTGCCGAGTCGCTCGCAAAGTTTCTTGCTCTGGCCGCGGCCCAAATCCCAAGTTTCATCGCAGCCGACGTTGAAGAACTCGCTGGAAAAGTTCGGCAGCAACTCGTCATAAAGACCACGCAGGAACGGCAGCGTGCCGGGATGATTCGGCGCGAGCGTCGTCGGATGGCGGATGAAATTACCGCTGGCGTCTTTGTAAGGCTCGGCAACCTCGGCGAGTTTTCTGAGTGATGGATGTGCGAGGAATTCTTGCAGGTGGCCGAAGGAATTCTGGTTCGGAACAAGATCAATGCCGAGTTCGATGCAACGTGCATCGAGCTTGCGGATTTCAGCAGCGGTCAGCGCGCTCCAGCTTTGCCAGACGGGTTTGTATTTGCGATAGGCGAACGTGTGTTCGGTGTAGAGTTGCAGTTCGTTAATCTTGAAATCGGCGAGCTTGTCGGCAAGGTCGAGCAACGTCGTCAGCTTCGGAACGCGACCGCGCGAGATGTCGAGCATCACGCCGCGGCGCGGGAAATCCGGCCAATCACGGATTTTCAAACACGGTAAACGGCGTCCATGTTCTCGAAGAATTTGCCGCAACGTGGCGACCGCCGCGCGCAATCCGCCGATTTCGCGGAATTCGATGAGCACACCGTTTTGGTCAATTGCGAGGGTGTAGCCTTCGTTTCTTGACGTAGGAGACGACGTAAGGAGTCTCACTTCTCTTTTGACAAACGAAATTAGAGACTCCTCACGTCGTCTCCTACGAGAGAGTTGAAATTCAACACCGATTTCCCTGACGGCGGATTGCAGGCGCTTGGCGATGGCACGGGCTTCGTCCGGTTTCAGCGAGGCATCAAGATGCAGCGTGGCGCGCGCAGGCAAAATGAATTTGCCCGGATTGAGTTTCAGCGAGCGAGGTGCGGGAAGCAGGTTCACAGAACTCGAAAGTTCTTCAATTGCCAGGCTTAATTCTTGTTGCGCGGAAGAAAACAACCAAGCCGAGCGCCGCTCCTATCACGCCGACAATTGGGTTCGCAACTTCCAGCAGGCGTCCAAATTTATCTGGGTTATGTAAGCCAAAGATACATAGCCCAACCAAGATCAATAAAATCGAAGCCGTAACAGCTCCTCCAAAGAGGCAACCAAGTAATTTTAAAATCCAAAATGCTCTGCTCACTCAGTTGAAATTTTGCGGCCTGTTTACTTCGCAATCATCCCCGTCTGCCGCGCGTAGTTGAACAAGCCGCCGGCGTCCACCACGGGGCGAACGTCGCCAAGCGGTTTGAAGGAATAGACCTTGCCCGTGGCTTTGACGGTCACGCTGGCTTCATCGAGGTCAACGGTCACGATGTCGCCGGTCTTGAGCGTATCGCAGAGGCGTTCAGTGATTTCGCACGGATAAAGCTCGCCGGTGGCGACGCTGTTGCGGAAGAAGATGCGCGCGAAGCTTTCGGCAAGGACGATTTCGCATCCCGCCGAGCCGAGGGCAATGGGCGCGTGTTCGCGCGAGCTGCCGCAGCCGAAATTTTTCCCACCGACGACGATGGGATATTCGCTGTCGAGTTGGCCACTCTTGACGTAGCGCATCGGATAAAGCGATTCCGGCAGTCCGGTCATCGCGTAGCTGCCGAGCTTCTCGTATTCTTCGGGAATCGTTGGTACGAGCGTCAGGTATTGCGCGGGAATGATCTGGTCGGTGTCAATATTGTCGCGCACCACATAGACCGGTCCGGTAAAAATTGATTGCATAGGGAAAGATTGGAGTGGGGCAGGGGAGTTTTCAATTTGAAAAGTAGTTCAATCGCCATGCTCTTCTTGTTTTATGCCCGGTCAGGGATATTTAAGCCGATAGAATTGGCTACTGAAGGACGGTGAAAGGATCACTTGATTCTGTTCGTTTGCAACCGCCGGAGTGTTCGTTGTCGCGATCCAATTCGTCGTGGTGAGATCGGAATTTTGTTGCAATTCAAAGTCTGCCGGAGGCGAAGCCCATGAAAGGACAAGGTTGGTGCTGAAGAATGTAATGGCCAACGCCGCCGGTGGCAGGGAGACCTGGAATGTCTGGCCCGCCACATTGGTCGTTCCAAAAATGTCCATCCCGCCTTGAATGGTAACCGTGCCAAAGTAGCTGCCTGACGGGATTTCGGGGTTGATCGTGACAGCAAAGACGGCGTCACTATAGGTTTCACCGGGCAACAAAATGCCGGGGACGTTCGCGAAGAAGGCATTTGTGTCCGCCGTAAGATAGTTGGTTGCTGCGTTGGTGAAACTAAACTGAATGTTGTTGAGGAACAAATTGTCGGTCAGGCTTGTGTTGCTTAACGTGCCGGTGAATACGACTTCATTCTCTCCAACGCCCGATTGCACCGCAGGCGTCAGGGTAAATGTTATATCTGCCCTCGCCGAAGCGATAGACAGCAACAGCGCCAGACCGGACAGGAGGCTGGATGGTTTCAAGCGCATGGTTTTTACGTCAACGGCCAATTGCATACAGTGTGGCGTTGTTGATCGCATAAACGATTCCGTCAACGCCGATGATGGTGGGCGTATAGGCCTCGCCGAGCCCCGATGTCAGGACGTTTGTTTCCGAAAGCGTATTGGAGGTCAAGTCCCAGCGGTAGAGTTTGCCATCTTCATTGTTGGCCAGGACGGATTTGGTGAAAGGATCCACCGCCGCGGTATTGATGCACCACTCATGCACGGCATTGGGATAAATATTGGTGTAGCTTGAATCTGGTGTGGGATCGGCTATGGTGAGCACCTCATTCATCACGACGGCTCCGGAGATCGGGTCCGACATGCTGTTCTGCGGGTCGAGTATGGCGATTTTATTGACACCGTCACCTCCGATTCCAGGGTCGGCGTAATTGTTATACTTGGTCATCAGCAAATAGGGCGAACTGCCGTGGTAGGACGGAACCAATGAGGCGGACACAATGGAAGCCGTGTCATCCCAACCGAATGCGCCCGGAGTTTTCGACTGTGTGAGCGCGCTGTTGAAATGAAGCAGCCAGCCGCGATCATGATTTGTATACCACGGATTCTCCAGTACGCCGAAATAGACGTCGCCGTCCGGCCCGACCGTGGGCGAGGCGGTTCCGTCATCGGACAAGAGCGCATTATTGGCCGGGGTTTTGACATCCTTGCAGAGGAGCTCTTGAGAGTGGGTTGAGTGTCCGGCTGTCCAGCGCGACAAGATAACCGGAACCATAATTGCCGGTGTTGACGGCGATGTAGAGTGTCTTGTGATCGTTGCTCAACGCCGGAGCGCAATTCATAACGACCTTGCTGATCGTGACATCACTTGCGGCGTTGGTAGCGGCAATCCAGATGCCGGTCCCGTTGTAATCAACGCGGGCGATGCCGCTCTGGAGATTCAACGGTGTCAAACCGGTGACTTGAAATCCGAAGAAGATGTTCCCATACCGATCCGAGGTGATGGGTGTGTTAATATAGACATTGTTCAGGTATGCGTTGGTGTCGGCGATGTAGTTGGTCAGTCCGTAGAATGCGATTTGTCCGATGATCGGCGAAGCGTTCGTCGTATCCGGAGTGTCGCAATAGTAAACTGTCCCGCCGCCACCCGGAAAATAAAGCCGGTTCTCGGGAGTCAGCGCGGGCGAAAAACTTGGAGTCCAATTGTGAGACGGCAGGATATAGTCCGTGGATTGCATCCAATTGGTGGTGCCAGTGACGCCGACCAGCGCTTCGACTTCAAACCCACCTGTCGCCCCGGTTTTCACCGGCACAATGACGGTGTTGGAACGCGTGATCAAGGGTGAGCCGTAGTGGATGAGCAACTCGCTTCCGCTGTACCTGTGGATTCAAATCCACCGGCGTCTGCCACAAAATGCGATTGAGAGGCTGTGATGGTACCGATGCGATGGCGTCACGTTGTGACTCGTGACCGTAACCACTCCAAGGGAATCGGATACTCTGCGCCTGTGTGTTCTCCAAAATCAACACGCCGCAAACCATTGCCATCGTGCTAAAGACTCGTCGTCTCCGGACAAGAACAAAAATTTCCTTGAAGGAAGTTGTCATGATACGCACGTCAGAGACTGCGCGAACGTGATGCAACCGGTGTCCAAGTTGTTGGTCGCCATGTAAACCGGTCCGCTAAAAGCTGATTGCATGACCAAAGACTCGACTTGATCGGGGGAGTTTTCAACCAGATTTGACAACTGTGTCGCACCGCAAGTTTCGCCCTTCCTCCTTGCCGGGGAAAGGCGCGTTTCTATAATGCGCCCGTGCTCGACATTAAACTGATTCGTGACAAACCGGACTTTGTGCGTCAGCGCCTTGCCACGCGCGGGGCGGGGGACGAGACCAGAATTGACGAATTGCTCAAGCTTGACGAGCGACGGCGCAAGGCGCTTGGTGAAGTCGAAGCCCTGAAGTCCCAGCGAAATCGCGTGTCAAAGGAAATCGGGGCGCTGATGGGGCAGAAGAAAATCGAGGAGGCCGAGGCGAAGAAGAAGGAGACGCGCGAGTTGGGCGACCGCATCACCGCGCTTGACAAACAGGCGGCGGAGGCCGAGGTAGCGCGCGATCAGTTGATGTTGCGACTGCCGAACCTGCCGCATGAGTCGGTCAAGGTCGGCAAAACCGCGGAGGACAATCCCATCGTCCGCGTCCACGGCGAGAAGCCGAATTTTACTTTCAAACCAAAATCGCACGTCGAGCTTTGCGAGGGACTGAAGCTGGTGGATTTCGCGCGTGCGGCAAAGTTGTCGGGCAGCGGTTTCATTCTTTACACCAACTGGGGCGCTAAACTGGAGCGGGCGCTGATTCAGTTCATGCTGGATTTGCACACGCGCGAGCACGGTTACACGGAAGTTTCGCCGCCGTTCATGGTTGGCCCTCAATGCTTGGAAGGCGTCGGGCAATTCCCAAAGTTCAAAGACCAGTATTACGGCGTGGCCGAAGGCGACAATGGAGACAAGCTAGGAAAACTTTATTTGATTCCGACCGCCGAGACTCCGGTGGCGAACATTCATCGCGAGGAAATTCTCAAGGAAAGCCAGTTGCCGATTCGCTATTGCGCGTACACGCCATGTTTTCGCGGCGAGGCGGGCGCGGCGGGCGTGGGCACACGCGGCATGATTCGCGTGCATCAATTCGACAAGGTGGAATTGATCAAGATCGTAAAACCGGAGGAGGGCTACGCGGAACATGAAATGATGGTCGCAAACGCAGAAAAAATTCTCCAACTGCTCGGGCTGCATTATCGTGTGGTGTTGCTGTGCACGGGCGACATGGGTTTCGCCAGCGCGAAAACCTACGACATCGAAGTCTGGGCGGCGGGGCAGGGGAGCTATCTCGAAGTTTCGAGCGTGTCGAATTGCGAAGATTTCCAAGCGCGACGGATGAGCCTGCGGTTTAAGACGGAATCAGGTGAAAATAAATTTCCCCACATCCTCAATGGTAGCGGCACGGCGCTGGCGCGGTTGTTTGTGGCATTGATTGAAACATACCAACAGGCCGATGGCAGCGTGCTGATTCCAACCGCGCTCCAGCCGTACCTGAAGACGGATCGCATCGTGCCGTAGTCCATTACATCTCGCGCTCAACGTCATCTCCTACCGATGAGAATCCTACTCGCCAGCAGTGAAGTTCATCCGTATTCCAAAACGGGCGGGTTGGGAGACATGATCGGCGCGTTGGGCAAGGCGCTGGCGCACTCGGGACATCAGGTGGGTATCGTGACACCGCTTTATGGCGGCATCGCGGAACGATTTCCAGAGATTCGACGACTGGACTGGAACTTCGATTTGCCGCTGGGCGGGCGGCATGTCCAGGCAGAACTGTGGGCGCTCGAACCGGCCGGGCGTTTGACGATTTACTTCATTCATCAACCGGCGTTTTATCATCGTGACGCACCGTATCAGGAAAACGGTGTGGATTATTCGGATAACGCTGAGCGATTCATCTTCTTCTCGAAATGTGTGGCGCACCTGGCGCGTTATCTGCCGTGGCGGCCGGAAATCGTTCACGCGAACGACTGGCAGACGGGACTGGTGCCGTTGCTTGTGCGACATGAATCGCGCACAGCAGGGTGGGGGAATCCGCCGCCGGTCTGCCTGACAATTCACAATCTGGCCTACCAAGGCGTGTTCCCGCGCGCCGCGTACGACCTCACGAATTTGCCTTACGACTATTTTCATCCGGATGGTGCCGAGCATTACGGGTTGCTGAATTGTCTCAAGGCGGGCATTGCTTACGCCGATGTCATCACCACGGTCAGCCCTCGCTATGCGCGTGAAATCACCACGGAGGAGTTCGGCTGCGGTTTGGACGGACTGCTTCGCAAGCGGCAAAGCCGACTCTTCGGAATTCTTAACGGCGTGGACTATGAAGAATGGAATACGACGAAGAATCCTTTCCTAAAACATCCCTATTCAGCCAATCGAATGGCCGGCAAACAAGCCAACAAAATCGAGTTGCAGAAAGAATTCGGCTTGGCCACTGATCCAGATGTCCCTCTCTTCGGCACGATCACACGACTGGTTGAACAAAAAGGCGTGGATATTGAGTTGGGTGCTCTGGAAGAAATGCTGAGCGCAAATATGCAGTTCGTCCTGCTTGGAAGCGGCGCTCCTGCGTTTGAGCGCGCTTTTCGAAACCTGGCCCGCCGGCATCCTGCAAAAGTCGCGGTAAAAATTGGATACGACCAAGGCTTGTCACATCGGATCGAGGCAGGCTGCGACTTTTTTGTCATGCCATCTCGTTTTGAACCGTGTGGCCTTAATCAGATGTATGGTCTTCATTATGGAACAATCCCAATCGTTCGGATGACTGGCGGTTTGGACGACTCCGTTGTGGACGCAGCACAAAATTTGAACAAGGCCAACGGGATCAAGTTCTCCGAATACTCCGCTCCTGCATTGGCCAAGGCGATGCGAAAGGCGCTGGCGATTTACCTGCAACCTAACTTTTTGCGGCGCTATCGCGCAAACGGCATGAAAGCCAATTTTTCCTGGAGCCGCACCGTCGTGGAATATTTGAGGGTTTACGAATCGGCGAGAGCAAACCGAAACAGTGTTTGATTAAATATAACAAACATTGTGCACCTTAATAAATCGCTGTACCATTTGCGGGTTTTTACGAATATTTTGAAGACCTTCCGGCGATTTTACTCCTGCCCCCATCCGAATCGGCTCGTGATTGGCCAATAGACGAAAAATGATTTCCCGATGACGTTGGCGGATGGAAACTCGCCCCAAGAACGCCCGTCGAAGCTGTTCATGGTATTATCGCCCATCACCATGTAGTCGCCGGGCTCAACCGTGTAAGTGGCAGAATCGTCAGGAAATAGCGGAGACAATCCGGCCCGGCCAAAATGATTTGCAACCCAGTCGTTCACGTGGCCGGAGTATCGGTTTTCTTGAGGTGGCTTCTTCGGATCGAAAGAATAGACGTTCTCGAAATGCGGCGTGGATGCGTCGAGACGCCGACCGTTAATGACAAGATGCCGGTCATTGCCGATTTGAACGCGGTCACCGCCCAGCGCGACAAGCCGTTTGATGTAGAATTGATCCTGCGGCATACGTGGGTCGAGAATGCCGGCAGTCTGGAAGACGACGATTTCGCCACGCTTGGGTTTGCGAAAGTTGTAGGTGAAACGGTCCACGAACAAATGGTCGCCGCTTTGTGTGACCAATTTCACCACGTCGTCGCCTTTGTGGTACAACTGTCCTTGGTGCAATCCGGCGCGCGCCTCCAATGTTCCGCCGGGTGGCGCACCGTAATCGGGCGGAAACCAGATCGTGTGTGCCACGCCGCCAATCCAAAGCGTCTGCTTAATATTGAATATTAGGAATCGCACCGGTGCGTTAACGGCGTCCAAGGTGCCATCGGTCTTGGCTTTGGCATTTACGTAGGAATATCCTGCGAACCAGTCGTGCACCCGCGCCAGTCCTGTGGGAATTTTAAAATCAGGCTGGTCAATCAGGTTTTCCGAAGTCACGCCGAAAAGCGTCGGTTGCATCGAGCCGGTCGGAATTTTGAACGGTTGCAAAAAGAAAGTGCGGATGCCCACCGCCACGGCGATTGCGACGAGCAATACCTCCACATTTTCCCGCCAATCTGCGTTCGGATAAGGTTTCAACCATTTATTTGCCGCAGCCTCGACTTTCTCCATTTGCTTGTTCAAGACCGCCTTGTCTGCATTCGAACGCACGGCTTTGCGCAACTCGTCGAGCGAAGCGCCGACCGTCTGCACGGCTTGCGGCGACAGGATATCGCGTTGTGCCTGGAGAAGGCGCTGAACATGTTTCTGCACGGCGACCGCCTGCCGCACCGTCTTGGAAAAAAACCAGCGTAAAATCATAAATCAGTCCCCTGCCCTGCCCGTTCGTTTGTTAAAATCGTCATGATGTCTTCAATACTTCGATAAATGCTTCCTGCGGAATGTTCACACTGCCGATGGATTTCATTCGTTTCTTACCTTCCTTTTGCTTCTCAAGCAACTTTCGTTTGCGCGTGATGTCGCCGCCGTAGCATTTGGCCGTCACGTCCTTGCGCAACGCACTCACGGATTCCGACGCGATGATCTTCCCGCCGATGGCCGCCTGAATTTTCACCTGGTATTGCTGTCTGGGAATGACTTCCTTGAGCTTCAGCGCCAGCGCACGTCCCCTGCCCTCCGCCTTGGTGCGATGCACGATGCACGAAAACGCGTCCACCGATTCGCCGTTCACGAGCATGTCCAGCTTCACCATTTCGCTTTCCATGTAATCGGCGTGCTCGTAATCCATCGAGCCGTAGCCCCGCGTGATGCTTTTGATGCGATCATGGAAATCAATCAGGATTTCGCACAGCGGCACGAGGTTGTGCAACATCACGCGCTTCGAGTCGAGCGTCTCGGTGTGATCCATCGAGCCGCGTTTCTCCGAAACCAGCGCCATCATGTCGCCGATGTATTCGTTCGGACAAATGATGAACGCCTTCACCATCGGCTCTTCGATCTTCTCGATGTAATTCGGCTCGGGCAAGAACGCCGGGTTGTCAATTTGCTTTACCGTCCCGTCCGTCATCGTGATGCGATACACCACGCTCGGATATGTCGCGATGATGTCCATGCCGTATTCGCGCCGCAGCCGCTCCTGCACGATTTCCATGTGCAACAAGCCGAGAAACCCGCACCGAAATCCAAACCCCAGCGCCACGCTCGTTTCGGCCTGATACACGAACGCCGAATCATTGAGCTGCAACTTCCCCATGTTCATCTTGAGATGCTCGTAATCCGCCGTGTTGATCGGGTAAATCCCGCTGAACACCATCGGATGAATCTCCTTGAATCCCGGTAACACCGGCGACGGATTCCGCGAATCCGTGATCGTGTCGCCCATCTTCACCTCGGCCGGACTTTTGATGTTCGCCGTCATGTAACCCGTCTCGCCCACTTCCAACCGCTCGCGGACGTAAGGCTTCGGATTGAAACTGCCGACCTCCTTCACCTCGACCGTTTTGCCGGAGTGCAGCAACTTCACGTGCATTCCCGCCTTCAACTCGCCGTTGAACACGCGCACGTGAGTCACCACGCCTTTGTAAGTGTGGAAAAACGAATCAAACCCAAGCGCCTGCAAACTCGCCGCGCCCGTTGGCTTCGGCGCTGGAATGCGCTCAACAATCGCCTCGAGAATTTCATCAATCCCAATCCCCTCCTTCGCACTCGCTGAAATCGCCGTCTCCGCCGGAATTGCCAGAATGTCCTCCAACTGCTGCTTCGCCAGCGGGACATCCGCATGCGGCAAATCAATCTTGTTGATGACCGGGATGATCGTCAGATTCTGCTTCATCGCCAGATGCACGTTGGCGACCGTCTGCGCCTCCACGCCCTGCGCCGCGTCCACAATCAGCAGCGCCCCTTCGCATGCGCTCAAACTGCGCGACACTTCGTAAGTGAAATCCACGTGGCCCGGCGTATCAATCAGGTTCAACTCGTACGTCTCGCCGTTCTTCGCCTTGTAAAGCATCGTGACCGGATGCGCCTTGATGGTGATGCCGCGCTCGCGTTCGAGGTCCATCGAATCCAGCAACTGATCCTCCATGTCGCGCGTGGAAATCGTGCCCGTCCGATGCAGCAAGCGGTCGGAAAGCGTCGTCTTCCCATGGTCAATATGGGCGATGATGCTGAAATTGCGGATATGCGCGGCGTCCATCGAACAAATTCAAATGACGAGCTTCAACTGGCGAATGCTTCGTCTGTGAACAGGAAAGAATAACGACAATGCGATTGAAGAAAAGGAAATTTGCCTGTGCTAAAAGCGAGGTGACATAAATGAAGTTGACTCCGCAAATCCCGCGTCGCAGCCTTGCCCCGTGAAAACGATACCGCAAACGAGAAAAGCGCAGTTACATGCTGGAACTGGTATCACTCGCTGGAGTTTGGGAATGCTGCTGGCATTCACAGTCCTTCAGTGCAAGGCCGACTTCGACGGCTGCGATAACTTCAACGACAACTCGATAGATCCAACCCGATGGGCAACGAACATAGGCACTTCAGGGGTTGGACTTTTAACCGAGACCAATCAACGGTTGGAATACACGACTGGCGGTGCGGCAACAAGCAAAGACCGGGCGAATCAGATGTGGGTACTCAACACGGGTAGCTATTCCAATAATTGGGAGGCGCAAGTGGACTTCAATATGCCAGGCCTGAATCTGACGAACGAACAATGGGTGTCCTTCACTCTGTTGGTCTATCCAAACGCCAACGTGGCCAATCGATTTGAACTCCATCTGAACCAATATCCTGGTAATTCCTTCCAGTTCGAGATGGATGTGCAAGTCAATAACACAATTACGACCCAAGTCTTGACTAACACTTTGTCAGGCTCGGTTGCGGGCCGCATTACCTTTGACGCAACAACGAAGGTCTTGTCGGCATTTTTTGATGAAGACGGAGCGAATTGTGGCTATAGTTGGACTTTGCTGGGGGCGGTTACTGTTCCTTCGGCTTGGAGCATAACCAGCAATAGCGTCTTCAATGCCGTAATCGGTGCAGGGTCCAGCGACACTACATTGGCATCTTCGGACAATGTGTTTCTCGACAATTTCAAGGCCGCTTCAGGCTCGTTTCCACCATTTCAAATACAGCGTACGGGCGGCAGCGTGGCAATATCCTGGCCGACGAATGCGCCGGATTTCCAACTGGAATCAACCACCACGCTCACCACGCCGGTTTGTTGGAGTGTCGTAACGAACGTCGTCGCGGCGGTCGGCACCAACTCCACCGTGACAAACATCATATCGAGTCAAACCAAGTTCTTCCGTCTGAGCAGGACCTACAGCTGCCAATGAGAACAATCTGCATGCCTTCTAACCGAATGAGTTGCTCGGATTCCTTCTCCAGTCCGAACTGGCAAGACCTGCTCCTCATCACCGGTAATGGGATGGTGAAAACGGTGAAGAATGCCGTACCCGGCATGGAGTAAAGATTTTTCCGGTTCATCGAGCAGAAGAATTATTTTCGCCGACAAGCGGACGATTCCCCCGCCGTTTGCCCTTACCGGACAGTTGTGCTAAAAAACATCATGCAAACAGCCAAAGCTTATTCCGCCCAAGCCGCGACCTCGCCGCTCGCGCCGTTTTCCATTCAGCGCCGTGAGGCCGGTGAGCACGACGTGCATATCCAGATCCTTTTTTGCGGCGTTTGCCACTCGGACTTGCACACCGTCCGCAACGAGTGGCACAACACGATTTACCCATGCGTGCCCGGTCATGAGATCATCGGGCGCGTCGTGAAGGTCGGTGCGCACGTCAAGAAATTCAAGGAAGGCGACATCGCCGCCGTGGGCTGCCTGGTGGATTCGTGCCGCACTTGTGAAAGCTGCAAGAGAAACCTCGAACAATTCTGTGAGAACGGCATGACCATGACCTACAACAGCCCGGACAAACACCTTGGCGGCATGACCTATGGCGGTTATTCCCAAAGTATCGTCGTGGATGAAGCTTTTGTGCTGCGCGTGCCAAAGAACCTCGATCTGGCCGCAGCTGCGCCGTTGCTTTGTGCCGGCATCACCACCTATTCGCCCTTGCGCCATTGGAAAGTCGGCAAAGGACAAAAGGTGGGCATCGTCGGTTTGGGCGGGCTTGGCCACATGGGTGTGAAATTCGCCAACGCCTTTGGCGCGCACGTGGTCGTGTTCACCACGTCACCGGGCAAAACGCAGGATGCCTTGCGGCTTGGCGCCCACGAAGTCGTCATCTCCAGGAATCAGGACGAGATGAAGAAACACGCCAACAGCTTCCATTTCATCCTCGACGCCGTTTCGGCGCAGCACGACATCAACACCTATCTGGAGTTGCTAAAACCCGACGGCACACTCACGCAAGTGGGAGCGCCTACCGATCCCCTGCCCGTCCAGGTCTTCAATTTGATTTTTGGCCGGCGACAATTTGCAGGCTCGCTCATCGGCGGCATACGGGAAACGCAGGAGATGCTCGATTTCTGCGGCAAGCACAACATCACCTGCGACATCGAACTCATCCCCATTCAAAAAATCAACGAAGCCTACGAGCGCATGATCAAAAGCGACGTCAAATACCGGTTCGTGATTGATATGGCCTCCCTGAAATAACCAACAGAAGCCAACAAAGCCAACGAAGACTTTGTGTGTTTGAATAAACAACTCCGTTACCTTCGTTTCCTTCTGTTTAAATTGGCGGATAATCCGCGCCTCTCACTGCGACCGGATTCGGAAGAACCCGGTGCCGTTCGTCATCGGCACTGATGCATTTTGCACTGCCGTCGTCACCACGCCGCTCCAAGAACCAGTCGTCAATGCATCCGCCTGTTCCACCACAAACGGCGGCGAACCGCCGGTCCACGTCAGGCTCAAATTCGTGCCCGCGCATCCGATGGACACTCTGACGGCGTTCGTCACCGTGAATACCGCCGCGTCGTAAGCCACGGCATGGACACCGTCGTCCGCGCTCAACATCAGCGTGTAAGTTCCCGGCGCGCCGAACGTCACCGTGGTGTTCGTCTGCGCGACGTTGCCGAATGCCGCCGTGCCCGGCCCGGAATACAACTTCCACTGGATCACCGGCGGCGGATTGCTGAAAACCGCAACGCCTGATAATTGCCACGGAAGCCCGACCGGCGCGGTCTGGTCCGGCCCGGCGTTGACCGCTGGCGCGCCCGGCGAACGCGGCCCTTCGTTCGGGCCGGTCGTCTGGATGACCTCGAAATTCGTGATGCCGACGCCGACGCCGGAAATGTCGTTGAACGCGTTGGCCGGCCAGCGATCATCCGGCGCGATGGAGATGGAAAAGAAATTTCCGTTGTCCGCCACCAACGCGCCGTATTTTTTCAAACCCAGCAACAGCGCCTTTTCCTCCATCGTCCAGTTCGCCGGAATCACGTAACTCGCCTTGAGCCGCACACGCTGACCCATTGCGGGCAGGTTGACGTTCGTGTTGCCCGACGGCGCGGCGTAATGCGTCGCGGGATAAATATAGGTGTTGTAACGCGAACGCTTGACCACGATGCGGCACGCGTGCTCCACCATGCCGCGTTCGCATTCATCGAAACGCACCAGCGCCGGGAACATCGGCAACCCCGCCGCGTCGCCCGAAGTCCAGCCCGCCGGACGCAGCCCGTTCGTGTTGAGATTGAAGATTGCGCCGTTGGCCGCCTGCCAGTTCGTGCCCGTCAACACCGCCTGCCACGACTCCCAGTCCACTCCCCTGCCCGGCTGCACGATGATGGAATGCCGGTCGCTTCCATCGGCGTTCGTCTGCCATTGCGAAAGCGTCTGCCCGCCCGTCTGCGACGGCCAGCCCTCCACCGGCATGTTCGTCGGAATCGGATACAACCCGTAGGGATATGTCCCGCCGTTCAAGTCCGACTCATCGGGATAATCCACAAAATCAAAATTCACGAGCGGCTGAGTGTCCGGCACCAGCACATAATTCATCTCCTGAAACAGGAACAGCTTCTGCCGCGAAACCGACAGGTCCGCGCCGATTTGCGCAATCATCGCGTCCGAATTTGACAACACCGGGCGGTTGGAAATGATTTCGTTCCAGGCATTGGACACCGGGAAAATTTGCATGGCCGACACCACGACATCTGCGTTCGACGAGTTGAACAGGATGGAATTCGTCACCACCGGCAACGGCCCGAGGATGCGCCCCTCCTGATTGATGCGTTTGTTGCTCGCGAACAGAACACTGCTGCACAACATCAAGACAAAAAGGGTCGCAACTCTTTTCACTGAGAACCTGTCAGCTTTTTCTGTGCCGAAGGCGGCAAGTCTGAAGTCTAAAGTCCAAAGTCTAACGTCAGACTTCTCGTGCGCCCAAGTCGAGCGCGGCGCGGTCGTTCACACGACGGTTGATGTGAGCTTGCAGGAAGCGTGGGCAAAAACACCGAACGGAAAGAAACGCGAGACAACGCACGTCATCCGCTGCGAGACAGAAATCTTCCGAGTGAAATCAAGTTGAAGCGATAAGGCAGCGGTGATCTAATCACCGCCGATGAAACTCGCATTGCCCGCAGAGTTGGCACAGGGATACAAAAGTGCGGCTCAACAAGCACGAGTCGTGACACAAGCGTGGGCGGGAGACAATCTTTTCTGCGCTGGTTGTTCCTCAATATGTCTCACACCGACTAGAGAGGGTTCTGAGGCAAATGACTTCGCCTGTCCACAATGCGGGCTTCGCTATGAGTTGAAATCAAAGAGCGCTCCGATTGGCAGAAAGATTCGGGACGCCGGGTTCAACGCAATGATTCGGGCAATTCGCGAAGACCATACACCAAATTTGGTCGTGATGCACTATGAGAAGCCGCAATGGATGGTAAGAAATTTGGTTCTTGTCCCACATTTCGCATTTCCTGAATCAGCTATTGAAAAGTGTGCCCCTCTGAGTGATACGCATCCACGACACGGTCATGTTCTCTGCAATATCGTGCTGGAGCAAATTCCGAATGCCGCAAAAATACCACTCATTATCAATGGCACAATTTCATCACCGATGAAAGTCCGGGAACATTTCCAACGACTTCAACCACTGAAAAAATTTCGCGCTAAAAAACGTAGCTGGCCGCTTGATGTGCTACGCGCCGTTCAGTCACTTGGCAAAAAACAATTCACCAACGACGATGTATACGTATTTGAGCAGGAGTTTGAACAACTGCATCCTGATAACCGACATATTCGGGATAAGATTCGGCAGCAGTTACAAAAGTTGCGTGACCGCGGTTTTCTTACCCAGACCGAGCAGGGTGTGTGGTCTCTGAAATAATCTATGACAGCGAACGAAAAGAAATCTCCTCTTCGGCGGCCACCACTTCGTCAGGCGGGACAATCGTTGCAAGAGGAAGCTGACCGTATATGGGACGAGAAAATTTTGGAATACGTTTACTTGGGACTGATCTTATTTATGCTGGCCCTATATGAATGGTGGGAATGGTTTTTCAACCAGCCACGCCGCCCATGGATTCCAACGGTGATTGCGGTTGTATTTGCGGCCTTTGCTTCGATTAAATTACGACCGTTGTTCAAAACGTATCGCCAGTTGAAGCTCGGACGCGACGGTGAGCGAACAGTCGGGCAGGAACTTGAGAAGTTGCGCGCTCATGGATACCAAGTTTATCACGATTTCCTTGCGGATGGTTTCAACATCGACCACATCGTGATTGGGCCAACTGGTGTATTCACAGTTAATACTAAGACTGTCAGCAAGCCAAAGGACACCGATGCAAAGATTGAATACGACGGTGTTACTGTAAGAGTTCCCGGTACATCGCTTGACCGCGACCCGATTGCACAAGCGAAGGCGGAGCGCGACTTCATCCGTAATTGGATTAAAGAAAAAGCGAACAGGAACGTTCCTGTTCGGCCAGCCGTTGCGTTTGTCGGTTGGTATGTGGCCAAGCAGCCCGATGGGGCCGATGTGTGGGTGCTCAACGTCCCCGGCCTCATGTCATTTATCCAGCACGAGCGCTCAGAGCTCTCGCAAGATGACATCGTCTGTATCTGCGGGATTCTTGAGGCGCATATTCTCCAGAAGCAAGAATCACTCTCTGGCGATAGGACAAAGGCTTGGTCGGTGTAAGGCGGCGCGGTCAAACAGCGCGGCTGGGACGTCTGCGAAACAACACGAAAGCCAGCGATTATTCCTCCGATATACGGCATCGGAGCAGGCTGCCCCAACTTCGGCCTTCATCAGATTCCGACGTGACAAGGCGGCTTCTGATATCAACTCAAAGGGCAACAGTCGCGCATCGGCAATCAAATCCCCGTTCCCACTGCTTGCGCGGGGCTACCGTGGCGTTTGCCCTTTGAATTTAGCGTGCAAAGGGATTTCCCTCTGTGGGCTTTCCGCAATAAATGCAAAACGCGCGTTTGGCTGAATTAAGTTTCCCGCAGTTTGGACAAGGCTGCGGTGGGTCTTTAACGGTCATGCCATCCACGATGGCTTTCCGACTGTCAATCTCCTCAATCAGCTTGATCAAAACATCATCAGCATAGCCATGCTCCTTTTTCATCAGCCTCCACAAAGCTTCCGTAATCATCAATAGCCGGTCAATGTCATGGGTGAGAAGGTCAACATTCGTCTTGGCTTCCCGGGCAGTGCTTTGCGCCGCCAGCGCCTCTGCTGAAGCATAGTTGCTGGCAAAACCGCCGCTCATCATCATGGGATAGAACATAGTTTTGGATTGGGGTGTGGTCAGGTTTGATACTCATACGAAACCGGGTTATCCACCGGTTTCTTGTTTGTCGCCAGATTCTACCAGACTGGGTTCGGATTCTTCAATTAACAAAGGTTTGAAACCATCTTCGTTTCCTTCGTTTGCTTCTGTAGGTCTTTTGTCGTTTGGCGTCTGCCGTGATTTGTTTTACGGAAGGGAACTCCGATATACAGCATCGCGAGCAGGCGAAGGTAACAAAGGCAGTCTCCCCCTTCACTTCTTTGTTTGCTTCGTTTGCTTCTGTAGGTCTTTTGTCGTTTGGCGTCTGCCGTGATTTTTTACAGAAGGGAACTCCGATATACAGCATCGCGAGCAGGCAACGGGAACGAAGATTGGAAACCACAATTCGTTCTTCGTTATCTCCGTTTGCTTCTGTTGGTTTTTCGTCCTCAGTCTCCGCGTCTTCGAGGTGAAATCTCCCCGTTCCCATTCGGGTCATCGCGCCGAAGTGAGTTGGGAACGGCAGGCGCTAGTCCCGTTTGAGGACGAAATGTCGGGCGCCCGGCGCATCGAAATCAGTTGGCACTTTTGGGTGCCGGGATCGAATCCCGTGACGGTGAGCGTGTCCCCCTCCAGCCGGTAGATGGCGTAAGCGGTTTTGCCAATATATTCGTGCCCATGACATTCAGTAACTGTCCCAACAATCTGTCGCGGATTCGTGTCTTCCCGAAGGGTGAAGGTTCCCCTGCACCAATCATCATTATTGGCTCCTTGGAACTCAATTGTGTTGCCGGAAAAGATAAGGTAGCGCGAACCTTCCGTATTGCCGCCAATTTCCTGACCCTTCCATGTCCCTTGGATACCGGCCGAATCTGATTTGTGCAGAGTTGAGCAGCCCGAAGCCCAAAACAGCACTGCGATGGAAACGAAGCTGAGGATAACTTTCGTTCTTTTCATGGATTCATCCTTCGTTTTCTGTCTGACGAAATCAACAACGAATTGTCACGCATGAAGTGGTCAGCGGGTGTTTGCACACGGCCACCACTGGCGTCTTCCGTGATAATTCAGACAGGATGAACAGGATTTACAGGATTCTTTCCCCATCCTGTCAGAAGGCGCGGGGTCGCTGACGTCTGCCAGACACGAACACCGATAAATCGCGTGCAGGTTGCACTAATTAACACGAATTCATCCGTGAAAATTCGCGGAATTGGTGTCAGACCTCTGAAAATGAAGTTGACTCAGTCCAATCGAGACGTTAAGCGGCCTTCAATGAAGCGAAAGTTTTGGGTTGCCATCGTCCTATATTTTTTCCGGGCTGGCGGTTGTGGTCGTCAGTCACCGAGCGAAATTGGAGAAGGCGTATTATTGGGTTCAGCTTCGCCAGTTGAACAAACAAGTCATGGCTCTTGAGAAATCCGGCCAAAACACCCGTTGTGCCCGCCAGATTCTCACCGAAACCGAATGGCTCGTGGATTCCACGCGCGATTTTCGGCGGATCGCCGAGCGGATTGAGGCGCTTCGCGCCACCTTGAAAATCCCTCAAGCCTGAATGCTCCGGACGAGCAGTCGGAGGCCGATGGCAGTTGGGGAAGATGCTATACGGAATGGTTCTTCAAGCTCGATGCCTCGTTCGATGAGATCTCCGCGCTCGACGACAAAGGGCAGGTGCCCAAGTATCCCTGTCGCTTTCTGGATCGAATCAATTCCCCGGAGAAACTCACCGCCCATCTCAACAGCCTGCTCATCTCGGACCTCGATGGCTGACGGTGTCGATCGTGGCCGAGAGTTCAATGAAACCGTTGCCGACCTGCTTCGGCTCGTCATCCACCATGAACCGGAGAACTATCCCTATCATCCGCAGCTCAAAGAGGCGTTTCTCGACTTTCTCATGAACAAGGCGCGAAACACCGAAACCGGCTACTGGGGCGAATGGTACAAAACGGGAAATCGCATCACGAAGACCGATCGCCTGAGCATCACCTTCCACATCATCAGCTACCTCAAGGGCGAAATCACCGATTGGCCGAAGGTGATCGACACCACCCTGGCGATCAAAGACAAGCGCTACCCGAACGGCTGGCTGAGTCACCGGGGTTATGCGAACCATCACAACATGGACGTGGTCGTCCTCTTTCGCTATGGCTGGAAATACGCCACACCGGCCCAGCAGGAAGCCATCCGCGCGGAACTGCACAAAATGCTCGACTGGTGCCTGAAGGAATCGCTCCAGCCGGATGGGTCATTTCGATTGCGCGACGGGGAATCCTTGGAAGAGTCGGTGTATTTCGGCACGGCGTTTCTGGCGCGCATCGGTTATTTCGACCGTGCGCGGCGCTTCTGGACTGACGAGGAGTTTCCGGGCGCCGCGGAGGCGAAACAACACATCGCCCGCTTCATCCGGGCGCACCTGGGTTCAGGCGGAGAAGGCGGATCGTATTATCGGGACGCACTCGCCGAACTTGGCGAGAGCGCTCCTTGAATACGATGGCTGCTATTGCACGTCGGCAGCGGTCGCTGGCGGATTCCGTGATTGTGCAGACAGGATGAACAGGATTTACAGGATTCTTTCCCCATCCTGTCCATCTTGTTAATCCTGTCCGAAGGCGCGGGGTCGCTGGCGTCTGCCGTGATTTTTTACAGAAGGGAACTCCGATATACAACATCGCGAGCAGGCGAAGATAACAAAGGCAGTCTCCCCCCTTCACTTCTTTGTTTGCTTCGTTTGCTTCTGTAGGTCTTTTGTCGTTTGGCGTCCGCCGTGATTTTTTACAGAAGGGAACGAAGGTAACAAAGGTCGGAAACCGCCTTCAATTCTTCGTTTCCTTTGTTTGCTTCTGTGGGTTTTCTTTTGCCTGGCGTCTGCCGTGAATTTGGTTTTCCCCGCAGATGGCGCCGATTTTTGCGCCGATATTGTTTCCTTCTACTAAGCGGTATTGACATGACACGACGCTGGATTAGAATCGGGCCATCCACATCTAATTCCGCACAACAGATTATGTGTATGAAAACTCTCAACTACACCCTACTCGGTTCCATTGCCTTGCCTTTCGCCTCTGCGCTGCTGCTGTTCGCACCGACCGCTCACGCAGACATTGTCACCGTCACCAACCTGGCGGATGGCGATAGCGGCTCGCTGCGTCAGGCCGTATCGAACTCGGTCAGTGGCGACACGATCGTGTTTGATTCCAGTCTCTCCGGCCAGAGCATTGTGCTCACCAATGGCGAGATTGTCTTAAGCAACAGCATCACCATTGACGCCTCAGGATTGACGAACGGCATCCAGATCAGCGGCAATAACGCTTCCCGCATCTTCAACGTCACCAGCGGCGCAACCGTGACGCTTAAAAGCCTCACTCTGCGCGACGCGAACGGCGTCGGTGGCGGCGGCGGCGATGGAGGCGCACTTCTCAACTACGGTACGACGACCCTTGACCGTTGCACGTTGACCGCCAACTCCGCCGGTTCGGGCGGCGCGATCAGGAATGCCCCTTCTGCTGTCATGACGCTGACTCAATGCACCCTCGCGGGGAATTATTCCAGCATCTACGGAGGAGGAGGAGCCATCGTAAACTATTCCAGCCTGTCACTCCTCCAGTGCACCCTTACGGGCAATTCAAACGGTGGATTCGGCGGTGGCATTTACAATGAAACCGGCGGTGGCGTGGTAACGCTGATCAATACAATCGTTGCCGGGAATTCCAGCCCGGATATCTTCAGCTATGGAGTGTTGACGCGGTCGGGAATGAACATCGTTCAGTCAACCGGCGACTACGGCGGCAGCAGTGGCCCGGCCCCCATCACTGCCGTGCCTTTGCTCGCCCCGCTCGGCAACTACGGCGGCCCGACGCAAACGATGCCGCCGCTGCCCGGCTCGCCGGCCGTTGACGCTGGCGATGATGCCGCCGCCGCCGGCCTCTCCACCGATCAACGCGGGCTTCCGCGCTTGTCAGGCGATCATGTGGATATCGGTGCCGTGGAATTGCAGTTGGTCACTGCCAGCACTCCGTCCCAGCTCACCGGTTTCGCGAAACTCGGCGACGGTACGTTTCAGCTCAGCTTCACGAACCAGACCGGTGCCAGCTTCCGGGTGCTCGCGACCACGGACCTCAGTCTGCCGGGGAGCAATTGGACGTTTATTGGTTTCGCCACCGAGTCTCCGCCGGATTCCGGCCTCTTCCAATTCACCGACGCGCAGGCTGCGAACAACGTCCAACGCTTCTACCGCATCCGCTCGCCGTAGGCGACAAGACAGCGGTCGCCGGCGCTGACCGCAGCTCCGTAGGAGCAGAATCTTTGTAGAAATATTCCCAAAAAAAATCCCCAGCCCGTCGGGGCGGAATATGCCGCTCCTACGGAGCTTGAATTTGGTTTTACATTTGGTACTACAAATATGTCGCGCCTAACGGCGCTGAGAATCTCGCTGAATTTCGTGTGTTTCGTGTGTTTCGCGGTTAACCAACCTCGCGTCTCTGCGTCTGCCGTAATTTGGTTTTCCCAGCAGATGTCGCCGATTCGCGCCGATGTTGTATTTATCTGCGTTCCTCTGCGGAATCTGCGGGTTGCTTTTTCTAACTCCGCTTTAATTCCGGTTAAAACAGAAAAGGGATGAGGGCTTTGGTGCGTGATTTGTAGGCGGGATAAGCTTCAGGAAAATGGCGGGTGAGCAAGGCTTCCTCCTGCCGCATTCGCCGCCAATAAATCACGAAACAAATAATCGTGGCCAGAAATGGAATGGCCCTGCCGCTGACAATGGCCGTACCGAACAACATCAGAGTGAGACCGCCGTAGATCGGATGCCGCACGTAACGATAGGGCCCGCGTTCGATCAATTCGTGTCCTTCCCTGAAAGTGGGCAGACCGCTCCAGTTGCTTCCCAAAACCGTCCGCGCCCAACTGGCGATGGCCAGTCCGATCAACGCCATCGCATCGCCCATGACGCGAAGCGTGAATGTATCCGGTAGCAGACGCGTGTTCAGATTCATCAAGGATGGCCTGAACAGGTTGATGCCGGGCACAAACAAAATGATGAAAATGAAAAGGAATATCGCACCCAGCCGGCTGGCGCGGCTCGGACGTTCCTTGACGGGTTTAAACCCCATGGCGCCCGAAACAATCCAATAAACAATAAAGATTGACCAGCAGACGAAAATGAATCGCATCGCCGTGTTCATACGAAACTATTGTTGACGCCGTGTTGCGAATTGTCGAGCGCGGGTTCTGGCGTCTGCCGAGAAATTGTTCTACAGAAGGGAACTCCGATATACAGCATCGCGAGCAGGCAAAGAAAACGAAGATTGGAAACCGCAAGTGGTTCTTCGTTATCTCCGTTTGCTTCTGTTGGTCTTTCGTCCTCAGTCTCCGCGTCTCGCCGGTTAATCCGTCGGCAACGGCTGGTGACATTTCGGTTTTGTCACCGCCCAGACAAATCCAATCCAGGCTAACAAAGCCAGTGAGAGGGAGGGAATCAGCCACAAGGGATACAAGGCGTGGATTTGGGGCAGGCTCACGCCTCGAGCGGTGGCCATCCACACGTCCAGGCGGATATTCAACACCGCCAGAATCAAGGCGAGATAGAATAACAGTTGCCAGCCGGTTACTTGCGCCGTCGCCGGGGCGGCCCAGCCACGGGCGCTGAAAAAGTTCCAAACACCTTGGACCACCATGATGCCGGTGATAATGCAAGTGGTGACCGGGTCGTGCGCCTGATACGTCAAGGAAATCAGCCAGGCATATAACATCAGGCTCATGCCGACCACCACCATAACGCGGGTGCCCGGCGTCAAGTTCATCGTGTCGGACTTGGGGATTCCGCCCGTCGCCACGACGGCATCGCGGAGGGCCTGCATTTTTCGAATTATCCGGGTAAGCCAGGCGGACAGGCCGATGGCGTAGCTCCACCAAAAAAACGTTTTGACGACAAAATAAATCCGGCCGCTCCACCCGAAGCGTTGGCTCAGGTAACCCACGGCATTTTCGCCGATCACGGCTGATGCCGGCAGGAGCACGCAAATAATCAGGAGTAGAATCGTTCTGGCCCGGCGTTCACGCCCGGTCGTCGTGGCGCGGACAAGCATTAATTGCGACATGAGGCCGGCAAAAATTCCAATGAAGGGCGCCAGCGGCACCAGCCACGCGCCGAGAAAACCTGACTTGGCTGCTGCTGAGCCTTTGCCGACGGCACCAACGCCAACCGTTGCCGCCGGAACCATCGGCAGCGCCGCGAGCACCGCACCGGAGAAAGCCCGGCCCGGCGCAGTCCGGCGCAGGGTGGTTTCCACAAACGTCTGCACTTCCTCCTGCAACAGTTTCCGCCCGCGCGCGAGCCGCTGCTTGACGGCGTCTTCGGACAGTTCCAATTCCGCCGCGACTTGTTCGACGGATTGGTGTTCGCGATAAAACAGGATGAGCGGTTCGCGATACAGCTCCGGGATTTTTTCGAGCGAGCGCCAGAGAATCGCCTCTTCCTCGCGCCCGATGGTTTGTTCGGATGGCAACGCCTCGCTGGCGGGCGCGTCAGGAACGGATTCCAACGACGCGGCATTGTGCGCGGGTTCGCGCGTTTCCCGCCGGACGTGTTTGTGGATGCGATTGCGAACGATGCCACACAGCCAGGAGCGGAGCTTTTCCGGTTCGCGCAACAGCCTGAGATGTTTCCACGCTGTGATAAAAGTTTCCTGCGCGACGTCTTCGCTCTGGCCGAGGTTGCCGAGGCGGCTGTAGGCGAGCGAGCAAATGAGAATCTGGTATCGTGTGACTATCCGGCTGAAGGCATCGCGGTCGCCGGCCAGACAGCGCGAGACAAGTTCCGAATCGGTGTATTCCTCTGCGGGCATCGTTCTATTGGTCATCATATCGCCGAATATGTCCCTGCAAAGGGCAAAGCGGTGACAAAGAATCTGATGTACCAAGACCGACTACAAGTTCTCCGCCTCTCAACGTCTCGGCGGTAAAAACCCCGCGCACCTTTACATCGTCGGCTTGAAAATTCCGAACGCCGCGCCTTGCGGATCAAGCAGCACGGCGATGCGTCCAACGGTGGGCACATCGAATGGCGGCATCACGACCTTGCCGCGGAGCTTGGTTGCCTTCTTGGCCGTGGCATCCACGTCGTCAACGGTGACGTAGCAAATCCATTGCGCGGGGCAGCCGGGCTTCGGGCATTTCATCAGCCCGCCCACCATGTCCTTGCCTTTAGTGAACAAGGTGTAACTCACGCCCTTACCGAAAGGTTTCGTCTTCCAGCCGATTAAGCTGGTGTAAAACTTTTTGGCCTTGGCTTCGTTGGTGGTGACGAGTTCGTTCCAAGCGAAACGGCCGGTCTGACACATCGGGGATTGTTTTGCTTTGCTCATAGTTCTTCGATGGTTTTTGAGTTTCGTCGTAAATTTCGCAGAAAGTTATCGGGACGCAACTGGATGTTGCAACGACGCGACACGACCAGGTTCACCAACATACCCGCAGAGACGGTTTCTGAGCGACACCGGATTGCCATTGCACGTCGGCAGCGGTCGCTGGCGTGTCTGCACCACAAGCCCTCAACGAATGCTCAAGGCGATGGAAATCTGGTCGATGGCATTGTTCACATGTTTGAGCGCCTTGCCCGACAATCCGGTACTCGCCTGTTTGAGGAGAGCCTGTGCGGCACTAAGTTGGGCGTCGGAAGTGGCCTGAGGTTCATGCCCCTTCCCATTGCCGCTGATTTTCTCGCCGAGCACATCGAGCGCCGCCTGGATTTGTTTCATCGCCCGGACACGATGTCCCTTGTAATCGTGATTGGCCTGCGCAAGGGTCGCGTAAGCGTCGTTCAACAGGGCGATGGGGCCGGCGGGTTGACCCTGGGCGTGGGAGACAAGGGCAAAGGTCAGAAGAATGACCGCCAGCATTGCCCAGCAGCGTGAAAATGAACGCGTAATCATGGCAATAAATTCCCTACCCGGAGAGGTTTGTCAACTGGACATGAGCGATCGCGGCAGATGGCGGGGCGGCAGCAGCATGGTTCCAAACCGATTCATCGGATTGAAATGGAAAGCGGGAGCACCCGTCCTGGTTGCCATTCGCAAAGTCCCTTTGCGGACATTTGTCTGCCGTGATTGGCTGGGCGACTCACCACTTCGGGAGAAACCTTCCCGTCCTTTTCATATATTCCCGGTATTCATCACTGAACCGCTCGACCATCATTTGTTCTTCCGGCGGGACCCGCGCCACAAAGATGATCGCCACCCAGACCGCGAAGATGATGGGAAGCCAGTTGGCAATGACGAAACCGAGACTCGTCACCCATATCAGGATGGCCGTGTACATGGGATGCCGGATTCGCGAGTAGGGGCCGGAAGCGACCAGCCGGTGGTTCGCGCGAAGTTGCAACGGAGCTGACCATAGCGTCCCCAGCGTCACATGCGTCCAAGTCCAGAGGCCCAGACTGGCCAGTCCCAAAGCAAAGCCCGCCCACCGCAGCCAGAGCGGCAAGGGGAAATCCAGCTTCCGCCACCATGAGGGTTTGCGGGCAAGCAGCACAATCAAAGCAACGAGCAGCAGGAAAACAAAAACACGGACGCCGTATATCCTCCAGCCCTCGCGCCGAATGGCGGCCTGATCCGGCATGAGCCGTTCGCCCGCCCGGCGCACACGGATTGCAAACCAGATTCGCATCAACATCGTCAGCCCGAGCAATACCCAGAAGGCGAGCCGAAATGTTCCTTCGTTGTTCATCGCAGAGACGCCGACATGCGGCCTGACGGGCAAAGCTGAGCCAGAGCCGCCTGAAGTCAAGCTTTGACGAAACGAAGAAACAGCGAACCGCTATTTCGCAGCCAACCCTGAATCGTTCGGCAGACGGCGTAGAAGCCAAATCGGCGGAAATTTGCGAAATCCGCGGATGAAACATTGTGTTTCACGCCTGCGTGGCGTCAGGTCAATGGTGTTGTTTTATCTTTTGAAACCGCTTTTTCGTTTCGCCCCACTCGACATTAATTTGCAGAGTCGCGCTCAGCAATTTTAGGAGCACGCTTAGAGCAGTCTTCATCTCCTCGGTGTTTTCAAACTCAAACCGCATTTTTTTACCGTCCCGGAGGGAGAAGTTCCAGCGTCCGGCTTGTTTGCCGTGTAATTGAAAAAGGGTAGGCGGCTCAATCACCGTTTCGCGGATCTCGGGAATATAAACTTTGAAATTGTTCTTGTTCTCCCGAAGCAATTGCTCCGGGTCCTGCTGATCTGCACGCTGGAGGGTGGTTTTGGCATTCCTTTTCGCCCGCCTTTTTAACAGTTCTCCAAAAAGAATTCCAATGGGGCCGAAGTGAAACGCGGCCGCTTCTACCGTTGCGCTCAGACCTGCGAGTTGGATGAAGAAGAGATCGCTTCCCCGCACGTAAATCCGATACACTCTTTCCGATGGGCCAGAAACGAACCTGACATTAAATGTCGCAGTGTTTTCCATAGGCTATTCCGCTTTTCCTGAGTCAACGGACCGCAGGAATTTACTTGAAATGGATTTACAGCGCCAAGCAGAAAACTGCTGCCGCGCCAGTTCACCGCGGGAACAGAAAGCCCAACACCCTGCTTCCTCCGAATATCCAGATGGCCGCCGCCAAAGCGATGTATGGTCCGTAAGGAAGCCTCGACGACCATTCCCGTTTCCGCATCACAATCAGAGCCACTCCGACAAACGAGCCGATGACCGAACTGACCATCAGCGAAAACAAAACTGCCTGCCATCCGAGAAACGCGCCGATGGCGCCCATAAATTTCACGTCGCCCAAACCCATCGCCTCGCGCGGCAGCACGATTTCCGCGCTCACGGCTTCCATGTAAGCGACCTCGTCGGGGTTCATTTGGTCCTCGCCGATTTGCAGTGACTTGGGTGTCAGCCGCACAAGCACGTCTTTGTAGCAACGGTCCACCAGTTCCACCGTCTGCGCGTGCAACGCGATGACGTCTGAGCGGCGGTAAAACAAATCTTCGTAAGGGATTTCCTTGTCCGGCAGGCACACGGATGTTTCAGAAAAAACGATTTTCGTGTCAGTTGGCAGAAGGACTTTTTGCCGTCCAAAAAGGAGTTTTCCAAAACGTAGGATGGCATACATCAGCCCTGCGCCCGCGCCGATACCGAGCAAGCTCGCTTTGAGTCCGCCGCCCCACGATTGCGCACCGTGCAGTTGCGGCAGAACGAGCGAGCAAAGCAAACCCGCGCCGATGCCGCCCAACGTGATTGAGTCCGGGATGATGAAATGTTCAAAGTCAATGAACGTGGCCGCAATCAGGCCGGCAAGAAACGCGGCGTAAATCAGCGCGATGGCCACTGAGGTCCGGCCGAACGCCAGCCAACAACTCAGGAATGTGATGCCGGTCAGCAGTTCGACCAAAAAATATCGCGGCGAAATCGGCGCGCCACAGTTCTTGCATCGGCCACGCAACCAGAGCCACGTGACCAGCGGTATGTTAAGATACCACGGGATGGAATACTTGCAATGCGGGCAATGCGACGGTGGCGAGACGATGCTCATGCCCAGCGGCAGGCGATGGATGCAAACATTCAGAAAGCTTCCGACGATGCAACCGAGAACAAAAAAGACGAGCGACCAAAAATGAAATGGGACCCTCGCCCAGTTGTGGAAATCGAAAATGGCGTCAATGCCCATAGACGTTTTGCTCCAAGGCTCGTCGCATAACCGCGACGGGCGCCGGTTTGCCGCTCCAAATTTCCAACGCCTTCGCGCCCTGATAAAGCAACATGCCAATGCCGTTTGAAGTCCGGCAGCCGGCGGCTTTCGCGGCCTTCAAGAACGGCGTTTCAGCTGGACGATAAACCATGTCAAAGACGGCGCGCGCCTGCCGAATCGGAAATTGTTTTTCGTTCAGCGGCAAAGGATCGTCCGGCTTCAAACCCAACGGCGTCGCATTCAAAAGCAAATCCACCGGGCCATTGGCGAATCCGACGACAACTTTTACGCCCGGGTGACGCTTGCGAATTTCTTCCGCGACCACTTCGGTCTTGTCACGCATGGTGTCGAACAGATGGAGTTCGGCCACGTTTTCGACGGCCAGTCGCAACGCTGCCACCCGCCCTGCCCCACCGGTCCCGATCAACTGCACCTTTGCGCCTGCCGGCTCCAGACCCAAATCTTCACGCAACGAACGGACGACTGCATCGGCGTCGGTATTAAAACCGTGTGAACGGATTTCGCCAGGAATGGAGTCAGCGAATTCGCGCAGCGGCTTCCACTCCCCTGCTCCATCGCGAGCCTCGAAACGCACAGTGTTAACTGCGCCCCAAGTCTTGGCGGATTCATCGAAGGCATCCACGATGTCCATCGCCAGGACTTTATGCGGCACGGTGAGGTTCAATCCGATGAAGCCCATTGCCTGCGCGCCTTTGATGGCGGCACGCAAGTCGGTGGGATTCACATCAAAGGCGAGATAACGCCAGTTCAATCCCAGCGCCGCGATGCCCGCGTTCTGCATCGCCGGCGAGGCGGAGTGTTTGATGGGATGTCCATACACCGCGCAGTAGCGGGTGCGGGCGTCAATGGGCGCTTGATGTGGGTCAGGCACGCGTTGGTTATACGAATGACGAGAGGAAGTTCAAAGCCCAAAGTCATCCATTCGAACGCTCAGCGATTCATCCAGCCATGCCGCGAAGAACAAGCTGTCGGCAGTGGGGAACGCGACTTGGAAACTGGCCAAAGAAAATCTTCATTCTTTTGTCGCAAAATTGCCCTGAACTTCACTATAGAATGACGATATGAATTTGCCCGGACAGGACATTGCATGGACTTGACCGACAAAGAATACGTCGAGCGTTGCCGCGATGGACATCAGGAGGATTTCCGCGTGCTGGTGGATCTTTATCAGAAACCGCTGTTCGCCTTTCTGGCGGGCCGGCTTCGGGGCAGCCAGCAGGTGGAAGAAGCGGCGCAGGAATCGTTCGTCAGGGCGTTCCTGTCCTTGAAGAAGCTGCGGAAGCCGGAGTCGTTTTACTCGTGGCTGCTGGGCATCGCCGGACGGGTCGCCAAAGAACAACTGCGTTCCTTGAAACATCGCCAGCAGGATTGTGAAGTGACGGAATCCATCACGGCCAACGCCGCCGACAGCCAGGAAGATTATCCGTTGGAAGAAGCCATCGCCACCCTGCCCGAATCTTATCGTCAGGTGATACTGCTGCGGTATTACGAGGGGCTCTCTTGTCAGGAGCTGGCCACCCGCCTCGGACTTCCGTTGGGCACGGTCACCAAAACACTTTCGCGCGCCTACGCCCTGCTCCGTGAGGAGCTGACCGTCCGTGAACGCGGGGAAACAACCGTCAACCAAACGTGACTGCCATGAACTGCGCTGAATGCCGGGAAAATCTGGTCGCTTGCGTGGAAGGATTACTCAACCGCGAGGGAGCACTCCAGTGTCAGACACACCTTGAAACCTGCGCTGCTTGCCGCACCGAGCATGCGGCCATCACTCGCCTGCAACGGCAACTGGCAGCCCGTGGTCCAGCGACCGCCGGGGTGTCTCTGGTCAACCCCGTGATGCAGCGGGTTCATGCAATTCAGACCGAACAAGGAAGAAACACAATCATGAGCAAACTATTTAAACATCGTTGGGGATTCGGGCTGGGCGCTGCCGCAAGTGCGACGGCAATTGTTCTGATTGCCCTCCTGACTTTTCCAAAAACACAAGCCACCGCCGCCGAAGATCGCAGTCATGACCAAAGGCGCCCAGGCCGTGGCCAAACTCACCAGCATTCATTTGCGCGGCCAGTTGCGCACTGACCCAGCGCCAACTTCGGCTCCATCGATTCCGACGTCCGGTTTTTGCAGATCGAACTGTGGAAGCAGTTCGAGCCGGAGCCGAAATGGCGGGTACGAAAAACCGGACGCGTCGCCGTCTGGGACGGGCAATCCACCGTGATGTTCGTCAAAACCGCCAACCTCGCGGTAAAAGTGCCGATAGGACCGACCAAGAGCGCGTTTAACAAGGATTGGCTGCACCAGATCGCCAACCTGAGCAATACCATCACCAACGAACTCAACAATGCCATCGCCAAAGGCTGGAAACTCAGCCACGAGCACCGCACGCGCGGACGATGGCCGGCTAAAAGATGTCGTCACCATCGAAGCCAAATCCGGCCTGCCGGATAACGATTACCTCAACAACCGCTTCTTCGACGACGCCGACACCCGCCGGATATACGTCTTCGACGACCAAAGCGGATTGCTGGAATCGGTGAAGATTTATCTTCAGGCTGCGGCGGGAGACAAGTTGATTTTTGAACTGGATCAGATTGACTATAACCAGCCGATTCAATCCTTCCGTGTTCCAACTCGAGTTGCCGGCTGATGTGAGCTGGTTCCAAAACGAAATGCAGAAGCTGCCCGACAACGAAAAATATGCGTCCATGACCGCGGAACAAGCCGCCCGCGCCTATTTCGAAGCCTTCGGACGCCAGGACTGGACTGAAGCTGAAAAATTCCGGAGATCGACGGTTGACGACCGAACCAAGCAAATTGTTGGCGGTCTTGAGCTCGTCAGCATTGGCGATGCCTTTTACTGCCAAGCGATTATCCCGGCCGGTTTGTCCCCTACGAGATCAAGCTTAAGAGTGGCGAGGTGATAAAGCACAACCTGGCACTCAAGAAAGACGGAAAGACTGGCCGCTGGTGGGTCGATGGCGGCGGGTTCTGATGCGCCATTCTAATTACCGACTCAAATTATGGTGTCAGGGCGGAATTCGTCATGGTTCCGCTCTTTTTGTTCACTCCGCTGCTGGAGGCTTTTTAAGGATTCAACACTTGAAACTTGAAACTTGAAACTTGAAACTCACCGCATGCCGTTGCCAGCCGATTATCACATGCACACGCCGCTTTGCCGCCACGCGACCGGCGAGCCGGTGGATTACGCCAAACGCGCGCTGGAAATCGGTCTGACCGAAATCGGCTTTACCGATCACTCGCCGATGCGTCGCGACGACTTCGATGACTGGCGGATGCGTGCCGACCAACTTGATGAATACGTCGAGAAAGTCCGCAAGGCGCAAAAGGATTTTCCGCAACTCACCATCCGTCTCGCGCTAGAGGTGGATTATCTGCCCGGCCACGAGGATTGGATTCGCGAACTCGCCGCGCGGCATCCGTGGGATTACCTCATCGGTTCGGTGCATTACGTTTCCGAGACGTGGGCGATTGACGACCCACGCAAACTTTCCGAATGGAAACACCATGATTCGTTTGAGGTTTGGTCGGTCTATTTTGACTGGCTCACGCGCGCGGCAGAAACCGGCTTCTTTGAAATCATCGGCCACGCGGACTTGCCGAAAAAGTTCGGCCACCGCCCGACGCGCGACTGCACGCCGCTTTACGAAAAATTTCTGACCGCCGCGAAGAAACACAATTGCGCCATCGAACTCAACACCGCCGGTTTGCGCAAGGATTGCAAAGAGATTTATCCGAACCGGGAAATTCTCCAACTTGCCATTCAAAAGGGCGTGCCCATCACATTCGGGTCAGACGCGCACGCACCGGAGGAAGTGGGAATGAATTTCGCCGAAGCCGTCCAGCTTGCGCGCAGCATCGGTTACAAGGAATGTTGCCGGTTTGCGCGGCAAAGACGTCAATTGAATAATTTTTGAGTTTTCAGGTCATGCCCACAACCAGACTCACAAAGAACCTGCTCTCCGTTGCAATTTGTGTCGTGCTTGCTGTTGTGACGACGGCTTTGTATTGGCCGGTGACTCATCACCAATTCATCAACTTTGATGACGACTTTTATATCACGGGCAATTCTCACGTTAATGCCGGATTGACGCGGGCTGGAGTGGTTTGGGCCTTTCAAACCGGGTTTACCGCCTACTGGCATCCGCTGACGTGGATTTCTCACATGCTGGATTGCCAATTGTATGGCCTGTCGCCCGGCGGTCACCACTTAACCAATCTGCTCTTTCACGTCGCCAATTCCCTGCTGTTGTTCCTTCTGCTGAATCAACTCACCGGCACTCGGTGGCGAAGCGCTCTTGTTGCAGCCCTGTTTGCATGGCATCCGCTGCACGTTGAATCAGTGGCGTGGGCGTCCGAACGCAAGGACGTATTAAGCGCCTTTTTCTGGCTGCTGACGTTGATGGCCTACGCGCGGTATGCGCAAAAACGGTCAAAAGTCGAAGGGCGAGGGTCGAGCGCGGACGTTGTAGTTCAGTCTCCCGACTCCCGACACTCGACTCTCGACTATCTTCTGGCGTTGTCATTATTCGCGTGCGGCCTGATGTCCAAGCCGATGGTGGTGACGCTGCCATTTGTTCTGCTGCTGATTGATTTCTGGCCATTGAACCGATTTAAAAATTCGGCGCGCACGGCGGCCTTTTTAATCGTCGAAAAAATCCCATTCTTCGTGTTGGCGGTCGCATCGAGTGTTGTGACATATCGTAATCAAGCTTCGAACAGTACAGTCTGGTCGTCTGCTGAACTGTCTCTTTCATCCCGCGTGGCGAATGCGTTGTGGTCCTATGTACGTTACATTTCCAAAACTTTTTGGCCGGCCGATCTTTCAATTTTCTATCCCTATCCGCAGCATTGGCCTGTCGGGCCGGTGATTGTCGCCGCGTTGCTGTTGGCGGTCTGGTCCGGCTTGATTATTTGGAGCGCTAAACGGAAACCCTATTTATTTGTCGGCTGGTTTTTGTTTTTGGGCACGCTCGTTCCTACCATCGGTCTTGTGCAGGTTGGCGCACAGTCAATAGCTGATCGTTACATGTATATTCCCAGCATAGGTTTGTTCATTCTGATTGTGTGGGGACTGAACGATTTCTTGGACTGGCGACCACGCTGGCGGCGAATTGCGGCGTTTTTTGTTGGCGTGGCGCTGGCAGGTTGTTTGGTTGATACTCGGATTCAACTCGCTAACTGGCAGAACAGCATCAAACTTTTTCAGCACGCCATCGCAGTAACGACCGATAATTTTATTGCCTACAACTGTCTTGGGCAGGCTCTGTACGATCTGGGCGCAAAGGATGAAGCCTCTGTTCTGTGGGCCGAGGCAGTGCAAATTGCGCCGAAAAGTTCGGTCGCGCAGTACAATCTCGGCATGAGTCTGGCCCAAAAGGGCAAGCTGGATGAAGCCCTCGAACATCTTGCCGCCGCCGCAAAGCTCGCGCCGGACAACGCAGACATTCGATACGGTCTCGGCGTTTTCCTGTTGCAGCACGGCAAGCCAGAGGAAGCCGCGGGCCATTTCGCCGCCGCGATTGACGGAAGGCCGGATTTCGCGGAAGCGCATCGTCGCCTTGCGCAAGCTTTGTCCGAACTGCACAAATCAAAGGAAGCCATTTTTCATTACCAGGAGGCGTTGCGCCTCAAGCCTGATTTTGCCGACGCACTGAATGAACTCGCCTGGATTCTTTCCACCAATCCGGAATCAGGACTTCGCTCCGGAGTAAAGGCCTTGCAGCTTGCCAGACGCGCCTGTGAACTGACCCGAAATCAGCAACCCGTGTATCTTATTACACTCTCCGCCGCCTGGGCGGAAACTGGACAATTCGCGGACGCCATTGCGAGCGCGCAGAGAGCCGGCATACTCGCTCAAACCGCCGGACAAAGGGGAATTGCCGCCAAAGCTCAAGAATTGCTGAAGTTTTATCAATCTGACCAGCCATTTCGGGAAACGTTTTGAACTCAAGCCTGAGCAGTTTCCCAACGCTCGTATTTGGCTAAAACTGAAAGAGGCGAACCGGGTGTAACGCCGGTTCGCGTTCCATTCCCCAGCCACCGTCAAAACCGCGGAACCGAGCCAATCAACGCGGTCAGTCGGCAGCGTTTTTGTCAAAAATCAAAAGGCGACGTCAGTCCAGTGTAATCTCCAACGACCTTCGCGTCGTACGGCGAATACAATCCTTTCTGCGTTGTGTGCAGGTCATAGCCGACGTTGTTCCCGATCGGGTCGCCGCCCGCGAGCGGAAGTCCGTAGCTGGCGACGATATCCTTGGCCATGTTGACCCGGATGACACGGTTGTTGAACTGGTCGCTGATCAACGTGTCTCCGTTGCGGAGCCGCACTGCCCGTGTCGGCAGAGGCGCCGGGACGCTGAGCGGGTCGGTGTCCGTAAAGTATTCCCAGACCACGTTGTCGTTGGCGTCCACTTCAACGATGCGGGAGTTGCCGGCATCGGTCAGCAGGGTGTCCCCGTTTTTGAGGCGGCTGGCGAATGCGACTGTATTCGCTGTGTCGCCGACGGTGAATGTCTTGACAATGTGATCGCCGTGCGTGACCTCAATGGCCCGGTTGTTGCCCTGGTCGGCAATCAGGATGTGACCGTTTTCGAGCAGCTCGGCGGAGTTCGGGCCATTGAGCTGATCCGCGTCATTGGTGTTTGAACCCGGGTATTGCCAGACGATTTGTTTTCGCAGGTTGACCTCGATGATCCGGTTGTTGGCCTGATCGGTAATGAGGACGTGGGCGTTCGCGAGCCATGTGCATTGCACCGGCGTATCAAGCAGGTTGGGGCCCGAACCAGCCTGTCCGAACTGTCCATATTGCCAGACGATATTGCCGAAGGGATCCACCAAAATGACGCGGTTGTCCGGAGCGCCGTCGGGAGCCTGCGGGATCACGCCCGCGGGCGTGCCGGTGCCGGCCATCAGGGTGAAATCCCCGACGCGCTGGGCGTCGTTGACGCCGATGATTGACTTGTCCGAAAAGTCATTCGGTCCCAAGCCCGAACGACCAGCGGATGTTGCCGGCCTTGTCAATCTCGATGACTCGGTTGTTGAACTGGTCGGCAATCAGGATGTTGCCGGGTTTGTTGAATTCCCTGCTGAGGTGGAGGCCATCAGCCAGCATGGTGTTTGACGCCAGCAGACCCCCGGCAGCGGCCATGACAGCCCAGAAGAAACTACTGGTTTTCTGCCGATGCGGATGTTTGACGTTGCTCCAGCCTGCGCGGCTGGCCTTGTTCTCTCGGGGCAAGCCCCGATCCAATTTAAGCATGAAGTTATTGATCATAGACTTTTAGTTTAGATTAGTTTATTCGGAACATAAGGTACGAGGCGCGAGGTGATCAAAAGGTTCCCGGTGGGGGTGGAAAAAGGCGAATCGGGTGTAACTTGGATTGTCGCCGCCGGCAAGACCGGCATCCGTGGGCTGCATCGCACAATTTCTTAAACAACAAATCCAGGACGCCGCCGGGCCGGTTCGATGTTTTCTTCCTTTGAACCGCTCGACACCGGACTTTGGTTTTGAAACACTCCACCGCGTGAAACAATCAATTGTCACGTTGGACATGGAGGGCGTGTTGACGCCCGAAATCTGGATTGCCGTCGCCGAAAAGACCAGTATCCCGGAATTACGCCGCACCACCCGCGACGAGCCGGATTACGACAAACTCATGCGCGGCCGCCTCGCAATCCTCGACAAGCACGGCCTGAATCTCTCCGACATTCAAAATGTCATCGGCACGCTGCGACCGCTGCCCGGCGGCAAGGAATTTCTGGATGAACTCCGCTCGTTTGTGCAGGTCATAATTCTTTCCGACACGTTCGAGCAGTTCGCCACTCCCCTGCTCCGCCAACTCGGCTGGCCCACACTCCTTTGCCATCGCCTCGTCGTCGAGAACGATCGCATTGTGAACTACGCACTCCGCATCCGGGAACAGAAACGTGAAGCCGTGGCCGCGTTGAAGCGGATGAATTACCACGTCATCTCTGGCGGCGATTCATTCAACGACACAGCCATGCTTCTTGAAGCGCATGTCGGGATTTTGTTCCGCGCGCCGGATGCGGTTAAAAAACAATTCCCCCAGTTCGAAGCCGTCGAGACTTACCCGGAATTGATGAAGCTGATCAAAGCAGCAATCGCGTAAGTCAGTCTTCTGCTTTCGATTCCCGCGCCATCAAATCCCTCACAGCCTTCTGGACGTCCTTGCCCAGGTAAAGCATCGCATGGACTTCGTCAATGATGGGCGTGACAACCTTGTGCTTTCGCGCGAGTTCGTAAGCTGAAAGTGCGGTCGGAAAACCCTCGGCCACCGCAACCATGCTCTTGACGATGGCTTCGGTCTTTTCGCCCTTGCCCAAACGTTCGCCGAAACCGCGGTTGCGGCTCAGGTGTGAGAAACATGTCACCATCAAATCACCCAACCCGCTCAATCCGGTAAAAGTCTCCGCTTGCGCACCGCATGCCACACCGAGTCGTCGTATCTCCGTAATCGCGCGTGTCACGAGTGCGGCTTTCGAGTTGTCGCCGAAACCCAGCCCATCGCACACACCGGCACCGATGGCGATGACATTCTTGAGCGCGCCACCGAGTTCCACGCCGATGATGTCGGCACTGGTATAAACGCGAAACGACGGGCTGTGGAAAAGCTTTTGCACCGTTTTCGCGGTGCTGGCGTCTCTGCTTGCGGCAACGATGGCTGTCGGTACGCCACGTGCCACTTCCATCGCGAACGTTGGCCCGGACATCGCCACGATTTTTGCATGCGGTGCGTTTGCTTCTAAGATGCCAGACATCGTCAATCCTGTTTCGTGTTCAATGCCCTTGGTCACGCTCACCACGATGCCGTTAAATTCACCGAGCGCCTTCGTTACCGAACGAAACCCTTTCGACACGCTGGCCACAACGATGAGATCGGCGGCGGCGGCGGCTTTTGCAGCGTCAGTCTGGACCTGCAAACTCGCGGGGAGTTCGACGCCGGGCAGGTACCGCTCGTTCCGACCATTACGACGGATGGATTCGAGCGTTTCCGGGAAATGGTCCCACAATGTGACTGCGTGATGGTGCGCAGCCAGCATCCGGCCCAACGCCGTTCCCCACGCGCCTGCTCCGAGCACAGTGATTTTCATTCCGTCGGTGGTGGCGTTGTTGTTTCAGAGAGCGAATTTTTGTCGCCAAAACGATGTTCCGTCCCGGCAACCAGCCGTTGGATGTTCGACTTATGCTTGTAAACAGCGAGCGCCGTCATGATCACAGCGATGGCAATGCGCTGGCGGCTGTAACCGAAATACCACACAAAGGGTGACAACCACAACGCCGCCATGACCGACGCGAGCGAAACGTAACGCCCAACTGCGAACACCAGAATCCAAATCACCAGCACAGCCAGCAGCGCTTTGGGAAATAGCGCCAGCAACACGCCCGCCGATGTGGCGATACCTTTGCCGCCTTTGAACCCAAGCCAGCAGGTGTAATTATGTCCCAGCACGGCGATGAACCCTGCAAGAATCGGAAAATATTCGTGCGCCGACAATGCGCCGGGCGGGGCGAACCATTTGAAACCAAGTGTTCCGAGGACTTTGCAGGCCAAATAACCTTTCAACGCGTCCACGATGAAAACGCAAATCCCCGCCACGATTCCAACCGACCGGAGCACATTTGTTGCGCCGATGTTCCCGCTGCCGACCGTGCGGATGTCCACGCCTTTGACCTTGGCCATGAGATAGCCGGTCGGGATCGAGCCAAGCAAATAAGCCGCCAGCGCGACGAAGATGTAACCAAGAGTTAACACGGCGATAGTCTATGTGTTCAGAGTTCAAAGTTCAAAGCCGGATTTATGCCTGGCAAAATGTCTGTCAGCGAAACCGTCAACTTTGCACTTTGAACCGCGAACCCTGAACTTTAAGCTCCCGGCATGGCATCAAAGGTCAAAGTCGCCGTTCTCGGCGTTGGCTCGCTGGGACAAAATCACGTCCGCATTTATTCCGAACTCGCCGCCGCAGGTTACGTCGAATTCGCCGGAATCTTCGACGCGAACGCCGACACCGCCCGCAAAGTTGCCGCCAAGCACGACGCCCGCGTTTTCAATTCCATCGCGGAAGCCGCCTCTGCCAGCGACGCATTGAACATCGTCACGCCGACGACAACGCATTTTGAACTCGCAAAAACTTTGCTCGCACAGGGCAAACATGTCCTTGTCGAAAAACCGATGACCGACAATTCCGAGCAGGCCGCCGAACTGATTCAAATAGCGCAGCAAAAAAATTGCGTCCTGCAAGTCGGCCACGTCGAGCGATTCAATCCCGTTTTCACGTTTCTCCAACAAGTCGCCACCGAGCCGAAGTTCATCGAGTGCCATCGCCTCTCGCCGTTTCCCGCGCGCAGCACGGACATCGGCGTGGTGCTGGATTTGATGATTCACGATCTGGACGTGGTGCTGGCGTTTGTGAAATCGCCCGTCACCAGCGTGGACGCCGTGGGCATTCCGGTTTTGAGCAAGAGCGAAGACATCGCCAATGCGCGACTCCGCTTCGCCAACGGCTGCGTCGCCAACCTCACCGCCAGCCGCGTCAGCCCGGAGCGAATGCGCAAGATTCGCGTCTTCAGCGGCGGCGCGACGCCGAGCTATATCTCGCTCGATTACCGAGCGCAGGAAGGTTTCATCTACCGCGTCGCCCGCGACGATGAGTGGGTGAGTTCCAAGTTGAGAAAGCTGTTGGCCCTTGCTGGCAGCAACGTGACGGTTGTCAGCGAATTTGCCGGAAAGAAAGTCGTGCGCGAGCCGGTGCCGATTGCAAAAGACGAGCCACTCAAACTCGAACTGCAAAGCTTCGTCAACTGCGTCCGCGAAAAGCAGACGCCCGTCGTAAGCGGCGAATCCGCCAAGCGCGCGCTCGATCTCGCCTTTGAAATCACGCGGCAGATTCAAAATCTCAAATGAAGAATAAAAGTTCTCTAGCTTTGCTACTGCTTGTTTGGTGTGCTAACAACGAAGTGCAGGCGCAAATCTACTCTTGGACGCAGACCAGCGCACCGTCTAACAATTGGCAATACGTTGCCTCTACCTCTGACGCCAGTAGGCTCGTGGCGGAGCAAAATAATGGTTATGTTTACATCTCCACCAACAATGGTGCGACATGGGCGCAGACTAGTGCGCCTTCAAATAACTGGTCTTCCGTGGCTTCTTCATCGGTTGGCAACAATCTTGTGGCTGCGAACGGCGCGTATAATCAAGCCAGTTCTATTTTTACCTCGACAAATTATGGTGTGACGTGGACGCAACAAACCAACTTGCGATCCATTAATAATTTTGGGGTGTGGGTTGCTTCTTCTTCTGAAGGCAGCAATCTAGTTGCAGTTCAAAATTATATTTACACATCTGCTGATTACGGCGCGACATGGATTCAACACACAAATCCTTCTTCTTCCGCGATTAATTGGGTTGGGATTGCTTCCCTCTTCCGATGGCAGTAAGCTTTTGGCAGCCGATCACTTGGCTGGCTATAACTTTGGTTATATTTATACGTCCACTGATTTTGGCGCAACGTGGACACTGCGGAGTAATTATGTAGGAGGTAGCCCCGAAGGTTGGCAATCCGTCGCCTCATCATCGGATGGCAGCACGTTAGTCGCGGTAGCTAACAATAGTTATGGGGGTTTTATGATTATTTCTACCAACTACGGAGTAAGCTGGGAACAGCGTGCCTTTGGATTACCAAAGCTACCCGATAATTGGATGGCTGTTGCCTCTTCGTCTGACGGTAGCAAAATCGTAGCTGCGAGTTACAACTCCATCTACATCTCTCGCGATTACGGCGTGACATGGATTCAACAAATCAGCGCGCCTCAAGCGATTTGGATCTCTGTAACTATTTCATCCGATGGCAATCGTCTGGTAGGAGTGCAAACCGGTGGCTACATTTACACTGCATTTTATGTGGGGCAATTTAGCTGTTCTGTTGGCATGGCAAATGGCAGTTTCGGTTTCAATTTGCAGTTTAATGGAACACCTAATGTTCCTTACGTCATGGAATCAGCCACCAGTCTGAATGCGCCGATCAACTGGCAGCCTGTCGCCACCAATTTTGCCGACATAAATGGAAACTGGACGTTCACCGATACAAATGTTGTTGCAATTCCCGCCCGCTTTTTCCGCGCAACAGTGCGATAGAAGAGCAATTTTAATCACTAAATTTAACCGTTGAAACCAAAATCCTTCATGCTTATCGCCGGTGAAGCGAGCGGTGATTTGCTCGCGGCGGAATTGAATCGAGACTTTACGAGAATTCCGGTCAGGTGTAACAGTTAGTCATGCAAAGCATCCGTTATGTGTATTGGCAGGACGGTGACGCGTGGCTCGGTCATCTGGAGGAATATCCCGACTACCTGACGCAGGGCGAATCGCTGGCCGACTTGGAGGAGCATCTCCGCGACCTGCACAAGGATTTGATCGAGCGGCGTCATTCCTTCCGTGCGCAAGCTGGCTGAACTTCAAGTTGCGTGAAGCGGGTCGAACTCATCCAGCAAATCACGCAGATGGGTTGCCTCCTCATCCGGCACGGCGGCAAGCACGATTGGTATCAGAATCCCCGCACGAAAATGTGCCAGCCGATTCCGCGTCACCGGGAACTCAAGGAATACCTCGCCCGTTCGGTCATCAAAAAGTTAAGCGACCCGGTCTGATTTCTTTTCTCTGCGTCTCAGCGCCACTGCGGTAAGATAAATCAGTGAAACCAAAATCCTTCATGCTCATTGCCGGTGAGGCGAGCGGCGATTTGCTCGCGACGGAACTGGTCGCCGCGTTACGCGAAAAGGTTTTGGAGATTGAGGACGCTCCCACCGACGACGTTCAACCGCTGCGCGCCGCGCTCGCCCCGCAGTTTTTCGGCGCGGGCGGGCCGCGCATGGCGGCGGCAGGTGTCGAACTCGCGTTCGACATGACACAACATTCGGTCATCGGCATTTCCGACGTGCTGATGAATTATTTCAAGTTTCGCCGGCTGTTTGACCAATTGCTGAAACTGGCGATCGAGCGTCAACCAGACGCAATTATCTGCGTGGATTTCTCCGGCTTCAATCGCCGCATGGCTCATGCGATCAAGCAATACGTTCGGCGGCACCGCTCCGAGTTTGTGCCGTGGAATCCGAAGATCATCCAATTCGTTTCGCCGCAGGTCTGGGCTTCGCGTCCGGGCCGTGCATTCCAATTGGCAGAGGACTACGATTTGCTGCTGAGCATTTTCCCATTCGAAAAGGAATGGTATGCGAAACGTGTGCCGCAGTTGCGCGTGGAGTACGTCGGGAATCCGATGGTCGAGAGGCTGGGAAAGTCCAAAGTCCAAAGTCCAAAGTCTAAAGTCGAAACAGCACCGACAGTCTTACTTTTGCCCGGCAGCCGCGCCGATGAATTGCGGCGTCATCTGCCGGTAATGTTGGCCGTATTGAAATTGATTCAAGAAAAATCACCGGCGACCAAGGCGAAAATGGTTTTGTCGAATGAAAGTCTAGCACCAATTGTTTTCTGGGAGTTTGCCAAAAAATTAAATGTAATTTTCCGGTTATCTGGCCCACCGACATTGGAAAGCACACAAGCCGTGGCAAAAGATTTTCTTCCTAATCTTGAAATTCAGATCGGCAATTTGTCGGAAGCGCTCGCGCAAGCCGACTTGGCCATCGCCTCGACCGGCACGGTGACGATGGAGTGCGCATTTTTCGGCGTGCCGGCGGTAACACTCTACAAAACCTCGTGGAGCACTTACCAAATCGCCAAGCGCATCGTGTCGGTAAAGTGGGCGACAATGCCAAACATTCTGGCGAACGACGAAATATATCCTGAATTTGTTCAAAACGCCGCAACACTGGATAACATCTCACGCGCCGCCTTGGAATTGTTGGGCGACGAATCTCGCCGACAAGCAGTCAAAGCCAAGCTCGCCAAAGTTATCGCATCACTCGGCGGGCCGGGTGCGAATTTGCGCGCGGCCGAGGCAATTGTGCAATTGCTGGAAAACAACGTCACGTCGGCGTCTTGAATTCGCTGCGCCTTTTTCAGGCCCGACCACCTCGACACCGCATCCTCAACTCGTGGTTTTGGCGGTTTTCCGTTTGCGGGGAGTCTTAGCAGGTTTTGCCGCTGCCGGCTGTTCCACCGGTTTGATTTCCTCCTCGTCTGGCAGGTAAAGATAACGCCCACAACTGCCGCACAGCTGAATGTCATCCCCTCGCATAACCGTCGTGATTGTGCCGACAGGGATGGTCATGTGGCAGCCGGTACAAACCTGGTTGCGGATCGCCGCGAGCCCTTTCTTGTCACGCGCCCGCAAGCGGTCATAGTGCCCAAGGATCGGCTGGGGAATTTTACCGCGCAGTTCCGCGATGGTCGCCGATGCGTTTTTATCCTTTGCCTCGCCGAATTCCAGTGTTTGAAGTTTCAATAGGTTTTGCAGTAGTACTTTCATAATTTTTGGCCGCGTTTAGTTGTGAAAATTTGCGCGTCCCGGCTGATCCAACCGCCCCAACATCCGGAGCAGGCCGTCCAGAATCGTGATCGGGTGTGGCGGGCATCCGGGAATATAAAGATTCACCGGCAAGGTGCTGTCCACGCCGTTGAGTGCTTCAGCCTGATTGATGTATGGTCCGCCGGAAATCGCACACGCACCCACGGCTATGACCAATTTCGGCGGCGGCACGGCATCGTAAGTCTTCTTCAGCGCAAGTTGCATGTTCCGCGTCACCGGGCCGGTGATAAGCAACCCGTCCGCGTGCCGCGGCGAGGCGACGAATTGGATGCCAAACCTGCCGAGGTCGAAGACGACGGTGCTCAAGACATTCAAGTCTGCTTCGCAAGCATTGCAGCCGCCGGCGCTCACCTGGCGCAATTTAAGTGAACGGCCAAAGATACGCCGAGATTTGTCGTCCAGCGCCGTGGCGAGTTCCAGTTCTTTTTCGCCGATGACAAGCGCGTCGCGTCGCGAGGTGGCAAGGCGATATTCCTGCGTGTATCGAATCGCGCCTTCGGGACACGCCTGCGTGCATTCCGGGCAAAACAAACATCGGCCAAGATCGAGTTTTACCCGTTTCTCTTCGACCGCAATTGCATCCGTCGGACAAACGTCGGCGCAGATGCGACAACCGTCGGGACATTTCGACACGTCAATCACAGGACGACCGCGCAGGCGATCCGGCAACGTCGGGGGCGCGTCCGGAAAAGCGACCGTCCGGTGTCCCTGCTGCATCCGTGTGAGTAAAACTTTCAACATCGTGTCACCTCACAAATCGTGCCCGCAGTAAGACAGGTTGAAGCTCTTGTTGCAAAGCGGAAAGTCGGAAATTTGCTGGTCACGCATCGCCATCGCCAGACCCATCCAATTGTGAAACGACGGGTCCACGATCTTGTAATGAGCAAACTTTCCGTTCACGTCTGTCTGCGCCACATGGCAAATCTCACCGCGCCAGCCCTCGGTGAGCGACACGACGACGGTATTTATTGCGAACGGGCCAACGTCTGTGCGCACCGAGCCAGCCGGCAGCGTCTTGAGTTGCTCGCTGATGAACTCAATGGAACGTTGAATTTCCTGCCAGCGGACGTAGGCGCGGGCAAACACGTTGCCGGTGTGATAGGTGGAAATATGAATCTGCGCGAAGCGGTAGAGGCCGAAGGGGAACTGTTGTCGCACGTCGCGTTCGATGCCGCAAGCGCGTGCCGCCACGCCGACCAAACCGAGATCAAGCGCGGTTTCACGCGAAATCGGGCCGGCATTTTCAAAGCGTGACCGAACCGATGAACTGTCCCAAAGCAAATTGACCGCGCTGGCCACGTCCTTGAGCGCTTGATCGAGCCGCTCCTGCAATTGTTTGAGCCGCGCTTCGTCCGCGTCGAAGTTAACACCGCCAAGCCGCACCAAGCCGCGTCCAAACCGATTGCCGCAAAGCAGCGCGGTCATGTTGAGAAAATCGCCACGAATGCGACCGCAGTAACTTGACGTTGGCAGGTATCCTACATCACCTGCCAATGCGCCAATATCGCCGGTATGATTTGCCAGCCGTTCCAATTCCAAAGCGACGGCGCGAAGCACCAAAGCACGCGGAGGCACGTGACAACCCGCGAGTGATTCAATTGTCCGGCAGTAAGTGGCAGCGTGGCCAATGGTCGTGTCGCCGGCGAGCGTTTCCATTAGTGGCAAGCTTCGCTTATTCGGGCCGCCGATAAGCGCGCGCTCCACTCCGCGATGCTGGTAGCCCAGCGAAATCTCAAGGTGATAGACGTGTTCGCCATGACATTGAAAGCGGAAATGCCCCGGCTCGATGATACCGGCGTGGACTGGACCGACGGCGACCTCGTGAATCTCTTCGCCCTGAACCTGATAAAAGTCAGCTACACCGGGCACGATGTCGGCTTCCGATTCCCTGCCCCACGCATCCTTGCCGGGGCGATAAGATGGGTGGAAGCGAATCGGTTTGAGCCATGGATGCCCTTCCATTTTCACACCCCATTGTTCGGCGATTTCGCGCTCGAACCAATGAGCCTGCGGACACGACGGCGTCAACGATCTGAAACTGTCCCCGACTTCGGTTGAGTAAAACGTAAGATTGCCTTCACTCTCGTTGGCCATGATGGCGTGCAAGCGGACTTTGTCTCCACCAACCGGCTGACCAAAAAATGCGGCGATGCGTGAACCGCTTTCGTAGTCCTGCAAGACGTGTTCGCGGAAACCGGCCGGTGTAATCACGGGAATCTTTCCCAGCGGCACATTTTCGCCATTGTGAGCGAGGCAAGGTTCAAGCGCGTTCATCATGAACCTCCCAACGTTCGTGAAATTTCGTGCAACACAGTCGTTAGATTTTGTGGCACGTAGAAACCAAGCATCAATACCAACGCACCGAGCACGCACGGCGGGCCAATTTCCCACAATCGATCACCGCGATTACCCGCAGAGAGCGTTTTGTTCGGACGGCCTTGCGCCATCCCAGGGAAGGCTGTCGCCATGCCGACAAAGATCACCGCGAGCAGGAACAGGTAAATCACGCCGACCCACGCATGGCTTTGGTCAAAAGCAGCTTTCAAAATTGTGAACTCGCTCAGGAACGTTCCAAACGGGGGCGTACCTGTGATCGCAAAAAAACCTGCCAGCCACAACAATCCCGTCACCGGCACGAGCCGTAGGACACCCTGCACCTGACCGATGGCTTTGGTCTGGTAGAGCGCGAGAATATTGCCCGCAGCGAAGAAAAGCATCCCTTTGGTAAGCGAGTGGTTGACCGCATGCAGCATCGCGCCAAAAGTGCCCACGCCGCCCAGCCCGACGCCCAGCGCAAGGATGCCCATGTGCTCGACGCTCGAATACGCCAGTAGTCGTTTGTAGTCCGTCTGTCCGATGATGAAAACAGCAGCAACGCCCATCGAAAGCAGACCGAGAAGGATGAACATGTCCCGCCCAAATTCTGCAAAGCCCGCTGCGACGCAGACTTGTTGCACACGGATGATACCGAGAAAGGCGCAGTTCAGCAGCGCACCGGAAAGAAGAGCCGAAATCACCGACGGCGCTTCGCTGTGCGCGTCGGGCAACCATGTGTGCAACGGCGCAAGACCCATTTTTGTGCCGTAACCGACGAGGAAAAGGATGAATGCCGCTTTCAACCACTGACCTTGAATCTGGCCGCCATGAGCGATCAATCCTCCAACCGTCAGCGAAAGAGCTTCATGTCCTGATTGTGTGACGGAGACGCCAAGAAAAAAGTTGCCGAGCAGGGCGAGCGCGATCCCGACGGAACAGATCAACAGGTATTTCCAAGTGGCTTCCAGCGAGCGGTGGTGGCGATGGAAATAAATCAGCGGCGCACTGGCCAGTGTGGTGGCTTCAATCGCAATCCACAGCAAACCAAAGTGCTGGCTCACAGTCACAAAAGTCATCGCAGCGAGGAACATCAACAGGCACCCGACAAAAACGGCCTCTGGTGCATTGTCGAACAGAAAGCCCTCTTCTTCGTCCGTGACTTGATGTCCAACCTCGCTGCGAAGATAACCGACAGCATAAATCGCTGCCGCCAGGAAAATTACACTGGTAATGCTCAGGAACAGCAATGCCGCTGCGTCAACCGCCAGCCACCCGGCGAATATGGCTTCGGGCCGGTGACACCAGCAAATACCCGTCAGAACCGTGTGACATGCCGCAGTTGCAATCAGAAGCCCCCGGCGCACACCGACCGACCTCGAAAAAAAAGCGAGCAGACCAGCCAAAACTGGGATGATGACCAAGGCGATGATCATATCAGTCCTTCAACACGGACAACCGGTCGGTCTCGATGGTGTCAAACTCGCGGTTGATGTGGAAAATCATGATGCCCATGACGAACACCGCCACAAACACATCCAGCAACACGCCTGCCTCCACTAAAAAACTTGCTCCTTCGAGCACGCCAACGCCGAAGGTAAAGACGCCATTCTCCAACACGATAAAACCGAGGACCTGGTTTACCGCTCGCTTGCGGCTGATGATGAGAAACAGCCCTGCCATGATGGAAAAAAACGCCACAGGCACCAGCACACTTGAAGTAATGATTGCGGGCAACGGCAGCTTTGTGCTCAGCCAAAACGAAGCCGCCAACGACAGCACCCCCACAATCAATGAAAAAACGTAACCGACGTATGGTTCGACCTCGCGTCTCACTTCCGCTTCTCGTAAAGCGCGGAATAAAAGCCATGGAAACACGACACCTTTCAGCGCCATGCTGCCGAGCGCCAACGCGATGATGCGCGCCGACAGCGCGTCAAGATGCACAAGAATGGGCAGCAACCCCAGCAACACGCCTTGAGTAGCGACGACACGGATGCTCGAACCCAGCCGGCTCGAAGCGAGGAGCTTCAAATTCGTCAAAACGACAAGGACGAGTATGAGGTCCGCGTACATGGCTCAATGAAGAATCAGGATAAAAGCAACGACGGCCAATGCTGCTGCGCCGACGAGCAGTTGTGGGACGACGAGCAAACGCAATCGTGCCATGACCGATTCGATCACACCCACCACCACGGCGACCACAAACATTATGCCCAAGGCCAGCGTTAGATTCAGCCAGATACTGCCTCCCACAATCATCGGGAATGTTCCGACCACCAATGCCGCGAGCACCCAGAGTTTGAGAGCCGCGCTGTAATGGATTGCCGCCAGGTCCGGCCCGCCGTGGTCGAGCACCATGACCTCATGAATCATGGTCAATTCCAAGTGCGTGTTCGGGTCATCCACGGGAATGCGCGCGTTTTCGGCGAGCAACACGATCATCAGCGCAATTACAACCAACGCCAACGCCGGGCCGGCGCTCAACCAATGTTCAGCGGAAAGACGTGAAAAAATTCCATTTAACGACAGGCTGCCAGTGACACGGGCCAAAACAGCGAGCGCGACAAGCAGCGCAGGTTCGGTCAGCGCGGCGAAATGCACTTCGCGACTGGCGCCCATGCCTTCAAAACTTGAACCGGTATCGAGCGCAGCGATGACGGTGCAAAAGCGCATCAAGCCGAGCAGGCCGGCAAAAAGAACTAGGTCACCGTGAAAAGTAATCAGTGCGGGCGCGCCACCCAACGGCACAAGGGTCAATGCGAACACGACTGCCGCCAAACCGACAAGCGGCCCGGCGCGGAAGACCCAAGACGTGGTACGGCTGTAAACCGCGCCCTTATGGTGCAGCTTCCAAAGATCGTAGTAGGTTTGGAGCAGCGGCTGCCCACAACGTCCGGCAAACCGCGCTTTCACGCGGTTTATCACGCCGAGCATGAGTGGTGCGAACGCGAGGGCAAGTAATGTGGGAAGCAATGCGGTGGCGTTCATGTTTCAGCGGAGTTTCCACGCGATCAGCACAATCAGCGTGAGGGCAATGTATAGAACATAAAGTTGAACTTTGCCGTGTTGCAGCCAACGGAACCGTGCAAGACCCCAACCCAGTTTGATAAATGCAGGACGATAAACTTGGGCGTGGGAAAAATCCGATGTCTCAGTGGCCAGCGATGCATTTTTCGGGAATGGCCCTTCCAGCGGCGTGACTTGTGCGCGCGTTTGCAGCACCCCGTGGAAAAGCTTTGTAAACGGTTGCGCGAAAGACGACGCGGTGTATTGCCTCCGCGCTGTCAGCCTCGCGTAACCGCAGTCCCACGTGACGACAGTTGAAACCTGGCGTCTGCTGAGTAATACGCGTCGGAACAACACCAAAGATATGATCAGAAAAATCAGCGTCATTGCCAAAAGTGCTACGATTGTCAGCATGAAAGTTGCGCTCGCAAAAGGCGCGTTCAACATCGCCTCAGGCAGTACCGTCAATTGCACCAGCACCGGCCACAGGCCACGCAAAACGACCGGTGCTACAAGACTGACACCGAAACACGCGACGGCCAAGAGCGCCATTGGCCAGCGCATTGTCCAGCCCGATTCATGTGCATGTGCCGCGTGCTCACTGCGTGGCACACCGAGAAACACGATGCCGAATGCCTTGGCGAAGCAAGCCGCGGCGAGTCCACCAATGAGCGCCAACCCGACAATCACCGCGAGTCCGGCAACTGCAACGGCATTGCCAGTTGTCGTTACACCATGGAATGCCCCTGAGAAAATCAGCAACTCACTCACGAATCCATTCAATGGCGGCAGGCCGGAAATGGCCACGGCACCCACCAGAAAAGTTGTTCCCGTCCACGGCATCCGTTTGAGCAATCCCCCCAACCTGTCAATTTCGCTTGTGCCTGAACCGTGCAATACACTTCCGCTCCGAGGAAGAGCAATCCTTTGAACAGGGCATGATTGACGACATGCAGCAGACTGCCGCCAAAACCGAGAAAAGCCAGGACCGGGTTGTTGGTGCTGACCCCGACAACTCCGCACCCCATTCCAATCGCGATGATTCCGATGTTTTCCACGCTGTGGTAGGCAAGCAGACGTTTCAAATCGTGCTGTGCCAGCGCGAACAGCACACCGAGAATGCCTGAACTCAATCCAATCCCAATCAACACCCAGCCCCACCACAACGGCGGCGAACCGAGGAATGTCAACGAGCGGAATAGTCCGTAGATGCCAGTTTTGATCATCACGCCGGACATCAGCGCAGAAACATGGCTGGGCGCAGCGGGATGTGCTTCCGGCAACCAGACGTGCAACGGCATAAAGCCTGCCTTAACTCCAAAGCCAATGACTGCCAGCAAAAACAAAAGGCCGAGTTTTGCCTCGGTTCCGAGGCCATGCTCGGCCCAAGTGTTAAAATCAAAACTGCCGGTCGAGCGCGCAGCCAGCAGGAAGAAGATAAATAAGAATGCCGTTCCAAGATGCGTCGCAACCAAATAAACCCAGCCAGCCGAACGCACTTCCTCTTTCTCGTCGTCGAAAGTCACAAGAAAAAACGAAGCCAGTGCCATGACTTCCCAGGCGACGAGAAATAACACGGCATTCCGCGCCAGAACGACCAACATCATGCTCGCGACGAGGAGATTGAAATAGAACCACGACGGACCGAGCGACCGTCTCGCGCCAGCGTCGGCGAGGGAACCGACACCGTAAACTGCCGCGAGAGCGGAGAGCAAAAGAATGGGCAACAAAAACCACGCCGAGAGAGAATCGAGTTCGATCGCAAATTCACCAAACGGGATGGCCCACGATTGATGTAGTTCCACTGGAACTGCACCGAGTAAAACTTGGATTGCCGGCGGTGTGGCCAGAACAGCCGCCCCGATCACTCCGCTAACAGCCAGCCACGAGGTGTTTCGGCCCGGTCGGCTTAGAAGCAACGAGATGAAACCGGTTGCCAGCGGCAGAATCAGCGCCAGCAGAAGAGGCGTCACTTAATTGCCCTCCTTCCCCACCGTTTCCGCCGGGCGTTGGGATCCGAAGCTGACACGCCGGATGCCATCGAAAATATCATCACGACAGGCTTGACGGGCAATAAGCTCTTTGAAGTTGGGATCGCGCAGAGCATACGCCAGTCGAGAAAGCAAATGCAGGTGGGCTTTGACCGTTGGGCTGATCAGCGTGAACAACGCATGAACCGGTTTACCGTCCAGCGCGCCGAAGTCCACCGGTGTTTCCAAAAAGCAAAGTGTGACCACCGGCTTCGGGACATGCAGCACTATGGGGTTTCGCACGTGCGGAATCGCGATCCCTTCCCCAATGGCGGTGGATTCCAAGGCTTCCCGTGCCAACAGCACCTGCAACAGAAACTCGCGGTTCACTTCCTCTGGCAATCGGAGAACTTCAACGATGCTGCGAAGCACCGTCGCCTTGTCTTTGCCGGTTAAACGATAAAAAACCCCGCCGGCTTGGAGGGAATCAGCCAACTCCGGTAACGGACCCGCTTGACTCTCCGGTTCGACGAAAATGTTTGGCGAAACGTTGACGCGATTGGCCGTCGCCCATTCAAGAAGTTCTGCCCGGTTAAAGCGATACTGACCACTCAGGCGGTAGCCCGGCAGACTCCGTTCATCAATCCATCGGTAAACGGTCTTCTCCGACACACTCAGCAAGTCGGCGACGTTTTTAACAGTCAGTTGCATCGCAATTCCACATCCAAGCCAAAGGCTGGACAATTGTGGACATGATTCGGATTGGGTCTGAAGATGTCAAACGAAATCATCATCAGGAGTTTTGCGTTGCTGAAATCCGGTTTACCAAAAAATGCCAATCGCAGTGACTGTGGCGGGCGTGAGCGAAGTGGAAACGACGGAGGGAGTTGTGATGCTGTTCTTAGGCAGAGACCCGAACTTTCGGACCGCCGGCAAATCTTTATCCACTCACATCGCCGGAGTTTTTACACAGGCTCGCGCGGTGTTTGGCCGCTTTTCTCGCAATGCTCTGATGATTTTCCAAATACCGAGAAGCAAAACAACTATCGTCAAGCACTCACCAAATGTCATTAAATAAAAGCCTCATCTCAAATCTCCTAAGACATCAAAGACAATGCTCATCGTTATCCATGCCGTCGGCAAAACGAAAGCCACGACAAATAAAACTCTCAATACTTGCCAAGGAACGCGATGGACTATCCAACTAATAACAACCAACGCAGTGATGAATACCACAAAACCAAGAAACCAAAAACTGTGATAAACGGCCACCACGTTGCAAGTCGAGCGACACCGTGAGCTGGGTCAACACCAGCCATAGCCTCTCTGCTCCAATCGTTAAATTGCGGTGAATGCTCACGCAGAAATGCACCGATGGCCACAAGCGGCAGGCTTACAAATGCAACCACCAGCAGCGTTAAAATTGATGGCTTCTTGCTCATAGCACGAGCGCCCTAACAGTTAAGTATGCGACAAGGTTGATAGCGTTTTGTCGTCATAATGTTGACGCAGGAATGGTGTGAAGTTCACAGGACCTTGTCAAACGCCGTTGCGATGGCATAGCGCGAGTTCAATCTTCAGTTTCCTGCCAGAAACTTGCAGAATCTTTTTCTCAAGAACCCGAAAGCGCGCCTTCGGCAGTGGCTTTCTGGTTGAAGACGAGCTTGTCCTTGTCGGCTGTGACCGTGATCGGATCACCTTCGTGCAGATTGCCCGTGAGGATTTCCTCGGCCAGCGGGTCTTCGAGGAAACGCTCCACGGCCCGGCGCATCGGACGCGCGCCGTATTGCGGGTCGTAGCCTTTCTCGACCAGAAACTCCTTCGCCTTTTCGTCGAGGTCGAGCTTGATGTTCTTGGTCTTGAGCCGCGGCAAGCACTTTGCTGACTTCCAGATCCAGAATCTGCATCAGGTCCGGCTTGCGTCAGCGAGCGGAAGACGATCACGTCGTCGAGCCGGTTGAGAAACTCGGGTCGGAACGTGTTCTTGGCTTCGTCCAGGATCTTTTCGCGCATCTTTTCGTAGCTGCTCTCGTCGGTGATGGGCGAAAAGCCGAGCGTGGATTGCTTCTTGATCGTCTCCGAGCCGACGTTCGAGGTCATCAGGATGATGGTGTTGCGGAAATTGACCACGCGGCCGACGTTGTCGGTCAGCTTGCCTTCCTCCAGGATCTGCAGAAGCATGTTCCACACGTCCGGGTGCGCTTTCTCGATTTCGTCGAAGAGCACGACGGAATAGGGCTTGCGGCGCACCTGCTCGGTGAGCTGGCCGCCTTCCTCGTAACCGACATAGCCCGGCGGCGAACCGACGAGCCGCGAGACGTTGAACTTCTCCATGTATTCGCTCATGTCGAGCTGGATGAGCGCTTTGGTGTCGCCGAACATCTGTTCGGCGAGGGTCTTGGCGAGCAAGCGTTTTGCCGACGCCGGTCGGGCCGAGCAACAGCGAACGTGCCGATGGGCCGGCGCGGGTCCTTCAAATCCGCGCGCGAACGGCGCAGGGCCTTGCAGATCGCGGCGACGCGCTTCGCGCTGGCCGATGACGACTTTTTCCATCTCGCTCTTCCACGGCGAGCAGACGCTGCATTTCGCCCTGCTCCATGCGCTGGAGCGGAACGCCGGTCCACTTGGAGACGACGTGCAGGATGTCCTCTTCGTCCACGACGACGCGCTTTTCCTCGCGGCTGGTGCGCCAGTCGTTCGAGCATGGCTTCGAGTTTTTCCTTGGCCTGCTTTTCCTTGTCGCGCATGGAGGCCGCGCCTTCGAAATCCTGGTCCTTGATGGCGCGCTCTTTCTTGGCCTTGATGTCTTCGATTTCGACTTCGAGCTCCTTGACTTCCGGCGGGCGGGTCATGGTGCCGATGCGCGCGCGCGAGCCGGCTTCGTCCATCACGTCAATGGCCTTGTCCGGCAGGAAGCGGTCGGTGATGTAGCGGTCGGACAGCTTGACGCGAGCTTCGACCGCCTTGTCCGTGAACTCGGCCTTGTGATGCTCCTCGTATTTCTGGCGCAGGCCTTTGAAAATCAGGATCGCCTCCTCGACGGATGGGGCTTCGACTTTGACGGTCTGGAAGCGGCGTTCGAGCGCGGCATCCTTCTCGATGTATTTGCGGTATTCGTTGAGCGTGGTGGCGCCGATGCACTGCATCTCGCCGCGGCTGAGCGCGGGCTTGATGATGTTCGAGGCGTCCATCGTGCCTTCCGCCGAACCGGCGCCGACGATGGTGTGCAACTCGTCAATGAAAAGAATGATGTTCTTGGCGCGGCGGATTTCGTCCATGACGGCCTTGATGCGCTCCTCGAACTGGCCGCGATATTTGGTGCCGGCGACCATCAGCGCGAGGTCGAGCGTGATGACCCGCTTGTCGCGCAGCAATTCGGGAACGTTGCCCGCGGCGATTTCCTGCGCGAGTCCTTCGACGATGGCGGTCTTGCCGACGCCGGCTTCGCCGAGCAGCACCGGATTGTTCTTTGTGCGGCGGCAGAGAATCTGGATGACGCGCTCGATTTCGTTCTTGCGGCCGATGACCGGGTCCATTTCGCCCTTGCGGGCGATTTCCGTCAGGTCGCGGCCAAACGCCTTGAGCGCGGGGGTTTTGACTTCGCCCTTCTTTTCGACCGGCAGGTTTCTCCGGAGCTTCTCCGCGCCGGGCTGGCTTCTTCCTGCGCGGCGAAATTCGGGTCGAGTTCCTTCAAAATTTCCTGGCGGGTCTGCTCGATGTCCACGTCGAGGTTTTTCAACACGCGGGCGGCGACGCCGTCGCCTTCGCGCAGCAGGCCGAGGAGGATGTGTTCGGTGCCGACGTAAGTGTGGTTGAGCGCCTTGGCTTCCTTGGCCGCCAGCGCGAGCACTTTTTTGACGCGCGGCGTGTAGGGGATGTTGCCGATCATCTTCTGGTCGGGGCCGGTGCCGACCTGTTTCTCGACCTCCATGCGGACGGTTTCGAGGTCGAGGCCCATTTTCTGAAGCACGTTGACCGCGACGCCCTGGCCCAGCTTGATGAGGCCGAGCAGGAGATGTTCGGTGCCGACGAAATTGTGGTTGAACCGGTCGGCTTCCTTGCGCGCCAGCGCGAGCACCTGCTGGGCGCGGGGCGTGAAGTTGTTCATGGATTCTTCGCTCATACTCATCTATCAAAATGCTACGATTTGCCGGTTTGTCCAATCCGCCTGCCGCTGGGCGCGAGCCGGTTTGACGACCGGCCGGCTGACCTGTTTCAACTGCTCGCGCACCATGTCCGCACGCAGCAAGTCCCGTTCCTCGGCGGACAGCTTCTCGGAATGTTGCTTCTGCAAGTGGGCGGGCTGCGTCAGAATGAACAGTTCGTCGACCAGCGCGCGGTCCGCGCCCGGGAACAAGCCCAAATCCATGCCCAATCGCATCAACGAAAGCAGGTTCATCGTCTCTTTGGACGAGATGCTGTGGGCGTTGGCCAGGATGCCGTAGGCGCGGCCGATGTGGTTGTAGACCATTTTGGGCTTCTTTTCCAGAAGAGTCGCGCGCGCGTTTTCCTCGTGCTCGATGATCTGGGACAGCACTTTGTCCAGCCGCTCGACGATGGTCGTTTCCGTTTCGCCCAGCGTCATCTGGTTGGAAACCTGGAACACGTTGCCCAAGGCCTCGGTTCCTTCGCCGTAAAGGCCGCGAACGGCGAGGCCGAGTTTGTTCACCGACTGGATGATGGGATTGATCTGCTCGGCCAAGACCAAGCCGGGCAGATGCAGCATGGCGCTGACGCGAATGCCGGTGCCGAGGTTGGTCGGGCAGGCGGTCAGATAACCGAGTTCGGGCTGAAGGCGTAATCCAGTTTCTTCTCCAGCTCGGAATCCACGCGGTCAATCGCCGTCCAGGCCTGGCGCAGTTGCAAGCCCGGGCCGCAGCGCCTGCATCCGCATATGGTCCTCCTCGTTGATCATCACGCAGAAGGTTTCCTCGCGGTTCAGGACCAAGCCGCTGCCGGCACTTTTGGCGGCGTGCTCGCGGCTGATGAGGTGGCGCTCCACCAGAATCTGTTTGTCGAGCGGGCTAGGTTGTCCATGGATTCGGAGAAAGCCTCCTTCATTTCCGGCAGGCTTTCGACGGCCGGCGAATCAGCTCGAGCACCTGGACGCGCTCCGGTTTCTTGGCCCAGCCGGGGAACGCGCGCGTCCTTGATGTTGCGGGCCAGCCGGACGCGGCTGGACATCACGATCCGGTCGTGCGGGCCTTTGCGGCGCGCGGTTTCCGCGGCGAGATGCAGAAATTCGTGCAGGTCCATGGCGTTCAGTGTGCCGTTGCGCTTGTTCCGCGAACGGCCGATTTGCTTGATCTCATCCCGCAACAGGGCGGCCTGCTCGAAATTCTCGTCCTCGATCGCCTTGTCCAGTTTCTTCTGCAACGTTTTCAGGCGGTCCGACAAATCCCGGTTCTGGCGCAGCGCTTCGGGCACTTTGCCCACGTGCCGCGTGCCTTTGTGCATCGTTTTGAGCAGGCCCTCCAGGCCCTCGGCGAAAGTTTTGTAACATTCCGGGCAGCCGAGCCGGCCGGCCTTCTTGAAGTCCGCCTGCGTGAAACCGCAATGCGGACATTTCACTTCCACGCCGCCGGCGGCCTGCTCGATTTCCTGCGACGCGCCGAGACCGAGCAGCAAGTCCGCCAGGGAAAACGCCGGTGGGATCGTTCACGCCCTTGTGTCTTGGCGCATTCCTCGCACAAATCCACCTTCTGCATTTTGTCCCCGGCGATCTGGGTCAAATGCACGGTGGCTTGTTTCTCTTTGCAGATGCAGCACAACATAGTGTCTCGTTAAATCGTATATCGGCTCGCCCGAGCCTTTCGTCAAGGCGTGATATATCGCTCGCCGAGACTTAGTCGGCGTGGTGACCGGGCCCGGGCTTGCCCTTGCCGATCACGCGGCCGTCGATTTTCACCACCGGCACAATTTCCGCGCCGGTGCCGGTCAGAAAACACTCGTCCGCGTTGAACAAATCGTAACGCGTCAGGTTGGGTTCGACAACCGTGATGCCCGATTCTCGGCGATCTCCATGACGACGCGGCGCGTGATGCCGTAGAGCGCGCCCGCCGACAGCGGCGGCGTGAACAACTGCGCCGTCCTTCGACGATGAAGATATTGTCGCCAGTGCATTCGGCCACGAACCCTTCGGCGTTGAGCATCACTGCCTCCTCGCACGCCCGCGTTGTTCGCCTCGATTTTGGCGAGGATGTTGTTGAGGTAATTCAGCGACTTGATGGCCGGGTTCAGCGCGCTGTGCAGATTGCGCACGTGCGGCACGGTGACGATCTCCATGCCGCTTGTTGTATAACGCTCGGCGGATAAAGCTGGATTTTGTCGGCGATGATGATCACCGACGGTCTCTTGCAATGGTTCGGGTTCAAGCCCGAGCGTGCCCACGCCGCGCGTCACCACCAGGCGGATATAGCCGTCGCGGATCTTGTTCGCGCGGCAAGTTTCCACGACCGCGCGCATGATCGCGGCGTGCGACAGCGGAATGGGGAGCAGGATGGCCTTGGCGGAGTAAAAGAGCCGGTCAATGTGTTCCTTGAGCCTGAAGACGCGGCCGTTGTAGGCGCGAATGCCCTCAAACATGCCGTCGCCGTAAAGCAGTCCGTGGTCGAACACGGAAATCTTCGCGGTCCGTTCGTCGTAATACTTGCCGTCAATGTAAATTTTCATGAGCAAAAACCGCAGGTCAACCTAGTGAAACCCCAGCGGCAACGCAAACGTGAATTTCACCCGACATTTTGCGTGACAGCGGGGGTGCGGCGATTATATTGGCGCGCCGCTTAGCGACCCTATGGTCTAGCGGTTAGGACACCACCCTTTCACGGTGGTAGCCCGGGTTCGATTCCCGGTAGGGTCGCCAAACTGTTTTTCTGCGGTCTTGTCCTACAAAACTCCACGTTGCAATGACCGTATTTTACTTTCCAACCCGACATTTCATCGGCTTCAGATCCTCTTTTTTTCTGCGTCGCACCAAGGAATTTCCTGGTGAGGTTAAGGAAGCTCCTAGTGGCGGTCTTGCCTCACGAAATGTGATCGTTCACACGTGGTTTCTTGTGAACGAATAATGAATCATGCGGGAACGCACGAATCGCATGCCTCTGCGGCTTCCGTCCGGATTTGCCGCTGGTTTTGCGACCGGTACAGATCTGAAGGAACGCGATGAGCGCCGCAAACACGCTGTTATGGGATGGTTTCCGCCCGGATTCAAGCTGCTGAGTGTCCTGGCAGGAATAATGATTCTTACAGCATTCAACGCATCGGCTCAAGGACAGCATCACGTGACCTTGGGTTCGGAACCAGTCCTGATGACGATGTCGCGGGCTACCGTCTTTACTATGGCACGGCCAGCCAGATTTATACGGTCACAAACGACGTGGGTAATGTGACTACAAACACGGTCTCAGGATTGGTGGGGGGCGTCACTTATTTCTTCGCCGTCCGCGCATACAATACAATTGGACTGGAAAGCGATTTTTCCAATGAGGTCAGTTATACGCCACGACTTTCGAGCCTGAAAATTCAGCCCGCGCAAAACGGGCAGGTCGTTCTGGAAATAACAGGCGAAAGCGGATGCACGTATGACGTTCTGGCGTCGCAGACCTTCACCAACTGGGCAACCATCGGAGCCGTGAGTATGGGTGACAGCAGTTCACTTGAATATATTGACACCAACGCTTCAATATTTCCATCGCGGTGTTATCGTCTCCAGGAACCGTGAAATAATATCTCCGGGAGAATGGCTGATTTCAGGATTCCTGTGAAATCAATCGCGTCCGTAATGCCAGCCGCACAAGACCCGGGATGTCGTAAATGTTCAAGCGTTGCATCAACTGTGCGCGATGATATTCCACGGTTTTGGGACTCAGCTTGAGGATGAGAGCGATGCCCTTCGTTGTTTGGCCTTCGGCAATCAGCTGAAGAATCTCTCGTTGGCGTTCTGTCAGTTGCTCGATTGGACTTTTAGCGTTGGCTGCTTGCTGCAACGGAAGTTTCTTAAGAAGCCGGACTGAAATTTCCCTGCTCAGATAAATTTCCCCTTCCACCACCCGTTGAATCGCCACTTGCATTTCGGTCGTCGCCGCTCGTTTGAGCAGGTATCCGGATGCGCCCGCCTTGAGCGCGTGCCAATAATATTCCTCCTCTTCGTGTCTGGAGAGAATGATCACCCGCACCAGTGAAAATTCTTTGGTAATGCGCGCTGTCGCCTCCAAACCGTTGAGGTCCTGCATCGAAATATCCATGAAAACAACATCCGGTCGTTGCGACCTAGCCAATTCCACGGCTTCCCGGCCGTTGTTGGCTTCGCCGACCACTTCAACTTCCGGAAGTCTTTCAAGCTCCGCGCGAATGCCAGCCCGAACGATCGGATGATCGTCGGCCAGCAGCACGCGGATGTTTTTGGTTCCGTTCGTCATCGTTTGGATCAAGATTGCGGTGTCTGCCATTTCAACGGGAACCAAGCATGAATTTCAGTCCCCTGCCCCGGCGCTGATTTGTATTCAATTTTTCCGCCCGCCAGCGCCGCGCGCTCTTCCATGCTCAACAAGCCCAGACTGTCGCCGCGCACGGCGCGTTCCCGGCCGGCGGCCACGTCAAATCCGATGCCGTCATCGCGCACGGACAAATGTAGCCGCCCGTTTTCCCTGCGCAACTCCACCGCCACGGCATGAGCTTGCGCATGGCGCACAACATTCGTCAACGCTTCCTGAGCCACCCGGAAACACTCCGTTTCGATGACCGGATCAACGCGGTTTTCCAAAGGATCCGCTCGAAATTCAGCCTTGAGTCCGGTCAGCGAAGCCTGACGGTTTGTGTACCACCGCAACGCCGGCTCCAATCCGAGATCGTCGAGCATTGACGGACGCAAATTCAGGGAAAGATCGCGCACTTGTTCCAACACGCGTTCGACCGCTTCGATGCTCGCCTTGAGTCGTGTTTCCAACAAGCTTGCATCGGGAGACTGTAATGCAGATTGCAGGTTCATTTCTGCGACAGTAAGAGTCTGACCGATTTCGTCATGGAGTTCGCGTGCGATGTGCCGCCGTTCACCTTCCTGCGCCTCCACGAGCCGGTGAGACAAGGTTTGCAAATTATTGCTGTATTCCTTGAGTTTTTCCTCCGCCACCTTGCGTTCTGTGATGTCCTGAAGACAATTGACCGCTCCAACCATTTGTCCTCCTTGGTTCCCGGATGGGGACGACATTTGCCAGCACCGTAACACGGGAACCGTCGGGGCGTTCAACAATCAACTCCCGGTTACGCACAGGATTTCCTGTGCGCAGCACCTCGGCCATCGGACTGGTGTCGTGGGGCATCAACGTGCCGTCCGGGTGGTACAATTTGTGCGATCCGCAAAAATGTTTGTCCGCGTAATGGTTTGCAGGCTCGTATCCCCACAGCTCGACCGCAGTGCGGTTGTGGAGTTCAACGACTCCTAATGCGTCGCAGACATATACCGCGGCGGGCAGCAACGGGAGTTCACGAATCATGTTTTCCCTCGTTTGCAACGTTTCCTCCGCCCGTTGACGCTCGATTTCACGTTGCTCCAACCCTTGAGCCATCTGGTCGAAGGCGCGCGCCAGCTGACCCAACTCGTCCCGCCCGTGGGGCAAACCCGTGCGCACGCTCAAATCACCAGACCCCAATCGTGCGCTGGACTTAACCAACTCCTCGATTGGACGAAGAATCAAATAATTGCTGCTCATCCATCCAATCGCGAGAACGAGGCCGGCCACAATCACCAGCCATGTCAGATTCCAAATCAGTTTCTGATCCGCTTCAGCAAAGAGAACCTGCTTGGGGATGCCAAGAATCCCGACCATGTTGCTGGTCACAAGTGGACTGCTCATCGCCGCAAAGGCATCAAAGTTTTGAATTCCCTGCGCGTCCTTGACCTCCACCACGCCCTCTCGCCGAGTCAAAATAGTTTTCAGAAGCGTTGTCTCTGGCAAAGACTTGCCGACCCATCTGTCCGGCTCTGGATATCGAACGAGAATCGTTCCATTGAGGTCAATCTCGGTCCATGTCGCCCTGTTGGGCAAGTGCGCCAACAGCTTGGATCCGGAACGGTCGAACCAATCCGAGTCCAACGTGGCAAAGACCACCGCTTGGACGACTTGCCCGGATTGATCGAAAACGGGATAGCCAACATTGAGGGTGGGCTTGCTGTTGGCAGGTCCGACAGGGAAGCTACCAATCGCGAAGGCGCGCGTTGCGACCACCCGGTCGAGAAACTGAAGGTCAGTCTGGTTGGCGGGTCCAGCCGGCGCACGGACGCTGACCAGGAAATCTCCGTTCGTCTTAATCACTCCCAAATTGGCATAGAGCGAATGACTGGCAAACAACGCGGCCAGCAACTTCTCGCAATCTCGCCCATTACCCGAACGAACTTGGGAAGACTCCGCCACGGCGAGCAGCAGTTGGCGCGTTTGTCCGATCACTTGGTCCTCTTCCTGGTTGGCGAGCTGCACCATTTCCTGAGAACGTTGCACCCAATCCGCCGCCTGCCGCCGACGCTCTTCGCCGGCACTGTGAAAAATCAGCGCCATCGGCGGCGCGGAAGCCAGCACCACCAGCAGCAACAGGCGGAATCGCAAGCCAGAAAAGAACCGACTCGGAGGGATTCGCATATTATAACATTACCACACCAGCACGCTGGAGCGAAAGTTTTCACAATTGAATATATTCCCCCTGTCCGCGTCTGCTGGGCCAGTTTTGATTGTCACAAGAACGCCCATCTTTATCTTGCGATGAAAAGAGCGACACCCTATAACGCGTGAGCATCCTGTGCGCGTTGCCACTGCCGGATCAACGAGGTGTTGACTGGAGAATGCCCGCCGCTGGTGAAATTTGTAATGTCTTATGCAAGCACCATCTGAAAATCCTATCAGAGGAACTTTACACACCCTGCCCGGTGATGATGTACGCCAGATCATGTGGCGCTTCGCCGACCGCTACGACCTGCACATGATGGTGCAATCCACCCGCGCCGTGGCGCGCGGCCCGGTCGCCCGCGCCGTCGCGAATGGCGAACGCAACACGCACGATTGGACGCCGGCCAAGGCCGCACTTCTAAAATTTTACGACGAAGCTGGGATTACCTCGGCATTCATGGACCCGGCGGAAGGCGGTTACATTGAAGGACCGAAGAATCTCGCGCTGGCCTTGCTGGCGTTTGAATTGTCCTGGGTTGATGCTGGCGCCGCCACGGCAAGCCTTGCGGGCAATCTCGGTCTTTCACCGATCCACGAGCGCGGCACACCGGAGCAGCAGGCTTATTACATGAGCAAGGCCGTGCCCGCGAAACCCGGCGAAGACCGCAAGCCGTGGCGTTACGCCTTCGCGCTGACCGAACCCCTGCCCTTCGTTGGCGTCGAAACCGGCATGCTCGCCGGTAAAGTGCGTGTTGCGGAATGGAAGGAAGGTCAGGAACCGATTCTCCAAGTGGACAAGCGCGGGCGGTTCATCACGAACATGGGCTATGCCAACGTCGTCACTGCCGCCGTGGATTCTGACGATGCGAAAATCAAAGGTAGCTGCATGATCATCTTGGAGGAAACCGACCCCGGCACATTCGACCGCGGCACTCCCACCAAGAAACTCGTCCACCAGCTTTCTTCGACGAACGATCCCGCCTTCAATCTAAAAGTTCCTGCCAGTCGCATTATCGGCGGCTACACGATCAAGGATGGCGTTATCATTCCCAAATATAGCCACGGCGAAATCATCGAAGCCGTTTTTCGCCGCACCCGCGTGACCGTCGCGTTGATGACTTCCGCAAAACTGCTTTCCGCGGTCGAGCCGGTGATTCTCTATTCGCGTCGGCGTTTTCGCGGTGGCCAAGGCGCGCCCGGCACGCCACGCTTTGAACTCGGTCTTCAGCAGAAGGAAGACGTGTTGCACCGGCTCATTGATGTCTGGGCCACCGGAGAAGCCAGCGCATCGCTGGGGTTTGAAGCCGCTCGTTTGTTCGACCGTTTGGACCCGCTCGAAAAACAAATGGACTTGTGGCTCGCAGAACGGAAGCTGACCGGGCGGGCCGCATACAAGGAATTGATGAAAAAACAGGCGGAGGCGCTGGAACTGGTTCAGATCAATTCCACTCCCGTCGGAACGCGCGAGCTGAAACGCGCGGAAGAATTGGAATCCGATCCCATGGTGCGTTTTTCCATTCTCGATTCACTCGCCAATGTCCTCTGTCCTGCCTGCAAACTTTGGAACACCGGCCATGGCGCGAACATGATGCGCGAAGCCGTCAGCCTCATGGGCGGCTATGGCGTCACGGAGGATTGTCCCGGTTTCCTCGGCCAGAAGTGGATGGACGCGCAGCTTGAGGCCACCTACGAAGGCCCGGAAGCTGTTCAACGATTGCAACTTTCCATCACAATGACCAACGAGTTGTTTCTCGCGCAATTCGGGCAGTGGATTCTGGAAATGCGCCGCATCGCTTCCGAACGTCCCGGCACCGGCGCATGCACGCTCGCCACTGGCATGCAACTCTGGCTCTGGACACTTAATCATGTCCAGAACGCCGACGACGCAGACGGTGCAAAGCTTTACCACAAAACGCGCCAGGGCGTGACGTTCCCGCTGGCCGACGCGTTGTGCTGGTTGCTGGCCGCGCGGCAATTGATTCTGGATGTCATCGAACTGGAAACCAAAGGCCCGCAAAATCCCGCGCTCGCCGACGGCCTCGCGGACACAGTAGATTTCTTCACCGACCTTTGCCACGTGCAAGCGGCGCGCGCGGCGGGCGAAGTCGGACGCATCGCCGCTGAAATTGTTCATGGCTACAACCGGCATCCGGGTTGGGACGAAATAAGTTGTCACGCGTGTTACTGCGCCGAAGAACTGGAAACGCTCGAAGGCATCATCCCCGGCATTGACGGTTCGGCCCGCGCTTACTCTGACGTGTCGGAAACCGGCGAATCGCATCCGCTGAAAGCCGGTCCGTGTGTCAGATTCGCCGGGCTGGAGGATTTCGTCCGGTTGCGCGCCAAACTCGACGGTTGTCTCACCGGTTGCCGTCTAGCCAAAGACCGCGCCGCCGAGGCGCTGACCAAGGTGATGACGCGCGAAGCGCTGGATTATCCGGTGTGAGAAATCACCGCATTTGACTTGACACCGATAGACAGCACAACATCTCATATATAATATGGTCTTTATCAGGCTAAATCGAATGCGAGAAAGGAGGATCAATTGAGTAAGATAAATGCTCGTCCCGCAATCGACATTCTCAATGATCCTGATTCGTTGAAACGAGTTCCAAATCAGTTATGGGACAGTATCTCACCGTTTGTTAACAAAAGTTTTGGTTCTCTTGTGCGTCTTGTCGCCAACCGTCTGGAAGATCCGGCGTTTTTAGCGGAGAACTACGTCTGGCCTTGCCCCGATTTGATGGACAGTGTGTGAGTGCATGCGGCACGGGGTTTTTTAGTTGAGTTGGGTTTCAAAGTCCACAGGGGATTTGTAGCCGAGTGCGCTGTGGAGCCGCTCCCGGTTGTAAAAGATTTCAATCCATTCAAAGATCGCCGCGCGCGCTTCCTGGCGCGAGGCGAAATGAGTTCGATGGATGAGTTCGCGTTTGAGGCTGCTCCAGAAGCTTTCCATGAGCGCGTTGTCATAACAGTTGCCGCGCCGACTCATGCTCGGGATGACACCCGCACGCGCGAGCCGTTGCCGATAAGCCTCGCTGGCGTATTGGACGCCCTGATCGGAATGATGGACTAGTCCCGCAGGCGGACAACGATGAGCCAAGGCCATCTCCAAAGCGGCCAGCGGCAGCGGGGCGGCCAGACTCTCGCCCATGGCCCAACCGATGCAACGGCGGGTGCAGCGATCCAAAACCCCGGCGACGTAGAGCCAGCCTTCGTCGGTGTTCACGTAAGTGATGTCGGCCACCCAAACGGCATCGCGGTGGGCCGGTGCTTCGCCTCGGCGCAGCCGATTGGGTGCGATGGGCAGATCATGATCACTGTCGGTCAGACTCAGCGCACGAAAGCGGCGGCGCGTCTGACTGCGTAAACACGCTGCACGCATGAGCCGGGCAATGCGATGGCGTCCGCAAGCGTGCCCGCGTTGTTGCAGCCATTGATGTATCCGCGGGCTGCCGTAAGTCTGGCGATTTCGGCGATCATCGTGGAGAAGAAAGTGCACTACACCATTTACGACAATTGGTGCCGAAAAGTGACCTCTGGTATTCGGAATTGGAACGGTGGGTGGAAGGCAATCGAAACCAATTTGAATACAAAGAATTCGGAGACGCTGATGAGGTTAGTTGGGATTCCTTTGAAGCTCCTACTCCTATTTGTGGCAGGAGGGGTAGCGGCAAAACCTCACTTCTCTTTTACAAGAAAAGTAAATTGGAAAAGGACGGAACTCACTTTTGTTTATATGTGTCGCTGGCTAGCACAGGGCCAGCCGTTCAGGAGCCTCTGAAGTTCCTTAAAGACCAAATTATCCATGTAGTTGATGATCTGGTTCGAGAAGTGGTGAGGCAGCAAAAAATTCCAAGGGATCAAATGATTTTAGAGCGTTTTCCGTCTTTCTGGGAGGACATCAATGCGGTGCCTGAACAAAAAGACGATGCCGAAACTACCAAGGGAAAATCCGATACACGCAGAGACCGTTTGGGCCAGCTACAGGAAACTAAGTTCGAACACGACTTTAGCGAGTACATTGTCCAAAGTTTGAATTACGTGAAAGCTAAGACAGGAAGAACGATAGTCTTTTATATTGATGATGTCGATCATCTTCAGTGCGAGAAGGATGCTGCCGCTATCTGCGACGCAGTGTCAACCCTCAGCAGATCATGGCCATACCACATCGTTCTGGCTGTTCGTGAGGAAACCATCGCGAAACTGGGCGATGCGGATTTTGCACGCATGCCCAGGACGCATATTATCCCGCCAAGTTTTGCTAAAGTGGTGGATTTGCGATTGAAGACCTTTGATCGCTTGCTTGAGGCTGCCAAAGAAGAAGAAGTGAAGAGTTCTTTTTCCAAAATGGAAATCCAGTGGATTGTGCATCACATCGTTGAAAGCCTGAAACGTCCAACGGCTTACGCCAATCTCATGGTGTACCACTACGACATCGATCTTCTGCTTGATGTCACGCGCTGTCTGATCGCTTCCCCGTATGTTAATCCCTATCATATTCTTGAACTTCATAAAAAAGGACGACCTTTGCCATGGCACATGATTTTTAACAGTATGCAACTGTATTGCTACCGGAATCATTACGACAACAATTCATTTATCTTGAACGTATTCGACAACGGTGCATCAAGACCAACCGGTGCCTCGAACATTCTGGTTCGGATCAGACTTCTCCAATTGCTTAAGTACAAACTTCAAAAGGCAGGGCGAAACGATCCAGTGCCTATTGAGAACTTGCGGGCCGAAATGAGTGACCTTGGGTAAGGGGATGACGAAGTAGAGAAAGCTATAGAAGCTTTCTGTCGGCACAGGATAGTTAGAACGGGGCGCTTTAGGAACCTTTTGTCCACAGATGTCCGGGACATAACGGTGAGTACGGTCGTGGTGTGGTACCTAGAGTGTCTTATGTCCGATTACCGTTATTTGCAGAATTGTGTAAAGGTTACGCCGATTGACTTTACCTATCCCAGTGATCTAATTAATGAAGGACCTGAACTTAGTATGGACGAACTAAAGCGAACTGACGATGTCCTTCGCAAGTTCGTTGAATTCGTGGGGCGGTGTGAGGCGGAAGAGAAGCCCCAAGTGAAAGACCAAACACTATATAGCGAAATTACGGAGGGAAACACGCTCGAAGTTACCTTGCGAAGCGGTATTCAGAAAGCCGTTGGGCGAATGAAACTCCCGGTACCAGAATGACTTAGAGCGTGTAACAAAATGAATTGTATTTTTTGACCAGTTCTGCAATAAACTGGGCATGGCAAAACCACTTGTTGATGATTCGCTATGGTCAGTGATCCAACCCTTGCTTCCACCGCGAGCGCGGCGAAGAAAATTTCCCGGGCGCAAACCGATTTCGGATCGCGCGGCGTTGACCGGAATTCTCTTCGTGCTCAAGACCGGTATGGCTTGGCAAGACCTGCCGTTGGAAATGGGTTGTGGCAGTGGCATGACCTGCTGGCGTCGCCTGCGCGATTGGCAAAAGGCCGGCGTCTGGGAAAAACTCCATCGGGAATTGTTGCGCCGCTTACACGTAGCCGATCGGCTCGATTGGTCACGAGCCGTCGTGGACTCCAGCAGTGTGCGCGCGGTTTTTGGGGGCTTCAGACGGGACCCAACCCGACGGACCGCCGCAAAGCGGGCAGCAAACATCATCTTTGCACCGATGCCCAAGGCCTGCCGTTGAGCATCCTGTCGACAGCGGCCAACGTGCATGACAGCCGCCAACTCCAACCCCTCGTGGCGGCCATTCCTGCCGTGCGGGGCAAGGTCGGTCGCCCGCGTCAACGGCCGGAGGTCGTGCAAGGCGATCGCGCCTACGGCAGTGCCGCGCATCATCGCTGGTTGCAACAGCGCGGCATCGCCGATCAACTGGCGCACCCGCGAACGCCGCATGGAAGCGGGTTGGGTAAAACGCGCTGGGTTGTGGAACGCACCCTCAGTTGGTTGCACCAGTTCCGCCGCCTGCGGATTCGTTACGAACGTCGCGCCGAAATTCATCAAGCCTTCCTCACGCTCGGCTGTGCCATCATCTGTCATCGTTCGCTCCAATCCTCATTTTGATATGAGCTCTTATTGTGCTTGAAACATTTACAAAATACAAGGATCTAATCGAACTAGCGTTCACGCTCGCCATGATTTTATTAACGTGCGTTTCCACTGGAATCGCACTTTGGGCGTACCAACGTATGCGAGAACAGTTCCTCCTGCAAAGATGGGCTTCCTTAGTCACAGATTTTGCACGCCTTTAGCGAAAGGCACTTGGAGATGAAAATTCAGAGCATGCAAACAGTAGATGGTAACCTTGGGCGGCACTACGACCTCATCCTGAGGCAAATGGAAACGGATATCCAACAGCTTCAACAAGAGGTTCACAAACTTGAAGACAGTCTGGAATTCCCACGTTCCGGACAACGGCATGCCGGCACCTAAGGATGAGGCTTGAGAACCCTCTTGCAACGGAAGGACCGCGCAGCAGAGGTGTTTGACGAAGGTAATGACGCGCGAAACGTTGGATTATCCGGCATGAAACTTTGACACACGAAGAAACACGTCTTACTTTCCATTGGTTCGGAAAGATCACCGCATTTAACTCAACAAAAATATCTGCTATGAAAGCACAACGAGTGGACACATGGGCGGCTTCGATGAAAGACAAACCCGGCGCGTTGTCGGCCAAACTCAAGGCGCTGTCGGCGGCGGGCGTCAACCTCGAATTCGTCATCGCGCGCCGCGCACCGGAAAAGCCCGGCACGGGCGTTGTATTCGTCACGCCCATCAAGGGAGCAAAACAGGTCCGAGCAGCCAAGGCAGCCGGATTCCGCAAAGCCAGGAATCTTTGTACCGTGAGGGTCGAAGGTCCTGATGGGCGCGGACGCGGGGCGCGCATTGTGCAGGCGCTGGCCGAAAAAGGGCTGAACCTGCGCGGACTTTCCGCGGCGGCAATCGCAAAAAAGTTCGTGTGCCACCTCGCTGTGGATAGTGGAGCTGACGCTGCCAAAATCGTACGTATCCTTAAAAACCTGTAAGCTGGAGGGATTCAGCTTGTGCGGGAGCGCACCCCGCTTCGGATGCAGCCAACAACTCCCGGTCGCTGACCTTGTGGACACGAAACTGATTGCTTTTGTCGCGGGCGTTGGCCATGAGTTTTGCGATGACAGAGCCATCGCCACGAGCGGTTGAACGCCCACGCATGGACGCCGACATCGTCTGCGTCGGCTTCGGTCCTGCGACAGCGGGATTCCTCACTACGCTCTCGAAACAACTCGTCAGCGCGGACGGCACGCCTGCCGTCGAGAGTGCCACCATGCCCGGCATGCCACCGCAGGTGCTTTGCTACGAGCGCGCAGATGACATCGGCTTCGGTGTTTCCGGCGTAGTCACGAAAGCACGCGCATTACGCCAAACTTTCCCCGACCTCGACAAAGCTCAAATCCCCATGGCCGCATCAGTCGGCGAAGAGAAAGTTCTCTACCTGCTCGATCCGCATGGTGCGAGCCGCCGTTCCGTCACATTGCGCGCAGCCGACAAATTGGTTCGTGCCTTCAAATGGGCTTTGCCCGTCGGGCACGACGCGCTGAATCTGCCGTGGACACCGAGCTTCCTGCACAAGCATGGCGGCATGGTTCTTTCGATGGGGCAGTTCATGCAATGGGTCGGCGCACAAGTGCAAAGCACGGGCACGGTCCAAATCTGGCCCGGCACGCCGGTCGGTCAGGCGCTGGTCGAAGACAGGAAAGTCATCGGCGTCCGCTTGCTCGACCAAGGCGTGGACAAAAAAGGAAATCCATCCGACGCCTTTACGCCGGGCATGGATATTCACGCCGCGCTCACTGTCATCGGCGACGGCCCGGTCGGCCCGATCGGCCAGCAACTGGATGACATTTTCGGCATGCCCGAAGACCATCACATTCGCGATTGGGCTGTCGGCATGAAGTTCGTGGTGGATTTGCCGGAAGACACATCGCTCAAACCCGGCACGGTGCTGCACACGTTTGGTTATCCCGAGCCGGAGATTTTCGGATTTTTCTACGTGCATCCTGACCGCGTCGCGTCGCTTGGCATTTTTGTGCCGTCGTGGTTCGACAGCCCGGTGCGCACGACCTACCGCTATCTTCAGCACTGGATGCTGCATCCCTATCTGTGGCGTTACCTCAAAGGCGGCAAGCTCCGTTCGTGGGGCGCGAAGACGCTCGGCGAATCTGGCCGGCGCGGCGAACCGCATCTCGTCGGCGACGGCTACGCACGCATCGGCGAAGGCAGCGGCAGCACCAACGTCCTCACTGGCTCTGGCGTGGACGAAGCTTGGGCCACCGGCGTGCAACTCGCCGAAGCCGTGCTCGAATTGCTCAAGGCGAAGAAGCCCTTCACGAAGGAAAACCTTGAAGCCACCTACGTCCAACGCCGCCGCACGAGCTGGGTGGAATCGGAAGCCCGCGTCGCCGAAAAATCCCGCGATGGTTTCCAGAAAGGCGTCGTCACCGGCATGATCGGCATGGCGCTGGCGGGTTTGAGCGGCGGCCGGCTCGCGCTGCCCGCCTGCGTGGCCGGAGCACGGTCGCCATCCAACCAAGTTCACTCACCCGATCTTGAGGCTGACCCATTGCATCCAGATACTCCGGCGCGGCGAAGGCCCGGCAAACCGCTGCGCCCGTGGGAACGCATTCCCTCGCTCGAAGATTATTTCCGCGACCGCATCCCGCAGGACGAAGTGCGCACGATTCGCGACAACTGTTATGCGCGCGGCGTTTCCGCCCACGCCGCGCTCATGGAACGCGCGGGCTGGCCAGCGATTCCCTACGACGGCCAATTGCTCGTCTCGCACCAAGACGCGCTGCTGCTCGGCGGCAAGGTGCAAGCGCCACCCGGCTACGCCGATCACGTCGCGTTTGTTTTTCCGAACCAATGCCAGCGTTGCGGCACGAAGCTGTGCGTCGAGGTCTGTTCCGGCCAGGCCATCACGCCCGGCGAAAACGGAGTGCCGAATTTCGACCGCGAGAAATGCGTCCACTGCGGCGCGTGCCTGTGGAACTGCTCGCAGGCGAACCCGGAAAATCCCGAGCGCATGAACATCGCCTTCCGCGCCGGCACCGGCGGATTGCATTCGGCGGAGAATTAATTCAACCTCGGATCAGCAAGGTCAAACTATGAAAACAAAAATTGCCATCAATCTCGTTTTAGTCGTTGCAATGTTCGGATTTGCTGGATGCAAGCCGAAAGAAACAACGCTTTCAGGGCAAATGTTTATTGTCACTCAAGGTGCGGACAACGTTAAGTTTGGCGATGTTGAAGTCGCGTTGATTGATAGACCACAAGTAATTGAGTTTCTGCAAAAACGGTCGTCGGGCGTTGAAGCCGAAATGAAAAAGCGTGAACAAGCGGTCGAGGCCGCGGAGACAAATTCTCAGAAGGTTAGCCATGATGTTGAAATTTTTGTTGATAGCCAAGTATACGCCACCAATGCGAATTACATTCAGATTAAAGGTCAATTAGACGAATCGTTAAAAATGAAAAAAACGTTGGCAGAACAAAGAAGTGCTCTTAAAAAGGCAAAAGAAAATCTTTCAAGCACGATGACCACTAACACCAGTTTGGCGGATTTGGAAGCTATTTCCAGTAAAGCCATTGAAATTTCACATCAGGAGGATTCCGTCGTATGGCAGAATGTAACAAACGACTCAATAGTCGAAAGGCTGCAATTTGAGTTGGAAAATATCAAAAACGATGCTGAATCGGTTCAACAAACTAAAGTTGACGAAGCAAAATGGACTTTTACGACTGCTCAAACGCATGCCGCAAATTTTCCAACAATCGGAGACTACTTAGCAAACTTTACACCAACCGTTTTCCAAAAAACTCTTACCGATGCGGATGGTAAATTTTCATTCACATATCCGCGTGATAAATCATTTGCGCTTTTCGCAAGCGCAGAGCGCAAAATCCCTAACGGAACAGAAAAATATTATTGGTTGGTTGATGCGCCGGTAAATTCAGAACAAGCCCAAATTTTCTTGAGTAATAAAAATTTGGTATATGTTGACCCTGACGGATATTTTAAGATTAAACCGAAAGAAGGAGTCCAAGAATTATCAAATGTAAGCTCGCAGTGAATTTTTATCCGTGTCTATTCGCGTCCATCCATGGTCAATAATTTTATGAGCACAGCCTATCAAATCGTCGTTTGCGGCAGCATCGTTCCCGATCCGCTGCAGACGCTTGAACCCGTCGCTTCGCCCACCGGGCCGGCGTTGAAAAATGAAATGATGCTGCCCGCCGTCCTCGATCCGTGGGCGGGCCACGCGCTTTACGAAGCCGCCAACTTGGCGAAAAACCAGCCCGGCAGCAAAGTCTGGCTCGTCAGCCTCGGTCCGAAAGCCAAGCTCCAGCAGGTGATGATGACCGCCGCGCAAAAAGTGCCGTTTGAACTCGTCGCGCTCGACGGTTCGGCCAGCGGCTTCACCGACGCGACGGAAACAGCGGCGGCGCTCGCCGAGGCCATCGCCGTGATTCCGGGACTCGACAAATCCAGGCTGCTCGTGTTCGGCGGCTGGGAATCCGCCTCACGCGGCGCTGGCGCGACGATGCAAATCGTCGGCGAACGACTCGGCATCGTGGACCAGTTCCAAGGCGTGGACGAATTGAAGGTAAACGCCGACGGCTCGCTGGAAATTTTGGAGCGCATCGAAGGTGGTCGGCATCAGGTTTCAAAATGCGGCGGTGCGCCAGCGTTGTTCGGCTGGGCCACGGGCAATTTGCCTGAGCCGAAAAACAATCCGCAGGTCGGCATGGTGAACATGCGCACGGTGATGCCGGCGTTACAGAAGGCCAAGCCGGTGAAGGTCGCCGCCGAAGGCGTGACGTTTGCCAGCGTGGCGCTGCCGAAGCAGCAGCGCCAGACGCACATCGTGAAGGACACGTCGCCCGACGACATCGCGAAAGAAATCGTCGCGTGGATCAAGAAGTGAGACACGATTTGCACGAATTGCCGCAAAATTACTGAAACACATGGAAACCATTCTTCTTCTCGCCCACACCGAACCTGACGGTTCGCTCGCCAAGTCTGCACGCGAAGCTCTGCGCGCCGCCCGGACTCTGAACAAAGCCATCGCTGGTTCGAATCTCGTCGTTGGATTGGTCGGCGAAAAAGTCCAAGTTGCTGCGGATTCAATCGCCGCCTGTCCCGCTACAAAGTATTTCGGCGTGTCTGGCGCGGATTTCAGCCAGTCGCGTTATTCCACGGATGCTGCGGCGGCGGAAGCCATCTGCAAAGCGGCAGCCGCGACCATCGTCGTCGCTCCGTCCACGTCGCGCTGGGCGCGCGTAATGCCCGGCGTAGCGCAGCGACTCGGTGGCCGCATTGATACTCACGTTACCGGCATCGGCGCGACGGACGGAAAAATTTCCTTGAACCGCTGGTATTACCGCCAGCGCGTGGAAAGCGTGCAGACGCGGACGCAGCGTCCGTGGTTTATCCTCATTGACCCCGGCAGCCAGATTGCCTGCGAATGCGGAGTTGGCACGGCCAAGGTGGAAACCGTGACCGTGAATCTGACGGAATCCAGCAAACGCACGATGGTCGTAGGAATCCGAGAGCCGAAGGCGGACGCGCAAACCATCCGGCCCGATGCGCATCTGCTGTTTGTTACCGGCGCGGGTTGGACAAAGAAACAGGCCGACGGCCAGACGCACGTGCGGGAAGCCGAAAAGTTGATTTTCGATTTCTTGAAACTCACGCGCGCCTCGCTGGGCAGCAGCAAATCGCTGGTGGACATTGGCGGTGAAGGACAGGCGGTGCTGTCGTTCCTTTCGCACCTGAATCAGATTGGTCAGACCGGCTCGACGCCGCGTCATCCAAAAGGTTTGAGCACGTGCTGTCACGGCGAGGAACCGCACACTGTCGGCTGGCGATTCATCAACGAGCGTCGCGCCATCAGCCTCGACCCAAACTGCGGTTGGGCGCGCGGCAAGACCGATGTGCTTTACGTGGTGGACGCCTTCGCCGTGATGAAGAAAGTGAACGAAATTTTGTCGGCTGGTACGGCGAAATAGCACGGCCCGTTCATCGAAGTCCGCAACTTCATTGCTTCGCTTTGACCGAAAGACGGGCGATTGGATCGTCACACCGGCGAAATCCCTCTTGCGCACGTGCACACTTTTCAAGAATCTTGTGCGCCCACTTTCAGGGCCAAAAGAAATATATTTATGAGTGAAAAACGAGAACGCACAGCCTGGATACGAGGCGGCGCAGTTTGTTGCGAGCCATCTCAAAAACCCAAAGGACGGATTTATCGTCTGGTGCTCCTGGGCGCGCCCGGCGTCGGAAAAGGCACACAGGCCGAACTGCTCAGTGAAAAATTAGGAGCTTGCCATCTTTCCACCGGCGACATCTTTCGCGCCGCCAAAAGCCTTCCCGACGGCCAGCGCAGTCCGGCGCTTGAAGATGCGCTCGGCTACATGCGTCGCGGCGATCTAGTGCCGGATAAGACCGTGTTGGATCTCGTGCGCGAACGTGTCGCCTGCCTTCGTTGTCCCTGCGGCTTTTTGCTCGATGGCTTCCCGCGTACTCTCCCGCAGGCCGAAGCGCTCACCGACATTCTCAAACAGGAAAAAATCCCGCTGGACGCCGTGCTCAATTACGAGTTGCCGCTGGAAACGGTCGTCGCCCGCCTGAGTGGCCGGCGAACTTGTACCAAGTGCAAAGCCATTTTCCATGTAGCCAACCGCCCCCCGCGCGTCGAGGGAGTCTGCGATCAATGCGGCGGGAAGCTCTTCCAGCGCGAAGACGATCGTCCTGAATCCGTCCGTGTACGCATGGAGGTTTACGAAAAAAGCACCAAGCCGCTGATTGATTACTATACCCAGCGCGGGTTGCTGGTGACGATTCCATCCGAAGGCAAACCCGCGGAAATTTTCCAGCGCACGCTTGCCAAACTTGACGGTGCGCAGGTGAAAAAGTAGCGCAGCTTGAGTCGCTAGCAACTTAGCGCGCAGCATTGGTGGCTTCACTGACGAAGGCGTCCGCACGCTGCCGGCCTTCGATGATTTCATCGGGCGTCAACGCTTTCGATAGCGCATCGCGATTGGCCACGGCCATTGCGCTTCCCTGCCGAATTGCGAGCGTGAACCATTTGTAGGCTTCGATGCGGTCTTGCGGCACACCGCGACCGTTGACGGAAGCCAGACCGAGGTTGAATTGCGCCTCGGCCATCCCCTGCCCTGCCGCCTTGCGCCACCATTTGACCGCCTCGGCAAAATCCTGTTTCACGCCACGCCCGTCGTAATACAGCGCGCCAAGTTTGAACTGCGCTTCGTCATCACCATGCTCGGCGGCCTTCCGATACCATTCGGCGGCTGCCGCCAAATCCTCATTCAAACCGCGCCCATTTTCGTACGCCAGCCCGAGTGCGAATTGGGCGGGCGACAATCCCTGCTCCGCCGCCCTGCGATACCAACGCACCGCTTCGGCTGAATCTTGCAACGCTGCAGGGCCGGAATCGTAGATGCGGGCGAGGAACAGTTGCGCGGAGGCGAGATTTTGCTCGGCGGCGCGGTGATACCACAAAGTCGCCTCGATGAGGTTTGTCGGCACGCCGTCGCCGCGATAGTAGATGTCGCCCAACTCAAATTGCGCTCGGGCGTCGCCGGCTTCGGCCAGTTTTTTGATTTCAGCAAACTGGTTGGTCTGCGCGTGAAGTGAAAACGAAACGAGCAACGTGCCAAGAAAAGTCCCGACGCGCACAGCAAAAACCGAATTTCGTTCCGCTGACATTGAAGCAAGGCTACACTGCCTGAAATTTCCGGCAAGCGGCGCTTTGTTCAACCGGTTCTCCGAAAAACTTGCAGCATCCGTTTTGCATTCATAAAGTAGGTCAACGATGGACTGGCTCGATAAAATTTCCCGGTTCTGGCCGCACTTTGCCGCAGGCTGTCATTTTCTCGCTGCCCTGTTCGCGTCCATTCACATTCTTCTTCATAAACGCGACCCCCGCGCCGCCACACTCTGGCTCGGCATCATCTGGTTTTTACCTGTCATCGGCCCGATTTTATATCTCGCGCTCGGCGTCAATCGCATCCGCCGCCGCGCGATTGTCCTCGGTGTTCATAAAACTTTCAGCCGTCCAATCCCCAAAAATCTCGGCGAACCGCAACACGAAGGGGCGGAACACCTGAAATTGCTCGCCCGCGTCGTGAGTCGCGTCGTCGCACAACCGCTCACTGCAGGAAATAAAATCCAACCGCTCGTCAACGGCGACGACGCGTTTCCCGCGATGCTCGCCGCGATTGAATCGGCAAAACGGACAATTTCGCATGTCACTTACATCTTCGACAACGACGCCAGCGGAAAACAATTCGTCACCGCGCTTGGTCGTGCCGTCAAACGTGGCGTTGCCGTGCGCGTTTTGATTGACGCCGCCGGCACGCGCTATTCGTGGCCGCCCGTCACACGGGAACTCAAACACGCAAAAATCCCATTCGCGAAATTCCTGCCGGCGTCCCTGCTTACCCCGTGGCGCGTGGCGACCGTCAATCTTCGCAACCACCGCAAAATTCTCGTGGTGGACGGTCAAACGGCTTTTACGGGCGGCATGAACATCCGCGATGGCAACATTCTTGGTACTCGGTGGGGCGAGGCTACTGACGAGCCGGGCTTGGCAGATCAAAATACGGTGGCAGCGGCTCGCGAGGGCGTTCGCCCCACCAAAAATGCTGTTCAGGATTTGCACTTTCGCGTCGAAGGTCCGCTGGTGGCGCAATTGCAGGAAGCGTTCGCCAACGATTGGGCATTCACCACCGGCGAAGTGCTCGACGGCGAACCCTGGTTTTCCGAATCGCGCTCTTCCAGCCGCGGCGTCGTTGCGCGGGCAATCACTGACGGGCCGGACGCGGACTTTGAAAAATTGCATTGGACCCTGCTTGCCGCATTGGCCGAAGCACAAACGTCCGTGCAAATTCTCACGCCGTATTTTTTGCCGAACACCGCGCTCATTTCCGCCTTGAACCTCGCTGCGTTGCGCGGCGTGCGAGTGGACATCATCTTGCCCGCAAAAAACAATCTGCCCTACGTCCACTGGGCGTCGCGCGCCATGTGGTGGCAGGTGCTCGAACGCGGCTGCCACATCTGGCTCACGCCAGCACCGTTCGATCATTCGAAGCTGATGATTGTGGATGGACACTGGGTTCTGCTCGGCTCAGCCAACTGGGACACACGCAGTCTGCGGCTGAACTTTGAATTGAACGTCGAATGTTACGGCCGCGATTTCGCAAATGAAATGGAATCCGTCATTCAACAAAAACTTCGCAACGCGCACGAAGTGACACTTGCTGAAGTGGACAAACGCTCATCGCCCGCGAAATTGCGCGACGCCGCAGCGCGGTTATTTTCACCGTATTTATAACTTATGAAAACCTTTGAAAGCATGACCGGACAGGAAATTCTCGCGCTCGCCATCTCGCTCGAAGAAGAGGACGCCCGCATCTACGAAGATTTTGCCGACGGTCTGCGGGAAAATTATCCCGAACAGGCCGAAAAATTCCGCGTCATGCGCCGCGAAGAGGATGGCCACCGCCACCGCCTGCTCGAACTTTACAAAAGCCGTTTCGGCGACCACGTGCCGCTCATCCGTCGCCAGGACGTGCGCGGCTTCGTGGACCGCCGATCCGTCTGGCTCGTGCGCCCGCTCGGTTTGAAAACCGTCCAGAAAACCGCCGAAGGCATGGAGGTGGAAACCAAACGCTTTTACGAAGCCGCCGCCCGGCGCACGACCGACACCGGCATACGGCAATTGCTCGGCGATCTTGCGGAAGAGGAACGCAACCATGCGCACACGGCGGAAGCAATTGCAGCAACAAAATTGAGCGAGGACGAAAAATCACAGGCGAAACGGTTGTTCCTCCTGCAAGTCGTACAACCGGGTTTGGCCGGATTGATGGACGGCTCGGTCTCAACGCTCGCGCCGCTGTTTTGCGCCGCGTTCGCCACGCACAACAGTTGGGAAACATTTCTTGTCGGTCTCGCCGCAAGCGTTGGCGCGGGCATCAGCATGGGATTCGCCGAGGCGCTCTCCGACGACGGCAGCCTGACCGGACGCGGCCATCCGTGGGCGCGCGGATTCGTGTGTGGCCTGATGACCACGCTCGGTGGCATCGGCCATACACTGCCCTATTTGATCCCCGCCATCAAAACCGCCACCGCCGTTGCCGTGTGCGTGGTGCTGGTGGAACTGAGCATTATTTCCTGGGTGCGGCACAAATACATGGACACGCCTTGGGCGTCGGCGGTATTGCAGGTCGCGCTCGGCGGCGCGCTGGTTTTTCTGGCGGGAATTTTGATTGGAAATTCGTAATCATAATGCCTTTGTCATGACTTTTCTGTTGCATCATCACCAACCCAAGATCAATCTAGTTTTGTCATGGCGATCACAGTTACCCAAAGCAATCTTCACTGGAATTATTTTATCGCACTAGAAAACGATCTGGCGCAAGTCTCCCGGTATATTGAGTTCTGTGAATCTAATTTGCCTGTGTTCTCTATTGAGTTGGCTCATCTGCTTTTGGCTGCTGCCTCCGAAGTGGATGTGATGGCAAAGTGTGTTTGTGCATTGGTGGATCCTAGAAGCAAGCCGGGAAATATCAAACAATACGAAAATGTGCTTAAAAAAGCTGCACAACGCGGGCAGATTCTTGATTTGGCCACAGTAAAAGTATTGGTGCCTCGCTATGGAATGGATTTTAAACCGTGGGAGAATTGGGCTAAAAATCAGACGCCAAACTGGTGGAAAAGTTATAACTATGTGAAGCATGAGCGAAACAAGTATTTTAATGAAGCAACCCTTCAACATACCCTGAATGCTATGGGGGCACTGCTTATCCTTAATTACATTTACTACAGAATTGGTTTTAAACTGGATGCGACTGGGCTTCCAAGATATGCACCATCAGTCGTTTTCAAACTACTTGACTTGGAGCCTAACCTGATGACTCTGCCACAAGACCTTCATAAAGATAAAAAATTATAGATAGCTGCTTAACGCGATGCAGCATTGGAACTAGTGATTGATTGAGTATTCGAACTCTCGGGCTAATTTACGCCGCCAACTCCTCACGGCACGCCGCCTGAAGTTTTTTCAAATTTGCCTTTGACTATGCCTCGATGTAGCAGCGGATGAGCGGTTCTGCGTTCTTGAACGCGTCATTCGCTTTCTCCGGCAACAAAGCGCTTGCTGACAATCGCCCATGACGCAAATCGTTTGATTCGCCAGCCGTTTCGTTTCACAATGGAAGCGGTATGAAGATCAAACTCTTTTGGTTGGTGCTGGTCGCGGTTACCGTTTGCTCCATGCCTCTGTTTGCGCAAAATTTTATTTGGACTCTGACCAGCGCCCCAAGCAATTCCTGGCTTTCAATCGCCTCATCATCCGACGGGATCAATCTGGCTGCGGTGGTTAATGGTGGTGGAATTTACACTTCAACCGATTCAGGTGACACATGGACAGAGACCAGCGCGCCCGATGATCAGGATTGGACATCCATCGCCTCATCATCCGACGGAATCAATCTGGCAGCGGTAGTTTATGGTGGTGGTATTTACACCTCAACCGATTCCGGTGACACATGGACAGAGACCAGCGCGCCCATTGGTCAGAATTGGGCATCCATTGCCTCATCATCCGACGGAACCAAGCTGGCAGCGGGAGTTCATGGTGGTGGAATTTACACTTCAACCAATTCAGGTGACACATGGACAGAGACCAGCGCACCCACTGATCAGCTTTGGACAACTATTGCCTCATCATCCGACGGAACCATGCTTGCAGTGGTAATTTCTGGTGGTGGAATTTACACCTCAACCGATTCAGGTGCCACATGGACACAGACCAAGGCGCCAAGCAAGTATTGGTTTCCAATTGCCTCATCATCCGACGGAAACAAACTTGTCGCGGGAGTCTGGTATGGCGGAATTTACACCTCAGCCAATTCAGGTGTTACATGGAAACAAACGAGCGCGCCCAATAGCAAGGATTGGTCATCCATCGCCTCATCATCCGATGGAACCAAACTGGCAGCGGCAGTTTATGGTGGTGGAATTTACATCTCAACCAATTCAGGTGTCAAATGGACACAGACCACCGCGCCAAGCGCGAGCTGGGCTTCAATCGCCCCATCATCCGACGGAACCAATCTGGCAGCGGTTGCCGATGATGGCGGTGGAATTTACACGGGGAAACTACCCTCTCCGCCTCAAATAACAAAACAACCGGTCGGTCTTTTGGCATGTCTTGGCAGTTCCTCCGTTTTCAGCGTTACCGCCATCGGAATACCGCTATTGAGGTATCAGTGGCAACGGAATGGTTACCAACATTTCCGGTTCGACCAGCAACACATTCTATTTGAGCACGACCACCACCAATGACACGGGCAGCTACCGGGTTGTCGTCAGAAACTCCTATGGCAGTGTGACCAGTATTGTCGCAACGCTGACAGTGACTGTTCCGCCGTCTATCATTACGCAGCCGCCACAAAGCCTTACAGTCTGCAACAGCAATCAAGCTTCCTTCAGCGTCACAGCTTCCGGCACTGCGCCGTTCAGCTATCAATGGGAAAAAAATGGAACAAACATGGTTGATGGCGGAAATGTGACAGGGTCAGCGACAACCAATCTGACATTGCTGAACGTGTCGCAAAGCGATACGGCAAACTACGTTGTTGTGATCGCCAACGCTTGTGGAAGCGCGACCAGTTCCATTGCGACTCTGACCGTGACTCTAATGCCAGCGATAGCCATGCCGGTAGTGGTCAATGGCCAAATAATCGGACCATTCTGACGGACGGCGGCTGCGGTTACACCAATCCGCCCACCATAATTTTCAGCGGGCAGGGAGGGAGTAACGCGATTGCCAACGCCCAAATCAGCAACGGCTCGGTTACGAACATCGTAATCACCGATGGCGGTTCTGGGTATCCAACTAATGCCGTGGCTCTGATAACTCCTCCGGTCTATTCGACTTTGAGCATCATCGTTCAGTCTCCCACGAACACGTCATCGGCCACGGCCATTCCGATTGTTGTCAATGGGTTTATTGTCGGGGCGACTTTGACCTCATCGGGTAGTGGCTACACAAGTATTCCCGCCGTTTCATTTGGCGATGTCAGCGGGAACGGGGCAACGGCATACGCGCAGATGAGCAATGGTTCGGTCACGAACATCGTAATCACCGATGCCGGTTCCGGGTATAGCTCCAATGCGGTCATCGACATTTCGGCGATTCCCATAATCAGTGTCGTGATCCCCAGCGCCAACAACCTGATGCTCGGACAGAATTATCAATTGCAAACCGCCAACGACCTGAATAATTGGATAAGTTACGGGGCGGTTTTTACAGCAACGAACACCACATGGACATCAACTGATTATTGGGATGTCGCAGCTACAAACATGTTATTCTTCAGATTGCAGATGCTTCAATGAGTTGGTCTTCCCCGCCGGCAAGCGCAAACCGGTATCTAATTTTGAACCGTAGTGCCTTTGTTTTTGGTCAAAAAGTCCAGTGATAAGGAGCGAGACAATTTTTGCGCCGGACTCGGAAAAAGAAAAATCGCAGTTTGTCTCGGTCATCGCGCGATCTCTCATATCGTCCATCCCAAATGGATTTTACACCGCCAACACTTCGCGGCACGCCGTTTGGAGTCTCTTCAAATTCGTCTTTGACTTCGCTTCTATGTAACAGCGGATGAGCGGTTCAGTGCCGCTGGCGCGGAACGCGACCCATTCGTTGCCAGGCAGCAAAAATTTGTAGCCGTCGGTGGTGATGAATTTTTCCACCTTGAACGCGCCAATGTTTTGCAGACCACCGCCGAGTTTCGCCAGCAGCGCGTCCTTTTTCTCCGGTGCAAAGGAGACGTTGATGCGGTCGGTATAAAATTCGCCGATCTGTTTCGCCAGTGCCTTCAAAATTTGTCCAAGCGATTTATGTTCGGTCGCGACGAGTTCGGCCATGAGCAGGCAGGCGAGGATGCCGTCCTTTTCCGGCACATGACCTTTGACGCTTAAACCGCCGGATTCCTCGCCGCCGACGATGATCGACTCGCTCTCCATCAGCGCGCCGATGTATTTGAAACCGACAGGCGTCTCATGGACTTTTACACCGAACAATTCAGCCACGGCGTCCACCTGATGGCTCGTCGGCACGGTGCGCACCACCGCGCCCGTCCAGCCGCGATTTTTCTTCAGGTGATACAGCGACAGCGCGAGCACTTGATTCGGCGTCAACCACGTGCCGTCTTTGTCCACGATGCCGAAACGGTCCGCGTCACCGTCGAGACCAAGGCCGATGTGCGCCTTGCCACTGCGGATAAATTTGCTGACCTCAGCCATGTTCTCAGCGTTCGGCTCGGGATGATGTCCGCCGAACAGCGGATTCAGTTCGTTATGGAACAAGGTGATTTTCGCGCCGACACCTTCAAGCAGTTTGTCGAGATAACCGTGGCCGGTACCACGCTCCAGATCAACCGCAACGTTGAGCTTTGCCTTTTTGAGCACGTCAAATTCAATGAGCTTGTGAAGCTGTTTGAAGTAAGCGGGCTGCGGATCAAACGTCTTGCACTGGTACGTACCGATGACCTCGCCCTTGAACGTGCAGCCTTGCGCGAGGAGTCGTGCGCAGTTGTCTTCGATTTGGTTCGTGACTTCGGGAGTAGCCGGCGCGCCGTTGCTCGTGGAAAATTTTAGCCCCTGATACTCGGCGGGATTGTGACTGGCCGTCATGTTGATGCCGCCGACGGCTTTGCGATGGCGGATGTTGTGCGCGATGACCGGCGTCGGCGTGTCGCGATTGCACAGGAGCGGTTCAAGTCCGTTGCTGGCGAGCACTTCAGCCGCCGCGAGAGAAAATTCACGGCCAAGGAAGCGTGTGTCGTAACCCATGATCACCTCGGGCTTGCGACCGGCGATTTCGGATTTCGGGTTTGAGATTTCCGATTTGAGATAGTCGGCGATGCCTCGCGCCACTACGCGAACGTTTTCAAATGTGAAATCGCGGGCGATGATGCCGCGCCAGCCGGATGTCCCGAATTTAATTGAAGATGTCATAAAAATGTTACCGCAGAGACGCAGAGACTGAACGAAAGATATTTGAAGCTTTTAAATACTCTGCGCCTCGGCGTCTCCGCGGTGAACTAAGATTTCCAGTTGAACGCCCCTTTCTTCAGGGCGTAAATGTATCCCACGAACAAAATCGAAAGAAACGATACCATCGAACCCAGGATTAAATTCCGCGTCGCTGCATTCGCAAGCATGTCGCGGTACACGACCGCCCACGGATAAAGAAACACCACTTCGATGTCGAAAAGGATGAACAGCATCGCCACGAGATAAAACCGGACTCCGAAGCGTGTGCTCCCCTCGCCCACTGGAATCATGCCGCATTCGTAAGCGGTATCTTTGATTTTGCTTCGCTTGCCGCGTTTGCCGAGCAGGACCGAGAAGACAATCATTCCACCCGTGGCGGCCACCGCCAGCACGAGAAGCATCAACACTGCGATGTATTGGGCAAACTGCGATTGTTCCATGACAGCGAACTTAAAATCGCTCCTTCGGATTGGCAAGTGCTTTCGCCACGAACCCGATACAATTCAATCCGCGCCATTTAAACTTGTTCCGGCGATGGCGTTTTGCGAAGTGGATCCTTGAGAATTTTACCGGTCGCATTGCGCGGCAAAGCGGGCATGAACGTCACCCGCCGGGGCACTTTGTAATCCGCAAGTTTGGCGCGAACGAATTGGAGCAGCGCCTTTTCGTCCAGCGTGACGCCTTCGTTGGGCGCGACGAATGCCACTGGCTGTTCGCCCCGGCGCGCGTCCGGCCAGCCGACCACTGCCGCCTCTTTCACACCTGGAAATTGATAAATGACTTCCTCAATCTCGCGCGGATAAACATTGTTGCCGTTAACCAGCAACATGTCCTTCTTCCGGTCCGTGATGTAATAATATCTGTCGGCGTCGCGATAGCCGATGTCGCCGGTCAACAGCCAGCCATTGCGAATCGCCTTTGCAGTCTCCTCCGGCATGTTCCAGTAACCCATCATAACGTTGCCGCCGCGAACGCAGATTTCGCCAATTTCATTTGCGCCAAGCTCGCGACCAGTGTCATCCTGCACGCTCATCTCGACGTTGGGAATCGGCAGGCCGATGGAACCGGGCTTGCGCGCGCCGCGAATCGGATTTTTTGAAACGACAGGGCTGGCCTCGCTCAGTCCGTAACCTTCGATGAGCGGAATTTTGAACTTCGCCTCAAAATCCTTGAGCACTTGCACCGGCAACGGCGCCGACCCGCTGATGCAGAGGCGGAATGGCAGCGAAATGGAGACGGGTGCGTTGACCAATGCCCGATAAAACTGCGGAAAGGCCGGCAGAATCGTCGCCTGCCGCTGGCAAATTTCCCTGAGAATTTGATGCGGCTGATGCAGCGACTTGACCAGCACCATCGAACCGCCCACGAGCAGCGGCAGCAGCATCCCCACCGTCATCATGTAACTGTGAAACAGCGGCAGCAACACAGCGAGCCGATCTTCCTCAATCGTTTCCAACACGCGGCGGCAGCTCTCGACGTTGTGCAGCAGATTGGCGTGCGACAGCATCGCGCCCTTGGGGCGGCCCGTCGTGCCCGAAGTGTAAACGATGACTGCCAAATCCGATGTTGTTCGTGCATCCAATTTCGCATTTGAAATTTGAGATTCATAATTGTTGGCGGCATTTGCCGATGGCTGCGCGAAATCTTCGACTTTCAAAAGTTTAAGCGACGGTCGCGCGGCGCTGAGCGCGGGAAAATTCGCGCTCAAATCGGCATCCGTGATGAGCAAATTAATCCCGGCATCCTGCACGATGTAATTCACTTCGTCGGGTTTGAGGAAATTGTTGACCGGCACGACAGCCGCGCCAGCGCTCAGGATGCCCAAGAACGCCGGAACAAACTCCGGCCGGTTTTTCAGCCACAGCCCAACGCGGTCGCCGGGCTTGACGCCAAACTGCGTGGCAAGTCGGTTCGCAACGGCAAGCGACTGCGCCAGGAGCGTCGCGTAAGCCAATTCGCTTTCGCCCCAGTAGAGCGCGGTTTTCCGCAATCGCTTCTGCGCGGACTCGGCAAAGGCGCTGGCCAGATTCATTGCGAAAGATTATCGGCGGCGGCCACGCATAGGCAAGACGGCAATCCGAAGTGACACGTGACACATGTCACCTGACCCGGCATACTCCCGCCGTGATTGATTCGGACGACAAGCTCGCCGCATTTCTGCCCGCAGTGCGCGGCGCGACATGGGTGGCGGTGGACACGGAAGCCGACAGCCTTCACGCCTATCCAGAAAAACTTTGTCTCATTCAGATCAGCACCATCGCGGGCGATGAATTGGTTGATCCTCTTGGGCACATCAATCTCGACCCGCTGCTCGACGCCCTCAACGCCCACGAACTCATCATGCACGGCGCGGACTATGATTTGCGCCTGTTGCGCAAGCACCACGAATTCGTGCCGAGCGCAATTTTCGACACCATGCTCGCCGCGCGGCTGCTCGGCTTCCGGCAATTCAGCCTCTGCCATCTGGTTGAAACCCAACTCGGCGTGAAACTGGAGAAAGGTTCGCAGAAGGCGAATTGGGCGCGTCGCCCCCTGACTGAACGGATGGAGCAATACGCCCGCAACGACACGCGACACCTCAAACCGCTCGCAGACAAGTTGAAACTTGAACTCCAGCAAAAAGGCCGCCTCGCCTGGCATCAGGAATCCTGCGCGCGGCTCATTGACGAATCCACGCAACTGCGTCCCGCTGATCTCGACTCCGTCTGGCGCGTCAAAGGCAGCCACGCCCTCAGCCGTCCGGCGCTGGCAGTCCTGCGCGAACTGTGGCAATGGCGCGAAACCGAAGCCATCGCTGCCAACAGACCGCCGTTCTTCATCCTTTCCCACGAAAAACTCGTGGAATTTTCCGCCGCCGCCGCCACGCAACGTCCGGTTGAACCGCTCGTACCGCGCCATCTTTCCCCGCGACGCCGCGACGGCATCGCGCAAGCGATCAAAACCGCGCTCCAACTTCCGCCGGACAAACATCCGGAAATTCTGCAACACGCGAACCGGCGACCCACCGAAACCGAGCGACGCCGGTTCGGCGAATTGGAACGACGCCGCAACAGTCACGCTACGCAACTGGGCATTGACCCAACGCTCATTGCCAGCCGCGCCACGCTCATGGATTTGGCGCGCGACTGGAACAAAAACACGACCGAATTGATGAGCTGGCAGCGGGAGCTGGTACAAGACTAATTTCCCATCTCATGCGTGAAATTCACGCCAAATGCGTGAAATTTCCACGCATCTCACCCAGGCACGAAAGTTGGAGGGGCGATTCATTGGGCTTTTGAGGCAATTTGTGGTCGGCACCGCCAATGCTGAGGATCAATCCGACGGTCGGTCGTTGTGCTGTTTGTTTTATAAAGTGTCATGTCACATGCCACGAAGTTGAATTCGTGTGTGCGTTGAGGATGCAAATTAAACAATCAAATAAGAACACCGATGATATGAAAGTCCGCTTTCTTCAACTGGCATTCGTGCTCGTTCTTTTCTCCTCAGTCAGCGTCTCGGCAACGGTGCGTTGTGTGGACCTGAACTGCACCAACTCGACGCCGCCTTACACCGATTGGAGCACCGCCGCCACAAACATTCAGGACGCCATTGACGCCGCCGACCCCGGCGACCAAATCCTCGTGACCGATGGAGTTTTCCAAACCGGCGGACGGGTGGTGTATGACTCGCCAACAAACCGTGTGGTGGTGGACAAAGCGGTGACGGTGCAAAGCGTCAACGGTCCGACCGTGACGGTGATTCAAGGCTATCAAGTGCCCGGCACAACCAACGGGGACAGCGCAGTGCGATGCGTGTATTTGACCAACGGCGCTGCACTGATTGGTTTCACGCTGACCAACGGAGCCACGCGGAATCTGAGTCATACAGGTTCCTTTTATGAAGGAAGTGGCGGCGGAGTTTTGTGTGAATTCGCTACCCCTACCGCGATAGTGTCCAACTGCGTGCTGACCGGCAACTCGGCACAGTTTGGCGGCGGGGCAGCCGAGGGAACGCTGATCAACTGCGTGCTGACCGGCAATTCGGCGGGCCGGGGCGGCGGGGCAGCTTATGCTACTTTGATAAACAACTGTGTGCTGACCGGCAACTCGGCTTACGGCGGCGGCGGGGCAGCAGAGGGAACGCTGAACAACTGCACATTGACCGGCAACTCGGCTTACTTCGGCGGCGGGGTATGAAGTGGCACGCTCAACAACTGCATTGTCTGTTTCAACACTGCTTCGAATGGGGCTAATTATTTTGACAGCACTTTGAACTGCTGTTGCACGATGCCTGACCCCGGTGGCACGGGCAACATCACCAACGCGCCGTTGTTCGTGGATCAAGCCGGCGGCAATTTCCGTCTGCAGCGCGGTTCACCCTGCATCAATGCGGGCAATAATAGTTACGTGAGCACAAGCACCGACCTCGACGGCAACCCACGTATTAGCGGCATCACGGTGGACATCGGCGCTTATGAATATCAATTGCCAATCTTTTATGTGGACTTGAACTGCACCAACCCGATTCCGCCTTACACCAACTGGACTCAGGCAGCGACGAATATTCAGGACGCCATTGACGCCGCCGAACCCGGCGACCAAATCCTTGTGACCAACGGAATTTACTCAACTGGCGGACGGGTGGTGTATGGCTCGCTAACCAATCGTGTGGTAGTGGACAAAGCGGTGACGGTGCAAAGTGTCAACGGCCCGGCAACGACGGTGATTCAAGGCTATCAATACTCCCGCGAACCCTATGATGACAGCTCGGTGCGTTGCGCGTATTTAACCAATGGCGCCGTGCTGATCGGCTTTACACTAACCAATGGAGCCACACGCGGTACGGGAGATTATTTTTGTGAACAAAGTGGCGGCGGGATTTGGTGTGAAACGAATGGTTCAGTCATCGTCTCCAACTGCGTGCTGATCGGCAACTCGGCAGCAGCATGCGGCGGCGGGGCATGCAATGGCACACTGATCAACTGCACACTTGCCACCAACACGGCTTACGACGGCGGTGGGGCATACGATACCACGCTCAACGACTGCGCACTGACCGGCAACTCCGCATTTGAAATGGGCGGCGGGGCGTACTCTGGCACGCTGAACAACTGCATGGTGACAAGCAACTCGGCACAGTACCGGTGGCGGCGCATACTCTAATACGCTGAACAACTGCACATTGACCGGCAATTTTGCATGGGCCGATGGCGGCGGGACGGGCGGCGGTGCATGCTATTGTACGCTGAACAATTGTATGTTAACCGGGAATTGGGCTTACTTCGGCGGTGGGGCATATTCTGACACGCTGAACAATTGCACATTGATCGGCAACTCGGCAGTCATCGGCGGCGGCGGGGCGTACTCTGGCACGCTGAACAACTGCATTGTCTATTACAACATTCTCCATTACAACACCGACCAGAACGAGGTTAATTATACTCCTGGCAGCCTGTTGAATTACTGTTGCACGATGCCGTTGCCGACCACGGGTGACGGCAACATGACCAATGAACCGCTCTTTGTGAATCTGGCTGCGGGCGATTTCCACCTGAAAACCAATTCGCCCTGCATCAATGCCGGCAATAATGCGTATGCACCTGCCGGTCCAGACCTGGACGGCAACCCGCGCATCGTCGGCGGCACTGTGGACATCGGCGCTTACGAGTGTCAAACGGTAGTTCCGTTCACCATCCATATTCAGGTAAATGGCACGAACGCGGCTGTGGGATTTCCCTTTGATTTTACAGGAACGTTTCTGGGCGGTGTCGCCACCACCACTTTCTGGGACTTCGGCGATGGAACAACGGTGAGCAATCAACTTTCCGTCTCACATAGTTGGTCGTCGGTTGGGGTTTATCCGGTCGTGTTCACGGCGTTTAACGACAGTATTCCCGGCGGCATCAGCGCGACGGTCACAATTTATGTGTCCACGCCAACCGTGTCTTATGTAAACATAAACAGCGCCAATCCGGTGTCGCCCTACTCGTCTTGGGATACTGCTGCCACAAACATTCAAGATGCAGTGGATGTGGCCCTGCCGAATCAAGGATCGTTGGTGCTCGTAACCAATGGCGTTTACCAGACTGGAGGACGGATTGTGACTGGTGGCACAATTAGCAATCGCGTAATCGTGACCGAAGGAGTTGCAGTGCAAAGCATCAACGGGCCCGCAGTGACAATCATTCAAGGCCATCAGGTGCCCGGAACGATCAATGATTTTGGTGCCGTACGGTGCGTTTATTTGGCGGACGGCGCGACGTTGTCCGGCTTCACTCTCACCAATGGTGCCACCAAATTCGGGAATAGTGATTTTACTTATGAAAGTACCGGCGGCGGGGTCGTTTGCGAATCAACAAATTCGGCTGTCACAAACTGTGTGCTTATCAACAACTCGGCCGGGGATTGGGGAGGCGGCATTTCCGGAGGCACTTTGAATCGTTGCCTTTTGATTGGCAATTCGACAACTCATTATGGGTATTCTGCGGGTGGCGGAGCTTACAACAGTGTGTTAAATAATTGCGCTTTGACCGGAAATTCATCGGATTACGGCGGCGGCGTGGAGTATAGCACCTTGAATAATTGCACCCTGACCGGTAATTCAGCAGGGAATCTTGGTGCCGGTGGCGTGGGGGATTCACTGCTGAATAATTGTATCGTCTATTACAATTCTGCTTCGATCGGTCCAAATTCCCGTGGTTGCACATTTAACTTTTGTTGTACGGTGCCGCTTCCTGATTCTGGTGCGGGCAACATCACCAACGCGCCGCTGTTTGTGGATCAAGCTGGCGGCAATTTCCGTCTGCAACGCGGTTCACCCTGCATCAATGCCGGCAATAACAGTTATGTCAGCACCATGACCGATTTGGACGGCAATCCGCGCATCATGAATGGCACGGTGGACATCGGCGCTTATGAATTTGAATTCCCAATCCATTATGTGGACTTGAACTGCACCAACCCGATCCCGCCTTACACCAACTGGACCCAGGCAGCGGCGAATATCCAGGACGCCATTGATGCCGCCGAACCCGGCGATCAAATCATCGTGACCAACGGAGTTTACTCAACCGGCGGACGAGCGGTTCCACCGTACCTGCTGACGAACCGTGTGGTCGTGGACAAAGCGGTGATGGTGCAAAGCGTCAACGGCCCGGAGGTGACGGTGATTCAAGGAAACCAACCCATTGCCGACAGCGCCGTGCGTTGCGCGTACCTCACCAATGGGGCCGCGCTCATTGGCTTTACCTTGACCAACGGGGCTACACGAAGTTGGGGAGACTGGTTCAGTGAAGAAAGTGGTGGCGGCGTGTGGTGTGAATCCAGCAGTGTAGTTATATCCAACTGCGTGCTGACCGGCAACTTGGCAGATTCCGAAGGCGGCGGGGTTCTACGGCGGCGCGCTGAACAACTGCATTCTCATCAGCAACTCAGTTCCAAAGAGTGTTGCCGCGCCGTTCCACGGCGGCGGAGCCTGCGCAAGCGTGCTGAAGGACTGTGTGCTGGTGGGCAACATCGGTGGTCTTGGGGGCGGGGCATACTCTGGCACTCTGAACAATTGCACGATAACCGGCAACTCGGCTGACTTGGGCGGCGGAGCCTACGCAAGTGTGCTGACGGGCTGTGTGCTGGTTGGCAACACCGGTCGTTCAGGGGGCGGGGCATACTCCGGCACTCTGAACAATTGCATGATGACCTTCAACTCGGCTTACAGGGGCGGCGGGGCATCCTATGGCACCCTGAACAACTGCACATTGGTTGCCAACATAGCAACCAATGATAGCGGCGGGGCATACTCTGGCACACTGAACAACTGCATTGTCTATTACAACACCGCCCCGAACGAAGCTAATTTCTCCTCTGTGAGCACCTTGAATTACTGTTGCACGACGCCACTTCCCGTCAGCGGCACGGGCAACATCACCAACGAGCTACTTTTCGTGGATCAGGCCGGTGGCAACTTCCGCCTTCAAACTAATTCTCCCTGCATCAACTCCGGCAATAATGCCTATGCTCCAGCCGGTCCAGACTTGGACGGCAACCCGCGCATCGTCGGCGGTACGGTGGACATGGGCGCGTACGAGTTTCAATCGCCACAATCAATCATCTCTTATGCCTGGCTCCAGCAATACGGCCTGCCCATTGACGGTTCAGCGGATTTTATTGATTCAGACGGTGACGGCATGAACAACTGGCAGGAATGGATTGCGGGCACGAATCCAACCAACGCGCTGTCCCTTCTGCAGATGCTTACTCCGACTGGCGACGTGTCGGGTGTGACCGTGAGCTGGCAGAGCGTGAGCGGGGTGACGTATTTTCTCCAAAGCAGTACCAACCTTGGTGTGCAACCTGCCTTTTCGACCATCCAAAGCAATATTGTCGGTCAGGCAGGCACGACGAGTTACACGGACACCAACGCCGTGGGCGCCGGGCCATACTTCTATCGCGTCGGTGTGCAGCAGTGAACCGTGAAAAGATTTGAACAAAAGGTAACGAAGGAAACAAAGAAGGGAATCCCGAAGGCTTCGTTTTCTACGTTCCCTTCTGGGAATTTTGTGCATTCTGTCTTTTGAGTTCGCACTTCGCACTTCATCCTTTTCACTTCACATTGTGAGTGTCGTCATTGCGGCAATTCGCCTGGGCATGTTAAGCTTCCGCAATGCCGGACATCGTTCTCACGACGCTCAACGCGAAATACATCCACGCGGCATTCGGATTGCGCTATCTGCTCGCCAACCTCGGCCCGCTACAGCCGCGCGCACGTCTCGTCGAGTTCGACATCCATCATCGTCCGACAGACATTGCTGAAGTCTTGCTCGCGCAAAACCCGAAAATCATCGGCTTTGGCGTTTACATCTGGAACGTCGCGCCCGCCACGGAAGTCGTCGCCACGATCAAACGCGTGCGACCCGACATCATCGTCATTCTCGGCGGGCCGGAAGTGAGTTATGAAGTCGAGGGGCAGGAAATCGTCCGGCTCGCGGATCACGTCATCACCGGCGAAGCGGATTTGAAATTTGCGGAAGTCTGCCGGGGGTTGCTGGGCGACGGCTCGCGAGCGCGCTCACCCCACCAGTTTCCGAAAATTATTCCCGCCGAGCCGCCGGAGTTTTCACAGTTCGTCGTGCCGTACGACCTTTACACCGACGACGACATCGCGCATCGGATCATTTACGTGGAGGCGTCGCGCGGCTGTCCGTTCACGTGCGAATTTTGCCTTTCGTCGCTGGACATTCCGGTGCGGCAAGCTCCCCTGCCCGCTTTTCTTGGCGAAATGCAAAAGCTGCTCGACCGGGGCGCGCGGCAATTTAAGTTCGTGGACCGCACGTTCAACCTGAACATCGCGACGAGCCGCGCCATCCTTGAATTCTTTCTGACGCGTCATCAGCCGGGGAATTTTTATCATTTCGAGATGATTCCCGACCGTTTGCCAGCCGAATTGCGCGAAATTATTGCGAAGTTTCCGCCCGGCTCGCTGCAATTCGAGGTCGGGATACAGACGTTCAACCCTGATGTGGCCGAGCGCATCCGGCGTCGGCAGGATTACGGGCGGCTGGAAGACAATTTCCGTTTTCTCCGCAACCAAACTGGCGTTCACATCCACGCGGACTTGATTGCCGGTCTGCCGGGTGAAAGCGTGGAAAGTTTTGCCGCCGGCTTCGACCGGCTGATTGGATTGCGGCCGCAAGAAATCCAAGTGGGCATTCTCAAGCGACTGCGGGGCACGCCGATTGTCCGGCACGATGCAGAATGGCAGATGGTTTATAACCCGCATCCGCCGTACGAAATTTTGCAGAACAAGCTGATTGACTTCGCCATGATGCAGAAGCTGCGGCGATTCGCGCGCTACTGGGATTTGGTGGGCAACAGCGGCAACTTCGTCGAGACGACACCGCTGATTTGGAGCGATGGCGCATCACCATTCGCCGCATTCCTTCGCTGGAGCGAGTGGTTGCACGGGCGCATGGGCCGCACGGACAGCATCGCGCTGACGCGATTGATGGAATTGCTTTTTGAGTTTCTGACGCGCGAACTGGAACTGAACGCGCGGCTCGTGGCTGAAACCATGTGGCGCGATTATCAGCGCGGCGGGAGAAGCGACAAGCCTGTATTCCTCCGTGAATTTCCGCCTCCCGACCAATCCAGACCGGCCCGCCCAAAATCCGCGTCGCTCAAACGTCAGGCGCGCCATCTGCCAGCGTGATGACAGAGTGCTTAAGGCTTGCTGCTTCACGGCACAGGAAGTCTGCTTTCAACAATCGGCACCACGTCTGAAGGGGATGTTTTTGTCATATCAGCAAGACCCGCCGCCATGCCGCTCGTGTAAGCCGAGGACGTTGAAGTGCCAGTCTCAATATAGGACTGACCGCTGTAACAGAACACTTCTGAACCCGGTGCGCCTGCGGCCACAAAACTGCCACGATTGGCGTAAGGCGCGAATTGCCCCTGTTCGACCGCCGTCACTGCGATCACACCCGGATCCGCGGCGGGGTAAAAAGGCGTCGTCACGGGCTGGTTGCCTGCGGCGGCAAAAATCGGAATTCCACGGTTGTGAACGGCTTGAATCAGGCTTTGCAGAAACTGACTGTCTCCCTGCCCGCCGAGACTCAGGTTAATGATGTTTGCGCCGCTGTTGACCGCCTGAACGATGCCAGATCCCACATCGAAGGCTGTCGTGGTCGCATTTGGGCCGTAAACGTCCACAGGCTGGATTTGCACCGACGTGCTCTTTGTTGCGGCGAGCACGCCGCGCAAAATTGTTTCTGCCATCGCCGTGGCATGCGTGGGAGAATCGCCCGCCGGTTGCGCATCTCCGGCGACGGAGATTGGCTTAAGCACAAAACTGTTGAGATCTCCGCACAATTGTTGGTACGCGGTATCTATCAGACCAACAATGATGCGCCCGGAATCGGGGGGCGGGTTGAGTTGTAGTTGCAGGGGTAACGCAGAACCGGACGTCGATAGGCGAATCGGGTCTGGCGGGTCGAGGGAGTAATTGTAATCCACAGCTACGACATCGTTATTGGTGGCAAGCTGTGTGTATGCGGCATCGGCGGCTGCCTCATTGTCGAACTGCAGCCGATAGGTGTTCAATCCGTCAATGCGCCCGATGACTTTGGCCCCAAGCAACCGGGCGATGTCTTCAATCTTCACGCCGGGCTTGAGCCGAACGATCAGTTCGTTCGGGATGCGTTTGGCATTGGAGTCTTTCCCTTTGGAAGCTGCCGGCCGGACAAGTTGAGTGGCATTGGCCATACCCGTGCGGAAAACGTAAAGGCGCGGACTGGTGTTGGTTTGCGGCACGAGCGCGAAATTGAGGTCGCCAAGCAACATTCGCAATGCTTCGCCGGAAGGAAGACTTTTGAATTTGGTCGAAGCCGTGTATGGCGTGCCCGGCTCGACAAAAATTTGCCAGCCGGTTTCCGTGGCAATCCGTTCCAACAATTGCTGCAGTCCCAGCGCATGCACGTCAGCGTCCACTCGATCCTTGGCCTTGTTCCAAACCAGTGAATTGGTGGTCTGGGGGGCGGCGACGGCAGACAAACAGACGCACAACCACGCGCAAACACACGTCAGACCGGGTAGCCATGTTCTCTTCATTTGCATAATAGACGGCTGGAGAGGCGGATTTGTTCGAGTATTTAATCGTTGAAATGATAATTTTATTTTCATTCGTCGGGTCATTGCAGAGCGCTGACGCGGTAAAAGCGTTGCGGCGATGAATGATTCGTTTCCGACCATAGTGCCAAGGAGTTTGTCGTAATCAGCGAATCGCGCAACTGGAATGTGTCGGCAACATTCGTCGCGCTTACGATTTCGTAGAGCCGGCCCGCAGTCGCCGGCCAGGATAATGTCGGGGCCGCGCCCAAAATCGTCAGCGAAAACAGTGGCTCACTGCCAATGATGCGAATCCACTTCGTTTGAGTGCGATACTGTTTGCCGTCAGCCCGCGTGACCAGCGCATAGAACGGATGCAGCCCCGCGCCCAGATTTGTGCCCGCCACGGAAAAGATCGCTGACGACTGGTTTGTCACGACACCCAGCGATCCGCCGGTGCTGAACAACTCGATTTGCGTGACAGTGTTTGTGTTGGCGACAACTGAGAATTGCATCGCGGCCTCGACCGCGATGTTCGTGCTGTCGGGCAAGCACGAGAGCGTGGCAGACAAAGTCGTGTTTTGAATCAGGACGCATCGCGAAACACGCTTTTGCGTGCGGACGTGACTTCCTTCGTACGCCACGGCAGTCAATTCGTGATAACCGTCAGCCTGCGTGGTTGTGTCAAACAGGAAGTTCAGCGCAAGGTTCGTGACGCCGGCGGTGATATAAAGGTAATTGCGTGGCCGGAGGTCGGACAAGTTTCCGTCAAGCTTTTGCGCGGTGGCAGGCGTGATGACAAAGTCGCCGGCGACTGAGGCTTGAATCTGCGCAGCGGCAAACCCCCGGCTCAGTGCTCGCAAATTGAAATCCACGCCGCCCGCGTTGCCGCCAGTCAAATCCTCCGCTGCCAATCCGTCACCGCCCTGCAGACTGTTGGTGGCGTTGATGGCATCCATGAACTGCTGGACGAATTGACTCAGGGTCACACCATCAGAATAATTGGTGACGCTTACCGTGACGTTTGCCCCGTTGGTTTTTGTGACGTTGAGCGTCAGGAAATCATTGGAAACGACCGTTCCCGCGATGTCGATTCCACGAACTCCCCATGCGATGGAATCGAGAAAATTGCTGCGCCCGGCTTGAATGAACGTCGTCAACGCCGATGCCGGCCCGATGGCGTTGCTCACCGAAAGGAACGTCTGGTCGCCGGTGCGGTCCGGATCGGCGGACTGAAGTTCGATGCGGTCGCCGTGAACCAAAGCATCCACTCCCGTAACAATTAGATTGGAAATACTGTTCAACACGTCCGCCAAGCCGGATGCCACCGATGCAATGGTGTCACCTGCGAGAACGGGATAACTCAAATTTGTGCACCCCGGCAGTGTGACATAAAGCGCGTTACCCTCGGCGGGCGAAATATTCGTAAGCGTTTGCAGAAAAGTGCCGTCCAGAAATAAATCCACTTGTTGCACGGGACGGGTTGCGTCGGCTGCAGTGAATTGGACCGAAAGGTTGGTGCTGCCGGTCAGCGACGAGGACGGCGGCAGGTTGTTCCATAAACCGTCGCATGGCTGCGCGAATGGCGCGGAAAGCGGTTCGCCGACGATGAGACCCTCGTAGGGATTCGTCACGCTTTGGTAGTAACACTCAGCGAGATTGAATCCACGCAACTGAAAAAAGTAATTTTGCGGCGAGGGGAATTTTTCGAGGTAATTGCACGGCTCCACAATCGTGCCGTAACTGCCCGCCGTCCCTGCCTGCAGGAATGGCAGCAGTGACGTTTGCCCGGTTGACTCGAACAGCATCCCGCCATATGAAGTCAGATCGTCCGCCATTGCACCGGTCGCGAACGTCGTGCCCGACAACGAAAAAACATCCAGGCCTGTCTGCAACCCCATGAGATTGCCAAGGTTGGTCGTGCCGTCGATGTTCGTTCGTTGGATGGAACAGTTGCCGCGCATGCGTGCATTGAAAACCGCGTTATCAAAGAGGACGAAACGCACATTGCGCGCCGTGTCCGATGTCTTTGCCAGAAAAACCGTCTGCGTTGGGAACGAGCCGTCGGCGAGCACGCCGCTGTCCACGATCTGCATGGCGAGCGCGAGGTTGCTGGACGTGATCATCGTGACGAGGAACGAATTGCTCGCGGCACTGATTGGCGGCGTCTGGCGGAAGATGCCTTCGCTGCCCGCATAGGCGCTCGCGCTGCCGGAAGCGAGCGGGCAGGTGTAAGGATCGCGAAAGTCAGGCATGAACCCGTAAAACAGCGCCGAAGTCGTGCTGTTGACGCCGTTGGTTTCCGTGGTGACGCGATACGGAATGTCCATGGAAAGCACGATGTAATCAATCTGGTTCGTGAGTTGCCGGTCGGCGAGCATGGCGAGAAGCGGATTGACCAAGGCGTTTTGATAATCGTCCAAAGACCACTCGATGTTCCCACCCGTCCAGTTGATTCGCAGGACATTTTGCGACGGCACCTGGCGCTTTTCGCAATAGTAGTTGCCGAGCTGGAGCGAGTCCGCGCTGTTCGAATTCACGACGACAACCACGTTCAATCCGCTGCCACCAGCGTAAAGGCCGGCGCATGAAGAAACCAAGACGGCAAGAGTGAACCAGCGTGTCAATTTGTCCGATATTATTTTCGTTTCAAAACAGTATCTGCAAAGTCGGGAGATGCCAAGTTTGGCAAGGCATTGGCTGCCAGTCCGCAGGTTCGGGCGAATTACTCCAGCCGCGATATCCACTCCACCAATGCATCATCTGTCAGAGGCTTCGACTCGATGCGAAGTTGTTTGGTCGAACCGACGATTTTGTAAGTCCTGCGGATTGCGTCGGTTGCAAAACGCTTTCCGACATTGTGCAGCAGCAACGGATGCGGCGCAGCCAGCATCGCAACGCCTTCAAAGGTGCCGATGTTGCGGATGCCCGGACAGAACAAATCCGGCTCAAGTAAAGTCTCGTCGCTTAAAACATCCAGCGCGTCACAGTCGGCAACAACCGCGTCCGCAGCCGGCGCGGTAAGCAGCGACCAAAGCCCTGCCCGACCGACGCCGCAAAGAACGACCTTGAAAGGCTTGGAGACGTGCGATGTTCTCATGGCCTCTGCCCCGACCGCTGCGCAAGCGCTCATCAGGTCGCGCACGCGTTCCTGAACTTTCGTCCGGTTGTAGGTCGTGAAGAAATTGGTGAACTGGTTGGGCGGTTCACCGGTGGAAAATTCTTTTATCACGAGCACGGCGTTGCCGCTATCAACCAGCTTCTTGGCCAATTCTGCGGGCGCGCCTGCTTCGTCCCTCAAAGACATTGCGCCCTCACCACCAGCCAACACCACCAGTTTTGGCCACGATGTCGCGGAAATATTCGTCGGCGCAAAGTAAATAGCAGAAAGTTTTCGATCTTCTGACGGACGGTTCAGGAAAAGTTCGGCGATGACGCAACCATTGCGTTCTTGAAGTTTCGTTCGCTCAACCAACGTGCCTTCCGGCCACTCGACCAGCAATGTGTGTTCCCACGCCGGCAACATCGCGTTCTTGAACTTTTCAGAACCCGCCTTGTCCTTCGGCACGAGCGACCGCCATTGTTCGCGATGCCGCGATTTCAGCGATTCGATGAACTGCGCCTTCGTCATCGCGTCGGCGGGCAGTTTTCCATCCGCGAAAACGAGCAGGTTCGAAGTCGGCTTCGCGCTGATGCGGCTGTTCTTCAACCGATTCGGACGAAGGATGATTCAGCAGCCATTCATCGAACCATCCATAGACGGCTTCACGACTCGTTTGGTTGTAGTTGTGTTTGGCATTGAACCTCAGGTAGCGGAATTGGTTTGTCGCGCCAAAAAGAGAGTAGATTTTTTCCATGGCCGGGCCCTCGACTTCGAGCGTGGCGCGCGTCCAATCGCCGGTGGCGCCGACGATGATTTGCGGTCGCGGGACGGGCACGGCAGCAATTTCCACGTTGAAATGATCCACGCGCAAACCGGGCGCATTTTCGCAAACACAGCCGCCCTGCATCGTGTGGCTGACCATGCAAACGGGCGCTTGCGCGGCGAGACGATCATCCAACGCGCCGAGCATGAACGTCTGCGTGCCGCCGCTCGAACCGCCCGTGCAGCCGATGCGGTTCGTGTCCACGTCCGGCAGCGACGCCAGAAAATCCAACGCGCGAATGCTGTTCCAGGTTTGAACGCCCATTAGACTGATGTTCCAGAGCTGGTCGGCGTGGTTTGTGCCGAATTGTTTGTGGAAATCATACAGTTTCGGATTGGCCGGTGTGTCGGCGAAACGCGAGTCGTTGCAATCCACCATGTCGTAGGCAAACGCGACCATGCCCTGCTTCGCGAAATTTACGCCGCGAGCGACAACGCTTTCGTTGGTCGTGGTATCGCACAGCCGTCCTTCAGACCAATGGCCGTGAGGACACAGGTACGCCGGGAAACGGCCCGCTGCCTTTGCCAAGCGGCCGATACAAATTGCCCGCGAGATAAAAGCCTGGAAACGTTTGGAAATAGACTTTCTCGATGCTGTAACCGTCGCGTTCGATTTTACCAAAGACATGCGCGTTGAGCGGCGTCTTTTCGGGCATCGGCCACAGACCGCAACTGACGAGGATTTGTTCGCGGATTTCGCGCGCGCTGTCCTCCCATTGGGCGCGAGTCTTGATTTCCGGGAACGTGCGCGGCGTGTTGCGATCCTTGACTGGCGGGAAATTGGTCACTGACGCCGCAGTCGCCGTGAAGTCAAGGCCAAGCGCCAGTAAAACAACCAAACAAAGGCTTGCCTTGTGAACGAAGCATTTCATGACTGCTCTTTCTTCGCCACTTTCAATTCAATGTGCAACTCGCGAAGTTGCTTGGGTTCGACTCCTGCCGGTGAATCCGTCATCAAATCCGTTCCCTTGGCCGTCTTCGGGAACGCAATCACGTCGCGGATGCTTGGCGTGTTGCAGAGAATCGCGATGAGCCGGTCGAAACCGAGCGCGATGCCGCCGTGCGGCGGCGCGCCAAAGCGAAACGCTTCGAGCATGTAGCCAAAGCGCGCCTTGACCATGTCGGGCGGGATTTGCAGCACTTCCTCGAACACGGTCTTCTGCACGTCGGGTTGATGGATACGGATCGAACCGCCACCGAGTTCCACGCCATTCACGACGATGTCATAATGCTGGCCGCGAACTTTTTTTGGGTCGGTCTTGAGCAACGGGATGTCCTCCGTCACCGGCGCAGTAAACGGATGATGACTCGAATACCAGCGATTCTGCTCGCGGTCGAAGCCGAGCAGCGGAAATTCAATCACCCAAAGAAAATTGAATTGGTTCTGATCAATCACCAGCTTCCCCTGCCCTTTCAAAACGTCGGCGCAATACAGACGAATCTTGCCGAGAATTTCACACGCCGTCAGCCATTGGTCGGCGGCGAACAAAATCAAATCGCCTTCCTCGATGGCGAGCTTCTTCGTCAGCGCAGCCTTTTCAGCGTCGTTGAAGAACTTCACGATGGGCGATTTCCATTCGCCGCCTTCGACTTTGATGTAAGCGAGGCCTTTTGCGCCAAGGCTCTTGGCGTATTCGGTCATCGTCTCAATCTGGCCTTGAGTCGCGCCGGCGAGGCCTTTGGCATTGAGCGCCTTCAGCACGCCACCCGCGGCCACCGCGCCGCCAAAGACTTTGAATTTGCTGGCGCGGAAATCTTCCGTAAAATCCACCAATTCCATGGCAAACCGCGTATCCGGCTTGTCAATGCCATAGCGGTTCATCGCTTCCTCGAAGGTCAGGCGCTTGAACGGCACGGGTAAGTCAATGTTCAGCGCGGTCTTCCAGATGCGCTTCAGCAAACCCTCGATGAGCGCGTAGATGTCCTCGCGCTCGATGAAGCTCATCTCGATGTCTATCTGCGTGAATTCCGGCTGGCGGTCGGCGCGCAAATCTTCGTCACGATAGCAACGGGCGAGTTGGAAATATTTTTCGACACCGCCGACCATGAGGATTTGCTTGAACTGCTGGGGCGATTGCGGGAGCGCGTAAAACAAACCGGGATTCGTCCGGCACGGCACGATGAATTCGCGCGCACCTTCGGGCGTGGACTTGAAAAGCGTGGGCGTCTCGACTTCGAGGAAGCCCTGCTCGTCCATGAACACGCGCGTGGCCGTTGCCACTTTGCTTCGGAGACGGAGGTTGCGCGCCATTTCCGGCCGGCGCAAATCGAGATAGCGATACTTCAACCGAAGTTCCTCGTTCACCTTGCCCGCCACCTCCGGGTCGTCCACCGGGAACGGCAGCACGTCGGCAACATTGAGCACTTCCAATTCCTTCACCAGCACTTCGACTTCACCCGTCACAATCTTTGGATTGTTCGTGCCGGTCGGGCGCTGTCGGACCTTGCCAGTCACGCTGATCACGCATTCGCTGCGCAACGCGGCGGCGCGTTCAAATAAATCCTTCGGCAAATCCGACGGATCGAAGACGGTTTGCGTGCGGCCTTCGCGGTCGCGGACGTCAATGAAGATGACTCCGCCCAGGTCGCGTCGCGAATGGACCCAGCCTGACAGAGTGACAGTTTGCCCGATGTGCGCCGGACGTAGTTCGTTGCAATGATTTGTACGTTTCATGTTCGAAAGAATTCAGGAGTCAGAATTCCGAATCCAGAATTCAAAAGTGAACGCGTATGTTGGTCGCGATGGGCGCGGATTTCAAAGAGATTTTTGTTCCAAAGGAACAGCCGAGGGTGCGCCGACTTCCCCATTCCCGTGTCTCACTGGGGCGCTGGGATCCCCAAACGTTGGCGGTGACGCCTGACCGCCAACGTGGTGAGTCCGAGCAACAGCGCAATCTGCGCATCCGGACGCGCGCCGAGCAATTTATTGTCGGCTGGGATCCAGCGGTGCTTCAAGCGGCAGAGCAGAGGGATGCCTTTCTCGCACCGGCGCACGATGACACTGCGGACGCTGCGCTTGAATTTCCGCGCGAACCGCCGGTCCGTCATCGTGCCCAGCAGTTTTTCTTCGGCTTGAGTCCAAGGCCGGCGTCGGGAGTGAAACAGCGGAATGTTCAGTTGTCGCCGACGCAGGCTGATGGCCCGCAAGGTACGACCCAGACGTTGCGCCAAATCCTGGTCGCTCATCGTGCCCAACTGCCGTTCTTCGGCGGCGGTCCACGCAGATCCGTGTGGCATGGAGAGGTTTTACACCAATGGAGTATTGATCGGCAATACTGAGTTATCGCATATCCGCCCGTCACTTGCAGCCGGGCCGGTACGTCTGAACAGACACCGATGCTCTTTACCATGGCATAAGCCTGGATCAGAGTTGACAGGAATTTGGAAGTTTCAGGCAGAACTTCCAAATGAGCCTTCAAGGAAACCGGCGGTCAGCCCGGCCCGGCGGCCCCCGACCGCGTTCCGAGGAAAGGCGTAGTGAGGATTTCAGGCCGGGGTTGGACCTGGGTTTCATACACCTTTACTTCGGCAGCGAGCTGTCTGTTCTCATGGGAGAGAAGTGTCATGGCCCGCTCGTAGATGTCGTGGCGAAAGGCATTTTTCAAAACCGGCACCCGCGAGGAAGCGTGCCGCCTCGCAAACTTTTCCTTCAATAACCCGCTCAAATGCTTCATGACCCAGGCGGCCTTGTCGTCGGTGGGTTCATTGGCATGGTGCCGGTGGAAAATATTCAGGTCGAATAGTCTTCCGCCAAGATTGTCGTTTGTCTCCAACGGCGCTACCAAACCGGCTTTGAGGCATTCGGCGGGAGCGTTAACATACTGGGGCTGTGCCAACATCTCGCTCAGCAAAGGAAGGTTCTCCGGCCGGTCGCAGAAGGTGCAGGCTTCGAGGACAGCGGCAAGCAGCCGTTCATGCTCGTCGGCACGCCCGGCGGAATAGCTCTGGCGCACCATGATCACCTTTTCCGGGTGGAGCGGGGCCAGTTCCGCGCTGGTCGCCACGCACACACCGATTCCGGCCTGCACCGCCACAGAGGTCCAGGGCTCGCCCACGCAGTAGCCGTCAATATAACCGAGTTTGAGCGTGGGAAACATCTGCGCCGGCGAAATCAGCACCAGCCGAACTTCGACATCCGGAATGATGCCGCCTGTCCGCAGCCATTGCCGCAGCAGGAAATCCTGCGAGGTGAAGGGGAACGCAATGCCGAAGGTATAGGTCCGTTTGCCCCACCCCTTATATATTTTTTCGCGCAGGGTCACGGCATCGCGCACGCCCTGTTCCCAAAGCTGCCGCGAGAGAGTGATGGCGTTGCCCTGCAAATTCAAAACCAGGCCGGCAACACATTCGCCCTGGTCGGAGTCCACATCCAGGTTGGCAAGAAACGGAAGGGTCGCGGGCGCGTGAGCGGCATCCAATTCGCCGTGGATGACTTTGTCGCGAACCCCGGCCCAACCGGTTTGGCGGCGCAGTTCAACGTCCAACTCATACTTCGCGAAGAGGCCCGCCTCGTAAGCGTAAACAATCGGCGCGCAGTCGCTCTCCGGCAAAAAGCCAATACGCAACGGTTCTCTGCTTCTCAAAATTCCCAGTCGGCTCCGGCTCATAAATATCCTCCGCTATCAGGATCGAAGGGACGGCGTGATCGAGTCTGGAAGGGTGAAGTGCTGCGGCACCATGGAGCGCATGGAGCCCGGGCGGTTGGCAAAGGAACATTTCACTTCACCAACCGCCCAACCCATCCGCCCCAAAGAATATCCCGTTTCAATCTTCATGCCACTCCTTGAAGCAGAGAAGGGGCCAAGTGACCAAAGTGAACAGGAATTTTTCTGGCCTGTCCTCAAGAAAGATTTTGGAATTGTGCAACCAAAGCGGGAACGCGCTGCATGGCAGTCGTTTGGCGCGGCTCAAAAACACGGTGCAATGTCGCCACACCCGGCCAACTAATTCATGTGGAAACCGTCCGGCATATCCGAAGCGAGGTTGCAGACTGATCAATTTTGCGCACACTGGCCAAACCAAGGCGATTGCTCCAAAGCTGAGTGAAGTTGAACAAGAGACCCTTGTCGAAGAAATCTGGCGGCCAAGGTCATCGGAGCGGCAGACCGGGAACGATAAAATTTCTCGGCGGCCCGGAATTCCGCCACAAGCAGTTCAATCCGCCAGAACGCTGACTCGAAGATGGATGTTGTGGCGCTTCAAGCATCGCTAAAATTGGTGGCGGTCATAGATCGCCACTACGTATCGAGGCATGACGTTGGCCGCGACGAGGGCGAATCTTAAAGAGAATTTCGAGCCCGTGACATTTGGGGTTACTTTAACTACGGTGACCCTCAGGCAGCAGTTCTGTTCCGAGAGCGATAAGCCGTTGGCCGGAAACCCGAATGCGCAGGACTTTCCGCTGAAAACCGGAAATCGGACGGTGGTAACGGAAATCGTTCAGTTCGGCCCGCATTTCGCTCACCGTCGTGCAATCCGTCACTTCACGAATCAGTTGGAGATCGGCGTCGAAGTATCGCGGGTTCCATCGCCAACGCAATCTTCCCAGATGAACGGCGTTGGGGTAAAAACATCGCCACAGCACTTCCTCCTCGAAAGCCTCGGGCGGAATGTCGAACTCTTCACAATACAGCTCTCGAAATGTTTTCACGCTCAGGACTCTGTTACGACTCCAAAAGACCGTTACTCGTTCAACAATATGGAGCACCCCTGATGCCGCTTGTGGAATCCTGTCTCCATTCCGCCGTGGAGGCAAGGGAATTATAGGGCGCAAATTTGTTTTGAAAGTCGCCCCGGAAACCCTACTCTCTCATCGGTGGCAACTCGGATATTGCCCGGGCGCTGGAAGATTCCGGCTGTTGTGTCTTCATTTCCAACCCGGCGAAACGCGCTGTGTTGCCTCGCAGGCCGAACCATTTCATTTTGACCCAGACAACTCTTGACCGCAATGAACACACCCGCTGCAAAGCGTTCGCAACAGTTTACCCAGTTACCCTGCGTCGGTGTGGTTGTCCCGGTCTATAACGAGGCGGCGACAATCGCCAGCATCATCCGCGCCGTGCTTCCCCAAACCATCGTACAGGAGGTCATCGTCGTGGACGACGGGTCAACGGATGGAACGTGGGAAGCCATGCAACCACTGCCCAAGGAAGACCCGCGAGTGCGGCTCTTCCGCCACGAGATCAATTGCGGCAAAGGGGCTGCCCTGCGCACCGGCTTCGAGCAGGCCAAGTCGCCTGTGGTGCTCGTCCAAGACGCCGACTTGGAATACGACCCGAACGAATACTGGACCCTTGTCGGCCCCATCATCACGGGCAAGGCGGACGTGGTTTTCGGTTCCCGCTTCCAAGGTGCCGGCGCACACCGTGTTCTTTACTACTGGCATTCCTTCGGAAACAAGCTGCTGACGACCCTTTCCAACATGTTTACCAATGTCAATATCACCGACATGGAAACGGGTTTTAAGGCGTTTCGGCGGGAGATCATCCAACAGATCAAGATCGAGGAAAATCGGTTTGGCTTCGAACCGGAAATTACAGCCAAAGTGAGCAAGATCAAGGGCGTCAGAATCTACGAAGTGCCCATCTCCTACTACGGACGCACCTACGCCGAGGGCAAAAAAATCAACTGGCGCGACGGCATCAGCGCCTTTCGTTGCATCATCAAGTACAACCTCTTCTCACGTAAATGATAAAGACAGTTGCCCGAAATCAATCACGCTCCGAAGCAGGCACGGCGTATTGCGTTGAAAAAGCCGTGTAGCCAAAACACTTCTATCAGCTGTCAGTTTTTAGACGCCCAAGTTTCAAAATCCAGGCGTTACGAATCAATTGAAAATGGAGCGCGTGACCGTCACAGTCGCTGCCATCGGCGTCCCGCCGATGGCTTGGGTTGTGTTTGTGGCGCAACGCTGCAAACTGCGCGCGAGACATGCGCGCTCCTTGGATTTCTAGCCGCGTCCGGTCAACTCCCGCGATAATCCTTCATCACGCCCAGCATCTCACGCACGGCCTGCGTAAGACCCACGTTCACCGCACGGCTGATGATGCTGTGGCCGATGTTCAATTCCACGAGATGCGGCACGCGCCAAAGCGCCGGCAGATTTTCGTAATTCAATCCGTGCCCGGCGTTCACTTTCAAACCAAGCGTGTGCGCTTGTTTCGCGCCGGAAATCAAGCGCTGCAACTCAATTTCGGATTTCGGATTTCGGATTTCGGATTTTGTAAAATGTTCTGCAAATTGTCCTGTATGCAACTCGATGAACTGGCTGCCGGTGCGCGCGCCGGCTTCTATCTGTTTGTCATCAGGTGCGATGAACAAACTGACTTCGATGCCAGCGTCATTCATTTTTTTGCGCGTGTCGGTGATTGCTTTTTCATTCGCCACCACGTCGAGTCCGCCTTCGGTCGTCACTTCCAGCCGCCGTTCGGGCACGATGCAGACGATGTCCGGTTTCAATTTCAGCGCGATGGCGATGATTTCCGGCACAATGGCCATTTCCAAATTCAGCCGCGTCTTGACGACTTCGCGCAGTTTCCAAACGTCGCGATCCTGAATATGCCGCCGGTCTTCGCGCAGGTGCGCCGTGATGCCGTGCGCGCCCGCCGCTTCGCAAATCCGCGCGGCTTCGACGGGGTCCGGCTCGCCAAAACCGCGCCCGCGATAACGCGCTTCGCGCAGTGTGGCAACGTGGTCAATGTTGACGCCCAGCTTTAGCATGTCAGAAAAAATCCAATCATGGCATTGTCTCTGCCACAAATGCCATCGTTGAGCAAATTTAATCAATTTCAGATTGCGTCGTCAGCAAGGACCCGGCTTCCTATGCGCCGTGTCAAACAGTCGTTCGTTCATCAAATACTGGTTGCCTGTGTTGTTGTGGATGGGATGCATCTTCTTTGCTTCCACCGATGTGTTCTCATCACCTCACACATCGCGCTTTCTTGGTCCCCTGTTGCGTTGGTTGTTCCCTTTTCTCTCGGAACAAGTGGTGGACTCATTGGTCTTCGACATCCGCAAATGCGCGCATCTGACCGAATTTGCTGTGCTTGCACTGCTAGTCTGGCGTGCGCTACGTAAACCAATCCGTCGCGATCCGCGTCCTTGGCGATGGACTGAAGCCCGGCTGGCACTTCTTTGTGTGATGCTCTACGCATCCAGCGACGAATTCCATCAATTGTTTGTTCCTTCAAGGCAGGCGGCGATCGGAGACGTGCTGATTGACACAACCGGCGGCGCAACAGGTTTGTTGGTGCTTTGGCTCGTTGGCAGGTGGCGCAAAGCTTGGTAAGCCCGCCAAAACGGTGGACCCTTTCGCGTGAGTCACGACCTGATCATCGCCACGACACGCCCAACAGCCTCGCCGGTCTTGACGGGAATGATCGCTCCGCCGCGCGGTTTGATTTCCACTTCACCCTTTGCGAGAGATTTTTCGCCGATGCTGATGCGGATTGGAAACCCAACAAGATCGGCATCCTTGAACTTCACGCCGGGCCGCTCGTCTCGGTCATCGAGGATAACTTCGATGCCCATTGCCATAAGTTCAGCGTAATACTGTTCGGCCAGTTTCATGCCGGCATTTTCCGGAGCGACATTCAGCGGCGTAATGCACACTTGATACGGCGCGACGCTCATGGGCCAGATGATGCCGTCCTTGTCGTTGCACTGCTCGATCACCGCCTGCAACGTGCGCGTGACGCCGATGCCGTAGCAACCCATGACCGCCGGCTTGCGATTCCCCAATTCGTCGAGATAAAGCGCGCCCATCTTTTCGCTGTATTTCGTGCCGAGCTTGAACACGTGACCGACCTCGATGGCGCGCCGGATTTTCAGCGGCTTGCCGCATTTGACGCACGGTTCACCGGCGGTAACGGTCCGCAAATCCCGCCACTGAGTCACGGTGATGTCGCGTTCGATGGAGACGTTGTGGAAATGAAAACCGTCTTCATTCGCACCGGTAGTCATCCCGTTCGCGCCCTGCAAACGCTCGTCGGCATAGACGGGGATGCCCTGCGACTTCATAGTCGCAGCTACAGCGCCCAGACTGCCGGGATGCGCGCCGAGCGCCGCGAAGATTTCCTCGGCGGTGGCCGCGCGGAAAGTCGTGGTGCCAATGACGCCCGCGAGTTTGGTTTCGTTCAACTGGTCGTCGCCTCGTATCAGAACGATGACCGGTTTGCTGTCGGCGGTATAGACCAAGGTCTTGATCTGACGATTGGCCGGCACGTTAAATGGTGCTTTGCTCAACGCCTCGATGGTGACCACGCCGGGCGTGGCAAACTTTTCAATGGCCGAACCGATTTCACGCGCGGCGGTTTTGGGAATGCCGCTGGTGGCTTTCTCAATGTTCGCGGCGTAACCACAAGCTTCGCAATAGACGACTTCGTTTTCGCCCGTTTCCGCCGGCACCATGAACTCGTGCGAAAACTTGCCGCCGATGACACCGGTGTCGGCCTCAACCGGGAACGTTTTCAATCCGCACCGTGCAAAAATGCGCCCGTAGGCGTCATACATTTTCTGATAAGTCACCTGCGACGCTTCATCGCTCACGTCGAAGCTGTAGGCGTCCTTCATGATGAACTCGCGGGCGCGCATCAGACCGAAGCGCGGACGGATTTCGTCGCGGAATTTCACGCTTATCTGGTAAAAATTTTTCGGTAACTGACGGTAGGAATTGATTTCGCCGGCCGCGAGCAGCGTGATGACTTCCTCGGCGGTTGGACTGAGAACCCATTCGCGGTCGGCGCTGTCCTTCACCTTGAACAAAACATCGCGTGCGGTTTCGTAACGCCCACTTTGCTGCCAGATGTCCGGCGGCTGGAGCGCTGGCATGAGGACTTCGATTGCACCGGCGCGGTCCATTTCCTCGCGGATGATCTGCTCGACCTTGCGAAGCGCGCGGAGTCCAAGCGGCAGAAAGGTGTAAACGCCGCTGGCCAGTTTGCGCAGCAATCCGGCGCGGAGAAGCAGTTTGTGCGAAAGAATCTCCGCCTCAGACGGAGCTTCCTTCATTGTCGGAATCAGAGTGTTTGTCCACTTCATGTGGCGGGAAGATTAACCACAAAGGAGCGATGGAACGAAGAATTTAATTTTGCTGCGCGACTTGCTTAAACGGTTCAATGGCTTTCGCGCGCGATGATTTCCCGCATGGCCTGCACGTCCAACTTGTCCTTGTCGCGCCAGGAATCTTGCTTGAGAAAAATCAAATCTTCGGGTGCGAGATACGGGATGCGGACACCGCCGGTTTTTAGATGCCGCAAGCGCGGGCGGAAATCTTCGAGCGACTTGCCGCTCATTCGTGTGAAGATGTCGAGGTCGAATTCCTCAATCACGCGGACCGCACCTTCCTGAAACACAAAATCCTCCAGCTTGAGTTCGCGTGCCCAGCCTTCGCCCCAGCCCGCAAGGCAATCCAGCAGTTTGTGGAGATTTTCTGGCGCATCGTGAACGAGGATGTCCACATCAAGGGTCAGGCGCGGATAACCGTTGAAGATGACCGCCAGTCCGCCGACGACCGCGAAATCAACGCGGTCAGCGGCGAGGGCGACCAACAGTTTTTCGAATCGGGAAGTAATCTCCCTCGGCTCTGGCGAATGATCCATGCGCTTGTTTTTTGAGAAAGCCGGCCATGTCTTCCATGTGGGCGAGCCGGCGGGACATGGTAAGTGGACGCCCAACCACTTTGCGGACCGGCTGCTGCATCGGCTCGATCTCCGCTTTCATCGGGACAAGCTTAATCCTGTCAAAGGCGGATGGTCAACTCCAAGACGCGCGGAATTTCACTTCACAGTATTGATCAACGGCGCAAGGCCCTGAATCCGCACCTCCAGCCGGTCATCCGGCTTGATCGGGCCGATGCCGCTGGGTGTGCCTGTCAGAATCACGTCGCCCGCCAGCAACGTCATGTTCGTGGAGATGAAACTGACGAGCTGATAGCAATTGAAGATGAGATGGCTCGTGTTTGAGTTCTGACGCAACTGGCCGTTCTGAAAGAGCTGTATCGTCAGGTCGTGCGGGTCAATTTTCGTTTCCACATGCGGGCCGAGCGGCGTGAACGTATCGAACGACTTGCAGCGACACCACTGGCCGTCGGAATTTTGGATCGTGCGGTCACTGATGTCCTCCGCCGCGGTGTAGCCGAGGATGTACCGCGACGCGGCGGTGGGCGTCACGTTGCGCACACGGCGTCCGATGACAATCGCCAATTCCGCCTCGTAATCCGTGCGATGGTGCGGAAAGGGAATTTCAATCTTGCCGCCGTCCGCAAGAAGCGAAGTGGTCGCCTTGAGCCAAAAGAGCGGCTCCTTGGGCAGCGGCTTGCCGGTTTCGCGCGCATGATCCGCATAGTTCAGACCCACGGCGATCACCTTTGACGGCAACACAGGCGTCAGCGTGCGAACTCCCTTGGCCCGCATCGGCTTTTTGTCGAACGACGGCGACCCAAAGACGTCGCCGTGCAGCCGGAACAATTCGCCTTCCACGATTTTGGCGTAGAAGATCTCGTTACCCTTTTGGAATCGGCCAATGGCAGCCATATAAGCGCCGACAAGCTAACAAATGCGAAAGCACCGTCGCAAGGCGAAAGAAGGCCTGCTTTGTCTGTGCCAACTGCGGTTTTTGCCAGCAGCGAATTGACACCAAAAAATTAGCAACCCATTCTTGACAAGTAAGTAAACGGAGATTAGACCGCCCACATGAATCAGAGGTTAACCGCAAAACTGCGGTCGAATATTTGTAGGCCACTTGGCATCACCCCAAAACAAAACAACAAAAAAACATATGGGAAATCCCGAACTAATGTCCATACGCTTGGCGGAATTCGCGGATCGCCCTTGGGAGGCCTCTTCGGACAGCGATCCGGTCGATAGAGGGTTAAGTGAGGGACACGATGATGGTGAGAGACGCGCTGCGGCGAGGCAATATGTTACCATACAAATCTGTGACGCACCCATCGAGCGGATGAAGCCGATTCTGGAATATCTCGCGCTGAGCACGAAGGGAAAGTGGCTTTCACGAGCCGTTCGTGTGAGGCTTGAGAAGCTGGAAGACGTAATGGCATTCAAACCGGTGGCGGGGGGGGTGAAGCGCCTTGGCGACACGGCCGATGTCGGTGCCCTAATTGCAGAATTAAAGCATAACGGTTATCGTCCCATCGAGAGTACAGCCCGCGCGCTCGGCATGATCGGTGATCCAAAGGCAATTGAACCGTTGCTGGATGTGCTGCTAGAGGATGCGACCTCGCCTTCTGTGGGACGCGGTGTGAGCACGGACATTCTATGGCGTGCGCGCGCGGCGACCGATGCGCTTCACAAGATGGGCATTCGCGCGCCGATGGAGCTGCTTGTGCCGTTGTTCTCGGGTCACGTGAACTACATTGACTCCCTGCGGCGCGAGACGCGCAAATCCGGCTCCAATGTGCCGTTGTTCTCGGATTATATCAACAACATCGACAGCCTTGATGGCTTGATCGGTGCACTCCGAAATGAGGAATGGTGTGTGAGAGAGCTCGCGGCTGAAGTGCTTGGGATGATTGGCGATCCGAAGGCGATGGAACCGCTCATGGCAGCGCTCGCTGAATATCGAGCATTGCCAATTAAAGAACGCGAAGCAAGCATCGAGTTTAACGCTTCTAAAGCTGCACGCGAGATTATCCATGCTCTGGGCAGCATGGGCAACAGTGTGCCAATAGACCGGCTGATTGCCATTTTCGAGGAAGAAATCTCGCTGATGTGTGCGCGAGCTTCGGATCCTTCTTTCTTTGAGAAGTTCTACAGGCTAAGACAGCTGGATGAATTTCCAACTTCGTTAGCCGAATTGCTCGGAAAAGTGCTCGACGCGCGGACAATTGAACCGCTAAAAAGAGCAGTGGTGCTTGAGTATGCTGATTCTAGCTTGCTGGGCTACGAGGCCGGATTGGCGCTCGCACGTTTGGGTGAATTCCGCATGCGCAGTTATTTCGATTGACGGCGGGTAGCATTACCGAGGCTTTGAGTATGAGACTGAAGTTTTCTAACAAGTCGCGAGCCTGTGTAGAAACTCCGGTGGAGTGAGAGGAAAAAAGATTTGCCGACGGTCAGAAAGTTCGAGTCGCCGGTTTTCCTTTTCAGAGATTCGGTCCGTGCGGACAGCAGTCAGCGGGGGGTGAGGTAGGTGTTATTACAACCTTCGTCCGTGATACCGCATTTCCCTGAGCGTTGCTGACAGTTGCGCTCTTCGGTTCCGCTCGTTACATTGGCGTCGTGAACCGCTTGACGAAACAGGAGCAATTGGTTCTCTGTATCGTGCTCGGATTGCTGTTGGTCGGCTGGGCTGTCAAAACGTATCGAACCGCCCATCCGCCGGCACAACCGGCGATGCAAGCGAAACAATAACATGCACGAAATCACTTTCGAAGAAGCGCTGGAACAGATTCTGGCCAAAGATCCACGTTTCCATCGCGACGCCTACTACTTCGTCCGCGAGGCGCTCGACTTCACGCAGAAACACGTGAGCAAGGAGCATCGCGGTCGCATCCGCCACGTGACCGGGCAGGAACTGCTCGATGGCATCCGGCAATTCGCCCTGTCGCAATTCGGGCCAATGACACTGACCGTTCTTGATGAGTGGGGCGTCCGGCAGCCGAGCGACTTCGGCGAGATCGTTTTCAACATGGTCGAAATCGGTCTGCTCGCCAAAACGGACAAGGACAGTCGCGCCGATTTTGAACGCGGTTATTCTTTCGACGACGCATTCCGCAAACCGTTTCTGCCTTCAAACAAATTGGCAGACAAACCTGCCGATCCGAAACCCGCGAAGGCATAACTCCGCTTTCTCACCCATGCGCACCGCATTTTTCACATCGCTGTTTTGCATTTTTATGAGCGCCACCGCTGTCATCGCCGCGACCAATCAAACCGAAATTCCCGCCCTGCCGCCGGGCGTCACCCTCACGACGCTCGACAACGGCCTGGCCATCATCGTGCGCGAAGACCACAGCGCGCCCGTGGTGTCGGCGCAGGCGTGGGCCATGACCGGGAGCATTCACGAGGGCAAATGGATGGGCGCCGGTTTGTCGCACGTGCTGGAGCACATGCTGTTCAAGGGCACAACCACACGGCCTGCCAGCCGGATTGATCAGGAGGTGCAGGACGCCGGCGGTTACGTGAACGCCTACACGAGCTTCGACCACACAGTGTTTCACATTGACGTGCCGAACACCGGCGCGCGCGTCGCTTTGGACATCCTCTGCGACATTATGCAGCACGCCACCTTGCCCGCCGACGAAATGGTCAAGGAAAAGAAAGTCATCCTTCGCGAAATGGACATGAACACGGACGACCCCGATCGCCGCTCGAGCCGTCGCCTGTTTGAAACGGCTTATGTCCGCAGTCCATATCGGTTCACCGTCATCGGCTATCCGGACATTTATAATGAGGTGAAACAGGAAGACATCCTCGCCTACTACCGGCAGAAATACGTGCCGAACAATGTCTTCTTCGTCGTCGTGGGCGATGTGAAACGTGACGAGGTCGTGGCCCAAATCCGCGCAGCCTACGCGGCGACGAAGGAGAAGCCGTTCCCGTCCGTTGCCCTGCCCGAAGAACCGAAACAGACCGCGCCGCGCGAAGTCGTCGAAGAAGCTCCCATCGAACAGGGTTACTTCCATTTTGGCTGGCACATTCCGGAAATGACCCATGCCGACCTGCCCGCCCTCGACGTGCTCTCGGTGCTGCTCGGCAGCGGGCGCAGTTCGCGATTGTATCAGGAAGTCCGCGAGAAACAGGGCCTCGTGAATTCCGTGGATGCGTGGACCTACAACCCCGGCGCGCCGGGTTTGTTCGGCATCAGCGCTGTCGTTGACGCGGATAAATTCCAGAAGGCTCGCGATGCGATTCTCGCTGAAACCAGGAAGATTCAACAAACACCACCGTCGCCGGAGGAATTGGAAAAAGCCGTGAAACAATTCATTTCCGCCACGCTGGCCACGCGCAAAACCATGGCCGGCCAGGCGCAAGACCTCGGCGGAAACTGGCTCGTCGCCAACGATCTCAATTTTTCCGAGCGCTACCTTGCCGCGATCAAGCGCGTCACACCCGCCGACGTCCAGCGCGTCGCCCGCGAATATCTCACGACCGAAAACCGGACGCTTTACGCCCTGTTGCCGAACGGCACTGCGCCCAAGCCGTCAGTCGCGGTCGAGAAGACGACTGAAAACGCGATTCAGAAATTTGTTCTGCCGAACGGCCTGCGTTTGCTCGTGAAGGAAAATCATCGCCTGCCGTTCGTCGAATATCGCGCCGTGTTTCAAGGCGGCGTGCTGGCCGAAACGCCCGACGACAACGGTATCACGCAGTTGATGACGAAGATGCTGCTCAAGGGCACGAAAAGCCGAAGCGCCGAAGACATCGCCAACGAAATCGAATCCGTCGGCGGAAGCATTGACATCTACGGCGGCAATAACAGTTTCGGCGTGAACATCGAAACGCTCAGCAGCGACTTCGCCAAGGGGCTGGATTTGCTTTCCGACGTGATCCTGAATCCGACGTTCCCCGCGCCTGAACTGGAACGCGAGCGGCAAATCCAAATCGCCGGCATCCGCTCGCAAAAAGACCAACTGCTCAAGAGCGCTGGCAACGCCATGCGCCGCACGATGTTCGGCAACATGGGCTACGGCCTCGACTCGCTCGGCACCGAGGAGAGCGTGCAGAAAGTTCAGACCGCCGACTTGAAGGCGTTCCAGCAAAAACTCGTCGCGCCCAACAACTGCGTGCTCGCAATTTACGGCGACGTGAAACCCGACGACGTGAAATCCGCCGTCGAGAAAGCCTTTGCAGGCTGGAAACCAAATTCCGCCGCGCCTACGCCCGAACAAATTGCTGATCGCAAACCGGAAGCCTTGAATTCAATCAAGCTTGTTGCAGAAATGCGCGACAAGAAGCAGGCGGTGCTGGTCATCGGTTACGCAGGCACGACGTTGTTCAATGAGGACCGTTATCCGCTCGAACTGCTGCAGGAAGTGTGCAGCGACATGGGCTCGCGCCTGTTCCTGCGCATTCGCGAGAAGCTCGGACTGGCCTACTACGTCGGCGCTCAGGATTTCATCGGCCTTGCGCCGGGTTACTTCGCATTCTACGCCGGCACGGAGCCGGAAAAAGCCGCGCTGGTCGAAAGTGAAATTTTGAAAGAGGCGAAATTGCTCCGCGCCGAAGGTCTGACCGCGGAGGAATTGAAACGCGCCAAGGCAAAAATCATCGGCCAGAAAAAAATCGCCCGGCAGGACCTCGGCAGTTTCGCCATGGCCACCGCGCTGGACGAACTTTACGGACTCGGTTACGCGTATTCAGACGCTGAGGACGCCAAATACGAAGCCGTCACGCTCGATCAAGTCAAAGCCGTGGCGCAAAAATATTTCAAGCCCGATGCGTATGTGGTGTCGGTGGTAAAACCCGGCGAGCCGGAAAAGAAATAACCCACGGCCAAGTTGGATTTCTCCTTGAAGCCGCCTTCGTGCTGCCGCACATTCATTGGGCCAGGGCCCATGGAATGTGGACTTACGAACCCCGCCAGGGCCGGAAGGCAGCAACGGTAGTTTGCTCGACATCCGCCGTGGTCACCCTGGCATTTCAATTTACGATTTGCGATTTCGGATTTACGATTGCCACCGTAATCGGCAACCATCTCGTGTATCGTAAATCGTGAATCGTAAATGTCATATCAAGTCATAGCGCGAAAATATCGTCCGCAGAAATTTGCTGACGTTGTCGGGCAGGAGCACGTCACGCAGACGCTCGCCAACGCCATCGAGCAAAAGCGCATCGCCCACGCCTATCTCTTCTGCGGCCCGCGCGGCACGGGCAAGACCACCATCGCGCGCATCTTCGCCATGTGCCTCAACTGCGCCGGCGGCCCGAAGGTGGATTTTGACGCCAAAGACCCGCGCTGCCTCGAAATCGCCGAGGGCCGCTCGCTCGATGTACTGGAAATTGACGGCGCGAGCAACAACGGCGTCGAGCAGGTGCGCGAACTCCGCGAAACGTGCAAATACGCGCCCGCCTCGTCGCAATTCAAAATATACATCATCGACGAAGTGCACATGCTCTCGACGGCGGCGTTCAACGCGCTGCTCAAAACGCTTGAAGAACCGCCAGCGCACGTGAAGTTCATGTTCGCCACGACCGATCCGGAAAAAGTTCTGCCGACGATTCTCTCGCGCTGCCAGCGGTTCGACCTGCGCCGCATTCCCTCCGCGCTCATCGTCAAACATCTCACGCACATCGCGAAGCTGGAAAAGGTGAAAATTGACGAAGCCGCGCTGTTTGCCATCGCACGCGGAGCGGATGGCGGAATGCGCGACGCCGAATCCACGTTGGATCAACTCATCAGCTTTTGCGGCGACAAAATCGAAGAGCCGGATGTGCTCTCAATGTTTGGTCTGGCGGCGCAAGGCCAGATTCTGGAGCTAAGCCGCGCCGTTCTTGCAGGCGAAATCCAAACCGCGCTTCAGCAGCTCAACGAACTCGCCCAGCACGGCAAAGACCTTGGCCGGATGCTGTCGGATTTGCTCAACCACTTTCGCAACCTGCTGATTTACCAGGTTTCGCGTGGCGACGTGAACATGCTTGAAGTTTCCGAAGCCGAAGCCATAACGCTCAAGGAACAGGCTGCGCTGGCGAACACCGAATCTTTCACGCGGATTCTTGAAGTGCTCACGGACGCTGAAATCCGCCTGCGCGACGCGGCGTCGAAGAAAATCCTGCTGGAAGTCACGCTGATCAAGGCCATTGAGGCGCGAAACGCCATGAGCCTTGACACGGTTTTGAAACAACTCAATCAGTTGCGCGGAGGAAGTGGTGCAGGCGTCCCGCCCGCGTCGTCCAAGAACTCCGGAGCGACGCGTTCCACCGCGTCCCAAGCCGTTTTAGAAATGAAATCGGAGACGGTGTTGAACCCGTCACTCCCTGCTGGAAACGCTCTGACGATGGCAGCACCGGCAGCGTCTGAAAGCGCCGTGGATTTGGAACAACTTTGGAGCAAACTAGTGGACGCCGTGGGCCGCGTTAGTCCGTTCACGCGGAGTTATCTGCTGGAGGCGCATCCGGTTTCGTTCGACAAGGGTGTTTTTACCATCGGTTTTGATCCGGAGTTTGCAGACCACATTGCGCTGGTGGATAACGCACGCAATCACACTCTGCTGCAAACCAAGCTTTCCGAAATCGGATATGCGAATTCGCAGCTCAAATTCATCAAGGCCGAGGCGCCGGTGGGTCGTGTAAAACCTCTGGCCGAAATCATGCCCTCAGCACCATCTCCTGTGTCATCCGTCACCCAGAAACCGGCCGCTCAGCCAAACAAAGAAAAAACCTCCTCGGTTCCGTTCAGCAAAGAAGATTTCAAGAACGATCCGCTCATTCAAAAAGCGCTTGAAATCTTCAAAGGCCAAATCGTTGATGTCCGCTCCTGAAATTCAAAATCCGAAATCGCCAATCCGAAATTGAAATATGTCCAGCATCGGCAAACTCATGAAACAGGCCGCGCGAATACAGCAACAGATGGAACAAATCCAGGCGCAGCTCGCCGCGCGCACCGTCGAGGCAACCAGCGGTGGCGGCGCGGTCAAGGTCACGGCGAAATGCGACGGCACAATCGGAGCCGTGAAGATTGATCCGCAGGCGCTCAATCCATCCGACGCGCAGTTGCTCGAAGACATGATTCTGACAGCGGCAAATCAGGCCTTAGCCCAGGCGAAAGAGATTTCCAACGCAGAAATGGGCAAAGTAACCGCGGGATTTAATATGCCGGGAATGATGTAGAGAATTAATAATGCAAAATGCAAAATGTAAAATGAGGTATGCCGACGTGGCGTTTCGTTCATTTTTAACTTTGCATTTTTAACTTTGCATTGGCTTATGTCTCCGCTTCCCGATTCCATCACGACGCTCATCTCCGCGCTGAGCAGACTGCCCGGGATTGGGCCGCGCTCGGCGGAACGCATCGCGCTGCATCTCGTCCAGACCGAATCCGCGGCAGTCCGCCAACTTGCCGATGCAATTTTGCACGCCCGCGAGCGCATCCAGTTTTGCGCGGTCTGCGGCGCATTGACCGAGCAATCGCCCTGCCCAATGTGCGCCGATCCGCGACGCGACGCCTCGCTAGTGTGCGTCGTTGAGCGGGCGGTGGACATCATCAGCATCCTGAAAGCGGGCACTTTTCGCGGGAAATTCCACGTGCTCGGCGGCAAGATTTCTCCGCTCGACGGCATTGAGACGGAAGATTTGCGCATCGCCGAGCTGGAAAAACGACTGACGTGTGAAACGATCAAGGAAATCGTCATCGCCCTCGGCACGGACGTGGAAGGCGACGCAACGAGTTTTTATCTCGCGAAACGGCTCGCCCGCAAAGGACTCAAAATCACCCGCATCGCCTACGGTCTGCCGGCGGGCAGCGGACTGGAATTCGCTGACGAACTCACCTTGAGCCGCGCGCTTGAAGGCAGACGCGAGATGATGTGATGCGCGTTCCATGCATCGTTGTGTTCGACCTCGGTAAGGTGCTGGTGGATTTCGATTACAGCATCGCCGCCCGCAAATTCGCAACGCGCGGGACGATGCAAACCCCGACGGACAAAATCTTCAGGGATCATTCCGAATTACTCCTTCGTTATGAAACCGGTCAAGTGACGCGGCAGGAATTTTTCGACGAGGTCCGCAACGCCACGGGCTTTCGCGGCACAATCGAAGAGTTCGGCGAACTCTTCGCCGACATCTTCACGGAAATCCCCCGCGCAATTGAAATTCACACCGCCGTGTGCCAACACGGCGTGCCGACATACATTTTCTCCAATACCAACGATCTTGCCATCGAGCATGTCCGCCGAAATTTTCCATTCTTCAGCCATTTTGACGGCTATATTTTTTCGTACCAAGTTGGCGCGATGAAACCGGATGTCAAAATCTACGAGGCGCTGGAACGCATGACTGGACGCAGCGGCGCAGAAATTCTTTATATTGACGACCGACAGGAAAACATCGCCGTCGGCGCGTCACGCGGGTGGCAGGTCATTCTGCACGAATCGCCGGAGAAAACACGGGTGGTGTTTGAGAAGTTGGGACTACTATAAAAAGGAAGGGACGGCGTGCCGCTGTGGCGTGTACACCGCCACTTTCATTACGCAAAGAGTTGGCGAATCTTTGCCTTCGCTTCTTGCAGTTTGGCATCCTTGACCTTGCCGGTGGTGTAGAGAATTACGGATTGCTCAATCGTGAACAGGCGGTTGGAACGGATGAAACCATCCACGGAGAGCCGGCCGCGTTCAAAGTCGCCCAGCGCCAGCGGAATGGAAAATCCATCGGAACGCACCTGACTGGTGATCTGGCAGAGAATCAAATCGTCGCCGGGAAGATTGGCAACCACGAGCGCGGGACGGCGTTTGCCGGATTGCAGGTTGGTTTGCGGAAAAGGCAGGACGACCACTTCGCCGACTAGAGGCTTGCCCATGCGGCGTCCTCCTCCGTCGTGTTCCAGTCGCGGGCGAGCGCGGTTTCGCTCAAGAGCAAACCGTTGAAGGATTCATCCTCGCGCTGGTGCCGGAGAAAGCGGGCAAAATCATAGACCTCGCGCTGCAATGGTTCGGGCATCGCCGAGACTTCCTTTTCGATAAGCTGTTGCGTGCTCATGGCGAAAACCTAGCGCGTTCGCGTGTGGCTGGCAAGTCTGCCTTGCCACGCCAGACACGCCTGCACATCCGCGCGCGGGTGGCAGGTCATCCTGCACGAATCGGCGGAGAAAACCCGCGCCGCGATGGAAAAACTTGGATTGCTCAACGCCGCGTAATCGGAATACTCGGCGCAATGCCAGACGCCCAAGATCACCCGACGCCTCCATTGAGCCGTCGCATTCCGGCGCGTTCGCGGCCGCACGCGATGGATTGGAGTCTCGTGCTCGCCAGCCAAGGCATCGAGGCCGTCATCGAACACAAACCCGAAAGCGGCTGGGCGTTGGTCGTGTCTGCACAGGATTACGAGCGCGCCGTGGCGACGATTCGTCAATATCGTCTGGAGAATCTGCGCTGGCTGTGGCGCAAACCGATTTTCAAAACCGGTCTGCTGTTCGATTGGACAAGCCTCGCGTGGGTCTTTTTAATGGTCAACTTCCACTGGGTGAGCTTGGCGCGTCCGCATTTGCGAAACGTCGGAATCATGGACAACACCGCCGTCAGCCACGGTGAATGGTGGCGGCTCTTCACCGCAATCTGCCTCCACAACGATGCGGCGCATCTGGCTATGAATGCCGTGTTCGGTTTCGTGTTGCTTGGTCTGGCAATGGGCCGTTACGGAACGGGCGCGGGTTTGTTGGCGGCTTATCTCGCCGGTGCGGGCGGGAACGTAGCCTCGTGGCTGGTTTATGGTGGCGAACAGCACGGCCTCGGCGCGTCGGGCATGGTCATGGGCGCGCTCGGTTTGCTCGCGGTGCAATCACTGTCGTTCCGACGTAAAGTGCCGAACGCGACAAAATACATCGTAGGAGGAATTGCAGGCGGCGTGATGTTGTTTGCGCTGTTGGGGCTGGGTCCGGGAACAGATGTCGTGGCACATTTCGGCGGATTTGTATGCGGTGTGATGCTGGGAGCAATGCTGTCGCTCGTTCGAAACCTTGCTCAAAGGCCGCTGGTAAATCTTCTCAGCGGACTGCTGTTCACAGCGCTCGTCATCTGGACGTGGCTGCTGGCGCTGGGAGTGAGGAGTTGATAATGTCCGGACTGGCTTGAAAGATGATCAAAAGGCAAAAGTTTTTTGAAACCGGTCGAAAAGCTGCCGATCCGATAATGAAGAACAGCAGATCGCACAGCCGCATCCGTGATTCTTGAGCCGAGTGGCAGTTTTCCCCTGCCGCAAAAAAAAGACCGATGAGTAACATGCAACCCGACGCCGTACAAATTGTTCCGGCCAATGAAGAACATTTGCCTGCCATTGCCAAATTGGCGGCGGTTGTCTGGCGCGCGCATTATCCCGGCATCATTTCACACGAACAGATTGATTACATGCTGGCGCGGATGTATTCGCTCGACACGTTGCGGGAGGATATCCATTCGCAAGGCATTTATTTTCATCGCCTGCTCGTGGGCGGCAAACTCGTCGGCTTCGCTTCCTACGGCCCAACGCACGAGCCAAGCGTGATGAAACTGCACAAGCTATACCTGCTGTCGGCGATGCACGGCCGCGGCTTGGGAAGTTTATTGCTGCAACATTGCGAACGCGAGGCGCGCAAACTCGGCGCGTGCCGTTTGATTATCGCCGTGAACAAACGGAATACGAAAGCCATTGCGGTGTATCAGCGGAACGGGTTCAGCGTTGCCAATTCCGTCGTCACGGACATCGGCAGTGGCTTCATAATGGACGATTACATCATGGCGAAAGAACTCGGACTGTGACGCGTTGTCGCCAGAAATGACTGGTGGCGTTAAAGTTGCTTCGATTTGGGACAAGGGTGCATAGGAAACGGACAATCAACGGCAAACTTGCTGCAAATGCGCTCCATTCAGCCAGTTTATCCACGCTTAAACCTAAAAATACGCCCTGCATATTAACTTTGGTATATGCCCTGCTTTGCAAGGGCCATGAAGATACAGCTACTCCCGAACCAAGGTGTTGTATCTCCCACCGTCTTCACGTTCACGTCGAAGGCGAAAAGGCCCACCAGACACTGCTGACATCGCAGGGCCACCGGCCTTGCGGTCTTCTATACTGAGTTTGGTTTCTGGCGGTCTGCGAAAGCGGGCCGCCAGTTTTTTTTATGCCGGATCGCAGCCAAAACGCTTCCCGGAAATTTTCGTTGGATTTCGTCGCCGGCTGGATTACGAATGAGCCGGCAAAGCATATTGTAAATCAAACCGTTGAATCCGATGAATACGCCTATAACAGTCTCCGAAATTCTGGTGCGCGTCCTGGTGGCCGCCGTGGCAGGCGCGCTGATCGGCTGGGAACGCGAAAGTCGCGGACGCCCTGCCGGCTTTCGCACGACAATCCTGACCTGCACCGCGTCGGCCATCGCGATGATTTTGTCGAAGGAGTTGTTTGTCGAAAGCGCCGCGGTGGTGGGCAACGCCGCATGGCGGCCCGATCCAGCCCGGCTTGGCGCGGGGATTCTCACGGGCATCGGATTTCTCGGCGCCGGCACGATTCTGCGCCACGACAATCTGATTCGCGGCGTCACCACGGCAGCCAGCCTGTGGTTTGTGACCGTGGTGGGACTGGCCTTTGGCGGCGGCGAGTATGCGCTGGGTGGCATCGGTCTTGCCACGGCGCTGCTCACGCTCCACTTGCTTCCCGTATTGGAAAAACACATTCAATCCGACGCGTTCGCTACGGTCACTGTAACGATGGCACTCGATGCGTTCGACGATGCCGATCTTCGTCGCCGCATTAAAACGCTTGGTATGAAAGTCCGAAGCATGGAAATGGATTACAACCTTGCGGCAAAACAGAAGACCATCAGTTGCGAAGTGAAGATGAAGCAGAAGTCGGTGTTCGAATTGTCCACGAAGTTGATGGCTGATTTGCGGGCGTGCCCCGGAATTCTGCAGGTGAAATGGGCCTGACCTTCCGCGTTATTCTCAGCGTTCCGGCTGAAACACCACCACGCTCAACGGCGGCAGGGTGAACAAAGCGGAATAAGACTGGTTGTGCCATTTGAAGTCGTCGGAAATCACGCCGCCCAAATTTCCCACGTTGCTCCCACCATAGCTGGCCGCATCGCTGTTCAAGACTTCGCGCCACCGACCGGCACGCGGCAGGCCCAAGCGATAATTGTGCCGCGGCACCGGCGTGAGGTTGAGAATCGCCACCAACTCGCTCGCATGCGCCGAATCCTGCCGCACAAACGAGAGCACGCTGTTTTCCCGGTCCGCACAGTCAATCCAGTAAAAGCCGGCAGCATCGTAGTCCGACTGCCACAACGCCGGCGCGGCGCGATAAAGTTTGTGCAAGTCCTCCACGAATCGCTGCAAGCCGAGATGGTAAGGCCCGGCCTCCAGCAGCCACCAATCCACTTCGCCGTTGGCGTTCCATTCGGCCCGTTGACCAAGTTCACCGCCCATGAACAAAAGTTTTTTGCCCGGAAACAGCCACTGATAACCCAGCAGCGCGCGCAAGTTGGCGAACTTCTGCCAGTCGTCGCCAGGCATTCTTCCGATCAGCGAGCCTTTGCCGTGCACCACTTCGTCGTGCGACAGCGGCAGGATGAAATTCTCGTGATGATGGTAGAGCGTCGCAAACGTCAGGTCGTTCTGGTGGAATTTGCGATGCACCGGGTCGCGGCTGAAATAGTCCAGCGTGTCATGCATCCAGCCCATGTTCCATTTGAATGAAAATCCCAGCCCGCCCACGTACGGCGGTCGCGTCACCAGGGGCCAGGCGGTGGATTCCTCGGCGATGGTCACGACGCCGGGAAATTCGGTGTAAGTGACGTGATTAAATTTCCGCAGGAATTCGATCGCCTCGATGTTTTCGCGACCACCGAATTGATTGGGAACCCACTCACCTTCCTTGCGCGAGTAATCGAGGTAAAGCATCGAAGCCACGGCGTCCACGCGCAGGCCGTCCACGTGAAAACAGTCGCACCAAAAGAGCGCGTTGGCGAGGAGGAAGTTGGAAACCTCGTGCCGGCCATAGTTGAAAATCAGCGTGCCCCAGTCCAGGTGCGCGCCCTTGCGCGGGTCCTCGTGCTCGTAAAGCGCCGTGCCGTCAAAACGCGCCAGCGCCCAATCGTCGCGCGGGAAATGCGCCGGCACCCAGTCCACGATGACGCCGATGCCCGCGTCGTGCAGTGCATTGACCAGAAATTGAAAATCCTCCGGTGTTCCATACCGGCTGGTAGGCGCATAAAATCCCGTCACCTGATAACCCCACGATGGATAAAATACATGTTCGGCCACGGGCAGGAACTCCACGTGCGTGAAGCCCGTCTCTTTCAAATAACCAATCAGCGGCCCGGCCAGCTCGCGGTAGCTGAATGACTCGGCCAGTGATTTTTTCCGCCAGGAGCCGGGATGCACTTCATAAATGCTCATGGGCGAACGCAGGGCGTCGCGTTTTCGCCGCTGCTCCAGCCACGCCGCATCCGTCCACGCGAACTTGCGATTGTCCCAGACGATGGAGGCATTCTTCGGCGCAATCTCAAAGAAAAAGCCGTAAGGATCGGTCTTCAAACCAATCTGGCCGTGCGCGTTGCGGATTTCGAATTTGTAGTGCGCGCCTTTGCCGACGCCGGGAATAAAAATTTCCCACACGCCCGACGCACCAAGCAACCGCATCGCATGGCAACGCCCATCCCAACGATTGAAATCACCCACAACACTGACGCGCTGCGCGTTGGGCGCCCAAACAGCGAAGCTTGTACCGGGCACACCGTCAATCGTGCGCAGATGTGAGCCGAGCTTCTCGTAAATCCGGCGTTCGTCCCCTTTGCCGAACAGATACAAATCCGATTCGCCCAACGTCGGCAAAAAGGAATATGGGTCGCGCGTGCGGCGGACGTTTTTCTGGCGGTCGGTTATGACGAGGTCGTACGATAGACGCGGTTTGCCGCAGTGGTCACTCCTTCAAAGAGGCCGGCTTTATGGATGCGCTGGAGTTGGATGGCCGGCTTGTCCTTCTCGAGAACGGGCTGGATTTCGACTTTGGCGGCATCGGGCAGAAACGCGCGCACAACCAAACCAGCGCCGTTGCCCAGCTTGTGCATTCCAAGCAGATCGTGCGGCGAACGATGCTTGAGTTCGACCAGACTGCGCAGTTCTTGGGTTGACAGAATCATTGCGGCAATAGAATAACAGACCCCTCACGCCAAGGCACGGGAAAGTAATGCCCCGGTGCCGTATTCATAAATCCGTCCCTCCGCATGTCAGGCGTCAAAATCGTCGCCAAGTTCCGTAGCGAAATCTCCCTCATCAACACCCGTAGCATATCCCTTTAACTGCAATGAAAGACCAACATTCTTTGCCTCGATTACAAATTTTTCGCAATCCGGAGGAACTTCGCGCACAATTTGCTGCAGAAGCACCTTACTTCCTACCAGCTCGAATAGTGCCGGTGAAACTGCCGCCAGGCTACGACGCCTGGCATCGTCTTCGTCGGTGGCTGCGATCCAGACGAACAAGTGTCCAAACTGAATCTCGTAATACAACGGGTGCGCCGGCAACGGACGCACCCGAACGCAAACCCGGTATATCGTCATAGGATTACCACTCCTGGATGCTGGTCAATATCCCGTTCCAAGGGAACGGCCCCAACGGTTATTTGTATCCGTGTTCAGTTCCTTTTCGGCAGCGGCAACAACAGCCTGTGCCTCTTTTACCAATTCAGGCCTTTTGTTGGTCGGTACTGCGCCAAGTTTTACCGCGAGGTCAATCGCATCAATTTGCTCCGGCAGACTGTAGGAAATTTTCACCAGCTTGTTGTGATGCTCGATGATGACCTTTTCCCTGGCCTCTTTGGTTTCACGTTCCAATTTCACTGCCGCTTCCACTCGCCTGCGCTCGGCCTCCGCGTGGCGCTCATTCCGCGCCTCCAGAAGCAAAAAGAAAATCCCGGCCAATAACAATATGACGGCAACGGCAAGAGCGTAGAGAGGTTTTTTCATGCTTGGTTTTTCAGCCTTGTGAGTTTGGTTTCGAGCGAAGAGTCATGCTAATACTGAATGTTTTGAGTGATGCGTTCCAGTTTGACAACATCTTTTTGGGGCGTGGGCGGCGCGGGGACGGCTGGGCTACGGCATTTTGCCTCCCGATTGATCTCCCATCTCCCAGGTACCTGAATAAAAAAGTTCGTGCCAGTCCAATCCAAGACCGCGAACCAATCGTCGCGGATCATGGCACCAAAGGAATTTTGCGCGTCAACAAAGCCCGAGGCCGCCCAACGATGGGGCTTGATCTCCTTCCAGGCTGTCTTTTCGTCCCAATTGGGCACGGAAAATTTTGCGGTGCGGGGGGCTTTCAATTTTCCACGAATGAACTCCTGTGCGGTAACGAAGGCCTCCTTTCCACTCGGCCCGGTTTCGGCTTTAGCGGCTGGAATTGTTTCAGGAGGGTGAATGGTTTGATAGTAGCCAATGGCAATTGCAACGAAGAATAAAAATAAAACCGCGGTGAGCCAACCGTAATTCGTCTTCCGCTGCGCAATCGGCGCGCCGCATTTCGGGCAGGCGGAAGCGCGCGGGCTGACTTCCGTTCCGCAGTCTTTGCATTTGACCAGGTTCATAATTGCGAGAGGGAAAGTGACTCAAAAGTTCATTCTTCCGGCAAAGGAGGTGCATCTACGGCGCAGAACATCTGGTGCAAGTGAGCAAAGCACGAGAAGGAATCAGCAGCGGCCAAAGCTGCAGCCCTGATGTCATCTTTCGTAATGGAGGACCGGTACCCCGGCAATGCCGTGAGCAAGATCGTTGCGCTTATGGTGCAAGCAGTCGTATGCGTTGAACACGCTTGCGACTGGTTTTCCGGCCAATGCGTCGCGCGCTTTGGAGCCAGTCAAACGCTCGAAAAGTTTGAGCCGGTCATCCACACGCCAGTAGCTTTCGAGCAGCAGGTCGATCACTGACCAGTGAATTTTCAAGCGGATGCAGCGGTTCCGCAGCAGCATAGTCAAGTGATGCTCAAAGAGCGTGCAAAAGAGCATAACGCATAGCTCTTGAGATTGTTTGCTCCTGTAGCTGTCAAAAACCATCTGCAACAACCGGCCTTCGCTCCCTGAAAAAAGCGGGCACCTCATCGTTACGGGTCGTCCGCATTTTGGGCAGGCAGGTTTGTTTACATCCGGCATGCTCAAGACGTGGCCACAATCTGAACAGGTTGAGAAGTTCATTGCGGCGATCCCAAGTGAATGGAGTGTCTCTTGAGGTAGAGGCGAATCGAGATAATCCAAAACGGTGCTCATGTTGTGGCCTGTCACTGAAAGTGGATTGAACTGGCCGCTATCGCGCCGTCCTTTTCCTGAAAGAAGGCGTTGTAGTTCTGCGCGGAGTTGAAGGGCGGGTCGAGATAAACGAGGTCAACCGATTCGTCCTTGAGGTAACGCTTGAGGATTTCGAGGTTGTCGCCGTAGTAGAGCGTGCCCATGCGGCGAGTGTGCGACGGAAAGGTGGCAGCGTCAATGATACGGATTCACAAACGATCACGGATTCAATCCGCGTGAACCAGTGTCAAAGACATTTGTTTTCCGGGCGTCCGGACGTTGAAGTTGCAGTGGATGCGAGCGGAAAATTCATTTGTCCAGCATGATGCGGTCGTTGCCTCCGGCTTGCGGAGGCGCAAAGATGGAAATTACTTCCATCGTGCCCCCGCCGACAACGCGGGTGGCATGAGCGATGCCACTCGGGCAAACATGCAAATCGCCGGCTTTGACCGGAATCCATTTGCCGTTGATGTACATTTCGCCGGTGCCTTTGTACACGAACACAATTTCATCGGCACTGGCGTGGATGTGGCGTCCAATCAACGGCCCCTTGTTGCTGACCAGATTGACCACACAGCGCGGCGAGGAAAACACCTTGTCGGCCCGCGTCGGTTCGCCCGGCTTCAGAGGGTGCTGGGCGTAAAACTCGTCCAGGTTGACCACAATGGACTCCGGCGGAGTCGAATCAATCGTCTTTTTTTCCGCCGCCCGCACACCGATGCGGATGCCGACCGCTAGAGCCAAAACCAATCCGCCAGCAACCAATATTCTGCGCAACATATAAGTCTCCAGAGCAAGTAATGTTTGTTTTCGATAATCCCAAGGCCAAGCAATAGCCGGGCACGGGCTTGTTATTTTCGTGGAAAAGCACAGCAGCAAACCGAATCGGTGTCAAGAACCGCAAACGCCGGAAGTCAGAGGGCGGATGTCCGGTTTCTGATTTCATCTCAATTTCGAGGATGGCGTTAACGATGCCGAGCCACACAAATTCAATCCAGGCAGGCAACTCAGCTTGTACAGCCGAACTCATCGAATCGGCCTGTTATATTCGTCAGCGATGACCACCGGCTGCTCTGTCAACGGGAATTATTCAGATGCCAGACGGGCAAATTCATTCCAGCCTTTGACGGTGCGAATGTAACCGCCAAAAGTGATGCCCCACGGCGATGCCAATGGGACATCAAGTATTGCTATTGCTTTCGGTCCTTCCCTCTAGAGTCATCCGGTTGGCCTTTGTGCTGCGAATCCTGGTCCGGGGATTTCGCCCTCGAGGGTCATGTCTGCGCTGAAATGTTCCTGCGCGGGATGGCTTGGGGTCTGTTTCTCAATGTAGCGCGACTCCGACGGTTTTGGTGATATTGCCGTGTTCGGCACGACGACTTGTTCCGGGCGGGTGACACGGACTTCGAGCGTTGGCTCGCTTTTCGACTGTTTTGTTTCCGTTGCCGGCCTGGTTGCCGGCTGAGCGACTGACCATTTGGGCGCGGTTATAGCTGCTGACTTCGTTTCAGTTGGCGGCTGCTCCTTTTGCCGTTGGTAAGTCAATGGAGCGGTGCGGGTTTCCGTTGAGGGCCGAGCTTCCGCGGACGGTGGTCGCTGGGTGAATGGGGACGCTGCTGTGGCCGATTTCGTTGCCGGTGCTTCCCACTGGTTTCGCTGGGCGCGGAAGTTGCGGACGTCTGTTGATTTGGCCGCGATCTGTTGGCGCTCGGCGGAGGTTATCCGCTCAAACTTGACCGGCGTTGACTGGGAGGCCGCAAACGTCTTCACTGACTCGACCAGCGGCCGCTCCGGCCGCTTGGCCGCAGGCATGCGCTCCATCTGGGCCTGCAATTCAGCGTACGTCCGGGCCGGTCGGAGGTCGCGGTTGCTGTAACGCGTCTGAAATTCTTTCGCCTGTTGCCTGGCCCAATTCGGGTCGGTTTGCCGGAAGTGCCAGCGGTCGTAAACGAACAGCGGATCGTACCAGCGTATGAACGGTCTGGCATTTGAACCACGGGTAGATGCCCGACGCGCCGGTAGGCGTCATCGTAATAATCGCCAAAGAAATAGTGGCGGTACCGGGGATAAACGAACAGGTTCAGCCGCAGCATCCCCAAGTCCACGCAGATGCCGGGGCAAAACACGAAACCGGCCTGAACCCGCATTCCGGGCGGGAAATACGCCGGCGCGAAGAGCACGCCGCGGTCATCCAAATCATAATCCCAGTGGCCCGGGCAGAAAATATAGCCGCGCGGCGTCCAAGCATAATGCGACGGCACCCAGACCCAACCGACATGTTGCACCATCCAGTAGCCGTGGCGGAGGACATAATGTCCCTCAACCAATACCAACAGCCGGGCACCCAGGCCTGATCGGGCTGAGGCGGCGATCCCGGCGCCTCGACTTCGACCGGCGGCGGGCGGCGCGGGCAGATACTCGATCTCCTGTTGCGGTTGCGCGGCGATCGGTTTCCAGAAGCCGGCGATCCATTCCCAACCATTGCCCGCCTGCAGCCAATGGCCGGGCACCCAGTACGTGTTCCGGGCGGCGCGTTGCCGCCAACAGCCGCTGACCCAGATGAAATCGTTGCGGTCCGCGTCCCACGCCCAATAACCCGGCACCCAGACAATTTCCGCGCCAGCCGGTCTTTCGGCAGGCGGCATTTCCTGGAGCTCCTCCGGGGGTTGATTCGGCACGGCCATCGGCGTTTGCGGGTCCATCGTCACCGGCTTGGCGAACGCCTCATGAACCGGCCCGCGGGTCAAGACTTGACTCCCCGCCGGCAACTCTTCCGTCGGCACCGCCGGTGGCGTTCCCGCCGAATATGTCGTTTCCTGAGCGGCAACCGGCAAATTGCCCGCTAACACCACCATCCCGGCTGCGACTGTGATCTTCAGAAAATCCAAACTTTTTGCATTCATGCTTGATTCCTTTTTCTGGGTTTGTTCACTAACAGAATCAGACGCTCAGACGCGTTTTTTCTTCAAATAAAACCGGCGATAACGGGGACCTGTTGATCCCACGAAGACTTTCCGCGACCTGAGCCTCATTCTTTCCGATATGGCCGGCAACTGACCCGGTAAATTCCGAAAAACTGGCGCCATGACGGCGAGTGTGTGCCGGAACGTCGGCAGCGTCAAAGACATTGTTTGCAGGGCATTCGGACGTTGAGGTTGCCGACGGCTGCTCCATCAACGGGAATTATTCAGATGGCAGAAGGACAAATTCTTTCCAGGCTTTTTTGTGCTTTTCACTGCGAGCGGCCAATCCGAGGTGATTCCCCTGCCCTGCTCTGCACTTGACAGCGTGGCCAATAGGCGCAAGTTGGTACAGAAACGAAACGATTTTATGAACCCGAAAATGAAATCAAGGCCGCTGGTGACAATTGCCAGCCTCACGGTGCTGGTTCTTTCTGCCATGTCGCTTGCGGCACAGAATTCCACCACTCTCACAACCACTCCCGATGCCGCTGGAACGGCGTCCGCCACCCAGACCGCCCCGGTGCAATTGCCGTATGGCGCTGCGGATATATTGAAGCTCTCGCGCGCGAAGGTCAGCGACGACATCACCGTCTCCTTTATCGAGAATTCCGGGACAGTTTACAGTTTGAGCGCGCCACAAATCGTATATTTACGGGAGCAAGGAGTGTCTGATCGCGTGCTTGCGGCCATGCTGAACCAGCGCAAGAGGGTGACGGATACTGCGGCGCAAGTCCAGGCCGCTGCTGCATCGGCACCGGCGAATAATTCGTACGCCAACAACGCCCAAAGCGCGCCGACGTACGAGCAGCCTTCGACAGCCTATGTTCAGACTGCGCCAGCTTCGACGGTGTACGTGATTCCGAATTCATCGCCGACATACACGTATTATGACTATTATCCGTATTATCCTTACTACGGCGGGTATTATTACGGCTGGCCGGCGCTGTCATTTTCTTTTGGCTACGGCGGTTATTACAACGGTTATCATGGCGGTTACTATGGCGGCTATCATGGCGGCTATTATGGCGGTGGTGGCTGGCACGGTGGCTGGCACGGTGGTGGTGGTGGCTGGTATGGTGGCTGGCACGGTGGCGGCGGGCATCACTGACAATTAAGCGGGCGAGTTTGGGCCGTCAGTCACATCGTTTTGTCTCTTCGCGTCGTTATCACTCGCCGCAGTGCACTTCGTCCTCCGCGACGGCGGCACGACTGGAGTCTCCCCGCAGAGGCTGCCGACTTCCGCCAATTCAGAAAAATCTGCGCACGGCCGTTCTCGTTGATGGTAACAAATTGCTGGTCCTTACGGACAGACTCCCCTCAGTTTTGCCCAGTTTGATATATGGGTTTTCTGTAGAAAGAATGGCCGTGTCACCAATCCTGTGTTGTCCAGCCCGTGAGCATGCCCATCCGCCCCGCATGACACAAATTAGCGCCCTTCCGGGACGATGCGGTAAAGTTGCTGTGCAAGAACGTCCATGCCGGCTTCAGTCCAGACCACGTAGTTGGATCGGGCCATTTTTTCTTCAATCGGCAACTGTGCGGCGATGCGTTGGCTGATTTGTTCCAGTGTCCAGCCGCGGGCAAGCAACCGCTGCCGTTGTGTAGCCGCCGAGCATGCCACACAAATAACGGTATCAAATTCCGACTCTGCTCTTGTTTCAAACAGCAATGGGATAATGACGACAGCGAGCGGTTTGCCTTGGTTTCGCCAGGTTTCGGCTTGCGCGCGCCACAATTCGCGAATGCGGGGATGGAGAATTCCCTCCAGCCGTTTGCGCGCCGCTGCATCAGTGAAAACGATCCGGCCCAGCTCTTCACGGCGGAGTCGCCCGTCAGTGCCGATAATGTCCGAACCAAACGTTTTCTGGGTTTCAGCCAAGGCGGGCTGGCCCGGTCCGACCACCGTGCGTGCCAGTTCGTCGGTATCCACAACCATCGCTCCGCGCCACTGGAGGAGTTGCGCTGCGGTGGATTTGCCCATGCCAATTCCGCCGGTTAATCCGAACGTTTTCATTCCGATGGCAAGCACCTTCCTTCGCAAGGCTGGCGGCACGCCGACTTCAGGCTGATTTTGTTGCCCACGATCTGTTGTGCCCGGCACAAACGCAGGATCACGGGACAAGGGCGCGATAGAACCGCATTTGATCGGTTTTGCCCGCCGGCTCAAGGAGGCGGAAGAAACTGCTGGCCGGAAGGTTGGTCGCGATATTCTGCCAGTCAACCAGATTCGTTGACATCTGAATAATGACCTGCTGATTCGTCGGGCAAAGCACATTCACGGAGAAAGTGTCCTGGGAGAATGTTTTCAGGTCCACGCTCACCATTGGCAGATTGACGTTGTCAATGAATGCCGCATCAAGCCCGGCACTCAGGCTCGCATCCTTGGAATAAGTCCATTCCAAGGTGTGAGTTCCGGCCGTCAGCGGGAACATGTAATTGGCCCAGCCGACTTCTCCCGACCATTGCTGGAGTAAAACACCGTCAACATAAAAACTGAGCAAATCCCAATCCGATTCCGAACTGACTCGATAATCAAAAGAACCGTTCCCGGCTGCAAAGCTGTTCGTGAGAAGCAACGAACTGGTTTGACTGTCGGCGATAACACCCGACCGGGCAGCAAACTGACCTGCGAAAACCACGTTGGATTGCACAAACCAAGACGCATTCCCCACCGCCGGCCCGGTCACAGTCCAGTTGATATGCTGCAGGCCGCCAGATTCGAAATCATCGGTTACCTGGACCGGAATGAAGTTGGCGGTCAAATTCATGTTACTCTGCACAATGATTGTCAACGGGTTGGCCTGCGACGTCAGGCTGCCGTCCCAAGAATCGAACTGATAATTCGCAGCCGGCGTTGCCGTGAGTGTGACAAGGCTGTTGCTCCGAACATCGGTCACGGACGGCACGCTACCCACAGCGTTACTGATGGACAATCCGACAGTGCCACCCGCAGTGTTGCCGACGGCCAACCGGCAAACCGCCGCAGGTACAAATGAATAGGCCAGCTTGATCGTGCCGGAGGCCCCATTGAACCCGTCTACAGCAATGTGATAGACCGTGTTGGAGCGCACGGCTTGAATAATTTGGCTGAAGCCACCGGGTGCGCCGGGGTAGGCGTCGTCATCGCTCGCGATGGTGGTCAGGTTGGTGACCCGGACTGCCAACGTACATGGCGAGCAACGTGTCAAAGGTGGAGTTGGTCGTGCTCAGAGTGAGGACGCCGTCGGCGGAAGGCTGGAATGACCACCAGACGGATTTTCCGCCCGTATTGCCGGCATGGTTCGGTTCCCCCGCTTCTTTTGTCGCGTTGACATTGGTTCCCGTGACGGTGCCGTTTGCGCCGGCGAGGGGAATCGCCAATGCAAAAAAGTCATTGGGCGGATTTAGGACGAGGTAGTCGATCTCCATCGTCACTGGCGAAGAAAAGTTGCCGGCTCCATCAATCGCAGTAACCAGAATCGTGTTCAAGCCCGGCTGCAACAAGACAGGAGCAGACCAGTTCGTCGTCCCTGAAACCGTGGCGGGGATGCATCCGTTGATGTACATCAAGACTTCGCTGAGCCCGGCAGCGCTTGGGGAAGGATCCGAAGCTGTCCCCGCGACGCTTATCAATTGGTTGGAGACGGTGAGGCCGTTCAGCAGATTAGTAATGGATACTTGAGGCGGCGCAGTGTCCGGCTGTCCGCCCGGCGACATCCGCATCTGGATTGAACCCAATGAATTGGCATCGGCACCGGCAACCGCAATGTAATACGCCGTTCCAGCCTGAGCATTGAAACTCAGATATGCCGGCTGGTGTTGGGCCAAACTGCTGTTCGTTGCCACCACCTGCTGAAGGTTGGTCAGGGAACTGCCGGTGTAAACGGCCAGCACGGTGTCAACTTTGCTGCCGGAGGTGTCAATGAACATGTTCGTGTTGTTTACCGGGGTCCAAGCCCACCAGAGTGAGGCCACGGCATACGAGTCTCCATCGTGTTGAGGTTCGCCTGATTCCAGGGTGGCAAACCGGTTGTTTGACAAATAGATCGCCCCGCCCGCAGGCACTTTGATCGCGCTGGCAAAATTGTCATTCGACGGCAGCGGAATGACGTTGTAATAGAAGATATTCGTGTTGGCGATGCGACCGGGGGCGACCGCCGCCACAGTCATGGCCAGCGAGGTGGCCGAAGCAGGCACTTGAAATGAAGCACTGTAAATATCGTCATTTGCCACGGCATCCTGCAAAAGGCCGTTGTTAAGAAACGTCAAATTTGTAATCCCGGCAATTGACGCAGTAACAGTGGCGTTGGTCACGTGATAAATCGTCACAAAAATCGTCTGATTTGTATTACTGATGAGATCTGAACCCGACGGCGGATTCACCGTTATGGACAAAGGCCCGCTTCCAGTTGGCGTAAAAAGGGCATCGATCAGGTTTTGCCCGGCAGGCGTGCCCCAGCCCGTGCAAAGGTCGTAGCCGGAAACCGCAAAAAACTTGGTGGGGCTGCTGCCACTTGTGTTATTGCCAGTCTTGGTGTCGTGGAAACAGTAGGGATAGTTCGCCCCTTCGCCGATTGCGTAGATGGCCGGGTTGATGAAACCGACGGGGGATTCGCAGGCAATCGCGGCCTGCTCATTGACCAGTGCAGTAAAACCAGCCCACAACGGGGCCGCACAACTGGTGCCGCCCACACTGTATTCGACTCCGCTGTCTGCGATCACGTAAACATTATCCGCAGTCAGGGCCACATCCGGAATGTTCCGCATGGTAGTCGAACCTTGTTGAAAACCATGTTGATCCCTTGCTGCCAGCTTGGGATTGTGTAGTAGCTGCTGATGCCGCCGCTGCTGCCAACGCCACCACCCCAGTTCCAAACGGTTTCCGACTGCCAAGCGCCGCGCGGACCGCTTGTAGTCAAAGTAGTCCCGCCGACTTGCGTAATATATGGATTGCTCTGAGGTTCAACGGCCGCTGACGGATCGTCAAGGGCACCGGTTGGATATGCGTCGCTGTCACCGGACGCTTCGAAGAACGACTGGCCTTGGGCGGCCATTTGCTCGAAGATCTGATCGGTCGTTGCGTTGGGGCCACCGCTCCAACTCCAAGAAGAACTGATTTGCCTGGCGAAGTTATCCGTGGCGATGCGGCTCAAGACATCATTAGGAAAGAAATTATTCGGGTTTCCTTCATAAACCATCACTTTGGACAAACTCGGCGCCATGGAAATGGCCATCTCGATGTCTAACGAGACTTCGACCTCCCCGCCGTTGCCGGTCGGCATTCCGTCAAACCCATCCAACAACACAATTTGCAATGGAACATTCGGCAGCCCGGCCTGGCTTTCATAGGCCGTGATGTCATTTGCAAAATAGCCGTCAAATTGCACCAAGGCGACCACCTGACCGCTTCCCCTAAGCGTGACATCGGACGCATAGGCAGCTCTGAAATCGTAGCCCATGTAATTGCCGTTCGGCCCTGAACCAAAGTTCGGTGTCGGGCTGGGCGGCAGGTTTGGCGGTCTGAGTATGTATTGGGGATGCGGCCGGCTGTAATTGTTGAGACCGCTGATGTCCAAGACCGAGAGTCCTGACGGGACTGATGGTTCATCATCCGGCGCGAAAAAAGTCCTGTTTTCGGTCGGATGCTGATAAACGCGCATTGTCACCTGGAAAGCTTTCTCGATGTCCGCCACCGATCCCTTCACATCCAGCAACATGCGATTGGGATGCGTACCGTTCACGGTGAGGCCGTTCTCCTTGGCAAAAGCAACGAGTGCTTGATAATCTTCCTCGGTGGGACCGAACGTCTCTGTGAACTGCTCCGGCGTCAGATACCGACGAAAACCGGGACTGGCAGGGTCGCAGATTTGCTGGAGCAAGTTGGTGAGCGCTTCCTTGTTGCGCAGCGGCAATCCGATGGCCAAGTCCAGGCGTGTCGTTCCATCAAGGCGGCTGACCGGCTTCAAACGCGCCACAACCGCCGGCACGTGCCCGTGAAGATTCTTGCGGGTTGCGGGTGTTCCGGCGTTCCCGCTTTTTGGCGAACTCGTTTGTGCCGTCAGCGTCAATACGCCAAGGCAGAGAGCGACAACCATGAGAACGGCACACCGGATCGCCCGAAGGTGGCAGAATGCCTGGCCGATATGCTTTATAATAAGAGTCAGAATCTTCATGAATTTTCTTTTGCTGCACGGACCGCAAGTCGCATTGCCATTGAGAGGAGATGCGCCCCTGCGATAACCATTTTCATTGTTCATTCTGCCTGCAACGCGGGCGGTCAGCCGTCAAGGCAGGCTGTAACCCACACGATAAAAGCGCTGTTTCCCACGCACTGCCGCGTTGGTATCCAGAATCGTGACGACTCTGTTCGTGGACAGGTTATTGGTGTATTTCAACAACGGCTGCCAATTTGCCGGCACAAGATTCGTCGTATACTCGACCTGGTAAATCGTGTTTGCCGCGGCCTGCCATGAAAACAGGAAGGACTGTGGGGAGGGCTGATTCGTCTTTGCCATGTCCGTCAATGTCACGCCGCCAAATGGTGTGGAATCAGCGCCGTTGGGAATGCCATCTCCGTCTGAATCAATGTGCATGCTGTAGCGCAGAGCCTTGTTAACCATGACGGTCTGGCCGTTGATCAGCACAGCAGCCGAACTGTTTGGCCCGGCAAAGCTGTTCACCCAGCGCAGATGGCCGTCGAATTGACCGTCCAGGTATTCCTCCGGCTCAAGTCCGTTTGGAGGTGTAAAGCCGAGACTCGCGGCGGCATAGTAGATCACAAGGTTCGGATTGATTTGGATCTGGTTCGTATAATCAGGAAGTTGCGACAGGTCCAAATAATCCACATACAATCCGTTGCCCGTGCCCGTGCCGCTAAAGACAAACAATGGATTGACGCCTTCGGGGATCAACTCAAGGCTGCCCAGGGCCACATTGTTGGAGAAACCGGCCACGCTTGGGCCGCGATCCACACCGGCCCAAGTATGGTCAACTTCGGCAAAATTCGGGGCTCTTGTGTGAATGGGAGGTGCCGAGCAAATCCCCGGTTTGCGGCTTTGTCGTCAAATTGAATCCCTCGCGACAGGTGAAAACATTGCTCGAGCCGCCACCGGTGTCGTACAACGAACTGGTCACGTTCAGGTTCAACCCACCGCTGCTTGCAATCGTGGACTGGTTAAGTTTCAGAACGCTGCCGGAGAATTGAACGTCGGCTGACGAACTGACCTGTCCGTTTTGCATCTTGCCTGACGTGGCGGTTACATAGAGACCACCGCCGGTGACAAGTGTCCCATTATTTTCAAAGTAGGCGGTATTGATCGTCTGGCCGGAGGCGGTGATCGTTCCATTATTGATAAATGCCGAGTAGGGCGCTGCGGTGTCGCCACCGAAATTCGCCGAGTTGGGAATATTGAGCGTCCCGTTGTTGGTGAAATATTTAAGGCTTGGCGCATTGACGGACGACCAACTCGTCACCGTGCCGGAAAATGTGAGGCTGTTGCCGAGGGTAAAACTCTGGCCATCCACGAGAAATGACTGGTTCACTGTCACGGGATCGCTGATAACAACGCTGGTGGCATGGGTGGCCAGGTCATAAACAGCCGCCGGCTGTTGAGACAGCAATCCGCTGCCATCCACCATCAATATGTAAAATGTCACTTGGACTATATTGGTGTAATTAAATGCAAAAGTCGGGGTTCCGGTGTTAGTATCAATATTGTAATTGGGCGTCAGAATCGTTGAGAAATTGGTCCAGAGCGCGCTCCAAGCGTAGATGTCACCCTGGACTTGCAGGACATTTCCGTTGGGAACGAGATTCATCACATTTAATTTCCCATTCGTCGAGCCAAGGTTGTAGCTGAGGATTGGGCCGGCCACGACTGCGTTGCTGCTGCCCACCAAATGTCGCGTCTGGATGTTGATCGGCCCCTCGCCCTGGATCCTCGTCTGGGTCAGATCCAGACTGCCCGCGATGATATTGATCCTCCCCGGGAGATTTGTAATCGAACCACTAATCGCTGGCGGACGGGAACCCAAATTGTCAACAAAAGCGCAGTAAGCGGCATACTCGTTTGTAACGAGACTGCTGGAAAAAAAATCCGGATCATAGAAAAAATTGACCGGGGGCGGCCCGAGGCCGCTTGCGCCGCCGGCGAATTCGGATGGCCTCACCCGGCTCACAAGATAGTTGCCGGGACGGAAAGTCGAGCCGGTGGTTATATTCGTGAGCAGCCCTCCATTGGTTTCAGACGCCAGTGTGTCAACCAGATAAATGGTCGTTGTCTCCGGGAGACCTGTGATCACGTTGGTCAATGTCGTGTTTAGCGCAACCGCCGCTGTTTTAAATTGGCCGCCTTGGAACCGGATTTGCGCGGACATGTATCTCGGATCGCCGATGCCGACGAAAACCGCCTGTTGGACGATGTTGGTGGGCACATCGATGGTCTCGGTCGAACCATCTTCGTTGGTCACATTCAATGAGGCAGTGTCCAATGCGTTGGTGTACGAATCGCTCAGCGGATTTTCCAGCACGATGGGTGGGCGACCGTTCACCGGCCCCGGTATCACGGTGTGCGGCGGCGATGCAACAATCAGATTCCCTTTATTAAGCTGCATTAGCGTAGCGCTGTTCATGAACATGTTGGTTGCGCCCCAGTATTCGTCGTAGATGGCGCTATCGGGGAAAAAGTTCGACGAGGTGTTGAAGCTGCCGCGCCCCACGATCGGGGTGACCTCCAGTCCGCTTCGTGCGAGATTGACGTTCGTGCCCACGATTTGCATCCAGCCATTGGCACCGACGGTGAACAAAGGCGCTCCCTTGGTGTTGATGTTGAGCGCATTGATCCAGAGATAGCTCACTCCATAGACGGGGTCGTCCATTGCCGACACGATTCCGCTGCTGACGCCATCGCCGATGTTCACGAAGTTTGCCGAAAGCTGGCGAGACCCGGTGCTGCTGGGAGCGTTGTCGAACCACCAGCCCGGTGCTGTGATTATCGTTCCTTTGTTGGTGTAGTTTTGGGTGTCGGACGTCTCAAAGGGGACCTGGGGGTTGATTTCATATTGGCCGTTGACGACTTGATACGAAGTGACCATGTCAATGGTGCCGTTGTTGACGAAAGTGGCAACGTCGAGTGGAATGTCGGTCGGGTTCGTGACCGTGCCGTTGTTTACATAGAGAGGGACGGGCTGGCCCGACACCATGCGCGGAAGCAGCATCAAACCCATCAAACCTGACATTAACAGCCGTTTCATAAATAATTCATCCGGGAAACGCATATTTTCTCAGTTTCCACCCAAGACCTGATCTTCCAAATCCTGAATCGAAGTGCCGATGGGATAAACGACCGGCGGATTGGTGGTGCCGTCAAAAGAGCCCCAAACCAAACCCATGTAGGCTGGATTGGCTTCATCCGTGAAATTAGCGAACTGGTTGAAAATCCAAGGGCCAACGTCGCTGAATGTGATGACCACCTGCCCGTTGATTTGTCCCGGCCCTGACTGAGGTATCGGGCCATTCAACGCATCGTTGTTGACCCAGATGGGCGCCGTACACGTCGTCCGCGTGGCCGTGATCAAAGACCCGTCCACATAGACGTCCAAATCCGCCGCGGCAAAAAGGATGTCGGGTTGGGTCAACACCCTTTGGACAGTTTGGGTGTGCAGGGTTGAATTGGTCACGTAGGTGTCCGTGTAAGTGTTGGTGACCGTAATGAAAAAACCAAACGTCGAGTCATATTTTGCTTGTACGAAGTTGAACTTGTCCACGCCCGGTCGGAGAGCAAGGTCAACGACAACGTTCGTCACCACTGTAGTGTTCGTCGTTCCTCCGCCTCCGCCTCCGCCTACCGGAGTCCACGGAGGCACTCCACTTCCGCCGCTTGAATTTGTCGCAGTTACTGCGGTTGTGCCTGGAATCAGGTTCTCGATATTGTAGTTGTTCGTTCTATAAATATAACGCAGCCCCCCAACATCGTCACGGGTCAGCCCGGTAAAAAACTCGCCGAAATACAGACCGCCACCATTGATTCCCTCCGCTGCAGAAACCACGGCCGTATAGGTAAATGCCAAAGGATCGACGGAGGATTCAACGGCATCAGCAAACTGGCCTCCCCCCGTGAGTCTGATCGGATCAACAATAAAATATGTGTACAAGGCGCCGTTCACGTACTTGGAGGTAGCCAAGGTAACCGGGTCAAAATTCCGCATGATCACCGAATAATTGGTGACGGGCGGAGTGGAAAGAGTTAAGCGGGAACGCAACGTCCAGACATACCGTTCCGGGCTGGCAAGTCCCATTTCTTCCACTAGCAATGCCAACGCCGTCGATTTCAAATCCGTCAAATACAAAGCACTTGCTTGATAATTCATTCGCTTGGTCTGCAGGGGGAATTCCGTCAGGTTGGAACTCATCTGTGAAAACGCGGGGAGATTATTGAGCATGGCAACAGCCTGCATGACCGCCTCCGTTCCCTGCGTCCCGAAGTAATTCAGGAAGGACGAGTCGAACCCGTAAGTGATTGTCTTGGCGTTCCAGCGGTATTCCTCACCGAGGTTCACCGGACCGCCGATGTCACCGCCGTACGGGTTGTAGCCAATGGCGGGAACCTCCCAGACTGCGCCGCTGCTGTCTATGGCGAAAGGACCCAGCAGGGAAAAGGCCGACGCCGAATTGGCCGCCCCGACAATCGCCAGAGCCAAGAGCATTCGTTGAAAGAGTCGCAACATATAAAAAATCATTGCACGCGGACAACGCGGTAAAAGGCCACGCTATTGGCAGCATTCACGGTAACGGAGTCGCCATATCCGCCCGCACTGCGTTGCGCGCCGAGGCTGTTCCAAGTCGTGGAATCGGTGGAAACCTGCACCTGATAGACACAACCCGGCTGCGTGTTCCAAGATAGATTCAGGCCTTGTGCCGTTGAAGTTATTTGGACGTTGATAAGATCATACGAACGGGCGAAAAGGTCGAAGCTGGTGCCCGCAACGAAGGACGACCAGACCACCAGAAAACGACTGATGCCATCCGTCGCAACTGTGGGGTTGATCTGGCGACTGACCGTCGTCGTGTTGACCTGAAACTCCACGCCCTCCAAACCACCATTGCTCGTGAGAAATTGGCCGAAAATGCCTTCCCAGGAGCTGTCCTGACCCATACTCACCCAAACGGTCAGGTAATTTCTGCCATACGCACTGATCTTGGGGGCGAATTGGTCGCCGTATGTATAAGTATTCAAACACACCGGCGCGATTGTGGCATTGCCATTCATGTCGAACATACGCCCAAAGACATCCCAACCATTCGGTGAGGGTGATGTTCCAACGCCGCTGACCTGAACGCCATTAAGACTGCCTGCCGTGAGCGTCACATCGGCGTTCTGGCTCCATGCCACCGCGAAGCCGCCTTGCGGTGACCCGGCCACCGACGGGTTTGCACAAATATTCGTCGTGCTGGTGTTGACCGGGAATTCATTGCCGACTGCACTGACCACGGAATTGGAAATTCCGAAAATACGCGCATAAATATCCACGCTGGCCGGAGCGCGCTCCAACTCAGACACCCAGACCACCACGAAGTTTCCATTTGCCAACGCGGCCACCGCGGGCTTGCTGGTTGTGAGGCGTGTACTGGTTGACCTGAAATTCACCGCCCAATCTCGCGCCCGTCGCAGAAAAACGCTGTCCAAAAATTCCCTGCATGTCTCCATCTTCCCCATAACTGGACCAGACGATCAGTACGCTGCCATCAGCCAAAGTCGTCACCGCAGGATTAATTTGAAATTGACTGGTGTAAGTGTTGACCTGGATATCTTTGTTCGTAATGAACGAACCGTTGGCGGCAAGGAAGCGGGCATAGATTTTCTGGAAACCAATTTTACCGCCCTGCCAGACGATCACCGCCCCTCCGCCATTCAACAAGGCCACCTGAGGTTTTTCGTTGTCGCCGGTGCTCGACACATTGACGCGAAAAGGCGCCGCGGACTGGACCAAAGTGCTGCTCAAACGCTCCGCACGGATGCACAGCCCACTGGTGGTCAGTGAATTGTCCTGCCAGACCAGATAGCCGCCGTTGGTATTGATGGCCGCCTGGGGCCAAGTTTGATCGCCCGGCAACGCGCCCGCGATGGCGTAATCATTTCCGCCCGGCGAAAATGTGTTCTGCCCACTGACAAAAACCGGAATTGCCAGAAGACACGCCCCCATGGCAAACCGCTTGACGGAACACAACAGCAATGACATAAAATTTGCAGTCATTTGTACCACGATTACAATTCGTTGTCCACGATTTCTTCCACGTATCTGCACTAATTTAGGCCGATGGCAGCTCGTCGTTAAGACGCTCGTCCTCTACAACAAGGCGGCCTGCCGCGCCGACCGTAATTCCAGTTCCGCCAGCATGGACTTGAATCCCCACTGGCTGAACAATTCACGCAATCGCTCCGCGTCCGCCGCTCTTTCCGCCAGGTCGTCCATCGCGCCATCGCACGGCAAATCGTCCTCGAGACGCACCAAATCCTGATTGCGCCGCACGATATCCGCCGATGTTCGCAGTGCTTCGCGCAACTTTTCCGATTTCACTGCGTCCAGCCGGCGATACAACCCGGTCACCGAACCGAATTGTCTGACCAACTCCGCCGCCGTTTTGGGTCCCACGCCCGGCACGCCGGGGATGTTGTCCACGTTGTCGCCCATCAAACTCAACCAGTCCACGATCTGTTCCGGCTCGACGCCGGCCTTGCTCCGGACTTGTTCGGCTGTCCACACGGCTTCGCTTTTGTCGTTTGGATTCAGCAGGCCGATTTGCGGCGAAACCAACTGCATGAAATCCTTATCCGAACTCGCAATCACCACGTCCATGCCTGCGTCCGCCGCCCGCCGCGCCACACAGGCGATGTAATCGTCCGCTTCCACGCCTTCCCGGCAGAAGGACGTGATGTTCGCCGCGTTCAAATAGCTGACGATTTCGTCAAGCTGTGCTGCCAGGTCGGCCGGCATATCCGGCCGTTGCGCCTTGTATTCCGGCAGCGCAGCCGTGCGTTCGGCGCTCAATCCACCATCCCAGACCACGATGAGATGCGTCGGCGAAAGCGTCGCGCGCATCTTCGACAACATCTTGATGAAGCCGTAAATGGCGTTGGTGGGCTGGCCTGACGGAGCGCGCAATCCGCGAATGGCGTGAAATGCGCGATACGCGTAGGCATGGCCGTCAACAATCAGCAGGCGCGGCATGGAACATTCTTCCGTCGGAATTCAAATCCGCCTTCCTGCAAGTCAGCCCTTCTTGCGCACCCACGACCCGCGCTTTAACCGTGACTCGCACAGGCATCTCTTGGCCTTTCATTGCTTTGAAACATGGTCGGGCCACCGTTCGGCCCACGCTTATTTGCCGTTGACAACCGGACTCTGCGATGGCACGGCGGTCTGCGCGAACGGCATCTCATCTTCGGAATGCAGCCGGTTGCCCGCCGGATCAATCAGGGTTGGCGTGACAAAGATGACGAGATTGACCTTCGTGCTTTCGGATGATTCGCTTTGGAACAACTTCCCGACCAGCGGCATGTCACCCAACACCGGCACTTTGTCTTTGTACCGCGTTACGTTGTCCGTGATCAAGCCGCCCAGTACCACGGTTTGACCGTCCCACACAATCACGCTGGTGGTCACTTGTCGCACGCGGAAGTGCGGCAGTGGCAATTCCGCTGTTATCGTCGTAATTGTTGGGCCCACAGACTGCGCCTGCGGTATAAATTGTCCCGGATTGTCGTAACCGAGGAATTCCGTCACCGTGGGAAGGATGGACATCTGTATGGTGAACCCATCCGCCGAGACGTACGGAATCACGTCAAGAGTCGTGCCGATCGGCTCGCTTTGCGTGGTGTAAGTGGTTGCCGCAGCGACCACGCCATTGCCGGAGGTGGCAGTAGTGCCACTGGTTGTCGTGCCGCCACCAGAAGCCGTCTGGGGCAGACTGACGGACGTGACAATGGTGGGGATGTCCACCACTTGAACTTGCGCCTGCCGACCGCTGAGGGTGGTGACTTCCGGCGCGTTGAGAATGTCAACGCCGCTCCGTTGGTCCAATGCATTGATCACCACGCGGAACTGGGGATCGGTCAAAATGCCGGTGACCGTGGCCACGGTTGGCACGGGATTGTTTTGGCCGTACGTGTTGCGCAAGCCCGACGTGAGAAGTTGATCAGTCGCGCTCGGCAGTATGGCGGTGCCGGCAGCCACATTACCCGGAAATACCCCTGAAGGATTTGCCGCGCTCGGCTGGCCAACAAACGAGGGTGCCGTGCCGCCTTGAGCGCCGATGGCGTTGTTGTTCATGAGGAAATTGCCCAAGTACCAGTTAAATCCCAAGGCGTGAACATCATCCTGACTGATCTCGGCAAACTTGGCTTTGATGTTCACTTGCGGCGGCGCGATGTTCAGCACTTGAACTGCCGCCTCAATGATATCCAAATCCTGCAGCGTGGCTTTGACGAGCAACGTGCCCTGCCGGTCATTAAAGAAAATGCTCTTGGGCGGGTTCAAATCCACTCCCATGGTGGTAAAGAAAGCGCGCACTGCAATCTGCACATCTTCCATTGTGTTTGTCTCGGTAACAAAGCGCAAGCCACCGGCACACCCCCCCCGCCGCCCCCACCGCTCCCGCCCTGAACTGAGCCGACAGCCACATTCACGCGCGGAACGGCAACGATGGTTTGTTGCCCGCCCGAACCACCGCCGCTGCTGCCACCGCCACCACCACCGCCGCTACCACCGCTGGTGGTGCTTCCAAGATTGGCAAACGCAAATGCGCCGACACTTTCAAGGCCCTGATAGAAGGTGTTCGGGTCAATTTTGAATGTTCGAATGTAAAGCGGTTGCGATTCGCGTCCCTTCAAGGAGAAGACCACCGCGTAGTCTTCGATGGAGGTACTTGATGGGTCTGTCGGCGACCCGGACAATGGCATCGAGCACGTCTGCCAGACGTACACTGGTAATTGGCGGGTTGATCTTGATGGTCACGGCGTTGATGTCCGCCGATTCCGGGGCCGCCCCGGCCACAGGCAGTCCTGTAGTCGGATCAATGGCTGTGGAAGCTGCCGTGGGTCCTCCCGTTTCGGCGTTGGGATTAATGATAAAATTGATGCCTCGTTTTTCCGGGTCGCGTTTTTTTGCCTCTTCGCTGAGCCAACGCACAACTTCGCTCAAGGGCAGACCATCGAAACCGGCACTGTCAATGGGAATACGGTCCAGCTTGCTGACGATAATCTGACGGCCTTTGCTGGTATAAACCAGATTCCCCCGCGCGTAAGGATTGGGCACGGGCAGCAACTCCCGTTCAACCGGAGTTTCCCAAGCCTGTTCCACCTGGACAACTTTGTCTTTCGAGTCGATCTCCCGCCTGGCAGCGGCTTCGCGGAAGCGCGCCTCTTTGATCAGGTCCAGATAGTACGCTGCGCCCGGTACCTGCGCGTCTATTTGCAAAGCATGGTTGAGTTTGGCCTCTGCCTCGTCCAGCTTGCCCATCTCGTAAAACAAGCGGCCGTCCCGTACCAGCGTGGCTGCGTCAATCTTCTCGTTGTTGATGGCAGGAATGCGTTCCTGGGCGGCGGGGCTGATGACCGTCCCACGTTGCTCGGCCATCATTTTTTCGTTGCCCTTTTTGAAATCGAGGGCCTCTGCATTTCTAGGGTCAACATTTAACACATCGTTCACCTGCCTCTCGGCACCCTGGAGGTCTCCTCGTTTCTGCGCGCTGTGGGCCAATTCCATCCGGACTGCCGTTAGACGGGCGACCGTCTGCTGCGCTTCGGCCTCTACACCGGGGCCGATGCGTTTAACCAGTGTGTAAGCATCTTCATAAAGCCTGGCGGCGAGGATGAGATCTTTGCCGGTTTCGGCGTTCTTGGCTTCGCTCAGTTTGTGTCGGAGCTCAACAATGTCGGCCTGGCGTTGCACGGCTTCGTCTATGGCAATGGTCGTATCTGATGAGACGGGCTGCGCCGACGGTGACGCGGCAACAGCCAGCAGAACAATCAGACCGACAAACAATCCGGGAGAATGAGAGGCTCGTTTTATCATGGGTGTGCTTCTATGCTTCTATAATCTTTCACTTTCAAAATGTCAGCGCGGTTCAGGAACCGGGATTATACGAAATTGATGTTTTTTTCAAATTCGATCTGGCAGACAATACAACTTCGTTCTTGTTGATGGCAACGATAATGTATTCCTCACCTCCAAAAGAAAGCGTCGCTCCTATGCGCCGATTGGGCCAGGTTTTTCTTTCAGGGTCATACTTGAGATCGGCGGTGTAGCCGTCCACGCGTTTGAAAGGCTTGTCTTTTGCCACCGAGGCGCGCTCGCTGGTGTCGCTCAACTCAAGTATGAGTTCCGAGGGATTGTCCGCCGGTCCTTTCACTTCACGGACAACAAAAATGTCGTTGTTCTTGTTATTGAGCGTGGCAACATACGTCTTCTTTCTCCGCAGGGCGGGATTCACGGCGGCGTCGTGAGCGACACCGATGACATAACGCGGGCCCGAGTCGGACATCTCGACCAAATCCAGCGTGATGGTAGTGAAAAGAGGCGAAATATTGGTGACCTGACACATGCTCAGTTCAGTGCCGCGCTTGATGAGGCTTCCATCCAGGGTTTTCTGCCACTGCACGGGATTGAACAATTTGTTGCTGGTGGTGAAGTCCAGGGCCAGGAGTGTTTTCAAACGGTGAAGCGCGTCTTCCGAACGCGTCACATCGGGCGCCGGGAGGGGTTTGGGGCTTCGCCCAAGAATTTTCGTGCGCGCGTCTTCAAGCGACTGGCGTTCATTGCTGATCATGAACTGAAGCAGAAACACCGCCACGAACAATCCGAGGAGCACGGCGCCAAGGAGAATCTTCTCGTAGTGTTTTTTGATAAAATCCATGGAAACCTATTTTTTCGGCAAAAGCTTCACGATCTCTATCAGCATTGTGACTCTCAATTGTCGTTCATTGAGCACCGTCTGGAGTCCGTCACGGCCTGTCGCGACGCCGGCGGCCGTCGCGGCCCATACGACGGCGTGGCCGTTTCCGTCGCCGGTGCTGATCCCGAAGCCGCTGCCCCAGGACCGATCGAGGCGGGCGCCGGTTCTACATTGATTTTCTTGACGATAAACCCTTTTGCTGAAGAGGCAAAGCCTTCCAGCACTGCCGCCGATTCCTGGCTGAAGCAGCGAAAAGTGATTTCGTAGGGTGTCAACACGGCCATCTCGTTCGTTGTGGATTTCAGATCGAGATAATCCGACTGCGAACCGCCCTGGTCGTCCGCCGAATCGCGCTCGCGGCGGATGTTGTCCAGCGAATTGACCCTGGCCTGAAAGAGCACGTCACAGATGGCCTTGATCTCGCCCAGTTGTACGGCCAACGGTTGCAGGCTGCCGGGCGCAAACTTTACCAAGGGTCGCTCGGCTTCAAAGGAGAAGTAGTAGGGCGCGCCGGTCGTCGGATTCTTGGGCGGCAAAATCACGCTGGCGGTTTCGGCGTCGCGCAGCAATTGAACCACCGTCTGACGCAGGGCAGCGGCGAATTCTTCGCTTGTGACGTTGGTGGAATTTGGAATGGCCGGTATCCGTTCGAAATATTTGCAGGCATTCGTCAGGAATTGCTGCAGTTGCAGTCTTTGATCATTCGCCGCTGCGATGTTGTTCACCTTTTCCGAGCCGGGATTGGGGTTGGCGTTGTTCAGACGTTCCAGCTCGGCATATTGAGCATTGAATTTGTCGCGATCATCGGCGTTGAGCTTCCAACGCGAGTAATTGAAGACGCCGGCACCCACCATCAGGGCCAGCGCCACGGCGCTGCCCAGCACAAATAATAGATTTCGCTTGATCCAGGACATGCTACAGCTTGAGCGGATGTTTGAGCGCCAGGGTCACGCCAAAAACGAAGGTGCCACTCGTGGCATCATCCGTGTTGATCTGTCCGGTCAATTGCGTTTCCTTGGAGTCAAAAAGCGGGTTGGCCTGCAACTCCTTCTGGAGCGCAAAGGCGATGTCCGTATTGGCCGAGGGGCTCACGTGGGACAAACTTACGGCGCGACAGATCAAAGTCACCGTTGCGATCTGACCCGGACTGGCTGGCTGCTGAGGCGGCGCCGCCGCCGGCGGCGCACCCTCTGCCCCCGGCAGCGACCCCTCGGGTGGGCCAGCGGGCGGCGGCGGCGTACCGGACCCTTCTCCCCCACCTCCGGGATTGGGCGACGGTGGGGCTGCCGATGTCCCTACCACGGGGATGAATTGCTCGATCCAGACTCCGGCATCGGTGCCAAGCCGTTGTTTGGTGGCGTCTTCCACGTGAATCAATGAGTGCCGCAATTCCTCCAAGATGCGCGCCCAATAGAAACGTTCTTCCATCCACGTCGTAAGCTGATTCACTTCCAGTTGGTTTTTTTTGAGGTCGGCAAAGGCTTTCTTGAATTTACCTTCCTGCGCCTGTCGACGCTTCACTTCCGGTTCCAACTTTTTCAATTCCTCCTCTTTCAGCCCCGCCAGTTTCTGGAAAAGAAGGCCGACCGCAAAGGCCACGGCGACCAAGCTGAAGACTGTGGCAATAAAATAAGGTTTTTTCTGGTTGAATCTCTGCCATCGCAGGGTGCTCTCCGGCATCAGGTTCAGTTCCACCGGACACTGCGCCAGATTCCGCAATCCGAGCCCCACCACCTCGCCGAGCGAATGCGCCACACGCGCCAACTCCTCAAGATTCACCGAAGGATCTATCTGCACGTTGCGGAACGGATTGAAATATTCCACCGGCACGTTGAGTTTTTCCGCGAAAAACTGCGCCGTGTACGGCATGATGGATGCCCCGCCTGAAAGGAACAGCCGCTGCGGCGCAGAGCCGCCCTGCTGACCGCGATAAAACTGCATGGTCTGGTTAACCTGAATGTGCAGCCGCGTCATGAATTGACGCGCAATCTTGGAAATCGCCGCCTGATGCGGATTTTCCGGTTCCTGGTACGCCCCGCCCAAACTGACGAACCCTTCCGCCACCTTGATTTTCTCGGCCACGTCGAACTTCATCTTCGCTTCGTTGGCGAAATCCTGTGTGATGGTATTGGCGCCGAGGTTGATGCTTCGGGAAAAAACCTTTCCCTTTTCGAAAAACAGCAGGTTGCTCGTCTTGGCCCCGATGTCCAGCAATGCGGTGCAATCTTCCAATTCGCCATAATTGTAACGGAACGCATTGCACAGGGCCGCGGGTGACACATCCGTCAATTGCAACGACAGCCCTGCCTCCTCGGTCACCCGGAACAGGCCCTCCACCACTTCCGCCTTGATGGCCACCAGCAACACCTCCAGTTCGCCGCCGGGCGTGGTGCCGAGAATCTGATAGTCCCACACCACCTCTTCCAGGGGAAACGGCACGTTTTGCTGCGCCTCGTATTGGATCATCTGGGTGACCTTGCCGGACTCCACGGGCGGAAGTTTGACAAACTTGGAAAAAACGTGGAATCCGGGAGCGGAGACGTTGACGGTTTTGGCTTTGATGCCTTTCTCGGCGATCACCTCTTGCAGCGCCTTGAGGACGACGGCTTCCCGTTTGCTCTCCTGCGAACCTTCCGCGCCGAGCGACTTGATGACGTACTGCTTCAGGCGCAGTCCACCCGTTTCATTGACCTCAAACTCGGCCAATTTAAGACTGCCTGCGCCAAAATCTACTGCCAAAAATGACTTCACGCTTAGTATTTAAAATCGCTCTATGCCACAGCGTCGCCACACTCATACCGACGCACTCGGAAGCGGCCCGTGCTGCTTACTGGAAATGATAGCAAGGGTCAAATAGAAAAACTAAAAAACTGGTTCATCTGGACTTCGGCTCGAAGCCAAACCAGCCCATTCGCCGCTCAAATCTTTCGAGGTTTCACACTTTACCTCGAAAATATTCGATCGTCTCCGCCAATCCTTCCGACAGTTGAATTTTGGGCGACCAACCCAGATGTTTTCGCGCGCGGGTGATGTCGGGCCGACGCTGCTTGGGATCGTCCTGCGGCAGCGGTCTAAAAACGATTTTGCTGCGGGCGCCCGTGACGGCGATGATGGCCTCCGCAAATTGCAGCATGGTCATTTCCGTCGGATTGCCGATATTCACAGGCAAATCGTAATCGCACATCATCAAGCGATAGATGCCTTCGATCAAATCGGACACATAGCAGAAACTGCGGGTCTGAGTGCCCTTCCCGAAAACAGTGATAGGCTTATTGGTCAAGGCCTGGCTTATGAACGCGGGGACGACACGCCCGTCGTTGAGTCTCATGCGCGGGCCGTAGGTGTTGAAGATGCGCACAATGCGCGTCTCGACTTTGTGTTCGCGATGGTAGGCCATCGTCATCGCCTCCGCAAAACGCTTGGCTTCATCGTAGCAACCGCGCGGGCCGATGGTGTTGACGTTGCCCCAGTATTCCTCCGGCTGTGGATGCACCAGCGGATCACCGTAAATCTCGGAAGTCGAGGCGATGAGGAAACGCGCCTTTTTGAATTTTGCGAGGCCGAGCGCCTTGTGCGTTCCGAGCGACCCGACCTTCAATGTCTGAATCGGCAACTCCAGATAATCAATCGGGCTGGCGGGCGAAGCGAAGTGCCAAACGTAATGCACCGGTCCGTCAAGGAATATGAATTCTGTCACATCCTGCTGGATGAATTTGAAGTTCGGGTTGCCGCCTAAGTGAGCAATGTTGTCCACCGAGCCGGTTACAAAGTTGTCAATGCCGATGACCTTGTGTCCGCGAGCCAAAAGTAAATCGGTCAAATGCGAGCCGAGAAATCCGGCCGCGCCGGTGACGACGGAAGTGGGTTGATTTTTTTTCATTCAATGCAATGTGTCGAACCATCAAGCGGCTGAAGCGTATTGAAACGATTCAACGATTCAACGATTAAACGACTGAATAATTTCACCTTGCCCCCGTTCCAGCCAGAACGACCGGTATCGTACGCAAAAGGATTTTCAAATCGAGCCAGAGCGACCAGTTGTCAATGTACTGCAAATCCAGCCGCACCCAGTCCTTGAAATCATGGACTTCGTTGCGACCGCTGATCTGCCACAGACAGGTCAAACCCGGCTTGACGCTGAGCCGGCGACGGTGAGACAGGTCATTGAAACACTTGACTTCGTCCACAGGCAACGGACGCGGCCCCACCAGACTCATCTCGCCGCGCAACACGTTGAACAACTGGGGCAATTCATCGAGGCTGTAACGGCGCAGCCATTTGCCAATCGGGGTGATGCGGGGGTCTTCGGTCACCTTGAAAACGGGGCCTCGCATTTCGTTCATGGCCGCCAACTCATGTTTGAACTGCTCGGCGTTGGTGACCATGGTGCGGAACTTGTAGATCGTGAACGGCGCGCCGTTGAGTCCGGAGCGCAGTTGCCGGAACAACACCGGGCCCGGCGAGGTCAGTTTGATCAGGAGCGCCACCAGTGCAAACAGCCACGAGAACCCGACTACGAGCAGGAATCCGCCCACAACGTCGATGGACTGCTTGAGCACACTGGGCCACGCCGTCTCCGGCGTGGAACGGAATACCAGCACCGGCTGGCCGTAAAAATCATCCACACTGGTCCGCGAAATCTGCATTCGGAAAAAGTCCGCCACCAGCCACGCCTCCACGCCCTCCAACTCGCAAGCCTTGATGACCGCCTCCGCGCGCTCGAAATAGACGTGTCGGGCGCTGACAATGACACCGTTGATCGAGTGCTCGTGCAACACGTGGATGAGTTTCTCCAGCGGGGTTTCATTCAAATCGAGTTCAGCCACCACTTCGATGCCGATTTCAGGTTTGGCCTTCAGGTGGTCACGAATGCGGACGGTCTCGTCGCCCGTGCCCATGAGGATGAACCGCCGCCGGTATTGCGTCTGGGCAAACTTGCTTTTGAACGCCATCCTCAGCAGTTCCTCTTTGAGATAGACAAGCCCGAACCCAATGGTGCCGAATAGCGGCCCCACCGAACGCGCGATGTAAAGCCGGAAGAAATACAGAACGAAAACGAGTCCCACCGTCATCAACAAACAACCCCTGAACAATGGCCAGAGCGTAAGCCGGCGTGGTGACAGCACCGGTTGATCGTAATAACCCTGCGCCTCCAAAATCAGTGGCGCCGCCAGAATCAGAATGAAATAAAACCAGACGAATGTCTCAAACGGGGCGACCGGGTCCAGCTTGAAATATCCGATGATGGCGGGATTGGCGCGCAGCTCGTAAGCCAGCCAGAAGCTCACCGCGAAAAGACACGCATCCACCAATTGATGGATTTGCATGCGAATATGCCGATGCCGACTTAACATAGTGCAACAATTATCCGTCTGTAAAACCCTAGCAAATCACCCCCGGTGGGCGCAATCGCAAGCTGCTCAGGAATCGCAACGAAATAAGTCCCCTCAAAACAGTCATGGGTGTGTAGTGGTTTCCTTCGCTTTGGGTGTCAACTGAAATTCGGGCACTGAGGCCGCAATAAACAGTTTCATCCGGTTGTAAGCGGTTTCTTCCTGTCCCGGTTCAGCGGCGGAAAAATAGACGATGTACGCCCAGCGTTGAAGCACACCGGTCTGAAAGAGGTGTTTGGTGCTCATCCACATTCGCCTTAGAGCGGTGGGATCGGCGCTTAACACGCCGTCGGCTACGTACCAATATACGTAAATGCCGCGAATTGAGCCGCCCTGCCCTTCCACCGGCACTTTCGAGGTGGTCAGCTTGATCACCGGCAAATTGTATGGAAATGGCCGTTCGATCGGAATGGTCGTTTCCTCCGTCTTTTCGATGGAGAAACCTTGTCCCGGCAGGCAAATCTGGGGTTTGTGGATGCTCGTACGATCAGCTCCCATCATGACCACATTCAACTGCATCCAAAAACCATCCGGCGCCTGATAAAGCCTCTGCCCGAAACTCGTGTCTTTGGGCAGTGTGTCCAAAACCACTTTGGCTTGCTCCACGGACTGTGAAGTAAAATCCAAAACCCGCTCGGGCAGGACAATCTCCAAACTGCCGCTGGCGGCCAGCAGGCGGGTTTTTACACCCGGCAGCCCCAGTTTTTTGCCCGCATTCAGTCGCAACAAAATTCCGGCGGTGGCGACGATCAACGCCAGCACGATGACAAAAATAAGTCCCTTTCGTCTGTTCATGCGGTTTTGGTCTCTGAGGAAAGGCCGGTGTCCGTTTCCCGTTCACGCAGCCAATGGCCAAGCAAAATAACGAAGCCGATGGCCACGGCGAAGGTTACAAATCCCAGCTTCTGCTCCACCCACGCCCCGGCATCCTGTCCGAACATCTCCGCCGTCAAAATCACGCACGTGATGCGTGTCACGTTGCCAATCACCGCCAGCGGAATTGCAGCGGCTACCATTATCCCACGCCTCCACGGCACACGGAAACGGACAAAACCGTAAATCGTCGTCAACGCCAGCAACGAAATCAAACTGCGGATGCCGCTGCACGCTGGGGCCACGTCGTAGTTGAATGTATGTTCGCAATTGAAAATTTGTGAGCCTTCCCGAATGACATCAATGCCCAACATCTGGCTGACGGCCACCGCCATCTTCGTCACCAGCAGCCGCAGTGGGAACGTCACCGTCTCCGACATCGACGCCACCGGCACGCAAAACACAAACAGGAAAAATGGAAAAAAACTGGCCTTCAGCCAATCCCGCCCCCAGACCAGCCCCGTCAATCCATAAAGCCCGACAAAGAATGCAACGACGGAGACGCGCGCCTGTTGGATCAGATAACCTCCCATGTGAAGGACCAGCCCCAACGCCACAAGTCCCAGCGCCGGCCACCAAATTGCCTTGGACACGGCCAGCAATTCGTTTCGCTTCCACCAAAACAAAACCAGCACCACAAATGGAACCAGCAGCCCATGCGCATCGTCTGCCGACGTGGTGAAAACAAAGTTCATCCATCCGAACAACGACGGTGTTTTCACGTAACCCAAGGTGGAATTGCCCAAAAAATGAAAGAGAGCCAGCCACGCAACGAGCAAACAGAAAAATAACAACTTGTCCGGCATCCGTTCCCAGCACTCCCGAAACTCCCGGCAGAATTCAGTCACGCTGTTTATTTTCTTCGTGTGTTCAACCGCATTCATGTTTGACAGCTCATTTGACCACAATTCAGCACAAAGACTCAATCAATTTGAGTTTAACGACCAAACGAGGAAAACCGTCAGGTTCGTCAGGGGTCGATAATGATCCTGCACAGAAAAATTCAGCAAACGCTCCATCATGCTGCTACATTCCCTTTAGCGGGAAAATTCGTTGGCAGGCGGTGCGAACTTTTGAGATTCTCACCGGGATGATTGGCGAGACGTCAGATAGTCTGGAAGCGACGGCCTCCGGAAGCAAAAGCCATCGGACGCGATGGGCGGTCTTGGGCACCGTGTGCGTGCTGATCATCAGTTTCTTCGCCTGGAGCGCCAAGTCAGGCTTTAAGGAATTGTTGAACTCGAAACCAGCAGACAGTTACTACAATCTGTTGGTGCAGGGCTTTCAAGCCGGCCAGCTTAACCTAAAACGAGAACCGCCGTCCGAATTGGCACAACTGGCCAATCCCTACGATATGGAAGCTGGCCGGCCCTATCGTTTCATACCCGGTTCTCCGGTGTGCGATATGAGTTACTACAAGGGCAAGTTATACCTCTATTATGGGGTCACGCCCGCGTTGGCGCTCTTCTGGCCTTATGTGGCCTTGACCGGTCATTATCTGCTCCACAGAGAGGCCGTGGTGATATTTTGTTCGGTGGGATTTCTGGCCGGGGTGTGGCTGTTGTGTGCGCTGTGGCGGCGTTACTTTGCGGAGGTGGGCATTGGGGTGGTGGTGGCTGGGACGCTTGCGCTGGGGCTGGGGACGGGCATCCCGGTGCTTTTGGAGGAGTGTGATTTTTATGAGGTGGCGGTCAGTTGCGGGTATGCGCTGACGATGGTGGCGCTGGTGGGAATCTGGAAGGCAATGCATGAGCCGGAACGGGGTTGTTGGTGGCTGGCGGGTGCGAGTATGGCGTATGGGTTGGCGGTGGGTGCGCGACCGAACTTGCTGTTTGGCGGGGTGATTCTGCTGGTGCCGGTGGTTGCAATGTGGCAAGAGAGGCGAAGGGTCTGGCCCGTGTTGATGGCTGCAGTCGTCCCCATGGCTGTCATTGGACTGGGGCTGATGCTCTACAATTACCTGCGATTCGGTAATCCACTGGAGTTGGGCTGGCGCTACCAGTTGCCCCATGATCCGCGTTGGCAACCCTTCAGTCTGCGTTATTTCTGGTTTAATTTTCGGCTCTATTTTCTGGAAGCCGCGCGGTGGAGCGGTCGGTATCCGTTTATCCGAGACTTTCCAGAGCCTCCCTTGCCGGCGGGCCATGGGGGCGTTTTTTACGCACACTTCGGTGTATTGAGCAACATTCCGGTGGTGTGGTTGGCGCTGGCGACACCGCTGGCATGGCGCGGTCGGACGGCGGAGGCCGGTTTCATCTTGCGGCGCTTCGTGGCGGCGGTGGCCCTGCTTTTCGGGATTTATGTGATGACACTCTGCCTCTTTTTCGCCGTGACGTTGCGCTACGAGATGGATTTTCTGCCGACGCTCGGGTTGCTGGCAGTAATCGGCATTTTCGGTTTGGAGCGTTCACTGGCAGGTCGGCGGGCGTTGCGGAATGCTGTGCGGTGGTGTTGGGGAATGTTGCTGGCCATCTCGGTGGCGTTCAACCTGTTTGCGAGTTATGAACGTTCTGCGAAGTTTCATCACAACTTGGGCTTTGTTCTTTTCCAAAAGGGGCAGGTGGACGGGGCGATCGCTCAGTTTCAAAAGGCATTAGAAATCCAACCTAACTATGAAGAGGCTCACAATAACTTGGACTCTGCTCTTTTCCCAAAAGGGCAGGTGGACGAGGCGCTCGCTCAGTTTCAGAAGGCAATGGAACTCCAGCCCAACGATCCAGAGGCTCACAATAATCTGGGCTCTGTTCTTTTCCAAAAAGGACAAGTGGATGAGGCGATTGCCCACTACCAAAAGGCATTGGAACTCCAGCCCAACTATCCGGACGCTCAAAATAACCTCGGCTTTGGTCTTCTCCAAAAGGGGCGGGTGGACGAAGCGATCGCTCATTTCGAAAGAGCCGTGGAACTCCAGCCGAATTATCCAGACGCTCACAATAACCTCGGCATTGCTCTTTTCCAAAAAGGGCGGGTAGATGAGGCGATCGCTCATTTCCAAATAGCCGTGGAACTCCGCCCTGACTCCGCCGAAGCTCACTTTAATCTCGGATCTGCGCTTGTTCAAAAAGGCGAGATGCACGTGGCTATCACCCATTTCCAAAAAGCCATGGACCTCCAACCCAACAATCCAAACATCTACAACAAGTTTGCCTGGCTGCTGGCCACCTGTCCGGACGCCTCCATCCGAAATGGTCCCAAGGCAGTTCATCTGGCTCAACAAGCGGAACGGCTTTTCGGCGGCCAGAGTCCGGTGATTCTGCGCACGCTGGCTGCGGCCTATGCCGAGAACGGACAATTTCCCGAAGCGGTTTCCGCTGCGCAGCGAGCCTTGCAATTGGCCACTGCCCAGAACGGCGCAGCGTTGGTGAATGCGTTGCAGGAACAACTTGGATTTTACCAAACAGGTTCTCCTTTCCGCGACACACACCCGAAAAAGTCCACCGCTCCGAACACGCAGAACACGGTTCGGGAGGTTGGGAAATAAAATGAAATGCGACAAATAACGAGCGCGGAAGAATCCGTTGGCAGGCGGCGCGAATTTTTGGGATTCTCAACAGGATGGTTGGCGAGACGTCAGATATACGGGAGGCGACGGCCTCTGAAGGCAAAAGCCGTTGGGCGCACTGGGCGGTCTTCGGCGCCGTGTGCGTGCTGATCATCGGTTTCTTCGCCTGGAGCGCCAAATCAGGCCTGACCGAATTGCTGAGTTCGCAGCGAGCAGGCAGTTACTACAATCTGCTGGTGCAGGGATTTCGAGCGGGCCAGCTTAACTTAAAACAAGAGGTACCGCCCGGACTGGCGCAACTGGCCAATCCCTACGATATGGAGGCTGGCAGGCCCTATCGTCTCATTCTTGGATCACCGGTATTCGACATGAGTTATTACAAGGGGCAGTTATATCTTTATTTTGGGGTCACGCCGGCGTTGGTGCTCTTCTGGCCCTATGCGCTCCTGACCGGCCATTATCTGCTTCACAAAGAGGCCGTGGTGATATTTTGCTCGGTGGGTTTTCTGACTGGGGTGTGGCTGTTGTGTGCGCTGTGGCGGCGGTATTTTGCAGAGGTAAGTTTTGGTGTGGTGGTGGCTGGGACGCTTGCGCTGGGGCTGGGGACGGGTATCCCGGTGCTTTTGGAGGAGTGTGATTTTTATGAGGTGGCGGTCAGTTGCGGGTATGCGCTGACGATGGTGTCGCTGGTGGGGATCTGGAAGGCAATGCATGAGCCGGAGCGGGGTTGTTGGTGGCTGGCGGGTGCGAGTATGGCGTATGGGTTGGCGGTGGGCGCGCGACCGAACATGTTGTTTGGCGGGGTGATATTGCTGGTGCCGGTGGTTGCAATGTGGCGAGAGAGGCGACGGGTTTGGCCCATGTTGATGGCTGCAGTCGTCCCCATGGCTGTCATTGGACTGGGGCTGATGCTCTACAATTACCTGCGATTCGGTAATCCACTGGAATTCGGCATGCGCTACGCCTTGCCCTCAGATCCGCATTGGCAACCCTTCAGTCTGCGTTATATCTGGTTTAATTTTCGGCTCTATTTTTTGGAAGCGGCGCGGTGGAGCGGTCGGTATCCGTTCATCCGTGAGATTGCAGTGTCCCCCTTGCCAGCGGGCAATTGGATGGTTGAGGCACACTTCGGTGTGTTGAGCAATATTCCGGTACTGTGGCTGGCATTGGCGGCACCGCTGGCTTGGCGCGGTCGGACGGCGGAGGCCGGTTTCACCTTGCGTCACTTCGTGGCGGCGGTGGCCCTGCTTTTCGGGATTTGTGCGCTGACACTCTGTCTCTTCTTCGCCGTGACGTTGCGCTACGAGATGGATTTTCTGCCGACGCTCGGGTTGCTGGCAGTTATCGGCATCTTCGGTTTGGAACAAGCACTGGCAGGTCGGCTGGCGTTGCGGAATGCTGTGCGGTGGTGTTGGGGAATGTTGCTGGCCATCTCGGTGGCATTCAACTTGGTTGCGAGTTATGAACGCTCTGCTGATTTTCATCACAACTTGGGCTTCGTTCTTTCCCGAAAGGGGCAGGTGGACGAGGCGATCGCTCAGTTTCGAAAGGCCTTGGAAATCAGGCCCAACTATTCAGAGGCTCATGTCAGCCTTGGCACTGCGCTTCTCCAAAAGGGACAGGTGGACGAGGTGATCGCTCAGTTAAAGAGAGCTTTGGAACTCCAGCCCAACAACGCCAGGGATCACAACACCCTCGCAACCGCCCTTCTCCAAAAGGGGCAGGTGAACGAGGCGATCACTCAGCTACAAAAGGCCTTGGAACTCGCACCCAACTATCCAGAGGTTTACTATAACCTCGGCTGTGCACTTTTCCAAAAGGGGCAGGTGGACGAGGCCATCGTTCAGTTCCAAACGGCCTTGGAACTCCATCTAAACTATGCAGACGTTCACAATAATCTGGGCTCTGCTCTTCTCCAAAAAGGTCGGGTTGACGAGGCTATCGCCCAGTTCCAGAAGGCGATGGAACTCCAGCCCGACTCCGCCGCGGCTCACAACAACCTCGCCTTTGCATTTCTCCAAAAGGGGCAGGTGGATGAAGGGATTGCTCATTTCCAAAAAGCCTTGGAACTGCGTCCCAATTACCCCGAAGCCTACTACAACCTGGGCAACGCACTTGTCCAAAAAGGCCGGATGCGCGAGGCAATCACCTGTTTTCAAAAAGCCTTGGAACTCCAACCCCACGATTTAGAGATTCAAAACCAACTGGCTTGGCTGCTGGCCACCTGCCCCGACGCTTCCATCCGAAACGGGCCGAAAAAGCCATTCAATTGGCGCAACAAGCGGACCGGCTTGTCGGGGGCCAAAGTCCGGTGATTCTCCGCACGCTGGCTGCGGCTTATGCCGAGAACGGACAATTTGCCGAAGCGGTTGCAAGTGTCGAGCAAGCCTTGCAATTGGCCACTGCCCAGAACGATGCTGGATTGGTGAATGACCTGAAGACGCAACTCGGATTTTACCAGGCTGGTTCCCCTTACCGCGGCATACCCCTGACCCATGCCCCTGCTCCCAACCCGCAGAATACGGTTCGAGACGTTTTCAAATAGAACAAGTTGCTACGGATAAACGTAACAACGCATCGTCCTCGCCTTCATAATCACGTTTTGCAGGCCTGCTGCCCGAAAAAGCAAACGGGATGTTCGGGTTGTGAATGGACGATTCTGCGCGCTGCGGCTTTGACTGCTTCGACCAACTGAATGGGCCGAACGACCGTTGCATCGCCGCCCCAACTCAACACCCAACGTTCGATTTCGACAAGGCTGGAGAGCTTCAATCGCAGTTCAATGCCGCCGTTTCGCAGTTCTCGCAGTTGCTGGGATCCATGCCATTTTTTTTCCCGGATGTAATCGGAAACGCGGGCATTAAAACGGATGACGACGTCGTATTGGCCCGCGCCGGAGTGGACGCCGAAGCTGTCGCGCAGGCGCTTTTCGAGTGAGAATTTCTGGGGGCGCTCGAAAGTTTTGCACGTCTGTTTCACCGCGTGCACCCGCGCGGGAACAAATGTGCGAATGTCCTTGCGCGCGTGGTCGTAGGCAAAGAGAAACCATTCGCCGTTGATATTGGCCAAATGATAAGGGTCAATCAAACGCACTTCCGCCTGCCGGCGGCCCGGTTTGCGATAAGTCAATTCGAGTTGCTGCCGGCGCGCAGTCGCTTTCGCCAGAGCGTCGAATATTCCCAGGTCCAAAATCGGTTCGGCGCGGGTGCGGAAGGAAATGGTTTGTTCGATGTCGGCGAGATTGAGCGAGATGGTGTCTGGCAGCGATTGCGCCATTTTTTTGATGGCGCTCAGGAGCGGTTTCTTGAAGTTCGTGCCGCGATACTGTTGAAGCGCCTTTTCCGCGACAATGAGCGCGAACAATTCGCCCTCGGTGATTTGAAACACTGGAAATGCGCTGACTTCCCCGGTGTAAAAATAGCCGAAGCGCGAACTGTCGTATTCGATCGGCAGATCCAGCCGGTCGCGCATGAATTCGATATCGCGGTGGATTGTCTTGGTAACGACTTCGATTTCGCGCGCGAGCGTGGACGCGTTGGGGAATTTGCCCGACTGGATGGCTTGATGAATCCGCAGCATCCGCTCCAGCGGCGGCCGGGACAGGGGCAAACGCGCGCCGCTTGGCAGTTCAGAGACTGGCGGTTTGTTTCGGTCGGTCAACAGACTGATTCGAGTCGTCGATTATGACCGCTCCGTCAATCTTTTTATCACCGGTGCCGTGCACGCAAACAACCCGCTGGAATCCGTGGTTCTTCAGGATTGAATTCCACTCCGCGACCAGTTCAGTCAATTGTTTCTGGTCGTACCAACCAGCCGATCACGACCACTGCCATGCCGCGTTCCACGTGCATCCGATCAAACGCCTGGCCGAGGGTGTCAGGGGTCAACCGGTACTGGAAACCGTCCTCGCGGTAATCCGGATGAATCATAAAAATATAGTCCCAGCGGGAAAACTGCAGTACCACGTTGGCCGCAGCCTCTTCGTGGAAACGTGGACGGGTGTCAACCTGCTTGGGGGTTTGACAGCCGGAAAGAATCAAACACACGGCCGACAGCCAAATCGCTCCTCCAACACATCGCAACATTGTCATAACTCTCAACGTACCGTTCAGGCAAACACCCGGTTCACCCTTTTCATCCTTATAAGACAGCGATTCTTGTGCCGAGATGTACGGCAGCGTCTGGGGGCGGCAGTGACACTATAGAATCATCACCAACAGGCATCGAACACTTGCGGGCGGATGGGGAAATGGCCAGCACACAATGGCAGTTAAAATATAGGTGAAAACCCTCAAATCATTGTGAAAAAGGCATTTTCGCAATTCTTAAGTGCCTTTTCCAATCCGGGATAAGATCATCGCTGTGCGGATGGGACGGTAGCAGTCAAGCGTCCCCGATTGTACGGAAACTATTTCGGCAATTGCCATGACGATTTGGCGACGTTTGGTGTGCTCAAAATCCTTACACTGCCGGGACAACAGGACATGGGATCGTAGTGAACGTTGGTTCACGTCAGCAAACTCTGGCATGGCTGAAGGCTTGAGATAGCGTGAACCGCGCAAAGCGGATTGGATGACCGCAAGCCCGCCGCTCACTTTATTTACTGGAGCATCAGCCGGTAAAACGCCTGTGATGGCGGACTGCCCAAATCCCCGAAACTATCCTGCACCTGGAACAAGCCACCCACCGGGGCGACTTGCGCCGGGAAGTTCGAGATGCCCAGCGTGAAACTGACATTGGTGGCGCGTTGAACGTAATATGACGTGCCGGGAATGCCGCCAAACGTCGCCGTCACCGTCCCGCCGTTAACAGTAATCGGCCCCGTCGACTGGCCGGTCACGCCGCTGGCGATAAAGATATAGACCGTCCCGGTGGCGTTTTTGCCGTTGGCGTCCGTGATTGTGTAAGTGAAGCTGTCCGCTACGTTCGCGTTGTTGGTGTAAAAGATCGTGGTGCTGTTGGTGATCAGGGTCACACCATTGGTGGTGACCAGGCTGACGCCTGTAAATGTTATTGGGTAGTAGCCATCCGGATCCGTATCATTGGCCAACAGGTCGGAAACGCAAATCTTCAGCGACGCACCCTTGGCCCGGTAGTAGGTGTCCGGATTCGCCACCGGCGGAGAAGTCACCATCAGATTCGCCGCCAGAAAGATTTGACCGAACGTATTGGTGTCAATGAAGTAGTTGTAACCGGCGGGCATGGTGCCGAACGAGAGATTGTTTGTCGTCAAAGCGAGACCGTAAGTGAACAAGAGGTGTTTGCCATGGGCGAACCCGCCGCCGTCCGCAACGTTTAGCGTGCCGCTCAAAGTCAGGTTGCTGATCACCATAATCTTCGTGACATTCGTGCCGAGGACAAAGTTCAGCGACGAGGCTGCGCCAAGGTTCAGATTGTTGCTGACCATCAGAGTGCTGCCGCCCAAGGTAATGGTCGGATTGGCAGAAAAGAGGTTGGTGTTATTCACCAAGACCTGCGCGTTATAGAGCAGCAGTGTGTTGCCATTGCCGTTGGTGGAAAATCCATCCAAGGTCACGGGTGTGGACACGGGCGCGGAATTGCTGAGGGTCAGTTCGGCGTTGTAGAGTTCAAAGTTATTAATGCCGGGCGGCGTGCTGATGGGCGAGTCCACGAACCGGACACCCCGCGCGTTGAAGACGTCGAACGACTTGCTGGCCGAAATGGAAACTCCGGTAAACGTCACGTTGGACACCAGCATTTCCGGCACGCCCCAGATGATGCCAGCAAGGCCCGTTGCCGTAACGTTAAGGTTGCTGAAAGTGATGTCGCTCCAGATGGGGGTCGTGGCGGTGACAGGCTGGGGCGGATCCAGCGCGGCGATGGCTGGAGTAACGGTGTTCAGCGATCCGTAATAGGTGTTGGTGTAGTAACTGTAAATGATAAAGGCCGTCTGCACGTTGTTCAGGATCAGATTGGCGAAGGAAAAATTCCGCATCAGATTGCCCCGGTCGCGATCGGATTTGAGATCAATGCCGTAAATGGTGTTGGTCAGGACACAATTGACAGCGCAAAAATTTGAGGCGCCGCCATTGGCGAGCGTGCTGCCGACGGCGATGCCGTAACTCAGGCCGATGGAGCAATCGGCAACGGTCACACCATAAGCCGGGCCTTTGAGGACAGGATCGTCATCACCGTCGTTTATCGAGCAGTACTGGATGAGGCAATTGGTTGCAGCGATGTCAATGCCGTCAGTGTTGGGAGAGGGCGGTGTGTTGATGGTAATATACCGTATGTTCACGTTGACGTCGGGGCCGTTCAGGTCGAGGTGAAAGTTGGGCGGGTTTTGGAGGGTCACATTTTCCACCAGGACATTGGTGCAAAGTGACATCAGAATCATATCGTGAGGCCGGAGTGCCGCGTTGTTGGCATTAAACAGCGCCCACCAAGGAGCGCCCTGGCCATCAATGGTTCCCCCGCCGCTGATCTCTACATCATGCAAGCGTGTGCTGGAGATGAAATTTGGAACGTTCGTGGGATAGCTGCCATAAGGCAGCATCTGTAACATCGCGCCAGCATCAATTTGCAGGTTGATGCTGTTGCTGAGGGAGAGCGGGCCTGACAAATAAACGCCGGGGGTGATGCGAACCGTGCCGCCTCCGGCGAGCGAAGCGGCATTGATTGTGTTTTGAATCGCCACCGTGTTGGTCGCCACCCCGTCGCCTGTCGCGCCGTAGTTGGTCACGTAGAACGTCTGGTTCGGGATCACCGGCAGTGGAATGTTCGGCAGGATCACCACCCGTCGGCTGGTTGTACTCGGCAGACCACTGGCGCTGGCGGTCAATTGCTTGGCGCCGGTCAGGTTGATGCTCAGATTGGCGAACACGGCCTTGCCATTCGGGTCGGTATTGACGCTGGTTGTGCCGCTCAAGATCCCGCTGCCGCTGCTCAAGGCTAGGCTTACTGCGATGCCGTTGGTCGGAGAGTTGTTGCCGTAGGGATCCAGCAATTCCACCACTATCGCCGGAGTGATGTTGGATAAGGCGACAGTGTCAATCGGTTGCGCGGCAAACGCAAGGCTCGCGGGTGGCGCAGCAGAGATATTGAAACTGGCGCTGCCGGCTATTTTCCCGCCCGCAGCCGCGCGCAGCGTTTTTTGACCTGCAGCGTTCAGATTCAAATCGGCAAAGGTGGCGACACCGTTCTGGTCGGTTACCTGGCTCAAGCTTCCATTGAGAATGCCCGTGCCGTTGAGGAGCGAAAGGATCACGGTGGTATTGGTGGCAACGGTGCCGTCGGAGTTGGTCACGACCACTTTTACTGCAGGCGAGATGCCGGAACCGGCAACGGTGTTGCCGGGTTGCTGCGAGAATGACAGTCCGCCAGCCGTTGGCGTCGGGCCGCTGGTCAGCACTAGGTCGATGGATTGGTTGGCGGCATTGTTCACCAAGTAAGCCCCGGGCGCTGACGCGAGCGAACCGGCCAGGACAAACCCGTACGAATCGAGTATGGTGTATTTGATGACTACAACATGGGTTGGGTAGGACCGAAAGACCGGAACTGAAGTCAGACCAATGCCATTGGTCGTCCCGCCAGTTTGCAGAGTTGAGACTGCGACGCTGGGCATGGCATTGCTGTTCACGCTCAACAAAAGCGTCGCATTGGAAAGTGTCAGGATGGTAACCGGCTGGCCCACGGTGCCCACGGTGTTGGTGCCAGACGTGTTGGTGACGACGAGGGTGCCGCCTACTAAGTTGATGGTGTTATTGGTGCTGACGGTGCCGACGGTAATTGTGTTCGCCCGGATGATGCCTTGGTTGATGTTGAGGGTGCCGGATGTGCGTTGAGCTGTGACGCTGTTGGTGACCGTCCCGCCGAGCACGAGATTGTTATTGACCACCAATGTGGCGTTGGAACCGTTGACGTTCACAATTCCAATGCATGCGTTGTAATTGCTGCCACTACTGCTGCCGCCGAGAGACTGATTGCCGACGTAGAGCGTGTTGACGTCCACGATCCCGGCCGTGAACGTAAGCATACCCTGGTTGTTGGCGCTCGCAGTGGTTGGCGCACTGCCGTCCCGCGCGAGGGACATCACGTTTACCAGGGCATCAACCTTGCCGTTGCTGAAATCACTGGTGCCGACAGAAACTTGAACCGAGGAGCCACTGGCGTTCATGTCCCCGATACCCCACCAGGTTATCCGGCTCGAGTCGCCGCCCGTCCCGCGAAAATAAGCGGTCGGGTTGTTGTTGGTAAAGGCAGGATTGAAACCCAGCCATCCGGCTGACGTGGCCGAAGCCTTGTCCCGGCCCACGCCGATGCTGTCGAGATAGAAGGCGTTGGTCTGGCCCAGGTACAGAAAACTGACGCCGCCCGCGTTATTGCCGGGATTACGGCTGAGTTCGAGCGCATTGGTCGCGTTGGCGGCTAAGTAGGTCGCGAGCGGGACGGAATAGTTCAGGCGGATGAGGTTCGTCTTCGCCAGATAAAGTGTGCCGAGGCAGCGCTGATTACCCGTGCCTCCACCCGGATTCATCGTGTTGGGCAGGCTAACGGTGCCAATGCCGAGCCGATTGAAATTGGCTGTGAACGTATCCAGACCCGACATGTCCAGCGTCGCCCGACCGCCAGGGCTGTTGGTGTGACTCTGGTTGATCACCAGATTGGCGCTCGCATTACTCAGATTCAGCGTCGCTCGCGGACCCGTGATCGTGGCAAACACCGATTTTGCAGGTCCGGTGGCAGTATCCTGAGCGGGCATGAATACCGAAAGCCCATTGGTGCCGTTGAGGTTCAAAGTTTGGCCAGCGGAGATGAGGGTGGTGTGAAAATTGTTCGTGTTGCCGTATTGCAATGAGCCGATGGTGCCACTAAAGGTTACGTCTGCAACGTTGTTAATGTTGGAAACCGTTATGGCTGCGCCAGCATCGAAAAACTTTACGTCGTCCCCGGCCGTAGGAACAACCGATCCGGCCCAGTTATTTCCGTTGGACCAGTTCGTGTCTGTCCCGCTGGCTCCATTCCATACAATTGTCCCTGCCTGTGCCGTTTGCATGAGTGCCAGCGCCACCCCGCACGCCAAACTGCCAATCAGGTGTTTAATTGAATCGGTCAAGGCTTGAATGATGGGGAGTCGCCATTCGGTGCTCCGCAAGTTTATTGACGTTGTGCGGGTGAGGGAGAAGATGCTTTCTTTCCGTTCATCGTTGTTTTGATGATAATACAAGCTGACGAGAGCGGCAAGCGACAAACATTGCTACCTGCCTGGCAAATACAGCCCCTCCCTGGTTTTCTGATCACGGCATCAAATACCCGCCGACGCTGCGTTTGCGCGGGACAGAAGCGGGGGGGCAGAAGCTCGCGGACTGGTCGGACAAGGTGAAAGCAGACGACTTCACGGAATGGCAGAACAAGCAACTTGGCCTGTGATTTTCGCTTCCAGTGGAAATCCAGTGACGGAAACCAAACGTAGCTGCTTAGATGGATTCGATCTGTCTTCAAAACGGGGAAACCTTTTAACCGCTTTGCAGCAAGCTAAATCGCTTGCACCGCAACCAGATTGTTTCAACTGCCTTGAACCACCAAGGTCTTGGAAATTGCAAGCCCGCCGCTCACTTTATTTACTGGAGCATCAGCCGGTAAAACGCCTGTGATGGCGGACTGCCCAAATCCCCAAAACTATCCTGCACCTGGAACAAGCCACCCACCGGGGCGACTTGCGCCGGGAAGTTCGAGATGCCCAGCGTGAAACTGACATTGGTGGCGCGTTGAACGTAATATGACGTGCCGGGAATGCCGCCAAACGTCGCCGTCACCGTCCCGCCGTTAACAGTAATCGGCCCCGTCAACTGGCCGGTCACGCCGCTGGCGATAAAGATATAGACCGTCCCGGTGGCGTTTTTGCCGTTGGCGTCCGTGATTGTGTAAGTGAAGCTGTCCGCTACGTTCGCGTTGTTGGTGTAAAAGATCGTGGTGCTGTTGGTGATCAGGGTCACACCATTGGTGGTGACCAGGCTGACGCCTGTAAATGTTATTGGGTAGTAGCCATCCGGATCCGTATCATTGGCCAACAGGTCGGAAACGCGAATCTTCAGCGACGCACCCTTGGCCCGGTAGTAGGTGTCCGGATTCGCCACCGGCGGAGAAGTCACCATCAGATTCGCCGCCAGAAAGATTTGACCGAACGTATTGGTGTCAATGAAGTAGTTGTAACCGGCGGGCATGGTGCCGAACGAGAGATTGTTTGTCGTCAAAGCGAGACCGTAAGTGAACAAGAGGTGTTTGCCATGGGCGAACCCGCCGCCGTCCGCAACGTTTAGCGTGCCACTGAGCACGAGATTGCTGGTCACGCCCACCGTCGTGCTGTTTGTGCCCAGGCCAAAGTTCAAGACAGACGAACTGGTTAGTGCCAGATTGTTGCTGATGGTCAGCGTGCTCCCGCTCACCGTTAAAAGCGGACTGTTCCCCAACGCGTTGGTGTTGCTCAAGGCGGCTTTTGCATTGTAAAGGGCCAGATTGTTGGCGTAGGAATTCGTTGAGATTCCATCCAGTGTAAAAAGGTTTGTCGTGGGCGCGCTGTTGGTGACGACAAATTGCGCGTTAAAGAGCGCAAGGGTATTGGTGCCGGCTGACACGGTGATTCTCGGGTCAATAAACTGCGCGCCGCTGACGTTGTAGAGGCAAAAACTTTTATCGCCAGTCAAATTGATTTTGTTGAAAACGATGTTGGTCGCAGGCAATTCCGTGCGCGCCCAGATGATGCCCACGGGATAATTGCTGACGGACGTCCAGATGGTGTACGTCGCGGTGATGTTGCTGAATGTGATGTTCCGGTAAATCGGCGTGGTGCTGGTCACGGAGGCGACGGACTGCGTCGCGGCGTGATAGGGTGAGATGCTGTTGGGTATGCCGACTTCATTGTAGTAACTGTAAATCTGAATCGGTAAATGCACGTTCGTCATGTTGACGTTGCAATAGGAAATATTCTGGACGAGGCCGCCGCGCCCATCGTCCGATTTGATCCGGATGCCGTTGTCCGCCCCGGTTATCGTGCAGTTGATGACGGTCATGTTGGACACGCCTCCGCTGTCAGTATAGCTGCCAATGGAAATGCCGTGGCCGTTGCCATAGGCGTTGTTGGTGAGGAGAATGCCTGAGGTGCCACCGCTGCAGGTGAAATCATCGTCGCCCACGCTGAAGTTGCAGTTTTGCACCAGGATGTTGGTTCCGCTCACGTCGCACGCATCCGTGTTGTGCGACGGGTTGGTAGGGTCACTGGACGATGGCGCCACTTCGGTGACGCTTTGAACAGTCGCATTGCCTTTGCTGCTGCTGATTGAAATGTGAAACATCGGAGAATTTGAGAGCGTTACATTTTGGATCAACTGGCGGTTGCATCCTTGGAATCGAATCATGATGGGGCGGGCGAGTGATGAATTGGCTTCAAACGCGGCCCACCAGGCGAAACCCTGCCCGTCAATTGCCCCCGAACCGCTGATTTCAACATCGTTCACATTGGTGGCGCCGATAAAACTGGCCGAGCCGGGATAACTGCCGTAAGGCAGCATCCGCAGCAGCGCGCCGCCGTCAATATGCAGGTTGATGCTGCCCTTGAGTGTGAGCGGCCCGCACATATAAGCATTGGTTGCCGGCGTAATTTCCACCGTGCCGCCGCCTGCCGTGCTGGCTGCGTTTATGGCGGCCTGAATCGCGGTCGTATTGGTCGTTACTCCGTTCCCGATCGCGCCGTAATTTGTGACGTAGTATGTATTGGCGGGAATGGTCGGCAATGTAGGCAGGGCACTGACTAAGTCCGCCATACCCAGCAAGGCCAGACAAAATGCTGCAACCTTCGCCTTGGAGGATAAGTTGAAAAATCGCCTGAACACAAATCCGCTCCTTTAATACGTCATGCTTTGAATATATCGAATCAGTCCGCCACGAACATTGCTAATCATACCTTCCTTTGATAAAAAAACAACTTTGGATTTTTGGCCGATCGGGGACTTTCCGTGCGTGGCTGCGGAATTCTCCGCCGCGCTCAGGCTTGCACCTTGAAGGATAAAAATCTTCGAACTCACACATGATTTTTGGGGCCAGACTCGTACTTCTTGGACAAATAGCCGGACAAAGTCACGACGCGGGTGGCAAACGAGTGCAACGCGGGAAACCGAGCAAACGACGGAGAGGATTCTCAACTGCCCTTGTCCAGCTTGGCGAGCAACTCGTCGTTGGTCTTGTGCTTTTTGAGCGCCTGGACGAGCGTTTCCATCGCTTCGATGGGATTCAAATCCACCATCATGCGGCGGAGTTTGCGGACGGCCTCGATTTGTTTGGGCGGAAAAAGTTTTTCCTCCTTGCGCGTGCCGCTCTTCGGAATGTCAATGGCCGGGAACAGTCGCCGGTCGGAAAGCTTGCGGTCGAGAATCAACTCCATGTTGCCCGTGCCTTTGAATTCCTGGAAAATCAGTTCGTCCATGCGCGACCCGGTGTCCACCAGCGCGGTGGCGATGATGGTCAGCGAGCCGCCGCCTTCGATCTTGCGGGCGGAAGCAAACATGCGCCGCGGAATTTCCAGCGCGCGCGCGTCCACGCCGCCGGACATCGTGCGACCGCTGCCGCCGTGAACGTTGTTGTAGGCGCGGGCGATGCGCGTCAGCGAATCCATCAGCACGAACGCGTCTTTGCCGCATTCGACCATGCGCCGGCAGCGCTCGATCATGAAACGCGACAACCGCACGTGCGTTTCCAAATCCTGGTCGTTCGACGACGCGACGACCTCGGCCTTCACCGAGCGCTGGAAATCGGTGACTTCCTCGGGGCGCTCGTCAATGAGCAGCACCATCACATAGACTTCAGGGTGGTTTTCAGTAATGGCGTTGGCGATCTGTTTGAGCACGGTGGTCTTGCCGCTGCGCGGAGGCGAGACAATCAATCCGCGCGTGCCCTTGCCAATCGGCGTGACCAGGTCAATCACGCGCGTTTCAATCAAATCCGGGCTGGTTTCGAGTTTGAATTTCTCGATGGGATCAATGGTCGTGAGATTCTCGAAGCGGACGGCCTTCGTGTATTCCACAAACGGCATCTCGTTGACCGTCTCGACAGACTTGAGCTGTGGGCTTGTGCCGCGATGCGGCGGCTGGGTCGGCCCGACAATGTGGGGCCTTCCCGCAGGAAGCTGCGCTTGATGGTGTCGGGCGTCACGAAGATGTCGGTCGGTTTGGGGTGGAAGTGATTGGCCTCCGTCCTCAGAAAACCGAAGCCCTTTTCAGAAATCTCCAGATAGCCGGAACCTGATTCCGGCCCATTATTGTTCGAACCGCTCATAAACTGTGTTCAATGCTCGAAGGCTTTAGAAACAACCCTAAAAACCGGTTTGAATTGTGAATTTTGGGAAGCTGCTGCTGCGGAAATACCAACAACATCTTTAACCGCACGCGGCTAACAAACCTTCGATCGCCGCCTTAATTACGGACAATCCCGCCAAAGCGCAACAAGTATTTTGCACTTTTTTTGCGCTGCCCGGGCAGGGTTCAATGCTGCGCGGCAGGAGGTCACTGCCTTCGCAATGCTGCCGTCGCCCCTCCCTTGACCTGCCAGTCAATGCGGGCGAAATTGTTGTGACAGGCTGCACCACAGTTATGAGAGACCGAATTTTTCCAAGGTCAATGCGGACGATGGCCGGTTTCACGCTTCTGGCCCTTGGTGCGATGTTCGTTGCCGCGCAGAGTTCTTCCATTCCCACCAACAGTCCCGACCCCGCCAAAACGGCGGTCTCCAGCTCATCCAGCCAGGTTAAACTGTCATTTGGTGCGCTGGACGTATTGAGCCTCTGGGCTGCGCACGCCAGCGAAGGCAGCATCATTTCCTTTATCGAGAATTCGACAGTGACGTACAACTTGAGCGCCACTGAAATCATTTATTTGCGACAACAAGGGGTGTCCGATCGCGTGATCAACACCATGCTGAACCACCGCCGGGAAATCGCGGAAGCGAGTGCGCGCGTCGCGGCCCGGATCCAGGCTGAAGCCATGGCAAGTTCTTCGCGCGCCAGCGCCCAAAACACACAACCCGAAACCACTTATGTCCAGATGGCCCCAACCTCGGTTGAATCTCCGACGGTGTACGTGTTTCCGAGTTCACCGCAGCCCGTCTTTTACAACCACGACGGTTATTATCCTTGGTACGGCGGATACTACGGATATCCCTATCCTGGATGGTCGCTTTCCTTTGGTTTTGGGAGCAGCTTCAGCATCGGCGGTTTCAGCGGAAGCGGTTACTATCATGGCGGTTTTCACGGCGGCGGCCACCACTAACCGGAAGTGCGGCTCAATTCCTTCAGAACGCAGACCACTTTTTTTCAGTTTTTGGCAGGTGGTGCATCAAACTCCAAATCTACTAATTTTTCAGTTCGTGTACGGTCTGATCGTCTGGTTGCGCCGACGGTGGGTTCGGTTCCTGAAGCCAATTCCGCCCTCCAATATGAACACTTTTCTTTTTCAGACGCTTTGCGTGAGGTTGGTGCCACGAGGGTGTGCTTGGACGGCTGTGAGGCCGGTGCCCACGAAGCTTCGCTTGGACGGCTGTGAGGCCGGTGCCACGAAGCTATGCTTGGACGGCTGTGAGGTTGTTCCCTGGAAGGCTTACTCGGACTACTGTGGTGCGACTGACTGGAGTGGCTGGCGAACGCTTGCGTGCAGCTTCCGAAAGACAACATCAACACGCCGAAGAAGACACCACCAGCATGAGCGAAACGTATTGACCAAGTATTCATTTTCATTCAGCCACTATAACATGATACGCCAGCAATCCTACGGACGCAATGCCATGTCATGGAAGCCCCTGCCCTGTCATTTCAAACAGGCTCTTCCACAGGCAATGACATTGGACAGCCAGTTCAATCGCGTTAATATAAACTGAATTTATCCCGACTACTGCTTGACCTCTGACGGAAACGTCGAGATGGCGCGCATGTATTGGGCGCGCTCGTAGGCGCTCGGATCTTCGCATTTCTTCTGGCTCAGGCTGCCTTTGAGCTGCGTCACGGATTCGTATTCGTGTTTCTCCAACCACTCGCGCATTTCACGCTCAATAACTGTGAGTTGCTTGATGCCGTGGCGCATCAGCACCGAAGCCAGTTGTGTCACGTCTGCGCCGACCATCAGCATTTTAATCACGTCGGTTGCGCGGTGGATGCCGCTGGTGGCGGCGAGGCTGGCCTTCAAGCGGCCATGCAGGATTGCCACCCAGCGCAACGGCAACCGCATCGCCATCGGCGTGCTGAACAAAATGTTCGGCGTCACTTCGAGCGTTTCGAGGTCAATATCCGGCTGGTAAAACCGGTTAAAGAGCACGAGGCCGTCCGCGCCCGCCACGTCGAGGCGTTTCGCCACGTGCGCGAAGTTGGTGAAAAACGGGCTGAGTTTTACCGCCACCGGGATCGAAACCTGTTCGTTGACGGTGCGAAGAATGTCCACGTACATGTCTTCAATCCGTTCCGCGGAAAGCGAACAGTCGGTCGGAATGCTGTATATGTTCAACTCCAGCGCGTCCGCGCCGGCCTGCTGAATTTTTTTTGCGTAATCCGTCCAGCCGCCGAGCGTCGAACCGTTGAGGCTGGCGATGATGGGAATTTTCACCGCCGCTTTCGCCTTGGCGATGTGCTTGAGATATTGTTCCGGGCCGACGTTAAATTCCGCCGGTTCGGGAAAATACGTCAGCGCTTCGGGAAAACTTTCGGTGCCTGCGTCAAGGTGATGGTGCAACTCATTTCGCTCCAGCCGCAGTTGCTCCTCGAACAAAGAGTAAAGCACGACCGCCGCCGCGCCGGAATCCTCCATCAACTTGATGTTGGCGATGTCTTCGGTCAGCGGCGCCGCTGCCGATGGCACAAGCGGGCTGCGCAGTTTCAATCCAAGGTAAGTGGTGCTCAGGTCCATAATTTGTCTTTGGTGAAATTCTAATTATGGCTGGTTGATCCACGGTTGTGGCCGTTGCCGCTGCAGGAGTTTCTTTGGGTTTGACATCCCGCGCCGCCAGCGCCTGATAAAGCCGCCAGCGCGCTTCGGCGTCGGTTTGGGCGAGCGCCGCCAGCCGTTTGGCTTCCTCCGGTTTGCTCTTGGTGAGCATCTTGAACCGGTTTTCCAGCCCCATGTATTCATCAATCCGCATCTTTTGCGGTCCGCCGGAGTCGAGTTGAAGTGGATTCTGACCGTCCTTGGTGCGGTCCGGATTGTAGCGATAAAGCAGCCATTGGCCGGAATTCACGGCGGCTTTCTGGTTCTGCAATCCGGTGTTCATGTTGATGCCGTGCGCGATACAATGGCTGTAAGCGATGATCAGCGCCGGCCCATCGTAAGCTTCAGCTTCAAGGAATGCTTTGAGCGTTTGCTCGTCCTTCGCACCCATCGCCACCGACGCCACGTAAATGTTGCCGTAAGTCATTGCGATAAGACCGAGGTCTTTCTTCGCGAGCGGTTTTCCGCCGGAAGCAAATTTCGCCACCGCGCCGCGCGGGGTGGATTTCGAGCACTGGCCGCCGGTGTTGGAATAAACTTCCGTGTCGAGCACGAGCACCTTGACGTTGCGCCCGCTGGCCAGCACGTGATCCAAACCGCCGTAGCCAATGTCGTAGGCCCAACCGTCGCCACCAAGAATCCACACGCTCTTGCGAACGAGTTGATCGGCCAGCGTGAGGAGTTGTTTCGCAACGGACGAATTCACGCTCTTGAGTTTTGCCTTCAGCGTCTTGACCAGCTCGCGTTGATCGAAAACGTCCGCCTCGTCCTTTTGCGGATTGCCAAGAATCTTGCCGACGAGATCGTCACCGACTTGCGGCGCAAGCTGCTTGAGCAACTCGCCCGCGAATTCCTTTTGCTTGTCAATTGAAACACGGAACCCAAGACCGAATTCGGCGTTGTCCTCAAAAAGCGAATTGCACCACGTCGGCCCGCGACCTTCTGCGTTCATCGTCCACGGCGTGGTGGGCAAATTGCCGCCGTAAATCGAGGAACAGCCGGTGGCGTTGGCCACGAGCAAGCGGTCGCCGAACAGCGCCGAAAGCAGGCGCACGTAGGGCGTTTCACCGCACCCGGCGCACGCGCCGGAGAACTCGAACAACGGCTGCAACGGTTGCACCGAGCGCACATTGTCGAGTTTCATTTTGCGGCGATCCATCTCGCCCAGCGCGAGGAAAAAGTCCCAGTTCTTGATTTCGGCGTTACGAATCGGGGCGACGGGCCGCATGTTGATGGCCTTGAGCTTGGCTTCGGACTTGTTGCGCGCCGGGCAAACGTCCACGCAGATGCAACAGCCGGTGCAATCTTCGGGCGCAATCTGAATGGTGAATTTCTGTCCTTTCCACTCCGGCAACCGGGCGTCAGCGGACTTGAAGGTTTCCGGCGCTTTGGCGAGTTTCGCCGGCTCATAAACCTTGCTGCGAATCGTCGCGTGCGGACAGACGAACACGCATTTGCCGCACTGGATGCAGACCGCCTGATCCCACACGGGAATTTCCAGCGCGATGTTGCGTTTCTCCCAGCGGGTGGTGCCGGTCGGATACGTGCCGTCCACCGGCATCGCGCTGACGGGCAGATCGTCGCCGTCGCCGGTCATCATCTTGGCGAGCACGTCCTTGACAAAATCCGGCGATTGCGTGGGCACGGTTGGCCGCGCCGCCAATCCTTTGACTGGGGCAGCAGGTACTTTGACCTCGTGCATGAAAGCAAGCGCGGCGTCCACGGCCTTGATGTTCATGGCCACGATTTCCTCGCCCTTCTTGCCGTAGGTTTTCTTGATCGAATCCTTGATGTGCGCAATGGCTTCATCGCGCGGCAGCACGCCGGAAAGCGCGAAGAAACAAACCTGCATGATGGTGTTGATGCGACCGCCCATGCCGGTTTCCTTGGCGACCTTGAACGCGTTGATGACGTAAAACTTCGACCTTCCTCTCGATGATCTGCCGCTGCATCGTCTCAGGCAGCTTCGCAAAAACTTCCTCCGGCCCGAACTGGGTGTTGAGCAGGAACGTCGCGCCCGACTGCGCGTACTTCAGCATGTCGTAGCGCTCCAGCAACGACGGCTGGTGGCAGGCCAGGAAGTTCGCGTTTGAAATCAGGTAGGTCGAACGGATGTTGCGCGGGCCGAAACGCAAATGCGACACCGTGGCCGCGCCGGACTTTTTCGAGTCGTACACGAAATAACCTTGCGCCCAGTTGTCGGTGTATTCGCCGATGATTTTGATGGAATCCTTGTTCGCGCCGACCGTGCCGTCCGCGCCCAAACCGAAGAACACTGCGCGAACCACGTCCGCAGGCTCGGTGGAAAACGCCGGATCGTACGGCAAACTCAAACCGAGCACGTCGTCGTTGATGCCGATGGTGAAATGGTTCTTGGGCTTGGATTGCGCGAGATTGTCGAACACGCCCTTGACCATTGCCGGCGTGAATTCTTTTGAGGACAATCCGTAGCGACCACCAACGACGGCGGGCATTTTTGCAAATTTCTTTCCGTTGTTCGTCGCGGATTCGTAAATTGCTTCCACGACATCGAGATAAAGCGGTTCGCCCGGACTGCCGGGTTCCTTTGTGCGGTCGAGCACGGCGATGGCTTTGGTCGTATTGGGAAGCGCGGCGACGAACCGTTTGCCATCGAGCGGACGGAACAGGCGCACCTTGAGCACGCCCACCTTTTCGCCTTTCGCCATCAGGAAATCCACCGTCTCATGCACCGCCTCGCAGCCCGACCCCATGATGACGACGACCCGCTCCGCGTCAGGCGCGCCGTGATATTCGTAAAGCTGGTATTTGCGACCGGTCAGCCCGGCGAATTTATCCATCGCCTTCTGCACTTCGTCGGCCACGGGCAGGTAAAATTTGTTCGCCGCCTCGCGCGCCTGGAAATACACGTCGGGATTCTGCGCCGTGCCGCGCAGCACCGGACGATCGGGCGTCATCGCGCGGGTGCGACACTCGGTCACGCGCTCTTCGTTGATCATCGCGCGCAAAACGTCGTTCGGAGATTTCGGCGATCTTGCCGACTTCGTGTGAAGTGCGGAAACCGTCAAAGAAATGCACGAATGGAATCCGCGATTCCAGCGTTGCCGCATGAGCAATGGCCGCGAAATCCGCCGTCTCCTGCACCGACGCCGAGCACAACATCGCCCAGCCGGTCGCGCGTGCCGCCATCACATCGCTGTGATCGCCAAAGATGGAAAGCCCCTGCGCCGCCAGAGACCGCGCCGCGATGTGAAACACCACCGGCGTCAGTTCGCCGGCGATTTTGTACATGTTCGGAATCATCAACAACAAACCCTGCGACGCGGTGAACGTGGTGCTCTGCGCGCCGGTTTGCAGCGCGCCATGGATGGTGCCCGCCGCGCCGCCTTCGCTTTGCAGCTCGATGACAGAGGGCACGGTGCCCCAGAGATTTTTCAAACCACGCGCCGCCCAATCGTCCGCCCATTCGCCCATCGGCGATGACGGTGTGATTGGGTAGATGGCGATGACTTCGCTCAGGCGGTAGGCGACGGACGCCACGGCTTCATTGGCGTCAATGGTTTTGAAACGGTGGCCGTTGACTTGTTTGCTCATGCGATTTGTTGCAGACGAAAGTTTCGGTTGCATTTCGATTTGGCCGGTCTGCGTGGGCCAAATAAACCGGGCTTCAAGCTAGACCATAGTGCTTTCCCGCCCGGACAGGTCAAGTCTGGCGTCTGAGGCCAAAGCTGCTCCACATCGTTTGCCGTTTGCTTCCCATTTTTTGCGGTGGACGGACGCTCAAACAAAATTCAAGCAGGGACGCACTGCCGGGGGACCGTTGGGATGGAGAATTTATGGTGGACAGCGCGGCGGCATCTTTCCTAAAATAGCCACCACAACTTGTCATTGACGCGGGAAACGCGCAGACGCAACATTGCTGCGTGAGGACAGTTGAGAAACAATTCTGCGCCAGGACGCTGCTACTGTTGTTGCTGGCATTGCCCGCCGTGGGGCAGGCCCAGTTCACTTTCACGACTAACAACGGTGCGATCACCATCACAGGCTATACCGGTTCCAATGGGGTGGTGGTTATACCCGACACGACCAATGGCTACCCGGTCACCATCATCGGGCCCCTGGCGTTTTTTGATGGCAGCCTGACCAACATCACGATGGGTACCAACGTCACCGACATCGAACAAGACGCGTTTTATTACTGCACCGGCCTGACCAGTATTACAATTCCAAACAGTGTTACCAACATTGGAAATGCTGCGTTTGGTAGCTGTAGCAGCCTGTCTCACGTCACGATCGGCACCCGCGTCACCAGCATCGGAAATGCGGCGTTTGCTGATTGCCCCAGATTGACCGAGGTTATGATTCCAAAAAGTGTTGCCAACATCGGAAGTGGAGCGTTTGCCAATTGTAGCAGCTTAACCTCCATTACGGTGGATGAACAAAATTTGTTTTATAGCAGTTCCGAGGGAATTTTATTCGACAAGCATCGAACCATGCTCATCGAAGCTCCGGGCGGTATCGTCGGAAGATACACAATCCCCAACAGTGTCACCAGCATCGCAAGCGTGGCGTTTTCTGGCTGCTCCAATCTGACCAGCATTACGATTCCGAACGGAGTCACCAGCATCGGTGGTAGAGCGTTCGATTACTGCACGAGCCTGACCAACGTTACGATCGGCACGAACGTCACCAGCATCGGCAGTGGAGCGTTTAATTACTGCGCCAGCCTGACCAGCATCACGATCCCAAACAGTGTTACCAACATTGGCAGCGACCTCGGAGAAGTAGCTGTCAGAAATGAGATGTTCCTCATAAACGGTCTCGTAGAAATGGTTGCCAACTGTAGCAGCTTGATTTCCATTATGGTGGATGAGCAAAATTTGTTTTATAGCAGTACCAATGGAATTTTATTCGACAAGCGTCAAACCACACTCATCGAAGCGCCGGGCGGTATCATCGGAAGCTACACAATTCCCAATAGTGTCACCAACATCGGAGACGCTGCGTTCGCTACCTGCACCAACCTGACCAGCATTACGATCCCGAACAGCGTTGTCCGCATCGGCATTGGGGCATTCAATAATTGTGGCAGCCTGACCAATGTCACCATCGGCGACGACGTCACCAGTATCGGAAATGCCGCGTTTGCTGAGTGTCCCGGCTTGATCGACGTTATGATTCCGAACAGTGTTACCAATATCGGAAGCGCTGCGTTTGCCAACTGTAGCAGCTTGACCTCCATTACAGTGGATGGGCAAAATTTGTTTTATAGCAGTTCTAATGGGATTTTATTCGACAAGCATCAAACCACGCTCATCCTGGTTCCTGATGGCAGTATCGTCGGAAGCTACACAATATCCAATACTGTCGCCACCATCGACGACTTTGCGTTTGCCGCTTGCACTAACTTGACCAGCATTACGATTCCGACCACTGTCACCAATATTGGAAATTTCGCATTCGATGGCTGCTTTAATTTAGTCCAAATCTATTTCAAAGGCAATGCGCCCAGCGTTGGTTTCTCTGTGTTTGGTGTTCCGACCGGGCGACTCCCACTTCCATTTGGTTATTTTAACATCAACAATAGGGCCGTCTATTATCTTCCGGGAACACGGGATGGGCTGCAACCTTTGCCGGGCTTCCGGCATATTTGTGGGATCCGCCATTTGTTTGCACGCCCGTAAACGGCACGATCACCATCAATGGATACACCGGTACCGGAGGAGCGATAGCCATCCCCGCCACGATCAATGGACTGCCCGTCACCAGCATCGGCAGCGGGGCGTTTGGTTCCTGCACCAACCTCACCAGCGTTACGATTCCGAACAGTGTTACCAACATTGGCACCGCTTTAATGGCTGTCTCAGCCTGACCAACGTGATAATCGGCAGCGGCGTCACCAGCATCGGATTCGAGGCATTTGCTTTCTGCACCAACCTGACCAGCATTACGATTCCAAACAGTGTTGCCAACATCGGCGGCCAGGCGTTCTATAACTGTTCCAGCTTGAGCAGTGTCACGATCCCCGACGGCGTCACCAGCATCGGCAGCGAGGCATTTGCTTTTTGTAACCACCTGACCAGTGTCTATTTCGAGGGAATGCCCCCAGTGCTGGTTCAGATGTTTTTGGAATGGCCATAGTTTTTGGCCCACGTCCACAATCTCTTCCGGTGGTTTACTACTTGCCGGGAACCAAGGCTGGGGGACGACGTTTGGCGATTGTCTGACCGTGCTTTGGAACCCGCTGATGCAAACCGGCGATGCCAGCTTCGGCGTGCAGACGAATCAATTTGGGTTCAATATCATCGGTACCAACAACTTGGTCGTCGTGGTGGAAGCCTGCACGAACCTGGCCAATCCTATCTGGTCTCCGGTGCAAACCAACATACTCACCGGCGTCTCGTCCTATTTCAGCGATCCGCAGTGGACGAATTATCCCGCCCGTTTCTACCGTCTCCGCTGGCCGTAAAGACCAAAGACGTTAAACAGAAGAAAACGAAGGGAACCAAGGAGTTTTCCGCTTTGTTTCTTGAGTTCCAGCAGAATGATCAACCAAGTCGCAAGCAAATCCCATCTTTCCGACTATGGCGAGCGCAGCATGTAGAATTTGTACCGTATGCCAGGTATCATGGCATTGGTGACATTAAACCCACCGGAACTGTTGAATGTGTTGTTCGAAGATTCCAACACAAAGCTTCCCAAATCCCATACGCCGCCGGTTAAAATGGTACCGATTAAAGCCTTAAATGTGTTCTTCGATGATTCCAACACAAAGCTTCTCCCTTCCCCGACAGTTCCTAAGCTGCCACTGTTTTCCACCGTCGGATATATAGGAGGTGTGATGGGAGCGAGAAGCACTACGACGTTGGTGCAACTCCACACGGAGTAGTGCAGCCGATCGCGTCGCTGGTGCCACTGAACACGAAGTTGGTATCATTTTGTATCTGGATGCTGGAGGTGGTGATGTGGATCGCAGTCGGCGGCGCAAATTCGATGGCGACGCGCCGTTGTTGGTCAGCATGCCGGTGTCCCAGAGCAAACCCGAGCCCGGCACCGCCGGTGTGATGCTGCGAACGCGCCTGAATAGCTCGTGGCGTCGAAGAGCTTGAAGGCATCGGTCGTCGTCAACGTGCCGGCTGGATTGGTGACGACAAGCGTGCCTCCATACGTGACGCGCTCGTCAGACTGTGCACCAGATCGCTTGTGCCGGCGGTCTTGTTGACCCCCACGCTTGTGGTGCTGCCAGCTTGAAGGGTGAGCGTGTTGTTGATGGTGAGTGTGCCGATTCCAGAAAAGCCGGGCGACAAGTACCACCGCTTTGCACGGTCACAGGACCGAGGATCGTGCCCAAACCGCCAAGCGTGCCGCCCACCACGGTCACCGGGCCGACGCCAAGGGCACTATTGGCATTAAAGACATAGACTGCGCCATTGCTGATGGTGGTGCCACCCGCGTAGCTGTTCGCGTTACTTATTAACAACGAAGCGGTGCCGATCTTGAACAAAGCTGAGTTCGAGCCGGAAATACTGCCGGGGCCGGTGAAGGCGTAAGGATCAAAGTCATTATTCACGGTGACCCTAGTTGGTGTCAGATTGGGGCTTGCCAGAATCACCGGACTTATGGGGTACGCGTTTTCATCAAAGATGACATTGTCACCGAAGTTAAAGAACGAGTCCGGAAAACCGGTGGGGATGCTTGCCCAGTCTTCTGAGACGGTCACATCCCACACGTTCGTCGTCCCACCATACCAATAGAGGTTCGTCTGGGCCGTCAATGTCAGCGCAACCGGAGGTGCGGAGGTAATCGAACCGCAGGAGTTGGTGATCACACAGTCATAACCGTTCCCAGCAGAGGCGACATCGGCACTGGTCGCTGGATAGGTTATCAGGTTCGAAGTGGTAACGCCGTAGTAGTGACCGCCGTTAGGCAAATTCGTTCCGTCCTTCCGCCACTGGAAAGTCAGGTTACCGCCAGTGGCGATGACAGAGATCACGGCCTGACCATTGGTGCAGACGAACGCTTCTTGGGGTTGGGTAATAATACGGGGAGGAGTCATGACATCCACTATCGCGTTACCATTCATCCAGCCAATGCAGCCGTCACTATTGCTCGCCAAAACCGTGTAAATCCCACTGTTGGTCTGGCAGCCGAAATCCAGCGCGCCTCCGGTACCGGCAAGTTTCGTCCCAGTGTAAACACCGTTCCCTACGAGCCAATAATCACAATTCGTTTCGGAGCAGGGCAAGATGACTGGAACACACCCACAGTTCGTCCCACCGACCAATACGCAGTTCGTCCCCGGAAACAGCCTGAAGGCGTCACGGTATCCCAGATGTTGGTGGCCACCCGAACCTCGTCCAGATAAAACAAGAGGGACAAACTGGAGGCCAAAATCGCAGGACAAATGTAACAGAAGCTTTGAACGACCGGTAAGTCGCTGCCCGTTGTTGTTGAGATCGTTGGGGGCGGGACCATGTTGTCATAATAGCGCCCCAAAGCAGTCGGGTTGAGCCAAAGGTCGAATTCATCGCCGACGATGTCACGGTTGGTGCTGAACGTGTAGCCCAGCACGATCAGATAGGTGTTGCTGAGAACCAAAGGGACGGAGAGTGAACCCAGCGGTGGGGTGACGACGTTGACATTGTTATTATACTTGGATATAAACAAATTTCCGGAGGGGTCGAGATACAGCCCGCAATATGGCGTGATGCCAGTGCCGCTATTCGCAGCGCTTAAGCCAAGGAACACGCGGGTGGACACGGGGTTGGATCTGACGTTCAGCAGGAAAGAGGCATAAACGGTCCCGTTGGTGACTGCGGTGAACGTAGCGCAGCGGCTCTTGGCGAAGCCTGTGCCGCTCTGGAGGCCTTTCTGCGGTGAGTACCGGATCCGGCATCAAGCCGAGATAGCTCAGCGCCGCATTGGTCGTGATTCTGGCGCTTGAACCCGTTACGCTATCGCCAAAACCCCAAACGGTGCCGCTGGTGTCACCGGTCCCATCGTTCGTCCCGAGAAACTCATTTTGTTTCCATTCCGAGAAAGGCTCGTAGTTTGTGCCGGAACCGATGAAGACAATTTGAGCTCGCCCGCTCAGGAGCATCAAGAGCAGGAGACTGCCGATTCCAATGAGTTTTTGGGATGGAATTTTGGTGAGTTTCATAAAACGTGTTGAAGTTGGAGGTTCTGAAGAGTGATCCTTCGATTGGTGTGCGACCGTTGTACTGCGAACTGAATTTCACAGCTTTGACTACACCGCTCCGTGCGAGAGGTGCGAACCATGGGGTTAGCCGGGCGCGAACTCAACCCTTCCCCCAGCCCGCTCGTGCGCCAAACTCCTGTCGGTTTGTTTTGCACCGGTGCCCTTTCTGACAGTATCGTTTGTATGACGAGGTCGTTGCCGGGTCAACCTCAATTTCTTCAAGAGAACCGCGTCTCACCATCTGCAGACTCGCTTTTAAAACTGCAAGTGATTTTGCATTTGAATCTCCATACCATCGATTCGAAGAATTGTAAGCAGTGTTGCCATGTTCCGACAAAATACGTAAACACCTGAGCAACCGTTGGTGAGTCACATCCCTCCAGACACGCGAAGGTGTAGCCCGATTTGTCTATGCTTGAATCATTGCTTTATCCGCAGACGGTGGCCGTGCTCGGCGCTTCACGCAATCCCGGCAAAGTCGGCCACGCCGTCGTCGCCAATCTCATCAAAGGCGGCTTCAAGGGAACCATTGTCCCGGTGAACCCCGAAGCCAACGAGGTACTCGGACTGAAATGCTACCGCTCGCTCCAGGAATTCGACGGCAAGGTGGACCTCAGCGTCGTCGTTGTGCCGCCCAAATTCGTCAAGGACGCGATCCAAAGTTCGATTGACGCCGGCGCGAAGGTTGTCGTCCGTCATCACCGCCGGTTTCAAGGAAGTCGGCGCCCAAGGCGCAGCGCTGGAACAGGAGCTGGTCGACGCTTTGCCAGTCCCGTGGCGTGCGGCTCATGGGGCCGAACTGCCTCGGCATTTTCAACACGCACCACCGGATGAACGCCACGTTCGCGCCGTCCGTGCCGCCGCCGGGAAAAATCTCCGTCATCTCGCAATCCGGCGCGCTGTGCGTGGCGATCCTCGACTGGGCCGTCGAGCAAAAGCTCGGCATGGGCAAGGTCATCAGCATCGGCAACAAGGCCGACCTCAACGAAGCCGATTTTCTGCAAGCCCTCGCCGAAGACAAGGAAACCGCGGTCATCGCCAGCTATCTGGAAAGCATCAAGGAGGGCAACAAATTCCTCCGCATCGCGGAAGAAGCGGCGGCGATAAAGCCGGTCGTCATTCTGAAAGTCGGCATCACCCTGCCGGCGCCAAGGCCGCGTCGTCCGCACACCGGCAGTCTCGCGGGCGCGGACATCGCCTACGGCGCGGCGTTCAAGCGGTCAGGCGTGATTCGCGCGGAGACATTTCGAGGCGCTTTTCGATTACGCGCAAGCGTTTGCGACGCAGCCGATGCCCACGGGCAAACGAGTGGCCGTCATCACGAACGCCGGCGGCCCCGGCATCATGGCCGCCGACGCGGCCGAAACGCTCGGCCTGAAAATGGTGACGCCGAGCGACAAGGCCAAAGCCAGACTCCGAGAGTTTCTTCCCGCAGCCGCGTCCGTCGGCAATCCCGTGGACGTGATCGGCGACGCCGCGCCGGATCTCTACATCAATTCGCTGAAAGTCCTGCAGGAAGACGAAGACATTGACGCGATCGTCGTCGTGGTCACGCCGCAGAACATGACGCAGCCGTCGGTGCTGGCGGAAAAGCTGGCCGCCACGCACAACGGCAAGAAGCCGGTGCTGGCGACGTTCATGGGCGGCGAGGCTGTCGAAGGTCGCGAAGGAAACATTGATGGCCGCCGGCATCCCGAATTATCCCGTCGCCGGAGCGCGCGGTGGACGCGCTGCGGGCCATGTGCGATTACGCCGCGTGGCGCAGACGCCCGCCGCGCATCGTCACCCGCTTTCCCGGTCAACCGCCGGCGCGTGGACCGCATCATCAATCGCAGATTCGCGGCGGCGCAGACGCAGGTCGGTGAAGTCGAAGCCAAGGACATTCTGCGCGCCTACGACTTCAACGTCCTCGACGGGCAACTGGCCCGGAGCGCCGACGAGGCGGTCGAAATCGCCGAACGCATCGGCTATCCGGTCGTGCTGAAAATCTCTTCGCCCGACATCATTCACAAATCCGACTTCGGCGGCGTGCGCATCAATCTCGCCAACGCCGAGCAGGTGCGCGACGCGTTTGATCTGATGATGCTGCGGATCCAGCGGCGCGCACCCGACGCGCATCATCCGCGGCGTGTTCGTCGAGAAGATGGGCACGCGCGGACGCGAGGTCATCCTGGGCATGACGCGCGATCCGCAGTTCGGCCCGATGCTGATGTTCGGCTTGGGCGGCATCTTCGTCGAAGTGATGAAGGACGTGACGTTCCACCTCGCGCCGATCACGGCGGACGAGGCGATGCAGATGTTGAAGGGCACGCGCTCCTACGCGCTGCTCGAAGGCGCGCGCGGACAGGCGCCGCGTGGATCTCGGAAGCCATCGCCGATGCGCTGCAGCGCATCAGCCAGCTCGCGACCGACTATCCGCAAATCACCGAACTGGACATCAACCCGTTCATCGTCGGCGCGGTCGGCACGGAAGCCGTACGTGGCCGACGCGCGCATGACCCTTTCAACCGTTGGTGAAGCACATGAGCAAGTCCAAACAAACTTCTTCGACCCGGGCTGGCAGGAGAAATACAAGGCCCAAATCATGACCGCCGCCGCAAGCGGTCACAAAGATCCGGCCCGGCCAGCGCGTCTTCATCGGCACCGGCTGCGGCGAGCCGATGGAACTGGTGCAAGCACTCGCGCCAGCGGGCCAGCGAGCTGCCCGACACGGAAATCGTGCATCTGCTGACGTTCGGCGACGCGCCCTACGCGCACCGCGAACTGGCGCAGTATTTCCGCGTCAACAGTTTCTTCATCGCCGAGAACGTCCGCGGCATCATTCAGGAAGGGCTTGGCGACTACACGCCGATTCTCCTTTCCGACATTCCGCGTCTGTTTCGAATCCGGCCAGCTCCCGCTGGACGTGGCCCTGATCCACGTCACGCCGCCCGACGCAAACGGCATGTGCAGCTTCGGCGTGTCCGTGGACATCGTCAAAAGCGCGGCCGAGAACGCCTCGCTGGTCATCGCGCAGGTCAATCCGCAACATGCCCCGCACGCTGGGCGATTCGTTCATCCACGTCCACGACATCGACTTCCTCGTGCCGGTCGACGCGCCGATCCTCGAAGTGCCGACCGCCCGAGGTCGACGAAATCACCCGGCAGATCGCTGAGAACCTCGCCGCATTGGTCGAGGACGGCTCGACGATCGAGTTCGGCATCGGCCGCATCCCGCAGGCGTTGCTGGGATTTCTCAAGGACAAGAAAGATCTGGGCATCCACACCGAGATGATCACGGACGGCATCATCGATCTGATCGAGTCCGGCGCGATCACCGGCGCGCGCAAAACGCTGGACCGCGGCAAGATTGTCGCCAGCTTCTGCCATGGGCACGCAGAGGCTCTACGACTACGTCGACAACAATCCGCTGTTCTCCTTCCACCCGACGGAGTACGTCAACGATCCGTCCGTCATCAGCCAGCAGCACAAGATGGTGGCCATCAACATCGCGCTGGAGATCGACCTGACCGGCCAGGTGTGCGCCGACTCGCTCGGCACGAAATTCTTCTCCGGCATCGGCGGACAGGTGGACTTCAACCGCGGCGCCGCGCAGTGCGCGCGGCGGCAAGGCGCATCATCGCCCTGCCCTCGACCGCCCAGGACGGCGCAGTCTCGCGCATCGTCACGCGCCTCAGCCCCGGCGCCGGCGTGGTGACCACCCGGGCGGGCGTGCATTACGTCGTCACCGAATACGGCGTGGCCTATCTCCACGGCAAGAGCGTGCAGGAACGCGCCCTGGCGCTGATCAGCATCGCCCACCCGCAATTTCCGCGCCGAACTGCTCAGCGAAGCCATCGAAGCCAAATATCTTTCGGCCGGAGCTGGCGGACAAGGAAGGCAAAATCCTCGTCGGCCCGAAGGAACTCCGCACGACTTACCTGCTCAACGACGGCACGCTGCTCAACTTCCGGCCCATCCATCCGACCGACGAGCCGCGGATGCGCGACCTGTTCTATGCACTGTCCGAAGCAGACGATGTACTACCGCTTCATGGGCCACCAGAAAATCGTGCCGCGAAAGCAGATCCAGGATTTCGTCTACATCGACCACCGCAACGACGTGGCCATCGTCGGCACGCTGCCCGAAGCCTCCGGCGAGGACATCATCGCCGTCGGCCGCTATTACCTCGACCCGAAGACGAACCGCGCCGAAGTGGCGTTCGTCGTGCGCGACCAATGGCAGAACCACGGCATCGGCACGTTCCTGCTGCAGCACCTGACCCGCATTGCGCGGCGCAACGGCATCCGCGGATTCACTGCCGAAGTGCTCACGGAAAACAAGTCCATGCAGGCGGTGATCAACAAATCCAACACCAAGGTCAAAAGCAAAGTCGGCGGCAACGTCATCAGCTTCGAGATGGATTTCGAGTAGGCGGACGGCAGATGGCGACTGCAGAAATCGTCATCGTTGAAATCTGCCAAATTCAGATTGCCATGTCAGGGCGTGAGCCGGTAGTAGTTGTCTGGATTGTACAGGTAGTAACAGTCCACCGGATCGAGGCGAGGGAGCAGGACTTACCGCTGGCCGCTGGCGTCCACGCGTTCCAGCAGCATAGGTTGGGTGTCAAGGTGTGCAGCCGCAGTTGAGCCGCCCGGCGCAGATGGGGCGTCGGGATTTTTGTCGTACGATTCTTCCCGGACCGTTTCGGCGATTTCGTCCACCCACTTTACATTGCGGGCACCGTCGCCGAATTCCAGCCAGTCACCGGTGCTTCGATTCTGGTACATGCGTTTGATGAATTCATCAAGGCTGATGCCCATTTTGGCGGCCACCGGCGCCGCGAGGCGTTTCCACCACTCCTCCATTTCTTTGAGATTCTCTCTCGCCTGGGTCAGATCGCCCCCTATGCCACCGGCTATTTGGTGGTGGAGAATAATCGCGTTCGGGTAAGCGAACGACCTCTTTGACAGCGTGGTGATGCCGGCGGCCATGCTGGCCGCAAACGATTTCACGACGACATAAACCGGAGCCGCGCTGCCGTTCATTGCTTTGAGAATCTTGTAACCGGCCATGACCGAACCGCCCGGCGACCGGTCAATCACAATGAAGATCGGGAACTCGTGGCTCTGGTTGTTGAAATAGTCAATGCGCTCCGCAATGTAATCCGCCGTGTCCATCCAGATGGGGCCGTTCAGCGCAATCCGGCGGTCGCTGATCGTCAGCACACCGTCTTTGAAGGGTTCGTTGGTGTACTGAATGTCGTGGTTGACGCGATTTTTCCACAAGTCGCGTTTTACGCGCAGATCGAGGTCGTTGTTCAGCTTGGCCAACTGCAATTCGAATTCCGAACGCTGCACCTGCAACTCCGCCGTGCGCACTTTCATTTCCTGCTCGCGCTGCATCAATTCCCGGCTTTTGTCGGCGACTTCCGCGGCGGCAAGGTCGTTGGTCAATTTCATCTTCTCCAACTTTTCCCGCTCGGCCGCCAATTCGTCGTCGAGCCGCGCCTTGCGTTCCGCTTCCTGGAGCGTGGCGCGCTTGGCCATCAGGTCGGCCTGCTTGGTCATCTTGTCAAGCTCGGCCTGAAGCGCGGCAATTTCAGCTTGAGACTTTTGCTGCGTCAGGCCGTTTTCAAGTTCGAGCCGCTGCTTCTCGGCGGTGAGTTTGGCGAGTTCCTGGTGCAACTGCTGGTCGGCAATGCCGTTTTCGAGTTCGAACCGCTGCTTCTCGGCAGTGAGCCTGGCAAGTTCCTTGCGCAACTGCTGGTCGGCGATGCTGTTTTCAAGCGTCAACTGCTCCTGTTGCTTCTTCAACTCCGGGAAAGCGCTGTTCGTCTCCGTCTGCCCGACGGTTCGCGACGACAACCCAATGCTCAGGAGCGCGACTCCGACACACGCGATCAGTTTACGATGACATATTTTCATTCGACACCAACCTTTCTAAAATGCTGTCCGTTTTTACATATCATAGCGACGGTTTTCCAGTCGCCAGCAAAAGTTACGGGCAAACATGACGACGATGTAGGCTTAGCGCAAGTCGAAAGCCAGAGTCGGATGGGATAAACTGGCTGGATCCTCACCCCCTTGTGGTAAGGATCAAGGTGATGCCCCAACTAATCGTTTGGCCATCTTCATGATTGCGACCGTTTCACGGCGGCTGCGCAGGCGAAGAGAATTGGCCAGCATGCCCGTGCATACCGGCGCAATTGCACATGAAATGAATCCGTTGTTAGTTGCCGTTTCAGGTGGACGATTTCTCTGACTCCAACCTGACAATCTCGGTCACAATGCTTTCGACATCGTTGGGCTGAGCGATCACTGACGGTTCATTGTAATTGCGTTTACCGGAACTCTCAGAAATCTGGCTTGAATATTTCCCAAAATTCACTTGGCGGGAGGGGTGATGAAGCGTAAGAAACAATCTCGCGGGTCGGATTGTTTCAATGTTAATGCGATTGGCATTCACGCTCAGCGTGCTCCTCATGCTTATAGGCCCGAGCCCAGCCCAAGTGCAAACGAGCAATCTTCCACCGGAGGTATCTATCCTTTGGCCACGGACCAATTGCAGTGGCTACAGCTACAACCGTTTGGTCAACCCCGGAACCCTTCTCAAGATCAAGGCGAGCGCCACGGATGCCGATGGTTCGATTGCTCAGATGCAATTCTTTGCCGATAGCAACCTGATTGGAGTCGTCAGCAATGCACCTTTCAGCGTCATCTGGAAGGTGCCAGGGCCCCCTCGGTTCGCAGCCACTTCTCAGGGCGGTGGCAGTCAACAACTTGGGTGGCAGCACGGAATCAGTTTCCGTCCCAGTAACGATCATCTCATTTTCAGAGCCTCCGGTTTTTGAAATCACCTCTCCGCCGAACGAGAGCGTCTTTGCTGCTCCGGGGACGTTTGTCTTCAGTGCGGAGCTTCTGGCAAGTCCGCTCGGAGACACTGGATCGGTGGAGTTCTTTGTTGGCACTAATTCCGTGGGGACCGTTACACAAACCGGGCCATTCACTAACACAACGCCTCCCTTTTCAATTGTCGCAACCAATATACCGGAGGGCGACTACCCCCTTTGGGTGCGGAAGGATAACTTTGCCACCGCTTATTTTGCCACAGGTTCTTGCCAGCCTCCCGTTATTCATGTGACCAAACTGGGCCTGCAGTCTCCAAAGCTGACGCCAGCCAGCCGATTTGAGTTTGATGTCGTCACGTCGTTCCCCACCAACCAAAATGTGATCGAAACCTCGTCCAATCTTCTCAACTGGACTCCGCTCATCACCAACATGCCGTCCACCAACACATTCCCGTTCACCGATCCGTCGCCCGTGACCAATTCGCAGCTTTTTTATCGGGTGGTCGTGCCGTCACAATAAACTTAAAGCGCGTCAAACTTCACGTCGTTTGTCTCTAACTTAGCAGGGTTCGCTTCACTCGAGTTTTACCTTCAGCCTCGATGATGCCGTTCACCAGACTTTCGACATCGGCAGGCTTGGTGATCACGGACGGTTCCAAGCCCAGTCTATCCAGCGCCCATTTGATGGTGCCGCTGGCAATCGCCAACCGCATGCCCGGAAAGCGCGCCGTCAACTTCGGCAGGTCAAACCGCGCATGAAAATGTTCGATGGCAAGTCCGCTGGCAAAGACAATCCAATCCGCCCCTTCCTCGGCAAGTCTGGCGGCTCCACCCGTGAAATCGTTCGTCTCCGGCTCAGTGACATAGCACGTCACGACATCAACCACAGCGCCTGATTCCGTGAGGGCTTCCGGAACTTTTTCCCAAGCGGAGTCGCCGCGCAGCACCAGAAATTTCTGTCCACGCACGCTGCCGCATTTTGTGACGGCTTCCATGATTAAAGGCGTCTTGTGGTCGGCGGCCACCACCGCCGGGCACAAGTGCCATTCGCGCAGTTTCTCCGCAGTCATGGGCCCGTAAGCGCCCAATCGCACAGTGCCGAGCGCGCGCAGGTCATCATATTTCTGGAGGAAACGCTCAAAGAAAAACTCAATGCAGACGGGGTTGCTGAAAAGGATCCAGTCGTAGGATTTAATTCCGGCAACGGCTTTGTCGAGCGCTCCCTTGTCCGCCACCGGACTCCAACGAGTCGCGGGCACTTCCAACACTTCAGCGCCATGCTCGCGGAGCGAAGTCGTCAAAGGTCGGACCAGTTCATGCCGCTGCGTCACGACCACACGCCGGCCAAATAATGGACGCTGCTCAGACCAGTTTAACTTTTCCCGCAGATTGACCACGTCGCCAATCACCGTCACGGCGGGCGGAGGAAGATTTGCCTGATCGGCCAAATCTGCAATGGTCGCGAGTGAGCCGACGACTGTTCTTTGTTGGCTTGTCGTGCCCCGGCTGATAATGGCAGCGGGCGTTTCCGGCGAACGCCCGTGAGCAATCAGCGTTGTTGCAATGTCGCGAATGTTTCTCAATCCCATCAGCACTACAAGCGTGCCGGGAATTTTGGCGAGTTGTGCCCAGTCCACCCGGTTCGCCGGTGACGACGGCGCTTCGTGGCCGGTGACAACTGTGACGCTGGAGTTGTGATTTCTGTGCGTCAGCGGAATGCCGGCGCAACCCGGCACGGATTGGACGGACGACACACCTGGAACCACCTCAAACGGAATACCGGCCTCGGTGAGCAGTTCCGCCTCCTCGCCGCCCCTGCCGAACATGTAAGGGTCTCCGCCCTTGAGTCGCACGACGCGTTTGCCTTCGCGCGCCTTGGCGAGCAGGAGGGCATTCAATTCTTCCTGCGACACGCAGCGCGTGCGGTCATGTTTGCCGCCGTAAATGACATCTGCCGTGGCCGGCGCGAAGCGAAGCAGTTCGCGGTTGACCAGACCGTCGTAAATCACCACTTCAGCGCGACCGAGCAATTCCACTCCGCGCAAGGTGAACAATCCAGTGTCGCCGGGACCGGCCCCCACCAGATAGACGAAGCCTTGGGTCGCCATAAACGGGCCTTCCTCAAATCGCGAAGTCGTTGTATTCGGGTTTCACGACTTCCATGGGTGGGAAAAGCATTCCGGCACCGACGGTCGCGTTTGTGCCCTGTTCGATCAAAATGAACGAGCCGGTCAGGCGGTTCGTTGAATAGCCGTCGAAGATCAGCGGCCTGGAAGTCTTCAACCGGATTTCGCCGATGTCGTTCAATGCGAGTTCCGGCGCATCCGGTTCCGGCTCGAAGGTGGAGACGTTGATGCGATCTTCGATGTCGGTGATGACGGCCTGGACGGTTTGCGTGGTGTGCTTCAGGAAATATTTTTTGCCGCGCTTAAGCGAATGCGGATGCATCCAACAAACTCTGGCGTGCAGGTCGGTGCTCATGCCGGGGAGGTTTTCCCGACCGATGATCATGTCGCCACGGCTGACGTCAATGTCGTGTTCGAGCACCAAGGTGACAGGTTGCGGACAGAAGGCTTCCGGGAGTGTACCGCTGTAAGTCCAGATTTCTTTTACCGTGCTCCTCATTCCGCTGGGCAGCATCATCACTTTCTGGCCGACCTTCACGATACCACCGGCGATTTGCCCGCTGAGCCCCCGGAAGTCGTGAAGTTTCGGATCGCGCGGATTATTGGGGCGATTGACCCATTGCACGGGAAAACGGAACGCGCTCAAATTCCAATCGCTGGCAATGTGGACGTTTTCCAGATGACCGAGCAACGTCGGGCCTTCATACCACGGTGTGTGTTTTGAAAAATCCACGACGTTGTCGCCATTGAGCGCGCTGATGGGAACGAACTTTACGTCCCTGAACACATCGAGCCGCGGCAGGAAATCTTCAAATTGATCGCGGATTTCCAGGAACCGTTCCTTGCTCCAATCCACCAAATCCATTTTGTTCACGGCGATCACAAGGTGTGGAATGCCGAGCAACGCCGAAATGTAGGTGTGCCGCCGGCTTTGCTCGATGACTCCCTGACGCGCGTCCACCAGCACAATGGACAGGTTCGCCGTGGATGCACCGGTGACCATGTTGCGCGTGTATTGCACGTGGCCCGGTGTGTCGGCGACGATGAACTTGCGGCGCGGCGTGGCGAAATAACGGTACGCCACATCAATCGTGATCCCCTGCTCGCGCTCGGCGCGCAGGCCATCGGTAAGATTGGCCAGATTGATCTGACCGCCGCCTGTGATGTCGGCGGAACGCTCCAACGCTTCAAGTTGATCTTCCATCAGCGACTTCGAGTCGTAAAGCAAGCGCCCGATGAGCGTGGACTTACCGTCGTCCACCGAACCGCAGGTGGTGAAACGGAGAATGTCAATTGGATGATGCGTATGAGACATGGAAATTATGAAGCGTGCTTCGCCAAAACTTTTTTCAGTTCGCTGTTAGGAGTGAAAATTGCTGAGGGAACTTTTTCTTTCACCTTGGAAATTTCCTCATCGGTTCCGCCCACGAAAATAAACGGCGTTTCGTGATAGCTTTTGGACTGACGCAAAGCTCTTCCGCACCTCGCGACTGTGCGAAGCCTTTTTAGCGATGTCGAGCACGACAACATCCGGTTGAAAAGTTTTTAGATTTTTGCAGCCGCGCGAGCCCTCCTCAAACTCCATTTCCACAAGCCAACCGTCAGCTGCCAGTTCAGACGCCCTTGCTGAAGCGCCTTCTTTTTCCCAATGAAATAAAAACAATTTGCCTTTGGAATCGGTTTTCATGTGATAAACAACAACACGAGCACAAGGATGTTAATGAAAGTGCCAACAGGCAGATACCAAAGCCCTGCGATAGCTGCCACTTTTAGGGCGGTCGCGGCCCAAGGCAAACGGCGTAAATAACACACCAACAGCGCGAGAGTCACCGTCCCTTGAAAAACAAACAAGCTTTTCACCAGACTTGAGCTCGGATCAAGGCCAACCGCTTGAATGGCTTTTGACCATGGGCCGAGTTGTCCGGCGCTCACCCCTGACTTTGGCGTCACATAATCGCCGGTCACGAAAGCGTGGACGCCGTCGAAGACCATGTAGCCCGAATTCGTCAGAATGAGAACGGCAATAAGGCAATTTTTCCAGTTCATGAAATTAAAAATAACCGGCCTTTTTCCGATCTTCCATCGCGGCTTCGCTGGCTTTGTCGTCCGCCCGCGAGCCGCGCTCGGTTACACGGGCTGCGGCGATTTCGGCGATGATGTCGTCCACGGTGTCGGCGGGCGATTCGACCATGCCGGTGCTGATGATGTCGCCGATCGTGCGGACACGAACGACGAGTTCTTCCACGCGCTCGCCGTTCCGTGGCGGCACGAGGTCATTTACGGGCAACCACTGACCGTGGCGACGGACGCATTTCCGACGATGACTGAAATAAATTGTCGGGACTTCCAGTTTCTCAGCGAGGATGTATTCCCACACGTCCATCTCGGTCCAATTCGAGAGCGGGAACACGCGCATGTTTTCGCCGGGATTGATGCGTGCGTTGTAGAGATTCCAGATTTCCGGGCGCTGATTTTTTGGGTCCCACTGGCCGAAGCCGTCCCGAAAACTGAAGAACCGCTCTTTGGCGCGGGCTTTTTCTTCGTCACGCCGGGCGCCGCCGATGCAGCAGTCGAAACGGAATTCCTCGATCGCGGCCAACAGCGTAGGAATTTGCAAGCGATTGCGGCTTATTTCACCCGGCGACGCAACGGCAATGCCTTTGCTGATCGCGTCCTCGACTGTTCGCACGATGAGTTTCGCGCCGAGTTGCTGCGCGCGGCGGTCGCGAAAGTCATTCAGTTCCGGGAAGTGATGCCCGGTGTCCACGTTGAGGAACGGCATCGGGATGTCGGACGGGCGGAACGCTTTTTCGGCGAGGCGCAGGAGACAAATGGAATCCTTGCCGCCGGAGAACAGGAGCACGGGCCGGTCGAATTCCGCCGCGACCTCGCGCATGACGTGAATCGCTTCCGTTTCCAGATACTGAAGATGGTCGAGATGATACGAATTCATTTTCGGTCAAGCAGATGATTCCCAATTCAGCCGTCAAGTGCCAGCCCCGCTGAAATCACGGCGTCCGCGCCCCAACTTGCGTGGAGTCCACACTCGCGTTTCTCGTCGGCCTTGGCGGGATCGAAATAATCCCACTCATTCGGAAGGTTGTGCTGGTTCAGATAATTCTCCATGTCCGCGTCGCTCCAGTAAAACACGGGGTTGACTTTGAGCGTGTTGAAATTCCTGTCCTCGGAAACGATGTCGAGGCCCGCCCGATTTGGATTTTGCGATTTGCGCAGCGCAGTGATCCAAACTGTCGGCGCAAGTTCCTTCATACCGCGCTGAAATGGTTCGAGTTTCATCACGGCGCTGAACTTCTTCAGTCCGGCCTCGTCGTCGGTGGTCGGAATCGGCCCGAAAACCGCATCGCGATGCGCGGCGGAAATCTTCGGCAGGCAAGGTTTGAGATTCAACTTGAGGATTTTTTTCAACTGCTCGGCGTGCGTGTAAGTCGCTGGACGATTGTAGCCGTGATCCACCCAAAGCACCGGAATGTCCGGTTGCACCTGTACACAGAGATGCAGAATAACCGCCTCGTAAGGACGAAAATTCGTCGAGACAATCGCGCGACCTTGGGCCTGTGCGATGGCCCAGCGGACAATTTCGAGCGGCGATTGGGAGCGCAACTCAGCGTTGGCTTTGGCGATTTGGTCGGGAGTCATAAAACAAAAATGTGGATTCACGATTGAGGATTAAGAATTTCAGAACGCTGAATCCGCCGAATGAGGTCGGGATAGTTTTGCTTTATCAATTCACGCATCCAAGCAAGGTTTTCCCGTTCGCTCTCGGAGAGTGAATCAAACAAGCCAGTAATTTTTTCGTTGTAGCCTAGCATCAAGGTTTAGAGTGGATGATCAGTTTGCTGTTGCAACCTGCTCTTTCAGAAATATTCTGTCGCACCAGTCGCCAAAACGTTCGCCGCTGTTACGCTCTTCCGCATAGCGAGCGAGAACGGGGCGCAATTCGTTTTCGATGTCGGCGTCCTTGACCACGTCTTTCCAAATTCGGTTGAGGCGTGTGCCCGAAGTGTCGCCGCCGAGCCAGACTTGATAGCGTCCTGGCGCTTTCCCGACAAATGCGATTTCCGCCATGTAAGGCCGCGCGCAACCGTTCGGACAGCCGGTGGAGCGGATGATGATTTCCTGTCTGGCAAGCCCGACTTCGGCACAAAGCTTTTCAATGCGATCAATCAATCCGGGCAACATGCGCTCGGATTCCGCCAGCGCGAGACCACAGGTGGGCAGAGCGGGGCAGGCCATCGAAGCCGCGTGCAATATGCTCGCCTGATTTTCGGTCTTCACGCCGTGTTGCGCGAGAATCGAATTGATGCCGGCTTTGTCGGCGTCGGACATGTTCGCGAGAATCACGTTCTGATTCGCGGACAAGCGGAACTCGATACCGGGAAATTTTTCTGCGATCTGGCGCAAGGCAGTTTTCTGCGCGTCTTTCACACGACCCATCGCGACGAACAGCGTGAGAAACCATTTTCCATCCACGGCTTTGTGCCAGCCGAGCAAATCACTGGTCGTGGTGAAATGGTAAGGCTTCGCCGGCTCAAGCACGATGCCGGCACGTTTGTTGATTTCGTCGCGCATGAAATCCACGCCGCGCTCGGCCACAACGTATTTGAGGCGTGCGCGCTTGCGGTCGGCGCGGTTGCCGAAATCGCGGTGAATTGTCAACACGGCTTTCGCGACCTCAATTAGTTTGTCCGGCGTGAAAAAGCCGATGACATCCGCAAGGCGCGGGAAAGTTTGCTCATTGCCATGGCTGCGGCCCATGCCGCCGCCAACGGCGAGGTTGTAACCCACCAGCCGGTCGTTCTCAACGATGGCGATGAGCCCAAGACAGTTTGTGAAAACGTCCAAGTCGTTTACGGGCGGAATGACAAAGGCGATTTTGAATTTTCGCGGCAGATAAGTTTTGCCGTAGAGCGGGTCAACGAAGTTTTTAATCTCCGATTTTCCGAGATCGAGTTCCACGCCGTCAATCCAGATGGAGTGATACGCGGGTGTTTTGGGCGCAACCGCCATCGCCACCCGATGAGCGTCCGCATAAACCTGCTCGCGCGCCTTGGTGTAAGCGGGCGTGGGTGGCGCGAGCACGTTGCGGTTCACGTCACCGCATGCCGCAAGCGTGGAGAGCAGCGAGTCGTTGATGCCTTTGATGACCGCGCGTAAATTGTTCTTCACGACACCGTGGAACTGGATGCTTTGCCGCGTGGTGATGCGAAGCGTGTTGTTGCCGTAAACCGTCGCGAGTTCGTCGAATACGCGCCATTGATTTGCCGTCATCACGCCGCCGGGGATGCGCCCGCGAATCATCATGATGTATTTCTTGCCGGTCTTGCGCAGGTCACGGTCGTCCTGCTGATACGAGCCGTGAAATTTCAGGAACTGGTTGTCGTTCTCGGTAAAATGGTCGGCTTGCTCATCGGCGAGCGTGTGAGCAATGGTGCCCGAGAGTGTCGGGCTGTTCTCCTTCAACAACTCGTTATGCGACGGCGAAGCAGTGTTTGTGCCCGGTGTCATAATTCAAATAAACAAAAAACTAACATTGGCTCACGATTGTTCAACTTTGGCAGTGTTGTCACGAACAGTTTTCGATTTGCCGGGCCAAGTCATGCCTGCCATCGCCCCAAACGCCCTGCCCAACCTGGTGTTTGTCGAAACCCAGGCGCGCTTTTTTCCCTGACATTGAAAGTGAGACATTACGGTTTATAGATCTGGTCGAAAATTCCGCCTTCACCAAAATGAGTTTTCTGCGCTTTCTGCCAGCCGCCGAAGATTTCGTCCACCGTAACGAGCTTCACCTGGGAAAACTGGCCGGCGTATTTGGCGGCAATTTTTTCTGAGCGCGGACGGTAGAAGTTTTTGGCGATGATGTCCTGGCCTTCGTCGGAGTAAAGGTATTCAAGGTATGCCTGCGCCAGCGCCAACGTGCCGTGTTTCCCGGCCACTTTGTCCACCACGGCCACGGGCGGTTCGGCGAGGATGCTTAACGAAGGTGTAACGATCTTCGAATTTGTCCGCGCCAAACTCCTTGAGCGCGAGGTAGGCTTCGTTTTCCCACGCGAGAAGCACGTCGCCGATGCCGCGTTGGACAAACGTGGTCGTCGCACCGCGCGCGCCTGTGTCGAGCACTGGGACGTTTTTGTAGAGCTTCGCAACAAAGTCTTTCGCCCTGGCATCATCGTCGCCGTTTTTCCGAAGGGCAAAGGCCCAAGCGGCAAGGTAATTCCACCGCGCACCGCCGGAAGTTTTTGGATTTGGCGTCACGACGGACACGCCCGGTTTTACGAGATCGTCCCAGTCCTTGATGCCTTTCGGATTTCCTTTGCGGACGAGGAAAACAATGGTCGAGGCGTACGGGCGTGCTGTTGTTCGGCAGGCGTTTCTGCCAGTTGGCGGGCAGTAAACGCGCCTTCTCGGCAATGGCGTCAATGTCGTACGCCAGCGCGAGTGTGACGACATCGGCTTCGAGACCATCAATCACCGAGCGGGCCTGTTTGCCGGAGCCGCCGTGCGACTGTTCAATGACGACACTGACGCCGGTTTTTTCCTTCCAGTATTTCACAAAGGCGGCGTTGTATTCCTGGTAAAGCTCGCGCGTCGGGTCGTAGGAAACGTTCAAAAGTTTGATGTCCTTTGCGTCAGTTGCCACGGCGAGCATGGCCGCCAATAAAACAAGAAGTCTCAAAAATCGTTTCATGTTTCGCAATTTATTCCAAGATTGCACCGGTTAAAACGCCAGTTGCGCGCGGGTGAAGAGGACGTTTTCGGGCTGCTTGGTGACCGTCGCTTGGGTACCGTTGCCGCCGTCAAAGGTCGTCCGCGAAAAACTCGCATTCACGCGGATGTTCCGGTTCAAATACCAGTTGATTCCCGCCGCCCATGCCTGCGCCGCCGACGCCGACGTGTCCGGATTGGCAAAGGTCGGAAACGCCGCCGGGTCAATGTGCAATTCCGCATAGCGCCCCACCAGTTGCCACGCGCCCCAGTAACCACGCACCGGATCAAACGAATGCTTGGGCACCACACCCGTGTAGGAGGCGTCTTCGCCCGTCAACACCCACCCGGCAGAAATCTCCCAGGCCGTATTTTGCAGATCGGCGGATTGTCCGTTCGAGTTGCTGACTTTCTGGTCGGAAATCACATATTCCCCAAGCAGACTGAACGGCCCGTTGTAATAATAACCTTGGGGCGAAAGTCTCCAGTGCGTTCCATTGGCGAAAACGGTTCCATTGGCTGGGGTGTAACTAAAAAACTTTTGCTGGCCGTCCGTTGTGTATCCCGACGTCAGCCCTGTGGATGCTGTGTTGGTTGCCGCGCGATCCACCTCGTAACTGTTCCCTAAACCAAACCCGAATCCCTTCAGCGCGGCGAGGGAAGACTTCCGGAACGGTTGCAAAAACAAACGTCCGACAAACGCTTTGTTGTCTTGATAATTCGCGTTGGCCGTCGGGGTCGAATAATCGGGCGCACCGTTGAAAATGCCCGCAGCGTAACTGACGACTCTGTCCGCCAAATCACCGTGCAACTCGAAGCCCAAATCGCGATTCGGCACCAGGTCCGTGGCAAGTGATCGTTCGTTGAATGACGTATTGACGTCCGCCTGCAGGTGTTCCAGGCCAACCGGCGACTTGAACTTGCCACCTTGCAGTTGCAGTTCAGGACCGTAGCGGTAGTTCAGATACGCGTCGTAAATCTGCGCACCGCTGGTTCCACCAAAGTCAGGAATAAACAGAAAATCGAAATCCCGATAAAGTGTTCCCTGCAGAATAGGCCGGGCCCGCCGCAAGATGAAACTGTCATTACCCTTGATCCCGCCGTCGTTAAAGAAGGTGCGGCTGTCCACTTGCAGCACGCTGTGCAAGGCGAGGACGAAATTCGTATCCGCCGACCGAAAACTAAACCCGTCGGCCCCGGCCGAGATCACCGGAGTCGCCTTGGCCTTCGCCACCTCAGCCTCCTGGTCGAGTTCCTGTTTGCGTTCCAAGATGCGGACCTTTTGGTCGAGTTGTTCAATCCTCGGATCAGTGGTCGCAACGGGTGACTGCTGAGCCTTCGCCGCCGCAGCTTGCTGTTCTAGGGCGGTTACTTTCTCGGTCAATTGTTCGATTTGTTTTTTAAGCGCTTCGATCTGGTCGGCGGTGGAGTCGGCCAGCAGCGTCTGGCTGGCCGCTTGAATGACCAGCGCGACGGCGAGTATCAGTTTGCTGCGTTTCATTCGTTGTTCCTTTCACGGTCAGGAAAGCTTCCGAAGGTTCGGTCAGTTTCACTGAAGTGTTTGTTTGAGGCCGCCAGAAGTCTGGTAGGCAGTGGAGGTTGTCGTCAAGGCCTATACGTCGCTCTGTCACACTGTCTTCGATCGGTAACCCGTTGAGGTCATGTTTGAACTTGTCTCCGGGCTTCCTCCGCCAACGGAGTGCTGAGGTAACGCTCGCCGGTGCTGCAACCGATTGTTACAATCAATTTCCCCTTGTTCTCCGGAAGTTTGGCGGCTTGCAGCGCGGCCCAGACGTTCGCGCCAGTGGAAATGCCGGCAAGAATCCCTTCCTCCAGCGCGAGCCGTCGAGCAGTGCTGATCGCATCTTCGTTACTGACAACGATGACATCGTCCACGATTTGCAGGTTCAGATTCTTGGGCACGAAGCCGGCGCCCGTGCCTTGAATCTTGTGCGGGCCGGGCTTGAGCGGCTCGCCGTTGCGCGTCTGGGTAATGACAGGCGAATCCTTCGGCTCGACGGCAATGGCGCGGAAGCTTTTCTTGCGCGACTTGATGACTTCGCTGATGCCGGTAATCGTGCCGCCAGTGCCAACGGCGGAAATCAGAATATCCGCCCTGCCGTCCGTGTCGCTCCAGATTTCCTCGGCTGTGGTTTTGCGATGAATCTCAGGGTTGGCTGGATTATCAAACTGCTGTGGAATCCAGGAATCCTGAATTTCTTTCTTCAGTTCCTCGGCCCGGCGGATCGCGCCTTTCATGCCTTCGGGACCGGGCGTAAGCACGAGTTTCGCACCCAGCAAAGCCAGCAACGTGCGTCGCTCCATGCTCATGGTTTCCGGCATTGTCAGGATCAGCTTGTAACCTTTTGCCGCGGCCACGAACGCGAGCGCGATGCCAGTATTGCCGGAGGTCGGCTCGATGATCGTCGTCTTCGGTGTGAGAATGCCATCGCGTTCGGCGGCGGCAATCATGGCGAAGCCGATGCGGTCCTTGACGCTGCCGAGCGGGTTGAAAAACTCGCCTTTGAGTGCAATGGTCGCCGGAACATCGGAGGCGATGCGGTTCAGTTTTATCAGCGGGGTGCGCCCCACCGTACTAATGATGTCAGAATGAATTGGCATGGCTTTTTCTGTGGTTTGATTGTTCTTCGTTAAAATGAAACAGTCTGCGTCATGGCTCTGCCCGGTTCTCGCGACTGATGACAAAAATGGCGAGGTCGGCGTTGCGATTTGGCTCTTCTAAAACTTCGACGCCTGCTTCGGTGTCGAGGGCAATCCGCCGATGAACTCCGAGATTTTTCCGGCGGCAGAAATCGTCAAAGTCGGCAATGGTGAGAAAGCGGATATTGGGCGTGTCATACCATTCGTAGTGCAACAAGCCGGCGGACTTGGGAGCGCGACCGTTTTCGGCAAGCATCCGGCTCAGTTTATGGTAAGCAAAATTCGGAAAGCTCACGATGCACGTGCGCCCGACGCGCAGCATGTCCGCGATCACCGCCTCCACGTCCTGCACGGCTTGAAGCGTCTGGGAAAGTACGACGGAGTCAAACTGCTGATCGGCAAAGGCGCGCAAACCCTTGTTCAAATCTGCGTGAATCACGTCGAGGTTGTGCCGGAGCGAAGCGAGAATTTTCTGTTCGTCCAATTCCACGCCGACCAGTCGCCGATGATTTTCCTGTTTCAGACGCGCCAGCAATCGTCCCGAACCGCAACCCAGATCAAGCACGCTGGCACCGGGCGGAATCAATTCAACAATGCGGTCGTAATCGAGTCGGCGCTGATGAAAAATGCTGGTCGGATCGTGCTGCTCGTCTTCTTTCGCGGTCGTCGCGTTGGAAACGGCGGAGAGATTATTCAGAAACGCGCGTATCATTTCCCCGTAGCTTGCGAAGTCGTCCGGCAACAGGAAGGCATCGTGACCGCATGCGCTTTGAACATTGCAGTAACTGACGTGGGCTTTGTTGGCGAGGAGCGCCTGAACAATGTCGCGGGACTGATCGGGCGGAAACAGCCAGTCACTGGAAAAACTGAGCACGAGCCAGCGGCAACGGGCGGCGCGAAGTGTCGCCGCCAGTTGTTCGGGCGTGCCACCGAGGTCGAATAAATCCATGGCCAGCGAAAGTGCCATGTAACTGTTCGCGTCGAAACGCTCGACGAATTTCGTGCCCTGATATCCAAGGTACGAACCGACGGAAAACGTTTTTTCAAATTCGATGGCAACGTCGCGCGGCTGAAGGCGGTTCGCCTCAAACTTTTCCGTCATCGCTTCGCGTGAGAGATAAGTAATGTGGCCAATCATCCGCGCAATGGCCAGCCCGACGCCGGGACCGTGCGGTTTGTTGTAATACTGACCGCCGTGAAAATGCGGGTCGCGCAGGATGGCGTTGCGTCCGACGACATCGAATGCAAGCGCCTGACTGGTCAATCGTGGCGAAGTCGCAATCGCCACCGTGCCGCGTAATTGGTCGGAATGACGCGTGGCCCAAGTCAGCGCCTGATGTCCGCCAATCGAGCCGCCAACGACGGCGAGCAGTTGACGAATACCGAGATGATCCAACAAGCGCCGCTGCACTTCGACCATGTCGCCGACGGTAATGCTGGGGAAATCCCGGCCATACGGCTTTCCCGTCGCGGGGCTGATGCTGCCGGGACCGGTCGTGCCGCGGCAACCGCCCAGCAAATTCGGGCAGATGACGAAGTAGCGATTTGTGTCAATCGGCTTGCCGGAGCCAACAACAATGTCCCACCAACCTGGATCATCTTCGTCGTTGTGTTTTGCGACGTGCGAATCACCGCTGATGGCATGGCAAATCAGGATGGCGTTGTCCTTGGCAGCATTCAGTTGTCCCGTACGTTTCGTACGCCACAGTCACACAAAACAATTCGCCGCCAAGTTCCAGCTTCAGCACGTCGTTAAATGTCGCCGACTCCGCAAAGCGGAGCGGCTTTATGTGCCGCACGTCTGTTCACTGCTTTGGAAAACGCCTTCGCTCATCGAAAATCTGTCAGGATTTGCGAGGCTTTCAACGCCTGTTCAATATCCGTTTTAATATCCGATACGTCTTCCAAGCCGATGGAGAGGCGAATGTAATCCTGCGTAACACCTGTTTCGGCTTGTTCTTCCTGCGTCAGTTGCTGGTGCGTGGTCGAAGCCGGATGAATGACCAGCGACTTTGCGTCGCCGATGTTCGCGAGGTGCGAAAGCAATTTCGCAGAGTTGATGAATTTTTTCCCGGCTTCCAAGCCGCCTTTGATGCCGAAACCGACAATGCCGCCGAAACCATTCTTCAGATATTTCGAGGCGACTTTGTAGTTTGGATCATCGGGCAAACCGGGATAAGTCACCCAACTCACCAACGGTTGCGTCTTGAGCCAACGGGCGATTTCGAGCGCATTGGCTGAATGTTGTTTTTGCCGCAACGGCAGCGTCTCCAAGCCAAGCAGGAATTGGTGCGCGTTGAACGGACTGAGCGCCGCGCCGATGTCGCGCAACAATGTCACGCGCACTTTGAGGATGAACGCCACATTCCCCATGCCGGGCACATTGCTCAACGCGTCCCAATAAACCAAACCGTGATAGCTCGGATCGGGTTCGGTGAATTCAGGGAACTTGCCGTTGTTCCACTTGAATTTTCCGGAATCCACAATCACACCGCCAATGCTGGTGCCGTGACCGCCGATGTATTTCGTCGCCGAGGTGGCGAGAATGTCCGCGCCGTAATCAATCGGCCGCACCAGTCCGATGCCGACAGTGTTGTCCACGACGAGCGGGATGCCATTTTCATGCGCGATTTTGGAAATGACTTCGAAGTCTGGCACGTCAAGCTTTGGATTGCCGACAGTCTCGACGTAAATGGCGCGCGTCTTCGGCGTGATGGCTTTGCGAAACGCGTCCGGGTCACGCGAGTTCACGAATTTCACCGTGCGGCCCAGCTTCGGGAAAGTGTAATGAAAAAGCTGGTAGGTACCACCGTAAAGATTGTTGCCTGCGACAATTTCATCGCCCAGCCGAGTAATGGCCAGCAGCGAATATGTAATCGCCGCCTGTCCCGACGCCACGGCCAGTGCGCCCGTGCCGCCTTCGAGGGCTGCAACGCGTTGCTCAAACACATCCGTGGTTGGATTCATCAAGCGCGTGTAAATGTTTCCAAATTCTTTCAAGGCGAACAAATTTGCCGCGTGATCCGTGCTCTTGAAAACGTAGGATGTCGTCTGGTAAATCGGCACGGCGCGCGCGCCGGTGGCCGGATCGGGAACTTGGCCGGCGTGAAGCGCCAGCGTGCTGAGGTTGTTGCGAGGTATGCTCATGTGTTTGTCTCGTTATGGTTTGTTGTTGTTTGATCCAAAAAGCCAATATTGCCGTAATATCTCATACGCCACTCGAGTCACGATTATGAGTGACGCCAAATTTCAACCAATGACGACTATTATTGTCGTATTTTTATCACAAGTTTATCACATGTCAAATATTCGTTTTCAAAAACATTTTCGACGGAAAACTCTGGCGGAAAAGTGCTGGATATTCAGATCCCTTCGCCACCCACAAAACTGGAAGCGAAAACTTCCCTGCCAGTGACTGGTGCGCCTTTGGCCACCGCCGCGAGCGAAGCCCCGTCCATCAATTCTGTGACATAATTACGTGCATCGAGAAACACGCGGCGAAACCTGCAAACCGGTTCCTGCGTGCATCGCTTGTATCCCGAAACAGAAACACATTCAATTGGCCGAAGAATGCCGTCGAAATATCGCACGATCTCGCCCATCATGATCTGATCCGGCCTTTTGGCCAGCACATAGCCGCCGCGCACCCCTGTCACGCTCTCCACCCAGCCCTTCGATTTCAGATCGAGCATGATGTGTTCGAGGAAACGCTTTGGCACGTCGTTGCGTCGAGCCAATTCGCGAATCGGAATGGGGTCGCGACCGTAATGCTCCACCAGTGTGAACAAAGCGCGCAAAGCATAGTCGGTTTTTTTTGAAACTTTCATTCGCAGAAAGACGATAAATCAAGTCGTCTTTTTGTCAACATGCTTGTTAATCACGTACCGGTCGGAAACGAACCCGGTCAACGAACTATCCAGCCACCGCCAAGAACCAAGTCCTCCTGATAAAACACGCATGCCTGGCCGGGAGTGACGGCACGTTGCGGAACATGAAGTTTGATCTTCGCGCCACCGTTCGACAGCGGCGAGACAGTGGCCAGCGTGCCAGCGTGATTGTAGCGGATTTTAACTGTAGCTTCGAGCGAAGCAGGCGGCGTGTCGAATGCAATCCAGTTGCATCGTTTGACGTTGAACTCGTCGCGCTCCAGCGCGGAATCGTCGCCGACGATGACGCGATTTGTCGCCGGGTCGAGGTCAATGACATAAAGCGGCGTCGGCGAAGCCACTCGGAGACCGCGTCGCTGACCAAGAGTATAAAACTCGATTCCATCGTGATCGCCCAAAACCTTTCCATGAACGTCCACAATTTCCCCGCGATGCTTCGACACAAGATGATTTTCCTGAAGAAAACGGGTGTAGTCTTTGCCGGTGACGAAGCAGATTTCCATGCTTTCCTCTTTTTCCGCCGTGTTAAGCTGGAGCCGTCGCGCGATCTCGCGCGTTTTAGTTTTGGTTTGCTCGCCCAGTGGCATGAGACATTTGGCCAACTGCTCCTGACGGAGTGAAAATAGAAAATAGCTCTGGTCTTTGTGAGGATCATTCCCGCGCTTTAGAATTGTGCGTCCACCGTTCGCTCCATGTTCGAGCCGCGCATAATGGCCGGTCGCGACGAAATTAGCGTCGAGTTTCTTTGCGTAATTGAGCAAAGCAGCAAACTTTACCTTTTCGTTGCAAACAATGCAGGGGTTTGGCGTTCGCCCGGCCCGGTATTCCTCGGCAAAGTAGACGCGATGAGTTGGTTGCGCTTTTCATCGTCCTCAATCAGGTGATATTCAATACCAAGTTTTTTGCAGACGGCTCTGGCGTCGCGAACGGCAGTTGAAACGTTCTGCACGGCATCAGCACGCGGGGAGCAATCGTTCGGCCAAATCCTGAAAGTGACGCCGATGACATCATAACCCTCTTCAAGCAGCAAAGCTGCGGTGGTGGAGGAATCCACCCCGCCGCTTAATCCGACAACAACTCGAGTTCTTTTGCTTTCATTCACTGTGGAACACAATACGGAGAGAAACGAAGCGAGTAAAGCGAAGGCAATTGACTGAAAATATGCTGTGTTCTAATAGACTTGACCTTCGTCCACCGACCGGATTAACTGTGCGCGGTTAGGCAAATTCATGTTTGCGCAATTTAAAAGCCTGTTTTCCAACGACATTGGGATAGACCTGGGGACGGCCAATTCCCTCGTTTATGTACGGGACCGGGGCATTGTGCTGCGCGAGCCATCGGTCGTCGCCATCCAGGCGGGCACCACCAACGTGCTGGCGGTGGGCGAGGAAGCCAAGCGGATGCTGGGCCGCACGCCCGGCAACATCGTGGCCATCCGGCCCATGAAAGACGGCGTGATCGCCGACTTCGAAATCACCGAAGCGATGCTCCGCCACTTCATCCAGAAGGTCCATCACCGGAAATTGATTGCGCCGCGGGTCGTGGTCGCGGTGCCCTCGGGCATCACCGAAGTGGAAAAACGGGCGGTCAAAGATTCCGCCACGCATGCCGGGGCGCGGGAAGTGTATCTGATCGAGCAACCCATGGCCTCGGCCATCGGGGTCGGTCTGCCGGTGCATGAGCCGGCGGGCAACATGATCGTGGACATCGGCGGCGGGACTTGCGAAATCGCAATCATCTCCCTGGCCGGCATCGTCTTCAGCCGCAGCCTGCGGGTGGGCGGAGACGAATTCGACGAGACGATCGTGGCGCACATGAAACGGGCCTACAACTTGATGATAGGCGAACGCACGGCGGAAGAAATCAAGATCCGGATTGGATCGGCCTTTCCGCTGGAGCAGGAATTAACCATGGAAGTCAAAGGCCGCGATTTGAGCGCGGGTCTGCCGAAAACCCTGACCATTCGCTCGGAAGAAATTCGCGAGGCCTTGCAGGAGCCGCTTTCAAGCATTTTGGAGTCTGTCCGCATCACCCTGGAACGCTGTCCGCCCGAACTGTCCGCCGATCTGGTGGATCGCGGCATTGTCATGGCGGGCGGCGGGGCGTTGCTGCGCGGCATTGACCGGCTGGTGGCCGAGGAAACCGGCCTGCCGGTCCATATCGCCGACGATCCGCTGAGCGCGGTGGCCGAAGGCACGGGCCGGGTGTTGCAGGAACTCCAGTTTCTGAAGCGGGTCTCCACCAATTCCAAGTAATCATTCCTGCCAGCGTTTGCCTGCCCCGCGGCTGAGACCTGTTCCAGCGGCGGGTGCGAGCAGACATGTTAAAAAAGTCGCACTACATTGCATTGGGTTTGGTGGCATTGCTGGCACTGATTCTTCTGAATTTGCCGGGCGGATGACCTATCGTCTCAAGCTGGCCATTGGCAGTCTGTTTGTTCCCTTGTTCGGCCTTACCAGCGCTTCCCGACAAGTTTCCGCCAAAATCGCCGACCCGCTTTTTACCCGCAGTGAACTGATCCGGCAGAACGAATTTTTTCAGCGTGAAAACCAGCGACTCCGCCTCCAAGCCATGCAAGCCGAGGAAATCGCGCGGGAAAACACCCGACTCCGCCAGCTTCTCGGCTGGCAAAAACAGACGGCGTGG
>CAVQOW010000008.1:0-29377 GCA_963714605.1 uncultured Verrucomicrobiae bacterium | reverse complement strand
GTATTGCTGTTAGCCCAGCAACCTGTTTACAGATGGAGTATTTTCTTTTCATTGATCAAACCTTTTTTGTTTTTTTGTTTCCTCATTCACAGGCAAAGACAGCAAGTGGGACTCGCCCCCAAGCCGCAGAATGAATTCCCCCGATTATGGGTTATTGCCGGGAATCTGCCTAGCTACACAAATGTATGGTTTGTGAGCGCTCCATGGCTTTTACATATTTGCGGGCAAGTTCAGGCGCGAATTGAATGGAGCTGGCGGAGCCTGAAAACAATAAACATTTTCTGTTAATCCATGGGAAATTTCCCGGCGGCGGCGGAGGGTCCAATGAACAGTCAAAATGCGGGATTTTCCGCACTGGCTTTGACGGATTATCCCGCTATAATCGTCGCCCGGATGAGCAAGCGCTTTTACATCACGACCGCCATTGATTATGTCAACGGCCAGCCGCACCTGGGCCACGCCTACGAGAAGGTCATCGCCGACGTCATCGCCCGCGCGCGGCGCAGCCTGGGGCAGGAGGTGTTCTTTCTGACCGGCCTGGACGAGCACGGCCAGAAGGTGCAGCAGGCCGCGCTGGCCGAAGGCAAAAACCCGCAGGCGTATTGCGACGAACTGGCCGCCGACTGGCAGGCGTTCGCCGAAAAACTGGACCTGACCAACGACGATTTCGTCCGCACGACCGAGCCGCGCCACAAGGAAGTCGTCCAGGCCATGCTCGCAAAGCTCCACGCCGCGGGCCAGTTCTACAAAGCGACCTACACGGGCTTTTATTCGGCGAAGGAGGAAACGTTCCTCACCGAAAAGGACCGCCGGCCGGATGGCACTTTCGATCCGCTTGCGGCGAAGTGATCGAGCTCGAGGAGGAAAATTATTACTTCAAGCTGCGGCGACCACCAGCAGTGGCTCATTGATTACATCGAGGCCAATCCGACGTTTCGTCGCGCCCGACTACCGCCGCAACGAGGTGCTGGGTTCCTGAAAAACAACACGCTGGAAGACCTGTGCATCACCGGCCCGCCGCGCGGCTGAACTGGGGCATTCCGCTGCCGTTCGATCCGGACTATGTCACCTACGTCTGGTTCGACGCGCTGGTGAATTACGTCAGCATCCCCGCCGCCCACGGCGACACCGACCGTCGTTCGCCGCGTTGACCATCAGACATCTCAACCGCATCCGAACTCTCCCCTTTGGCCCGCCGACGTCCACGTCATCGGCAAGGACATCCTGAAATTCCACGCCGTCTATTGGCCGATCATGCTCAAGGCGATGGGCCTGCCGCTGCCGAAGCAAATTCTGGTGCACGGCTGGTGGCAGAAGGACGGCGCCAAAATCAGCAAGAGCACCGGCAACATCGTGGACCCGGTGGCCGTGATTGACGAATGGGGCCTGGACGCGTTCCGCTTTTACGTCCTGCGCGAGCTCGACATCGGCCCGGACGGCAACTGGACGGACGCCGGTTTCAAGGCGCGCTACCACGCCGAACTGGCCAACGGCCTGGGCAATCTGGTGAATCGCTCGCTCTCGATGCTCAAACGCTATCGCAACGGCGTCGTGCCGGCGCGCTCGGACGAACTCGCGCCGGAGGCGGCAAAAGTCATTGCGGACACCCGCGCGCTGCTTGAGCAAAACCAGCTTCAAGCCGCGTTGCTGAGCATCTGGTCGCTCATCACCCGCGCCAACCAATACGTGGACCAGACCGCGCCGTTCAAACTGGCCAAAGACCCCGCGCAAGCGAAACGTCTCGACGAAGTGCTCTACAACCTGGCCGAAACCTGCCGCGTGCTGGCCGTTCTGCTCTGGCCGTTCCTACCGGGCACGGCGACGAAGATTTACGCGCAACTTGGCCTGACCGGCGCGCCGGACAAATTTTCCGCAGCGGCATGGGGCGGATTTGCCCGCCGGCCACACTATCGGCGAACCCTCGCCGCTTTTCCCGCGCAAAGACGTCTGACAAAATCTCGCGCTTGTGCCGATGATGATGACGTCGAGATAGTCTTTCATGACGGACACGGATAAATCCTTACCGTTCTAAATCAAACGGCAGATCACCTGTCAACGGATTCGGAATTCGTTTGGCCTTTCTCGTCGGTATGCATTGTTAACGTTCCTACGTATGGCTAACTGGATTTTCATCGCAACGGCTCATCGGACAGAAGACCGGAGACCTCACTGGTCGTCAAGTTCTTGAACAGAGAGATTGCAGATGCGTTCTGGGGTTCAGGTGCGAGACTCCGAATCGCAAAGCGTTAAAGAAGGAAGAGCGCGTCTTGTTTTATGTCGGTGCCCCGGAGTCCGCTTTCGCGGCAACAGCCACCCTCGCATCTGATTCTTTTTCTTTGACCGAAGCACAAAAGGAGAAAATGACCATGGGCAAAATTCTTCCGGGCTGATTTTGGAGTTTTCTTGAGCATCCCTGTGATATGGCCGACAACCAAACCAATCAGCGAACTCGCCTCAACTTTGGAGTTTATTGGCAACAGACCGGATTGGTGGGTTTTCTTGGCAAGGAGGCATTCGAGGAATTTCAGACGCAGACTATAATCGAATAGTCCAATACGCTTCTGGAATTGCAGATTTACAAACTGCGGTGCAAGCGCACCCAGAATCAACAGGAGCGACTTAACTGTTTGCCCTCGAAAAACATCTTGAAGATTTCATAGAGAAGAACTGGATGAAAATATCTTGGGGATGGAAACTATTGCTCTACAAATCCGATGCAGGCACAGGTCGTCAGTTCCCTGCTGGAAACTGGAATATCGATTTCCTTTCGACAGACGAAGCTTCACAAGCTTTAGAGCGTGTAACAAAATGAATTATACTTTTTCTCACCAGTTCTGCAATAAACTGGGCATGGCAAAACCACTCGTTGATGATTCGCTATGGTCAGTGATCCACCAGTTGCTTCCACCAAGAGCGCGGCGAAGAAAATTTCCCGGGCGCAAACCGATTTCGGATCGCGCGACGTTGACCGGACTTCTTCGTGCTCAAGACCCGGTATGGCTTGGCAAGACCTGCCTTTGGAAATGGGTTGTGGCAGTGGCATGACCTGCTGTGCGACTGCGCGATTGGCAAAAGGCCGGCGTCTGGGAAAAACTCCATCGGGAATTGTTGCGCCGCTTACACGTAGCCGATCGGCTCGATTGGTCACGAGCTGTAGTGGACTCCAGCAGTGCGCGCGCGGTTTTTGGGGCTCAGACGGGACCCAACCCGACGGACCGCCGCAAAGCGGGCAGCAAACATCATCTTTGCACCGATGCCCAAGGCTTGCCGTTGAGCATCCAGTTGACGGCGGCCAACGTGCATGACAGCCGCCAACTCCAACCGCTCGTGGCGGCCATTCCTGCCGTGCCGGGCAAGGTCGGTCGCCCGCGTCAACGGCCAGAGGTCGTGCAAGGCGATCGCGCCTACGGCAGTGTGCCGCGCATCATCGCTGGTTGCAACAGCGCGGCATCGCCGATCAACTGGCACGCCCGCGAACGCCGCATGGAAGCGGGTTGGGTAAAACGCGCTGGGTTGTGGAACGCACCCTCAGTTGGTTGCACCAGTTCCGCCGCCTGCGGATTCGTTACGAACGTCGCGCCGATATTCATCAAGCCTTCCTTACGCTCGGTTGCGCCATCATCTGCCATCGTTCGCTCCATTCCTCATTTTGATATGGGCTTTAAGTCATAATTGAGCTAAAGCGTGGATTGAGCAGTGATGATGCGGTCGGCCAAGTTCTACGCTACATCGGCTGGGTGCGAGAAAATGTCGCGCGACCCGGCCAAAAAGTGGAAGGCATCATCATTTGCTCCGAGATTGACGATGCGCTGAGGTATGCGGTGCGAGAGTTGAAAAACGTTTCGGTGATGAAATACAAAGTCTCATTCTCGCTTACTGAGCCCGAACTCTGATTCCAAATACATTGCTTTCGCCCAACGCGTGCTGCGACTTGTTCTGCGGACACAATCGTGTTCCGCAGAATCCCAACGGGATTCCATCACTCAGCCCAGGGTTGGAGCGAAGCGACTACCCTGGGTCAATCATCCCCAAAATATTTTTAACCCCAACGGGGTTGCATCGCCGTTTCGCGCGCATTGATTCAACCGCTTCAGGGTTGATTGCGTTTGTGATTCGCCACCCAGCGTAGTCCCGCGTTGCGAGACAACGCTGGGCTGAATGACGTAATCCCTTCGGGATATTTCCTTCGCGCTGACTTTGATCCGGTCGCCGGGTTGGAATTCACATCGTCGTGGGCGTAATCAAATCCAGCCGAAAGGTTTTGATGGCGTTGAGCATGAATTGAATGGCGACCGACGCCAGCAACAGTCCCATGATGCGGGTGGCGATGCTCAGCGCAATCGGGCTCAACCATCGGGACCACGGGCCGCGATTCGTAAAATCAGAAAGCTCGCCAGCGAGACCGCCAGGATGCAGCCGAAAGCGCAATGTGTTGGGGGGAATTCTTGGCTTCGTTTTGCAGCAGGATCGTCGTCGAAATCGCTCCCGGTCCAGCCAGCATGGGAATCGCCAGCGGCGTCACGGCGATGTCCGTCTTTTCCGTCCCGGCCTTTGTTTCGGCGGCGGTTTCCATGACGCGCGAACGTTGGGCGCGCAACATGTCCAGCGCCACGAGCAGCAGCACGATGCTCGCGGCGATTTGGAACGCCGGCATGGTGATGCCCATGACCTTGAAAACCAATTGTCCGGCAACGGAAAATGCCAGCAGGACGCCCGCCGTCACACAACAAGCCAGCCGTGCCGTGCGGATGCGCTGTTCCGGCGTGTCATTCGGCGTCATGGCCAGAAACGCCGGCACGGTGGCCAGCGGATCCACAATCACAAACAGCGAACCGACCGCCAGCAGGATGTATTCAAACAAGCTGATAGGAATCGAATTAGGAGCAGATTGGGCGAATGTCAAATGGAGAAGACCAAAATAACCAAAGCTGGCGGACACATTATTGGCAAACGATCATGCGATTCCTGGAAAAGGAAAAGTTTCTGGCTGGACAAAACCCTTGCCAAAGCCGAAAACTGACCTTGCCTAAGTAGGCAATGTCGCAAAGTTACAAACATTGACGTAAAGCTGATTATGAAAAATTCCATTTCTTCCAAGGCACTGGCCATTGTGGTTGGAGCGATCGTCGCTGTCGCCACCCCGACGGCTCAGGCAAAACTGACAGTGGGTGATCCCGCGCCAAAACTACAGGTTGGAAAATGGGTGCAAGGCGAGCCGGTGAAGGTATTCGACTCAAACAACGTTTACATCGTCGAATTCTGGGCCACTTGGTGCGGGCCTTGTCGCGCCTCATTCCGCATCTCAACGAGTTGTCCGGAAAAATTCAAGGACAAGGGTCTCATCGCCATCGGTCAGGACGTTTGGGAAAGTGACGAAGCTGCTGTTGCGCCTTTCGTGAACAAGATGGGCAAGCAAATGAGCTATCGCGTCGCGCTCGACGATAAGAGCAGCGACAAAAAGGGTGCGCATGGCCGAGACCTGGATGGCGGCGGCTGGGCAGAACGGCATTCCCACGGCTTTCGTGATCAACAAACAGGACGAATCGCGTGGATCGGTCATCCAATGGGATTAGACGAAAAATTGTTGGATGACATCCTGGCGGACAAATTCGACATCGCCAAGTTCGCCAAAGAATACCAGAAGGAACAACAGGACCAACAACGGCGGGAGGAGCTTTACAAACAACTCCGCACCGCCATGCAGGACAAGAAGTGGGATGACGCCAATGCCGTCGTGGCAGAGTTGGAGAAGGCTTCCCCGGAGCAATTTCGCTATCAGTATGGCGCAACCCGGGCGCAAATTCTGCTTGGCCGGAAAGATTACGATGGAGCTTACAAGCTCGCCGAGTCCTTGAGCGACGCGCATCCCGACAAAGCCAGTTTGCAGAACGAGCTGGCATGGGACATCGCTTCGAACGAGGGAGCGGACCAACGGGGTCTCAATCTGGCTGAAAAAATGGCGGAGCGCGCCAACCAGTCGGCGCAAGGGAAGAACACGGCCATTCTCGACACGCTGGCGCGCGTTCAGTTCAGGTTGGGCAAGAAACAGGAAGCTATTGCCACGGAGGAAAAGGCCGTCAATGCCGCCACAAATGAAGCCGAAAAAAACTATTTGAAAAAGGCGTTGGCGAGCTATCAGGATGGCAAACTGCCGAAAGCAGGCGACTAAATCACGCCGAGTTCACGCAACGCGGCGCCTGCGCCCGATAAATTCTCCGGCTTCATCTCGGTGTAATTGCGTGACAAAATGATGCCTTGCGCGCCGCCCTTGAAAGCGGCCTTCACCGCCCGCGCCACGCTCTCCGGCGTGCAATGTCCATTCGCCCGCGCTCACCGGCACGTCAATGTCCACGCCCGGCCAGATTTGCACCGGATGACCGGCCACGGCCTTCGACCGCGCGACGGGTTTCGCGTTCCACGTAATCCGCCGAAAATCCCGTCGCGGCGAGTTTGTCGTAAGGCGCTTCGTTGTAATTGAATTGCCGATAAAGCACGTCGAGCGTCGTTTCGGGCGGCAGATCGCCGAAGACGGATTTGCGCGCGTCCTTGACGAAACTCACGAACCGTCCGCCCGCGACATTGTTGTAAAGCGCGGGCCGGATGAAATCGGAGAACCCGGCCAAGTCCGCGTAAGTTTTCCTCGGCGCGCTGGAATGGGCTGAACGACACGTTCTGCCAGACATGCCAGCCGACCGGCAGCGCGGGATTGATGGATTTGACCTTCCGATAAATCGCCGCCTGAAATTCGTGGCGGCTGGCCACCCAGAGATTTTCCCACGCGAGCACTTCAGGATAATTCAGCAGCAACCGCCAGAACGTCGTGAAATAGCCGTCGCGCGGACTCTGGCCGTTCCGGCTGTCGCGCACGAAATTTTCCACCTCATCGAAACCGCGGCGCGCGCGCTCGACGTCAATGCCGCGGTCGCGCCCTTTTTTCAGACAGAATTCGCAGAAACAGGTCGTGCGGCCGGGGTCCTGTCCGCTTGCTCTGGGAAAGGCCCAGCGTGTTGAGCAATCCGCCCTGGCGTTCCGAACCCCACATGATGCCGCCGATGTCGTAGGAGCGCGCATAATCCTCGACCAATCCCAGCGTGAAATTCTGGTAGCCGGGATTGTTGAAGCACGGACCGCCCGGATGCCCGGTGGTGCGCCGGCCATGATGGTCCACCTCGTAAAGTTGTCTCCCAATCGGCTTTACGGCGGCGGGAATTTGATTGTCCTCGAGAATGAAGGGAAACACGCGGATGCCGTGCTTTTTCGCCACCGGAATGACGCGTTCCAGCACGTCCACCCCGCCGAATTCCGGCGCTGTCATGTCCGCCAACGTCAGTGGCGTGTCCTTGTAAAACTCCATGTGCGGCCTTGCGTAATTGCCGCCGTGAAAACTATCTGGACGGGCACCTTCCAGCACAATCCCGGCGCGATGTGGTTCGTGGGTATAGATGAATGGAAACAGCGCGTTCACCCCGGCCCGCTCCCGCATGTCGTCAAACATCGGATCAAGTTCCCGCCGGGCGAGCGGGGCGACGCTGATCGGCATGGCGACCATGGTGGATGATTTTGGACGAAGTTGAACGGTCGGCAGGCTCGCTCCGCAATGATTCCATGCCGGCCAGTGCCGCACCGGCGCCAACGACACCGAGTTGGATGAATTTACGGCGGTTCATTCGGCGAGTATCGCGAGCAAAAGACCGAATTCAAGACCGAAGCGTGGCCTGTTACCCCAAGAGCAGTATTCTTGACCACGGTGGTTCACAGGTTCGAAATTTTTGCGGCTCGCCGGGAATCTGAAGCCCCACCGGGTCCGAGCTTGATATCCGTTCTGTTTACTAAATCTCTCGGTTGAATTTTATTTCCGAGGAAAGCCAGTTTCCATATCCTTCGCGCTCACTTTGATCTGGCCGCCTGACTTTTCTTTATTACACTTCGGTCCGTGCTAAATTACTTTCTTTTGATTTGGTTGTGTCCGGTCGCTGTTTGCGCTTTCCACATGGCCAACGTTCGCCGAGGAAGAAAAGAGCCGACGCTTTTGCCACGCTGCCTGACAAATTCGGCATCCGCTCGCGCAACGGTCAAAATGCTTTTTCCCACCAAGCCTGGCGGTCGTGAATGGAAGGCCAGGTGGGATGACGGTCATGCGCGAACCTTCAACGGGCATCGACCCGAATGACCCGGGTTTCGACGCCGATCACGGTACCGGAACGTTATGCCGTTGATGGAAACGGCAAATTGACTGCCACCGTGCCCCCGACCGCTCGCGAACATGTATGTTCGACGATCCGGCCAGCACGACAGGAAATGGGCGCGAGAACCTGGAAATCACTGTTTATTTTGCGCGCATCAACGAGACCAAATTGGTCCCCTCCTGCCGGCCTGCAAATATTTGCGCGCACCACCGACGGCACCCTCTCTTCTGCGCTGATGAAGACAAGTACCTCTGCGATGATTTCCGCGGCCAGTACCCGGCGCCAAGGTCACAGTTGATGGCCGCTGGGAATTTTGAATAGGAGATAGCTCATCATCGGGACAATGGCTACGCCAGTATTGCCACTGCTCGCCCGTGGAAGGAACTACCGAAAAATCTGAAGGTGGGCGTCAAATATGTCCTTCGCAATATGAGAACGGAACACTCAGGTCAAAGTGGAACTCTACCGCGACCTGTCCGGCGGCGTTGATGGCGGCAAATGGGAGAAAATGACCGAGTTCATTGATACCGGCAAAAACTGGGGTCTTGGCAAAACTCCACCTGCCCCAAGCGTCCCGCCAGAATTGCCACTCATCCGGTCTGTGGTTCTGCCAAACTCGGAAAGCAAATTACCGATGCTGAGCGTTTATCTGCGCCATGAATACGGCACCATCGAATACGAGAAATTCAGCATCCGCGAAATCGAGCCGTTGCTCTGACCTTGAAGTTTTCGCGCGGTCTCCGCCTTCGCAAACTATGGCGCGACAGGCGTGTAGTTCGCGGTTGAAATTCCGTTTCGGCTCGCCTGGAGTCTCACCCGCCACATCTGTGTCAATTTGTGGAATTCGTGTCAGCTTTTCTGCGTCTCTGCGCCTTGGCACCTTTGCGTTAAAAGTTTTTGTGTGGATGGTGCGACGCGGTTTTAATCTTCCCATTCCAGCGCGGAAATCGTACCCCAAACAAGGGAAGCCATGACCGAGAGCACCAGCACCCACGGCATCAGCACCTGGGAGTCGAGCGAAAGCAACGCTGAAAAATCGAGCACCGGCAAATCTCTCCCACGGCAACCACCCAACCGCCAGCACCGAACCAATAGCCACAGCGCCCATCAGGATAACCGGACGCAGCCACGCGCGGCGGCGGCGCGGCAGGGCGGCCACGACACGCGCAGTAAAGCCGTTATCTTCGATATATTTGTCCTGCTCGCGCAGCAAGGCGTCGAGCGGATCGTTGGTTTCAGGCGGATTCATAATTTTCATAGGCCGGCGACAGTTGCCGCCTCAATTTTTCCTTCCCGCGCAGGATGTTGGTTTTGACCGTGCCCAGCGGGCAATCCAAAACCTGCGCCGCTTCTTCGTGCGACAAACCATTCTGGCAGCAAAGCACCACCGCCGCGCGCTCATTTGAATTTAACAGCTTCAACGCCTCGGTCAAATCGAGGCGCAAATGACTGTCGCGGACGGCAGTCGGTTCCTCCGATGCCTCCGCGGACTCGTCCACGTCCTCCAAAGCCAGTTCCTTTCTGGCGGCGGCTAGCCATGCGAAATTCATTGAAGGCGATGCCGAACAGCCAGGTCGAGAAACGCGCGCCGCCGCGATAAGTTTGCAGTTTCTGCCATGCCTTCAAAAAAGTTTCCTGCGCCAGGTCATCCGCCAGATGCGCATCACCACGCGTCATGCGCGCCAGGAAGGCGCGCACGGGCGATTGATAGCGCCGCACCAGTTCACCGAAGGCATTCTGGTCTTCGCGCGACAGGACGCGGGCGATGAGATCGGCGTCGGTGAAGGACACAGGTCAGGGTTTGGGTGGTTGTTGGTTGTTTTTATCTTTTCTTTCCACAAACCAAACAATCAGGAACGCCAAACCCATAAACAAGAAAACCAATCCCAATTTACCATCTCCAGAGTTTCTGCCCAAGTTTGTTATCAGTAAAGCAGTGCCAACTCCTGTAAAAATCAAGCCGCCGAGAAGATTGCGATTACGAGATTGGCCATGCTGGTTGGAGAATATGGAAGGTCTGTTTTGAAGCTGCACCAGCAGTTCGGGAGTGATCGGCACACCCTTTTCGATCATCGCACGCATCGTTTCATGCATCATCTTGTTCCGGCGATACCTGAAATAGAAGACGATGGCAGCATACACTATAAACGTTATAAAGGGAACAAAGGATATTTGTATGTTGCCGTTATTAATGCCGGTGTTGTTAAGGCGAATTGGGGAAGATTCGCTGGACGGTTTTTGTGCTTCGGTCCCAGTCACGGCAACCGCATTGGACACCTGAGCGCTGGCGGTTGCAGCCATTGGACTGTTCGTTCCGCTTCCAGCAGATGCATTGCTCTGCGCCCGCAACGGCGCGATGGCGATGGCGGAAAAAAGAATTGCGGCGAGGAATTTGGTTGGTGCGATTTTCATAATCATTGATTTCGTTTTAAACTGTTCACAGGTGAGATGCCGTGAGCAGCCCTTTCGGATTCAAAAAAACTGCGGTTTTCAACCAAAGCCCGCCAACATCCTGTCGTCCAAAACCGTTACTTCTTCTTTTCAAAAAACAACGCCCCACACTTTGCGCCGACATTAATTTTGTCGCCCGGCTTGAATTCGCCCGCCAGTAGCTTCGTCGCGAGCGGGTCGAGCAGGTGTTCCTGAATCGCACGCTTGAGCGGGCGCGCGCCGAATTGCGGGTCGTAGCCTTCGCTTGCCAGCAGCTTCTTCGCAGCGGCATCCACGTCCAGTTTGAGTTGCTGCTGTGCGAGGCGCTGTTCCAATCGCCCAAGCTGGATGTCCACGATGCGCGCCAGTTCTTCCTCGTCGAGACTTTGGAAAATGATGACGTCGTCCACGCGATTCAGGAATTCCGGGCGGAAATGATTTTTCAACTCGGCCATGACCTTGTCTTCCATCGCCGACCGCGCGGACTTGTCCGTGTGACCGTCCATGAAATATTCCTGGATGATGTGCGAGCCGAGGTTGCTGGTCATGATGACGATGGTGTTCTTGAAATCCACCGTGCGGCCCTGACCGTCCGTGAGCCGGCCATCGTCGAGCACCTGCAGCAGCACGTTGAACACGTCGTGATGCGCCTTCTCGATTTCGTCGAACAGAATCACCGAGTAAGGCCGACGGCGCACGGCTTCACTGAGTTGCCCGCCTTCCTCGTAGCCGACGTAGCCCGGTGGCGCGCCGATGAGCCGCGAGACGGTGTGTTTCTCCATGTATTCGCTCATGTCAATCCGCACCATCGCGTTTTCGTCGTCGAACAAAAATTCCGCGAGCGCGCGGGCCGTTTCCGTTTTGCCCACACCGGTCGGGCCGAGGAAAATGAATGAGCCGATGGGCCGGTTTGGGTCCTGCAATCCGCTGCGGGAACGCCGCACGGCGTTCGCCACCGCAGTGATTGCTTCCTTCTGACCAACGATGCGCTGTTGCAAACGTTCCTCCATCTTGAGCAACTTCTCGCGTTCGCCTTCCAGCATCCGTGAAACCGGAATGTGCGTCCACGACGCCACTACTTTGGCAATGTCTTCATCGGTGACTTCTTGTCGCAACAAAGACGCGCGCGTCGCTTCGCCGGATTGCTTTTCAATTTTCGACAGCTTCTTTTCCAGCTCAGGAATTTTGCCGTATTGAATCTCCGCCGACTTCGACAAATCGCCTTTGCCGCTGCGCCCGCTCCAATTCCAACTTCGCCTGTTCCAATTGCGATTGCACGACGCTGACTGCATTGACCGCCGCTTTTTCGTTCTGCCATTGCGCCGTCAGCGCCTTGGATTTGTCCTTCAAGTTCGCGACTTGTTTGTCAATCAGCTTGAGCCGCTCCTTGCTCGCCGGGTCTTTTTCCTTCGCCAGCGACGTTCGCTCGATTTCCAGTTGCAAAATCTGCCGGTCGAGTTGGTCCAGCTCCGTGGGCTTGGAATCCAGTTCCATCTTGATGCGCGACGCCGCTTCGTCCACGAGATCAATCGCCTTGTCCGGCAGAAACCTGTCGGTGATGTAGCGATGCGACAACGTCGCCGCCGCCACGAGCGCCGAATCCTGGATGCGCACGCCGTGATGCACCTCGTACCGCTCCTTCAGCCCGCGCAAAATCGCGATGGTCGCCTCCACCGTCGGCTCGGCCACCTGCACCGGCTGGAAACGCCGTTCCAGCGCCGGGTCTTTTTCGATGTGCTTGCGGTATTCGTCGAGCGTCGTCGCGCCGACGCAGCGCAATTCGCCGCGTGCCAGTTGCGGTTTCAAGATGTTTGCCGCGTCCGTTGCGCCTTCCGCCGCGCCCGCGCCGACGATGGTGTGCAACTCGTCAATGAACAGGATGATTTTGCCTTCGCTCGCGGTGATCTCCTTGAGAAACGCCTTGAGCCGGTCCTCGAATTCGCCGCGATATTTCGCGCCCGCAATCATCGCGCTCAGGTCCATCGCCACCAGCCGCTTGTTCTTGAGCGATTCGGGAACGTCGCCACTCACGATGCGCCGGGCCAGCCCTTCGGCAATCGCCGTCTTGCCCACGCCGGGTTCGCCGATGAGCACCGGATTGTTTTTCGTGCGTCGCGTGAGCACCTGCATCACGCGGCGGATTTCCTCGTCGCGACCGATGACCGGGTCAATCTTCCCCTGCCGCGCCAGCGTCGTGAGGTCGCGCCCGTATTTTTCAAGCGCTTGGAATTTGTCCTCCGGATTTGGGTCGGTGACGCGCTGGTTGCCGCGCAACTCGGCCAGAGCTTTGAGCACATCGTTGTGTTTCAATCCGTGCGTTTGAAGAATTTTCTTCAGCGACGGACTGGCCGACGTCAGCAGGCCAAGCACCAGATGTTCGGTACTGACGTAATCGTCCTTGAGTTTTCCGGCTTCGGATTGTGCGGCATCGAGCGCCTTTTTCAGTGTCGCGCTGAGAAAGGTATCCGCCGAACTGGTCCCGCTGACTTTGGCGCGGCGCGCGAGTTCGGCTTCCAGATCATCCCGCAGCCGGGTGAGGGGCACGTTCAGCTTTTGCACCAACGGCTGGATCAGTCCTTCCGTCTGGTCGAGCAGCGCCAGGAGCAGATGTTCGCCGTCAATCTCCTGATGCGAATGTTCGTAGGCGATCTGTTGGGCCGCTTGCAATGCCTCCTGCGCTTTGATTGTGAATCGGTCGAGTTGCATACCCGACTAATTCTAACACCGCGCTGTCGCCGTCAAGTTTTGTCCTTCGTCATCGCTTTGAACGAAGTGCGGAAATTTTCCAGTCGCTGGTTATGGTCAGAAAGCCCGCCGCCAATTCTTCGGATTAAGCATGTTATCGAGGAAGTTTATACTTGACTGGATCAACTATAAGCGTGACGCTTATTCTCACGGGATATGGGTAGCTGGACTATGAAACAGCAGGCAGCCTTGAAAGTCATCTGTAATCAGAATCCTTCAAAGAGTCTGGCGTTAGGGCTTTGTTTCGCATTGATGGTCGGCGGCATGGCGCTTGTGACAAGTGCGCAACCGATAAATGACAGTTTTTCAAATCGCTCCGCAATTCCCGGAAATAACGTCACTGTTTTGGGCTCGCTCGCAGGCGCGACGAGCGAGGCCAATGAACCCGTCATCCCCGGAGTTTCCAGCGGACAAACCGCGTGGTGGACTTGGACTGCACCGTCAAACGGCATCGTCACACTTTCAGTCAATGCAACCAATTTCAGTTCGCTGCTGACGGTTTACACTGGAAACAACTTGGCCAGCCTTTCACTCGTTGCCAGTAACAATTATCTCGCGTGCTACGAACACTCGGAATGTGGCTGCCACTGGCGCGAGCGGACGCAAACGACCTTTCACGTGGCGCGCGGGCAGGCTTATCGAATCTGTGTGGACTCGGCCATCATCACCGATGCTTCCATGGAAATTCAATCCATACCCATCAATGGAGGTTACCTGATGCAGTGGGGACCGTCCTTTACGACTAACATTCTGAAAGGCGGAAGTTTCACACTGAATCTGGAATTCACTCCCGCGCCGCGAAATGACGATTTCGTCAATCGCATCAAACTTTCCGGTTCACGAATATCCACCAATGCTTCAAATGCCGGCGCCACAAAGGAATCGGGTGAGCCAAATCACTTGGGAAATCCCGGCGGCAGTTCAGTCTGGTATTCGTGGGCCGCGCCAGCGTCAGGACGAGTGACGCTTTCAATCAACAATATTCCGCCTTACTTGCCGCCATCATGGTCCGGAGGCAGTTCGGTTGGCGTGATTACTACAATACCGGGTCCGCCTACTTGCGGAAATGAAATTGATCAAAATCCGCCGCCTCAATTTTATCCGTTGCTTGCGGCTTACACCGGTACGGCGGTGGACGCGCTCACATCGGCAAACTGTTTACCGATGTCGCTTGATGCCTATCCCAACGCCGTCGAGTTCGATGCCGTCAAAGGTCAGACCTACCAAATCGCTTTTGATGGCAACATGGGGACGACCGGTGACATCACACTTTATCTGGCGCTGACCAAGCCCGCCTCCAACGACAATTTTGAGAACCGCATCAAGATGCATGGAATTTACATCGAGGCAACCGGTTACAACGCCGGAGCAACTCACCAGCCGGGCGAGCCTGCAGCCAGTACCAATTCCGTCGGTAAAACAGTCTGGTGGTCGTGGACGGCACCCGTCAGTGGAACGGTTTCGATTGATTTAAGCGGCAGTGATTACTCGTTCCCTGTGGCAGTTTTCACAGGTTCGACCGTCTCGAATTTGGTTTTAATTGCGGCAGATTCCGGAGGGGTGTCTTTCGACGCCGTCGTGGGGCAAGCGTACCAGATTGCCTTGAGCGACTATTCCGGTCTCACCGGAACAATCAAGTTTCAGTTGCAGGCTCCAATTGTTGAAGTGCCCCTGTCCGGGATACTCAGTCATTCTTCCAGAACAGCGATGCTTCGCTACGCGGCATCTCCGGGCCAAGTGATACTCTTGCTGCGGTCCAACAATGGTACGAACTGGCAACGCGTGCAAACTGCTGTTGCGCATCGGAACTCAGTTGAATTCCATGTTAATCCCGCGCCTGCTAACAACGGGCCTTACTACCAGGCGATCATTGTTGATCTCATTCCCAAGGAGTGACGCAATAGACGCCTGATTCTCGGCGCGATACGGACATCGCACCCGACCAATTTCAAAATTCACTTCTTCGGTTCGAGCACGCAGTCCACCAGTTTCACGTCGGCTTCCTTGACGACGTCCGGTCCCTGAATCTGCTTGAAGGTCGAGTTGTAAATCCGCACGCCGCTGATTTCGGCGCCGGGGTACCCGGCGATGTTCAGCACGCGCGGCGTCAGATTGACCGTGACGTTTTCCATCACGACATTGCGGGCGACCGGTTTGAAAGGTCCTTTCGCGCCTTCTTCGTAAAGGAAATCAATTTGCAGCACGGCGTCGGCGACCTGCCCGACCTTGGTGCTGCGCATGAAGATGTTTTGAAGGGTGCCGCCGCGGACGGCGTTGGACTTGAGGCGCAACACGCGTTCGAGGTTGGGGCTGTCCATGACGCAATCCTCGACAAACACGTTGCTGCAACCGCCGGAAATTTCACTGCCGATGGCCACGCCAGCGTGTCCGTCCTTCATGGTGCAGTGACGGATGATGAAGTTCGCGGATGGCAAGCCAATCCGGCGACCGTCGTTGTTGCGACCTGACTTGATGGCGATGCAGTCGTCGCCGGTGTCGAAGGTTGTGTTTTCAATCAGCACGTCGCGGCAGGCTTCGGGATCGCAACCGTCGTTGTTCGGGCCGAGCGAAGCGATGTCCACGCCACGCACGATGACGTTTGTGCTAAGGGCCGGATGCAATTCCCACATCGGCGAGCGGCGGATATGCACGCCCTCGATCAAAACATTCTTGCAGCGGAACGGCTCGATGAAACTGGGGCGAAGATAATCGCCCTCGCCGAAGCGGCGCTCGTCCACCGGCGTGTTATTATCCAACATCTGGACGAGCCGGGCGCGCGTCGCCAGTTGATTCGGCATGCCTTCCTTCCAGCCGCCCCGCTTGTTGCCTTTCCAAGTCCACCAATTTGTGGTGCCGGCCTGGCCGTCGAGTGTGCCTTCGCCAGTCACGGCGATGTTCTCCTGCTCGAAGGCGTAGATGAGCGGCGAGTAATTGTAACACTCCATGCCTTCGAACCACGAATGGATGGCAGGCAGGTAAGCCTTGGGATCGGTCTTGAATTTCAGCGTTGCGCCGCTGTCGAGATGCAAATTCACTCCGCTCTTCAAACCGATTGGCCCGGTGAGAAATTCGCCGGACGGTACGACCACGCGACCGCCGCCCGCTTTGGCGCAGGCTTCAATGGCTTTGGCAATCGCTTCGGTGCAATCGGCCTTGCCGTCCGCGACCGCGCCGAATTTAGTAATCGGGAAATCCTTGTCAGGAAACACTGGCGCTTTGATGCGCGCGAGGATTTCAGGGACTTGCTCCCATTCCGGCGCCGACTGAATTTTTCGCGGGTGCCGCGGCTTCGGGGCTGGTTGCAGTTGCTGGCAAATCGAGCAGTTTCTGCATTTCGATGCCCGCGAGGATGAACGGCCCGACGCCTTTAAGGTCATTTTCGACAATCGGTTCTCCAACGTAATAGTCAAAGGAGCCGTCACGTCCGTATCCGAGACCACCCACGGAGCAGCATTGCGTCAGCGAGATTTTGCCCTCGCCATCACTTTTGATCATCTCGTCGACGATGCCGCTGTAGCCTTTGAGAATCGCGGGGATGATAATCGCGCGAGAGGTAGCCATGGTTGACGCCCTTGGCCATTGTATAGACGAACATGCTGGAGGCGGTCGCTTCGAGGTAGTTGCCTTCGCGTTTGCCCTGGTCAACGACCTGATACCAAAGCCCGCTGGCCGGGTCCTGATGTTTCACGACGCCAGCGCAAAGTTTTTTCAGCGTGGCGACGATTTCCGGGCGGGCCGGGATGATTCGTCGGGCAAGAAATCAAGCACGTCCACCAACGCCATGCCGTACCAGCCGATGGCGCGGCCCCAGAAATTCGAGGAGGCGCCGGTGGTTTTATTGGCCCACTCCTGCTTTTTGCTCTCGTCCCAGCCGTGATAGAAAAGCCGCTCTGCCGGATCATACGTGTGCATGGCAACCAGACGGATCTGTTTCGCCACTTCGTCGAAGGCGATGCCGGGCTCATTGAATATCTTCGTGTATTCGGCGTAGAACGGCGCGCCCATGTAAAGGCCGTCGAGCCACATTTGGTGTGGGTAACGTTGCTTGTGCCAGAAGCCGCCGTCGCCGGTGCGCGGCTGGGTATCGAGCTGCTTGCGTAGCAGTCGGCGGCCTTTTTGTAACGTTCCTCCTTCGTCAATTGGTAAAGCGCCAGCACCGTTTTGCCGGGATTGATGTTGTCGAGTTGGTATTCTTCGGCTTTGTAACCGTGGATTTTACCGTCCGGCGTAATGAACGAGCCGATGGTGTTTCCGCAAATTTGAAGTAAGCGCGGATTCGTGCACGCGCTCGTTGAGCTTGAGCAGCGAGAGCGTGAACAGACCGGTGGTGTAATCCCATTTGGCGCCGCCGTCTTCTTTCCAGGCCAGCGCTATCGCCTCGCCGCGCCATCTCCGAATCGGCCATGCGAACCGACCACTGCAGCGGCGTCGCGCCGTTAAATTCGCGCGGCGGCGGGTCATCATCAGCGCGAAGTAGGGGAACAACGAGCAGTGCAGTGAGACAGAGTGAATTCAGAGAGTAACGAAGGATTTTTTTCATAATTCCGCGCAACGAAACGCGCATGGAATTTACAGGAGTCAGACGCGCAAGAGCAAGTGTCCACCGCGATATATTGACTGACTTAGGGAAAGCTTGGGACATCATGATCCCGGTGATGGGGTTTGGGCTTGACATCCAAAATGTTACACTGATGTTTGACGCCGATAACGATGTCATTATTTCCTATCAGTTGGTTCGATGCCTTTCTTGTTGGTGTCATCATCTTTGGCGTTTACCGCGGAAAGAAAACAGGCGCGCTGCCACAAATCCTTAGCTTTTGCCACTGGACGCTAACGCTGGTGATCTGCTCGTTTCTTTACGCAGCGCCCGCCCGGTGGTTGAGCAAACTCTGGCACATGCAGCCCGATGCCCTGGGCCTGATGATTTATCCGATCGAACTGGCTGTGGTCGGTTCGGTATTGTTGTTCATTCGCTATCTTTTCGAATGCAAGGTGGGAACAAAGGTGTCGTTCGGCCGGTGCGAGAATTACGTCGCCATGCTCGCAGGCGCTGCACGGTTTTTCGTCATTCTGCTAACGGCAATGGCATGGTTGAGCGGGTGCTACGTGACGGAACACGACCTGCGCGATTATAAAAAGTCTATTGACGACAACTTCGGCGGGATCGACCTGCCGACGATTTCGACAATTAATAACGACGTATTCCACGGCTCATTTAGCGGGAGATTTGTGAAGGAGTATTTGAAACTGGTACTGATGGAAGCGGCTCCGCGCATCGATTATGGCGACCAGGAGCCTGCCGTGGCGCGCAAGGTGCATCCGAAGGAGGGCGATCAGGGCAACGACATGACCAACATCAATATAGTGGAGCCGACGAACAGTTTGAAGAAACCCCAAGCGGCCAAGACTGGCCACAAGGAATTCATTTATCACAACCTGACTCTCCACGGAGTTCTTATTACCTCCAAAAAGCGACTTGCCTTGATCAACGATCAAACCATCCACGAGGGAGAATCCGCCGCCGTCAAAATAGAAGACAAAAAGATCAAGCTGTACCTGCTTTAAGATCGTGGAGGGTTTCGCCAGAGTTCAGGTCGAGGGAATGACTAATGTGATAACATTGAAAATGAACGTGATGACTGATCTCAACGGCGAGCCTGTTCTCACGTCTACAAATGCTCCCACACTTAAACATTAGTCCGCTTATCTCATAGTCCGGCTTGTAAAGGGCGTCGGAGGGACGAAAATTCAAGGCGCAGGAGCAACTCATCCTTGCGGCGGGTGCTCAACACCTTCAACTTCACGATGGGAGTCACGATGTCCCCAGTCTTTCCCGTAAATTGCCTGATTTCCTCTTGCCAAAATTATGCCACGGACTGCATTCTCTGACATGGCAACGCAGTCCAAGAACCTCGATTCCCAATTTTACCAGCCTGCGGATGCGTTTTTCTCCGCGCACTCCAACCTCGCGCTGACCTACGACGACGTCACGCTGGCCACGCTTTATTCCGAAATCCTCCCGCGCGACACGCAGCTCGATACGCAGCTGGCCGACGGCCTGCACCTGAACATCCCGGTCATTTCATCCGACATGGACACCGTGACCGAATCGCGCATGGCCATCGCCATGGCGCTCAACGGCGGGCTGGGCCTCATTCATTACAACATGCCCGAGCGCCAGCAACTCTCCGAAGTCAGCCGCGTGAAATACCACGTGCCACGGCCTGATCCAGGAGCCGATCAAGGTCGCGCCCGAACAGTTCATTGGCGACGTGCTGAAGCTGATCGAAGAGCGCAAATTCGGGTTCAGCACCTTCCCGGTCGTGGACGAAAAGGGCAAGCTCGTCGGCCTGCTTTCCGGCCATGTCGTCAAACCGCGTTACGCCAAACGCAAATCGCCGAGGCGCTCACGCCGCGCGCCCAGGTGCAGACCATCAACAAAAAGGAACTCGGCAAGGATCCCATCGCCCGCGCGGACAAATTTTTCACCGAACATCCCGGCATCCACAAGCTGCTCGTGGTGGACGACGAGGACAATTTGCGCGGCCTGTTCACGATGAGCGACGTGGAGCGCATCACGCAGGAACGCAAGCGCGCAGTTCAAGCCGGCGCGCGACGCGCAGTTCCGCCTCGTTTGCGGCGCGGCGGTGTCCGCCACGCGCAACGCCTTCGGCGAACTGGACCGCGAGCGCATCCTCAACCATGTCGGCGGACTGGTCGAACGCGGCGTGGATGCGGTGGCGGTTTCCACCGCGCACGGCCACAGCAAAGGCGTGGGCGACACGGTGAAGATGCTGCGCGACGCGTTTCCCGAAACTGCCCATCATCGCCGGCAACGTCACCAGCGCGGCGGGTGTGGAGTATCTCGCCGAGTGCGGCGCAAATGCCATCAAGGTCGGCCAGGGGCCGGGTTCGATTTGCACCACGCGCATCGTGGCCGGCGTGGGCATTCCGCAACTGACGGCGCTTTACGTCTGCTCGCGCGCCGCGGCGAAAAAGGGCGTCACGATTCTCGCCGACGGCGGCATCACGAAATCCGGCGACATCGTCAAGGCGTTGACGCTGGCGGACGCGGTGATTTGCGGCGGCGCTGTTTGCCGGCTGCACCGAAGCGCCGGGCGAAGTCATGGAAATCGGCGGCAAACTTTACAAACAATACCGCGGCATGGGCAGCCTCGCCGCGATGAAATCCGGCTCGGCGGCGCGTTACGGCCACGCTGCCAACCCGACGCAGAAAGTCGCGCCGGAAGGCGTCGAAGCGCTCAAGGAAGCCGTCGGCTCGGTGGACCGCGTGCTGGCGCAACTGATCGGCGGCATCCAATCCGGCATGGGCTACCTCGGCGCGGCGAACCTCGCGCAGCTCCGCGAAAAAGCGCGCTACATCCGCGTCAGCCCCGCCGGCATGCGGGAAGCCGCGCCGCACGACGTGGTGGAATTGAAGACGGGGAATTAATCGTCATGCCGCGACTGTTGGAAACAAAATCATGAAAGCAAAGAATGGCAAACATGAGACCAGGACTTTTGCGGCTGCGGTAGGCCACGCTCTCCGGCGTGCGGGCGTGGCTGCGCGTAAAACCGCCCGTGCGCATGGCACACCTGTTTATGTCTGGCGTGAAGGCAAAGTAGTGGCGGAGAAACCGTGATTGCAGCGTAGCGAACTATCAAATCCGCGCGACCATGAAACCGCGCCATGCGAACAACCTAACCGCCGCGCTGACAAGAACTGAAGTGCTGGTAGTTGTGGCGGTCTTGGTTGTGGTTGCGTTGGTGCTTTTACCTAATCTCCAGCGGTTCCGATATCGTGGATCCACTGTTAGCTGCGCCAGCTGCTTGAAACAAATCGGGTTGTCTTCTCTCCAATGGGCGATGGATAACAATGGCAAATTTCCGATGTCCGTCTCTATCACCAACGGTGGCACGATGGAATTTGTTGAAAGAGGATCTGCCTACGAGCACTTCCGGGCGATATCGAATGAACTTTACACACCAATGATTCTAGTCTGCTGGGAAGATACAAAGGCGATGAACGAGTCGAGAAAATTGATGGCAGCGCATGCTTTGGCTCGAGGAACAAACAGAGGGTATTCCCCACCTTTCTTCCCAAAAAGTTTCCCTGTCAGTTACTTTGTCGGAGTGGATGCTGACCCCGCCAAACCGACGACGGTTCTAGCCGGTGACGGCAACCTTGAAGTTGCAGGTGTCCCGGCCAAACGCGGGCTGATGCGACTGTGGACAAATAGTCCGGTTGCGTGGAATAAGCCCAGACATAACGGTGGTGGCAATATTCTTTTCGCCGATGGGCATGTCGAACAGGTCAACACCGAACGGTTGCGCCAAGCCCTGATGGAAACCGGCGTCGCCACCAACCGGCTGGCGATGCCGTAGTTTCAAAATTCAATTGTTCGGACGGATTCCTCGTCCACCGTCGAGCCGAGCAGTTTGCTGCAATTATTCCTCGACAAACAGCCCCTGTTTTGGCGTAGGATTCTCCGCAGAGTTGGGCGCGTTGCCACAAAACAACTCCGCGCGATGGCTGGCATCAACCGGCAGCCTCGCGTGATTCACCGAAGACGGTTGGCAAGCAAGCAATTCATGAAAACGACGACGAAGTTGTTGGCGCTGTGTCTCGGCGTCACCGTATGCACCCTCTATTTACCCACATCCTCCATGGCCGCTGCCGGAAAGGTCTATGACGTCAAGGAATTCGGCGCGAAGGGCGATGGAAAAACCTACGACACCGAAGCCATTCAAAAAGCGCTCGACGAATGCGGCAAAGCCGACGGCGGGACGGTGAAGTTTTCAGCCGGAACCTACCTTTCCAAACCGCTCACGCTCCGCACCAAGACGACGGTGTTGCTCGAGGAAGGCGCGACGTTGCTGGCTTCGCCCACGCAAGCGGATTTCATGAAAACGCCGGGCGACTGGCTGGCTGCCAAGAGCGGCAGCGATTTCATCGCGTTTGTCAGCGGAAAAATTTGACCGACGTCACGTTCACCGGCAAAGGAACGATTGACGGCAACGGCGGCGTCTGGTGGGAAGAAGCCGAAAAGCGCGCCAGAAAAAATCCGGCTACACCCTGCCCCGCCCAAATCTGATCACCTTGCAACGCTGCAAAAACGTCCACATGACCGGCATCAAGCTCGTCAACTCGCCGAAATTTCATTTTGTGCCAAGCGAATGCGAAGACGTGGTCATTGACGGTGTCACCGTGCTTGCTCCCGAACGCGCCGCCAACACCGACGGCATTGATCCGAGCAATTGCCGCAATGTGAACGTCACCCATTGCAAGTTTGACGTGGGCGACGATGACATCGCCACTCAAATCCGGCAAGAAAGTTCGAGGCCCGCGAATTCGGTTGCGAGAACATCAAAGTCACCGATTGCACGTTTCTGCACGGTCACGGCATGTCCATCGGCAGCGAAACCGTCGGCGGCGTGCGCAATCTCGTTGTCAAGAATTGCACGTTTGAAAACACCGACAACGGCCTGCGCATCAAGTCCCGCCGCGAAAAGGGCGGCACGGTGGAGAACATCACCTATAGCGATTGCACCATCAAGAACTGCCACCCTGCCATTTCCATCATGACCTACTATCAGAACAGCACGAATGACAAATTCCCGAAAGACGACAAAGCCCAGCCGATGGCTGACACCACGCCCATCTTCCGCAACATCACCATCAAAAACGTCACCGGCAATTCCACCATGGAAGCCGGTCTCATCGTCGGCCTGCCCGAAAGCCCCATTGAAAACGTGGTGCTGGAAAATGTGACCCTCGCCGGCAAGGAAGGACTCACCATCGCCAACGCCAAGGGCGTGAAACTTAAAAACGTGAAGATCACCGCCGAGAAGGGCGAACCTTTCGATCTGTTCAACGCCCAAGTCGAAGGCTTGGAGAAACCCGCGGCCAAAAAGTAGTTGAATCAAGACGGCGTCGGGGCTCATCGAATGACGCCAGTCAAATTTCAGAAGCGGATTCTGTTGCAGAAATTTGCGGCAGAATCCGCTTTGTTTTGAATGCAACCCGCAAGAGCAGTTTTCCCTTCGCTTCTGGACACTTCAAAGAGTTCGTGTAGCTTTTTGGCCGCATGGGCAGACACGTTTCGCGACCATGAACACCATCGGTAAATCAATTTGCCTCGTTTTGTTTGTCGCACTGGCCCCGTTTTGCCATGCCGCGGGGCTGGCGGTTAAGGAATTGTGGCCCGCCACCCAATCCTCGAATGTTTGTAGCGACGCCCGCCTGCAACTGACGTTCAACCAGCCGCCTGCGCTGGGCCGCAAGGGCAAAATTACGGTTTATCGCGCCGTTGACAGGAAGCCGGTGGACATGTTCGATTTGAGCGTACCGGATTCGAAAATAACTACGGAGGTAAAATCCTCAACTACACTCCGGTCCGGTTCATGGACAACACAGCGGTCATCGAACTGCATTCCCACGCGTTGAGTCCCAACGAATTATATTTCGTCAACATCGAGCCGGGCGTTTTCGGGAGCACGAACGGCGAAGAATTTGCCGGGTTCACCAACGAATCAGCGTGGACATTTTCCACACGCACTGCGCTGGCGCGAGACCGGACAAATCTGGTGGTCGCCGCCGATGGCACGGGCGATTTCTGCTCGCTGCAAGGCGCGGTGAATTATGTTTCGGATGACAACCAGTTGCCGATTGAGATTTTTGTCCGCAAGGGCGTGTACGACGGGATGGTTTACATCATGCCTGATAAAGCACACATCCACATTATCGGCGAAGACCGCAAGGGCACGATCATCACCGGACGCAACAACGACCGGCTCAATTCCGGTCGCCTCGCGCGTTCACTCGTGAATGTGGACGCGGATGATTTTGTGCTGGAGAACCTGACTTTGCACAACACGACGCCGTACCGGGGTTCGCAGGCCGAGGCGTTGCGCGTCAACGGCGACCGCTGTGTTTTGCGAAACGCTGATTTCATCAGTTTTCAGGACACGCTTCTGTTGAGCGGGCGGGTTTATGTGACGAATTGCTACGTCGAGGGCGATGTGGATTTCATTTGGGGAAAAGGCAGCGTCTTCTTCGACCAATGCGAAATCAAGGCGGTTCACAACGGTTACTATTTGCAAGCCCGCAATTCCACTGACCATCCGGGCTATGTTTTCTCTCAATGCAAACTCACCGCCTCGCCGGGAGTCGAACACTGCCTGCTCGCGCGGATTGACACGGACCGTTTTCCTGGCGTGCAAGTGGCATTCATCAACTGCCAGATGGGCGCACAAGTCCCGCCCGTGGGTTGGGAGGTGAAAGGCGCGAATGCCAGCCATCTCCGCTATTGGGAATTCCACAGTACCGACGCGCGGGGCAAGGCCGTGGATGTGAGCAAACGTCATCCCGCCTCGCGCCAGCTTGCCGAATCCGAGGCGGCGAAGCTTGCCGATCCGTCCAAGTTTTTTGCCCGGGAGGACGCATGGGATCCGCGCGTCACGGGCCGCTAAATTTTGTTTGAAAGGCGGCGGGCTGGATTTATTCTGCCGCCATGATCAAAACCTTTTTCTCCCTCGTCATTTCATTTTCGCTCGTGACGCTTTCCCAAGCCGCCGGGCAACTCAACATAACCGCTGTCAACAAGCTGCCCATTGCACGCGCCAGTCAGACGATTGAACTGTCCGCGGAACAACTCGCGCCGCTCGGCGAAAAGGATTTGAACAAGCTCCATGTCTTCGACGCCGCCGGTAAAGAAATTCTCTCGCAAGCTGTGGACACAGACTTCGACGACTATCGCAAGCCGGACATCCTGATTTTCCAGAGTGATTTCGCGGCGAACGAGATCAAAGACTTTCACCGTCAGCGTCGGTAAAAAGCATGAATATAAGAAGGAAGATTACAAGGCCTACGGGCGTTTCGTGCGCGAGCGCTTTGATGACTATGCGTGGGAGAACGACCGCATTGCACACCGCACCTACGGCAAGGCGCTGGAAACCTGGAAAGGCGAGCCACTCTCGAGCAGCTCCATCGACATCTGGGCCAAGCGCGTTTCCTATCTGGTTATTGATGAATGGTATATGTCCGAAAATTACCACCACGATTCCGGTGAAGGCTGCGACGATTATTCCGCCGGCTTGAGCCGCGGTGACGGCGGCAGCGGCCTCTGGACCGCCGATAAACTCTGGGTTTCGAGAAATTTCGTCAACTCGCGCACGCTCGCCGCTGGGCCGATCCGCGTGATGTTTGAACTCGTTTATGAACCGTTTGAAGTCAATGGCATCAGCGTCAGCGAAGTCAAACGCGTGTCGCTCGACGCCGGGCAGAACCTCGACCATTACCAGAGTTTTTACCGGCCGTTCACACGACCGGGCAAATCCGTGACGCTGACTGCCGCGTTCGGCTTGAAAAAAGTCGCTGGTGAACATCCAGAATTCGACCCAACCAACGGCACGCTCGTCATCTGGCAGAAAATGGAAACACAGCCCGGCAGCGAAGGCGTGGCCATCGTCGCCGACCCGAAACTCGTCGTGAAACAGACCGAGGACAAATTGAACGACCTCGTCATCGCCAAAGTCTCGGAGAGCAACGTGGCGGATTACTGGGCCGGTTACGCGTGGGATCAGACCAAGCAGGTTGCAGACGCCACGGCATGGAAACAATACGTGGACGAATTCGCCCAAGGCTTGCAGTCACCGATTGAGGTGTCTGTTTCCGATAAATAGACATGAACATGTCTGTTTGGGTTGTTTTTGCTTCGTTGCTTGTTGGTTGCACCACTACGCAAAAACCCGGTACCAACTATTTCACAAACTGGCCCGCCGGGACTTCGCCCGCCGAAATCGGAAAGCGCGTTGCGGAGAATTTTGTGGTGCGCAAATTTGATTTCGAGACGAATCCCAAGCGCAAATTCGTCATCTACCCGGAAGTTTGCGCGTGGTACGGTTCGCTCACGGTCGCTCAATTGACCGGCGACCGCGATTTGCAAAAACGGCTCGTTCAAAAGTTTGATTATTTCCTCACGCCGGAGGGTGCGGGTCACATTTCGACAAACGCGCATGTGGATTACCGCGTGTTCGGCATTGTGCCGTTGGAAATCTACGTTCTCACCAAAGACAAACAGTATTTCAAAATCGGCCAAGGCTTGGCGGACGCGCAGTGGAAGAAAACAACCGATGATGGCATCACCGCCGAGGCGCGCTATTGGATTGATGACATGTTCATGAGCACGGCGGTGCAAGTCCAAGCCTACCGCGCGACCGGCGACGCCAAGTACATCAATCGCGCGGCGTTGACGATGGTGGCATATCTCGACAAGTTGCAACAGCCCAATGGACTGTTTTATCATGGCCCGGATTCGCCGTTTTTCTGGGGACGTGGCAACGGCTGGGTCGCGGCGGGCATGACAGAATTGCTACAGTCGTTACCGGAAAATCATCCGCGCCGCGCGCGCATTCTTGACAGCTACCAGAAAATGATGGAAGCGTTGTTGAAATATCAGGGAGAAGACGGCTTATGGCGGCAGTTGATTGACCATTCCGAAGCGTGGCCCGAAACCTCCAGCACCGCCATGTTCACTTTTGCGATGGTCTCTGGCGTCAAGAACGGCTGGCTCGACGTGAAAACTTACGGACCAGCAGCGCGCAAGGCTTGGCTCGGCCTCGTGAAGCATCTCATCAAAGAAGCAAACGTGGACGACGTCTGCGCCGGCACGAATAAAGGCGACAGCCTCGAATATTATCTGAATCGTCCGCGCAAAGTGGGCGACTTGCACGGCCAAGCGCCGATTCTGTGGAGCGCTTCGGCATTGCTGCGGTAGGTTTAAACGCCATTTACAAACGAAAAAGATTATTTCAGCAAGCGCGCGGGCGGGTTACTTGGGTCTGGCATATTCGCCCATGCCGGTGATATCAATCACCACCACAGGCTCATTGCCGACGACCCAGGCATCGTGTCCCGGTGGGATCAGCGATATGTCTCCCGGGCCAAATTCATCTTCGCTGCCATCGTCCATCACCACGTGGATACGCCCGGACACTTGGTATTGGAGATGCGGCGCTTCACAACTTTTAGTCTTCACCAGGGGCTTGACCGACGTTGACCATTTCCATCCCTGTTGCAGGGTGGCACGGCCGAATGTAACTCCACCCAAGGTGACGACCTCGAGTTTTCCATTGTTGAATGTGCGGGTCTCATCCGGTTTTGACAGGTTTCGTTTTTGCATCTGGGCCATAACTTTCCTTTCGTTTGTTTGTTGCAGAGGTAAGTTATCAAGCATGTCTGTTAATTGCTCTTAGCATGGTTAATCATGCGAAACCTACGACGGATTTTCCCAATTGCAATTGTCAACGTGCCATTTGCAATCACACACGCGCAGGCGGGATATTTGGAAAGCGTTTTCCGCCGGAAGGATTGTCTGACGGGATCAGGAAGAAAAATTTAGTTTGAATCCTTCCGCAAACCGAATAGTTATCTCTCGTCGGACAATTGATTGAAAACTTGACGTGAAACCAACTGATCTGCGGGGCATCCTGCAATACATTCCACAGTTCCGGGAAAAGACGTTCATCATCAGCGTGGATGGTGCCGTCGTCACGGACGAGAATTTCGCCAACATCCTGCTGGACGTGGCGGTGCTGCGTTCGCTGAACATCCGCGTCGTGCTTGTTCACGGCGCATCCGCCCAGATCAAAGCGCTGGGCGATGAGCAGAAAATCACACCGTCGGATCTCGACGGTGCCGGCGTCACCGATGAAGCCACGCTTAAGCTCGCGCTCAATGCCGCCAACCGGCTTACGCACGAAATGCTCGAAGGCCTTTCGGCCAACGACCTCCGCGCCGCCTGCACCAACGCCATCATCGCCCATCCGATGGGCATCATTCAGGGCGTGGACCACCTGTTCACCGGCAAGGTCGAGCGGGTGGACGTGGACCTTTTGCAGACGCTGCTGGCGCAAGGCGTCATTCCGGTGATTCCCCCACTGGGTTTCGATGGCGACGGCAAGACCTATCGCGTGAATTCCGACGGTGTGGCATTCGCCGTCGCGGATGCGCTTAAAGCAGTCAAATTCATTTTCATCACGACTGCTAACGGCCTTTACTGCCAGGGTAAACTCATCCGCCAGATTTTGCTGGGCGATCTTGCAACGCTTCTGGAGAAAAACAAAAACGATTTTCCGGTCGAAATGCTTTCCAAGGCCCAACATGCCGCGCTCGCCTGTCGGGCGGGCGTGCAGCGCGTGCATATCATCAATGGCCGGGTGGACGAGGGCTTGCTCGCTGAAGTCTTTTCCAACGAAGGCATCGGCACGCTCGTTTACGCCAACGAATATCAGCAAATCCGGCCTGCCAAGAAAAAGGACGTGAGCGCCATTCTCAAGCTGACAAAGGATTCCGTGGTGACGGATGAACTGATCAAACGCACTCGCGCCACAATCGAGAAACATCTGGGCGATTATTACATCTTTGAAACGGATCGGAATCCGGTCGCGTGCGTCGCGCTGCACCAGCATCGCGAACATGGCAAAGGCGAACTGGCGTTTCTTTACGTCAATCCGTCACACGAAAACCAGGGCATTGGCCGCAAGCTGATTCAATTTGTGGAAAACAAGGCGCGCGAATCGGGCTTGAACGAACTCATCGCGCTTTCGACGCAAGCCTTCACGTATTTCCAATCGAAAGGCGGCTTTGTCGAAGGCACGCCCGACGATTTGCCGCCCGCACGCCGCGAAAAATACGAGCAGAGCGGAAGAAATTCCAAGGTGCTCGTGAAGAAATTGAAGTAATGCCGAAAAATTTAGCATACATCTTTCTTGTAATCCTGATTGGAATAGTCAGTTCTTGTAAAAGGAAGATGACTGCTGATTTTTATACAAAACACGAGAATGAAGTTTTGTCAGCCTATTGCACGAACGATGTTCGTGCAGCCGAGAAAATTCTTTTAGATCATCTAAAAACCATCCCTGAATATGAAAGCAATCATGTAGAAGGAATAGATTTTGATGCGGCTAAAGCATTAGATCACGAAAGATTATTTCTCATTTACCGGAAAACTGGC
>CAVQOW010000007.1:0-141187 GCA_963714605.1 uncultured Verrucomicrobiae bacterium | reverse complement strand
GGCCGCCCATCTACCCGCCAATTCTTAACATTACCGCCGGCGCGGGCGGCGTGGTGCTCGACAACGACGTGATTTTATATCCTTCACCACAAGGCAGTCTGAGCATCACAACCACCGACGGCGGTTCGCTCAGCAGCGCTGCCGTTCTGCTCGTTGATCGTTTCCGACAGTGGATTGCCCAGCTACACGACTTTTGCCAGCGGTCATGCCATCACGCCGGTGCACTTGGGCGATACGGGCGACGGTGTGACGCTCGATATCAGTGGCGACATACAAAATATTTTACTGGGTAAAGCGGAGGCGGCGAACATTAACGTGCTTGGCAACGCGGTGGATTTCGCCTTTGAAGGGCAGAATTTGTCCGCCAACGACACGACCCATTTGAACATTGGCGGCAATTATTCCACCCGGAGTGATTTCACGTCAGTGACACTCAGTGACTCGCCCAGTTCCCAGACGTTCAACAACATTTTCACCGGTCTATACGCGGTGGATCCAACCCTGGCTTCGCGGCTGACTTACGATGCCGCGACACCTCAGCTCACCATTCAGGGCATTATGACGGCCGCGGACCTTGCTTTCCTCCTAAATCCCTTGGTTTATGTGATCAACCCGGTGACTCATCAGGTGGAAGTTGACGCGAATGGCAATCCGGTCACCGCGCCCGCCACGTTCACGACCGATTTGGGGGCGCTCCAGCAGCTTTATACAGCCACGCAGGATGTCCCGACGCCGTCGCTGGCCGGCGCCGGCCTGCAAATCGGCGGGCCGGGGCACTTCGACATCACCGCGGACAACATGGACCTCGGCATCTCGTCAGGCATTCGGTCGGTGGGGCCGCTGAACAACGCCGCGCTGGCTTCGATCTCGTTGCAGGTTCCAGTCTTGACGTTCAACTCGGTGGAAACCTGGAGATGACCAGTTCTCAGATCGCGTCGTTCGACGGGGGCAATATCAATGTGCACAGTCTTGGTCAGATAGACGTTGGTTTGCAGGTATCCTTAACCAGCGATGATACACCCAAAGGCATCTACACCACTTATGGCGGCAGCGTGACGGTGGATGCCGTGGGCAACATCAACGTGGATGGTTCACGTATCGCCACCTACGATGGAGGTGATGTGACAGTTATTTCTGAGGGTGGCAATGTGGACGCGGGGACGGGCGGCAAGGGCTTTTTCTTCGTCACCACCAGCCAGATTGATCCAGCCACCGGCAACCTTGTCACGCGTGACGACCGGTTCTTCGGCAGTGGCATCATAACGACCACCAGCCCTGATTCTTTGAACCTCGTTGGCAACATCACAGTTGAAGCCCACGGTGACATCACGGCCAACTCCAGCGGCATATTTCAACTGCCTTTCAACAGCAGCATCCTGATCGTGAGCTCCAGCGGCACCCTTCTCGGCAGCATTATTCCCACTGCTTCCGGCGGAAACATCTTGGACCCCACCGGGTATCCGGTGGGTTATGTATTACCCGACGGAAGCGTCCAAGCATCAATGGCACGACCATTCACCATCAGCGCCGGGGGTGTGGTTAACATTACAGTTCCGGTTTAACATCGTCGGTCATGAAAAATCGCCTCCGATACCGAGTGTGTCTGAGGAGGCGAATCAAATGTTGGCTGACTTGTTGTCGAGTGGCACAGCCAAAAAATCCACCAGCCTAAACGCGTCTCCGGTCACAGTGACGCTCTTTTCGGGCGACGGCAGCATCAACGCGGGCAATTCCGGTGTGCTCGCGGGTGGTGACCTGTCTGTAAATGCTCCGAATGGGGGTGTCACCGGCCTCTTTGTGACCACGGGGAATGCGGTCATTCACGGTTCGGAAAATGTTTCTGTGACAGTGCTGGCCGGTGGTACGGCGAATGTGTCCGGGCAGAGCGTGTCGGGCGAGGTCGTTGGCGGCGGCGATGTCACCGTCTCCGGCTCGGAAGTGACTGCAACGGCAATTTCCACCGGCGGCTCGGCTTCAGGCGGCGCCTCCAGCGGCGGTGCTTTAGCGGTGTTGCTGCGCCCACTTCGTCACAGGCCGTCGAAAGCGCCGACAAGACCGTGGCCGACCAAACCCTGGCGCAAAACGACGACGATGATGAAAAGAAAAAACGGGCTGCCAACAAAGGCCCCACCCTATGCGCCGCGTTGGCCGCGTCACCGTGATTTTACCAAAAGCTAAGACAGACCATGAACGAGTTCTCACCCTTCTTCGCCAGCGGCGCGCTGCGCTTTGCCTTTGAAAAGGCCACGACCGAAGGCAAGATCACCATCGGCGCTCATTCATCGTTTCCATTTTCAGTTGGACCGTGATCATCACCAAGGCCCGCCAGCTCATCCGCGCGCGGAAAGCGGCAAAGAAATTTTTCGCCGCCTATCGCGGGACGAAAGACCCGCTCGATATTGCCCGGAGCGGCGAACGAGTATGACGGCGCGCCCGCGTACGAACTTTACTGTGTCGGCGTGGAGGAATTGAATTACCAGCTCGAAGCACAACCCCGCCCAGGTGACACGGGCAGAACGCGGGTCAGCACCGGCTCGTTCGAGACCGTGCGCGTCGCGCTCGAACGCGCCGCCAGCGCCGAGGCGCTCTCGCTCGAAAAGGGCATGATCATTCTCTCGACGGCGGTGGCCGGCGGGCCGTTCATCGGCTTGCTCGGCACCGTTTGGGGCGTCATGGAAACTTTCTCCGGCATCGCCCGCGCCAATGCCGCCAGCCTCACCGCCATGGCCCCCGGCGTTGCCGGCGCGCTTATCGCCACGGTCGCCGGCCTCTTCGTCGCCATCCCGGCCATGTTCGCCTACAACTACATGGTCACCACCATCCGCGCCATCACCCAGGAACTCGACGGCTTCGCCAGCGAATTCGCGACGCAACTGGAGCATCAATACGTGGATAATCGCCCGCTGGCGACGAAATCCGCGATGCGCTTCAGGGACGCTCTCAAAGCACCGGCGGACCGCGAAGCTTCGCCGTTGCTGGACCCGCGTCGCCTGCAGGACCTGATCTTGATCCAAGCGGAGCATGAAAAAGTGTTCCAAAAGCCATCATCACGCGCTGGCGGAGTTGAACATCACGCCGCTGCTGGACCTGGCGTTTGTGCTGCTGGTCATTTTCATCATCACCACCACTCCCGATCGTGAACGATCTCGACGTGGACCTGCCCACGGCGGCCAAGCGCCCCAAGGACCCCAAACCCAAGGTCAATTACGTCACGGTCGAAAGCAGCGGCAGAATGTTTTTGAACAAGGAAGAAGTGGACATCGCCGCCTTGCAGGACGAAGCTCGTCGCCTTGCGCTGGAAGACCCCGATCTGAGCGTCGTCATTCGCGGTTCCGCCCGGACGAAATACCAGAGCATCGTCAACGTCATGGACGTGCTGCAACAGGCGAACGTCGGCAAAGTCAACCTCGCCACCGAACCGTTTCCGGATGGCGCCGCAAGAAGGAGCAAGCTATGATCCAACGCAAGAAACGCAATTCGTCCAAAGTCAATCTGACCATCTCGGTCATTTTCCACACCGTCCTGATCCTCGCCGTGTTCTTTCTTCGCCGCGCGGGAAGGCATGCTGGGCAAGAAGCTCAAGGAACTCACTGTGACGATGGTGCCGAAGGAAAAGAAACCTGAACCGCCAAAGGAAAAGCCGGTGGAACCGAAGATCGAGACGCCGAAGGCCGCTCGAGACGCCAAAGCGACGTGGCTCCGCCCCCCAAGGCGGAAACCGCCGCCGCTCCGCCCCGCTGCGAGTGACGCGCCTGCCGTCGCGCCCGCCGCCATCAAGTCTGCCGGCCTTCGAGTTCAGCGACGGCGCGCAAGGAAGTCCAAAGCATTTCAGACGCCGAACGGCATTTACAAAGCACTGGTCGAGCATACGCTGCGCTCGCGTTGGGAACCGCCCGGAGGACATGCCGACGACAATTACGTCGCCGAAGTGGAATTGAGCGTCGATCCCACCGGCAATGTGGATGGCTCCCGTTGGCTCAACGGTTCGGGCGACAAGCGCTGGGACGATTCCGTCAAAGCCGCAGTGGCGCAGACCAAAGCCATCAGCCGCCCGCCGCCCAAAGGTTTCCCGGAGAAATTCATGGTGCGTTTTGACGTGCGAGAGCTGCGACGACCGAAGCCGTCATCGCAAATCAGCAGCCGGTGAAGAAAGTTTTCCAAAGGCCATCACAGCTCGCTCAACGAGCTGAACATCACGCCGCTGCTGGACCTGGCGTTCGTGCTGCTGGTGATCTTCATCATCACCACGCCGCAATTGTCGAACGACCTGGAGATGAACCTGCCGTCGCCCAAGAAGAACAACCCGCCCTCGCCGCCGCCCAAGATCAATCGCATCCTGGTGGACGCGGCCGGGTCGCATCACGCTCAACGACCAGGTCATCGAACTGCCCTGCCTCAAGCAAACGCTTGTCGCGCATGAAGGCCAGCGACCCGGACACCAGCGTCGTCGTGCGCGGCGCGGCGGACGTGGATTACCAGCGCGTCATCAGTGTGCTCGATGCCTTGCAGCAGGCGGACATCACCAAGGTCGGTCTCGCCACGGAAACCGGGCCTTGATTCAGACCGTGCTTGCCGCAGCCACGCAGGCGTGCTGTACCGGTCAAGCATCCTACTTTGACATTCACACTTGGAGAATTCCCCATGCTGACTCTGACGATCCCGCAATGCCGAACCATTCACGTTTGCATGCATCTGACACAATTTATCTTCAGGTTCAAGCATTCGGCCTTGCGAATTGCAACCCCCAAAACAAACTTGTTCATCTTCTTTCTTGAGCGCAAACTTGCCGTGAGAGTCCGGGCCCATAGCTCAGTGGTCAGAGCAGGCGACTCATAATCGCTTCGTCGGGGGTTCAAATCCCTCTGGGCCCACCATCTTGATTTTCGTTCACTGACGCTTCATTTTGTCGCCGGAGCGCCTTCCGTAGCGAGCCGCCGCTTCACCATTTGCGCCTTGAGATAGCCATCCTCCGCCGCGGTCTGCCACGCCGTCAGCCAGATATCGCCGAGCATTTCTCCGGCTTTGAGCAGCTGGCCTTGCAGAAATTTTTTTCCTTCAAGACCCACCGTGCCGTCGCCGCTGAGTTTGCCCTCCTTTTCCAACTGGTAAAGCGGCTCGACTTGCGCGTTTTGCGCCACAATGAATGCCATCGCGTTCTGGAAAATCCCCTCGTTCCGCGCGTTCGCGCCTTCGATGACGCGCGCCGGCGGTGTTTTCGCCAGCAACTCCGGCAGACCGATGCCCACCTTCTCGAAATATCCGCCATCAATCCACGCATGGAACGTCCGTCGCGTCGTGTAGCCGCGCGGGTTCGGGCCGTCCCAGCCGTTGTGAAACTTCGTCACGTGCAATGGTTGCGCCGCGTCGCCGACGAAATGCCCCATCACACCCATCGTGTAGATGATGTTTTCCTGCGCGTTGTGAATTTCCTCCGCCGTGCCACCGTTTTGTTCGAACGCCTTCAAATACGAAAACTCCGATTTCAGCTTCAAGTAATACTCGTTGATCGTCCACGGCAGGAATCCGAAGAAGGCGCGCGTGTGGTTCGCGTCCGATTCCGGGTCGGCAATCGGCGGGATGTTCGGATTCCTCGCGCGCGCCGCCGCCAGTTGCGACACGAACTCGTAGCGGAACGGTGACATCGTGTCAGGCCGCAGGCCGAAGCCCGCGAGATATTCCAAGTCGAGAAAATGGTCCGGCTCGTTGAAATGCCGCAGCGTGTGATCCTGCGTATTGCGCCAGCGGTCCGGCTCGCCCGCGAGAAATGCGATGCGCTCCATTGCCGCCGGGGTCTTGACGAATGCCGGAAAATTCGCCGGCAACGATTTCAGCGCAATCTCGTTGATCGCACGATGACCTGGGTAATCCCACGCGAAACCCGCGATTTGGCCGCAGTAAAGGCACAGAGAAATTCCAATGAGAACGGAAAATGATTTTGGCATTGTTTGATTGTTTTTGGCCGAACTAATTCGGAAAATTTAGAAAGCTTCGAAGAAAAAATAAAAGCCATATTGCCCGAACCGCACGCGCATGAAAATCATCACCGAAGAACGCTGCGCCGGATACGGGACTCCGGGACATCCCGAACGGCCCGCGCGCATCACGAGAACATTGAATTACCTTCGCGACGAGAAAGACCTCTCCATCTCCTGGGCTGATCCTGGTCCGGCGGACGAAGCGGCCATTCTTCGGGCGCACTCGGAAGAGCACGTCGCCCGTCTGGACGAAGAAGAAGATTTCGACGCGGACACGCCCTATTATCCTGACATCGCCAATTACGCGCGGCGTTCCGTGGGCGCGGCGCTTGAAGCGCTGAAGAGCGCGCGCACCGGTGAAACCGTCTTCAGCCTCATGCGCCCGCCCGGCCATCACGCCACGCGGGATCGGGCGATGGGGTTTTGTTATTTGAATTCGATTGCCATCGCAGTGCTTGAGGCTGTGGCCACCGGCACAAAGCGGGTGGCGGTTTACGACTTCGATGTGCATCACGGCAACGGCACGGAGTCCATTTTACTCAACCGACCGGGCACGGCGTTCTTTTCGATTCACCAGTATCCGTGCTATCCCGGCACCGGCACGGCCAACATCGGCAAAAATTGTTTTAATTATCCGGTTTCTCCCGACACGCCGCGTGAAGGATATTGCAAGGCATTGCAGCGGGCGTTGGACGATCTGCAAAAATTCAAACCCGACCTGGTGGCTGTTTCGGCCGGCTTTGATGCGTATGTGCACGATCCGCTGGTGCGGGGCGTGCTGGAGGCGGAGGACTACCACTGGCTCGGCGAATCGCTCCGCAAATTGGGCGTGCCCATGTTCAGTCTGCTCGAAGGCGGCTACAGCAGCGATCTGCCCGAACTCATCCTGGCCTATCTCAAAGGTATTGACGGCAAATGAGGAAAGGTCTCTGTTATACGCATGAGTGCCCGGCGGCACGATGACTTCAACAACCCAATCGCTTATGACAGAACCGATCATCGCGCAAAAATCCCCGTTCGTGCAGAAGGTTGAATCTGGCAGCCACTGGTGGTGCGCCTGTGGCCGCTCAAAAACGCAACCGTTTTGCGATGGTTCGCACAAGGGCACCGGTCTCGGCCGAACGTGGACATCGCCGAAGCCAAGACCGTCGCATGGTGCGGTTGCAAACATTCGAAGAACGCGCCGTTCTGCGACGGAAGCCACGCCGGTTTGTGACAATGGATCGGTGATGGTCACCCATGTGTCCCCCGTCACGCCTTTTTCTTGAACACACTGCTGGTGTCCGCGACGTTGAGCATGGAGAGATCGAGGCCGGCGCCGGGATCGCGTTCGTGGGCGGCCTTCATTTGCAGCGCGATGTGCGCGCAGGCGGGAGCGGCGAAATACTTCACCACGCCCACGCTCACGGCGGCTTTGAAGATGACGACCAGCAGACTGTATTCATCCACCTGTTTCACGAACATGCTGAATTTGTCGCCTTGCTGGTAGACGCTGTTGAAGGTCGGTTCGTGGACGAGGTTGGCGATGGTCTGATTCGCCATGTAAGCGCCGGAAGCCAGCGCGGCGATGGTGGTCAGGTCGAACTGCCGGCGTCGCCCTGGCTGGTGATGAGGAAACCGCCCTTGTCAATGATCAGCGCGGTGGTGGCGTCGCTTTGCTCCAGCAAATCGCGCAACGCGTCATCGAGCCGCTGGATGTCTTCCTCGAGCAGTTGGGGCAAGGTGGCCATGTCATGCGTACTGCGGCGTGCTCTGGCTGATGAACTTGTTGAGCAACATGCGCGTGATCATGTTGAGCGTTTCGAACACGCCTTCGCATTTGTGGGCGGTGGAGGTGAACGAGGGCACCTGCACTTCGCGGTTGTTCAGCAGAAATTCCATGTATTCGACCGGCGCCGCATTGGGCAGGTCGCGCTTGTTGTATTGAAGCACGTAGGGAATGTCCGCCAGGTTGAGCTTGAGGGAACGGAGGTTCTCCTCGAGGTTCTGGAAACTCTCCACGTTCTCGGCCATCTTTTCGTATTGCGAATCCGCGACGAAGACAATGCCGTCCACGCCGCGCAGCACCAGCTGGCGGGTCGTGTTGTAAATGACCTGGCCGGGCACGGTGTAAAGCTGGAATTTGGTGTTGAAGCCCTTGATGGACATCGCTTCGATGGGCAGGAAGTCGAAGAACAGCGTGCGGTCCGAACTGGTCGCCAGCGAGACGAGCTTGCCTTTGTTGCCCGCGGCGGTCTGCACATGGTCATGCACCTGCACCAGGTTGGTGGTTTTGCCGCCCATGGCAGGTCCGTAGTAGACGATTTTGACCTGCAGTTCCTTGGTTGCTTGATTGATAATTGCCATAAATGTCAGTTACTTCGGTTTCCGGTCCAGTTCGGCCGCCAGCGACACCAGTTGGGCGGTCGGCAGCGGTTCTCCGGCGCGGCCAAACGCAGCGAAGAAAATCGCGTTCACGCGGAAGATCTTCCACGGCACGTTGCCCACGGTGAAGTTCAGGTTATTCAGTTCGCCCATGCGCAATTCCTTGGTGCACTGGCTCACCTTGCCGAAAATCTGCGGAAGAAACGCCGCCAGCGTGTCGCCATTCAGTTCGGGTGGAATCTGGCTGGCCACCATCAGGCCGTCCGGCAGCGCGATCAATGCGCCTGCGACGCCGTCCAGCGCGGCGGCGCGCGACACGACTTCGTTCGGCGTCGCGCAGCGGGTGACAAAGGCCGTGCCGGGCGAGGGTTTGCGCTTGAATTCCGCGGCATCCACGCGCGCCACTTCGGACGTGTCGTTCCAGACGTAGTAATTGGTGTCCGGCACTTTGTTTGCGGGCGTAGCGACTGCGGGTCGCGCCGGTGTCTCGGGCTTTGGGAAACCGAAAAATAAATCCGGAATGTCCGGGTCAACGTTGACTTTTCGTTTCGACTGCGTGTCGGAGCTCTGATGTGAAAGGAACAGCGGCGCAATCACCCTGAGCGGCAGCTCCAACTCACGGTCATCATGTGCCGAATCCGTTGCCGGCGGCATGGGTTTGATCCAGGAACGCAAGATTCGCCACGTGAAAACCACGCGACCGCGCTTCAAGGCCGGTTCCACCATGTCCAAGGGCAAAGCCACCTTCGCGTCGATGAGATTCGACTGAACGATTTCCTGCCGGAGCGAATCGGGCCAGCCTTCGGCCAAAACCGTCAGCGGGACAGCCAGGTTGACTAGTGCGGCGATGCTCTTGGCTGGTTGCGGAATTGCACCAGCACGCGCGGGAGCCGCAGGAGCCACGGGAACATTACGCGGCGCAGCCGGCGCGGGGCGCGGCAGCGGCAGCGGGGTGCCGTTGCGTGGTACCGCGATGCGGGACGGCGTGGCCGCCGGCAGGGAAGACATTCGAATCGTTGCTGTCGGAGACTGAGGGCAGCGGCGCGGGCGGAAGCGGCGTGGTTGCCGAAGCAAGAGGTGCGCGGGCCGGGGGCATCGTAATTTTAGGGAACGGAATGTCGCCGTACGGCCGGGTCGGCGCCGCTGGCGGGGTTGGAGTCAGGGGGTTGGTATTGCCGGTTGACAAGATCAAACCCTGACCACGGTCGCCGAATGGGTATCCGACGTCTTCGGAAATCTTGACTTGTTTTTGATCGGGGCGGCGGATCAGTAAGGAGGGATTAAGCCGGGCCAGGATTTCACTCAACGGCAATTTGATGAGCACTTGATCCTGCTCGCTGGTCCCGGTGAAAAAGTGGGGCGCAGCCTGGCGTAGTTCGCCAAAAGTGATTCTCACAGTGCCGAGCGCCAGTTGCGAAAGCACTCGTTCGAGCGGCAACGAAACCGTCAAATTTTCCACATCAGTTCGTTTGACTTTCGAGTGCAATTCAGTCGGGAGCGTGTTCAGGATTACCTGCAGGGGCAATTGCAGACCATCGCCATTTCCACTCGCTCCACTCGCGAGTGACGGCTTTCGGGGCGGCGCTTGCGGTGCGGGTGACAGCGGGATGACGGGAGGGTAGGGCGATGGAGATGGGGACTCTGCGTCGGCCGGCTTGCCAAAGATGCCTTTGAAATATCCTGCCAGCTTGGTTTTACCGCGAGACAAGGCGCTCATGTTTCGTCCGTGGATTGAAAGTGATTGCCACACCCATGCGCTTCATCGGGGAACAGGGCCGCGGCCTTTCCCGCCTGTCTTCGGTGCGACGTTTTGTTTGTGACTGGGACACGATTCATTTCGGTCTCTGCAAAGACTTGATAGTTTCAGTGATTGTTCGCGCAGAAACCGTGCCACTGACGCCGGTTCCAATTTCTTCTGTCTCTGTTCCATCTGCAATACGTCAACCTCCGGTCAACATTCAGCCGTCCAAATGCCGCGTTGTCTCATCACTGGACTTTTTTGTCCACGCCGCCGCCTTGTTTTCGATGGTCTTTCAGGCCACAAAAGACGTGTCGGGTGGAGTCGGACACGATGGAAGTGGCAATCTGATTCACATCTTAATCGCACGCGGTACAGTGTCCCATTGAGGAATGCCACTTGCTTGAAAACAAGGTGTTTGAAGAACCGCTTGAACATTTTAGGGCTTGAGTTTGCTTTGCGCCAGAGTTAGCCGTTTACGCAGACGGTCATGGAAACGCGCCACAGAATTTTGTTGCTGGATGACGATCCCGATTTGCTGGAGATGTACCGCCACATCCTCGCCCGGCTTTCGAGCCAGCCCGAAATCCGCACCGCCAGTTCCGGCGCGCGCGCCATGGCGATGCTCGAAGTCGAGCCGTACCGCCTGCTGATCTGCGATCTGAAGATGCCCAAGATGGACGGCTTGCAAGTGCTTTCCATCGTGCGGCGCAAATATCCCGATCTGCGCACCGTGGTGCTCACCTCCGTGGGCGACGAACAATTTCGCTCGCGTGTCTATGCGCTCGGCGTGGACCTGTTCTGGCAGAAACCGGCACCGACCAGGAAACCAAAATGTTCCTCGAATGCCTCGAGTCGCTGCTGGGGCGCGAGAGTGAAGGCGGATTCCGCGGCGTTCAAAGCAAGAGCCTCGTGGACATCATCCAGCTCGAGTGCATCTCGCAAAGCTCGTCCCTGCTCCGCATTACCAACGGACCGTTGAGCGGCAAAATCTGGATCAACACCGGGGAGTTGATTGACTCGGAAACCGACGGCACGCGCGGCGAGGAAGCCTTCAAAAAAATCCTCGCTTGGAAGACCGGCACTTCGAAACACTGCCCGCCGACCCCAACCGCCCCCGCACCATTTTCAAATCCTACAACGCGCTGCTGCTCGAAACCGCGCAGGCCATTGACGAATTGCGGGGCGCAAAGGATGAGGCGCCCGGCGCCGTCGAAACGCCGTCGGCGCTCGTGACGGGCCTGGCGGCGCTTGCGCAGACCGAAGGCGTGGAATTTGTCATCACAATCAAGTCCGGGCCGAAACTTCAATTTGAAGCGCGCGGGATCGAGAATCCGGAACGCACGGCCAATTGGGCGCGCCAGACCTTGGATCGTTTTCGGTCACTGGCGGACCGGCTCCAGGCCGGCCCGGTCGAACAGATCGGGGGACTGGGCCCCCAACGCCACGTCGCGCTGGCGCAAAAAGGCGATGACTCGTTGTGCGCCGGATGGTCCCCGACTTTGGGCGCTGACGAAGTGCGCGAACGGATGGAAAAACTTTTTGCCTTATGGGTTTCCTGAAGCTGTTTGCCAAACCCGTCCAGCCGCTGCTGCAACTGCCCTCCGGCAGTTTCACCGTGGACCGCAGCGGCCACATCCTCGTGACAACCATTCCTTCTTCGGTTTCACGGGAGCTTGTGCATGAAATTGCCCGGCGCGTGCTGGAAACATTCCGCGACGCGCAGGTCGCCCAGTTGCCGCTGTCGGAACTGATCGTGGATTATCCGGGCTTCAAAATCTGCGCGCGCGAAATGCGCGGCGGCGCGATGGTCTTTTTATCGCCCAAGACCTTGACGGGTGCGTTCAGATAACCTCCAATTCCACCAGCCATGAGCAACAAAAAATTGGACTCCCTCATCCAGCAGATGGAGAACTACCTCGAATGCTGGAAGCAGTTCAATCATTTCGTCAATCTGGCGCGCGCCAAGCGGTTCGGAGCGGAAGACGAAAACCGCTTTCTTGAAGTCAAAAGCGTCATCATTCAGGAACTGGAATTGATTCTGGCCTCCGTCGAGGTGACCTCGCCTTCAAAGGAGGAAATCCACATGCTCATCGGCAACGCCCCGTCGCTTCGTTACCTGAGCGAGATGAACGACAACGCGCTGCGCAACGTGGAAAACCAGTGGCACAAGATTTACGTCGGCTGGCATTCCGTTCTCGGCCAGCTCAAAGTCCAGCAACGCGCCGAGGCGTCCAAGACCATCTTTTCCCACCTGTTCCGCAGGAAATAGTGCTGCCACAACGCTGGAGCGTTTAAAAAAATGAACCGGACAAGCTGGACAGCAGCAAGCCCCGGAGAATTTGCCTTGGAGGTACAAAAGGTTTCCGCACAAGACGATTTTGAGTTTTTTGGAACGGCGATAATCCTTGATAGAAATTCGCAGGTCTGCTTTCATAAGGGCATGGTAGCAGGAGAGGTTGGAAAAACCAGCCGTGCACGACAGCGTGCACGACCCGTCGTATAATATTAGGTTAGGCTGCACGACGCATGAGACCTTCAATCGCATCATTTATTGGTTGCCTCAACATCGGTTGGGCGCTGCCACTTTTTTACGCGAATGGAGTCGCTTGGCATTTCCCTTGGATTGCGAGCGGGATTATTATTTCTCTGATTTGTTATTTTGCTGTTGTGTTGCTGATGGCCAGAGTAGAGACGGCAAGCGGTGTTCGGAATCCATTTGCCAAAGCGGTGCTTTCGCTGGGATATTGGGTCGCCGTGGTTGCGGCGTATTTATTGGTGCTCTTGATGGTGAAGATGGTTGCCAGACATCATGGTGCAGCCTAACACCGCGCGAGCCTGTGTGAAAACTCCGGCGATGTGACGGGGAAAAGATTTACTGGTGGTCCGAAAGTTCGGGTCGCCGGTTTTTACTTTTCAGAGATTCGATCTGTGCGGGCAGCCGTCAGAGAGGATTAAGGGATCCGGCGAGAGAAAAAAGGGCGTGGCCGCCCGGTTCAGGCGCTTTGCGGGACTTTCACTCTCACTGGGCCGCTCACTTCATCCGATCAAAGCTTTGTTGCAGGATTTGCCAGTTTTTGGAGCCGTTGATTTTCCCCATCGCGGCGTGCTGGATTTCGGCTTCCCTCGCATTTTTGGTGGGGCGCAGGACTTGATAAAATATGCCGAAGTAGCCGGGGAACGACGCGTCTGCGAGTTGGTAGGCGGCGACCTCGTCGGTCAGGTCATGGCTGGAGGGCACGGGTGTGAACGTGCCGCCTTTGCGCGGATTGGCCGCGTCAAACGCGCCTTCGTAAAATTCGACGCACTCGCTGAGACATTCGATGTAGCTGAAACCGTCGTGGTCCGCCGCCGCTTCCATCATTTGCAGCACGTGATTCGGGTTCGTGGATGTGGTGCGGGCCACGAACGTGGCTCCGGCGGCAATGGCCTGTTTGATCGGATTGATGGGATAATCCACCGCGCCCCACGGGTCGGTCTTGCTCTTGAAGCCGAGCGGCGAGGTGGGCGAAGTCTGTTTCTTGGTCAGCCCGTAAACCCAGTTGTCCATGACCACAAGGGTCAGTTTGACGTTTTTGCGCGCGGTATGATTGAAGTGATTGCCCCCGATGGAAAACGCGTCACCGTCGCCGCTGAACGCGAACACGTGCAGGTCGGGGCGCGAAAGCGAAATGCCACTCGCAAACGACAGCACCCGCCCGTGAATGAAATGCGCGCCGTGCGCCTGAACGAAATACGGAAACCGGCTGGAACAACCAATACCTGAAACAGTCGTGATTTTCTCGTGTGCCAGCCGGCGTTTCTCGATGAGCTTGAAATAGAGCGCCAGCACCGAGAAATCGCCGCAACCGGGACACCACGTGGGATGATCCGCGGCGATTTCCTTTTTGGTCAGCGGCTTGTATTCGGCGTCGGGACGCGGCGGCACGGTCGTGATGTCGCCGCCGCGCACCGGAATGTCAGCAATCGTTTCACTCATAAATTCGTCATCCGCTCAAACGTTAAAAACGGTTTTGGCCCGACGCCTGGACTTGTGTGTTGGTCAGCATGGTTTTGACGCGGCTCAGGATGTCTTTGACCTTCCACGTCAAACCGTCGGTCTTGTTGATGCCGCGAATGCGCGGGTCGCAATAGCGCGCCCGCAGCAGGGCGGCAAGCTGACCGTAGCCGTAAAGTCCTTCGTCATTCATTTCCACGACGAAAACGTGGTGGAAACCGGAGAAAATGTTCTCCAATCCGCCCGGCAGCGGGTTGAGGTGGCGAATGTGCAGCGCCGAAACGCTGTCGCCTGCGGCGCGGGCGCGGTCCACGGTTTCGCGGATTGGTCCCTGCGTCGAACCCCAGCCGACAAGCAGGACGTTTCCCTCCGGCGGGCCGTAAATTTTCGGCGTGGGCAGCGTGGCGGCAAGCGCCTGCAATTTTCGACGCCGTTTTGCCGTCATTGCCATGTGCAACTCCGGCGCGGCGGTCGGGTTACCCGCTTCGTCGTGTTCAAGTCCGCTGACAATGGGATACTGGCCGCTGGCGATGCGCGTGCCCGGCACCGCGCGCCGGACCACGCCGTCCGGCGTGGACAGATCGTAGGGTTTGTATTCCGCCACCGGCTTCAAATCCGGTGAAATGTCCTGACAAATGGTTTCCAGATTCGGTTCCTGGAACGCCTCGATGCGCGTGCCAATGGCCTGATCGCTCAGGATGAAAACCGGCACGTTGTATTTGCGGGCGATATTGACGGCTTCAATGGCGGTGTAAAAACAGTCTTCGACGTTTGTCGGCGCCAACACCACGCGGGGCGAATCGCCGTGGCTGCCGAAGCAGGCGATGTTCAAATCCGACTGTTCGACGCTGGTGGGCATGCCCGTTGATGGGCCGCCGCGCTGCACGTCACAGATAATCAATGGCACCTCCGCCATCACGGCCCAGCCAAGCGCTTCGCTCTTGAGCGAAATGCCCGGGCCGCTGGAGCCGGTGACCGCCACCTTGCCGGCGTAACCTGCGCCAATGGCCATGGAAATGGACGCGATCTCATCCTCGCATTGAATGAACGAACCGCCGTATTTGGGCAGTTCACGGCGAAGCAATTCCATCACGTCCGTCCACGGCGTGATCGGATACCCGGCGCCAAACCGCACGCCGGCGGCGATGAGTCCGAAACCCAGCGCCTCGTTGCCGTTCATCACGACCTGCACAGCCGCCCGTTTCTGGCTGTCGGCAAACTTGTAAGTGTCGAGGAGATTGCCGATGGAATAAGAGTAACCGGCGTGAAAGGCCTTGAGCGCGTTCTTCACGATGTTCGGATCCCTGCCGGTGAAACGTTCCCGGACCAGCGCTTCGAGCTTTGAAACGTTCAGATCGAACATCCGCGCGATCAGGCCGAGCGCATAAATGTTTTTGCCCTTGTCCTTGGCGGTGCCGCCAATGGTTTCAATCGTCAAGGTGGAAATGGGAATGCCCACGTGCCGGTAATCCTGCTGCCATTCGGGCTTTGGCTGCACGTGGTCCGCGTCGTAAAGGACGATCCCGCTTTTGCGGAGCGAACCGATGTGGTTTTCGTACCAGTGCTGGTAAAATGCCAGCAGCACGTCGGCCTCGTCGCCCGCGCTCAGCACCTCGCCGGAACCAATGCGAACCTGAAAAATGGACGGTCCGCCGGAGATGGTGGCCGGAATCGTCATGAAGGTCATGACTTCCTGCTCGCTGCGGCCGGCCAGGCGGGCGAGAAATCCGCCGATGGCCTGGATGCCATCCTGCGAATTGCCCGCAATCCGGATGACGGCCTCGCTGATCTTCGTCACCTTCAGCGGGCCGCCGGCAGTTTGGACGGTCAAAGTTGCGTTATCCATGAGAAGTCACGGTTCAAAACTCGCTGCGCGAGGCAAGATGAAACCCGCGCTGAAAGCTGTTCAACGCGCACATCATTGCCATTTCACACTAGCATTCCGCCTTGCCGTGTCAAATCCCAACCCTGAGTTTATCACATTGAAAACCAACAAGTTGCACACGGCAGCTTGCTTGGTTGAAGAAAAACAAAAGATAATCATTAGCGCAAATCATTCTGATTTTTGCCACCTTTAGGGACCACGTTCAACCGTGCGCGTGCCGAAGGTGATGTTGCAACCCGTCGGCGACGCCGATGCCGTGGGAGAAATGACTGACGAAGCCGTCTTGTCGGCGTACGGCATCTTTGACTTCCTTGATGGCGTTCTTTGGAGCGACGAGCCAGCGGGCGTGATCGCGTGACAGCATGGGCAGGTCATTCAAGTGATCGCCGGCGGCGAAGACCTGGCCTGCGGTGACGCCAAGCCGCTGCGAGATTTCGGCGAGGGTCGTGCCTTTGTTGTAAGCCGCGTGGCTGAAGCGGGCGTAAACGTCGTTGCGCACGACCGTCAGGTGCGGGACGCTTCGGCAGTAGTCGTTCAGGAACTCGTAGATGAGGTCGGCATCGCCGTTGTTGACGGCCATCAGGCAGAAGGGCGAATACGGGTCCTCATAAACCGTGGCTCGAAAACGAGTGTTCACCCATCCAACCAGCCGGGGCAGGTCGTGCCGGACGCGCGCGAACAATTCCGCGTGGTCGCGGGCGCAGCGCCCGTTCCACTCCTCCAGCCCCACGTAACGCACGCCATTGTGCGCGTGGATTTCGCGTTCGACGAGCACCAGGTAATCCGGCTGGACCGAGATACGCGCCCGCGCCAGCGCCTCCATCAGGCTGGACATGTCGCGCCCCGTGTTGATGACCCACTTGGTGCCTTGGGACTGCAGATCGCCGATGAGTTTCTCCAGTTCGCGGGGAATGGGTGGGTTTTCAAACTCGGCGAACAACGTTCCGTCGAAATCCGTTGAAATCAGTTTGATGGCCGCGTTCATATCGCGCATTGCGCAGAATTTGAATACCGTCCCCGGCTTTGTCGCGCAACACAGAATCCGCGTAGGAGCGCGCGGCGGCTTGCGTTGGGGGCCTTGAATGCGTTAGCGTCCGGGCCGGAGTCCCAAATTTGAAATCGCATGAAAACTGCCTACGAACTGGCAATGGAACGGCTTGGCAAAACTTCGCCCGCCGTCAGATTGACCGACGGACAAAAGAAGCAGCTCGCCGAGCTGGATTCGAAATACAAAGCGAAAATTGCCGAGCGCGAACTCGCCTTGCACGGCGAGATCGAGAAGGCTGCCGCCACGGGCGATTTCGCGAAAGTGGAGGAGTTGCAACAGCAACTTGTCAACGAACGCAAACGCCTTCAGGCCGAGTTGGAAGAGAAGAAGGAACGCGTGCGCCGATGCGCTCTGACTTGAAATCTCCTCCAACTCCCCAAGCTACAAAACAACTTGCTCCGGCCAGCCACAATGAAAAGGTGCAAGAGGCGCAGAGCCGCTGACACGAATTCCACGGATTGACGCTGACAAAATTCCCGCGCACACTCGGTTTCAATGTCAGCGACAGTTCTGCCATACCCGCCAAAATTTCCGGCATTGCTCAAAGACTATTGTGGGCAAATGGGCGAGGCAATCCGCGCCAACCGACACCACGACACGCGCAGACATTTGTTCCTGAATTTTCTCCGAGAGGCTTTTGGAATTGATCCGATTGAAGTCGAACTTGAACACAAGCTCAAAGCCGGAGAGTTGCGAGGACGGATTGACGCCCTTTATCGGCACGTCATCGTCGAGGTCAAAACCGATTTCGATAATGAGCGGGACGATGCACAACGCGAGTTAAAGAAGTATTTTGCATCGCGGCCTCGCCCGACGGAATACATCGGGATTGTCACTGACGGAAGCCGTTTTGAGGCGTGGCATCTTAACCGCGCCGGGGAACTTGCCTCAATCAGTGAAATTGAACTTCGCGCCAGTGATCCGCTTGCCGCGTGGCGCTGGCTTGACCAATTTCTTTCCACTGGCGTTCGGCGCATTCCAACAAGCGATGAACTCGTATGTCACTTCGGCGTGCAAACCGCCATCTTCAGCAAAGCAGCCGACGGTTTGCTTGCTCTTTACGAAAGCGTCAAAGATGAGCCGCTAGTAGCCGTCAAGTTCCGCGAATGGAATGCTCTGTTGGCAAAAGTCTATGGGTCGCCGCTCGGCAAACCCGCGCTTTTCGTCAACCATACTTATCTCACGTTGATTTCGCGCATCATCGTCACGCTTGCGCTCAAGGGCAGCACACCGAAGAAAAACGATTTGCGCGGACTGCTCGACGGATCATTTTTTGCACGGCAGCTCAAACTGAAAAACCTTGCCGAGCCAGATTTCTTTTCTTGGGCGCTCGATACCAAAGCCGAGGAAGATTTTCTCGTGCTGCTTGGGAATCTTTTCCGGCATTTCGGGGTCTATGACTTTTCGCAACTCTCCGAAGACGTGCTGAAAAATCTGTATCAGGAATTGGTTGACCCGGAGGCGCGACATGACCTTGGCGAATACTACACGCCGGACTGGCTGGCCGAGTTGACGCTTGAACGGCTTGGTTACAAGGGCGGCAAGATTCTCGACCCCGCTTGTGGCTCTGGCGGATTCCTATTTGCCGCTGTCAATGCGCTCCGCAAAGCTGGCCAGAAAGGGAGCAAGCTCGTCGCAAACGCGCTTGAAAATGTCATCGGCATTGATGTTCATCCCGTGGCCGTGCTCATGGCGAAAGCGAACATGCTTCTCGCGCTGCGGCGCGAATTGCCCGACTTCGCGGGCGACGTGACGCTGCGCGTTTACATGGCTGACACGCTCATGGCTGAGGAGGATAAAAGCAAAGGCGTGCTCAGAATTCCGGTGACCAGCAAAGAAGCGTTTCATATCCCGCTCGCCACCGTTGCCCGCGGTGAGCTCGACGAATTGATTGACTTTTTGAGCGACTTTGCGCATCGCGGCAGCAAAGACGAGGAAGCAGCGGAAAAAGCAACCAAGGCCGTCAACGCACGTCTTGCAGGATTGACCGCCGACAAAGAACCGTTTTGGTGGGTGCAAAACTTCAAACTTCTGATGAAGCTGGACAAGCAGCGGCGCAACACGATTTGGGCTTACATTTTGAAAAACGCCTACCGCCCCGAATTTCTGCGTCGAGAAAAAGTGGACTACATTGCGGGAAATCCGCCGTGGCTTGGCTATGCTTTCATCAAGGATGAAAGTTATCAGAAGCGAATCAAGGAACTCGTTTTTGGTTACGGCTTGCTCACGAAGGAGGACGTTAAGCTTTTTACGCGAATGGATGTTTGGTCAGTGTTTTTCGTTCACTGCGAAACCGAATTTCTCCGCGATGGCGGGCAGATTGGTTTTGTGCTGCCAAAGAGCGCCATGTTGCCAGCAAAACAGCACGTTCGATTTCAGCGACGCGGCTTTACAGAACTCCATGACTTCAGCGGGGTGACGCCGCTTTTCAATATCCGTTCTTGTTTGGTGTTAAGGCACGGTAAAGGAAAAATTTCGGGCATTCCGTTGACGGAATGGCAAGGCGAATTGCCGCGCAAGAACATGAACTTGGTCGACGCGAATCAAATACTCAAAAGCGAAAGCCGAAAGTTTAATCTGGTGTTTGCTCCAGAGGCCACGTCACCTTACTTCGATCAATTCTTTCAGGGCGCGACACTTGTTCCCCGCGTCCTGTGTTTCGTGAAGCCGGTCGCAGACGCGAAGTTGAATCTCCATTCGCCTTTTGTCCGCACTTCTGACGATGTGCTTGACGATGCAAAGAAGCCGTGGACGATGCAGATAGAAGGTCAAGTTGAGAGCAAATATCTTTTCGGCACGGTGCTTGCCAAAGACCTGATGCCATTTGTTGTTCGAAAGTTCTCTCTCGTTGTCTTGCCTTTGGTTCTGACGAAGCATGGTGACTTGGTGATGATCAACGCGGCTGAAGCGTTAAGCCAAGGAGAGAAACACGCTTACGATTGGTTCTCGCAATCAGAGGGAATTTGGGAACGTAACAGGAAAAACGATGAACTAAGCCTTGCTGCTCGGCTCGATTATCAACGAACGCTTACGACTCAATACGTTCACGCACCGTTTTGTATTATTTACAATCAATCCGGGACAAACATCGCTGCGGCACTGGTCACAAAAAAGGAATTCGTCCGCATCGGCGAGCTTCCGATTCGTGGATACGTGATAGACTCCAAAACTTATTACCACTATCCGAAATCTGAAGAAGAAGGGCATTACCTTGTCGGCATCCTCAACACGCCATTCGTCAACGAAGCAATCAAACCATTGCAGCCGCAAGGTTTAATGGGCGAGCGCGACATTCACCGTCGCCCGTTTGAAGCCTGCGACATCCCGCTTTTCGATTCCAGCAACAAACTCCACCAACAAATCGCCAAAGTTTCCGCCGAGGCTCGCGCTGATTTGCTTTCGATTGTTCCCAAAATGCAATTGCCGGTCGCTTCGGCTCGCGCCGCCGCGCGTGAGCTTGTCGCTGGCAAGTTGAACCGACTGAATGAACTCGCTGCGAAGCTCCTAAACGGGCAGCCTGCGCGTTACCCGGAACACAAAAGCACGGCGATGAAACTGTTGGAGCTTTTTTGAGAACTGAAACTTTCCGCCTCTGCATTAAAAAGGCGCGTTATTTCTCTATGCCCGCGCCGCGGGTCTGCCTTTCATCGTGTCGAGTATTTCCGCCGAAACTTGCGCCGGCACCGGCTCGAAGCACAGCGGCTCCATCGAATACGCCGCGCGCCCTTTCGACAGCGAACGGATCGCGGTGGCATAACCGAACATCTGGGCCAACGGCACCTCGGCGGTCAAAATCGTTGAGGCGTCCTTCGCCTCGATGGCGGTGATCTTGCCGCGACGGCGGTTGAGGTCGCCCAGCAAATCGCCCTGATATTCATCCGGCGTGGTGACTTCCACCTTCATGATCGGCTCCAGCAAAATCGGCCCGGCCTTTTTGGCCGCTTCTTTCAAGGCAAAGATGCCCGCCATCTTGAACGCCAGTTCGCTGGAGTCCACTTCGTGGAACGTGCCGTCCACGATCTGAATCTTGATGTCCACGACCGGATAGCCGGCAAGCACGCCGCCTTTGACGGCTTCTTCCAGCCCATGAATGACCGGCTTGATGTATTCCTTCGGAATCGCGCCACCGACGATTTTATCTTCGATTTCGACGCCCTTGCCGCGTTCGTTGGGCTGGACGGTGATGCAGGCGTGGCCGTATTGGCCGCGTCCACCGGATTGGCGGATGAATTTGCCTTCGCCCTCGGCGGCTTTGGTGAACGTTTCGCGGTAGGCAATCTGCGGCGCGCCCGAGGTGGCTTCCACCTTGAATTCGCGGAACAGCCGGTCGCGGATGATTTCCAGATGCAACTCGCCCATGCCGGCGATGATGAGCTGGCCGGTTTCCTCGTTGGTGAAACAACGGAACGTGGGGTCTTCCTCGGCAAGGCGTTGCAGACCTTCGCCGAGCTTTTCGCGGTCGCCCTTGGTCTTTGGCTCAACGGCCATGGAAATGACAGGCTCGGGGAACGTCGGCGGTTCGAGCGCGACGTTAAAATCCTCGTCGCAAAGCGTGTCGCCGGTGGTGATGTTCTTGAGGCCGACGAGTGCCGCGATGTCGCCGGCATAAATCGTGTCCACGTCAATGCGCTTGTCCGCCTGAATCATCATCACGCGGCTGACGCGTTCCCGCTTGCGGGTGCGCGGATTGTAAATCATTTCGCCCTTTCTTGAGCGTGCCGCTGTAGGCGCGGAAGAAAACGAGCTTGCCGACGTAGGGATCGGTCCAGAGTTTGAACGCCAGCGAACAAAACTTGCCGCTGTCGTCGGAAAGGACCTCGACCTTTTGATCGGTGTTGTCTGGCTCGACGCCGACGGCGGGTGGAACGTCAAGCGGCGACGGAAGATAATCCACGACCGCATCCACCAACGGCTGGACGCCGCGTTTTTTGAAAGCGGAACCGCACAGCACAGGAACCATTTCGATCTTGCAAGTGAGCCGGCGGATGGCGGCTTTCAACACTTGCGGCGTGACCGGCTTGTTTTCGATGATCAACTCGGCGACGGCGTCGTCCTTGTTGGAAACGGCATCCACCAATTCAGCGAGCGCAGCCTTGGCACTTTCCTTGAGGTTGGCGGGAATTTCCGTGACGTCGTACTTCACGCCAAACTCGTCGTTCGGGTCATAGACAATCGCCTTCTGGTTGACGACGTCAATGACGCCGTCGAAATGGTCTTCCTTGCCGATGGGCAGGAAAATCGGGAACGCGTAAGCGCCGAGTTTCTTGCGCATGTCGTCGAGCGCATTTTCAAAATTCGCGCCCGTCCGGTCCATTTTGTTGACGAACGCGATGCGCGGCACGCGGTATTTGGTGGCCTGACGCCAGACGGTTTCGGACTGCGGCTGCACGCCGGCGACGCCGCAGAACACGGCGACCGCGCCGTCCAGCACGCGCATCGAACGCTCGACTTCAGCGGTGAAATCCACATGGCCCGGCGTGTCAATGATGTTGACCCGATGCGCCACGTCGGTGAAACTTTTGAAAAGACCGTCGTTCTTTTGCGTCCAATAGCAGGTCGTCGCAGCAGAGGTGATGGTGATGCCGCGCTCGCGTTCCTGTTCCATCCAGTCGGTGACAGTATTGCCGTCGTCCACGTCGCCCATCTTGTGGATGAGGCCGGTGTAAAAGAGGATGCGTTCGGTGGTCGTCGTCTTGCCCGCGTCAATGTGCGCCGCGATGCCAATGTTGCGCGTGCGCTCCATCGGATAAAGCCGATTGGGCGAATTCACCGGTTTCTTTTGTTCTGCGATTGTTGCCTGCACTTGTTAAAGGAATAAAAACGCCCCGGGTTGTGACTCAACCATCGGGGCGTGACAAAATTGTATCTTACCAGCGGAAGTGTGCGAATGCTTTGTTGGCCTGCGCCATTTTGTGAACTTCGTCACGTTTGCGAATGGCATTGCCCTGACCCTGGTAGGCTTCCAAGACTTCCGCGGCCAGCGCTTCGCTGAGCGGCATTCCTTTCCGGGCATCCGCAAAATCCACCATCCATCGCATCGCCAGTGAAGCCTGGCGATCCGCCGGCACTTCCAGCGGCACCTGGTAAGTCGCGCCGCCGACGCGGCGAGCCTTGGTCTCAATGCGCGGTTTGCTGTTGTCCACCGCGCGCTGCAAGATTTCGACCGGATTGGAGGCCGGATTTTTTTCCGAGATGCGATCAAAAGCACCGTAAACAATGCGCTGGGCGGTGCTTTTCTTGCCGCACCTCATGACTGTGGTGACCAACCGCGAAACCAGAGCGCTCTGATATTTCGCATCCTTGCTGATGGGTCGTTTGGTGGCCTGTCGTCTGCGGGACATGGAATCGTTGAATCGTTACAAGGTTAAATTGTTAAATCTATGCAGCGGGAGCCGCAGGAGCCGCAGGGGCTGCGGCATTTGTGGCCGCAGCGGCGGCGGCGACTTTGCCTTCTTTGGGCCGCTTGACGCCGTACTTGGAGCGGCTGACGCGGCGCTTTTCAACGCCAGCGGCATCCAGCCTGCCGCGCACAATGTGATAACGCACGCCGGGCAGGTCTTTCACGCGACCGCCGCGCACCATGACAATTGAGTGTTCCTGCAAGTTGTGGCCTTCGTCCGGGATGTAAGCGATGACTTCATAGCCATTGGTCAGGCGCACCTTGGCAACTTTGCGCATCGCCGAATTCGGCTTTTTGGGCGTGCGCGTCATGACCTGAATGCACACGCCGCGTCGAAACGGCGAACCTTCCAAGGCCGGAGCCTTGGACTTGTATTTCAACTTGCGGCGGCCCCTGCGGACCAGTTGGTTGATTGTCGGCATTGTGTGCTAAAAATCCACCGCTTCCGCCCACTCCGGGCGAAACGGGGGGTCGGATAGTAGCAAGACGCCTTCTGAGCGCAACAAGTATTTGAAGCTTTTTGACGATTCAAAAGGAAACGCTGCTGTGCCTAAAACAAAGATTTTTCAGCGTTTCAGCCGGCGGAATCGGCAGTCCACTGGCCGGCGCGCTTCCGGATCAAGCTTCAGCACGAGGTAGCCGCCATCCTTGAGCAGTTCAATCCCCGCGAGCGACGGGCACAGCCGCACGTGAAATGGTCGCCAATGCCGCGCCTCGTGCAGCCCCGAACTCATCCGCTTCGCAGTGTGACCCATGAAACGAATCACCGGCATGCCCGCCAGAATTTTGCTCTTCCAAAAAATCAGGTTGGAGTGCAGGTGGCCGATGATGGTCTGCTCGATTTGGCCCAACTTGCGGCGGACGGAATCCTCGCGCCACAGGAACGGCAACGCTGTCGGATCGTGACAAAAAAAGATTACAAGCTGATCCGGCTTCAACTGGTCGAATGCCACACGGATTTCCGCCAAGTGCTGTTCGCGCAACTTTTCCCACTCGGGTTTTTCTTCCGGCAACATGTCCGGCGTGAAAACGGGCAGTTCAACAAGCGAGGAAGTGACGCTCATCAAAACGTAATTCCCAATCTCCTGCCGCCAAAACGGTTTCAACCCCAGTTCGCCGGTGGTTCGGCGCCAGCTTGCCAGCCGCATCCCACCGCGCGCTCCGACGAAGCTGAGCTTGCCCAGTTCGTGATCGCCGATGCTGGCAAGCAGTTTCTCGCCGAATTTCTGACGCAGCCTGTCCAGACATTCCTTGGCGCTTTGAAATGCCGCGTCATCGCCGAGACCGATGAAGCCCGTGTTGCATGAGTAATCGCCGTTGGCCACGACAAAATCCACGTCGCCGACTTCGGCGAGGAACCGGTCGAGTTGCCCATTCTGACCCAGCGGATCGCGCAGCCACAAGTAATGGCGGTGCGTTTTCAGCGCCCAGCGCAGGAGCGGATTGGTGATGGCGCAAAACTCGAAGTCCTTGCCCCGCGCCTGTTCCGCTGCGCTGGCGTAGTGGATGTCGCTCAAAACGGCGACGATGATGGTGCGGGACATTCGTGCGCGGGAAGGTCAGCGATCATCGGCAAACGCGGGCAGGAAAATATGGAACGCCGTGCCTTTATTCGGCTCGCTCTGAACGCTGACGGAACCGTGGTGCTCGTGGACAATCCGCTGGCAAATCGCCAAACCGAGGCCGGTGCCGTTCTGCTTCGTGGTGAAAAAGGGTTCAAACAGGCGGGCCATGTTTTCAGCCGTGATGCCGACGCCGGTGTCGTGGATGCTCACGCGAATGTGAGGGGTGGTGCGAAATTCAGCGGGCGACTGAACTTCAGGATTCGGCGGGATAACTTCAGTGCTCACGGTGAGCGCGCCGTTCGTGCCCATGGCTTCGAGCGCGTTGAGCAGCAGATTCACAAATGCCTGTTCCAACTGAAAATCATCGCCTCGCACCGTGTCCGCCGCGGCGTTGAAACGGCGATCGAGCGAAATGAGCTTGCTGTCAATCTGTCGCTGCACCAGACGCAACGCATGATCCAGCGACTCGTGGACGCGCACCTGGGCAAAGGCCGAACGCGTCGGGCCGACGAACTTCAGCATCTGCCGGACGATCGCGTCCATGCGCTGCAACTCGCGACCGACCGTCTGTGTGAGTTCGGCGTCGTCACCTTTTTCGGCGAGCAAATCAACAAATGTCTTGACGGCGACGAGCGCATTTTTGATTTCATGCGCCATTCCCGCTGAAAGCGTGCCGACGCTGGCAAGGCGATCCAGCCGCCGCAGGTTTTGTTCGAAATGCTTCAGCGGCGAAAAGTCGTTGAGCACGACGACGACTTGGGCGGTTCTTCCACTGCCAACGAGCACGGCGCTGGCGGACAGCATTGCTCTGGCGTGTTTCGCAGGGCGCAGCGATATCGTCTGCGAATTCATTGTCTCTTTGGCAGCGAAACAATCTTGGACAAGCTGTCGCAGCGGTTTAGGGAAGGTGGTGAGCTTGGCTTTTGCAGCCTTGCCAAGTTTCCATCGGAGCGCCTGCTCGGCTGCGGGTGTGCAAAATCTGATTTGTCCCCGGCGATCAACGACCAACACGGCGCAGGCAAAACAATCACGCAAAATGCGGGTCAAATTCAAGGCGTCTGCGCCTATGACCTTACTATTAGTTGTGCCGTCCGGGGCCATAAATCAGTTGCGTTGCACCGAACTACAGGCGCCGAGACTTGGCTCAATGGTTCGAGCCTGAAAAAGCGCCCGTTTTGCTTGCTGCCAGCAAGCGTTCATTCCCAAGGGACTGGATATACTTAACTGAACATTGAGCTGTGACAACAAAAAATCGGGGTTGCGTTGGTTGACGGTATCTTATGATGCGATGGGAAAAGATTTTGTCCTAATCTTGGTAGTTTTGGGATTGCCAGATGACCAGTTTCACCTACGGTAACGACCAGCATATCCATGAAGCTCGAGAGCGGACAAACCATATTGATAACCGGAGCATCGGGCGGGTTGGGCACTTTCATAACTCACGCGTTTGCAGAACGTGGGATGAAGCTGGCCTTGGTGGCCCATCCGGGCGTTGATTTGTCGCCCCTGCAGGATGCTGTCGAAAAACATGGATGCCGCGCGATTTCAAGTTCATCGGATTTGCGTGACCCCGTACAGCGCCGACAAATGCTTCAGTGGGTGCGAAATGAACTCGGACCGATTGACGTTCTGATCAACAACGCGGGCGTGGAATTTACTTCCATCTATCACGAACTCACCGAAGCGAACATTTGTGAAGTCCTGAATGTCAACCTCTGAAGCGCCAATGATTTTGAGCCGGTTGGTGTTGCCTGAGATGCTGGAGCGTAAGCGCGGCCACATCGTCAACATCTCCTCTCTTGCCGGCAAATCAGGACCGGCCTATCAGGAGCCGTATGCGGCAACAAAGGCGGCGCTCGTGGCATTCACCTCTTCGTTGCGGGCGACGTATCGCAACACTGGTGTGAGTGCTTCAGTAATTATCCCCGGTTTTGTGGAGGCAGGCATTTACGCGAATTTGAAAGCAAAAGCCGGTTGTTCCGCACCGGCGTTGATGGGCACTTCCAAACCCGAAACCGTGGCGCGCGCAGTGATTCGAGCGATTGAGCGTGATCGGCCCGAAATCATCGTCAATCCGCTGCCGATTCGTCCCTTGCTGGCATTCATAGCACTGTTTCCCCGCGCTGGCGAGTGGATGTCCAACCGGACAGGCGCTAACGAATTTTTCCGCAAAGTCGTTGAAGCACAGAAGCGTGGTAGAACTTGAGTCCGCTGAACAGGTTTGAAGCTATATCCTATGAAAATGCGTGTTTTTCTGACGGGTGTGAGCGGCTATCTCGGTAGCTTGTTGGCCGAATACTTTGCCAAGATGCCAGAGATCGAAAGCATCACCGGCACTGACTTGACAACACCGCCCCCTTTTTTGCCTTCCAAGGTCAAGTTCGTGCAAATGGACATTCGTTCACCTGACTTGACTGCAGCAATGGCTGGACATGATGTGGTTGTTCACACGGCTTGCATCGTGTTGTGGTCGGCAAAAATGCGGCCGAGCGAGCGCGACGACATTAACCTGAACGGTATGCGCAATGTGGCTCAGGCAGCCCTGGCCAACAAAGCGCAACGGTTCATTCATACGAGCAGCATGGCTGCCTATGATCCCCTCCTAGCGCGGGGAAAGGCGGACATTTTAGAAGATTTCCCGCTCGGAAAAGGTGATTCTCCGTTCTATTACTGGAATTGCAAGGCGACAGCTGAACGCGCACTCACAGAAATTTTAGGTTCATCGGCGACGCTCGTGACAATCTTCCGTCCGATTTACATCATTGGTCCGCGCAATCCTACTGTCGGAAATTACCGAAAAAATGCCGTGCGTTTTCTAGGTCAGGATCCGCGAAGGCAATTCGTCCACGAAGACGATGTCGCCTCAGCTTTTATCCAGGCGCTGACGTACAGATATGCCAGGGGCGTTTAATGTTGTTCCAGATGATTTCATCCGCCTGAGCGATGTCTGGGAAATTGTTGGGGCGAGATTTGTCCCCACAATGCCTCTTTGGGCTGTGCGTTGGATCACGGCTATTCGATGGCGATTCTTCGGTTCGCCGATACATCCTTCTTGGGTGGAAGATATGTTGATAGACCTGACCGGAAGCAACGCCAAGCTCAAGAGAACCGGTTGGAGACCGTGTTATGGCAGCGCGCAGGCACTGCGGACAGCACTTTGAACGAAAAATGGACAATACACAAGGTGAAAAACGGCCCATAAGGTATGGAACGGAACTTGCGTTGCTTTGATGTCACCGAGTGGTTTGAAGTTCAATATCTGCGTTGTATTACGGGAATGTGTAACGAGGTTGGATGTAACTGAAACATAAAAATTGAAAGGCTAATATGCATCGAGAAAATGTGAATATTTTGTTTGTGTGCGTTGCCAGCGTGGTAGTTGCCGAGGGTTCAGCGCACGGCGCCGCTTTCGATTTGCCTGACCAAGATGCCTTTGCCATTGGACGCGGCATGGCGGTCGTCGCGACGGCGGACAACCCTTCCGCGATTTACTACAACCCCGCCGGCATCACCCAGCTCGAAGGCAACAACCTTCGCGCGGGAATTTATGGGATTGATCTTGACCCAAGCTATAAGTCTCCGGCCACAGGACAAACTTTTGACAACCAACTCAAGTATCACGCCATTCCGCAGCTTTATTACACCTATGGCCGAAAGGATTGGCCGGTAAGTTTCGGCCTCGGCGTTTATTCGCCATTTGGATTGGGAGTGATATGGCCGCAGAACACAGGCTTCCAAAATGTGGCCACAGAAGGGAAGCTATTCACCGAAACCATCAATCCTGTCATCGCCATCAAATTGTCGCCCACTTTGTCCATCGGTGGCGGCGTGATGGTGAACTATGCAAAGATCAATTTGCAAAATGATCTGCTCCAGTTCAATGGCGATGGCTGGGATGTGGGTTACAACCTCGGTGTGCTCTGGCAGCCATACAAAAAACTTTCCCTCGGCGCCACTTTTCACAGCGGCACCACGATGAATTACAGTGGCCAAACAGAAATAACTGGCATAGGTTCATCCTCTGCAAACTCCCAATGGCAATTCCCTCTTAAAACCATTCTTGGCATTTCCTACCGGCCCACGCCCAAATGGAATCTGGAATTCGACGCGGACTACACCGACTGGAGTGCGCTAGGAACAGTGAATGTCAACCAAACATCGCCACCATTGTCTGCTATTCCAGCATTGGCTACTATTCAAGAGCAGTTGGACTGGGAATCGAGCTGGTATTTCGAATGGGGCGCGACGCGCTATTTCGACAACGGCTGGCACGTCAGCGCCGGCTACATTTTCAACGAAAACTCCGTGCCGGACAAAAATTACAATCCGCTCGTGGCGGACATGGACCGACACTTCTTCAGCGTTGGCATCGGACACAAAGGCAAAAAATACGATTTTGACATTGCCTATCAATTTGGCTACGGCCCCACGCGCACTGTCAGCGGCAGTGGCGGACCGCAAGATGGCGATTACAGCTTCATCAGCCATGCCATCGCGGTATCGGGCGGGTGGCATTTCTAAAGCCTGTTCGGCCTGCTGATACTGCCGCTCATAAGACAAGACATTCCAATGCGCAAGTCATTGAGCAAACCATTTCCCGGTTCTGACTCCCCCAAATCTGACCCTCACCGCCCGACTCAATCTATCCCCTAGCGTAAAGAGAAGCTGCTTGATTAGACCCTCAAGTTAACGCATGATTCGCTGCACTTAGCGAAGTTCATGAACACTGCTCAGACACCTGCCTCTGCTGAAACAATCAGTATAACGCCATCACTAGCCCCTCCAGTCTGCCCTGTTTACGACAGGACGCAATTGGAGTCCATTTTTCTGCCTGTTAAGCAGATGTTGCAGCTTGACCGTGTGTGTGAAATCAGCGGAGAGCGTGTGGTTTGTGAAATGGATGTCTCTGGCCATTGGGTTTTTCCCATGCATTTTCCGTCCGACCCGATATTCCCCGGCAGTCTGCTGATTGAGGCGGCAGGCCAGACTGTTGCCATTTGGGCATGGCACGCGGGTTTTCGGGGCCGGCCGCGCATGGCCAAAGTCGCCGCCAGATTTGAAAGCCCCGTGCTGCCGGAAGATAAAATGCTTACACTAGTGGCCACAGTGCGCCAGCGAAAAAAGGTCTTCGTTGGCACGGTGGGTCTTTTTGCGTCGGAACGAAAAGTTGCTCAGATGGAACTGACGATCATAGTCATTTCGCAATTGAATCTTGCTTTGGAGCATCATGACTCGATCTGCGACACTTTTTCCACCGGCTGATTTTATCCTGTATGAACGGGTTTGGTGGGATGGCTGGCCAGGGTTTGGGTGAAGCCTTTGCGTGAGTGACCATACGGAGATTGGGCCCGACGCTGGCTGTTTCCAAGGTGCCGACTGCATCTCACGATCATTGGTTCTTGGACTCCAACCTGCTACATGTTAACGAGTCATGGGGCAAATTGTGAGTTGCCACAGCTAGTTGCTCAAGGTGAGACGGTTGGGTTGAGAGGTCTGTCATTAAAGTTATGGAAACTAAAGTTGCTCAGGCAATTTATGGTGAAAAAGAAAGTTTTGTAGTCTGCCAGAATAGCCACGGTCTGGAGATTCAGGCGACGTTGCTCCGCTTTACCCGCTACCTGGCCGTGTTCGAAATCTACTCTCCTTCTGTTGTCCTGCGGACGTCGGAGGTATTGAGCAAGTTCAAAATCATTCTCAACGAACGCTTGGTTTATTCAGGCAGAGCCGTCGTCAGCAACTTGGTCAATGCTGGCTCAATTCTGATATGCGAGGCGACTCTGGACGAATGTTGGATTGATATCCAATCCAGGTTGCCCGGTGGGGAAAACCGGTTGCCCGCTGAGTTCAGCGAGTTTTTACAGCAGTGGCAGAGGATTTACAAAGTGTCGCCCGAATTCAAGGTGGTCGTGGCGGATATGCAATCATTGCTTGCCGATATGCGCCTCTGGTCGGAACAAATCGAATTGGCGATTCGATCCTCTCCGAACGGGGAACGAGAAGAAATGCAGAGGGAAGCCGCCCGCGAACTTGCCGTGCCCGTTTTGTCTGCCATTGACTCACTCGGAGATCGTTTCGAGGAAATCGCCAGCCGGCTTGAACCGGACCTGCGGCCAGTCCACATCCATTTCACGCGGCGGAATTTGCATTCGCTGCTGCTTTGTTCCCCATTCGGCTACCGTACTTTTCATAAGCCTTTGGGCTATGCCGGAGATTATGAGATGGTAAACATGATTACGCGAAATCCGTACGAAGGCGGTTCGTTATTCGCAAAAGTGGTTAATGCTTGGTTTCTCAACCAACTTCCCGCCCAAGCCCATCGCAATCGCATCAAGATTTTGAAAGAGAAGTTGGCAGGAGAAACTGCGCGAATGACTCGGCTAGGCCGCCCGGCCCGGATTTTCAACCTCGGCTGTGGCCCCGCTGGCGAAATCCAGGAGTTTCTGAGAGAAAGCCCGCTCTGTGAAAATGTGCAGTTCACCCTCCTTGATTTCAATGAAGAGACAATCCAGCACGCGACCGGCGTCTTGCAGGACATCCGCAAACAGTTCGCCCGAAGGACACCCATTCAGATGCAGAAAAAGTCCGTGCAGCAGCTTCTTAAAGAAGCCGCCAAACAGGGTGGGGGCACGTCGGAAGGAAAGTATGATTTTCTTTATTGTGCCGGTCTCTTTGATTATTTACCGGATCGTGTTTGCAAACAGCTGATGGGCGTTTTTTACCAGTGGCTTGCTCCGGGCGGTTTGCTGCTGGTGACGAATGTTGATGGCACAAGGCCCTTTCGAAACAAGCTGGAATTCATCCTCGACTGGAATTTGATTTACCGGAATGGAAAACAAATATCCTGTTTAAAACCAGATCCAGTCTCTTTGGAAAACTGCTCGGTTAAATCTGACTGGACGTCGGTGAACGTGTTCTTGGAAATTAGGAAGCCTGCCAATGCGTAGCGGAACATTTTCAAATTTACCAGAAATCGAAGAAGCCTTTCAAGACTGGGATCGGGTTGCAACGGTCTCCAATTTCAAGGTAGCTTGTTATATTGGTTTCATTCTGATGCCAGCCGGCGTCATTCTGGATCACTTTGTTTACCCAGACAAGGTGACCCAATTTCTGAGATTACGCCTTTTATCCGACGTGTTCATTGCAGGTTTTCTGGCTTTGCTGCTGACCCCTTTTGCAAAAAAACATTACCGGTCTTTGGGGGTTGCTTTGGGGATGTTGCCTTCCTCGTTCATGTCGGTGATGATTTACAGGACCGATGGGGCAAGTTCTCCTTACTATGCGGGCCTTAATCTGGTCTTGCTGGTGTTCGGCTTCGTGATGCATTGGACCTTTCGGGAAACCCTCATCGCGGTTGCCTTGGTCATTATCATGTATCTGACGGCTTGCTTGGCAAACGGGCCGATTCACGACTCAGGAATCTTCATCAACAATATCTATTTCCTAGTCTTGACCGGGATTATTGTCGCCACAGGTAGATTCTTTCACAGCCGCCTGCGCTTTCGAGAATTTGCGCTCCGGTTTGAATTGGACAAGAACCAGAAGGCGCTCGAGGAAAGCAATCAAAAGCTGGTTGAACTTGACCAGATCAAGAGCCGCTTCTTCGCGAACATCAGCCACGAGTTGCGCACGCCGTTGACATTGCTACTCGCCCCGTTGGAAACCATGCTCCACCGGTTCAACCGTTCCTTGGACGAAGAAACGCGGGACTTGCTTGCGACGATGCATTCCAACGGCATGAGGCTGCTCAAGTTGATCAACGACCTGCTCGACCTCGTGCGCTTGGAATCCGGTCGCATGGAGGTCAAACATGAACCATTGGAAGTTGTCGAGTTTGTCAAAGGTCTTGCGAGTGCAGCCCGTCAGGTGGCGGACGACAGGCGAATCAAACTGGAAACTTTCGTTGGTCCGCAACTCGGCGCGGTTCTGGCCGACCGCGACAAGCTGGAAAAAATTATTTTGAACCTTGTGTTCAACGCGCTCAAGTTCACACCAGCGGGCGGTCGTGTCGAACTGCGCGCTGAAAAGCAGGGCGAGGAATTCGTCGTCACCGTTTCAGACACCGGCATGGGCATCGCGGAGAAACATTTGCCGTTTATATTTGATCGATTCTGGCAGGCGGACGGTTCATCCAAGCGCAAGTATCAGGGCGTCGGCATCGGGCTGGCGCTGGTCAAGGAACTCGTTGAAATCCAAGACGGCAAAGTCAATGTGCAAAGCCAGGAAGGCAAAGGCACAAACTTCACTGTGCGCCTGCCGTATCTAAAGGCCGAACCAGTTCCCAAAACCAAGCCTGCAGAAGTTACTGAAGCGCCGGTTTCGACCAGCACGGCCAGTTCAGAGGAATGGCTTGCCAATTTGTATCGCCGCGCCGAATTGTTTCCGGCCATGACGCCGTTGCAGGAATCACTGAAACCGGTCGAGACTTCAGGCAACGGTCGTCTGCCGACCATTTTGGTTGCCGACGACGAGCCGGACATGCTGCGCTTCCTCAAGTCGCAACTCAGTTCGCGTTATCAGGTGCTTGAAGCCGTGGACGGCCAGCAAGCCATCGAAAAGGCCGCGCAGTTTCTGCCGGACATCATTCTGCTGGACATGATGATGCCTGAAAAAGACGGCTTGCAGGCCTGCCGAGAAATCCGTGAGCGCACGACGATGCAAAGTATTCCGATCGTGCTGCTCACTGCGCGCGCGGACGAGGAGACAAAGCTGACCGCGCTGGAGGCGGGCGCGAGCGACTTTTTGGCGAAACCGTTTTCCACAACCGAGCTTCACGTGCGCATCAAGAACCTCGTCGAGTCGCACCAATACCAGACGAAGCTCTCGAAGCAAAACCAGGTGCTTGAATCCACGATCGAACAGCTCAAGGAAACCGAAATGCAACTGGTGCAGACTGAAAAGCTGGCTTCGTTGGGCCGGATGAGCGCAGGCATCATCCATGAAATCAACAACCCGTTGAACTTCGCCACCACGGGCTTGTACATATTGCGCAACAAGGGCAAATACGTGGCCGCCGAACAGCAGAAGGAATACGCCGAGGTTCTGAAGGACATTGAAGAGGGCGTCAAACGGGTCAAGGGCATCGTCTCCGACCTGCGCATGTTCACGCATCCTGAGACGGAGCAACGCGAACAAGTGGAAGTCAGCGCGGCGGTCGCGGCGGCCCTGCGGTTTCTCAGCAATGAATGGAAAAACAAGGTGCGGATCGATCAAAAGCTGCCGGAGCACCAGACCGTGTGGGTGAACAAGAACAAACTCATCCATCTCGTCGTGAATCTGCTCCAGAATTCACTTGATGCGTTACGGCGCAAATCATTTGACGGTGAGCGGGCGACGATCTGGATCGAGGGAAACATCGAAAATGGCCGGAGTACGTTGGTCGTGCGCGACAACGGGCCGGGCATTGAACCCGAACACGTGGACAAAATCTTCGATCCGTTCTTCACGACCAAGGAAGTGGGCGAAGGCATGGGGTTGGGGTTGAGCATTTGCCACCGGATCGTGCAGGAATGCGAAGGCAGGATTTCCGTCAAGACCGAACGGGGGAAATTCTGCGAATTTAAGCTGGAATTCCCGGTCAAAGGATGAGATGAAAAAAGGAGGCGGTGACCGCATGCAACCATTATACGACTACAAAAAATTCGCGATCCTCTACGTGGACGACGAAGAAATGTCGCTGAAGAGTTTCAGTCTCGCTTTCGGCGATCAGTTCCGCATTTTGACGGCATCCAACGCCCAGGACGGCTACAAACTGATCGAAGAACACAAAGACAACATCGGTTTGTTGATGACCGATCAGCGCATGCCGGGCGAAAAAGGCGTCTGGCTGCTGGAACGCACCCGCCAACTTGAGCCGCGTATCATCCGCATTCTTGCCACCGCCTATGCGGACATGGACGCCGCCATTGCTGCCGTCAACACCGGCGCAATTTACAAGTACGTCACCAAACCGTGGGATCCGCCCCAACTTGAACAGACGCTCAAGCGCGGCTTGGAATTCTTCATGGTGCAGCGCGAGCGAGATCAGTTATTGACGGAAAAAATGTCCGTGTTGCACAACATGATGATCGCCGACCGGATCGTCAGCCTGGGATTGCTCGCAGCCGGACTGAGTCATCACATCCGCAACGCGCTCGTGGCTGTGAAAACCTTCCTCGATCTGGCTCCCGCTAAAATGGCCGAGGAAAAGATGGACATGAACGGCCTGAGAAATCCGGATTTCTGGAAGGAGTATTATCAAAATGTCCAGACCCAGGTCGAAAAGATCAACACCCTGCTCAAAGACCTATGGGCCGCATCGGAAAGCCCCTCGTTTCACTTTGCTGACCAGGTGAAAATACAGGAAGTGGTGGCCTCGACGATTGATTCGATGAAGTCCGGTTTTGCGGCAAAAAAAATTCAGGTTGAAAATCAAATCCCCGATTCGTTGCCGGCGCTGAACGTGGACAAGCCCAAGTTTTACCGGCTCTTTGAATTGTTGCTGAAGGACGAGTTGGCCAACCTGCCGGCGGGCAGCCGCATCACGATCACGGCGCGACTGCTCAACAAAAGCGCCGATCCGGAAATTCAGGTGCAGATCAGCGACAACGGCCCCGGCCTGCCTGAAGAGGCCGTGCGCATTCTCTTCGACCCCTTCGTCGTCCGCAGCGACACACCGGTGGAATACGGCATCCACCTCATGGCCTGCTTCTTCATCGTTTATCACCACGGCGGCAAAATTGAGGCCAAGAGCGAACCTGGACACGGCACCATCTTCACCGTGCGACTGCCACTCAATCCCGACCGCGCCGCCACAGCCGAAGAGAACCGCGACTTCGTTCAAAAAATGCTGCTCAACCAGTCGCTCTGGGAAAAACTCGCCGCGTCCGAGTAAACCACTGTCACACTTTTTTAGTCAACGCGTCCACATCTGACCGTTTTCAGCTGGGGCAACTGGAATTGCCCTGTTTACCGCAAAAATCAGTCGCCCGATTTTGCCGATCAACACATGGAAACTCGGGATATTCCCTGCTTTTTTTCTTGTTGCAGGTCGGTCTTAGTCCCGGATTGACCCCTAGGTTGCGCTGAGATTGTTCCAGATTCAGAAAGCAGTATTTCTCCGCCTTGTCCACCAGGTCTCGAACCGACAAAAATCTTGATAAGAATGGATTGACCCGCGGGCAAAGCTATGGATTATCTAACGCCAGTGAGAGTGGGTGGTCAACGTGGCAACGAGTTGAGCGATGTTCAACAACTCGCCACGCTGGATCTGCTCATCGCGAAAACGTCAGTGCCATTGTATCAACAATCAACTTGCGGCAAGGTCAACCAGAAACCGGGCCGGCTCATTGCGCGATGAAAACTCTCCTGGTTCTGGCGCCTCATCCCGAACTCGCCGACACCCTTCGCGTGGGACTCGACCCGGAGCGATACCGCATCGTGCATCGGACGGGGTTGGAGGAAGCCGAACCATTCCTGGCCCACGGCCTCGCCAACGCCTGCATTCTGGACGTTGAACTGACCGGCGTGCAAGGACTGTGGGTGTTGGAGAAACTGCGCCGTCGTGACTCCAAGTGTCCTGTGATCATTTATACCTCCACAAAACAATCCGAATGGGAGGAAGAAGCCTATTTGCGGGACGTCACGCACGTGCTTACCAAACCGGTCCGCATCCGCATGCTGACGGCGCTCTTGAACCGCCTTTGGGCCACGCCTGCCGCCGGTCAAGTGCCACCGCCGCCTCCATCTGGATTTTCCAAATCCGCCGAGCCGTTGCCCAGCAGCTTCGCCAACGCGTCCCAAACCCTCAGCGTGCTGCGGGATTTCTCGCCCATTCTCACTCACTCGCTGGACGCCGAGGGAATGCTCAAACAGTTCCTGCTGTTCCTGCGGGAAATTTTCTGCGTCAACCGGGCGGCCATTTTCCTCCGCCAGCCTTCCACGCCTTTCGGCAGCGCTGCACGGCCTCCGACGAAAGCCGCCATCTCCGCGCCGCTTCCGCCATCGGGCTGTCCACCGGCCTGCTTGAACATTTTGAATTGTCCCTCGACGCCGGCATCGGCGGCCATCTTTTCCGCTCAGGCCGCATCCTGCGGCGTTACGGCGAGGAAACCCGCGCCGACATCGAGGCGCAAAAGGAATTTGAACTGCTGGGCGCGCAAGTGGCCGTGCCGGTCCTTGACCGGGAAACGTTGGTTGGCGTCGCCGTCTTTGACGGTCGCATCACGGGCGAGCCGCTCGTCAATGTGGAACTGGAACTGATTTTCCACCTCCTTGAGCAAGTCGGTCTGGCGGTCCGCAACATCTGGCTGCACGACCAACTGGCCAGCAACCACGAGATGATGGCCGGCGTGCTGCGCGAATTCAGCAGCGCCTGTGTTGTGGTCAGCCACGACCTGACCATCCTCCACGCCAACAAAATGGCGAGGAAACTTTTTGGCCCGGCCAACCGGCGCAGCGGCGAAATGGAATTCAGCGACCTGCCTCAAGTCCTCGGCACAAAGATTTATCAGGTGCTGCGCACGGGCACGGCCATTCCGCCATTCAAATACGAACCCGAAGGTTCGCCCGGCAGCGTCTATGACGTCTCCGTCATGCCGTTCCAGCGGCAAAACACCACCTTGCCGGCTTCCGCTTTGTTGATCGTGGAAGACCTGACGCAGAGCGAACAATTGCGCCGGCTCGAAATCGAGGCCTCTAATCTGCGCCTCATCAAGACGATGGCCGACCGCCTGGCGCACGAGGTTGGCAACGCCATGGTGCCGCTCTCGACGCATCAACAATTGCTCTCGGAAAAATACCGCGATCCCGAATTCCGCGAGTCGCTGGACCACGCGCTGGCTGACGGCGTCAAGCGTGTCACTCGCCTCATCAACCAGATGCGTTTCCTCGCCCGTGACGCGCTAACAGCGCATGAGGCATTCCCGCTTGCCCTGCTCATTGAAGAAGCCTACGAGGAAGCGCGCAAATACCAGCCCGTCAAGTCGGCCCAGTTGAAATACGAAGACAGCGGCAAGCCCATCATCGTGACCGGTGACCGCGCGGCGCTCAAACACGCCCTGTCGGAAGTCATGTTGAACGCGTTACAGGCCAACCCCGCCGATCCCAAAATTGGCGTCCGCTTCAACGCCGGATCCAGCGGCAACGGCTTGCGCGACCTGCAAATCGAAGTGCAGGACAATGGCACGGGTTTCACGACCGAAACAGCGCAAAAGGCCTCCACGCCGTTCTTCACCACGCGCAACGTGGGTTTGGGACTGGGCCTGACCGTCAGTCGCAAAATCATCGAAACCCACCACGGCAAACTCGAAATCGTCGCATCAAAATCAGGTGAAGCCGGCGTCGTGCGCATCTCTTTGCCCGTGGATCCAACGCTCGCCATTGCTTCCTGATCGGGAGTGAGGCTTTCCTCTCACTGGCTTCACGCTGGGCCGCAGATCGGCGCTTCATTTCGGAAACGAATTCGGCAACGGCTCCAATCAGCCCACACGGAACGAAATTCTCTGAATCAAATTCTGGCCGAAGCTGTGTTGGAGGCGGTCGAGGATTTCCTTGCGGCGGTAGCGGACGATTTCAGCCAGCCACACGTTGCTGTCCACGTTCACGAACAGCGTGCCTTTGTGCAGGCCGACGGGCTGGGCGTGCACGACAATTTCAGGCTCGATGAGATTGTTCCAGACCCGCTGGATTTCTGCTTCGGTGTGGCGGCGTTCCATCCGCAGATCGCGCAGCACCTGTGGCATCACATCCCCGACGCGACGGGCGCGGAGGGCTTGAGCGGTTTCCAGCGGGGCGAAGTCGAAGCCACGCCATTGGGCGAGGACACGCTGGCGCGGCGGGATTTTAGCGGAGCCGACCGGCGGGATGCTTTTGGGTGGTGGCAACGGCGGCGGCATCATTTTCCCGTATTTCCATTGGTCAACTTGCCTTTGATCTCGCGCAGCGGCGGAGAAGGCGGGACTGCTAAGTGGGAATGGGTTGGGTTTTCATCGCGAGATGCTCGTCCAGCACAAGCACGCCGTGCGGCGGCAGATCGTAGGTGCCGCTAAAGGCGTGACCCGTGAGGTAATCGTGCATCGGCTTGTAAAATTGGATGCGCACGGGCGCATTCTGATGGTTGATGAGAAAGAAAATCTGCGTGCCCGATTTCCGGCGGAGACTGACCTCGACCGTGTCCGGCACTTTGAGAATCGGATGCAAATTACACATTTGCCGCAGCCATGAGATCAGATCGTGATAGAACGGTTGCTGGCACATGGTGCCGATGTAAATGGCCTTGCCCAGCCCGAAGGTGTGCATCGTCATTGCGGGCCGTCCGGCGTAGAAGTCCTTCGAGTACATGGCCAGTACCTGGCAGCCCTTCGGTTCAATGATGTCGCACCACAGCCGTCCCTGCATGGAGATGAGTGGCGGGGAATGTGCCTTTGATCACGAGATGGTTTTCCTCCCCGGGCGGCAGCGGATCGAACTCCAGCACCTCCAGACCGAACAAATCGGTCAGATTGTTCGGGTAGCCGGTGTCAGGCGCGATGTGGCGTTCGTTTACAAGGCCGGTGTTGAACGTGCCCACGAGCGTGCCGCCGTTTTGAACGTAAAGTTTGAGCATGTCCGTCTCGCTGGCCGACATCAGGTGGAGCGACGGCGCGAAAACAATCCGGTATTTAGAAAGGTCTTCGTTTGGCTTGGCGAAATCCACCGAGACGTTCCGGTCATGGAGCGCGTTGTAGAAAAGCTGAATGTGCTCGCGCAAATTGAAAAATTTGCTGGGCTGCACGGGCTGCTGCAAGGCCCAGTCGTTGTCGTGACTGAAAAGAATGCAGGTTTCAGCGACGACCCGCGTGCCTTTGAGCGCCGGCGCGAGCATTCTGAGTTCTTCACCAATCTGGCTGATTTCCTTCAGAACGCGATCATTGCCCTCAGGATGGTGCGGGAGGACGGCCCCGTAAAACTGTTCATTGCCGATGCGGGGCTGCCGCCAGTGATAAAAGAGCACGCCGTTGGCGCCGCGCGAAATCAATTGATACGTGAAGAGGCGGATGATGCCGGGACGGACGAGCGAGTTGACGTCCTGCCAGTTGACCTGCCCGGCCTTCTGTTCGATGACCCAGAAACCGCTTTTGTCATCGGGCATGCTGATTTTGGATTTTTTCAACGAGCGCAATATGTCAATATCGCAGGCCAGCTCTGCGGATTTCGCCTTGATGGCGGCATTGGTTTCGACCGAGACGAAATCCACGACGTCCGCCATGTCGAAGTGATCGAACTTGCGCACGAGCGCACGCAGGTTGGTGGTCAGGGGATGGTCCGGACAAAGCTCCCGGAGCACGGTGGCCTGCATTTTGACGAACTGGACGATGGTGTCGCTGCAAAAGCGGTTCCAATCCAGCAACAGCGAAGGGTTGTGCGTTGTGGGCGCGTACATGGGCATCGGGACTTCTTCCCACGAGCTGACGATCTGTCCCCAGTAGCGCAGACCGAGTTGTTCGTTAAGCCGGTCAACGCTTTTGTACTTTTCCTTCAGCCAAAGCTGCCATTCCTCGCGCGTGGCTTCATTGAACGAAAACTCCGTCTGATGTCCGCCGATGCCGCTGTCAATCTGCCATGCTATGAGTTCGGGATGGTTGCCCAGCGCCTTGGCCATTGCAGTGACGATGCGCCTGGCATAGTCCCAGAACACGTCGCTGGCCAGGCACACCGCCCGGCGCGTGCCTTCGTGTTTGACAATGCCGCGCTCGTCGAGGGGAAGAATTTCAGGATGCTTTTTGGCCAGCCAGATTGGCGGCGCGGCGGTGGGTGTGCCGAGCACCACTTTGATGTCGCGCTTGGCCATGATGTCCATCACGCGCCGAAGCCAGGCAAAATCGTATTTGCCCTCTTCCGGCTCGCAAAGGCCCCAACTGTATTCACCCATGCGGACGACATTGAAGCCCGCTTTGGCCATCATGTCCGCATCCTGCTCCCACGCCCCTTCGGGTTTGTCCTCGGTGCCGCCGTAGGGATAGACCCACTGCTCCGGATAATAATCAACGCCGAAATACATAGTTTATGATTGGTTGCTGGTTCATCAGATTCGCGGCGGTCGTTTGCCCGACTATAAAAGCAGAGTTGTGCGTCTGCAACGGAAAAAGTCGGCCGTTTAGTCGGGAAGGTTGCCGTCGTCCGTGTCCATGAACTTACGGACGGCAACCTGCCATCCCTCCCAAAGCGCGGCCTTGATTTCAATTCACCACGGAGACACTGATGGAAATAAGCTCAGGCATCCTTCCGAGGCAATCCTGATTTGTTCGAAACAATGGCAGGGAATTGTCCGACAGAAAAACGCTGATTTTCCGGACTGGAAACACGCCGTACTCAACAGGATTTCGGTCAAACCAAACAGCCAAGCGGCGGACGCGCATGAGGCTTGGTATCATTGCCGCAAGCAATGTTGGGCTAAAGTTTTTCGATTCACACCCGGGCCCGCAAACGGTTAGCTTTGACACCGATGACGGTTGCCAAAAATCCAACTGCGGAGTCGGACGGCGGCGTCCCACAGCGTCCTGAAACTGTTGCGCCAGGCGGAGACTCGCAGCGTTCGTCCCTCCGAGGTTTCTGGGCGCTCTTCGTCACGCAGTTCCAGGGCGCGTTCAGCGACAACGTGCTGAAAAATCTCGTGGTGTTCATGCTCGTCGCGCTGGATGTATCGCTCGCCGAGAAGCACAAGATCGGCGAACTCGTCGGAGCGCTCTTTTCGCTGCCGTTCATCTTGTTTTCCATGGCCGGCGGTTTCCTGGCCGACCGTTGCAGCAAGCGCACCATCACCATCGGCGTGAAAATCTTCGAGGCATTCGTGATGCTGCTTGCCCTCGTGGGGTTGATTTACGGAAACATCAGGATTCTGCTCGGCTGTGTTTTTTTGATGGGCATGCACAGCGCCTTTTTCGGGCCGTCGAAATACGGCTCGCTGCCGGAACTGTTGCCTGAGAGAAAACTGTCGTGGGGCAACGGCTTGCTGGAACTCGGCACGTTCATGGCCATCATCCTCGGCACGGTGACGGCGGCGCTGATGGCGGAACATTTTCGCGGCAAGCACTGGTTGTCTGGCGTGATCCTCGTCGGGCTGGCATTCGTGGGGCTGGCGACGAGCCTCGGCATCACGCGAGTGCCGGCGGCGGATCCGGCCAAACGATTTCGCGCAAACTTCGTCGGGGAAATTTGCCGCACGATGCGTTCCATGGCGCGGCGACCGGCCGCTGGGCTGGCAGTCATCGGCAACACCTACTTCAATTTCCTCGGCGCGCTGCTGCTGCTGAACCTGTTCTTTTACGGCGCGGATGTGCTGCGCGTCGGCGAAACACAGATCGGTCTGCTCAACGTGGCGCTCGCACTCGGCATCGGGCTGGGCAGCGTCGCGGCGGGATATCTTGTCCGGCGGCAAGATCGAATACGGCCTCGTGCCGCTGGGCGCGCTGGTATTGTCGGCGTCGTTTCCGTGTCGCTCGGCGTGCCGGGATTGTCGGTGAAAGAAACATTTGTGCGGCTGGCGTTGCTGGGTTTCGCGGGCGGATTTTTCATCGTGCCCATCGCGCGCTGTTGCAACACCGCCCGGCGAAGGAATTGACAAGGCGAAGTGCTGGCGGCGGCGAACCTGCTTTCGTTTGTTGGCGTGTTTCTCGCGTCCGGCGCGCATTGGCTGCTGGCGCAATGGCTCGCGTGGTCGCCGGGCCGGATTTTTCTCGTGGGCGGTGTGCTGACTTTGGCGGGAGCGGATTTATGCGTTTGTCCTGCTGCCGGATTCGCTGTTGCGGTTTGTGCTCTGGTGCGCGACGCACACGGTTTATCGCATCCGCGTGGCCGGCCGCGACAACATCCCGACCAAGGGCGGCGCGCTGTTCGTCTGCAATCACGTCTCGTGGGTGGATGCCGTGCTGCTGCTCTCCTCGACCGACCGGCCGGTGCGTTTCCTGATGTCAAAGGAAATTTATGAGGAGCGCTGGATCAACCCATTCTGCAAAATTCTCGGTGTCATTCCGATTTCGTCCGAGCAACGGCCGCGCGAACTGATCCAATCCTTGAAAACCGCCAGCGACGCCATCCGCGCTGGCGAAGTCGTGTGCATCTTTGCCGAGGGCGAGATCACGCGCATCGGGCAACTGCTGCCATTCCGGCGTGGCTTCGAGCGCATCATGAAGGACTTGGACGCGCCGATCATTCCCATCGCGCTCGACGGCGTGCTGGGCAGCCCGAGCAGTTTCAAGGGCGGCAAATTCGTGTGGAAACTGTCGCGCCGCATTCCGTATCCGGTCACGGTCAGTTTCGGCAAGCCGCTGCCGCCCACAGCTGCGCCGGTTGAAGTGCGGACGGTGGTGCAGGAACTTCTCGCCGACGCCTGGGCTGGGCGGCGCGACCGGATGAAGCCATTGCAACGGCAGTTCGTGCGGACGGCGCGGCGGCATGCGTGGCGATTCGCGATGGCGGATGCGCAGACGCCGGGAATCAATTTTGGCGCGGTCTTGGTGCGGACGGTTTTTCTCGCGCGGCGGCTGAGGAAAGTCTGGGCGGGCCAGCAAATGGTGGGGATTTTCCTGCCGCCGAGCGTGCCGGGCGCGCTGGTGAATCACGCGGCGATGCTGTGCGGCAAAGTGCCGGTGAATCTGAACTACACGCTGTCAGAAGAATCGCTGGCGTCGTGTGCGCGGCAGTGCGAATTGAAAACGGTGGTCACCTCGCGGGCGTTTCTGGAGAAGGTCAAACTCAGAGTGCCGGGCGAAATGATTTATCTGGAAGACCTGGCGGCAACGCCTTCGTTGCTGGGAAAACTTGCAGCATTCTTGATGGCATGGCTGCTGCCAGTCGGCTGGCTGGAGAGGGCACTCGGTAATTGTAGGAGACGACGTAAGGAGTCTCTAACTTCTCGCCTGAAAAAAATAACGAGACTCTACGTCGTCTCCTACGAAACAGATGGTGAACTCGACGCGCTGGCCACGGTGATTTTTTCCAGCGGCAGCACGGGCGAACCGAAAGGTGTGTTGTTGTCGCACTACAACATCGGTTCGAACATCGAGCAGTTGGAGACGGTGTTCGGGCTGACGGACAAGGATCGCATCCTGGGCATCCTGCCGTTTTTCCATTCGTTCGGCTTCACCGGCACGCTGTGTCTGCCGGCGGCGGTGGGCGTGGGCGTGGTGTTCCATCCGAACCCGCTGGACACGCGCGGCATCGGGCCGCTGGTGCGCGATCACGCCGTCACGTTCCTGCTGGCAACGCCGACGTTCCTGCAACTCTACCTGCGCGGCTGCGCGCCGGGCGATTTCGGCAGTTTGCGGCTGGTGATGACAGGAGCGGAGAAATTGCCTGACCGGCTGGCGACGGCGTTCGAGGAGCATTTCGGCATCCGGCCGCTGGAAGGTTACGGCTGCACGGAATGCGCGCCGGTGGTGGCGGTGAACACGCCGGATTTTCGCGCGGCCGGCTTCCGGCAAGTTGGCGGCAAGCGCGGGACGATCGGCCATCCGCTGCCCGGCGTGTGCGTGCGCGTGGTGGACGTGAACAATCCGCGCAGCCTGACGCCGTTGCCGCTGGGCGAATCCGGTTTGCTGCTCGTGCGCGGACCGAACGTGATGCGCGGCTATCTCGGCCAGCCAGAGAAGACGGCGGAGGTGTTGCACGACGGCTGGTATGAGACGGGCGACATTGCGGTGCTGGACGAGGATGGCTTCCTGCAAATCACCGACCGATTGAGTCGTTTCAGCAAGATCGGCGGCGAGATGGTGCCGCACATCAAGGTGGAGGAAAAATTGCACGAGCTGGCGGGCGTGACAGAACAAACATTCGTGGTTACTGGCGTGCCGGACGAAAAAAAGGGCGAACGCCTTGTGGTGCTGGTCCTGAAAAAATTCAGCGACGCGGAACTGGCTGCCGTGTCTGGAGGATTTCGCCGCGTGCGACTTGCCGAACTTGTGGAAGCCGAAGGCGGACGCGTTTTATCGCGTGGAGAATTTTCCGGTGCTGGGCACGGGCAAGCTGGATTTGCGGAAGGTGAAGGACTTGTCGTTGAAATTTTCAACCACGGATGGACACGGATGAACACGGATTCGCAAAAATGAAATTTCTCCTGATTTCAGCCATGACGATTTTCCCACTCATCACTTCGGCTGTAGAAAATCGGCAGTGACGTCATCCTGCTCCACGGTTTGTGCCGCACGAGCCGTTCGATGGTGCGTATGGAGTCGGCTTTGGCGAAGGCCGGTTACCATGTGGTGAATGTGGATTATCCCTCGCGCACCGCCTCCATCGAGCAATCGAGCGAGCTGGCGATCGGCGGCGCAGTCGCCGACTGTCAGAAGCAGAATGCCGCGGCGATTCATTTTGTGACGCACTCGCAGGGCGGAATTCTCGTCCGCAGTTATCTGTCCCGGCACACGATTCCCAACCTTGGCCGCACGGTGATGCTCGCGCCGCCGAGTCAAGGCAGCGAGGTGGCGGACAAATTAGGCGCGCTCTGGGTTTTCAAGAAGATCAACGGCCCTGCCGGAAGCGAATTGGGAACGGACAAAAACTCGACGCCAAACAAGTTTGGCCGCGCGAATTTCTCTGTCGGTGTGATCGCTGGCAACCGCTCCATCAACTGGATCAACAGTCTTTTGATTCCAGGTCGCGACGACGGGAAGGTTTCGGTCGAACGCGCCAAGCTCGATGGCATGGCCGATTTTGTTGTCATTCCAGCCACGCATCCGTTCATCATGAAGAACCGCAACGCCATCAAGCAGACGCTCGCGTTCTTGAAGAGCGGAAGGTTTGAACAACCAGGTAACGAAGGGACGAAATCATGAGCGACACAATCGAAACCAAACCGAAAATGGAATCGCCCGCTGGATTTTCGTCGTTGAACTGGCGGAAGGCGGCGCTGCTGGTGCTCGCCGCGGCGGCGTGCTTTAACGCCGCTTACACGCCGGCGCATCCCGGGCCGCTGGCGTTGTTCATCGTCGGGTATGTTGTGTGCCTGGTGCAGCTCGCGCGGATGCGGACGACGCGGCTGGTGTTTTATGCCGGACTGGTGACGGGGTTGGCGTGCTTCGGGCCGCAACTGGCGTTCTTCTGGACGATTTTTGGCCCGGCGGCGATTGCACTGTGGACGGTGCTGGCGTTCTGGATTGCGCTGTTCGTGGCGCTGACACATGTGGCGCTGGCGCGGTTCGGCGCGAAGCACGCGGTGTGGCTGGTGCCGTTTTTGTGGACGGGTTTGGAATATTTCCGCAGCGAACTTTACCACCTCAAGTTCGCGTGGCTGAACGTGGGGTTTGCGTGGGGCGGTTTTGGATGTAACATGTTTGGGGTTTATGGTCTTGGGTTTTGTGTCGCGGCTATTGCCGCAATCCTATGTCTCACGCAATGGTATAAATTATTAAGGATTACAATCGTCCGAATACTGATTTACATCGCCGTCATTTTGGCACTTGCGTGGTTATTGCTCCCGTCGGTTCGCGTGCTAAATACAAATTTGAAACCCCAAATATTCGTGTGGCAGGAATCCAGTTGGAGTTTCCAAACCAGTTTCAAATTCGACAGGCCATAGACAACGTTGTTGCCGAACACGAGAGAAAGCTTGGCGCATTGGCGGCTGACCCAAACAAGCCAACTCATTCGTTTTCAGACTTTCTGGAAAAGTTCAGCCTCACCCGTTACACCAACCTAGATTTGGTCGTCTTGCCCGAATACACGCTGGATGGCCCACCAACGCAGGAATTGAAGGATTGGTGTCGCGAACACGGGAAATTTCTCATCGTCGGCGGCAAAGACCCCGCGCCGGGAAATAATTTTTACGACACCGCGTTCGTCATCGGCACGAACGGAGAGGTCGTTTTCAAACAGGCCAAGAGTGTGCCGATCCAGTTTTTCAAGGATGGCCTGCCCGCGCCAGAGCAGCGCGTATGGGAATCCCCTTGGGGCAAGATCGGCATCTGCATCTGCTACGACTTGAGCTACGCGCGGGTGACGGATGAGTTGGTGCGGCAGGGCGCGCGACTGCTCATCGTGCCGACGATGGATGTGGTGGACTGGGGCCGGCATCAGCATGAGTTGCACGCGCGCATCGCGCCAGTGCGCGAGGCGGAATACGGCATCCCGATTTTCCGCGTGGCGAGTTCGGGCATTTCGCAGGGTGTGACGGCGAGCGGAAATGTCCGGGCGAACGCGCCGTTCCCGGGCGACGGCGAGATGATTTTCTTTGCCACGCGGCTGGGCAAGCCGGGTTCGCTGCCGCTGGATCGCTGGCTCGCGCCGCTGTGCGTGGGCGTGACAGGATTGTTTATGGCTTGGCTGGCGGTGGGAAAATTACGGCGCAAAAAACTTTCTGCCACAGATTCTCACAGATGAAACGCAGATTTCAGAAACTACATTTGTGTAAATCTGTGTTCATCTGTGGCTGAATCAGAGCGGCAGGTATTCGGTGCGGATTTCTTTTTCGTCGCAATGCAGGATGGCCACACTGCGTTCGGTGTTGAACTTTGGTTTCCCGGCGTAACCCGGATTCACGTAAAGCACCCCGTCAATCGTCTCGTTGAACCGGCGGTGTGTGTGGCCGAACACGACGACGTCCAGTCGCTCGCGGGCGATGCGCAGTTTCAGCTCTTCCTTCAGTGCGCGCGGATTCACATCGTGGTGAATGAAAAACTTGCGACCGCCGATCGCAATGATTTCGGTGGGCGACGCGCTTGAAAAATGGTCGGTGTTGCCCCGGACCACTTTCACCGGAGCAATCTCCTCCAGTTCGCTGATGATGGCGTCCCGACCGATGTCGCCTGCGTGCAGGATGTAATTGACGCCGGCAAAAAGTTCGACGGCTTTCGGATCAAGGAAGTCGTGCGTGTCGGAGATGAGGCCGATTTTCACACCTTCGCCTCTTCGGGTGCTTCCTCCGATTCGGGTTTTTCGGCGGTCGCGCCGGCTTCTTTTTCCCGGGGTGATTCGGCGACTTCGTTGAATTTCATCGCGCCGACGAACAGGCCGGTGAACAGACCACCGCTGAGCAGCGTGTTGCGGAAAAATTCCCACGTTTGCGGCCAGCCGCTCGTGCCTTTGGTCAAGGCAATGAGCCAGCCGGTCAGATTTTTGGTGTATTCAGGATTGGCGAATGGATTGAACAGCCACGAGGCGGTGTTGGTGATGAAATAAAACAGCAGCGCGCCGAATATTCCGCCGCCGAGCAGCGAAAGGAACGACGATTGCGGCTTGAATCGTCGTCCCAGCCCGATGAGCGCGACATAGGCGACATAGTTGAAAAGCTGGTATTTCAGGACCGGCAAATCCCAGACATGCCAGCCGAGGCAAAAATAGTAATAACAATTAAGCCCAATATCAGTGAACAGGAGCGTGCCGAGCGGCAGCCACCAAGCCATGCTGCCCGTAAAAAACACCCCCGCGCAAAACGTCAGCGCATACGCCGCGCTGAAATTTTCCGGGAGCATCCCCGGAATCCGCGACAGCGCGAACACAACCATCAACGCCAGCGGCAATGCGATTTTGCCTTTCACAAAGCGCAGCATAATCCGACGCAAAAGAATGACAAGTCGTGGAAAGTTGCAGAAACTGGGTTGGCGCAATTGAGTTGCAGCCGGGTGTGAGCAGCCTTTTTGACATCATTCACGAAGACGACGAACTGCTGGTCATCAACAAACCGGCGGGACTGGTGTGTCACCCGACGAAGGGTGACGCGCTGTCGAGTCTCATCAGCCGGGTGCGGTTGCATCTGGGCAACGGCGTGCGACCGCATCTGGTCAATCGGCTCGACCGTGAGACCAGCGGCGTGACACTCGTCGCCAAACGGGATGACGCCGCGCTCGAACTGCGGCGCCTTTGGGAAACCCGAGCGGTGGAGAAGGAATACCTCGCCGTTGTCCATGGGCATGTGCGCGAGGAGCACGGCTTGATTGACATGCCGCTGGGCAAGGACGAACGCAGCCGGGTGGCCGTCAAGGATTGCGTCCGTGCCGACGGCCTGCCTTCGCGCACGGAATTTTGGGCCGAGCGCCGGTTTGCGCGGGTTGAAGGAGAATTCTCATTGCTGCGTGTTGTGCTGCATACCGGGCGCAAACACCAAATCCGGATTCATCTTGCGCACATTGGCCATCCAATCGTCGGCGACAAGCTCTACGGAGGCGATGAGGATTTGTATTTGGCGCTGGTCGAAGACCGGCTGACACCCGATCAACAGAAGCGGCTCATTTTCGCCAATCATGCCTTGCACGCCCGCGCCGTGCGATTCGTCTGGCGTGGCCAGCCAACGGAGTTCGCCTGCGATCCGGAACCTGGCTTTGCAAATTTTGTGAACAAAAATTGAAAAATTTTCGTGATCATTTGCCGAATTCGTGTCAATTAATTTCCGTGACTGACATTCCCAAAACCATGCGTGCTGTCGTTTATCGCGGCGTGAACGACATGCGTGTCGAGACCGTGCCCGTGCCGCGCATCGGGCCAAATGAATTGCTCGTCAAGGTGGCCGTGTGCGGCGTTTGTCCCACGGACATCAAGAAAATCCGGCATGGCCTTGTGCCGCCGCCGCGCATTTTTGGTCACGAAACGGCGGGCACGATTGTCCGTGTGGGCGCTCGCGTGCGCGGCTTCAAGGTCGGCGAACGCGTGGCGTTGCATCATCACGCGCCTTGCATGAAATGCCACTTCTGCCGGCATGGCGACTTTGCTCAATGCCCGCAATACAAGCACCTCACCGGCGTCACGGCGGGATTCGAACCTGCGGGTGGCGGTTACGCCGAATACGTGCGCGTGATGTCCTTCGTTCTGCCGGCCGTGGTGAAAATTCCGGCGCGAAATTCCTTTGAAGAAGGCGCGATGCTCGAACCGGTGGACACCGTGCTGAAAGCGGTGCGCCGGTTGTCCTTGATGCGCGGTGACGTGGTGTTGGTGGCCGGTCAAGGACCAATCGGTTTGATGTTCACGCGCCTGCTCCAACTTGCGGGCGCACAGGTCGTCGCCACCGATTTGCTGGAGTCGCGACTGAAACTGGCGCGGCGGTTTGGCGCGCGATGGGCGTTGCGCGGCAATGATCCGGGTCTGGCGCGCCGGGTGCAACAAATCACGCGGGGCCGCGGGCTTGATGCCGCGGTCATCGCCGTGCCTACCGATGCAGTCGTGCGCGAGGCGCTGGCGTGGCTGCGAGGCGGAGGGCAGATCATGCTCTTTTCACACACCCGGCGTGGTGAGGTGCTGGAGTTGGACCCGGCAGTAGTCTGTGTGGATGAAAAACAAGTGCTGGGGAGCTACTCGTCTGACTTCATGCTTCAGTCAGAGGTGGCGCGGCTGGTGTTTTCGCGCCGGCTCGATGTGCGGACCTTGATCACCCATCGCTTTCCATTCGATCAAGCCACCGCCGCCATCAATCTGGCTGCGCAACCCTCGGCCGGCGCCTTGAAGATTCTGATCTACCCGGCTGGCTGGGCACAGCATCGATAGTGCTCGCCGCGAGAAAGGGTGGGCTGCCCCAGTCGGCGGCTGTCTCGCTTTTGTGTGCTTCGCGCGCAACAAAATATTCGCTGTGGTGTTTCCCGCATGGAATCGTATATTTGAGTTGTGAAACGCGGCGAGCAAACCCTGCTGTGCATCCTGAGCATTCTGGTTTTGGGTGCGGACACGCGCGCCGTCAGTTCAGATTCGCCGGACGCTCCGTACGAGGGAATTGTCGCACGCAACCTTTTTGGTTTGAAACCGCCCGAAAAGCCTCCAGGGCCGGAAGACAACAAGCCGCCGCCGCCGAAAATCACGCTTAACGGCATCACTTCCATTCTGGGCCGCGTGCAGGTGTTGTTCAAAGCTTCCTTGTCACCCAAGCTGGGCGAACCGGCCAAGGAGATGTCATTTGTCCTGAGCGCAGGTCAGAGTGAAAACGAAATTGAAGTGTTGGACATTGATGAGAAGGCCGGCATCGTCAAGTTCAACAACCACGGCACCATTCAATCGCTGGATTTGGAAAAAGACGGGGCCAAGCTGCCCCCGGGGACCATCGCTTCGTTCACGCCCGCACCAGGCGCGTCGCCAGCTATGGCAGGTGGCACGCCTGGATCTGGCAATCCTGGCTTGACGGCGTTTTTCGCCGCGAACACTGCGCTCGTCACCAAGAAACGCAGCGACCACGCCGGCTGGTGGCATGCCCGCCGGCATGGTTGCAGGGGGGGAACCGGCACAGCCAAACCAGCCACCGCAACTTTTATCTCCAGAGGAACAAGAGGTTATGATAGAAGTCAACCGCCTGCGTCATCAGAATAACGGCAATCCGATTGCCAGATTGTTGCCTCCCACCTCGATAACGCCCCCTAAGCCGGACGCATCTGCCCCCTAATCCATTCCGAGGCTTTGAGCCCGGCGGAAGGCGAATCAATCCGTGAGTGACCATCATGCGGCCATAAAACTGTTGCCCAAGTTTTTCGATTGCGACGTTTCATTCGCATTGCCAAATGCCGCCATCTTTGGCACTAAGAATTCTTTTATGCGAAGCACTTTCAATTGGCTTTTGATCTTGTGTGTCGGCGTGACTGCAAGCTGTGGCGTGGCCAATGGCCAGACGAACCCGCCGTCGGCACCGGTGCGTCCCGCTTCGCTTTTCCGGTTTTACTTCTCCGGAACGGCCCGGCTGGCCGCAGAAACCAACGCTGCGCCGTGGGTGTCAATGAGCGCGTTGCCGGCGTCCCAGGCGCTCTGGCGGCAGACGCTCGAAAAACTCGCCCGGTCACCGTACCGACTGTTCCAGCAGCGGATTGCGGCGACGACCAACAATTTCGCCGGCACATTTCAAGAACTGATTGCCGATTTCGTTCGCGCCGAGTCGTTCGCCGAGGCGACGGGGGATAGCAACCGCATCGCCGAGTGTGAACTGGCCGTCCGTCTGCCCGCCGACCGCGCGGAGTTTTGGCGGACCAATCTTTTAACTATTTTCGAAAGCTGGACCGGCTGTCGCGGTGAACCGCTGCCCGCCGGAACTGCCGGGTGGCAACTGAAGAAGCATCACCACCCGAATGTATTAGCGGCTGTACGCTCCGGCGACTGGACGTTTATCGGCTGCGGCCAAGACCAACTGCCCTTGCAGGAGGAATATCTGCAACGAATCAAGCAGACCGCCAGCCCTGCCGTGGCCGACAGCAATGCCTGGCTGGAAGTCTTTCTCGATTGCCCGAACGTGCCGCCTGTCACAGGCCATCCCTTGCCCGAAGGACTGCCCGCTGCGAATCTCTCTCTCGCCGGGGCGCGACAGCAACTTGCGCATCAAAGGCAACTTCTTCTTCCGTGATTCGATTCCTTGGAAGCCTGAGCCTTGGCAGTTCTCGACGAATCTTGTCCGCGATCCCATCATCAGCTTTACTGCCATCCAAGGTCTCGCGCCATGATCGAGAAACATCAGGAAGTTTTCGGCTTGCGGCTCGATTTCATGCCCAATCAGTTTTTTGTGTGGGCCGTAGTCGCCAGCATCCCAGTCCAAACTCTGGCGGTCGCGCCGATGAAGGATGCGCCGGGCTTTCTGCACAACCTGTCCTCGCAACTCATTGACCGATTCAACCCGGAACTTCAAGCCCACGATACCGGTGGCCTCGTGATGACGACTAATTCCCTCACTGAGATCGTCCTTCGATGGGCTGGCATCCCACCTTTCGTGGCACCGTTCCCTTCGATGGCGCAGGATTCAGGGAGGGATTTCATTGTGGCGGGTATTTATCCGAATTGGGCGGAACCAATCCACCGCCGCCGGCAGTGCTGTTCCAGCAAATCGCCGGGCGGACCAATCTTGTTTATTACGACTGGGAAATCACTGGCGAGCACGCTTGGGCCTGGCGCAACGTCGTCAACATCTTCCGCCACATCTTTGAGAAGCCGCGTTTGGCGCCTGAGACCGCCAGCATTGTTTGGATCAATTCGATTTCCAACCGCTTGGTTAATACGGTTACGGAAATCACGCAATCGGATACCAAGCGATTCACACTCGTTCGCAAGGGCCCCATCGGGCTGACAGGCATCGAACTGATTGCCTTGGCCCATTGGCTGGAATCGCCTGACTTCCCGTTGAACGGCTTGAGTCTCTCTGCGCGAACCAACGTCTCTGCTTCAACTCCGCCTGCCCGCATCCGCGAGCGTTGAGATTCTCTTGGGGGCCACATTCTCCAGATCGCTGCCAAAGTCGCTGCAAAATCAGGTCTTTTTTCCAATTTTCGGCAAAACCGCGAGAGGTAACTCAATGGAAGCTAATGTTTGCAACTGTTTGTAATCATGGCACCTGTGTCTAAAAAAATGTTCAAAAAAAAGATAAAAATTTGTTGACATCCTCTTGCACCTTTGGGATATTGCTGCCACACACGGTAACAACTTAAATAGAACAAACAAAATGAGAACAAAAACATTATTCATCGTTGCTGCGGCACTTGCAGCAGGTCTTGCCACCTCGGTGGCACAACAGAACGTCTATTCACAGAACGTTGTAGGCTACGTAAACAAGGTCTTTACGGGTGGTGGTAATTACACTGCGATAGCCAATCCTCTCAACACCACTAACAATACACTTGCCGGCTTGCTTGGCGGATCCTACAGGAAGTTCGGTGCAGAAGTGGGACACTGGCATAGCGGATTTTGACGTTTTCAACAAAACAGGTTTCGGCGTGGGCTGGAGTCCGGCTTAAAGCCACGACTACGCTGAATCCCGGCGAAGCCGTGTTTGTTTTTATCACAGGTGCAACGTCACGAATACCTTCGTGGGAGAAGTCTTGCAGGGAAACCTGACGAATTCCTTGGTCAATGGTTTCAACATGGTGGGGAAGTATGGTTCCAGATTCTGGAGCTGTTAATACCCTCGGACTCACGCTACCGACAGGCAGTTCGCTGCAGCAATGGGATGTGAGTATTCAGGATTTCCATGTGTACAACAAGACCGGCTTCGGCATTGGCTGGTCACCGAGTGTCCCGAGCATCGATGTTGGTGAAGGGTTCTTCATCAATGCCAATGGACCTTATAACTGGGTTCGCACCTTTACAGTTCAGTAAGCAATAGCTACAATTCAAAGCAATCAGCACAACAAAACAATCGAAATTCGAAACAACAACTAAAAACCTACTCAACGAAATGAAAAAAATACTCCTGATGCTCAGCGTGGTCGCCGTGTGTGCGTTAACGGTATACGGCCAGGGTCGTGTAGCCTTTAACAACATTACATCGGGCAATGCGATAACGATAGATCCGGTGCTGCCGATTGCAGCTGGTGAAGGTGCAGCGGGTGCCAACCTCGGATCGACCTATTCGATTGATCTCGTATGGGCGCCTCAAGCGACCTACGGCAGTCAAGCCGCGTTTCTTGCTGCTGCTCTGGGCAGTTCTTCGCCCATTGCCTTCTTCGGCACGACAGGTGGCAGTCCTATCACAGATGGGGCTGGGTTGTTTGATAGCGGTGTAGTCCCTAGTCCCGTAGGTACTTCAATGCCAGCCGGTAAATATACGATGGAGGCCTTTGCATGGTTTAACGGCGGCACTTTCGCCACCTATGCAGCGGCTTTAGCTGGAGGTGCAAACACCGGATTTTCGGGGTTTTTCACTCAGGTCGTAACTGCTGCCCCGGCTGGGGTAAATGCAACAATATTCCCGTCGTTCACGGTGGCTGTTCCTGAGCCGTCCACCATTGCGATGTTGGGTCTGGGTATGGCTGCGTTGCTGGCGTTCCGTCGCCGCAGCTAATCTTAAAAATTCTTCATCAAGCCCCGAAGAAATTCGGGGCTTTTTTGTTGGGCTTATACGGGCGGTCAGCGGCTTGCTTTTGTCTCCCGCCCTCGCAACGCGCGTTTATGGCGTTTTATCTCCGCCAGCAACAATTCCTCCGCTGACCAGCCGCGCGCTTGCGCGGATTCCGTGAGCGTAAAAAGCTGCCTGGCAACGGCGGCCTTGCTCAATTTTCGCCGTGGCTTGCCGTCCCTCAGCAAATGCGCCTTGCGCGCTTTCTTCACAAGTTTCTCGGCGCGGAGCAGCGCGGGCAGATGTTTCGGGATGCCGTCGAGCGCAGACGGCGCGTTCGTGGCGTGTGCCTTTTTTTTCGGCGCGCTTGATTTTGTCCCAATTGGCCCAGACCTGGTCCACGTCCTTGACCTTGAGGTCGCCAAACACGTGCGGATGTCGGCGGATGAGTTTCTCCACGAGCATCCGGCAGACCTTTTCAAAATCGAACGCGCCGCGCTCCCTCGCCATCTGGCAGTGGAAAACCACCTGCAACAGCAAATCGCCCAGTTCCTCCGCCATCTCGTGGTCGTCGCCCGCCTCAATGGCGTCTATCAATTCGTAAACTTCCTCGACGGCATGCCGGCGCAGCGTCATGGTGGTTTGCTCACGGTCCCACGGGCAACCGCCGGGCGCGCGCAGCCGCGCCATGACGCGCAGCAAATCTTCGATGGCAGATTTTTTCATTTTTTTCCGCAGAGACGCAAAGGCGCGGAGAAGTTAAGAATAACAAGCCCAAATTCATCTTCCTCTGCGTCTCCGCGCCTCAGCGGTTTATAATATCACCAAATCGTCGCGATGCACGACTTCCACGCGGGCCAGTTTTTTGCCGCGAATTTCGTCGGCGCTGAATTTCGCGATGCCGCGTGCGAATTCCGTTCCATCCAGATCGCAAATCCGCACGACCTCGCCCGCTAGCGAACTCGCCTTCGCATCGCGCCACGCCCGGCGGCAGCAGGCTTTTGCCGTTCTCGCGAAGCGCCTTTTTTGCGCCGTCGTCCACAAACAGCGCGCCTTTGGGATGATGAAAGAATGCGATCCATCGCTTGCGCCCCTTGAGTTTCGTCGGTTGCGGCACAAACAGCGTGCCTTCTGCCTCGCCCGCGAGCACACGAGCCAGCACTTTCTTTTTGCGACCGGAAGCGATGACCAGCGGGATGCCGGAGCGCACGGCGATTTTCGCTGCCTGGATTTTTGAAGCCATGCCGCCGACGGCCGTTTCGCTGTCCGTGCCACCCGCAAGTTTTTCAAGGGCGTCGTCAATATGTTCAATCAGCGGAATCGTGCGAGGATTCGGTTTGCCAAAATTTTCGATGACGCCGTCCACCGTCGTCAGGATGACAAGCAAATCCGCCGGCAGCAGTGATGCGACGAGCGCGGAGAGTTTGTCGTTGTCGCCAAATTTGATTTCGGTGAACGAGATGGTGTCGTTTTCGTTGATGATGGGCACGACGCCGTGGTCGAGCAACGTGACAAGCGTGTTGCGGGCGTTGAGATGGCGCTCGTGATGTTCGAGGTCCTCGTGTGTGAGCAGCAACTGCGCGACGTGCAGGCCAAGCTGGCCGAACAGTTTTTCATAGGTGGCCATGAGCCGCGACTGGCCGATGGCCGCGCAAGCCTGCAACTCTGCCAATACGGTCGGTCGTTTCTCAAAACCGAGCGCGCCCATGCCTGCGCCGACCGCGCCGGTGGTGACGAGCATGATTTCCCGGCCGGCTTTGCGCTGTTCGGCAATTTGCGCCACGAGTTGTTCAAGCTGGGCCGGATCGGGCTGCTTCCGGCTGTCCGTGAGGACGCCGGTGCCGAGTTTGACCACCATCCGGGTAACGTTTTTGAGCAATTCACGCCGCACGGACGCAGGGTAAATGGAAAGCGGCGATCGGAGAAAGGCAAAAAGTGGAAAACCGCCGTGCGATTCATGCTGCGCAAGATTCCTTGTAACCTCACCCGGATTTTGCTTTTGTACCAGGTGGAACGAAAGCAAAGTTATGGAACAATCTCCGCCAACCGTCGAATCTGAACCGCCTGCCCCGAAAGAACCGCCGACGTCGCTCGCAGCCCGGCTGCTGAATGTCTTTGCCACTCCAGGCGAGGTGTTCGAAGAGGTGAAGGCTGCGAAATCGTCCACAGCCAACTGGCTTGTGCCGGTGCTGATTGCGAGCGTTGTGGGCGCGCTGTCGGCCATCATCTTGTTTTCACAGCCGGCAATTCTCCAGCAACTCCGCGAAAAGCAGGAACGCACGTTGGACAAACAAGTTCAAGCGGGCAAAATGACCCGCGCCCAGGCGGAACAGGCCCTGGCCATGGTGGAAAAATTTTCCGGACCGGCGATGATGAAATTATTCGGCTCCATCGGTGCGGTTTTTTACAGCTTTGGCAGGGTGTTTTGGTGGGCGCTGGTGTTATGGCTGTTGGGCCGCTGGTTTTTGAATGTCCGGTTTGATTATATGAAAGCCGTGGAGGTCGCCGGTCTGGCCAGCATGATCGCGGTGCTCGGCATGCTCGTGGCGACGCTGCTGGCGGTCAATCTGGGCAAATTATTTTCCTCGCCGAGTCTGGCGCTGGCCATCAGCGACTTTGATCCTCAAAAGAAAAGCCATCTGCTGCTCGGCGCGTTGAATGTCTTTTATTTCTGGCAGGTCGGCGTGATGTCTGTGGCGCTGGCCAGACTGGCAGCCGTTCCATTTGCGCGGGCGATGCTCGGTGTGCTTGGGGTTTGGGTATTTTGGGAACTCCTGCTGATTTACAGTGGTTTGGGAACCATGGCGTTGTAGCAGCCGGTACCGGCAGATTTCTGAAACATTCGTCACGGCAGCGTGTTTTTACACTGAAAAAATCAACCATGGCAAATCCAAAGAAACGGCGTAAAGTCCTCATTTTCACGGTCATCGGCGTCGTGCTCATCGCGTTGACACTGTTCGCCATTTTCAGAAAACGCGAACCGGTCATCACCGTACAGACGGAAAAAGTCACCCGGCGCAATCTCACCGAACTCGTCGTCGCCAACGGCAAAATCCAACCTGTGACACAGGTGGTCATCAGCCCCGAGGTGAGCGGCGAAATCATCGAATTGCCGGTCAAAGAAGGTCAGCAGGTCAAGAAAGGCGATACACTCGTGAAGATCAACCCGGACATTTATGTGGCCGCGCTGAATCAGGTCGAGGCGGGTTATGAATCCTCGCTCGCCGCCAAGACATCGGCGGAGGCAAACCTGGAAAAGGCCGATGCGGACTACAACCGCAATCAGGAATTGTTCAACCGCAAGCTGATTTCGGAATCTGACTTCATCGGCTACAAGGTCGCCCGCGACGTGGCCAAGGCGCAACTCGAAAGCGCCGATGACCAGGTCAACGTGGCCAGGGCTGCGGTGGACAGCGCCAAGGAACAACTCGCCCGGACCACCATCGTTTCGCCACTGGACGGCACCATCAGCAAACTGAACTCACAGCTCGGCGAGCGCGTTCTGGGGACCGTGCAAAATGCCGGAACCATCATCATGATCATCTCGGATTTGAACGAGATGGAAGCGCGCGTGGACATTGGCGAAATGGACGTGGTGCTGATTGCGCCCGGCCAGAAGGCGCGGCTGGAAGTGGACTCGTTCAAAGACCGCAAATTCAACGGCGTGGTGACGGATGTCGCCAGTTCCTCGAAGGACAGCAATCTGTCATCCAGCTCTTCCAGCAGCAGCCAGTCGCAGGATGCGACCAAATTCCAGGTGCGCATCCGTATCAACGACAAGGAGGCCTTCCGCCCCGGCATGTCCGTCAACGCTGAAATTGAAACCCGCTATCGCACCAATGTGCTTACTGTGCCGATGGCCAGCGTCACCACACGACCGCCCAAAGCACCGGAGAAAAAAGACGTTTCAGGCAAAAATTCCAAGAAACCCGGCAACACCAATGTAGTAGCGAGTGCTCAGACCAATGTCACCAACACCACGACATCCACGGCAACGGGCACCAACACCGTCCCGGACAAGAAATCCAAGGAAGCAACCAAGCCGATTGAGGTCGTTTTTGTTGCTGAGAAAGACCACGTGAAAATGGTCCCGGTCAAAATCGGCATCTGCGACGATAATTACTGGGAAATCACCGATGGCCTTGCCGAAAATCAGGAAATCGTCTCCGGCGGTTACCGCGCCATCAGCCGCGATTTGGACGACGGCAAGAAAATTCGAATAGGAAAGCCAGACAAGGAAGAGAACAAGGAGACGAAATGAAGCGACGCCAAATCCGAAATCCGTACCTGTCACATTCGTGTTGCGACGACGGGGACGATGTTTGGTTTTCGCGATTTGAATTTATTTCGAGTTTCGAGTTTCGAGTCTCAGATTTTACCGCATGAGTCTGATCCGCCTGCAAAACGTCTCCCGTCGTTACCAAATGGGTGCGGAGACCGTCCACGCCCTGCGCGACGTTTCGCTCGAAATCCAGCGTGGCGAATACGTCGCAATCATGGGCCCGTCCGGCTCGGGCAAATCCACGTTGATGAATCTCATCGGTTGCCTCGACACGGCAACTTCGGGCCGTTATGAACTCAACGGCACCAACGTCAGCGACATGGATGACAACCAACTGGCCGAAGTCCGCAATCGTGAAATCGGTTTCGTTTTTCAGACCTTCAACTTACTGCCGCGCTCCAACGCCCTGCACAACGTCGAACTTCCGCTCATTTACGCGGGCGTCCCTGCCGAAGAACGGCATCAGACCGCACTGGGAGCCCTGGCGCAAGTGGGCTTGAGCGACCGCGTTCACCACAAACCCAACGAACTTTCCGGCGGCCAGCGTCAGCGGGTTGCCGTCGCCCGCGCGTTGGTGAACAAGCCATCGATTTTGCTGGCGGACGAACCAACCGGCAACCTCGACTCCAAGACCGGCGCCGAAATCATGGCGTTGTTCGAGGAACTGGCGCAGAAGGGCAACACCATCATCGTGGTCACGCACGAAGAAGACATCGCCAAACAGGCCCACCGCATCATCCGCATCCGCGATGGTTTGATCGCCAGTGACGAGAGCCGTGCCGGGGGCCGCGCTTCAGTCCCATGAACCTCTTCGCCGAAATCCGCGAGGGCTTTGGCATTTCGTGGAGCGCCATCCGCGCGAATAAAATGCGGTCGGTACTGACCACGCTCGGCATTGTGATTGGCATCGTCACGGTCACGCTGATGGGCACGGCCATTGAGGGCTTGAACCGTTCCTTTCTCAAAAGCATTTCAGCCCTTGGCGCCGATGTGTTTTACGTTGACCGCTTCAGCTGGCTCAATACAACCAGCGAAGAGTGGCAAAAGCAACAAAAGCGCCGTCCAATCCGGGTTGCAGATGCCCGGGCGCTGGCCAATCAGTTGACGCTCGCCAGTGCCGTCGTGCCCAGGGCGGATGTAAATGCCCCACTCAAATACAAGAATCGCAGCGCCAGCAGCGTGACGGTCATTGGCACAACCGAGGGGTATCTGTACACGAGCGGAGTCGGCGTTGCGCAAGGTCGCTTTCTCTCTGCCACGGAAGTCGAAGGAGGACGGCCGGTGTGCGTCATTGGAGCGCAGGTTGCGACCAATCTTTTCCAACAAGAGTCGCCCTTGGGCAACAAAATCAAGATTGATGCGCAGACCTACGAAGTCGTTGGCGTGATGGAGAAACAGGGATCGTTCCTTGGCCTCATCAGCCTCGATAACCAAGCGATCATTCCTCTGAAACAACTCATCGCCATGTTTTGGGGCAATCCGGACATCGGAATTCAAGTCAAGGCGAAGGAACTCGTGCTGCTGGACGAAGCCCGCGAGGAACTTCGACAAGTCATGCGCCGTGTCCGCCGGCTCGCGCCAAGTCAGCCGGACGATTTCTCCATCAACCAGCAGGATCAGTTCGTCCAGATGTTCGATCGCGTGGCCGGCACTATTGCCATCATCGGCTTGTTCGTCACTGGTCTGTCGCTGTTCGTCGGCGGCATCGGCATCATGAATATCATGTTCGTTTCCGTTGCCGAGCGAACGCGCGAAATCGGCATCCGCAAGGCCATCGGCGCCAAGCGGCGGACTATCCTGCTGCAATTCCTAACCGAGGCCGCCTGCATTTGCCTGTTGGGCGGACTGATCGGACTGGCCATCGCCTGGCCGTTGACGCTGGTCATAGACCGATTCCTGCCCGCGACAATGTCGTTGCCCGTCGTGGGCATCGCGCTGCTGGTATCGCTGGTAACGGGGCTTGTTTCAGGATTTGTCCCAGCCTGGCGTGCCGCGCGCATGAACCCGGTGGATGCGCTTCGAAGCGAATGAAATTTCACAAACCCACATTGCTGCTGGCCGAAGCCAAAGAAAGCTTCTCAATGGCCATGAGCGCGCTGACGTCGCACAAGCTGCGCTCGGCGCTGACGTTGTTGGGCGTTCTAATCGGGGTGTTTTCCATCATCGTCGTCATGACGGCGATGCGGGTGTTGAAGCACAACATCGAGACTGAACTGAGCCAGTTGGGTGGTCAGACCTTTGCGATTCAACGATGGCCGGCGATTTTCATCGGCGGTCCGGAAGCAGCTGAGAAATACTGGCGACGCAAGTACATCACACTGGCCCAAGCACGGCAGGTGCAGGAAAAAGCCACGCTACCTTTGAATGTCGGCATCGAACGCAATTTCTGGGGCGGCCAGGTCGAAACGCGCTACCACAAAACGCCGCCCACAGTGCAGTTGCTGGGCGAGACACCGGAAAGTTTTCCAGCCCGCAATTGGACCCTCGCCGAAGGCCGCGCCCTGACGGAAAACGAGGTGGACAACGTGCGCGACGTTTGTGTCCTGGGCAGTGCGCTGGCGAAAACCGTCTTTCCCTTCGGCTCGGCCGTCGGTGAACATCTCAAAATCAACGGCATCAATTACCTCGTCGTCGGCGTGCTCGCGCCCAAAGGAGGCTTCCTCGGTGGCGAGCAGGATAATTTCGCCGTTGTGCCAATTACCACTGGATTAAACCGCTTTGGCCGCTGGTCGTGGAGTCTGATGATTCTCGTTCAGGCGCGCGACGCAGCAAGTTATGACGACACTGTGGAACAGGTGCGCGGCATCCTGCGCGTCGTTCGCAAAGTCCCGCCCGGAGCCGAAGACGACTTCGAAATTTTCTCGAACGACTCGGTCATTTCGCAGTTCAATTCGTTCACCTTCGCGGTGCGGATTGGCGTGGCGGTCGTGAGTTCCATTGCGCTGCTTGCCGCCGGGATTGGTATTATGAACATCATGCTCGTCTCGGTGACAGAGCGGACCCGAGAAATCGGCATCCGCCGCGCCGTCGGCGCCAAGAAACGCAACATCATGACGCAATTCATCATGGAAGCAGTGGTGTTGTGCGAAGTCGGCGGCGTCATCGGCGTCGTGTTCGGCATCCTTGGCGGCAATGCCCTTGCGTGGTACATGAAAGTTTCGCCTGAAATTCCGCTCGATTGGATTGCACTCGGGTTGGCGATTTGCTCCGTCGTTGGAATTGTCTTCGGGACTTACCCGGCCTATAAAGCGGCGAACCTGGACCCGATTGACTCGCTGCGATACGAATAAAGCCGGGTTCGGGTTTCGTGCTCCAGCGGATGGCTCATCACACCTGTGAAACCGCCGCCATTCCGCATCCAAATCAGGAAAAAAACGCCGTAAAGGTCTTCGGCAGTCTTCACGTTTTTGAAAATCTGGTTTTGGACGCCGAAGTTCAACTCGCGATTGCGCCGCGGATTTTTGAGGTCGATGAACCGCGCCTTGCCCAAGGACAGATTCAACACGTCAATGCCGGTGAATTGCAGTTCCATCGGCTTCTTTGCGGCGATGCCCGGCGGCGGCTTCGCCGGTAGACCGACGATGTTCGTCCGGCCCGCTTCGTTCTTCACGATGTCCAACTCCGCCAAATTGAGGCGCAGGAGCGTGACGTGCAATTTGCGCTGGGCCAGCGCCGCGGGATCGTATTCAGCGTGCAATTCACGGATGTCCAGAAAGGGCGTGCCGCCGAATTCTGCCGTGTTGTAGAGTTTGAAATCCTCGATGGTCACGAACGGCGACAGGATGCCCACGGACAATTTCCCGATTCTCACGTCCATGCCGGTCTGAGCGCGGATTCGTCGCTCGGCGAAGGCTTTCAGGATCGAGTCCAACGACAAAAGCAGGACGACGACCAGCACCACCAGCAAAAGGATCAGGCGGAAAATCCACTTGAACAGCCACTTCATGACGGCGTTATACAGGTTGAGAAAATCCGCGCCAGCTTGAAAGCGCTGCGCGATCTTGACACTTCACAGGGCCACATCTTCCGGCCGCACTTCAAGGCATTCGTCCTGGTCTTCCCAGATGACGGCGGGATAAGAATTCAACAGCTTGGGCGCAAGTTCACGGCCTGCGTGCGCGAGCAGACCTTCCGCTTTTTCGGCGGCGGTTTCGAAAGCACGGTCGTAATCGCCGGCGCTCTTGCGCTGACGGTCGTCCCAATGCGCCACGGCGTGGACGGGTTCGTATTGTGCGGCCCAGATTTCAATGTCGGGACGGACTTCAGCGGGGATTTCGTCGAACGGCACGAGTGTGTCGCTGCAATGCTGGCAGATCAGGCCGGAGTCGCGCACGTCGCGCGTGAGCAGCGGCAGCAATGGCGCGCGGCAGCAGGGCGATTCCGTGTAAGCCACGGGCGGCGTGGCAAGGCGCTTGAACCAAATCTGTCGTTCGTGGCCCAACTGCGCGCCCAACCGATACGCCCCAAGCAGCGGATGCGACAACCGCCAGACCTTGCCTTCAAGCTGGCCGAGCGTCTGCGCCAGCCAGCGCGCCAGCGTCAGGTCGTCGAAATCCTTGAACGCCTGTGCGTATTCCTTCCACAGCAGATCAACGGGCGCGTCAGAATCGAATGCCATTGCGCGAAGCATGGCGCGACAGTAAGATTTTGTCGAGCGTCGTTCAGATCGAAAAACCGAGGATGTAACTCTAGGCGATAGAAAATGAAAATAATAGATCGCCGTGAAATAGTCGAAGCCCTTGGTCAGGTTTTCACGTTCGATCATGGTTTCGCGGGCATGGTTTGGTCTTCTTAATCGCTATTTAGCACAATGGCATATAGGGCGTGAATTTCTCGACGAGAGATTCAACTCGCTTCCGTAACTCGTCTGGCGAGAGAGTGCTTCTTCTGTGATGCTGTAAATGGCGGATCGTTTTCCCTACGTTAAGCCTTTCCAGTTTACGCTGAATAATCTCTTTGCGTTCGTGACGCCCAATCAAAAAATGCACGAGAACGTAATCGGGCGATTCTCCACAAACGTAATGTGAAATGTGTGGATGGGAATCGATGCCAGATGTTCGCTTCCATTTGTGGCAGTATTGAGTGTTGTCACGCAACTTACTGAAACAATCCAGATACTCAGCCCACATATCAAGTTTATCCAACATATCCAGATGAAATTTCCATAGGAAATCGCGATAGAGATCATTTTCGGATTTCGTCATTCGGCCTGAATGACGCTCGGCTGTTGAGATAAGAGCTACGGACAACGCCAGCCCTTCGGAATATGAGCGGGTGGAACGGATAAATTCACAAACCATGTTCCACACCGGATACCGACAAAGCCACCGCATCTTTTCATAAGAGATTTTGACGCATGGCGACCCTCCAGATTTGCCTCGAAGTGCTTCAAGAATGCCAACTGTAGTTTTATTTTTGATTGGAAGCAGATTTGTCATCCCGTTGTGTCTCGTTCATCGTGCGCGCGTTTGAATTGTTTGTCCGGCTTCGCGGGCAGAGTTTGAGTTCAAATGCGCTTCTTCCGAATGGCTCTAGCAGGAAAACTCTGTCAAAAGACGAATTGTAACAGTGATTCAGTGTTGCTGCAGAAGGATCAAAGAAGCTTGATGGACTACTGTTTTCAGCAACAACAAGAAGCCAGTGGGCAGCACAGTCGGAGCTATAACTGCGAAGCTTCGATTCTTTTCCAGATATGACTTCTTGAAGCTCCACAACGAAGTATTCACGGAAATAACCAAAGGAAGAATCATCCCAGTAATTTTTTGTGAACGAGGATAGTCTCAAGATGTCAACAGTACAAAATTCGTAAGGAAAAAGCCTTGAGTTTTTCCAATCATTTTCAATTGTCACCGAGTTGTTTGGCTGAGGAATGTTAGAAGCGACCAAGTTCGCAAGAGCAGATGCGGATTTGCCTCGATTCCTTTTGTTGAATGTTGTGTCGCAATTGCAGTCGATTTTCACTAAAAGATTTGGTAGCCCCTTTTTCTCGTAGATTCTAAGAGCTTCTAAAACGACTGCCCCTCTTTCGGATTCCATTTGCTTAAGCGACCGTTCGCCTGCTGGTGATTTGTGATAAATGCGGGTGACTTCAATGCCAATTCTACCTTGAGCAGTCAGCACGATGACGTCTGGCTTCTCTTGGCTGCTGTCGTCGAGAATTTTCCCGTCAGGGAAATCAGCAAACACACTCTTAAATAATTCGACGTAGTGCCGTTCTTGTTCTTTCTTGGTCGGCTTTGCGCCGGAGATTAATCCGCGTTTCATGTGAGGCTAGAATGGTTTTACTTCTGTATGTCCTGAAACGTCAAGCATATCGCCATGCCAGCGCGGAGTTCACTCGTGTTATCCGGTTGCACTTTCATTTGACTCGTTTGACCTTCTTCGCTGATAGGGACAGCGCTGGATAGTGCTCGTTCGTGACGACTTTGCGTCTGCTTTGCCAATTCGTTCTGTGCATTGCCACGCAAGGCGCAGCATGGCGCGGCGTCACGATTTTGTCGAGGAGCGTCGCGGCGATTTCTGCTTGCAGAACGGATGAAAACGCGCTCCTTTTATGCGGAGGCCGTCCTGTGCCGGAACGAATGGCAGGATTGCTCCAAGTCGTTCGCAGCATAAATAAAACAAACCTATTTCATGAAAACGAAATTACTGGCAGTTGTATTGATGGCGATGGTGCTGGCGTTGGGCAGCGGTTGCGCGGTGCTGTTGATTGGCGGCGGGGTCGCAGCGGGCGCAGGCGGTGTGGCTTATGTCGAAGGCGAGTTGCAGTCCAGCGAAGCGGTGGCGTTTGACAAGGCGTGGGATGCCACACTGGCCGCGATGAAGGACATGGATTACGGCGTCACGGACAAGCAAAAAGACGCGGCCTCCGCAAAAATCACTGCTCGCGGTGCCGGCGACAAGAAGATCACTATCAATCTGGACAAAGTATCCGTCTCTGTTACCAAAATTACCATCCGTGTCGGCACGTTTGGCGATGAAACCTTGTCGCGGCAGATCCTCGACAAGATCAAAAGCCACTTCCGTGACTGACACTTCGGTCTGCGCTAATCCTTTTTCTTGAACAGGTCGGTGATGCCTTTGGTGGCTTTGCCGACGGTATCGGTGGCTGTTTTCCCCGTTCCCGTGGCGGTGTTTAATACTCCCTTGCCGAGGTTGCCTACTGTGCCAGCGACGGCTTTTGCTGTGCTCTCAGTAATTGCTTGCAGCACTTTCTTTGTCAACTCGGCCGGCGTGATGCCGTTGGAATCCTTCCCAAAGTCCGTCAGGTGAATGTCCGGCAACGGAATGGGTGCAGCCTGACCGCCCATGCCAGTGAGGCTGACGTTGATCTTCGCGCCGGTGATGAGGAAATCGTCCACCTCAAGTTTCTTGCCGGGCTTCTGTTCCTTGGGCGCGCCTTTTTCGGTTGTGGCACCGCCACCGCCGGCGGATGCGTTCACATTGTCGAGAATTTTGCTGAGGTTGTTTCCGCCGAGGCCGCCTTCAAAAGTGATTTCCGGCGCTTCGATGCGAATGGATTTGACGACGATTTTGGCCGAGAGCAACGAGCCGGGGCTGACGGCGACACTGGCGGTGCCGACACTGATGGCGTGCGGCGTTTTGTAACCTTGCGGATTGCCGACGATAAGGCCTTTGATTTTAGCCGAACCGGAAAGCAGCGACAGGCTGACGCCATCGAGCTTGATGTCCACCTTGGTGATCTGCGGGCCGACGGTTTCCACGCCTTTCTTGATGGCGGTGTCGAGGAACAGCGCGACGCCCACAACAGCAAGAACGACGATGACCAACAACACAATGAGGAGACGTATGATGAGCTTTTTCATAGGTGATCGTAATTAACACCAAACATGCGGACGATGCCAGCCAATTTGCAACGGACCGTCGCGTGCGGAAACTACGCCCCATCTGTCAGCAACAATCCGCAAATCAGTCACCAAACAACCCAACCAACGCGCCATTCCCATCTCGCCGTAAAGCACGCTTCAACCCCGCCAACCGATATCCCTTTGTGGTATGTCGAGCCTCCGAGTCCGGCTCCAGGCCTCGGCAACTTTTATCCTGAGTCAACCCGCGTTATCATTTCCTGCGAACTCGGTGTTTGTTTCCAGCGAAGTTTCCCGCTAGGTTTCGCGCGATGGATTTGCCCGCGCTCCAACTGTCCACGCTCTACCTGGTTGCCACTCCGATTGGCAACCTGGAGGACATCACGCTCCGGGCGGTGCGCGCGCTGAAGGAGTGCGACGTCGTCGCCGCCGAAGACACGCGGCGCACCGGACAATTGTTGAAGCATTTCGGAATCTCCAAACCACTGCTCAGTTATTTCCAATTCAACGAAGCCAAACGCAGCGAGGAAATCATGGAGCGACTCAAGCGCGGCGAGAAGGTCGCGCTTGTCACCGACGCGGGCAGTCCCGGCATCAGCGATCCGGGCGAACGCGTGGTCAAAGCGGCCATCGCCGCCGGATTCCGCGTCGAGTCCGTGCCCGGCCCGTGCGCTTTGGTGGCGGCGTTGACGGCGAGCGGCTTGCCGACGGACGAATTTCATTTCATCGGCTTCCTGCCGCACAAATCCGGGCAGCGCCGGAACAAGCTGGAATCGCTCAAGAGTTTCGACGGCACGCTGGTGTTTTACGAATCGCCGTATCGGATCGAAAAGCTGCTCGGCGAACTCAGCGAAGTTTTCCCCGAACGGCAGGTGGTGCTGGCGCGCGAGTTGACCAAGAAGTTCGAGGAATTCCTGCGCGGCAAACCGGACGAGTTGCTCGACCTGCTCCGGAAACGGACGCGAAAGGGAGAATTTGTCGTGATGGTTGGAGCGGCTTCGTGATGAGTTTACAACAGGCCAAGAACCAGATTCAGGAGAAACCTGCCATCGGGGCGCGCTCTTCCGGGCGTTGGTCGCTGTTTCACGATTTGGGCTTCGGTTGCGCGCTCGTGCTGATTGCTGGCAGCACGCTCGCGATTTACGTACTTGGCAACCCGACTTCGCCGCAAGCCGTCTGGCGCTTTCTCGGCCCGGCCATGGCTGGAATGATTGCCGCGGGCATTCTGAAATTCATTTTGACCGGGCGCATTTTGACGCCCGGCGAAGCGGTCCGGGATTTTCTGTTCTCCGGCTTGCTCGCCGCTTCGGCGCGACACGTGCCGCTCTGGCAATCGCCGCAAAACTTGTCTGGACTGATCCAACTCAGCTCCGTTAGCGCGGCGGTTTTCTATCTGCTCTATCACGTCGCCAACACGTATCGTCTGGTGAATTCAAGGAAACATCTGGACGCCATCACGGGTGCAGCGATCACGGTCATACCGTTCGCGTTGGGACTGCCGCTCGCACTGCCGTCAGATCAACTGGCAGGTTCGCTGGGCAACACTGTCACAGCCGGTTTGCTGTCAGGTTCGCCGGTTTTATGCGCGGGAATCGGGCGGGCGCTGTTGCTGTTTTTGTTCAACGTGATCGTGGTTCAGGCGTTTAGTCTGACGACCACTCGCCGTCCACTGACCAGCATGAAAGCGAATTTCTGCCTGCTGCTGACGGCTGTTGCAGCCGTCGTTGCCCCGAGCGTGGCGGATTTGGGTTCGGGAACTTTCGCGGCGGGATTGCCCGGCGCGTTGAAACCGGTTGTCGCCGTTCTTGCCACGTTGCTTTCGCAGGGCGCGCTGTGGGCGCAAGTTTTTCTGGTGACCGGACTGATCACCGACGGCATGCACGGAAGAGCGCCGACGCGCACCGCGATGAAATGGCACGCCGTCAGCGGAATGAAAAAGGGAATGGTTTTCAGCGGCGTGCTGATGACACTCTTGCAACTGCTGCACGTCGTCGCCGGTGCGCTGGTCGTGCAAAATCTTTACCGGACTTTTCCGGCGTTGTTGCTGGCCGTTGCGGGCGCGGCGGTTTTCCCGTTGTTCAAGGCGATCATCGAAAGCTTCGACGGCAGCCAATCGTTTTTCCGTCGCGCACTTAGAACCTACCGCCAACCAACGCTGATGGCGCGCGGCGTGGTCGTTGGAATTGCCTGCGCTGTGGCGGCGGGCATGAATCTGCCCGCGCTTCCGACATCGCATCGCGTCCTTTTCGGTCTGGCGGCGGGCGCGCTGGCTTACGCCGGCGTCAGTGCGCTGCGCGATTTAGTTTACGGCGCGCGAAATTGCGGTGGGCTGAAATCGTGGCGTGTGTACCTGGTGGAAGGCGGGCTGGGTGCGTTTGTTGGCGCCGCGTTCGCGTTCTATTTCGACAGTTCGCAAATCCCCGTCGTGCTGGACAAGCTCAATCTTTACAACACGTTTGGGCTGAAACCGGCGACGGATGAATTTTATCCGTTGGTCAGCAAGTGGGGGCACATCCAACTCGGCACTTACGCCGGCGGCGCGAAATTGCTTTTCAACGAAGCGTTGAAAGGCGTGATCGGCTGGGGCGTGGCGGCGTGGCTGTTCGCCGTCAACCGTTCGTTCCTCGCTGCGCTGTTCCAACGCGATACCACGCCGATCCGGCGGATGTTTTCCCACCAGGGCGTTGCCGAACTGACCGAAGGCACGATCCAGGTCCTGCGCTGGGGATTGTGGATGGCCCCGATCATTTTCACCTTCCTCAAACAAATGTCCGTGCCGACTTGGTATAATCAGGACGGCGCAGTTCACACCGTATTCTGCATTTTCAAGGATGCCACGACGAGCGATCCAAGTTTCCAAGCGTGGAGTCTGAAAGTGTTCATGTGGGTGCTCGCCTACGATTTCTTCCGCGTCATCATCTGGATCGATCACATGGGCCTGCGCGTCGCCACGCTCGTCAACCTGAGTTTCATCGGCATGGACCGACTCGACGAACGTCTCGCCCGCTTCATCGGCCCGGCGGCCGCCACCGCGCGGTGCATTCCAGAAGGCGTCAAACGCTTCACCACTTGGGCGCCGCTGTTGATTCCATTTTTTATTCCGAGGGGAAAAGATTGGGACTGGGCGTGGTCGCAATCCGAGGCCATCCAAAAAGCTGCTGGCGGTGGTTTGACTGAGGTGCTTGGAAAATTTTCGGCGCTGCAAATGGCGCTGGCGGGAATTGCGGCGGTGCTGGCCGTCGGGTTTGCTTCCTTTGGCGTCAGCGCCTGGCGTTCACGCTCTGCGAAAGGCAGGCAAACGTCCTTACGACTGGAAAACAACGCGTATACCGTCGAATGGAAATCCAACGGCGAAATCACCAGCACGCTGGCGAAAAGCGGATATGACCTCACGCGCCGTGCTTACGACCGCCTTGAGCCTGCCGGTCGCGCGTTATTCGTGGCCGATGTTACTCAAGCCGCGCAGGCTAAGTCGTGGCCGGTCATCGGCAATTTTCCGGAAGAAATCGCGCCGCCCGCCACGGTCGAACAGAACGGCGAAACTCTGTTTTTGGTTCAAACGGTCAACGAAATCCAAACCACAGTGCGCGTTACGTTACCGTCCGATTCCGACGCCGTGGAGCTTTGGGAAATCATCGTGACAAACCTCGGTTCGCGTGCGCGCAATCTCAAAGTCGTGCCGTATCTGGAATGGGTGCTGAACTCACCTCATGCTGACCGTAATCACACGCAATACAACCGTCTGTTCCACGAGGTGAATTATAACGCCAGTCTGAACGCGTTGATTGCGGCGCATCATGACACCAAACAAATCGGTTTGCTGGCGACGGAAACGCCGCCGGAAGGTTTTTTGCGGGCGCGCGTGGATTTTATCGGTCGCGCGGGCAGGGTCTGGAAACCGCGCTCTCTGGAAACTTTTGAGTTTCGGAAGCCGTGCAACACCGAACCGTGTCCGAGCTTCGACGCCATCGGCAGTTTGTTGCTGAACGTTTCCCTTGCAGCCGGCGCGACCGGCAAATTGCGATTGCTGATGGGCTGCGCCGATAGTCGCCCGCAGGCCGCGGAATGGATTTCGCGCCATTTAAAAATTCAAACCGATACCGACGCCTTGGTCGGAAAATTTCCAACCCGTCACACCCTGATTGGTCACGGTGAAATTCCGCCCGGCACGCCGCAGCCGTATTTTGAATTCGCCGATGGCGGCAACACGCTTCGCGTCCGCACACCGTTCACACCACGCCCGTTCGACCACACGATGGCGAATGCGCTCGGCCACGTCCTTTGCGTGACCAATCGCGGGTTGCACACCTCGGCCAGCCTGAACGCGCAGCAGAACCGGCTCACGACGGACTGGGCCGACACGGTGACGAACGAACTGCCGTCGGAAATTTTTTACCTCTACGATGTCGGCGAGCGGCGCTGGCTCTCGCCCACTTATCTGCCATTGCGCGATGCCGAAGCCGAATACGAAACCAATTTTGGCGTGGACGGCACGGCCACATTCCGGATGAAGCACGGCAAACTTTCCACGGAATTGACGGCGTTCGTGCCGCCCGACGAACCGGCGGGCTTTTATCTTCTTACCATTAGCAACGACGGCGGTGTGTCGAAGAAAATCCGGTTCGCGCCGTATTTCCGCATTGCGCTGGCTGACCAGCCGGAAAACTCCGGGCCGCTGAAAATTGAAACGGATGCAACGAACACCGCCATTTATTTCACCAATCCGCGCAACGAGTTCCGTTCCGGCCCGGCGTTCGCGGCCATTTCCGAGACACCGGAAAAAATCGAAACGCGACGTGGGCGTTTTTTTGGCCCGGGACGTTCACCAGCCCATCCCGCAATGGTGGAGACCGGCGAACCTTGGGCCGGGCCGACCGATGACGCGGCGGCCATCGCGAGTTTTCTCGTTACGCTGGAAATTCCCGCCGGAGCGTCGCGCACGGTTTCGGTCATGCTCGGCCAAAGCGACACGCGCGAACAAGCGGCGGCGGTCGTGCGACGATGCCGGACGGTGGAAGCCGCACAAGCGAAGCTGGCCGCCACGCGCGCCTGGTGGCTTGGCTTGATGCGGACCTTGCAGGTTGAAACCACCGACCCGGCATTTGACCGCCATCTGAACTGGCTCAAATACCAGGCGCTCGCGGAACGCCTCTGGGCGCGCAAAGGTTTTTACCAGTCGAGCGGCGCGTTTGGTTTTCGTGACCAACTGCAGGACGCGGTCAATTTGATCTGGGTGGATCCAGCTCTGGCGCGGCGGCAGATTTTACTGCACGGCCGGCAGCAATTCGTCGAGGGCGACGTGTTGCATTGGTTCTTCCTCCAGCAGGACGACAGCACGGGGCTGGGCGCGCGCACGCACGCTTCCGACAACCTGATCTGGCTCTGCTGGGCGACCGCCGAATACGTGCGCATGACCGGTGATGAATCCATCCTCAACGAGACGCTCCCGTATCTCGAAGCTGAAACGCCGCTGCCGCCGTTGCCCGAAGGCCGATACGGGATGGGGTTGTTCGCGCATGTCTCGCCGCGCGAGGAGACGCTCTGCGACCACGTGCTGCGCGCCATTGATCTGGTTTTGGAAGAACGTTTCGGCGAGCATGGCCTGCCGCTCATCGGCACGGGCGATTGGAACGACGGGCTGGATGCCATCGGCTGCGAAGGCCGCGGCGAAAGTGTCTGGCTCGGTTTCTTCCTCCATTACACCTTGGAACATCTCCTCGAGTTGATTGAAAAATGCAAAGGCGCCGCGCGCCGGCAATTTTATTGCGACCGGCAGAAGGAATTGAAAACAGCCATTGAAAATATGTGGCGCGGCGACCGGTATCTGCGCGCGATTCACGACGACGGCACCGAAATCGGTGTGAAGGACAGCGGCGTCTGGGAGATTGACGCATTGACCGCCGCGTGGGCCGTGATGTCCGGCATCAACTGCGAGCGCGGTCGCATCATGTTCGACACCGCCTTGCGCGTGCTCGAACGTGATAACGTCATTTTGCTCGGCTGGCCCGCGTTGCGGGAGGATTCCCGGCCGTATCTAGGCCGGAGCTGTCACTATCCGGAAGGTGTGCGCGAAAACGGCATGTATTGCCACGGCGTCCAGTGGTTGATCGGAGCCGCGCGTCTGCTCGCCGGGCAGTTCGCGGCGGACGGCGATCTTCCGACAGCGCAACTTTACCGTGACGCCACAATCCGGCTCTGGCGAAAGATCGCGCCGGTCTCGCACATCACGCCTGATAAAATTGAAATTTACGGCGGTCAACCAAACAAACAGGCGGCGGACCTGCTCACAAACTTTGAGCCGGGCCGCATGATTTGGAACGGCTACACCGGCGCCGCCGGCTGGATGCTGCGGCAAAGTTGCGAAGGCGTCATCGGCGCGACGCTGGTCAACAATCGCGTGGTGTTGCCCGCCGACATGGCGTTGCCTCGCGGCGACTTGAAAAGTGTGCGCTTGCAGCGGGAAGTATCCTGACCCTCTTTTCAACACAAATCGCAACACAATCAAACTCCGCTTTTCAACCGCCGTTTGCTTCGCTACTCTCGTCCGCGTCAGAATTTCAAAAACTCCATGGCGATGTTGAACTGGATTGGGAAAGAAGTAGTGGTGAAAGCGATGGTTGAAGCCCAAGAACTCGCGCGACGTTTCAACGAAGATGAAGCCGTGTGGCGCAGCTACGAACACAAGCGGGCGTTGCGGCGGTTGCTTGGCTCGCGCACGCCGTTGCCGGAGGACATTTTGGATTATCTCGACTGGCAGGCGGCGGAACGGGAATGTCGCGCTGTGCGTGCCGTCGGATTTTTCCACCCACGAAGATTATGAAACCAAAGAAGCCCATCGAAACCCTGATTCTCAGCGTGCGCGGGCAGAAGGTCATTTTGGATGCAGATCTGGCGGAACTTTACGGTGTGCCGACGAAGCGGCTCAACGAACAGGTGAAACGCAACGCCGACCGTTTCCCGGAAGATTTCATGTTCCAACTGACCGCGCAGGAATGGAGCAACTTGAAGTCACGAATTGTGACTTCAAATCTGGAAGTTCTACAAAAAGAAGGTGTTGTGCCGAACTGGTCGCAATTTGCGACCAGTTCCAAGCGGCATCGAGGAGCGGCCTACCAACCAACCGCTTTCACTGAACACGGCGCCATCATGGCGGCAACGGTGCTGAACAGTCCTGAAGCCGTGGCGATGAGCGTGTTTGTGGTGCGGGCATTCATGCAGATGCGCGAGCAACTGGTGGCAAACGCGGCCATTCTCAAACGGCTGGCGGAAATTGACAAGACGTTGCTGGAACATGATTCGGCGCTGCGCACCATCTGGACGAAACTCCAACCGTTGCTCGCGCCGTCGCCCGAATCGCCAAGACGCCGCATTGGTTTTCACGCCGACGGCAAATGATCACGCTGAGGCTGCTTTTCCGCCGGCTACGTTGCCTACCTGAGAAGAACAACTCCTCTCGCTCCGGGCGATGAAAACCGCCGCTGCTAAAATCATTTTGGGATGGACGATTGGGGCAAGTGGCGTTTGAATGTCTCTGCTGCGTGAAGGTGAAAATATGAACCAATCAGATGTCCAGCCATCGGCCAATTATGTCACCTGCCGCTGTCAGTACTGCGACAAGGGAATTGAGTTTGACGCCTGTGACTTTGACAAAGGCGAGACTCGCACGGTGCCGTGCCCGCACTGCGGATTGGAAACAATAATTTTTGTTCCAGAGCAACGAGTGCCACCGGTTATTCCGTCCGCATCACCGGCAAACGAAACACAATTAAATCCGCCGCAGGATGATTTCTATGTAAAGTGGCTTCGCAAAGCCGCCGAAATGGGAGATGCGGAATCGCAAGCCATGCTAGGTCTCGCATACCGGTCCGGGCTTGGAGTGTCAAAAGATTGTGCTGAGAGTGTAAAGTGGTTGGCAAAGGCAGCCGAACAGGGACATGCAATGGCGCAGGAAATCTTGGGCGTCTGTTACTTGAAGGGAGACGGAGTGCCAGTGAACGAGATTGAAGGAGCAAGGTGGATTCTCAAAGCAGCCGAGCAGGGATATGCGAGCGCGCAGAGCAACTTGGGTGTTTGCTACCTGAACGGGTACGGCGTAGCAAAAGATGACAACGAGGCTGTCAAGTGGTTTCGCAAAGCAGCCGAGCAAGGCATTGCGAACGCAGAGTTCTGTCTAGGTGGGGCATACTTCACCGGTCAAGGCGTATCACTGGATCACTCCGAAGCAATAAAGTGGTGGCACAAAGCCGCCGAACATGGAATGGGTACGGCGCAAAAAAATCTCTGCGCGTGTTACGAGAAAGGCGATGGCGCAGCACAAGACTACATCGAAGCCTACAAGTGGGAGAAACTTGCGGCAGCGCAGAATGAGGAGGCGCGCAAGAAAATTGTGATGAACTGGCAGGTAAAATGACCAGCGAGCAAATCGCTGAAGCCAATAACCGTATCGCAGCATTTGCGCCGAAGGCGAAAGAGGATTCCAACAAGGAGGACGAAGAATTTTTGGAACTGTTGCGCAAAGTGGCGGACGGCGGAGATATTGAGGCGCAATCCCTTTTGACTTCGATTCGCGCTGAACAAATGACACCGACACTGTTTTCAGGATTTATTGGGCATATTAATACCAAAGAGCGAATTGAAATCGCGATTGCCGCCGCCAAAAAACGCGGCGACGCACTCGGCCATATTCTTTTCATTGGCCCGACGGGGTCTGGCAAGGCCACGCTCGCTCGCATCATTGCAAAGGCAATGGGCGCGAATCTCAAAAGCACCAGTGGCGCAACCATCGAAAAAGCTGAAGACCTTGCTGGCTTGCTGACCAGTCTCGAAGCCGGTGACGTGCTGTTCATTGAGGAAATACACGCGCTCCAAAAAAGACTCGTGGAATATCTCTATGCTGCAATGAAAGATTTCAAACTCGACATCACCATTGGCCAACGCGAGAACGCTCGCAGCGTACGGTTGAATTTACCGCACTTCACGCTCATTGGCTCTACTACAAGTAAAGAGCGACTAACACCGAATTTTCTGTCGTGTTTTCGAATAGTTGAAAAATTGGACGATTACTTTGTTGAGCAACTGGCTGTCATCGCCTGCCGCTTCGCCAAGTCACTTGAAATCGAGATTGATGAGGACGTGGCTGACAGAATAGCACGCTCGGCAAATGGTACGCCGTTGGATGTTTTGAATCGTTTGCAGCATGTCCGAGATTACGCCTACATCAGAAGCAATGGGAAAATCACACTGGAGGTTGCGGAAACGGCTTTGAAGATGTTGGCCTACTCTGATGAAAAGCAGGAAGCCAGAGAGAACCGCGATGCAATTCCATCGGAAGTCCGCAGGGAAGTCTGGCGCAGAGACGGCGGCAAGTGTGTAAAATGTGGTAGCCGGGAAAAATTGGAATACGATCACATCATCCCGGTTTCAAAAGGTGGCAGCAACACCGCGCGGAATATCGAACTGCTTTGTGAAGCCTGCAATCGTGCGAAGTCAGACACGATTCAATAAGATTTTGGTTGCTCGCTACCGGTTATTTTATGTTCGGCTGCTTCTTTGAAAGAAATAATGTATTGAAGCCAAGATACGGTTTTGAGCGCGTTGACTTCGGTCGCATAATCAGTCGAAATGCCGTGAAGAACCAAATTTCGGCTCAATGGAAATGGAGATGTTGCTAACTTGGTGGATTTTTTTATGGAAAGCTCGTCAGCTACACAAAAGAAATAATCATTGAAAAGTTTTGCCAAAGGAGAATTGAGCTTCCGCTCAATTTTGTTTTTAAAATGTTTTTTACCCAGTTTGTAAGGTGAAGGTTCAAATATTCCAAATATGTCAAGGTAGATGCCTTCAGCTTGAGCAAGCATTACAGGAATACTCAATTCATAATCGCCTTGCCGGTGCGCATTAAAGGCTTTTTGCAAAATGACTTTGCGGGATGCAAAAAGGTCTTCGGCCTCTTTCTGAATGTCATCAAGCACCTGTCTAAAATGCTGAATCATAACTCGGTTCCTTCCCCTGTCTGACCGGCTTGCATCAAATCCGAAGCCTTGTCACATACTCCTAGAGGGGTGTGGAATAGACAAATAAACCAACCGTGTTTTGCCAGCGTTTTAATGCTGGCATTCGTACGAGCCAAATTGAGTTTCCAAGCAGCAGGTGGCTTTGGAAAAATCTTCTGGTTCAAAAGACCATGTTGAAAGGTGGTATAGCTGGAAAGCAAGTTGGACATGGCCTTACCCCAATTCGGTAAGTTTGATTGCCAGATTTCCGGCTTAAGACCGGCCAAAGAAACTTTTATAGGAAATTTTGCCGCCATAGGGTCACACTAAAGAGACCAAGCGGCGTAGTCAATTCCACTGTTTTTACTTTGCTGAAAGCGGGGAGGCATATCAAATGCCGAAGCCAGAATGAAGAATGATGAGAGGAGCGAAAGTTTGAGGATGTGATGAATTCTGCCGAGCAAGCCGTCGTGCTGGTGCTGGTATATTGAAGCACGTCCCTCACCCGGGTGAGGGAAAATTGTTGTTAAAGGCAACCATTTTTCAAAAAAGAATTGCGCTCAAACGGGGCAAATGAGGACATTGCTTGGCAGCATGAACATTTTTTCCAGAAAGATAAATTCCATCGCCGCTGTGCTGCTGCCGGTCTTGCTCGGCGTGGTTTTATCCGCCTGTCGCACGCTGACATCCACCGCGCCCAAACCGGCGACGGCTTTTCATTTTCCCAACGTCAATCCGGCGCACACGCACACGCGGTTGCTGCTGGAGAACGCGTTGCTCTATGCCGACGCCGCCAACGTCATGACCGATCCGGTGTCCGGTTATCCGTTCGAAGGCTGGAATCAAGAGCCGACGAACGGCCTTTACCTGCGCTCGTTCACGCAGTTGACGGCCATCGGCGAGTGGCTGGAGTTTATGGCCAACATCGCCGCCGGATACGCGGACAATCCCTGCGTCTCGCGGGACGAGGCGAAGACGCGGCTCATCCAGATTGTCGGGAGTCTTCGTCACGACCAGCAGGACCCGCGGGTCAGCGCCAAAGGTCTGCTGGTGAATTTCCTCGGCTTCGACAACTCGCAACGCATACCGCCGCTTTCGGAAATCATCGAGAAACAGAAATTCATTGACGCTTTCGGTGAAGAAATAGCCGCGGCAATCTGGAAAGCTCTGCGCGAAAAGGGCTGGATTGTTCCTCACCACGATGATTGTGAAGCGGACATCAAGCGGCGCGGTCAATACGGCGCGAATTTTTTCGACGGTCCGCTGTTGCCCTTCGCGGGCGAATCGGTCAAAGCGCAGATCATGGCGCTGTTGGACCGACGGGTGGTGCAGATTATTTTCGGCGACAACGCCAACCTCTCGGCGTCCGTGGCAAAGGCGATCGGCGCGTTGCTCCGCCCGGAAATACGGGATGACCCCGCCGTCGGCGCGTTGAGAATCGAGATGGAACTTTTCCTGGAGAGCCAGAAAGCGGGCTACGCGCATCTGTTCGACGAGAAGACCGGCACGTTTGTTTTCGGCTGGGACGCCACGCGGGATCGTTTGTTCGGCTGGGAAGATGGCGCCGGCAATTACACCGTCGGGCACATGAATTATTTCGTGAACGAATTTCGCGGCCCGCTGATGTTCGTCGCATTGCGACACGGTTTTCCGGCGGCGACCGTCGCCAACGCGGGCTTCACGATCAAGCCGTTCCGCACTCAAGCCGGCGATGACATTTACACGCTGGCCACGTGGGAAGGTTCGGCGTTTCAATCGTACGGCCTGACGCTGTTCATGCAGGAACTGGAGAACGCCGGCTGGCGCAAAATTCTGGAGAACACGGTGGACATCGAGCTGGATTTCGCCGCGCGAAACAAGCTGCCCGGGTTTCTGTCGGAAGCCTACAGCGGTCAGGGCGTCGAATACACGGGCCGGATCGGCATACCGGACATCGCCATCACCGAAGAACCGCGCATCACAAACGCCCCGTCGCTTTACACTTTGGGCGTCGCCAGCCAGATCGCGCCGGACAAGATGGAGCGCTTTCTGGAAATGAACTGGCCGGCGATTTCAAGTCTCTTTACCGAACACGGGCCGTGGGAAGGTTTCGACACCGAGCGCCGCACCGCCATCAAATACCAGACCACTGCCCACACGCTTTCGCTCATCCTCGGCAGCATCGGCAGCGCGCCGGACAACATGCGGCGCTATCTCGAATTCAAGCGATTGAACGACAACCTGCTTGCGTGGTACGCGCCCGGCGATGCCGTAGATTTCCTGTCGAAGGAAACGCAAATCGTTCCTTGGACCAGCGACGGCAGCCCGATCAATTTTTCCCGTGACAAAAAGGCGTTTCACGTCGAAGGTCGTCCGCTGCGAAATGGCCGCGTCACGTTGACGGTGCCGCAAACCGAAGGCGTCAATCTCGCCGATGGCGAATTGATCATCCGTTACCACGCCTCAACGCCAATCGAACGCGCGGTCATCACGTTGACAAAAGCTCAAGGCGGCCCGTACGCCGAACCGCAGTTTCCCAACCAGATTTTCGTCCGGTTCAATGCGACCGAAAACGGAGAAAGCGAAATCCGCGTTCCGCTTCCCGCCACGCCGGGATTGGCTCAAACCAAGAGACTCGTGATGGGTTTTGGAAAAGACGGCGAAGCGGTGGCGACGGATTTGACGATCACAGCGCTGAAGTTTGTTCCGTTTCCAGATTTAACCTCGCACCCGTGAAACGGCTCAGGCGTCGCGCTACTTTACAAACTTTCTCGGATTCAGAATTCCCTTCGGGTCGAGCGTGTCTTTGATCCGGCGATGCAGTTCCAGCACGTCCAAACCGGCGGCTGACGGCCATTAGGGTTGTTTGGCGATGCCGATGGCGTGTTCGTCCGTAATCGAACCGTCCTCAGTCCTCCAGTATTATCCGGAGTGATTTAGGAGAAAATGCCTACGTGAAAATTAGTTCCAAAGATAATCTAAAGCTTAAATACATTTATGCTTATGAATGCGTGGTTTTGCACAAAACTGGCCTCCATCTTGCTTTATGGCAGATCGTTTCCGGGCGAATGAGCGCTTGGACCGTAAATATGGCCTTATATGCGGGATTTCAACAGGCAGCACAATATACAAATAATGAGACGACACTTCCAAATTCTGGATAGTGTCTGGGTGGCAAACTGCCCCGCAACCATGACGCAACGGCTTTTCGCATGAATTTTTTGGATGTCATCGCCTGGATGGCCGGTTTGTTGCAGTTGGGCGTCGCGTGTTACGCGTTGCGCTTGAACCGGCTTTTTGGCACGGCCCGTGTGGGCTGGTCGCTCTTCAGTGCCTTTGCGCTGTTGGCGCTGCTTCACCTGGTTCAATCCCTGGGACCGCTCAGTACCGGTACGGAAGCGGAAATCAAGATGCACGTCGTTTATGCACTTATTTCGCTGCTGCTGCTCATCGGTATGGCCCATATCAAAGCCCTGTTTCAAGAACGCTTGCGGGTGGAGCGAGAGGAACAGAAAGTGCAAGACAAACTGGAATTGCGAGTAAAAGAGAAGACAGCGGACTTAACCAAGGCGAACGAGGAACTGCAAGGGGAGGTGGCCAAACACAAACTGACCGCAACCAAGCTTGAAGCCGAGATCTCCGAACGTCAACGCATCGCCGCACAGATGGAGAAAACACACAAGGAACTTCTCGCCGCTTCGCGGCAGGCCGGGATGACCGAGTTCGCCACCAATGTGCTTCACAACGTGGGCAACGTGCTTAACAGCGCGAACATCTCCGCCAGTTTCGTTGCCGAGCATTTGGCGCAATCAAAGGCCGGCAATATCGGCCGCGTCGCCGCCCTGATGCGCGAGCATGCTGATAATCTTGGTGATTTCATGACGCATGATCCTCGCGGGCAGCAGTTGCCGGGTTATCTCAAACAACTGTCTGAGCATTTGGCCGAGGAACAAGCCCTGCTCCTGCGCGAGATCGAGCTTGTCAAACAGAAAGTCGACCACATTAAGGAGATTGTGACGATGCAACAAAACTATGCCCAAGTCGTGGGCGTGGCCGAAACTGTCACCGTGACCGATTTGGTCGAAGACGCATTGCGGATGAACAGCGACGCGCTGGCGCGGCACGATGTGCAGGTTGTCCGTGAATATGACCCGCACATCCCCGAGATCATGGTGGAAAAACACAAGGTGCTGCAAATCCTCGTGAACCTGATTCGCAACGCCAAGTACGCGTGTGACGAATCTGGCGCAAAGAAAGATATATCACCCTCCGCGTGTCCAACAGCAACGACCGGGTGCGCATCGTTGTGAACGACAACGGGGTCGGAATACCTGCCGAGAACCTCACCAAAATTTTCAATCATGGGTTCACGACACGAAAAGGCGGCCATGGTTTCGGTCTGCACAGTTCCGCATTGGCCGCCGAAGACATGGGGGGCACATTGCTCGCGCAGAGCGACGGACCAAGCAAAGGGGCAACCTTTACGCTCGAATTGCCCTTACAACCGCAACGGTCTCGAACATGATTCATGCTGCAGAAGGCAGAATAGATTTTTGGGTGCCGCTTGCGCGGGCGTTGCTTTGACCGACGCTCGTTCTCACACGAATTTTCCCGGATTCAGAATTCCCTTCGGATCGAGCGTGCGTTTAATCTGGCGATGCAGTTTCAGCACGTCCGTGCCGACGGCTTGCGGCCACCAACGTTTCTTGGCGATTCCGATGCCGTGCTCGCCGGTGATCGAACCGCCCCACGCAATGACCTGCCGGAAGAGTCCGTTGAGCGCGGCCTGAGCGTGCTGCTTCGCGCCGGGCTGCGTGTAATCCACCATGACGTTGGTGTGGATGTTGCCATCGCCGGCATGTCCAAAGCAGGCGACTTGCAGCCTGTGTTTTTTCTGCAGCCGGGCGGCGAACGCGAACAAATCCTCCAGTCTCCCTCGCGGCACGACGATGTCTTCGTTCAACTTGGTCAGGCCGGTGTCGCGAAGCGCGTAGGAAAATTCACGGCGGATTTTCCAGACGGCTTCGCACTGCGCCGCGCCAAAACCGCGTTCGACAAAAAGCGGTTTCAGCCCGCGCACCACGCGTTCCAGCATTTTGATTTCCTGACGGACGGAGTTTTCCTGGCCGTCGAGTTCGGTGATGAGATGCGCGCGGCAACCGCGCAGCCGCTCGCTCCTGGTCCGCTTGGCGGCGGCGGCGAGCGTAAATGCGTCGGCCAATTCCATCGCGCAAGGCAGAAATCCGGCGTCGAAAATGGCGTGCAACGCCCGGACCGCTGATCGCATGGAGGCAAAACCGATGGCGAGATTGGCGCGGAACGGTGGCAGCGGAATCAATTTAAGCGTCGCTTCGGTGACGATGCCCAGCAAACCTTCCGAGCCAACGAACAAACGGTGCAATTCAAAGCCGGCCTTGTTTTTGTGGGTGCGACTGCCGAGGCGCAACACGGTGCCGTCGGCCAGAACGACTTCCAATGCGAGCACGTAATCGCGGGTGACGCCGTATTTCAGGCAGCGCGGCCCGCCGGCATTCGTGGCGATGTTGCCGCCGATGAAGCTTTCGTCACGGCTGGCAGGATCGGGTGGGTAAAACAAACCGCGTCGTTCCACGGCTTCCTGCAATTTCTGCGTGACGACGCCGGGTTGAACGACCGCGACAAAATCGCGTGGATTGATTTCTTTGATGCGGTTCATGCGCTCCAAAGAGAGCACGATGCCGCCGTGCAGCGGCACACAGCCGCCGACATAGCCATGGCCAGCGCCGCGCGGCGTCACGGGGATGCCGTGGCGATTGGCAAAACGCAAAATTGCTGACACGGATTTCGTGCTGCGCGGAAGCGCGACGGCGTCGGGCCGGTGCGCGGCGAACCATTTGTCGCCGGAGTATTTCTTGAGCGTCGGTTCGTCAAAGACGATTTCGCCCGACGGAAGGATTTTTCGGAGGTGTGACAGCGACTTGATTTTTAGAGGAGTCATTCTGAGGGTGCGGCTGGTGAATCGAGAAATTCTTTAACGTCGGCGGCTTCGCTTTCCGGCACTTGCACTGTGATGCCGCCGGCGGCCAGCGCGTAGCCTTCCATGCTCAGCGCGGAGAGTTCGTTCATCACGACGGCATGGAATCCCGCCGCTTCGAGACGTGAGCGGACCAACTGCGCGTCCGCAGGATTGAAGGCTTTGAAGACGGTGACGAGTTGCATGATAGACGGAGCTGTATTCTGCCGATTCAGGCCGCCGCCGGCTGGCGGATGTCCGCGAAGATAATGACGCCCGCGCCGGTTTGGAGCTGGTTTTGGACCTGCACTTCAATCTGGTGGCCGATGTGCGGCAGCCCGTTGTTGACGACAACCATCGTGCCGTCCGGCATGTAACCGATGCCCTGGCCCTTGTCCCTGCCTTCACGCACGAGCCGCAATGTCAGCACCTCGCCTGGCAGCAGGATGGATTTCAGCGATTTCGCCAGGTCATGCATGTTGACGTAATTGATATTTTGAAGTTCAGCGATCTTGCTGAGGTTGTAGTCGTTCGTGAACAGCTTGGCACCGAGGTTGCGCGCCAGGTGGATCAACTTGGAGTCCACTTCCTTTTCTTCGGGGAAATCACCGTCGTGGATTTTGACCTCATTGCGCGGATTGTGCTGGATGCGATTGAGCATTTCGAGGCCACGCCGGCCGCGGGCACGTTTGATGGGATCGTTTGAATCCGCCACCTGTTGAAGTTCCTTGAGCACGAAACGGGGGACGACGATCAGGCCTTCGAGGAAATTCGCCTCGATCAAATCGGCGATGCGGCCGTCAATGATCACACTGGTATCGAGCAGCAACAAATTGTCCGGCTTGTTGCGCGGCGCGAACCGGACGTAGGGAATGATGAGCGAGAAATCCTCCTTGTTGCTGCGCATGGCGAGCACGATGCCGATATAACTGAAGCCAAGAAACAAGCCGAGCCGGATGAGCCAGCGGGTCGGGCTTTTTTCGTCCAGATATTCAAAGAGGTCAGAACGATCAATAAGCAATGCAACGACGGTGCCAAGCAACAGGCCAAACGTCGTGGCGGAAAAGGCGCGAAGCGAAAAGCCTTTCAACATTTCGTCCACGGCGATCAACAGGCCGCCAAAGCCAAACCCGATGAGCATGCCCACCATGGGATAGTTGGCATATTCCGGGCGCACCTGGCTGATGGCGTAGCCGCCCATCGTGCACAGGCTCAGAAACAGAATTCGAATGATCCACAACGCCATAAAAATCAACGAAACGGATCGTGCGGCGCGGCCACCGGTTTCGAGGACGATTGATTTGTTCCCGCTTCGCGCCGCTTCCACATTATGCCCCACAGGCCGAGGCGATTCAGATTGCTGCTCGTGACGGCAAGGTTGTCCGCAATCACGTCAATGTTCGTTGCCAGCGATTCGCTTTTAAGCAGACTCCCCGCAAGCCCTTTGCCCGCCTGCAAATCATCCAACAGATTTTTTACCACGACCGTCGAAGATTCAATGTTTTTCACCGCCGCCGAAATTTCCGGGCTGTTGGTGGCTACCAGACTGTCAGCCGTCGCGGCCAGCCGGTTGATCTCCTGCGAAAAGAAAACCACGTTGCTGACAGAAATCGCAATCGGCGAAGTGTTGGTGGCCACGAGCGCGTTGATGTTGTCCACAGTCGTGAGGGCGTGCTCCGAGGCGGTGCGCATGTTGTCTATGGTCACCGAAAGGTTGGTGAGTGTCTGCTCGTTCAGGACAAGGCGGCGGACGTCGGCGACCGCGGCGTCGAGTTTCTTGGCCGTTTCCTCAATCCGCCGGAGGAACCCGGACGCGGAGCGGGCAACTTCCTGCAAGTTGAACGGTTCCTGGCAGGTGACGTCGGCACCGTCCTTTAACTTTTCGCCGCGGTTATCCATGGGATTGATGGACACGTATTGGTCGCCAAGAAAACCGGATTGTTCGATGACGAAACGCGCGTCGCTGTAAATTGCGTAGCGTTTGTAGATTTTCAGGAAGATGGTCACACTTTTCGTGTCACCGGCGAGCTGGATGTCGGAGACGCTTCCCACCTGCACGCCGGCCAGCAGGACCGCGGCGCGCGGCTTGAGACCGCCCACGTTGACCGCGTGAAGGCGGATCTCATAGTTGCCGCGGAAGAAAGTCGTGCCCTTGCTGAACTGGATGAGCAACAGCGCCAGCAGCGCCAGCCCCGCAAAAACGAACAGGCCGACTTTACCTTCCAAACGCATTTTTCCCATATCAGAAAAAGACCTCTTTCGGGTCTGAAACGCCATCAATGAAACGATGGATTACCGGGTCTTGCGAGCCAAAAATTTCATCAGGCGTGCCGCCGGCATAAATCATCCCGTTGTGCAGCATCAAAATGCGCTGGCCCAGACGCCGCGCGCTGCGCATGTCGTGCGTCACGACGACGGTTGTCACCTTGAGCCGGTCGCGCACGCGCAGGATCAACTGGTCAATGCTGTCAGCCGCGATGGGGTCGAGACCGGTTGTTGGCTCATCGTATAGCACAATCTCCGGCTGGTAGATGATCGCCCGCGCCAGCCCCACGCGCTTGCGCATGCCGCCGGACAACTCGGCGGGTTTCTTTTCTTCCGTTCCCGGCAAATCCACCATTTCCAGCGCCTCTGCAACTTTCTGCGCGATTTCCGTTTCAGTCATGTTTTTGTTACGTCGAAAGGCAAATCCCACGTTTTCAGCCACGGTCATCGAGTCAAACAGCGCCGCGCTCTGGAACAACATCCCGAACCGGCGGCGCACACGGATTAATTCACGCTCGTTCATCGGCACGATGTTTTCGCCGTCAATCAATACCTGACCCGCATCGGGCATCAGCAGGCCGATGATGTGTTTGAGCAGAACGCTTTTGCCGCCGCCGCTGCGACCGATGATCACGACCGACTCGCCTTCCTCGATTTGAAAGGTTACGCCGCTCAGCACCGGTTGCGTGCCGAAGCTCTTATGCAGATCGCGGACCTCAATCATAGCAGGCTAATCAAACGTCCCAACGAAAGCGTGAGGAAAAAATTCGCGATCAGGATTGTGATGGATGTGTACACAACTGATTCGGTGGTCGCACGCCCGACGCCCTCCGCGCCCCCGCCGCAATTCATTCCCTTGTAGCAGCCGATGATCGCCACGATTCCGCCGTAGATGAACGCCTTGATGATTCCGACCACCACATCCGAAGTGTTCGGTGTATTTGAGCATGTTGTACCACGAATATGTCGGATCAATGCCCAGCAGGTGGACGCCGACAATGTAGCCGGCGCCAATGCCAACGGTAATCGCTTCTGCTGTCAGCAATGGCAACACGATATGCGCCGCCAGCAGGCGTGGAACGACGAGATAGTCCACCGGATGCGTCGCCAGGGTGCGCAGCGCATCAATCTGTTCGGTCACGCGCATCGTGCCCAGTTCGGCGGCGATGGCCGCGCCCACGCGCCCCGCAACCATCAAAGCGGTGAGGACCGGGCCGAGTTCGCTGCACATCGAAACGCTCACCACCGCGAGCGTGGCGGTGTCCATTTTGACCTTGTGAAACTGGAAATACGTTTGTGCGCCCAGCACCATTCCCGTGAATGCGCCGGTGATGAGCACCACCGACTGTGACTTCACGCCCATGAAATAAATTTGATAGAGCAAATCCCGCCATGCGACTTTGAAAGTGAACAAAGACGTGACCGCCTCCTTGGCCAACAAGGTGATTTGGCCCAAGCCTTCCAACCATTCAGCCACCCACTTGTTGGCGGACACGTTCATAGACGCAAACAAGGTAACAAGTCACCGGAGAATTGGCGAGTGTTTGATTCAGACACCGGTGCGGATAGGGTCGGGATGCCCGAATAAAAAAAGAAAGACCAACGCCTCCGCTGACTTGACGAATTCCCTATTTGTCCAAGGAAACCAATCCGTGCGCGAGGGCGAACTTGGTCAGCCCCGCGATACTGCGGATGCCGAGCCGGCGCATGACGCGTTCACGATGAGTTTCCACGGTGCGCACGCCGAGGCCGAGGCTGGCGGCAACTTCCTTGTTGCTTTGGCCTTGGGCAATCAGCACAAGCACTTCGCGCTCGCGTTCCGTCAATTGCGCCATGGGATCGGCCTTCCCGGCGTCGAAATCCCGGTCGAGCGCGATGCGCGCGATGGGCTTGCTGAAGAATTTCCCGCCGCCTTGCACGGTTTCGATGGCCCGCACCAACTCTTCGGGGGGCGCGTCCTTGAGCACGTAACCGCGTGCGCCGGCTTTGATGATGGGCAGCACAGCCTCGCGATTACTGTGCATGGACAGGATGAGCACTTTGGATTTTGGCGCTTGTTTGCGCAATGCCTTGGTCACAGCCAGCCCGTCCATTCCCGGCATGTGGATGTCCACAAGCACGACATCCGGTGAAAACCGGCACACCTTGAGAATCGCCTCTGTGCCGTCCGCGGCTTCGCCGACGACTTTAAGGTTCGGTCTGGCATCAAGGCACGACCAAAGCCCTTTTCGAACGACGGGATGGTCGTCCACGATCAAAACCTTGATTTTCTTTTTTCCGTTGCTCATCAACAGTGTTTTATCACACACCAGTTTTCCTTCCGGTGTCGCCCGTCCAACCGGCTGGTTTGCAATTGAAATAGTCCGACTTAATGAAAAATGCAAGCACGAGTCAACACCGTGGCGTGAACAACTCGCGCAAAAGGTAGCGATCCAACAGGCACATCAGGCGCAGGCTGACCGGTGTCCGCCCGAAGTCGCAAGCGCAAGCTTGACAGTTTTTCCCAATCGCTGCACCGACGCCGCTTGCAACCTCCGTCCCGCAACCTGTAACTTCCGATCCATGCTCGACGATACCATTGCCGCGATTGCCACTCCGCTCGGCGAAGGCGGGCTGGCCGTTGTCCGTGTTTCCGGCCCACAAACGTTGGCCGTGGCGGATCGGTCCTTCGAGCCGGTCGGGAAAAATTCGCGCAAACCGTCGGAAGCGTCGTCGCACACGATTCATTACGGCCACGTCGTTCGCGATGGACGTCAGGTGGATGAAGTGTTGCTGGCCGTGATGCGCGCGCCGCACACTTACACTTGCGAGGACGTCGTCGAGATCACCTGCCACGGCGGCATCCTGCCGGCGAAGCTCGTGCTCGACGCGCTGCTCGCCAGCGGCGCGCGACTCGCGTTGCCCGGCGAATTCACCCGCCGCGCGTTTCTGAATGGCCGCCTTGACCTTGCCCAAGCCGAGGCCGTCGCGGACTTGATTCATTCGCGCACGGAACTGGCGTTGACGGCGGCCAACGAGCAGCTCTCCGGCAAACTTTCGCAGCGCATCAATCAACTTCGCGACGACATGCTGCACACACTGGCGCACGTCGAGGCGCATATTGATTTTCCGGATGAAGACATCGCGCCGGACACGCATGCGCAACTTGTCTCGCATCTTGAACACGGCGTGGCATTCATGGACGAATTGTTACGCACGGCCAACGAGGGACAGATTTTGCGTCGCGGCATTCGCGCGGCCATCGTGGGCCGGCCCAACGTCGGCAAATCGAGTTTGCTCAACCAGCTTCTCGGTCACGACCGCGCCATCGTTTCGCCGATTCCCGGCACGACGCGCGACACCATCGAGGAGACGGCCAACGTCCGCGGGCTGCCGGTGGTGTTCATTGACACCGCCGGGCTGCGCGAGGCGCGCGACGAGATCGAGGTTGAGGGCATCCGCCGCAGTCGCGAGACACTGACAAAAGCGGAATTTATTCTACACGTGTTCGACTCGTCCGAACCGCTCACGCTTGAAGATGAAAATTATTTCGCCGAGTTCGCGGGCAAGAAACGGATTTTGGTGGTGAACAAAATTGATTTGCAGAAGAAGCTGGAGCTTCGTGTCAAGTGTCAGGTGTCAGGGGTCACGTCTCCCATCGTGGAAGTTTGCTGCCTGACGGGCAAAGGAATTGAATCACTCAAGGACGCGATCAAGGAATTGGTGTGGTCGGGCGAAATCAAGGCGGAGATGTTGCAGGTGATGATCAACTCGCGGCATCAGGACGCGCTGAACCGCGCCCGAGCCGCCACGCTCCGAACGCTGGAGGCGCTGCAAGCCAGCGCGACGCTCGAATTGGTTGCGTTGGATTTGCGCATCGCCGTCAATGCCGTGGGCGAAATTGTCGGCAAGACGGCCACGGAAGATTTGCTGGACTCGATTTTCAGCCAGTTTTGTATCGGGAAATGAACGCGGTTGGTATACCGGGTTCGAAAACGGCAACCGCTGCAACATCCCAGACACGCTATCGTCCCAAAACGCCGTGAAAGATTTTACTGTTCGATGAGTTGATAAAACCTTTGTGTCACGCCCGGCGCGGAATTGGTCACGGTTTTTACGGTGCCGTCACCGTTGATGTCGGGCAGATTCTGCCAGTTCGGGCTGGAAAGAGAGTCCGAGTAGCTGACCTTGTAGGTTTTGCCCAGTTCAGTTTGGAATGATAGCAGAAAATCGTTTCCGGTCTTGGTCGGTGCGAAAATGATTGGCGCAGGCCAAATCCAAAAGCCGCCTTGAATGGAAAAGCGGCTGCTACTTGGCACGGCGGCGAGCGGCTGGGCAATGGTGCTGCCCAATTGAAACCGGCTGCTGGTGCTGAACGTCGTCCCGCCACCAGCAACCACGCTGCGGATAATATTAAATCGCGCGCTGCTTTGAGCGAATGCCGTGCCGGAAACCAGCAAAAGCAGAATAATGGATTTCATAGGATGAGATTGTATTCCGTTAATAATAGACGATGACTATGCCGGAACCGCCCCCATTACCAGGCTGTTGATACCCCCAGGTACCAGGACCACCGCCATCGCCACCTTCGCCAGGACCACTGCTTCCGCCACTTCCGCCGCGCCATACTCCTCCACCTTTTCCGCCATTATACGAGCCAGGCTTCGTTTCGCCAATCCCCTCAAATCCTTGACCCCCTTGGCAGTTGTAAAAGCCACCGGTGGAACTGCCACCCGCTCCGCCCATTCCGCCTTGTTTGGTCGTTGCATTTCCACCCGGGGAACCGCCGGTGGCGCTCAACAAACTGCCAAAGCTGGTAGTGCCTCCCGGCTGGCCCGCGTTTGAGTCTGTGGGAATTGTCACCGTGTAGCTGTAGCCTGGCGTGACATTGAAAACATTCCAGCCATAACCTCCCCCGCCGCCGCCACCACCCGTGTTCCAATAATTGGTTTGATCACTCAATCCACTTCCTCCGCCTCCGCCGCCGCCCCACAACTCGACCATAATCCGGTTCACGTTGGTGGGCACCACAAAGGTTCCGCTGTTCAAGAACACCTGGAAATTGGGAACTCCGGCAGAAATTTGGAGCGCGTTGCCGTTAGTGAACAAGGCGACATTTGCGCCTGCGGACAGAGTCACACTGTCAGTCAAACCGTTGAGTCTCTTGACCACTTGGCCGCTGGCAATGTTGGTCGCGTTCACAGCATTGGCAGTGAGATTGGCGTTGGTAACAGCACCGGCGGCGATTTGTGCTGTCGTGACAGCACCATTCTGAATGTTCGTCGAGGACACGGCGTTGCCAGCCAATTGCGCGTTCATAATCGCTCCGTTCGTCACTGTAGCAGCGACGGATGCAAACTGCGCATACGGCACAGGCAACACTTGCACGCGCGGCGTCAATGTGTCGTCATCCACGTTTATTTCCAGCCAGCGGGCATTGCCATCAAACGCGCCCGCGCCGAAATCCAGATTCACCGTGAAAAGTCCATTGGCGAGTGTCGGGCTGTTGGTAACGGTGCTGCCAATTTGGTTTCCACCGCTCACCGCATCGTAGAGTTTGAACGTCATTGTGTAAGTGCCGTTGGCGTTCGTGCCGCCGTCGCGGAGCTGGCCTTGATAGGTAAAGGCCGTCGTGCCTTGGGCATGAGCGCGGATGACTCCGGCAAACAACGTCAAAACGATGGATAAAACAACGAGGAGTGTTTTCATAAAATTGCTTTTTAGGTTTATTTTTATCGGCCCTAAACGACAAATGCCTCTTGCTGACCTGAACACATTAAAAAACGGCGCAGATCTGTTTTCAAGCTATTTCAGGACCCAACATATCGCCCTTATCTGACCGCCTGCGCTTCGCTTCGTGACGGCCAATTCACACGAGTTGGGCGCATCTTTTCTTTTTTCGCGGATTGACAACGGGCCGCAGACAATGGACAACGAACGGGACTTATGAACCAACTTGCCAATCAAATTGCCGTCGTGACGGGCGCGGGCCGGGGCATCGGCCAGGCCATCGCGTTGAAACTCGCCGCCAGCGGCGCGGACATTGTCGCCGTGGACTTGAAGGCGGAGTTTTTGCAGCAGACCGTCGAAGTGGCGCAAAAACTGGGCCGCAAGGCTTGGGCGTTTGCCGGCAACGTGTCCGACGCCGCGAGTGTGGACGCGGCGGTGGAACAAATTCTGACCGCCGCCGGCAAGGTGGATATCCTGGTCAACAACGCCGGCATCACCAAGGACGGCCTGCTCATGCGGATGAGCGAGGCGGATTGGGACGCCGTGCTGGACATCAATCTGAAGGGCACGTTCCTGTTCACCAAGGCGCTGACGCGGGCGTTTCTGAAGCAGCGTTCGGGGCGCATCATCAACATCGCGTCGGTCATCGGTCTGATGGGCAACGCCGGCCAGTGCAATTACGCCGCCAGCAAGGCGGGCGTCATCGGGTTGACCAAGTCCTGCGCGAAGGAATTCGCCAGTCGCGGCGTCACGGTCAACGCCATCGCGCCGGGTTTCATCCAGACGGCGATGACGGACAAGCTTTCGCAGGAACAGAAGGACGCCATTGCCAAACAGATTCCGCTGGGTACGCTGGGCACGGCTGATGATGTGGCCAACGCGGTGTGGTTTTTCGCCCTGCCCGGCGTCGCGTTACGTCACGGGCCAGGTGTTGCCCGTGGATGGCGGCATGGTGATGTGAAGGAATCCGGCAATGCGACATGACAATCTGCGAAAACATGGAATTCCGGAAAGAAAATTTTTACGATTCGGGGCTTGACGCCCCTGCCAGTGTAGCATAGACACACGGAAAAAATAGAACCGGAGCAAACTCATGGCTGAAAAAACCATTGAGCAGAGAGTCAAAGAAATCATCGTCGAGCAGTTCGGCGTGAATGCCGATCAAGTGACGCCGGAAGCCAAGTTCATCGAGGACTTGGGCGCTGATTCGCTGGACATCGTGGAACTGGTCATGGCCTTGGAGGAGGAATTCGGCAGCGAAATTCCCGATGAACAGGCTGAAAAGCTTCACACCGTCGGCGATGTTGTGAAATACATCGAAGACCTGCAGCAAAAGTAATTGAGACCTCAACGACTTCGGGGCAGTTTCGGCTGGACTCAGCTCAAGCTGCCCCGTTTCATTTCCCCATGGTAAGCCATTGGACAGAACGCAGAGTGGTGGTCACCGGACTGGGCGTGGTCACCCCGCTGGGGCATCAACTGGATGTCTTCTGGAAAAACCTCGTTGCTGGCCAATCCGGCATTGACAGGATCACCGCGTTCGACGCCGCCGCGTTCGACACGCAAATCGCCGGTCGAGGTCAAACACTTTGATCCGTTGCCCGCCTTCCCGTCGCCCAAGGATGTCCGGCGGACTGACCGCTTTTCGCAATTTGGCGTCTATGCCGCATGGCAGGCGCTCAAGGACAGCGGCGCCGGATCTCGATAAACTCAACCGCGATGAAATCGGTGTCATCATCGGTTCCGGCATCGGCGGACTGGAAACTACCACGCTGCAACACAAAATACTGCTGGAGCGCGGGCCGGGGCGGCTTTCGCCGTTCATGATTCCCATGCTCATCAGCAACATGGCTGCCGGTCTCTTCTCGATGTATCAGAATCTGCGCGGACCGAATTTTGCCACCTGCTCCGCCTGCGCCACCGCCAACCACGCCATTGGCGAAGCCTGGCGCACCATCAAGATGGCCGAGGCGCAGATGATGTTCGCTGGCGGCGCGGAAGCGACCATCGTGCCCATCGGCATCGGTGGATTCTGCGCCATGAAAGCCATGAGCACGCGCAATGACGACCCCAAACACGCCTCGCGCCCGTTCGACAAGGAACGCGACGGCTTCGTGATGGGCGAAGGCGCCGGAGTGATCGTGCTGGAGGAACTGGAGCATGCGAAGAAACGCGGCGCAAAAATCTACTGCGAAATCGTCGGCTACGGAAACACCGCCGATGCGTATCACCTCACCGCTCCATCGCCCGACGGCGAAGGCGCAGCCCGTTGCATGAAGATGGCCCTGCGCAGCGGCCACCTGAATCCCGACGGATATTTCCTACATCAACGCCCATGGCACCTCCACGCCGCAAGGAGACGTTTGCGAAACGCAGGCCATCAAGACCGTTTTTGGCGCGCACGCGAAGAAAGTCGCCGTCAGTTCCACCAAAGGCGCGACCGGCCACATGCTTGGCGCGGCGGGCGCGGTCGAGATGAGCGTCTGCTGTCTTGCCATCCAGCACGGGGTCGTTCCGCCGACGATCAATTACCAGGTGCCCGATCCGGACTGTGATTTGGATTACGTGCCGAACACCGCACGCGAACTGAAGGTCAACGCTGTCATCAACAACTCCTTCGGCTTCGGCGGCCACAACGCCAGCATCGCGGCGAAACGATTTGTTGGGTAGCACTCGCGTCTCGCCGGAAACAAATTCGGAGCTGATGGTGGAGAATTGAATCATGAATCGCACCGCGCGATTTCTTACGCTTGGTTTTGTGACATTGGTGGCGGCAGTTGTCGTCGCGTCTCTGCCAAGAATTCCACAAAATCCTGCCTACCACCAGTTCGCCGACCGGCGGGAATTTTTCGGCGTTCCCAACACGTTCGATGTGCTCTCGAATGTTTTGTTTGTCCCGATTGGCTTGGTGGGTGTCTGGTATTTGCTTCGACGTCAAAATGCGATTGCATTTTCGGACGAACGCGAGCGGTGGCCATTCGTGGTTTTCTTTGCCGGCGTAACATTGGTCGGATTCGGTTCAGGCTGGTATCACCTCGCGCCAGACAACGACCGGTTGGTTTGGGACCGTTTGCCGATGACGATTGGTTTCATGGGACTGGTTGCCGCGCTGGTGGCCGAACGAATCAGCGTGCGCGCCGGTTTATGGTTTCTTCTTCCGCTGCTCGCATTAGGCTTCGCCAGCGTGTCCTATTGGAACTTCACCGAACACAAAGGCGCAGGCGATCTCCGGCCATACGCATTTGCGCAGTTTTTTCCGTTGCTTCTTCTTCCGTTGCTGCTCTGGCTTTTCCCGGCGCGATACACCCGCAGTGCTGATTACCTTGGCGTTTTCGGTTTCTATGTCGCGGCGAAAATTTTGGAGGCTCTCGACCGTCCGATTTTTGAGCTCGGCCACGTCGTTAGCGGCCATACATTAAAACATCTATCCGCCGCCGCCGGGGTCGGCTGGCTGCTTGGCATGTTGATTAAACGACAACCAATTCCGGCGAGCCCGGCTGCGCAATGAACTTTCTCCCACTCATCGAATCCAAGCGCGAAGACCGTCCGCTGACTGCCGCGCAGATTCACGAAATCATTTCGGCCTGCACCGCCGGGAAAATTCCCGACGACCGAAGATGACCGCGTTCGAGATTTCCTGGCGTCCGCCAGTCGTTTTTGCCGCTCGTCATGGATATTATTGCTGGCGCCACACTCGTTGGACGTGGTCAAAAACGATCCTTGGCGTTATGGCCTGCAAACATTCCATCGGCAACCGATAGGCGCAGCGGGATTTCAAGCAGGGCGCGCAAGGCAGGTCGTGCCGTACCGCTCGCGCAAGTTGTCCGTAAGGTCCGGTGCGGCGCGGTTCGGTTGGGCCGAAAATCGCGACGACAGGTTTGCCCAGCGCGGCGGCCATGTGCATCGGGCCGGTGTCGTTCGTAATCATCAATTCGCACAGACGGAGCCACTCGACCATTTCCGGAAGCGAAGTTCGGCCGGACAAATCAAGGCTGCGCTTCGGCACCGCGCGGGCGATCAATTCGCCCAGCGGTTGGTCCTCTTGCGTCCGCCGAGGATGGCGAAGCGTAGATCCGCGGATCTCGCCGCCAGTTGCCGGACCAGCTCGGAGAAATATTCGGCCGGCCAGCGTTTATTTGACCCAACGCGCGCCGGGCTGAAGGGCGAGCCAGCGCGCGCCGTCCGCCGTCCATTTTTCCCGGACCGCGGCGGCGACGGCGGGCCGCTCTGGCAGCCACGTAGAAATTCCAGTGCCACCGGCACGCCGAGTAGCGGCAGCACCTGCCAATACCAATCCACCGCGTGGGTGTGGAAGGACGGGCGGCGGACGATGATGTCGTAAAAGCCGCGTGCGCCTTCGCGCGGTTCGTCGAGGCCGACGAGCGAGCTTGCCGTTCGCCAGCCAGGCGAACGCGCCGCTGCGGGCGAGACATTGCAGGTCAATGACCCAGTCGAACGCCTGCGCGCGCATCCAGCGCACGGTGCGCCAAAGTTCCGGCCAGTGCATGCGGCGCAGCCCAGCGGTGGCGTTCGAAAGGGACGATGCCGGCCAGGTCCGGATCGCCTTCCAGCAATGGCGCCAGCGCCGAATCGATCCACCAATAAATTTCGCTGGCGGGAGATGCCGTTTGAGCAGCCGCAACACCGGCAGCGCCTGGACGACGTCGCCCAGCGAGCTGGGTTTGAGGATCAGGATCTTCAAAGGAAGCTCGGACTGTGCCATTCCGTTGCATGAATAAGCCCGCGGCAAGGCGGTCTATCTGCCGTAGGCCAGGCGTTCCGCCAGCCGCTCCGGCAGGCCGGCGGCGAGGATCTTCTTCTGGGCCGCGGCGATGTCGTATTCCAGCCGGCGCAGTTCGATGGTGCCTTCGTCCGTGTCGTAAACGACGTAGGCCGCTTTCGGGTTGTTGTCGCGCGGCTGGCCGATGGCGCCGACGTTGACGAAATACTTCTTGCCCGGCTCGATCTTGAATTTCGAGTAGGTGCCGCCGCGGACCACGCTGTCGCGCATGAACGCCACCGGGACATGCGTGTGGCCGAAGAAACAAACGGCGGTGTTCTGGTAGGTGAAACTGGCGGCCGCCGCGAGTTTGTCGAAGACGTAACCCCAGCGCTGCGGACCATCGAGCGTGGCATGGACGATGGTGAAGTTGGTGACCATGCGGGTGTACTTCAGATCGCGCAGCCACTGCCGGTCGTCGGCCGTCGAGTTGTTTGCGCGTCCAGTTGACCGCCTCGGCGGCGGCGGGATTGAAGCCGTCGAGCGCTTCGTCGGTCGAGCAGTATTCGTCGTGGTTGCCCTTTCACGCACGGGATGTTCATGCTGCGGACGATATCGAGGCATTCCTTGGGATTGGCATTATAGCCGACGACGTCGCCCAGGCAGGCGTAATGGGTGCATTTTCTGCGGCTTGATGTCCTCCAAAACGACCTGGAACGCCTCCAGATTGGCGTGAATGTCGGCTATGATGGCAAACTTCATTTACAAATCTATCTCGCGATCTCAAATCCGCGAAACTCGCTCTGTGCCTCGCTCCAACTCACTTCTTCATTCCGGATAAAATGGTCCAGGCCCGATGTCGCGAATCGCCTGCCGGAAGGCTTCCAATTCGTCTTCTGCGCCTTCGGCGACCAATTCCACCCGGCCATCCGGCAAATTGCGCACCGCGCCGGTCACTTCAAATCCGGCGGCGACGGTTTTCACCGTATAACGAAAACCGACGCCTTGCACGGAACCCGAATAAAAAATCTGCATGCGGCGGCGCTTCATGTCGTGCGCAAATGTCTCCGCCGGAGCTTTCGGCGATGGGCGATGTGCAACGACCAGCCGCCGTACCGGTTTCTGACACGCCAAGATAAAGCCAAAGCGCGCGTCATTGCGCAATGTTTTTATGAGGGATTATGGTTGAACCGTTAATTTTAGCCCTGCCGTTCGGCCCAAACTCTGTTTTGAAGTTCTCGACCCTCGACTCTCGACTCTCGGCTCCTATTGCCGCTCGTATTCGCCCTTGCCGAGGCGTTTGAGCACGGTGAACCCGGCCTTCTTGGCGTCGGTAATGGACAGCGGCTTGAGTTTGTGCGGCGAATTGAAGGTGGAAATGATTTTGCGCACCGGTTTCTTGCACGCGGGACAATGCGTAAGCGGCTTGGCCGAGAGCGGGCGATTCAAAGTGAACTTGCCGCCGCACACCTTGCAGTCGCCTTCGCAGAGTTCGTATTCGTAGAGAGGCATTGGGAAATTTCGATTTTCAAATTGCGAATGTCGAATTGGAATTCATGCTTTCGCATCCGCTTCAATGGCTTGTCACATTTGAGGCGGGTTGTTCCGAAGAGATTTGTCCTGATGTCGTAGTTTTCGGAAAAAGTGTGGCCACCAACTTACAACTCAGCATTCGACAGAGGCCTATTGCAATCAATACCACAGTAACAAGCAAACACACCCTTCCCCAAGGACGTTCCCCCTTCATGATTACCCCTACAATCAAAATGTTTCCAAAGATCAGAATTGGAAGAAGGGGAATACTGCACACCGACCACACCGTCGCAGGAGATAGCTTCCACCAAGCGCGACACGCGACATAACAAAGCGAGAAACCGATTATAAATTCCACTATGCCAGTTCCAACGAGGTCCCATGCCCAGTAATCGGAGCCCCTTGCTCCGGCAATCTGAATGCATCCCAAGCCGATGCAAAATATTCCCATTAATGCACCTATAAGGGCAAAACAGAACACAACCGTTTTGGCTGCCCGAACGTTCATAGAAACTTAGAATGACTGTTTTGTGCTTCCAGTATTCCCTTTTTCGATGCATTGATCATTTCTTCAAAAATGCGCTGAACAAATCAATCGGCAGCGGCAGGAAGGTGGTCGTGTTGTGTTCACTCGCCATTTCGCGCATGGTCTGGAGATAGCGCAGTTGCAGCGCAATCGGCTCCTTGCTGATCAATGCGGCGGCCTGCACCATTTTCTCGGCGGCCTGAAATTCGCCTTCCGCATTCACGACTTTCGCGCGGCGTTCGCGTTCGGCTTCGGCTTGTTTGGCCATCGCGCGTTTCATGCTGTCCGGCAGTGCCACGTCCTTCACTTCCACCGCCGTGACCTTGATGCCCCACGGTTCGGTTTGCCGGTCAATGATTTCCTGCAACTTCTGGTTGATCACGTCGCGTTGCGAAAGCAGGTCGTCCAATGCCGACTGCCCCAGCACGCTGCGCAGCGTCGTCTGAGAGATGAGCGAGGTCGCCTTCCAGAAATTTTCCACCTTCACCACGGCGTCCATCGGATTGACGACGCGGAAATAAACCACAGCATCCACGGTGGCGGGCACGTTGTCGCGGGTCATGATTTCCTGCTTGGACACGTCAATGGTCACGACGCGCAGGTCCATCTTCACCATCTTGTCCACGATGGGGATGAGAAAGATGAGGCCCGGGCCTTTGGCGCCGAGCAGTTTGCCGAGGCGGAAGATGACGCCGCGCTCGTATTCGCGCAGGATGCGCAATGCCTGCGGCAGCACGATGACGGCCAGAACGATGGCCACTACAGCCCACGGACCGAGATACCGGATTAGACTGCTGATTAGGTCGCCCATAATTTTTCTCCGTTATTGAGTTTGAGTTTTTGGTTTTACTTTCAACGTCAGCCCCTCGATTCCGACGACTTCGACGGGTTGATCTTTTTCGACAACAACATCGCTCACGGCGTTCCAATATTCGCCTTCGATGAACACCTTGCCGCCGCTTGCGTCAATGCTCGAAATTGCGTTCACGGTTTTGCCCAACATCGTTTCCTTGCCCGCGCGCACCGGGAAAAATTGCGCCCGCAATCCCGCGCCCACCACGAAGATGAAGAACAGCGCCGTGACCACCGTCGCTGGAATGATGATCGCCAGCGACAGGCGGAATCCCGAACCGGCATGGTTAAAAAGCATCATTGCGCCGAGGAAAAACGACGCGATGCCGCCGGCGGTCAGCACGCCATGTGTGGGCGTAAACACATCCGCGATGAACAGCAGCACCGCCAGTCCGATCAACACCAGCCCGGCAATGTTGACCGGCAGGATCGCAGACATGTAAAGCACCAGAATCAGCGCAATCGCGCCGACGACGCCCGGCAGAATCGCGCCCGGGCTGCTCAATTCGCCGATGAAACCGTAAATCACCATCAGCATCAGGACGAACATGACTTCCGGCCGCAGGAACAACTGGGAAAACCGCTCCCACAAGCTCATGGGGATTTCGATGACCGTGGCGTTCGCGGTGTGAAGCGTTTCGTCACCGACTTTGCGTCCGTTGAGTTGTTTGAGCAGGTCCGGGATGTCTTTGGTGATGAGGTCAACGACGTTGGTGGCCAACGCCTCCTCGCTCGTGATGGACGCGCTCTCGCGCACGGAGGAGATCGCCCACTGAGCGTTGCGGTGACGTTTGTCGGCGATGGACTGGGCAAATTTTGCGGCATCGTTCTCCATTTTCGTTTTCATCGTCTCGTTCATCTTTTCAATTTCGCCGGCGCTGCCGAGTTCCACCGGATGCGCCGCGCCGATGCGCGTGTGAGGCGCCATCGCCGCCACGTCCGCCGCCATGGTGATGAACACGCCTGCGCTTCCGGCGCGTGCCGGTGCCGGTGCCACATAAGACGACGGTTGGGACTTTTGACTCGTACAATTTCTGGACGATTTCCGACGCGGAATCGAGCAGGCCGCCGGGTGTGTCGAGTTGAATGACGAGGCAGGCGTCCTTGCGGGCGGCGGAAACATCAATTGCGCGGGAGATGTAGCTGGCGGTCGCCGGCCCGATGGCGCCGTCAATCTGGATCAAGCCGACGGTGGTGGCTTGCGCGCCGCTTGCCACGTTCAATGCCCATACGATCGCCGCGATGGAAACCCAAAATCTCATAACGTCCTCGCCTGAATGGAAGTTACCAGAAGCGACGTGGCGTGCAAACCCTTTCGACCTGCGGCGAATTTACATTTTCCATTTCCGCGCGGAGGGATTACGATACGTGCATGGCGCTTGTCCGAATCCTGGTTGATGGCTACAGCCTGTTGCACAACTGGCTTGAGCTGGCGCCCGGCAAGCCGCGCCATTCCGCCACTGCGCGCGACGAATTGGTGCGTATCCTCACGCTCTACCACGACGCCGAGGGCACGCCGATCACGATTTTTTTCGACGGCTCAAGCCCGGTGATTGAAGGGAAATCGGAAGTCGTCTCGACGCCGGACGTGGAAATTCTTTTCTCCACCACGGGCCAGACGGCGGACCAAATGATTGAACGCGCCGCGCACCGTTTCAAACCGTACGGCGAAGTGCTCGCCGTGACTGACGATCAGGCCGAGCGGGACTTGGTCATTGGCATGGGCGGCTTGGCGTCGGGTTGCCTTAACTTCATTTGCACGGTGAAAAGCGCATTGATCGAATTTGAGGAGGAACTGAAGCATTACAATCGCGTCGAGCAAAACCGCTTCAACCAAAACCGATGAACGCAGACTTTTTCTCCTGTTCGAAAAGCCGCCGGTCGGGCCGGACGCGGCTGATGATTCGCGCCGCGTGGTGGAGTTTGGCGGTGGGAAGTTCTCTGTTTTGCGCCCGCATTTCACCGGCGCAGGAATCCTCCAGTCGCTTTTTGATCATCGCAGACACGTCTTACGCGATGAGGCGGTACACACCCGCGGCACAGAAAGCTGTCAGCAATTTGCTGCTCTCCAGCATGCACGGCCAGTTGCGCCGGGGCGACACGATCGGCATGTGGACCTTCAACGAGGCGTTGTCGGCGGGACGTTTTCCCTTGCAACGCTGGACGCCGGAAACGACGGAACTCGTGGCCAGCAACGCGGTCGCATTCCTTAAAATCCAACGCTACGAGAAGCGGTCGCGTTTCGACGCGGTCTGGCCCACGCTGCGACGGTTGATCAGCGAGTCGGACAGACTCACCGTGCTGCTGATTTCCGACGGGGATGAAGAAATCTCCGGGACACCCTTCGACGTTGAAATCAATACTCTGTTCAAAAAACAGTTCCGTGCGCAACGGAAGGCGCGAATGCCGTTTATCACCGTGCTGTGCGCGCAAAGGGGACAGATTTTCGGTGGCACGATGAACCTCACGCCGTGGCCGGTCGAGTTCCCGGCATTCCCGCCTGAACCGAAAATTGCCGAAACACCGAACCCCGGGCCGCCATTGCCGGAAAAAAAGGAGGCCAAACCCACTGTACCGCCACTCATTCTCATCGGCAAAAAACAGGAAACGCCGCCTGTGGCAAAACCGGTGGAGCAACCCACTGTCCCGCCAGTGCCGGTCGCAACGTCACCCGCGAGCGAACCCGTCAAACCGCCGACGGTTCCATTGCCTGTCGCCGCCGTGCAGGTTGAACCTGTGAAGTTCGCGCAGACCATGCCGGCGCAACTCACACCGGCACCGAAGCCGATGGAAATATCGCATGAGCCTGTCGCAACTCCGGCGCCGCTTGTGAAGACGACACCAATGCCAACGGTTGCTCCGCCAACCGCCCCGTTGGTTCCGCCTGTTGTCGCTTCGCAGCCGGTCCCAGCCGCTATGCAACCCAAAATTGAAGCGCCTCCAGCAATTCCATCCAAGCTGCCGGAACCAGTCCAAACGCCGAAGGCGGAAACGCTCCAACTGAAAGCGCCAACAACCGTCGAATCCAAACCGGTCGAGCCAGTTGCGACACTGACTCCGGTGACCAAAGTGGAATCGTCCAAGCCGTCAACAGCCGAACTTGGCACGGCCGAGGCGCAATCGCCTGCGAAGCAGGAGGACAAATCCGCACCGGCTGTGCCGGCAACGGCTGCAGTTTCCGCCGCGTCTGTCCCAATTGCCGCCACACCGCAGCCGGAAACCGGATTCAGTCTTGAAACGGCATTGGTGCTTGGGGTAATTGTTCTGGCAGTTGGGGGCGGGTTGGCTTTCTTGGTGTCGCGCCGCCAACGCGCTGCTTCGCCCGCCAGCCTCATCACGCGCTCGATGGATAAGGATGGAAAGTAACTGCATACAGGACAGGCGTCCTGCCAATGATTCGCTTCGTGCTGCCGGGTAATTTGGAAGTAACTTCCTGCAAAAGAGGGGATTAAAGGCTGGCTTCCATTATACCGCAACCATGGTGTTCCCAGAAACGCTTCACAATGCGTGACGGGAAAATCGTGTGGTTGGGAAACGTAGGAATGTTATTGAAGGGTTCTTTGACTGGTGGCGCAAATGGCAGGCGAAACGACCCCCAATTGCTTCGGTGTATTTGCGGACATGAACGGTGTTGACATGAGGGTCGGTTTGATTACACTTGAAACAGATTACATCAATTCAATTCGCCGCAACGGGTCTTCGCTTTACGAATGCCCCGGAGGGAATAATTGGCTGTGCGAAGAGGGTTGATAATTTTGAAGTGTAACATTGGTGCAATTGCATTTAGCGCTGTGGCCAAAACGAAACGAAAAAATACGAAGTAAGATTATGAAAATAAGCAGAACACAACCAACCCCAAAACTCATCGGAATCGGCAGTCTCCTTCTGTTGATGCTCCTGAGCGCCCGAGCTCAAATTGTCTTCACCGGCTCCGGCGGAAGCCCCGAACCTTATTCGATTACAAACTACGAGTCTTTTTCAGAATGGGGCCAAAATGAGTATCTCGGCACGAACGATGGAAGCGGCCTCAGCAGCGTCCAAATTTGGTCTTTTGGCAACAGCGTGACGGGTTCAAGCGGTAGAGTCACGACCAATGCGGCGCTGAGCTATCTTGGCTTGATGACGGATCCGGCCTCACCGCAGAAAGGCCTTATGAGCGGCACAGGCTTTGGCAAGAACCGTCGCGCTCCCCTTCACCCAAGTAACGAACGGATCCGTTTACGCCTCTTTCCTGCTGAACGTCAGATCCAACCCCGTGTCCACCCGCGTGTTCCTTGGCATGGGCGGCGGTTCGACCAACACTGGTAGCACAGGTCTCACGCCATATTGCGCGCTGTATCTCGATCAGTTCGGAAACTTGTCAATATCGAAGTATAATAATGATGTCAACGTTGTCACCCCACCGCTGGGTTCGCCCTCCGTCCCCGTGGTTCTCAGCAACACTTATCTGGTCGTGCTGCGCTACACGTTCAGCACCAACACCGAAATTGTTGGCAATGAATTCGACCTTTGGCTGAACCCGAGCCCGATTGGTGATGACAACAACGTCCCACCCCCGACCATTTCAACAACATCGGGCACCGACTTACCGTTTATTCAAAGCTTCCTTTACATTTGTCCTTCGATTCTGGCCTCCAGTTACTCTCTCTTGTTTTTTATGGACGAGCTTCGGGTGGGCACCAACTGGTCGGCGGTGACGCCACCAAGCTGCTCGCCTGGCACGTTGTTCCCTGTGGGTGGAGGCGGCACAAACTGTGCGCCTGCATCCTTTCCGGTCGTTGCGTCCAATACCCTGGCCAATTGTGATTACTGGCTATGCAAAAACGGGGCTCCGACCGGCACAAAACAAACCGGAACCGGTTCCCAGCTTACTTTCTCCGGTGTCAACGTAAGTGGAGTGTACACGATTTTGGAGAGCAACAGGACCACGGGCTGCATCGGTTTTATGAACGGCAATGCGAACGTGGCTGTTAATACCAGCCCCAGCGTCAGCACCCAACCCATAACCACGGTCGTCGTCACCAATGGGCAGGCGGCGATCTCTGTCGTTTCCGGCGGCAGCGCCCTGACTTACCAGTGGCGCAAGAATCAAGTGAAACTGACCAACAACGTCGGCCACTATTTTGGCGTTACCAATTCCACCCTGATAATCTATCCGGCAACCAGTGCTGATGCCGCCACTGCGGCGAATGGTTACGACTGTGTGGTCAGCGGCGTCTGTCCTCCGACCAATACCTCCGCCAGGGTTGCGTTGACGTTGACGTCACAGACGAACCTCTATTGGTATGGTGGGACGACAAACGTGTGGGATGTGACCGTCTCACAGGACTGGACCACCGTCCCCACCGGTTTTCCAGACTCAGTCTTTAACTACGGAAAGAACGTCATCTTTGACGAAAGCGCGTACCCCATAAGTCCGATCATTCTGGCGGACCCCAATCTGACTCCAACGTCGGTCACTGTGAGTAATGACTTTGATGTTTACGCCTTCACCGGCACCGGCAGCATCTCCGGCTCAAATTCAGCCCTTTTCAAGACGGACACTGGCACGTTGATAATAAGTAATGCGAACAGCTACGCGGGTGGCACGACCATTAGCGGTGGCAATATCACCATTTATAACCCTAACGCCCTTGGCGTGGGGACGATCAACTTGGCCGGTGGCAAGCTTAACACAACCAAGGGCGGGAACTTGCTCAATAACTCGATCAATGTGGTATCCAGCAGCTCGCTCGTGGTGGGAAATAGCGGGACCAGCGCTCTGCTTATGTACGGCACCCTCAACGGAGCGGGCGGCACCTTGACCATCAGTTACGGCGACAGCAATTCAATCGCCGGCGCCGCAATCCGGCTCGAAAATACCAACATCAGTTTCGGCCGACCCATAGTCTTCAACGTCACCAACTCGGTCGTCAACAGCACCAACTCGACGTTCGGAATCGCCACGAACTTGTTCCTGGACGGTTACAACACAAACGGCATTCAGGAATTCGATGGTTTGATCTCCGGGTCAGCAGTCCAGTTGCAGCGCCAAGCCTCGGGCGGCACCACCATCTTGAGCGCCCAGAATACCTTCTCGGGGTCACCGGCGCCGGCGTCATTCTTTCTCAGCGCGGGCCTGCTTGGGTTTGCGGCCGATTCGACTCCGACAATCGGAGGCCCGATCACGTCAGGGCCTATTGGCACGGGCGCTTTGGAACTGGATAACAGAGCAAATATGTATGTGTTTGCAGTGGGTGGCCCGCACACCATTGCCAATCCGATCATATACTCGACTAACGACAACGGCTCGACGCTCATCTTCTCCGGCATGAACGACCTGAACTTGTCAGGGCCATTCGATCTGACCGGCACAACCCGGACCATCGGTGTGACCAACATCACCGGGGCAAGTATCATTTCAGGTGTCATTACCGACGACGGTGGCGGCTACGGCATAAACAAAGTCGGTCCCGGCACGCTGACGCTGAGCGGCAATAACACTTATACTGGCCTAACCACTATCAGCAACGGCACGTTGTCCGTCAACGGTCAGGTCAGCGGGCCCGTCATTGTGACCTATGATCCCTCGACCAACAACGCTTACGGCACGCTGGGTGGTTCGGGCACGATCCTCGGGGATGTGACCGTGCAAAGCGGAGGGACATTGTCGCCGGGCAACTCGATTGGCACTCTCACCATCAACGGCGCTCTCACGTTCCAGGCCGGCAGCACCAACATCATGGAAATCAACAAGACCACCAGCACAAACGATGAGGTGACCGGTCTGACGAGCGTTACGTATGGAGGCACGCTGGTTGTGACCAATCTGGCTGGCACGCTGACGAATACCGATTCCTTCAAGCTCTTCGATGCCGCGAGCTATTCGGGCGCGTTCGCGAGCATCACACCGGCGGTGCCGGGCGCGGGTCTTACTTGGAACACCAACACACTGACCACGGACGGCATATTGCGTATCACGGGCGGGCAAACATCATCAGAACCGACGGTGATCCGCTTCACCTCCGGCAGCGTCCAAATCCAAAATGGTACGAACCTTGTGTTCAGCGGTACCAACAATGGAATCGGTACTTACAGCATGACCTTATGGAGTTCCACCAACGTGGATACTTATCTGACCAACTGGGTGTTGGAATCGTCGAACACGTACACTAGTCCCATGTTTGGTATCACCAACAATAACTTCGGCAAAGGCACACCGCACAAGTTTTACATCCTGCGCGCGCCATAAATGGAAAGACGGGATTTTGCCGGCGACTGGGTTTGACCGGTCGCCCGCAAGGTTGTGGGCTTGCGCCAGAGGTGCGCGGCAACATGACTGAAGGGATGGTGACAAATTGAAAGAGGCGGGAGCGCCGTTAAAATGGTGCTCCCGCCTCAGTCGTTTTACGCCTTGGATTCGGGAACAATCTGCAGCCAGAGGGTTTTTAGATGGCCCGGTTCGGCGCGCGTGATGGGAAAATCAGGCGGTTGGGGGACGTAATGTTGCTTCAGGATTTTTCGACCGCTGGCGCGGATTGCTTCTCGGACAATTTCTAAAAACACCTCCGGTTTGAGCGCGGCGGCATTCGTGGAAGCAAATAGAACTCCGTTCGTCTTGAGCACGGGCAGCGCGGCTGCCACGAGCTTGCCGTAATCTTTTTCGGCGCGGAACACACCCTGTCCTTTCGATTGCGAAAACGTCGGCGGATCGAGTACCACAACATCAAATGCGCGCCCCTTCTTTGCCCAGCGCTTCAGCCAGTCGAAGACATCGCCGCAAATGAAATCGTGCTCCGCGGGATTGAGCCCATTCAATTCGAAGTTGCGCCTGCCCCAATCAAGATATTTTTTCGACAGGTCGAGGCTTGTGGTTTTCGCGTCCGCCGTCGCCGCGCAGACGGAGAACCCGCATGTGTAGGCAAAGGCGTTAAGAATTTCAAATTGCGGACTGCGGATTGCGGATTGAGACAGCGGAAAATTCGCTGCTACGTGACTTCATTAAAAACCGTCGCCGGTTGTCGCGCTGGTCGAGAAACAAGCCAACCGAATAGCCCTCGTTGAAACTCAATTCAAACCGAACACTGTTTTCGCGAACGATGAACCGCTCCGGCGCGGCTTCGCCCAGGACAAGTTGTGGCGACGTTTCAACCGCACTCGTCTGCCGAACGTGCCGCGTAAGGATTTTGTGATACACGCCACGCAATGAAGCACCGGCCTCTTCGTGCGCGGCGGCTTTTTTGAGAAGGGTCAGCAGAAAATCGTTTTGTTTTTTGGTGAGTGGCCGGTCACTTTGCGACAGCAGAAAATCTCCGAGACGATCCACATACCAGCCTGGCCAACAGTCACTTGCGCCGTGAATCAGGCGGAAAGCGTTCGTGGCTTCGGATTCAATCAACGCTGTTCGCAGAACAAAACGTGTCTCCACGTCGAAGTCCGGTGCGGAGCAAAACTTCACTTCTTCGCCTGTCGTCGGGTGACTGAATGCCAACTCAGTCGCATGCAAAAAAACACGCGGTGCGGGCGAGCCGCCGTAAAGCGTGTCGCCCAGAATCGGGAAGCCGCTTTCTGCCGCATGAACGCGAATCTGGTGCGTGCGCCCGGTCAACGGCGCGGCTTCGACCATTCGGAGTTCGGCCTTTGGACGACTCAAACCGGCTGAAGCCGTGACGCGAAATTTCGTCTCTGCTGCTTCTCCCCCCGCGTGAAGCGGTCGGCTCACGTATTTTTCTCCCACGCGCACCAGCGAGGTTTTGACTTTGAATTCCTTGCGGGGAATTTCACGGTCGGTCAGGAGCAAATATTTTTTACGGACCTTGTGTCTCTCGAATTGCTCGGTGAGCGAGCGGTTGGCCAGAGCGGTTTTGCCGAACACCATCACGCCGCTGGTTTCCTTGTCGAGCCGGTGGAGGATGGCCAGCGACGCCCAGCGCGGCTCGCGGTTTTTCAGCCAGTCGTAAAGGCCCTCGCCCGCAAACGGGCCGGGGGCGTGCGTGTTCATGCCGACCGGCTTGTTCACCACCAGCAGATGCTCGTCTTCAAACAAAACGCAGGGCAGCACGCGGGGATGAAATCAGAGAAATGCCATTACCGCAATCCGCTTACCAGAAATGCCACGCGCCTCGCCACACGACCCACACGCCAAGCAGAAAATTCGTGATTGCATGGGCGGTCATGGCGTCGCCGAGGCGGCCTTTGCGGATGACGAGCCATTGATAAGCCAGCCCGCACAGGATGCCCGCCAGCCATTCGTAATGTTCCCCGACGCCAAAGAACATCGCGGTCATAAACAACGCCATCCAATGGAATTGGCCCAGCGGCACCGACAGAAAATTCATGTTGATGAGGTAGCGATACAAAAACGACCGGTAAAAAACTTCCTCCAGCGGTGGAACAACCAGCGACGACCCGACGAGTCTTACGACAATGAACGTCCATGCCAGCGCGGAGCCGCAGCCGAACTGTTTGTGCGGATTCCACGGGGTTCCACCGCCGCCCATTTTTGGATAAAACGGATCCAACCCAATCCATATCGCACAAATGCCGACACCCACAATCACCGCTTCCCAACTGAACGCCCAGCGCATTTCGGAAACAAACGGGCGGATCTCCCAGATCAACCATGCACCGACGAGCGTCTTCGCCAGATAAAGCCAATACCGTGATTCCCCGCCGAATTTCCCCTGACCGAACGTCAGGACGAGAAAAACGGCAAACGGCGCCACGCGGGCGGTGATGGGCGACGCCTCGAATTGTTTGCGCAAAAACATTGCGCCAGAAGTTGGCCGATGGCGCGATGCCGGGCAAGAACAAGCGTCGCGCTGTTTACTGGGGCAGCTTCAGCACATTGGTTTGGCCTGCACACACCAGCGTGGCGCTTCCCTGCTCGATGCGCATGACGCGGAATTCCCCGATCTGGTCGCCGACCAGAACGGTCTTGCCATTGATCAAGGCGGCGGGCCGGTCTGGCCGGTAGAAAATCCCCTGCAACTTCGGCCACGCAAGCTGCGGTGGTGGAGCAGGCGGTGTGATTATGGGCGCGTGCGTTGGCGACGCCGACGCGATCACCGGTTGCGTGCTCACCGTTGAAATTGGCGCGACTGTCGGCGCGGGCGCCGGTATGACAGTTTCAATGGCCGGTCGCGGGGCGGGTTGAATTTGAACTTTTGCCGTTGGCACTGCGACGGCGGTCACAGTGGAGGCCGGTTTGGATGCGAGCGTAAGCGGGGCAGGTGACGGTTTGGCAACTGTGGCGGTTGTTGTTTGGCCCGAATTCTTCCGGTTAAACGACCGCCAAATCATGAATCCGGCAATGCCAAGAAACAGGAACAGCCAAAGTATCCAAACGACCGGCGACATTTTGCGTCCCGTGACGGATTGTCTGGCCTCCACGGGCCGCAGTTGCGGACCGGGCGCGGCTGATTGCGGCCTTTGTTGTTGTGCCTGCTTGGCCCGTTTGAGCGCATCGTTGATGAGACTCATACGTCAGTCAATCTGCCCTTCGAGTTCGCGCACAGCCAGATTCACCATGCCGTAGGTGATCCGGTCGCTCTGTTGGACGAAACCTGCCAGCAGCGCCTTGTCGCACACGGCGTTCACGAGTCGCGGAATGCCGTGGCTGTAACTAAAAACCCGCCACAGCGCGGGTCGCGTGAAATACGGCGCGCCTTTCGCGCCTGAAATGTCGAGCCGGTGCTGGATGTAGTGGGCGACATCGAAACGGTTCAACGGTGGCAAATGATAACGCACGGTGATGCGCTGGCGTAGCTGGCGCAGGCGCGGGTTGTTCAAACGGTCGCGCAACTCCGGCTGACCCATCAACACGATCTGCAATAGCTTGTGGTCGTCGGTTTCAAGGTTCGAGAGCAGTCGCACCTGTTCGAGCAACTCATCCGTCAAATCCTGCGCCTCGTCAATAATGAGCACGGACTCCTTGGCATGCTCGACTTGCTTGAACAAAAACTCGTTGATCGCGGCCAGCGTTTCCAGCCGGTCCAGTCCTTTGACATGCAGGCCGAACTCGATGGCGACGGCTTTCATCAATTCGCCGGCGCTCATCACCGGATTCAGGATCAGCGCCGTGGAGAAATGGCCATCGAGCTGTTCCAACATCGCACGGCAGAGCGTGGTCTTGCCCGCGCCGACTTCGCCCGTAAGTTGCACGAAGCCTTTCCGCTCGCGAATGCCGTAGAGCAGATGGTTGAAGGCCTCGCGATGTTTCGCGCTGTAAAAGAGAAACCGCGGGTTCGGCGTGATGTCGAACGGCGGCTCTTTCAGGCCGTAGTATTCGAGATACACGCCCGTCTTTTAGCATAAAGACCTTTGGCAGGAAACAAAAAGGCGCAATCTGTAGTGCTCTGATTTGAAGGCAGGTTGACGTCGCGCCTTTTGTATATAAACCGCGAAACGGAATCAAAACCGGGTCGGGTGTATGTTTCACCGGTCTTGCTTTCTTGAAATTCGGCAGGTTCGTGGTATAATCCTTTTCAGCCCAACACAAGACAAAACAAAGCTACTTATGGGAAATTATGTCGGCAGGCTGGCGGCGTTTTGCCTCGCTGCGGCGTTGTGTCCGGCGACGACGGCCAAGGCGCAAATCTTTTCCGCGTTGCACATTTTCAGCGCGGCGACTGGTTCCGCCGCACCGCTGACGCAAGGCGCGGACGGCACTTTGTACGGTGTCTCGGCCTCTGGCGGAGTTTCGGCGCCTTCGGGCTACGGAACGGTGTTCAAGGTGCAACCCGACGGCACCGGCTTTGACATCCTTTACAGTTTCACCAATGGCAGCGATGGGGCCGGACCGGCGGCGGGACTGATCATTTCCGGCAGCACGCTGTATGGGACGGCAAAAAACGGCGGCAGCGGTGGGCATGGAACCGTATTTAAGGTCAATACCGATGGGTCGGGCTTCGCCACGATTTACAGTTTCACCGCCTACACATTGGGCACGAACAGTGATGGAGCCAATCCGGTAGCCAGCTTGGTTCTGTCTGGTAACACATTGTACGGGACCGCGTCGGTGGGAGGCAGTCATAACAGCGTCGGAACAATTTTCAAGGTCAACACTGACGGCACCGGTTTTACCAATCTTTACACTTTCAGCGGTTTGGTGAGAAGCGTCGATGGAGCTTATCCGATGGCGGGGATGGTGCTGTCCGGCAGCACGCTGTATGGGACGACGGAGGAGGGCGGCACCAACGGTTACGGGACGATATTCAAAATTGACACCAACGGCACTGGTTTCGCCACTTTGCACGCTTTTCCTGCGACGCTATCCGGCACGAACAGCGATGGCGCGCAACCGGAAGACGGCCTGATACTATCGGGCGGCACGCTATATGGCACAGCCTCGCTCGGCGGCAAGGGCCACGGAACGGTGTTCAGCCTGAACACTGTCGATTCCGGCTTTACCAATCTTTACAACTTTACGAATGGCGTTGACGGGAGCACACCGGTGGGGGCCTTGGCCCTTTCGGACGGCACGTTGTATGGAACGGCGAGTTCTGGCGGAACCAATTTCCCGGGTTGGGGAACGGTATTCAAGCTCAACACCGATGGCACTGGCTTCACCAATCTTTACGAGTTCGCGCAAGGCAATGGCGGCACTCAGCCTGCGGCGGGATTGCTTCTATCAGGCGGCACGCTGTTTGGGACAACGCCAAATACCGGTGGTGCTACTGGTGGAACCGTCTTCAAGCTCAACACCGACGGCTCAGGTTTTACGGTGCTTGATAACGGTGGCGATGGCGCGCAGCCGCAAGGGGGCCTGGTGTTGTCCGGCGACTCGTTTTACGGGAGCGCTTCGGCGGGTGGCGGCGCGGGCGCGGGGGTTGTATTCAAGGTCAATACCAACGGAACAAGTTTCGCCACTCTCCACACGTTCAGCGCGGCAACCAACGAATCGGCGTCCGGCGATAATAGTTATGCGAACAGCGACGGGGCCATTCCTTTTGGAACGCTTGCGGTATCAGGCGGCCTGCTTTACGGGACGACGGAGATTGGCGGGGCTTTCGGCGTTGGAACCATTTTCCGGCTCAACACGGATGGCACGGGTTTCACCAATCTTTACAACTTCACGAACGGCGTGGATGGAGCGTTTCCCACGGCGGGCTTGGTCTTGTCCGGCAGCACGCTTTATGGGACGGCTGGGGCATCACAGCCGTTCTCCACCGAAGCTGGGGGCAAGGAGTCAACGGTATTCAAGATCAACACCGACGGCACTGGGTTTACCAATCTTTACAATTTCAGCGCGACAGTAAACGGCACGAACAGCGACGGACAAGGTCCGCTGTCCGGCTTGGTATTGGGTGGAGACACGCTGTATGGGACGGCATATTATGGCGGCCCAGGCGGTGCCGGGACGCTTTTCAAGATCAATACGAACGGGACGGGCTTCACCTGTCTTTATAGTTTCCACGCGCTCATCCAAGGAACCAACAGCCCCGATGGAGCCAATCCAGTTGGCGGTTTGATCTTGTCCGGCAATACGCTCTTTGGGACCGCGGAGTTGGGCGGTCCGGCGATAGTCGGAAGAGCCGGCCCAGCCGGCACGTCCGGCACTGTGTTCAAGTTGAATACGGATGGGATGGGCTTTGTGAGACTGTACGCATTTACCAACGTCTTTGATGGGGTACACCCGAAGGCGGCCTTGGTGCTGTCAGGCAGCACGCTGTTTGGCACCGCATCGGACGGGGGCAACGGAAATGCCGGCACGGTTTTTCAGCTCAATACCGATGGGTCGGGTTTCACGACCCTGCACACATTCGCCTTCCAGCAAGGCATGCCGGTCGGAGACCTGGTGGTAATTGGCAATACCGTGTACGGGACATCTGAATACGGTGCGCCCGTTTCTGCAAGCTCGCTCCCCGGTGCGGGATCGGTGTTCGCGCTCGACCCGAGTTTCACGCCTTCGATTTCGTTCACCGCCAGCCCTACGAACGGCATACCGCCGCAAGCCGTGCAATTCAGCGCGCCCGGCGTTGACAACGGAGGCAATACCATCATCACATGGCACTGGAACTTCGGCGATGGCTCGACTAACTATTCCACGCAAAATCCATCGCACACTTATACTAACAACGGCCCATTTTTCCCCAACCTCATCGCGATCAATAATAATAACGCCGCAATTATTGGCTCCGGCCCCGGCATCGCCGTGGTTTATCCCAGCTCGATTCTGAATGGCGGGTTTGAAACGGGGACTTTCACGAATTGGACTGGCAGCGGGTACTTTGCGATTTCGACGCTTGCAAATTACCGCCACTCGGGCACGTACGGCGCTCAATTGTCTGCCAGCGGGTCGCTTGGCTACCTTTCTCAAACTCTCTCCACGACTCCCGGAGCGGTTTATTCGATCTCGTTTTGGCTGGATAATCCCACCAGCAAAACCAACAACGAGTTTCTGATTTCGTGGAATGGCACCGTGCTCTTTGACAGAACAAATCTTCCCGTAACCGGCTGGACCAACATCCAGCTTTCAGTTACAGCGACGGCAGACACTGCGGTTCTGCAATTTGGATACCGGAACGACACTGCGTATTTCGGACTGGATGACATCAGCGTCACGCTGGTGCAACCACTTGGAATCGCCAGCTTCGGCCTGTCCGGTATGAATCTCGTGGTTAACGGCAGCGGCGGACTATCCAACCGGACCTATTTTGTGCTGATGGGCACGAACATAGCGGAACCGTTAGACCAGTGGACGCCAGTGGCGACCAATATGCCCGGCATAAATGGAAACTTCAGCATCACCGCAACCAACGCGGTGAATCCGAACGACCCGCAACAGTTTTACATTCTCCAGTTGCAATGATTCGCGGCAGGCCCAATTTCAAGCGGCTTGGCGGGAATGCAGGGCGGGGTCGAAATGCAATGAGACTGGCGGCTGGGCGATGAAAGATTTTAAACGGCTTGCCCCAACAGGATTCGTGATATGCGAGAGAGACACACCGTTTAGTTGTTATTTGCGCTGAACCGGATGAATCCTTTCCGGGAAGCCTGCCGCAAAGCGGGTTCATAAAATCGCCCGCACTGCTTTGACCAACGTCTCCGATTCGCGTTCCGTGCCAATGGTGATGCGCAAGTAATCCTTCACCACCAACTGGCTGAACCAGCGCACTAGAATTTTGCGACTGCGCAGTTTTGCGAGCCATTTCTCCGCCGGGAATGACGGTGGTTTGACGAAAATAAAATTGGTCTGGCTCGGACAAACGCGAAAACCGAGCTTCGTCAGTTCGCGACTCAACCACTCGCGTGTGGCGATGATCTTGCGGAAATTTTCCCGATAATAAGCCATGTCGTCGAGCGTCGCTTCGGCGGCAATCTGGCCAAGGCCGTTGACGTTGTAGCTGTCGCGAATTTTGTGCAGCGCGCCGATGAGTTCCGGGTGCCCGACAAAATAACCCACGCGCTGGAAGCACAGCGAATACGCCTTCGAGAACGTGCGCGACACGATGACGTTCGGATACTTCAGTGCCAGCGACATCGCATTTTCATCCGCAAAATCCACGTACGCCTCGTCAAGCACCAGCACGCCGTATTGCGTTTTGCAAAGCGCTTCGAGCTCTCTTGTTGAACAACCGTGACCACTCGGTGCGTTCGGTGTCGTGATGAATGTGAGCGCGGCGTGAAAATCCCAAGTCATGCCGCGCTTCAATTCCCGGAGGTCCGGCATGCTGAAATCCGGATTGAGCGCCAAAACACTCTTCGCCGCGCCGTGGATGTTCGCCAGCACCGGATAAAGCGAGTAGCTCGGCGTGAAAAATTGGACTGTCGCCTTCCCGATCCCTGACTTTGAATTTCGGACTTTGGATTTCGGACTTGGTTCAACAAACGCCCGCACCGCCATCGCCAGCAATTCGTCCGAGCCGTTGCCGACGATGATGTTCTCCGGTTTGCAGCCGTGCAGCCGCGCCAGCTTCCCGCGCAACCGGTCAGCGGTCGGATTCGGATAGAGTCGCAGCCGCCCGTCCACCGCTGCTTTCACCGTCTTCAAAACGTGCGGTGACGGCGGATACGGATTCTCATTTGTGTTGAGCTTGACCAGCCCTTTGATCTTCGGCTGCTCGCCGGGAGTGTAGGGAGCAAGCACACACACAAGCGGGCGAATGAGCGATCGCGGATTTCGCACCGCCGTGCAGGAAACTTTCGGTTTTCTCATTTGTCGCAGTCGCAGCTGAGTTTCATTTTTGGACAGTGTCACCCGGTCGCCGGCACGACGTCAACACGGCACTCAGTTTAGGCTTTTTTCAGTTGCATCGCGCGTTGACTATCGAACGCTGGTTGACTACTCTCAAGACCCAGCAAACCAAGCGCAGTCAACCTTTTACCGATACTTGATCTATGCCGCCAAAACCTGCCGAAAAAACCGCCGCTGACGCCAAAACCACGGAAGCCGTCAAAGCCACTGCCACGCGCCAGCGCGATCTGGACGCCGCCATCTCCATCATCACTAAAACCTACGGCGACGGCAGCATCATGCGTCTGGGCGACTCGCGCGCACAGGTGAAAATTGATGTCATCCCCACCGGCGCGCTGGGGCTGGATTTGGCGCTCGGCGTCGGTGGCATCCCACGCGGGCGCGTCGTTGAAATCTTTGGCCCGGAAGCTTCCGGCAAGACGACGCTGATGCTCCACGTGATTGCCAGCGCGCAAAAGGCGGGCGGCCTCGCCGCGTTCATTGACGCCGAGCACGCCCTCGACCCGGCCTACGCCAAACGGCTGGGCGTCAATCTCGACGACCTGCTCGTGTCGCAGCCCGACAGCGGCGAGGAGGCGCTGACGATTTGCGAAACGCTCGCCCGCTCCAATGCGCTGGACGTGATCGTGATTGATTCCGTCGCGGCGCTCGTGCCCAAGGCGGAGCTGGAGGGCGAGATGGGCATGGCCACGATGGGCATGCAGGCGCGGCTGATGAGCCAGGCGTTGCGCAAGCTCACGGCCATCCTCGCCAAGGCCAAGACCACCTGCATCTTCACCAACCAGATGCGCGAAAAGGTGGGCGTCATGTTCGGTAATCCCGAAACCACGTCCGGCGGCAAGGCGCTGAAGTTTTACGCCAGCGTGCGCCTCGACATCCGCCGCAAGGATTCGATCAAGGACTCCGCCGGCAGCGTCATTGGCAGCCATGTCAGAGTGAAGGTCGTGAAAAACAAGACCGCGCCGCCATTCACCGAGGCCGAATTCGACATCATGTTCAATCACGGCATCAACAAGGAAGGCAGCATCCTTGATGTGGGCGTGGAACACGGCGTGGTGGAAAAGAAGGGCGCATGGCTGCAATTCAGCGGCGAATTGATCGGCCAGGGCAAAGACGCCGCACAGAAGGCGCTGGCGGACAATCCAGCCTTGGCCCGGAAGGTGGTGGACGCTATTTTAGCCAAACGGGCCGCAATACCGGCGGCTTGAGGCAGATCGGGGGTATTGGTGCGCAAAAAGAGCCAATCTTTATTGGCCAAAAAAAGTTGTTGTCAAACTGGGGGATTTCATTTATTTGTTGGGCCAGATGCACCGGAATGGTGCTGGGGCAAACCGGTTTTGCCCCTCGAAATGCATATGTACATGTACAATAGTAAAAAACACAACAAATAACATCGGAGGAACCAAATGAAGTTTAATAAATGGACGTTAGGGTTGGCCGCCATCGGGGTCGTCAGCCTCGCATCCGCCGCCATGGGCGATGAGCAGAAGGCGAACTTCGTGCAATCGGCACTCACCGGCACGACCATCAGCGGCTATGTTGACACCTCAATGCAGTGGAACATGGGCACGGGTAACGCAGTCGTACCAGGCTACGACTTCAACAGTCCAAACAAGGCCGATGGCTTCAACTTGGACGTAATCCAGCTCAGCATCTCCAAGGCAATGGATGAATCAGAATGGGCCTCGGGTTACCAGGTTGACCTGTGGTTTGGGCCAGAAGCCAGCGCTCTTGGAACGACAAGCACCGGTTCGAACAGTTCCGACTTCGCGGTTCGCCAAGCCTATGTGGCTTTGCGTACGCCCGTCGGCAATGGCATTGATTGGAAGATCGGCGTGTTCGACACCATCATCGGATGGGAAACGCTGGCAAGGGGCGACAACCCCAATTACACGCACTCGTACGCCGCCTCAATCGAACCCCAGACTCATACGGGCGTCTTGGGCACGTATCGTGTGAACGACTCTTTCGCCTTCTCGGCGGGGGTCGCAGATACCGTCGGACCAGCGATCAATCAGCGGGCCTTTTTCGCAACGGCTGCTAATTTGAATGCGTATGCGAAAGCCGAGAGCTACAAGACCTACATGGGCTCAATCGCTCTGACGGCGCCGAAGAGTTGGGGCACCTTTGCTGGGTCCACCCTCTATGCCGGGATTGTCAACGGCCTCAATTCGAGTATAGGTGCTTCTGGTATCGCCGCCGATCAGACCTCGTTCTACGCCGGCACTCCTGTGCAAACTCCAGTCACTGGGTTGCGGGTGGGCACGGCGCAAGACTATCTGAGCATCAGCGGACAGGACCTCACGGCCCAGCATTCCGCCTATTGGCACGCCTCGACAGTTTATATCTCATACCAGGCGACGGAGAAAATGACGCTCAACCTCCGCGGAGAATATATCCACGGTTCTGGTCCATGGTTGTCGTCTGTGTCTTATGATTCGAACGGAAACGTGAACGGAGGGTCGATCATTCCTCAAAAGGCTGTTGCGGCTACCGCCACGATCCAATATGACCTGTGGAAGAACGTCATCAGCCGCTTGGAATTCCGCTGGGATCACGATGCACTCGACCACGCCGTTTATGGCGGTACCTTAAATCAAAACTTCTTACAAGACAGTCGCGACAATACCTACATGCTCGCGGCGAACATCATCTACAAGTTCTAATCTGATTTAGAACCTTTTGAGCCCCCTCCCGAGAAAATCGGGAGGGGGTTTTGTTTTCTGACGGGCGTCGGGGCCGTTTGCCAATGAATCTGCCAACTGTTACCAACATTCTCCGGCAAAGAGACTCCCAGATTGCCGAGGTTTTCCATTTGTTCCGCTCCGATCCAAGTTCTTCCGACTCACAATGCGAAGCGCCTTGCGATTCAAACTTTGCCGCTCACCCCTCAGTTTTTCTCCTGTTCCAAATGCTCCTGCGCCTTGGCGATTTTCTTTTCCAGCATGTCCTTCAACGGCGGGAGCAACCCCTCCAAACGGCGGTACAAATTCACCGCCTGCGGCCATTCCCCCAACGATTCGGCGACGCGCGCCGCTTCCAATCCCGCTTTCTTGACCCAGAACAGATCAGGCGTCTCGCCTTCGCGTAGATTTTTTTCATAAGCCACGTCGAGGTAATTCTCCAACGCCAGCTTCAGCAGCGCGGTCAGCTCATCGCCCGTTTTTCGCTGGGCGGATTTTTCCAACACCAGCCCGATTCCCACCTGCGCCTGGCTGCGAGCCGTAACGCTGGCGTGCGGCGAATTGACAGCCTGCGCATAGGCATTCGTCGCCGCATCGTATTGGCGCGCATCCCGGGCCGCCAACTGCAGGTAACAGTCGCCGATTTCGCCCCATGCCAGGGCGCACGCCTCGTTCGTCGGATACAACTGGCAAATCTTGCCGAACACGCGGATTGCCTCCTCCACGTTGGCCAGCGAATTCGTCTCCGCCGTCTCCAAATGCATCAGCACGTCGCCATACGCAAACAAGGCCTGTGCTTTCAGCTCCGCCGGACAATTCAAATCGCTCGTCAGGTTTGTGAAATAATCGCGCGCATCCGAGTAACCGAGCCGGCCCACCGCCGCGCGACCTGCCATCATGCGCGCCGGATAGGCGAGTTCGGACGCGGGCCACGTCTGGAACAGCAACTGGTAATTCTTTTCCGCATTGACAAAGTCGCCGAGCCGAAAGAAGTGATCAGCCACCCACCACTGCGCCTGCGGCGCAAGGTCGTTCGTCGGAAACTGCGCCACACAATTCGTAAACAACAGAAAGGCGTTGGATTCTCGTCCCGCCTGAAAATTCGCCCATGCACGGGAATACTCGGCGCGCGCCCGCAATTCGTTCGTCGCAAATCGGCCGAGCCAATCGTCGTAACTCGAAATGGCCGCGGTCCAATTCGTTTGTTGTTCATATGTGCGGGCGATGGCCAGTTCCACTTCGGCTTGTAATGGCGCGTCGGGAGACAATTTCAGAAACTCCTTGAACACCGCCCGCGCCCGGCCCGGCTCGTTGATGCCCGAAAATCCTTCGCCAACCAACAACACGCCGCGGTCAGCCAAGTTGCTTCGGGGATAGGATTTCAGGATTTGAGCCATCGCATTGCTGGCGCTTGTGGCATCTTTCAGTTCAAGACTGGCGCGCAAGGTCTGATAAAGCGCCTGATCGCCGATGGCCTGTTGCAAGCGGGGCCAGTGTCCAAGTTCATGGGTCACCGCCCGGTAATTTTGCAAAGCGCCCGCATAATTCGTTTGCAAAAAAAGCGCGTCGCCAAGTTTGAATCGCGCGACGATCGAATCCTCGGAAGGAGGCAATCGGTCCACCGCCGCCTTGAAGGCCTCGGCGCTCGCCGGGATGTTGGTTGCGACCCAAAAACACCAGCCGCGGTCCAGTTCAGCCTTGCCAGCGAAAGTGCTTGCAGAATGTTCATTGACGAGCCGACCAAACAACTCGAGTGCCTGGTCCAAATGGTTCGTGCCGGTCGGGGCGTTTGTTGAAACGGTTTCGATTTGGTTTGTTCCGGTCCCGGCGAGGTATTGTTTGAGATGCAGTTCACCCAACGTTAACAACGCCACATCTGTCGCCGGAGCGTTGGTAAATTGTTCCAAGAAACGCTCGATCATTTGGCTGGCTTCGGCGGGCTGGTTTTGGACGAGCGCCAGTTCGGTCATTTTCAACATTGCCTCGCGTTGCCGCTCCACTGGAACATTCGCGGCAAGGTTTCTGTTGAGCACTGCGATGGCTTCGTCCGGCCGGTCCAATTTTTCGAGAATGCCCGCTTGGAATGCCACGGTTTCCGACAACAAATCGCGCCGCCCGGTTGACTCCGCAATCGCCAACAGGTTCGAAGCTGCTCACCAACGCTTCGGAGGTTTGTTTTGCCGCGAGTTGGATGCGACAGACCAGGTATTGTCGCCGCCAGTCCAATTCTGGTTTGAAATGAAATCCTTCGGGCGGCTGCAACGCGGATTCCGCGCCCGGAAAATCTTTTTGTGTCAGAAGCGCTTCTCCGAGCAGCAGACGACCGCGCATCGCGGGTTCGGCGGTTGGGTTTTCCGCGACCGCCCTTTGAAAAACGCCCTCTGGTTGCCGCAGCAGTTCGACCACTCGCGGCCATTCACCCAGCTTCGCCCGTGCCACCGCTTCGCCTACCACGGCCTCCAACCGCCGTGGCGATTCTGGAAAATCACGCACGAGTTGGGCGAAAACATCCGCCGCAGCTATGTAGTTGGTGCTTCGAAATTGCGCTTCGGCCAACCAGTAAACGTATTCGTCTGCCAGCTTGCCAGCTCCGCCCTTCCGCGCCACAAGCAACGCGACGGCCGAGGCGGATTTTTCCTGTTTCAGTTGGGCTTCTGCCTGGAGCAATACCGCCTCGGGCACGCGCTCGGACTTCGGATATTTCGTGACGAACTGGGCGAGCTGTTCCTCCGCGCGATCCCAAAACCCGTCGTTGAACGCATCGGTCGCAGCCTTGTAAGCCCGGTTTTCTCCTCCAAAGATTGCCGCGCTGACCGGCCCGCCAAAGCAGGTCAATGCCAGCAGGACGAAAATCCATCTGCGGCGCAGCGCCATGTGCACGATTCTAAACGAGCCAACTCGGCGGCGGAAGCGTGAAATCAAACGCGTGCCTTCAACGTCAGTGTGGCGAATGATTACTTGTTAAACCGGAAATTCGTCAGGTCGTAGTCCTGCATCACGTATTGCTTGGTTTCTAGCCGCTGTTTGCCGGCGCGCTTCGCCTGGGTTTCGCCTCCAGCCTCGATGAAATCCGCGAAGCTGATGATCTCCGCGCGAATGAAGCCTTTCTGAATGTCCGAATGAATCGTGCCGCCGGCTTCCCATGCCGTGATGCCTTTCCGGATCGGCCACGCGCGATTTTCCTTGCCGCCGACCGTGAGAAAGCAAATCCAACCCGCCTCCTTGAACGCGCGCAACAGCAGCGCATCTGGCGTCGCCAGTTCGGATTCCTCCACGACGATGATCGGTTTGTTTGTGTAAAAACTGTGCGCGGCCACGGCTTGAAGATCGGCGGGGCTCAACCCTGAATTGAAGATAAATTTCTCCTGTTCGAGCAGCGTCTTGATTTTTTCCAACGCGGCGCGTTCGATTTCCTGCGGCTCGCGGCCCAGTCGCGTCTCGACAAATTCGAGGTCCTTCAATATCAAATCCGCCCGGCCTTCCAACGATGCAAGTATGGCGTCGGCGTCCCCAATTCCATCGTCGCCGATGACTTCCACCTGCGCGTAGGTCTTTTTGTCCGCCTCGACGAGTTTATCGGCCTCGTCGAATCGCGGATCTTTCAGGTTGTGCCTGCCAAGTTTGATCTGTGAAATGCCAAACAGCGATATCTTCATAAAATTGTTGCGCCTCTGCTAATTTGCCGTTGCCGCCAGAACGCGGTTTAAATGCTGCCCTGTGTAACTCTCACCGCATTCCGCCACTTCTTCCGGCGTGCCTTTTGCGACAATCCGTCCGCCAGCGTCGCCGCCTTCCGGGCCGAGGTCAATGATCCAATCCGCCGTCTTGATCACGTCGAGATTGTGCTCGATGACGACGAGCGTATTGCCAGCGTTGCGCAATTTGAACAGCACTTCCAAGAGCTTGGCCACGTCGTGAAAATGGAGACCTGTCGTCGGCTCGTCCAGGATGTACAGTGTGCGGCCTGTGGATTTGCGGCTCAGTTCCGCCGCAAGCTTGATGCGCTGCGCCTCGCCGCCGCTGAGCGTTGTGGCGGATTGTCCAAGGCGAATGTAGCCGAGACCGACTTCAGCGAGCGTGAGCAGCGGATCGTAAATCTGCGGCACGGCACGGAAAAACGTCACCGCTTCATCCACCGTCATATCAAGCACATCGGCGATGTTCAGACCTTTGTAGGCGATCTCCAATGTCTCGCGATTGTAGCGCTTTCCGCCGCACGCCTCGCACGTGACATAAACCGGCGGCAGAAAGTGCATCTCGATTTTGATGAGACCGTCACCCTGACATTTCTCGCAACGCCCGCCCTTGACGTTGAAACTGAACCGGCCCGACTCGTAACCGCGCACGCGCGCCGCGGGAAGCTTGGCATAGAGATCACGGATGGCGTTGAACATGCCGGTGTAAGTCGCGGGATTTGATCGCGGCGTGCGGCCAATCGGCGTCTGGTCAATCACCACGATTTTTTCCAGTCCCTCGTAATTCCGAAGCTCGCGATGCGCGCCGGGCCTTTCCTTCGATCCGTAAAACTTTCGCATCAGCGCGCGGCGCAGCGTGTCGTCCACCAGCGTGCTCTTGCCCGAACCGCTCACGCCGGTGACACACGTCAGCAGACCGATGGGAATACGCACATCCACCTTCTTCAAATTGTTTTCACGAGCGCCGAGAATTTCCAGCCAGCCGCGGTCCGGCGAGGGTTTCTTGCGTTCCTTCGGCAATGGAATCGAAAGTTCGCCGGTCAGATATTTTGCCGTCAGGGAGCGCGGGTTTTTCAAAATCTCCTCCAACGTTCCAGCCACCACGATTTCCCCGCCACGCACACCCGCGCCCGGACCGAGATCCAGAACATAATCCGCCGCGCGAATCGTGTCCGCGTCGTGCTCGACCACAAGCACGGTGTTGCCCAGATCGCGGAGTCCTTTAAGCGTCGCGAGCAAACGATCGTTGTCGCGCTGGTGCAGTCCGATGCTTGGCTCGTCCAGAATGTAAAGCACACCGACCAGACCCGCGCCGATTTGCGTGGCCAGCCGGATGCGCTGCGCCTCGCCGCCGCTCAACGAACCACTTTCCCGATTCAGCGTGAGGTAGCCGAGTCCAACGTTCTTCAGAAAGCCAAGCCGCGCGCGGATTTCCTTGATGACCTCGTGCGCGATCTTCTCCTGGAATTCCGAAAGTTTGAGTTTAGCGAAACATTCATCCGCCTTTTCGACCGAGAGCGAGCAGATGTCCATGATGGACAAGCCGGGAATTTCGGATTTCGGATTTCGGATTTCGGATATCGGATTTGAAGTTTCGCCGCCCAAAGTCACAGCAAGTATCTCCGGCTTTAGCCGACGCCCGCCGCACGCATCACAAAATTGCGGACTCATGAACGCTTTGAGCCGGTTGCGCGTAAACTCACTTTCGCTCTCGGCATAGAGTCGTGCCATGTTCGGCAACACGCCCTCAAATGGGCGCGTGATTTTGCTCATCTTGCCGGCGCGCCAGAAATGAAATTCGATTTCCGCGTCGCCTGAACCGTGGAGCAAAGCCTTTTTGAAATCGTCCGGCAAATCTTTGTAAGGTTTTTCGAGGCTCTGGCCGTAGTGCCCGGCCACCGCGCGCAACATGGCCTTGTAGTAAATGACCATCCGCTTGCCGCCGCGCCGCCACGGAAGAATCGCGCCTTCATCAAGCGACTTCTCCGCATCGGGCACCACAAGACCCTCATCAAAAATCATTTTCTGTCCGAGGCCGTGGCAGACCGGACACGCGCCGCTCGGCGCGTTGAACGAGAAATGTTTCGGCGTCAGCGGCTCATAGCTTTTTCCGGTGGCGGGCGAATACATGCGGTTGGAATGAAGCGTTTCGATCCACTGAGCCGGGGCGGGGGACGAGGGTCGAAGGTCGGGAGCCGGACGCATTTTCGAGCCCTCGACTCTCGACTCTCGACTCTCGACCTGGTGCAGCGTCCGCATCACGCCTTCGCCCCAACGCAACGCCGTCTCCACCGAATCCTGCAATCGCACGCGCACCTTGTCCTCCATCACCAGCCGGTCCACAACCGCTTCAATCGTGTGTGCTTGCTTCGCATCCAGACGGACGCGCGCATTTGGATCGCCGAGTTCGACCATCTCGCCATCCACGCGGGCGCGGACGAAACCTTCGCGCTGCAACCGTTCGATCACATCGCGAAATTCGCCTTTCTGCCCGCGAACGACCGGCGCCAGCAGCATCACTTTGGTTTTCGGCGGCAACGCGAGGATTTTGTCCACGATGTCGCTCGTGGTCTGCGCGACGATCGGCACGCCAGTGTCCGGACAATGCGGCTGGCCGACGTGCGCGTAAAGCAGACGGAGATAATCGTAAATTTCCGTGGTCGTGGCGACGGTCGAGCGCGGGTTCATGCCGGAACTGCGCTGCTCGATGGCAATGGCCGGCGAAAGCCCTTCGATATAATCCACGTCGGGCTTTTGCATCTGGTCGAGGAATTGCCGCGCGTAGGCGGAAAGGCTTTCGACGTATTTACGCTGGCCTTCTGCATAAATCGTGTCGAACGCGAGCGACGACTTGCCGCTGCCGCTCAGGCCGGTAATGACGACCAGCTTGTCGCGCGGGATTTCGAGCGTGAGGTTCTTGAGGTTGTGCTCACGGGCGCCGCCGATGCGGATGAAATTTTTGCTCATACGCCGCGAATTTAGCGTTCAAACCAAACGTCAAGCCTACGACATCGGCATCGGCGATGGAAGCAAAGAAGTGGCTGAAAATTTTACCCGACGAACGGATTGATCCAGGCAGGCAAAGCATTGGGTTCAACCTGCCCCTCGTAGTCTGCAATTTCAAATTTGGCACGAACGCTCCCGCAATTGCTTGTCGCCCAGCCTGTTTTTTGTCAGGGTTGCACTCATGCGAATGCTTCCCATCGGTTTGTGGCTCGCGCTCTTGCTCCCGGCGTTCGGAGCGGAGCGCGTGATGGACTTCAGCGAATCTCCAGTGGACCAGACACCGCCAGGATTCCGCAGCGTTTTGGCGGGCAATGGAAAACCAGGCGACTGGAAGGTCATCATGGAAGAAGTGCCGCCGTTGCTTGCGCCGTTGACGGACAAAGCGCCCGTGGTGACGCGCCGCGCCGTGGTCGCGCAACTCAGCCAGGACCCGACCGATGAACGCTTCCCGATCCTCCTTTTCGGCGGCGAGGTGTATGGCGATTTCACGCTGACGACGCGTTTCAAAATCGTGAGCGGCGGATTGGAGCAAATGGCCGGCGTGGTGTTTCGCGCCCGGGACGAGAAAAACTTTTATGTAATCCGGGCCAGTGCGCTGGGGAAAAACATTCGTTTCTATAAAGTGGTCAATGGCGAGCGCGGCATGCCCATCGGCCCGGATATCAAAATTGCCAAAGGCGTCTGGCACGAACTGGTCGTCGACTGCAAGGGTAATCAAATTCATTGCCGGCTCGACGGCAAGGAAGTCATTCCTCCACTGACTGACAATACTTTTACCAGTGGCAAAATCGGTTTTTGGACCAAGTCCGATTCTGTCAGTTATTTTGGCGACACGAAGATCACATACACACCGCGTGAGATTCCCGCGCAGGTTCTGGTGCGCAGCATGATCAAGAAGTATCCGCGCATTCTTGGCTTAAAGATTTACACTTTGAATGACCGCGGTGAGCCATGGTTGATTGCCAGCAAGGATGAGAAGGAAGTGCAACAGCCCGGCGGCGAAACAGAGAAAGATGTCATCAAGCACGGGTCAGTTTACTACGGCAAAGACAAGGAAACGGTCGGCGTTATTCTGCCGCTGAGCGACCGCAACGGCGATCCCATCGCCGCCGTGCGCGTGGTCCTGAAATCATTTCTGGGCGAGACGGAACAAAACGCGCTGGAACGGGCAAGACCCATCGTCAAAGAAATGCAGGCTTCCGTTCAGTCACTCGAAGATTTGGTGCAGTAGCGGATTGATCGTGCTGGAACGGACAGAATCCGTGTTCCGCCACGCCTTCTTGTTCAGGGCTTGGGCCTCTGAGCGTTCTCCGTTGAAACCTTCGACTGCGGCACGTCGCTCGACGTCAATCGGCGCATGCCGCCGATCACGGTAATTTTCCCCTCGTCGTTTGCCTGCAATCGCGGTCGGCTGTTTACGTAATCGTAGGTCTGGCGTACGGTCATCTCGCCGTCCGGGTTGATGACGATGTAATTGTAGGAGCGCGGGCCATCTTGATAGAGCACATGCAGGTTGCTCAATTTGTCCAACTGCGGTTCCGGCTGACCAAAAGAAACCATCGGCCCGATCGGAAAGACTTTGAACACCTTCGATTCCGTCGCGTCGGTCACGCGCAAATACAACTTCAATTGCGTCCGGAGGTAATTGGCCTCTTGCAGGATGTATTTGCGGACCTCGGGCGTCTGATTCGTGGTGGTGGCAGGAACGCCAAACTCCTGCGACCACAACTTCGCCCCGTTTATAATGTCAAACCCTTTTGGCGAACTCGTGATCTGGCCGTCCCATTCCTTGATGTGCACGGTCGCGATAATCGTATAGCGGCCGGGGCGGGTCAGATTGAAGAAAGGCGTCAGGTCCACCCGCTTGGTCGCTCGTTTGGAAGATTCAAGCGTGAATCCACCCAGCACCGGAACCTCGCCCGTCTTGATCACAATGAAGCCATCGCGTGATTCCACCGAAAATGTCAGCCAATCCGGATCGTCGCCCAGGCGCAGCGTCTGTCCGGAGTGGTTCGTGATGCGCACCGCAGCCGGCAGCGCCTCGCCGGGAAGGAACTGATCCTGGTCAAGCGCGACATCCACGGTCACCTGCGCCGATAAAGGCAGCAACGAGGCAAACAAAAACCAAATTGTCGGCTTCAAAAGTCTCACGTGCTCACTCTAAGCGGGCTTGGTCACGTGGCAAGCTGCAAATGCCTGCGGGGGGAAACTGCCCTCGCGCTATTCGAGCGATGCCAGGATTTTCTCCGCCGCCGAGCGCGGATTTTCAGCGGCATAAATCGGGCGGCCAATCACCAGCCAGTTCGCGCCCGCCTCCATCGCTTCGCTCGCCGTGAGCGTGCGTTGCTGATCGTCTGCCTGCTCCGCGCCGGTGCGGATGCCGGGTGTCACAAGTTGGATGTACGACGGAAGAATCTGTCGCAATCCGGCAACTTCCAATGGCGAGCAGACCAGCCCGCGCAAGCCGGCCTTTATCGCCAGATTGGTCAAACGCCCGACTTGTTTTGCGACGTTCGGCTCGCAGCCGATCTCGCTCAGCGCTTTGTTACCAAGGCTCGTGAGCACCGTCACGCCCAGCACCAACGGAGCATTCAACCCGACCTGTTTCGCAGTTTGCAGCGCTGATTCTTCCGCCGCACACATCATTTCCAGCCCGCCGCTCGAGTGGACGGTGAGCATCTGCACGTCAAGCCGCGCGGCCGCAGCGACCGCTTTGGCAACCGTGTTCGGAATGTCGTGAAACTTCAAATCGAGAAACACCGCCGCCCCGGTGTCGCGGATGCGGCGGACGATGTCCGGTCCGGCACTGGTGAAAAGCTCACTGCCGATTTTGAAAGCGCCGACGGCGGGCGCGAGCTGGCTGGCCAGCTCCAGCGCCTTTTCTGCAGTCGGCACATCGAGCGCGGCGATGACGGGATTGCGCATGGGCCGGATTTTACCCAAAATGTCCGACCGCCACAAGTTTAGTTACAAACTGGCGCAGACGAGAAAAATGAAAATGTTCAAAATGATTTCAGGACTGATTTGCGCCGGTGGTTTTCTGGCCGGCACGGCATCCGCGCAATCCCCGGTCACCGTGGTCATCGGTTCCAAGGCTCCGGGAACGGCGATATCGTCCAATTTCATCGGGTTGAGCTTTGAAATGCGGGACATCCTGCCCCGCACCAATGGAAACTGCTTTTTCAACTCCACAAACCAGCCGCTCATCGCGCTGTTCAAAACGCTCGGCGTGAAAAGCCTGCGGGTGGGCGGAAACACGGCGGATCGGACCAATATCCCGGTCCCCGATCCGGCGGACATTGACCGTCTGTTTGGGTTCGCGCAGGCCGCTGATGTGAAGGTGATTTACACGCTGCGCCTGAACAAGGGGAACGCGGAGAACGCCGCCACCACGGCCGAATACATCACCCAACATTACCAGCCGCAGCTCGCCGGCTTCGCCATCGGCAACGAGCCGGACGTGTTCTCGAAGGAATACACTGTCTATCGCGACGAATGGGGAAAATACGTCGCGGCCATCACCAACAAGGCGCCCGGCGCAAAATTCTGCGGACCGTGCTCGACCCCCACCCGCGTGGCTTGGTCGAGCAATTTTGTGAACGACTTTGCCGGGTCGGGGCTCATCGCGTTCATCGCCCAGCACGATTATCCCGGCGGCGACAGTGACCGCGTAACCAACACGGCGGCCGGGCGCGACAAGCTCCTGTCCACAAACCTGTTTGCGCATTACGAAAAGTTTTATCGGGCTTTTGCGGCCATTGCCCGGTCCAACGGCCTGCCGTATCGCTTTGAGGAGGCAAACAGCTTTTACAACTCCGGCCGCGAAGACGTGAGCGACACGTTTGCCGCCGCGCTGTGGGGGCTGGACTATTCGTATTGGTGGGCGGCGCACGGTGCGAACGGCATCAATTTTCATACCGGCGACAAGGTCGCCGCCCGCGACATGAACAAGCCCTGCCGTTATGCCACGTTCTGGACCTCGCCCAAGGGTTACAACGTCCATCCCATCGGTTACGGCATCAAGGCATTTGATCTGGGCAGCCATGGAAACCTGCTGCCGCTGGCGATCACCAATGCCGACGGCGTCAACCTGACCGCCTACGCCGTCCGGGACGCGGACAAAAATCTCCTGGTGACGCTCATCAACAAGGAGCATGGCCCCGGCGCGCGCAAGTTGAAGGCGGCCATCGCCACCGATGAAAGTTATGTGCACGGCCAGGTGATTTTCCTAACCGCGCCCAAAGGTGACGTTTCGTTGAAGACCGGCGTGACGCTCGGCGGCGCGCCCATCAAGGATGACGGTTCATGGAAAGGAAAATGGAAGCAGTTGAAACCGGACCAAGCCGGCCGATTCATGGTGAAAATTCCCGCCGCCTCCGCCGCCGTGGTGAAGATGTCGCCAGAATAATATCCGGGCCATGTAGCGACAGGCCGTAGGCCCGCCGTCACGATGTCGCCCGCGTTTTGACTTTGCGCATTTTTTTTCCTACCCTGCCTGGACATGAAAATCATCCACCACACCGATGCGGACTATTCCCGAAAACTCCGGGAATTGACCGCGCCGTCCAGTTTGTTCGACCCGATCATCGAGCAACGCACCCGCGCCATCCTCGATGCCGTGCAGGCGCGTGGAGACAACGCCGTTCTGGAATTCACCGAGAAATTCGACGGTGCGAAGCTCACTGCCGACCGGCTCGCCGTAACGCGGGCGGAACTCATGACCGCGTCGCTCAATGCCGACGAATCACTCCGCGCTGCCGTGGCCGAGGCGGAGAAAAATATCGCGAACTTCGCCAGAAAATCGCTGCGGAAAAACTGGCAGACGAAAAATTCTCACGGCGCAAAAGTCGGCGAGAGGTTCGATCCGTTCCAGCGCGTCGGCGTTTACATTCCCGGTGGAACAGCGCCGCTCGTCTCGACCGCGCTGATGACCATCACGCTCGCCAAAGTCGCGGGCTGCAAGGAAATCGTCGTCTGCACGCCGTGCGGCAAGGATGGCGGAATCAATTCCGCGCTGCTGTTCGCAGCGCGGGTGGCGGGCGCGACGGAAATTTACTGTGTCGGCGGCGCGCAGGCGATTGCCGCGATGGCTTTCGGCACGAAGACCATCCGCCGCGTGCAGAAAATTTTCGGTCCCGGCAACGCCTACGTCGTCACCGCCAAGCGATTGCTTGTCGGCTACGTCGCCATTGATCTGTTGCCAGGCCCGAGCGAAGTGCTTGTGCTCGCGGATGTTACGGCGAACCCGAAGTTCGTCGCCGCCGATTTGCTAGCGCAGGCCGAACATGGTTCCGGTCACGAACGCGTCTGGCTTGTGACAACTTCAGCGAAAATTTTGAAAGCTGCCCAAGGCGAAATCGCGAAGCAATCGCCCAAGCTTGCACGGCGCGAATTCATCCAGCGCGTTCTTGCCGACAACACTTGGCTGATTCAGGTGAAGTCGCTCGGCGACGCGGTGGCGCTGGCGAACCAGCTTGCGCCGGAACATTGCGAAGTGATGACGCGCAACCCGCGCAAGATTTCCGAAGGCATCCTGACGGCGGGCGCGATTTTCCTCGGACCGTGGTCGCCGACGGTGCTGGGCGATTACGTGGCCGGGCCGAGCCACACGCTGCCAACCGGCGGCGCAGGCGCGTCGTTCCCCGGACTGACGGTGGACCAATTCCAACGCCGCACGAGCGTGGTGGAATACGATCGCGCTTCGCTCAAGAAAGCCTTGCCTGGAGTGGAAAAATTTGCAGAGCTTGAAGGTCTCGGCGCACACGGCAAGAGTGCCGAGACTCGCGTTTGAGTCACTGCATGAACAACCGGACCAGCACTATTCTTCGAACGCCCAACCGGCGCATTGCGGCCATCGCGCTGGCGGTGTTTGCGCTCGACCAGTTCACGAAATTTCTTGTGCTCCGCTTCCTTGGCAGGGGACAGGAAAAGGTCATTATTGACGGTTTCTTCAAGTTCGTCCACTGGGGCAACACCGGCGCGGCGTGGAGCATGTGGAGCGGCAACAATGAGTTGCTCGCCATCATCGCGCTGGTCGCGCTGCTGGTGCTGTTCCTGAGCCGGCACCATTTCGAAACCCGCACGTTGCCGGGGCAGATCGCCTTTGGCCTCATTTTCGGCGGCATCGCGGGAAATCTGCTGGATCGCCTCCTGCCCAGCCGGCATGAAGTCATTGATTTCATTTTCTTTTACCTGCGGCAACGCAACGGCAGCGAAATCGGTTTTCCCGCCTTCAACGTGGCCGACAGCGGGATTTGCATCGGCGTGGCGCTGGTGTTCTGGATCACATGGCGAAGTGAGCACGCGCCGACGAAACCGCCTGCTGAATCCTCGTTAAACCATTGACACGTTGCAAATCGAAGGATGCCCGACCGCGCTGAAACTTTCACGATTGAGAAATCGCTGCCCGCCGAGCGGTTCGATACGTTCATGCGCCGGCAATTCCCGGCTGTTTCTCGCGGCGCGATTCAACGGCTCATTGAGCAGGGCCACATCCGCGTCAACGGTCGCAACGTCAAACCCACCCATAGTCCGCGAGCGGGCGAAACGGTTCAAATCGAATGGCCGGAAGCGCGGCCTGCCGAGGCGCAACCGGAGGAAATGCCGCTCGACATTTTGTTCGAAGACGACGCGCTGCTTGTCTTGAACAAGCCCGCTGGATTGGTCGTGCATCCCGCCGCCGGACACGAGGAACACACGCTCGTCAACGCGTTGCTTCATCATTGCGCGGGTGAACTCAGCGGCATCGGCGGAGTGGCGCGACCCGGCATTGTCCACCGGCTCGACAAAGAAACCAGCGGCTGCATGGTCGTGGCCAAGAACGACGACACGCACCTGGCGCTTTCCGCGCAATTTGCCGGACGGCAGGTCGAAAAAATTTACAACGCCATCGTCTGCGGCGTGATGCCGCGCGATGAAGGCAACGTCCACGCCGCCATTGCGCGCCATCCGTCGCACCGCAAACGCATGGCCGTGCGCGACGACGATTCGGGCCGCGCGGCGCACACCAGCTATCGCGTGATTGAACGGCTGCGCGAAGCCACGCTCGTCGAAGTGCTGCTTCACACCGGTCGCACGCACCAGATTCGCGTTCACTTCCAGCACATCGGATTTCCCGTCGCCGGCGACGAGACCTACGGCCAGCGGCAGACGCGACGACTTGCGGAACTGACGAAATACGAAGCGCCGCGCGTGATGTTGCACGCGCACAAGCTGTCATTCATCCATCCTCGAACGGGCAAGCGACTGAAGTTCAAGGCCACCTGGCCTGCTGACTTTGAAGACGCGGTGAGATTTTTGAATGCCGACTAACGGTTTGCGGTTCGGCGTTCGATTTTCGCCGCCCGCGCCGACAAAACTTTTCGCGACGGCACATAATTCGCCACGAACTCACGCCGGAATTCCCCAAAAGTTCCCGCCGTAATCGCCGCGCGCACGTCGGCCATCAGCTTTAGGAACAGGTGCGAGTTGTGAACGCTGAGCATCCGTAGGCCAAGGATTTCGTTCACGTTCAGCAAATGGCGAAGGTAAGCACGTGTGAAGTGACGGCACGCGAAACACTCGCAGCTTTCTTCAATCGGCCGGAAGTCAGCCTTGTAAGCGCCGCCCTTGATGCCGATGGCGCCCTTGCGCGTGTAAGCCGTGCCGTTTCGCGCCACGCGCGTCGGAAGCACGCAATCGAACATGTCCACGCCGCGCGCGATCAGCTCGACCATTTGCGCCGGTGTTCCGAGTCCCATCGCATAACGTGGTTTTGCCGCCGGCAGGAATGGTTCGGTCAGTTCGATGGCTTTCATCATTTCGGCTTCCGGTTCGCCCACACTCACACCGCCGATGGCGTAACCGTCGAAGTCCAGCGCCACGATGGCTTTGGCGCATTCTTCACGGAGCGCCGGGTTACTGCCGCCTTGCACGATGCCGAAGACCATTTGTCCGTTGGCGCGTGGTTGCTCGCGGCATTCGCCCGCCCAGCGGATGGTGCGCTCAACTGCGAGTTTTTGTTCCTTGGCTGGCGCGTCGTGCGGCGGGCATTCGTCGAACGTCATGGCAATGTCCGAACCGAGTTCGCGCTGGATTTCCATGGCTTCCTTCGGGCCGAGAAACAGCGGCGAACCATCGAGATGCGAGCGGAATTCGACGCCGTGCGCCTTGATTTTGCGAATCTTCGCGAGGCTGAAAACCTGGAAGCCGCCGCTGTCGGTGAGGATTGGCGCGGGCCAGTTGATGAACTGGTGCAGCCCGCCTGCGGCGCGGATGATGTCAAGTCCGGGCCGGATGTTGAGGTGGTAGGTGTTGCCGAGGATGATTTGCGTGCCCATCTCGCGGAGTTCGCGCGGGTCAATCGCCTTCACGCTGCCCTGCGTGCCGACGGGCATGTACACCGGCGTGTCCACGACGCCGTGGGCCGTGGTCAGCCGGCCCAGCCGCGCCTTGGTGTGCGCATCGGTTTTGATCAACTCAAACATCGCCCGGAAGTTTTTAACGTAAAGTCGTAGAGAGACAAAGGCGCAAAAAAGGAAAAATCCACGAGTCTTTGTATTTTCCCACAAGCCGTCCCCGATTTTGACTCAGAACCTCCTCGCGTCGGCTGCTCCTGTTCAAACTGGCTCTCAGTGTTTTGGCCGGAGCAGGATCGCTTTTTTCTCTGTGCCCTCGACTTCGACGCTGTGGGTTTCGATGTCGGGATCGTCCTTGAGCGCGTGATGCACGATGCGCCGGTCAAATGCGCTCATCGGTTCCATCTCAACCACGTCGCCCCAGCGCCGGACTTTTTCGGCGGCGTCTTGGGCCCGTTTGACGAGCGCCTCGCGGGCTTGGGCGCGGTAACCGCTCACATCCACCATGACTTTTGGCGCGTTGGTGTCCTGCTGGAAAAGGAGACGGTTGGTGATGTATTGGAGGTCGGAAAGTGTCTGGCCCTGGCGTCCGATGAGCCGGCCCGAATCCTCGGTCTTCACGTCGAGCAAAAGTCCGTCTTCGAGTTTGTGCTCCTCGACCGCGGCTTTGAAGCCGAGCAGTTCGAGCAGTGTTTCCAGCGTGGTTTTAGGTTGTGCAGACATAACTCACTTGCGCATTTCGGATTGCAGATTGCGAATTAAAAAGCCCATGACTGGAGACTATTTCCGCTTTTTTTGCAGCGGCGTCAATACCGGAGCTTGCGCCAAGGCGGGGTTCGCCGCTTTGGTCAATTTCGTTTGCGCGATGGTCAGGAGATTTTGCACGGTCCAATAGAGCGTCAGGCCGGCGGAAAAATTGTAGAGCATGAACAGGAAGATCAGCGGCATGTATCTCATCATTTTCGCCTGGGCCGGGTCCATGCCGGGCGACGGCGGGGTGAGGTGCGACTGCCACAACTGGGATGCGCTCATGATGAGCGGCAGGAGGTTGAACGGAAAATTCGTGCCGGGAATGACGAATAGCGTGTCCGGTTTCGACAAATCGGCCACCCAGAGGAAACTCGCGCCGCGCAATTCAATCGCGCTGCGGATCATGTAGAAAAATCCGATGAACACCGGCATCTGGAGCGCCATCGGCAAACAGCCGCCAAGCGGGCTGACCTTGTTTTCCTTCATGAACTCCATGAGCTTCTTGTTCATCTTGGCCGCGTCATCCTTGTATTTTTCCTTGAGGGCATTCATCTGCGGCTGAAGCGCCTGCATCCGCTTCATGGAGCGCGTGCTGGCCTGCGTGAGCGGCCAGAACAGCAGCTTGATGATGACGGTGATCGCGATGATGGCCAGACCGTATGAAAGCTTGAACATGTCATGCAGCCAGTTCATTCCCAGCAGCAGCGCCTTGGAGAAGAAACCGAAGAAACCGCCGAAGCCCATGATCAAATCCACGTTGTTCTGGAAACGCTCCGCGAGCCGAGCCAGCGTGCGATATTCCTTCGGCCCGGCGAAGAAATAAATCTGCCGTTCGATGGCCTGACCCGGCGCGAGCGTCGCGGCTGGATAAACAAACGCGGTTTGAAAACCTTTCGGAGGCGGCGCGTTCTTCAGGTTGGCGGGGATTTCTTCATGGTTCGGACGCGGCAAATCCACCGGGCGCGAGACGACTTGCTGCGCCGGTTCTTTGGGCATTGCGACCAGCGCAAAGAACTGATTGTGGTCCGAAGCCCAGACGACGTTGCTCGTGCCGGCGCGATACTCCGTGCGCGGCACGCCGGGGATGCACATAAACCCGCGGTTTGCAAACCACGATGACGCGATGTCTTGTTTCTTCATGCCGTCATACCACATCAGTCCGACAGTCAGTCCGTTGTCGTCCGGCCCCATCGGCGTGGCTGTGCCGATCGACCCATTCCTGTGCGGGCAATCTGAGCGGCTGGCCTGACGTGTTTTCAAGTCGCACATTGGCGCTGACGAGGTAATTGGTGCTGAGTTGAAATTCTTTGACGAGGCGCAACCCGTTGGTGAGCGTCTTCTCGGCGCGCACGCTGCCGGCGGTAGTTTTTATCAGGGTAAAAATGCCGTCGCCTTGCACCGATTCATCGCCGAGCACGGCCAGCACAGGAACTGAAACGTGCGTGTTGAGGGAGGCGACGCCGTTGGTCAGCGGTTGCTTCTTGCTCGACGCGAAACCGTCTGTGGGTAATGCACCAGTTCGACCAGTTTCAATCCGCCGCCGTAGCGATGTGAAGGTGTAACGTGCATTGTCATTTTTCAGCACGAGGGTTTCCTCCGGCACGTTCGTAAAAAACGCCGGTTTTGGGGTTGTGGCCGGGGCCAAACTTGGCGGAGGCGTGGCCGCAGTTGCCGTTGCACCCGTGGGCGCGCTGGCGGGTGTTTCTGTGACGACATTCGTCGCGCCGGGCGGCAATGGCTTGGGCGGAAACAACGTGTTCGATAGCCGGGGCGTCAGCAACAGCAGGACAAAACAGACGGCGACGACGATGATTGATTTACGATCCATGCTCAGCCGATTTGAAATTTGAAATTTGAAATTGAAAATCTTCCGTCGGCACCGGGTCGTGCCCGCAATCGCCCCACGGATGGCAGCGGCAAATCCGTTTGACGGCCAGCCAGCTTCCGGCCAGCGCGCCGTGCATGCGAATCGCCTCCAGCGCGTACGCCGAGCAGCTCGGCGTAAACCGGCACTGACCTGACGGCCCGAACAAAAACGTTTGGGCTGGCGACAACGTCAAGCGATAGACGCGTAAGCCAAAAATCAGAATATGTTGGGCCGGATTCACAGGCTGTATTGCATTCAACAATTTGACGACTCGGCCTGCGCCTTCAGCAGTCCTGCTCTTCGCAGCGTCGTCAGAAAATCTTTTTCCACTTCGGCCAGGCCATGGCCGACAATTGATTGCCGCGCCACAAGCACCAGGTCCACGGGACGCGCGAAATCGTGTTGATGCACGCGGAAAGCCTCCCGCAACAGCCGCCGCGCCCGGCTGCGCGCCACCGCGTTGCCCGAGTTTGCGGCTCGTCACGATGCCAACGCGGGATTGCGTATTTACTGGCAACTGTCGCCAGTTGGCGATGAGGCAGCCGCACACGGCGCGTTGCCCTTCCTGCCGCGCGCGGGAAAAGTCGCGTGCCTGCTGGATGCGCGCGGCGCGGGGGAAGCGGAATCGCTGTGAAACTTGCGGCACACATGGCCGGAGGGATTACACCGGCGTCAGGCGTTTGCGGCCGACACGGCGGCGATTATGCAGGATGGCGCGACCGCTCTTGCTGCTGTTGCGGGCCAAAAAGCCATGCTGCCGTTTGCGGCGGATCTTCGACGGTTGATATTGGCGTTTCATAAATCAAGCGTTGTCTTTTCGTCCGTTACTGAGGGCGTTTGCCCACAATGGTTTTGGGAACACCCCGTTATCGGAGCGCGGGAGCATAACAGCGAAGAAAGGCGTGTCAAGCAGGGCCGTTTCAACTCCCGGCGCCACCCGATCAATCGTTCAGCAGTTCGTGGACGAGATCCGCAAGTTGGTTCGGCAAGTATGGTTTGGCCAGAAAGCGGTCCGGTTTGACGGGAGCTTTGGCGTAAATTGTTTCGTCCACGGTACCGCTGACGAGGAGAATTTTCTGACGAGGTTCAACCCGCCGGCATTCCCGGATGAAATCCATCCCGCTCATCGTGTGCATGGAAAAATCCGTCATGACGAGCGCTGGTCTTGGTTTGGCCGATTCGTAAGCCTGCAACGCCAGGTCGGCATCACGGAATGTGCGGACATGATAACCCAGCGGTTCCAAAATCATTCGTGCGACCTCCAGCAACATCGGCTCGTCGTCCACCACGAATACAACGGCTTTGGCGTTTCCGCCAGAGGATGATTGGTTGTTTCCTGGCCCGCTCATTTTCCTGTCCAGTCATCAATTAACACCCGCCCGCGTCGGCTGGCAAGCAGTCTTTATTCACATTTTTTCCGTACACAACTGGCCAGAGATTCCCGTTGCACGAACCGCCGTCCAGCCGTAGTCTCCTCCATACAATCTCAACGCACAGATGGAGCGAGACTTCGCGTTATGAAAGCGAAAACAGCATCCAAAAAAACCGGGCGACTGACCCGCACGCGCCGGGTTGCGGTGGCAAAACGCGCCGTTGCCCTCAAGAAAACTGTCGCAAAAACCAGGCGCGCCGTCGCTAAACTCAGGATCGCGCGACGCAAAATCGTCCGGCGAAAACCTGCCATCGAAATTCCGCCCATCTTGCTGGAAGGCGATCGCCCCGCCCCGCCGCCAGTCAGCGGGCCCGGCGAAAAATTCGCGCTGGGCCCGACGCCGCCAGCGCAAAAGTTTGAACCGGAAACGGCGAATTGCCGGAAACCTACGGCACGAAACGCCTGTTCCTCGCCGCGCGCGATCCGCACTGGCTTTACGCGAACTGGGACCTGACCCGGGAGCAACAGTCGCGCTACAACGCGCCATCCATCGATCGGCCATCTCATTTTGCGTATTTTCGCCGGTTCACTTCACGGCCACGCCGACTTACGGAAATCCACGTGCACCCGGAATCCCGCCACTGGTTCGCGCACGTCGAACGGGCGGGCGAACTCTACGCCGCCGAACTGGGTTATCTATTAACCGGGGCGCAAATGGCTGAGCATCGCCATTTCGGGCAGCAACGCTCACGCCGCCGGACGCCGTATCGCGGAAACAGGCGTGGAATTCGCCACGCTGCCCTCGAATTCCCTTTGCGAAACTCATGGCGCTGGTGAAGGAAGCCGTGCGGGAGAATCTTCCGTTGGCGCATGGCCATCGAAGAACTTCGCCGCCAGGCCATCCCGACCTCCGCGCGGCAGCCGCATCCTCGTGCAGTCCCGGCATGGACGCCCGCGCAGGAAAAGGCGCTGGCCGAAATCATCAACTTTGACCAGGCGCAGCGCGTCTGGATGGGCTCGTTGGAAATCACGGAACTGATCCGCCGAAGCTCTTCGCGCGAAATTTCCTCGCCCGTCGTGGCGCAATTTGGTCCTCCGACTTCACCGATGGGCGCGGTTTTCCAGCGTTTCAGTCCGTTCGGCGGCAAGGAAACGCGCGAAAGGATTCTGGTTCAACGTCAACGCGGAGCTGATCATTTACGGCGCGACCGAACCGAACGCCAAAGTCACCCTCGGCGGACAGAAATCAAACTGCGGCCCGACGGCACGTTCAGCTTTCGTTTCGCGTTGCCGGACGGCAAATATGAATTGCCGGCCGTGGCGGTTTCCGCCGATCGGACCGACGGCCGCGCGGCGGAACTGAAATTCAGCCGCGAGACGCAATATCTGCGGCGATGTGGGCACGCATCCGCAAGATCCGGCGCTCGAGCCGCCGAAACCCGAGAACTTGTGACTCCATGATGAAACTCCCGAACGCAGAGCCTCTGACGTTGGCGCGGGATTCATCGCTGCTGCTGGCGGCATGTACGCATGTTGGAACTCGCGCTTTATTGCGCGCCCAGCGCAAACCCAAGCAGCCGTTGCGCATCTCGTGAGCATGTTGACGGTCGTTGCGGAGATCTGATACCCGTTCGCCACAGTTCCGGACTGGCTGCTCGATTCAAGCCCGCGCGATTGCGCGAATGGATTTCGACACGACTTTAGTCTTTCAATCTCCAATTCCGACATGCCTGGCTATCTTTCTCTCGTTCTGCACGCGCACCTGCCGTTTGTGCGGCATCCCGAGCACGAAAAGTTTCTCGAGGAAAGCTGGCTGTTTGAGGCCATCACCGAAACCTACCTGCCGCTGATTCACATTATCGACGGCTGGCTGCGCGACGGCATGGACGCGCGGCTGACGATCTCGCTTTCACCCACGCTTTGCTCGATGCTGCAGGATCCGCTGCTGCGCGAACGCTATCTCCGGCATCTGGACGGCCTGATCGAACTCGCCGAAAAGGAAATCCATCGCACGCATTGGGACCGCGCGTTTCGCGACCTCGCGTGGATGTATCATCACCATTTCATCCAGGCGCGCGAAATCTGGCGGCATTACGACGGCGACCTCGTGGCCGCCTTCGCAAATTTCAGGACGCGCGGCATGACTGGAAATCATCACCACTGCCGCCACGCACGGCCTGCTGCCGCTGATGGCCAGCCATCCGCCGTCGCTCCGCGCGCAAATTTTCGACCGCGCGCGATCATTACCGCAGTTGTTTCGGGCGCGACCCGCGCGGCATCTGGCTGCCGGAATGCGCTTATGCCGCCGGCGTCGAAGAATTTTTGCAGGAGGCCAACATCCGCTGGTTCATCCTCGACACGCACGGCCTGCTGCACGCCACGCCGCGTCCGCGCTACAGCACGTTCGCGCCGATCTTCACGCCGAACGGCGTCGCCGCGTTTGGCCGCGACCTCGATTCCTCGCGCCAGGTCTGGAGCAAGCATGAAGGCTATCCGGGCGACCCGCGCTACCGCGATTTTTACCGCGACATCGGGTTCGATCTGGATTTCGATTACGTCAAACCGCATTTGCCGTCGCCCGACAATCGCGGGTTTCACCGGCATCAAGTATTACCGCATCACCGGCAGCTGCGCGAAAAACAGATCTACCAGCGCGACCACGCGCTGCAGGCCGCCAGCGAACACGCGCGGCATTTTCTGGACGAACGCGCTCGCCCAAGTCCGCAAGCTGGAAGGCATTCTGGACCGCCCGCCGATGGTCGTGGCGCCGTACGACGCCGAATTGTTCGGGCATTGGTGGTATGAAGGGCCGGAATTTCTCGATTTCCTCGTGCGCAAACTCGTTTACGACCAGAAAGACGCTTTCGCTGATCACGCCCGAGCGAATATCTGCAGCGGCATCCGACCAATCAAATTGCCACGCCCGGCGCCTCGAGCTGGGGCGAGGAAGGCTACTGGCGCGTGTGGCTCAACGAATCGAACGAATGGATTTATCCGCATCTGCAGGTGGCGCAGGAACGGATGACCGAGCTGGCGCGGCAATTTCCCGATGCCCACGGCGTTGCAGGCCCGCGCGCTGCAAGCAGGCCGCGCGCGAACTGCTGCTGGCGCAGGCCAGCGACTGGCCGTTTATCCTGCGGGCCGGGACCAGCCCCGAATACGCGCGCCGGCGGGTCAAAGATCATCTGCTCCGCTTCATCGCGCTCCACGATCAACTCACCCAAACGGCATCGACGAAACTGGCTGGCCGAAGTCGAATCCCGCGACAACCTCTTTCCGGAAATTAACTGCGCCTACTGGGCGTAGCCGACGGGCAAACGGCGGTTGAATTTTTCCTAAAGAATTCTTAAATAACCTTGAAATGGGTTGCCTAAAGTTTATCATGGACGCATGTGGATGATTGGTTGCACCACGCGAAATCAGAAGTTGACAACTTCAAGGATTGAACCCTTTATGAAATTACCCCAAACATTTCTGCTGGCGCTGTTGCTCTTGTCATCGCCAGTAATGCTCAAGGCCGATCAGTATGGTGTATTTGATGGTTTAAGTTACGTGAGCGATGGCAATACCATCACCATATTAGATTACTTCGGCCGGAGGCGCGGTTACCATCCCAGTACCATCAATGACCTACCTGTCACCAGCATTGATTTACAAGCGTCGGTTGGTGCACCAGCCTTACAAGCATCACGATCCCCGGCAGCGTCACCAACATCGGAGACATGGCGTTTATTTACTGTACCAGCCTGGCCAGTGTCACGATCTCTAACGGAGTTACGAGCATCGGGGACGATGCATTCGAAGAATGCACCAGCCTGACCAGCATCACGATCCCCGGCAGCGTCACCAGCGTCGGAAGCTATGCTTTCGGTTGGTGCACCAGCGTGACCACCGCCGTGATCGGAAGCGGCGTCACCAACATCGGGAACAATGCGTTTATTTCCTGCACGAGCTTGACCAACGTCACAATTCCGGGCGGCGTAACCAGTATCGGGGACGATGCGTTCTGGGCACTGCATCAGCTTGGCCAATGTCACGATCTCCAACGGTGTTACGAGCATCGGAAACGATGCGTTCTATTCCTGCACTAGCCTGATCAGCGTCACGATTCCCAGCAGCGTCACTAACATCGGGACTTCTGCGTTCGAGGCGTGTGCCAGCCTGACCAGCGTCACGATTTCAAACAGTATTACGAGTATTGGAAACGATGCGTTCTTTTATTGCACCAGCTTGACTAGCGTTGCGATCTCTAACGGTGTTACTAGCATCGGAAGCTATGCCTTCGATTACTGCACCAGCCTGACCAGCATCACGATCCCCGGCAGCGTTGCCAACATCGGGCAAGGTGCGTTCGCTGCCTGTTACAACCTGACCAACGCCATAATCTCCGATGGCGTTACAAGTATCGGGAACTCAGCGTTCTCTTATTGGCACCAGCCTTATCAACGTCACAATTTCTGACGTTGTTACGAGCATCGGGAGTTACGCATTCAATTTCTGCAGCAGTCTGCCCAACGTCATGATTCCGCCAGTGTTACCAATGTCGGGGTCAATGCGTTCGCTTACTGTACCAGCCTGACGCTTATAACAGTGGACGATCTCAATTCCTCCTACAGCAGTGTGGATGGGGTTTTATTCGACGAGAACCAGGACACACTTGTTGAATATCCGGCCGGCAAAAGCGGGAGCTACACAATTCCCAGCAGCGTTACCAGCATCGGGAGTTACGCTTTCAATACCTGCACCGGCCTGACCAGCGTCACAATTCCCGCCAGTGTCACCGGTGTCGGGGTCAATGCGTTTGCTTTCTGCACGAGCCTGATGTTTATAACTGTGGACGCAACCAACTCCTTCTACAGCAGTCTTGATGGTATTCTATTCGATAAGAGTCAGAACACACTTGTTGAATTTGCGGGTGGAAAAAGCGGGAACTACACGATTCCCAATAGTGTCACCAGCATCGGGACGTATGCATTCTCTTGGC
>CAVQOW010000006.1:0-15324 GCA_963714605.1 uncultured Verrucomicrobiae bacterium | reverse complement strand
TATTTCGAGGCGATTTTGTAGCTCGGATCCTCCGGCAAGCCGGGATATGTCACCCAGTTCACCAGCGGATGTGTCTTGAGCCAGCGGGCGACTTCCAGCGCGTTGGCCGAATGTTGTTTCTGCCGGAAGCGGCAAATCCTCCAGCCCCAGCAAAAACTGGAGGGCGTTGAAGGGGCTTAACGCCGCGCCGATGTCGCGCAGCAGCGTCACGCGGATTTTCAGGATGAAGGCCACGTTGCCCATGCCGGGCACGTTGCTCAACGCGTCCCAATACACCAAACCGTGATAGCTCGGATCGGGCTCGGTGAATTCGGGGAACTTGCCGTTGTTCCATTGGAACTTCCCGGAGTCCACGATCACGCCGCCGATGCTCGTGCCGTGGCCGCCGATGTATTTCGTGGCCGAGGTGGCCAGGATGTCCGCGCCGTAATCAATCGGCCGCACCAGGCCGACGCCGACGGTGTTGTCCACCACCAGCGGAATGCCGGCCTCGTGCGCGATCTTGGCGATCGCCTCGAAGTCCGGCACGTCCAGCTTCGGATTGCCGACGGTTTCGACGTAGATCGCGCGCGTCTTCGGCGTGATGGCCTTGCGGAACGCCTCCGGGTCGCGCGAATTCACGAACTTCACCGTGCGGCCCAGCTTGGGAAAGGTGTGATGGAAAAGCTGTAAGTGCCGCCGTAGAGGTTGTTGCCGGCGACGATCTCATCGCCCAGCCGCGTGATGGCCAGCAGCGCATAGGTGATGGCCGCCTGGCCGGACGCCACGCGCCAGCGCGCCGGTGCCGCCTTCGATGGCGGCGACGCGCTGCTCGAAGACGTCGGTGGTCGGATTCATCAGGCGCGTGTAGATGTTGCCGAATTCCTTCAACGCGAAAAGATTCGCGGCGTGCTCGGTGCTCTTGAAAACGTAGGAGGTCGTCTGGTAAATCGGCACGGCGCGCGCGCCGGTGGTCGGATCGGGGACTTGCCCGGCGTGCAGCGCCAGCGTGCTGAGGTTGTTGCGAGGTATGCTCATGTGTTTGTCTCGTTATGGTTTGTTGTTGTTTGATCCAAAAAGCCAATATTGCCGTAATATCTCATACGCCACTCGAGTCACGATTATGAGTGACGCCAAATTTCAACCAATGACGACTATTATTGTCGTATTTTTATCACAAGTTTATCACATGTCAAATATTCGTTTTCAAAAACATTTTCGACGGAAAACTCTGGCGGAAAAGTGCTGGATATTCAGATCCCTTCGCCACCCACAAAACTGGAAGCGAAAACTTCCCTGCCAGTGACTGGTGCGCCTTTGGCCACCGCCGCGAGCGAAGCCCCGTCCATCAATTCTGTGACATAATTACGTGCATCGAGAAACACGCGGCGAAACCTGCAAACCGTTCTGCGTGCATCGCTTGTATCCCGAAACAGAAACACATTCAATTGGCCCAAGAATGCCGTCAGAATATCGCACGATCTCGCCCATCATGATCTGATCCGGCCTTTTGGCCAGCACATAGCCGCCGCGCACCCCTGTCACGCTCTCCACCCAGCCCTTCGATTTCAGATCGAGCATGATGTGTTCGAGGAAACGCTTTGGCACGTCGTTGCGTCGAGCCAATTCGCGAATCGGAATGGGGTCGCGACCGTAATGCTCCACCAGTGTGAACAAAGCGCGCAAAGCATAGTCGGTTTTTTTTGAAACTTTCATTCGCAGAAAGACGATAAATCAAGTCGTCTTTTTGTCAACATGCTTGTTAATCACGTACCGGTCGGAAACGAACCCGGTCAACGAACTATCCAGCCACCGCCAAGAACCAAGTCCTCCTGATAAAACACGCATGCCTGGCCGGGAGTGACGGCACGTTGCGGAACATGAAGTTTGATCTTCGCGCCACCGTTCGACAGCGGCGAGACAGTGGCCAGCGTGCCAGCGTGATTGTAGCGGATTTTAACTGTAGCTTCGAGCGAAGCAGGCGGCGTGTCGAATGCAATCCAGTTGCATCGTTCGACGTTGAACTCGTCGCGCTCCAGCGCGGAATCGTCGCCGACGATGACGCGATTTGTCGCCGGGTCGAGGTCAATGACATAAAGCGGCGTCGGCGAAGCCACTCGGAGACCGCGTCGCTGACCAAGAGTATAAAACTCGATTCCATCGTGATCGCCCAAAACCTTTCCATGAACGTCCACAATTTCCCCGCGATGCTTCGACACAAGATGATTTTCCTGAAGAAAACGGGTGTAGTCTTTGCCGGTGACGAAGCAGATTTCCATGCTTTCCTCTTTTTCCGCCGTGTTAAGCTGGAGCCGTCGCGCGATCTCGCGCGTTTTAGTTTTGGTTTGCTCGCCCAGTGGCATGAGACATTTGGCCAACTGCTCCTGACGGAGTGAAAATAGAAAATAGCTCTGGTCTTTGTGAGGATCATTCCCGCGCTTTAGAATTGTGCGTCCACCGTTCGCTCCATGTTCGAGCCGCGCATAATGGCCGGTCGCGACGAAATTAGCGTCGAGTTTCTTTGCGTAATTGAGCAAAGCAGCAAACTTTACCTTTTCGTTGCAAACAATGCAGGGGTTTGGCGTTCGCCCGGCCCGGTATTCCTCGGCAAAGTAACGCGATGAGTTGGTTGCGCTTTTCATCGTCCTCAATCAGGTGATATTCAATACCAAGTTTTTTGCAGACGGCTCTGGCGTCGCGAACGGCAGTTGAAACGTTCTGCACGGCATCAGCACGCGGGGAGCAATCGTTCGGCCAAATCCTGAAAGTGACGCCGATGACATCATAACCCTCTTCAAGCAGCAAAGCTGCGGTGGTGGAGGAATCCACCCCGCCGCTTAATCCGACAACAACTCGAGTTCTTTTGCTTTCATTCACTGTGGAACACAATACGGAGAGAAACGAAGCGAGTAAAGCGAAGGCAATTGACTGAAAATATGCTGTGTTCTAATAGACTTGACCTTCGTCCACCGACCGGATTAACTGTGCGCGGTTAGGCAAATTCATGTTTGCGCAATTTAAAAGCCTGTTTTCCAACGATATTGGGATAGACCTCGGAACGGCCAATTCCCTCGTTTACGTGCGGGACCAGGGCATTGTTCTGCGTGAGCCGTCGGTCGTCGCGATTCAGGCGGGCACCACAAACGTTCTGGCTGTCGGCGAGGAAGCCAAACGAATGCTGGGCCGCACGCCTGGCAACATCGTGGCCATCCGGCCCATGAAAGACGGCGTTATAGCCGACTTCGAAATCACCGAAGCCATGCTCCGTCACTTCATTCAGAAGGTCCATCACCGAAAATTGATTGCGCCACGAGTCGTGGTTGCAGTGCCCTCGGGCATCACCGAAGTGGAAAAACGGGCTGTCAAAGATTCCGCCACTCATGCCGGCGCGCGTGAAGTATATCTGATCGAGCAGCCCATGGCGTCGGCCATTGGCGTCGGTTTGCCGGTGCATGAGCCGGCGGGCAACATGATCGTGGATATCGGCGGGGGGACATGCGAAATCGCAATCATCTCCCTGGCCGGCATCGTCTTCAGCCGCAGCCTGCGGGTGGGCGGAGACGAATGCGACGAGACGATCATGGCACACATGAAACGGGCCTACAACTTGATGATCGGCGAACGCACAGCGGAAGAAATCAAAATACGCATTGGCTCAGCCTTTCCGCTGGAGCAGGAATTAACCATGGAAGTCAAAGGCCGCGATCTGGGAGCTGGTCTGCCCAAGACGCTGACCGTCCGTTCGGAAGAAATTCGCGAAGCCTTGCAAGAGCCGCTTTCAAGTATTTTGGAGTCTGTTCGTCTTACTTTGGAACGCTGCCCTCCTGAACTGGCCGCTGATCTGGTGGATCGCGGCATTGTCATGGCGGGCGGCGGTGCATTGTTACGCGGCATGGATCGGCTGGTGGCCGAAGAAACCGGCCTGCCGGTCCATATTGCCGACGATCCCATGAGCGCCGTGGCTGAAGGCACGGGCCGGGTATTGCAGGAACTCCAATTTCTGAAGCGAGTCGCGACCAATTCCAAGTAATCATTCCTGCCAGCGTTTGCCTGCCCCGCGGCTGAGACCTGTTCCAGCGGCGGGTGCGAGCAGACATGTTAAAAAAGTCGCACTACATTGCATTGGGTTTGGTGGCATTGCTGGCACTGATTCTTCTGAATTTGCCGGGGCGGACGACCTATCGTCTCAAGCTGGCCATTGGCAGTCTGTTTGTCCCCTTGTTCGGCCTTACCAGCGCTTCCCAACAAGTTTCCGCCAAAATCGCCGACCCGCTTTTTACCCGCAGTGAACTGATCCGGCAGAACGAATTTTTTCAGCGTGAAAACCAGCGACTCCGCCTCCAAGCCATGCAAGCCGAGGAAATCGCGCGGGAAAACACCCGACTCCGCCAGCTTCTCGGCTGGCAAAAACAGACGGCGTGGAATCTCAAGCTTGCCAATGTCGTACCTGCGCGAGCCGGCCAACTGGTGGCGCACGGTGCAAATTGACCTCGGCACCCGCGATGGCGTCCGCGAAAACCTTCCCGTGCTCACCACGGACGGATTGGTCGGGCGGATCGCCTCGGTCAGCCTCACACGTTCGCAGGTTGTGCTGGTCGGCGACCCGAACTGCCGCGTGTCGGCGCTGGTTGAAAACGAAACACACGACACGGGCATCATTATTGGCGGCGGACCGTTGGACAGTTCGCTCCTCGAATTGAGTCACCTGTCGAGTAATGCCAACTTGAAACCCGGCCAAGGCGTCGTCACCAGCGGTCTGGGCGGCATTTTCCCGAAAGGCATTCCCATTGGAAAAATCGCGGACTCGCGCGTCGCCGAATACGGACTTTACACCGAAGGGCGGGTGCAGCCTGCGGCGAACCTCGGAGCGCTTGAGGAAGTGTGGGTGCTGTTTCCATGAACCTGTTTCACACCATGCTGATTCTGACCACCGCCTTCCTTGCGGTGTTTGGAGAAGCCGCACTGCCTGGCATTAGGAAGCTGCTCGGTGCGCAGGTGGATTTGCTCCCGGCGCTGATGGTTTATGCGAGCCTGTGCGGCGGGTTGACAACTGTGGTGCTGCTGGCGGTATGCGGCGGGTTGCTGTTCGATTCGCTTTCCGCAAATCCGCTCGGTGTGAGCTTTGTCTGCCGTTGTTTGCCGTGGGATTCACGATTTATTTCCGGCGCGAACTGATTCTGCGCGATCAGCCGTTTGCGCAATTCGTCCTGGGTCTGGGCGCGGCCGCCGCCACGCCTGTCCTCACGATTTTGTTGCTGCTCACAGGCGGGCAATCGCCACTTCTGGGTTGGGGCTCAATCTGGCAATGGCTGGTGATGTCTTTGGGCGGCGCCGTGGCCACGCCGATTTTGTTTTTACTTTTTGGCTGGTTCGACCGCGCGTTTGGTTACCAGCGTGCAACCCAAACCAGTTTTCGTCCGGACCGTGAAATTCGACGCGGACGCTTTTGAACAATGCTCGTTTTCGACCAACTAAAAAAAGACGACCCGCAGCTCCGACTGCTGGCAGCTGTCGTATTCGCGGGGCTGCTCATGCTGCTGGCCGGCCTGTGGTGGATGCAGGTCGTCAAAGCCAACGACTACCAGTCGCATCTGGAAACACAATCGTTCCGCACCGTGCGCATCCCCGCCATTCGCGGAAAAATTCTCGACCGCAACGGCCAGGTGCTCGCTGAAAACCGGCCCAGTTACAATGTCAGCCTCTATCTCGAAGACTTGCGCGGGACATTCGACAATGCCTACGCCAACGAAGCCGCCAGCAATCGTGCACAGCGCGAACGCCTCATCGCGGAGCAGGAAAATAAATTGAAGCGCAAACTCACAAAGCAGGAACTTCAGCAATACGCATTTAAAACCGACGGAAAAACAATTTCTTCGCCAGGAGGCGCGCTTCATGGTCGCTAGCAACATGGTCACCCAGATCAGTCAGTGCTTGCAGCAACCGCTGACGCTCGACCCGGTAAATTTCGATCGCCACTACGAAACACGCCTCGCCCTTCCGTATCCGATGTCTGAAGAACCTCGACGCCGTCCATGTGGCGCGCTTTGAGGAGCAACTGGCCGGCGGGCCCGGCGTGGATTTGGAAGTTCAGTCCACGCGCGTTTATCCCTTTGAGACGACCGCATCGCACGTCCTGGGTTATTTGCAGCGCGACGACAGTTCCAAGGAAGGCGAAGACGCCTATTTCAATTATTACTTGCCGGATTATCAGCGGTGCGGTGGGAATCGAAGGCGTTTTCGATGCGCAGTTGCGCGGGCGAGCGGGCGCAAAATCCGTGCTCGTGAACAATCTCGGTTACCGCCAGAACGAAACTGTCTGGAGCACCGCCGAACCCGGCCACGACGTTGTTCTCACCATCGATTTGGGAATTCAACGGGCGGCGGAAGCGCGCGATGAAAAATAGCATGGGCGCAAAGGCGCGCGGCGCGGCGGTGGTCATGGATGTGCGCACCGGCGACATTCTTGCGATGGTTTCCATGCCGGAACTCAACCCAAACTATTTTATTCAAGGTTTCCGCCGCCGAAGCCCGCGAAGCAGTTTAACGATCCGGAATCTGCGCCCGCAAATCAACCGCGCCACGCAGGAAAATTACGCGCCCGGTTCGATTTTCAAAACTGTCGTCGGACTTGCATGTCTGGAAGCGGGCCTTGATCCCGAAGGACACGATTTACAATCCAGGTGTCGATCATTATACTCGGACGCCGGCCGATTCACGACCTCGCACCGCCGGGCACATACGATTTCCGACGCGCAATCATCCACTCCTGCAACACCTACTTCATCACCAATGGCCTGCGGGCCGGGGATGTGAAAACATCATCAAAATCGGCCAAAGACTGCATCTCGGCGAACGCATCGGCTTGCCCACGCGGCAGGAAACTGCCGGCCTTTTTCCGAATCTGAAACGTGTAAGCTCCAACTGGCACGATGGCGACACGGCGAACATTTGCATCGGTCAGGGCGAGATTGCCGTCACACCGCTCCAAATGGCCGTGATGACTGCTGCAATCGCCAACGGCGGCAACGTGCTCTGGCCGCGGCTTGTAGAACGAATCGAATCGCAAGCCCCGGTTTCCAACGAAGCTCCGAGTTGTTTTCCCAAACAGTCGTGTGCGCGATGAACTCGGCGTGAAACCTCGCAATCTTCAGATTCTGCGCGACGCGATGCTGGCCGAAGTGAAGACACCGAAGGCACCGGCAAGGCGGCCGCGGTGCCCGGGCTGCAGATTTGCGGCAAAACCGGCACTGCGCAGATCATGGACGAACGCAATCACATCGTGAGGTCGACACGTACCTGGTTCATTTCTTTCGCGCCGTATGACAAACCGCGCTACGCGGTCGTCGTCATGGTCGAAGGCGGCGCCTCCGGCGGCCTGACCTGCGCGCCGGTTGCGCAGAAATTTACGCGGCCATCCAGAAACACGACAACGCCAGCGATGCCGAACGAACCCTGGCACGAAACTAAATAATGTTTGAAGCCACGCTCAATGAACATCAGTCGCGACTGGACCGACTCCAGTTGGCAGCGTTGCTTGGCCTGATGTGATCGGCGCATCGCGTTCGTTTACAGCGCGACGATGGCGAATCCGAGTCCGCCAGCGCGCTGCCGTGGTACGCGCAAAGCTGGTTCCGGCAAATCATCTGGTACGGCTGGGCATTGGCGCGGCGCGCGGCTGTGCTTCGTCGATTATCACATCACTCGCCCGCTGGTCATTCGTGGCGTATTGGGCTACGATTCTGCTCTCTGATCGCGGTGCTGATTCCCGGCATCGGCACGACGCACGGTTGGGGCGCGCGGCGCTGGATTGATCTCGGCTCTTTCCAATTCCAGCCGTCCGAGTTCGCCAAACTCGCGTTCATCCTGGCGCATGGCGCATTTTCTGAGCCGGCCCGCGGACGAATTGCGCCGGCCGGCAATTTTCTGGAAGGCGCATCGGCCTGATGCTGCTGCCGTTCATGCTGATCATGAAGGAGCCGGACCTCGGCTCGGCACTGGTTTTGCTGCCCACGGGGCTGGCGATGATGTTTGTCGCGGGCACGCCCCGGCGGTATTTGTTGCGACTGCATCGGCGGCGGTGGGCATGCTGGCCGCGCTGTTTTTGGTGGATGTCCTTTTCGCCCCGCCCGGCTGGCAGGTCAGATTTCGCTGGAACGTACCAGCGTAACCGGCTGCTGGTTTATTTTGGCCGGGATTACACGCATTTCGCCCCGCCGAACGCCACCGCGGCGGAGTTGCAGACGCCTGCGCAAGCAGCAGTTCGATGACGCATACAACGTGCGGCAGGCGCTGATTTCCGTCGGCTCCGGAGGCCTGACGGGCAAAGGCTGGCGGCAGGGCACGCAGAACGCCCTGGGTTATCTGCCGCGGGCCGTGGCGCACAACGATTTCATTTTCTCCGTCATTGCCGAGGAGAAAGGATTCGTCGGCAGCGTGACCGTGCTCACGCTGTATGCGGTGGTTCTGTTCACCGGAATCAGAATCGCCGGCCAGGCGCGCGATCGCCTGGGCAAACTGCTGGCTGTGGGCGTTGTGACGCTCCTCTTCAGCCATGTCTTCATCAATATCGGCATGAACATCCGCATCATGCCCGTGACGGGCGTGCCACTGCCGCTGCTTGTCTTACGGCGGGTCTTCAGTGCTCGGCTCGTTGATCGCCATGGGCATTCTGCAAAACGTATATATCCATCGAAAGGGATATTAAGTATGAGTGACAGAAATTTTTCCCGCCGCCGGCGCGGCATGCGTTTCCGGCCCCAGCGGCGGCCTGGGTCACGGCAATCCGCAAAAGACCGGACCGCGAGGCCACCCAGGCCCGCGCCGAGGCCACCAGCGGACAGGCCGTGACGAGCGACGGTTTACGAACGCCGCCACGCGCACGAAATCGAGCGCGCCGAAAACATCGCCGCCGGGCTGCCGCCGGAGGGGCCGCCGCAACCGACAACGCCGCCGTCGCCGAAGCCGACAAGGGCAAATTCCGCGAGCCGAACCTCGAAACGCCCGCGCAGGTTGAGGAGGAAAAGCACTACGAGCCGGTGCCGTTGAAGGAACAGCCCCAAGGGCATCGTCGAAACCATCCGCGCCGCCGCCACCAACCTGGTCAAAAAGGTCCAGCGGCTGATCCGCCGTGAAGAAAATCCACAAGGAAGTCATCATCAACGCGGAGACGCTCGAAACGCGCGTCGGCCGTGCTGGAAGACGGCAAGCTCGAGGAGTTCAACATCGAGCGCACGACCGAGGAGCGCCTCGTCGGCAGCATCTTCAAAGGCAACGTCCGCAACCTCGAAGACGGCCTGAAAGCCGCGTTCGTGGACATCGGCTTCGAGAAAAACGCCTTTCTGCATTACTGGGACATCGTCCCCAGCAGCTTCGACAGCGGCGTGGAAATCGTCGAACGCGAAGGCACGCGCGGCGCGACACGGCCCAAAATCACGCAAAAAGACATCCCGCGCCTGTATCCGCCCGGCAGCGAAATCATCGTCGCAGGTCACCAAAGGGCCGATCGGCACCAAAGGCCCGCGCGTCACGACCAACCTCGTGTTGCCGGGCCGTTATCTCGTGCTGCTGCCCAACTCCGACCAGAGCGGCATTTCGCGCAAAATCGAAAACCAGCAGGAACGCCAGCGGCTGAAAAAAATCCTCCGCGAGCTGTCCATCCCCGACGGCATGGGCGTCATCATGCGCACCGCGGGCGAAGGCCAGCAGACGCGCTATTTCGTGCGCGACCTCGCGCTGCTGCTCGAAGAATGGCAGCGGATTCAGGAGCGCATCAAAACCCAGCCGCCGGCCACGCTGCGTTTTCCAGGAGCCGGACCTCATCGAGCGCACCGTGCGCGACTTCCTCACCGAAGACGTCGAGCGCATCGTCGTGGACAACCACAAGGCCTACGACCGCATGCGCGAGATGATCTCGCAAGATCTCGAAGCGCTCGGCCAACAAGGTCAAACTCTACACCGACGCGCAGCCGATTTTCGACCGCTTCAACATCACGCAAGCAACTGGAGAACGCCTTCTCGCGCCAGGTGCATCTCAAGAGCGGCGGTTACATCGTCGTGGATGAAACCGAGGCGCTGGTGGCCATCGACGTGAACACGGGCCGGCACAAGGGCGGCAAGGACCAGGAATCCACCATCCTCAAGGTCAACCTCGAAGCCGCCGACGAAATCTGCCGGCAGCTTCGCCTGCGCAACATGGGCGGCCTGATCGTGCTGGACTTCATTGACATGAAATCGCGGCGCGACCAGCAGCAGGTCTATCAGCGGATGAAGGAAGGCCTGCGCCGCGACAAGGCCAAGACCCACATCCTGCCCATCTCGCAGCTCGGCCTGATGGAGATGACGCGCCAGCGCCACACCGAAAGCGTGCGCGCCGCCGTCTATGACGATTGCCCGTATTGCAAGGGCCGCGGCAAGGTCAAGAGCGCCCTCACGATGAGCGTCGAAATCCAGCGCAAGCTTCAGCGAAATCCTGAAGAAACGCTCGCGCGACGAGTCGGACTTCCAATTGCGCATCGTGGTGCATCCGACCGTGCTCGAGCGGCTGCGCACCGAGGACGAAAAGCATCTCATCGAGATGGAGAAACGCTACTTCGGCAAGCTGTCGTTCCGCGCCGATCCGGCGATGCACGCCGAACAGTTCAAAATCGTGAACGTCGCGAACAACGAAGAACTGGCCAGCGTCGGCTCGTAAAGTTTGAGAGCAAAAGCAAACCGCCCCGCATTTCGATGCGGGGCGCTTATTTTTACGGAAACAATTTCATTCTACTCAGCCTGCCGCAGCACTACAAACCACGCCGTGAAATTGGCGGCGTTGCCGCCGGTCACCAGCATTTCGCCTTTGGGCAGGGCTTGGGTGATTTTGCTCACGGGCTCGCCTTTGCCGATGAGCGACAGTTCCACCGTCGAATCGCCAAGGTTGCGGACCTTGATTTCGCAGTCCTTGCTCATGGTGGCTTTGTGTCCTTGTCTTTCCTTAACGACGAATTGTTTGCGAGTGACCTCAAAATAATTCTGCCATTTGAATGGAAGATGTTTAAGTTTCCGCTCCACCTCACGCTCGACGGGCTTGTGCTTGGGATCAGGCGATTGGGAATCGTTCGTGCCCCAAATGAGCAGCGCCTCGATCTTCATGTCTGCCGCTTGAGAGCAAAGAACCGGACCGACCAGAAACATAAGTGCGCAAACAATCCCGCCGAGGCGGATTGTGGATGTCGGGGAAAATTTCATTTACGGTTAGAGTGTATCGTCCAATTCAGTATCGGGAAAGTCGTTTTGTGCCGGATAGGAAAGCCAGACCAATGTGGTGCCGGTTTCCTGATCGCGGTAGGTCATGGCACTCGAATCCGCCAGGAGCGCCTCAACCGCTGGCGTATTCGGTCTGGGCGACGGCTCAAGCTGAGCGACAAAGAGGACGCATGTGATAACCAGCGCCACTACTAAGCTGACAGGAACAAACACACGCCGCCATGCCGCGAAGATTGAAATCGGTACATCAGCAGCCTTCGGTTGTTCCAACCGCTGAATTTCCCGCTGGATTTTCGACCAGTAGAATTCGCGGGTTTCGGGCAATTTGATCTCCGACTCGAATTCTCTCAGCGCACCGCGCGTGTTCTTCAACTCGGCAAACAAAGCGCGGGCTTCGGAGTCCTCCGCCAGCAATTCCAAAATTTCGCGCGCTTCGTGCCTGGACAATTCGCCGTCGAAGTAAGGCCTGCAATTTGATCTGGAGCGCTTCGTTCATTTTCCAAATCACTTTTCGTTTTTCAAATCAGCCAGCAGTGCCGCCATTTTCCGGCGGGCGTAAAACAGCCGCGACATCACCGTTCCGATGGAACAGCCCATCGCTTTGGCGATTTCTTTGTATTCCATTTCTTCAAATTCATGCAACACCAGCACCGTGCGATGCACATCCGAAAGCTGGCCCAGCGCCCGGTCAATCCGCTGCCGCAATTCCGCGCGTTCCAACCGCTCGGTCGGATTGACTGTCACCACCGGCATTTGACGTTCAACCCCGCCGGATTCTTCGTCCATTTCCTCGATGGATTCGGCGCGCCAGCGTTTTTGCTTTCGCAACTTATCCAGGCAAAGGTTGATGACGATCCGCGTCATCCAGGTGGCGAAACCGGATTCGCCCTGAAACTGTTTCAGCCGCTGCCAGCCCTTCACCCACGCTTCCTGAGAAAGATCAATCGCGTCTTCCTCATTCCTCATCATGCTGAAGGCCCGCGCGTAAATTTTGTCGCGATGCCGGGCGACCAGTTCCTCGAAGGCCATCATGTCGCCCTGCTGCGCGGCCTGCACCAGCGTCTCGTCGCTGGCAGAGGAATGACCTTTTTCAGCCATGGTTTGACGGGCGGGATACCAGTCTTTATTCACCCCGCATTAAAGTTTTCCCTTGGTGGAAGGCAATCGGCCCGCAATACGCGGATCGCGCTGGCAGGCAATATCCACGGCCTTGGCAAACGCCTTGAACAATGCCTCGACAATGTGGTGCGGCTCGTCGCCGTAAAGCAGTTCCAGATGCAGATTGCACCGGGCTTCACTGGCGAACCCCTGAAAAAACTCGCGGGCCAGTCCAAAACGGAAAGCTCTGGATATGTCCTGGTTTTTCTCCGCTTTGCCGAGTTTGCGATATGAAAAATCTTTCAGCCCGCGCCAGACGAGGTGTGGCCGACCGCTGAAATCAATCACGCACCGAGCGAGGCATTCGTCCATGGGCACGTAAGCTTCGCCGGTAAATGGATTGCGCGGATGAAACCCCGCACCATAGCGGCGGATGCCACGCTTGTCGCCGAGCGCCTTTGCAAAAACCTGGCCGAGGGCGATGCCGCAGTCCTCGACCGTGTGGTGCGCGTCCACTTCGAGGTCGCCCTCGCAACGAAGGAACATATCCACCACTGCATGTTTGGTGAACAGCGTGAGCATGTGGTCAAAAAACGGAATGCCGGTCTTGACGGACGACTTGCCCGCGCCGTCAATGTTCAACTTCACGATGATGCGCGTCTCTTTGGTGGCGCGCCTGATGGCTGCGTGGCGGGTTTTCATTGCCGACGATTTAAGCAAAGCGCGGCTGGAAAGACAAAGCCAATGATGGCACCAGTAATTTCCGGGCGCATCTCAAAGGCGTGCCTTGGGCGAGGTTAAAACTGATCTTCCTTTTCCTTGAACAGCAAATTGAACGTGGTCAGCGAACCATAGCTGCGCGTGATGTATTGCTGCATCTCGACCTTCTCGCCATCGGTAAGGTTTGGGTGACTGTTAATTTTTTGCTCCAAGACGCGCATTTGATTGCGGATGCCGACCAGCTTATGAAAAAAAACCTCGAGTGGCACTTCCTTGGTCTGCAACGTCGGATCAGCGGGATGCATGACCAGTTTACCTTTGTGCCAGCGGATGCCGAGTTGCTCGACGACGTAATCCGGCTTTTCCAGACCGAGCTTGTGAATTGCCGCGTCAACCGTGTCCTCGACGAACCGCTTCAACGGAATGCTCAGGCCGCTGACGCCGATCTGCGGCTCTGCGGGTTCAAGCCCGGCGGATTCGGGCGCGACGGTGCGTTTGCCGTCCGTGAACAGGATGTCCGCCGTGGTTTCGGAAATCGTTTTCACCGTTCCCACGCCATACTGCGGATGGCGCACGCTCATGCCAACGTGAAGAGCTTCGATTTTCATGCCCGAAATATAACCACGGATGGACACGGATGAACACGGATTTTTTTAAGCGACCACGGAAATTCCCGAAAAGGCATCGTCCTCGTCCTTGAAAACCGGATAAAATCAGGGCTGACAACTTTGCAAAACGCGGTAGGCTCAGCGCAACGATGAATAGCCGTAAGGTTTCGACTAATCTGTAGGTCAGGCGTCATTCGCGCAATGAGCGACAAAATCAAATTTCGGCTTGTATTGCTTGTCCTTCTACTGATTACCGTGGGCTTGTGCTTGTGTTTGGGGCCGATATCCATAAACAGCATCATACGACCGTATGATACCGCACGCCTTGCGATGTTCGCCCTCCGGATAGACGGCGCTGACCGTGTGGTCGCGACTAGGCCGGGCAGTTCAGTCAGTTTGACGCTTACAGGTGAAGACGCGAAGAAGATTACTCGGGCGGTTTCCTCGGCTGTGTTAGACGCGGTTGCGTCAGCCGGAAATCCAAATCCAAAATTCGAAGGGACGTTGAAATTTAGTGACAAGGCCACATTTTACAAAGTACGAATGTTTTGGGGCATATTAGTATGGCCTTTTCATGTTTTCTTGTTGGCGATGCGCTTCACCATCGCTTTGGTTTCAGATTATTGGAAACTATGGTTTCCACTCCACTCGAAGAAGCAGTGCGAGAAGTAGAGCGCGAGTCATATCGGACGAATGATAGACCATGACCATGCCGCCTAAGGTCTTTCAACGCCTTTCTTTCGAGCGTGAGCTTTGGCAGAAAGGCTTGAGCCACGTTGCGGGTGTGGACGAAGCCGGGCGCGGGCCGCTCGCCGGGCCGGTGGTGGCCGCCGCCGTCATTTTGCCGAACCGCTGGGCGGCGTCCGGTTTCGATGAACGATTGCGCGGTCTCAACGATTCCAAGCAGCCACTGCGCGACAGCGCGAGGATTTTTTTGCCATTCTCACGGCGCACCTGGAAATCCATTTCGCCATCGCCCGTGCGGACGTGGAGACGATTGACCGCGTCAACATCCTGCAAGCGACGCATCGCGCCATGAACGACGCGCTCGCGCAGTTGCGGCCCGGACCGCAGCACGTGCTCGTGGACGGCCTGCCCGTGAAATCCATGGTCTTTCCACAGACCGCGCTGGTGAAAGGCGACGCGCGCAGCTATTCCATCGCCGCCGCGAGCGTGCTGGCCAAGGTCACGCGCGACCGTCTCATGCTCGAATATGACCGCCAGTGGCCGTTGTATGGTTTCGCCGGGCACAAAGGCTACGGCACGCCGCAACATCTGGCGGCGCTGGCCGAACACGGCCCGTGCCCGATCCACCGGCGAAGTTTCGCGCCGCTCAAGGCGAAGGAACTGGAATTATTTTGAATTGTAGCCGCGCTTGTGAAAGCGCGGAGTTCGCGTTCTCACGAACGCGGCTACAAAAATTGAATCCGCTCACAAAAATCAAGTCACTGCTTATCCGTGAGGAAAAGCCGGAGCATTTGCGGCGCGGCGAACTTGGAGAGCGCGCGGGCAAGCGGCATTTGCAGCGACAAGGACTGAAGTTTCTCACCGCAAACTTCCATTTGTCGCGCGGCGAGATTGATCTGGTTTTCCGCGATGACGATTGCCTGGTGTTTGTCGAGGTCAAGACACGCTCGTCCGAAGATTGGGTGCGCCCCGCCGCGGCGGTCAACGC
>CAVQOW010000005.1:0-78444 GCA_963714605.1 uncultured Verrucomicrobiae bacterium | reverse complement strand
GAATTCCGAGCCGATGCCGAAACGCGTCTCCGCGTGGATGGCCTGCGTGAGCCGGTCCTGCTTGCGTTCCAAATCGCGCACTGGAATGTCGAGCACGGTCATCTTCATGCGACACGCGATGTCCACACCGACGGCATAGGGAATCACGGCGTTCTCGGTCGCGAGCACACCACCGATGGGCAAACCGTAGCCGACATGCGCGTCCGGCATCAGCGCGCCCGCCACCGACACCGGCAACAGACACGCCCTCTCCATCTGCATCACCGCCTCGTGTTCGAGCCCTTCGCCCCACTGACGATATTTCGCCGGTTTGCCATGACGGATGAAATCTTTGGTGTTCACGATTCAATCGCGCGGTGAACTGTTCCACTGAACTCTTATGGCGAACTGGACATTTCCAATTCGCGAAGCTTTGGCCCCATGGTGTCACCGAGCTTGCCGCCGGCCACGAATAGCACCACGACGAAACCTGCGAGTGCCAGTGCCAGAAAAATGAAGGCTCGGAAATGGCGTGATTCAAAGCGTTCGATGGATCGCGCAAAAGCCACCAGTCCAAACAAGGCCGCCACCACGATTACGGCGTCAACACTCGCGCGCTGCCAGTAACTGCCGCCCAGATGCAGCCACATCCCGAATTCATCGAACGTCAGAGCCATGGCGAACCCGTACGCCATCGCGGTAATTTCAGCGGCCCGCCCCACCGGGCGACGGAACACGCTGAATCCGCAAACTGCCGCAAGAAGGAAGATGCCATAATTCAGATGGTGGACATGTGTGCCCTGCAAAAAAAAGTAAAAGTTCGGTATCATGCGCGACATGATGAGAAGGACGACAGCTCGCGCCACTACGAACATCAGAACAAAACTGAATAAGGCTTTTCGCGCAAGCCCGTGAACCGTCTCCCGGTGAATTGAGTGCTCGGTATTCATGGACGTTGATGCGGTGAATTATGGCCCAATCCGTGCGAACGGAAAAGTGAAACCTGCCTGTAAGAAACCGTCGCCTGCTGCGCTGCCTTAACCGGCAGCACGCCCAGCCGAATGAAATCACTGAGTTTGGAGGATATAAAAGCGTCGCGGCGCTTTGGCATCCACCGCATTGGTGGCGGTGAAGGTGAAATCTCCGGTCACGTCGAGGATGTTGGTTGCCACCGGCGTCCACTGGTTTAACGGCTGCGTAAGATTGGTGCTCATCAACGTCACATTAGTTTCGCCCGACTGGCCATTGGCGCCGTTGATCACCAGATTTGTCCCCGATAGAGTCACGCTGAGGATTGTCAATTGCGGCGCTGTTCCCAATGAAAGACTGAACACTGTGCCATTGCCCCAGGTGCCGCCATATTGCGCCGTCCCATACAGCGTGTTGTCGGAAAAAACCAACCCGGCTTGAGGAATGGCTCCGTCGCTGTTGGTCAGAGCATTGTTATTGGGATCGTTATTGTAATGCCCGGCGGTGAAACGATACAGAACTTGAAAATCCGTACCGTTGGTGTTGAGGGCGAAGACCGTGCCGTTGCCCAAAATGTTAACGCTGGCGTCACCGCCAGCACTGGCTGTTCCGAACAACGTGTTGGCGGATAAAACCAATTCACCCGCGGGCTTGGCTCCGTCGCTGCCGCCAGTGAAGCTATAAAGATTCGTAAAAACCGTGCCATTGGTATTGACGGCGAACACCGCGCCAAAAGTCGAATTGCCGCCTTGATACGCCGTCCCATACAGCATGTCGCCGGATAAAATCAATCCGGCTTGGGGATAGGCTCCGTCGCTGTTGGTGAGGGTCAGATAATTAACAGCCGCGAACTCATGCAGCACGGTAAAATTCGTGCCATTGGTGTTGACAGCGAACACCGTGCCCGCACTCCCGGTGCCGCCTCGATTCGCCGTCCCATACAGCATGTCGCCCGATAAAATCAATCTGGCATTCGGATTGGCTCCGTCGCTGTTGGTCAGATCGTAATTTGAATCGAATTCCGGCGCAGTGAAATGATGCAGAACGGTAAAATTCGTGTTGTTGATGTCGAGGGCGAACACAGTACCTACGTTTCCACTGCCGCCATCTTGCGCCGTTCCATACAGCGTGTTGCCGGATAAAATCAATGCAGCGGTCGGATTACCTCCATCGCTGTTGGTATAAGGGGCATTATTACGCGCTGTGAAATGATGCAGCACTGTGAAATTCGAGCCAATGGTGTCAAGTGCGAACACCACGCCGTCGTCATAATTACCGCCATTTTGCGTCGTTCCATACAGCGTGTTGCTGGACAAGATCAATCCGGCTGTCGGAAAATTTCCATCGAGATTGGTGAAATTGTGCAGAACCGTAAAACCAGTGCCATCGGTGTTGACGGCGAACACCGTGCCATGGCCTGCATTGCCGCCTAGAGACGCCGTCCCAAACAGCGTGCCAATGCCCGAACTGCCGGCTGCAGAGAGCGTCTTGAGTTGGTGGCCGACGATGGCTCCTAATCCTTCCAATTGCAGATGGGCTATTGCTGCAGCTCCACCGTTGTTAATGCCGTCGATGTTGTTGGTGCCATCATGTGTCAGCGGGGTTTGAGCAAAGTCCTTTAAGTTCTGTTCGAAATTGAGCTCTTGCGCATTCAGCCGCGACGCGACGGCCAAAAACGGCAGAGCCATTGCCATGAAGGTCAGCAGGCGCATCCCGCCGGTTGTCCGGCGGCGGAACAGCGCCATCACGAAGTCGTGAACGGTATCGGCAAGGCCGGAAATCGCGCTGGCGGCTATTTGCACATCTTCGAGGCCGGGCACGACGGCAGCCTCGACTTCGCGGGTCAAAATTATGCGTTCGGGAATCATGTTGGAAACACCTTCGCCTCTTTAGCGGCAAAATCAAATCAGGTCTGTTCGCTTCCCTTGCTGAACGGCTTGGCATCGCCCCGGAGCGCGGCAAATTTGCCAAGTCCCCGCTTAGGATTTCTTCGGACGGTGAGAGGTGGACTAAAGTTCGACGACTGCGCCTTCACGCGCTGCATCCACTTGCAATGCCGCGCCGCTGTCGCTGACGAGCTTGCGCGCGTGCTTGACCATCGCAGAAATTTTCCGGTCGTCATGGTTGGGGTCGTGATGAAACAGGAAAAGGTGTCTGACTTCGGCCCGAATTGCCAACGCGACGACCTCGTCCACGCAGCCGTGTCCCCAGCCGACGTGCGTCTGGTATTCTTGGCGGTCAAATTGCGAGTCAAGGATCAATACGTGAGTGCCGCGCAAGAACTCGACCATTTTCCGTGCTTCGCCACGGTCGGATTCCGGAGTTTTTTTTGCGCCAGCGAGCCTGCTTCCATGCATTCGGAAATCGTGTGAATGTGTTTCGTGATCCGGAAAGTAGGCGATCGAACCTTCGGGAGTGAACAGCCGGTAGCCGACGCAAATACCAGGGTGATTCGCGAGCATCGCTTTCACCGATACCGAACCGATCTGGAAGTTGAAATCGCTGAGTTCTTCGATGGCGATGTTGCCGGGCAATTCACCGAATTTCACGGGGAAATACGGGTTCTGCATCTGGCCGGCGAGCACGTTGACCAGTCCCTTGTGCGCGCCTTCGAAGCCGAGAATGCGCAGACGGCATCGCGGCTGATAAACAGGCTGGAAAAATGGCAGCCCTTGAATGTGGTCCCAGTGCGTGTGCGTGAGCAGCATTGTCAGGTCGAGCGGCTGATCCTTGAATTCCGCCATCAGAGCGCGGCCCAGCAGGCGCAAGCCCGTGCCCGCATCAAGAATGATGATTTCGTCGCCAACACGAATTTCGACGCAAGATGTGTTGCCGCCGTAACGCACGGTTTCAGGGCCGGGGCAAGGAACCGAGCCGCGCACACCCCAGAATTTCACGCGCACCGGCGATGCCGTTGTCCCGCCAATCCGGCGGCAGGATTTAAGATCATCGTTGGCGGTCGAGATTTTTTTCATGGCAGGCTTGGCCAAATTCCAACACTCATCCTAGGTCGGCTGGAGGGAAAATAAAGCTCAAAGACAACGACAGGTTTTCCCGGCACACAACCACCGTCACTGTGCTTGTTCCGCCGCGTTCTCCGCGGGTTCGGTTGTGGTGTAGTGCACACCGAGATTGTACTGGGCGGTCTTGTCGCCCTGACGCGCTGCGCGGAGGAACCACTTGAGGGCTTCCTGCATGTCTTGCTTCACACCACGACCGGTCTGATAGCACAGACCGAGGTTGCACTGAGCGGGTCCGACTTCCTGTTCAGCCGCGAGGCGATACCACTTTACTGCTTCCGTGTAATCCTGCGGCACGATCTGGCCATGCTCGTAAAAAACTCCGAGGTTGAACTGGGCCTGCGGTTCGCCTCGTTCGGCAGCTGCGAGATACCACTTGAGGGCTTCCGCAAAATTCTGCGTCACGCCCTGGCCCGTTTCGTAGAGCACACCCAGATTGAACTGCGCCGCCGGGTCGCCCTGCTCGGCCGCTTCGCGAAACCACTTTGCGGCCTCGGTGAATTCCTGCGGGACGCCCAAGCCGGACTGGTAGCAAACTCCAAGGTAGCACTGTGCCACCTGATCATTTTGGTCCGCGGCGCGGCGATACCACTTCACCGCCTCTTCTTCATTGCGCGGAACTCCCTGTCCCGTCTGGTAACAGACACCGAGAAAACATTGCGCTTGAGGGTCGCCTTCCTCAGCCGCTTTGTGCATGTCTTCGAAGGACTGCCAACTTTTATGGTCGTCTTGCATTCGCTGTCCGCAAAAATTACACGCGTTTGCGTTCCGTTTCCGGCGCAAGCCGTGAAATCTTCCGGCCTGACAATAGTTTGAAACCCTTCAAATTCAAGTCACGAGTTTTCCCTGCCGGACCAATGATGGAATTGGACGTTGACCACCGCCACCCTCACACGCAGATTGTGTGCGATCGCAGATTTAAGACTGAACTACAGCTATGGACGTCAAACTGCCCAAACTGGGTGAAGGCGCGGATTCCGGCGTCGTCGTGAATGTCTTCGTGAAGGAAGGCGACCCGATTGCAAAAGACCAGGCAATCCTCGAACTGGAAAACGAAAAAGCCGTCGCCAGCATTCCCTCGACCGCCGGAGGCGTGGTGACGAAAATTTTTGTCAAACCCGGCGACAAACTCAGTGTCGGCCAGCGAATTCTCTCAGTCGCTGAAAGTGGCAAGGATGCTGCAACTGCCGCAAAGGAAGAAATTGCGCCGGAACCGGAAATCGCGGAAGCACCACCCGCTGACGAAGCGGACGAAGATATGCCAAAACGCGTCGCCGCGCCCGTCGCGTCGCCGTCCATTCGCAAACTGGCGCGCGAGCTGGGAATTGATTTGAGCCGCGTTTACGGCAGCGAACCCGGCGGGCGTGTCGTGCTGGGCGATCTGCGCGCTTACGTCCAGCGACTCCAAAAGGGTACCGAAAAAACCAAAGCCAGCGGCCCCGCACCGGCCCAATCCGCGGCGGAGCGCGTTGATTTTTCCAAGTGGGGTCCGGTCACGAAAAAGCCGCTGACACCGCTGCGACAAGTCATCGCCCGCCGCATGTTGGAAAATTGGAACGCCATTCCGCATGTCACGCAATTCGATGAAGCTGATTTTACGCGGCTGAACGAACTGCGGAAAAAGTTCGCGCCCGTTTACGAGAAGAAAGGCACGCGGCTGACATTGACGCCGCTCGTGCTCAAGGCGCTTGTCGAAACGCTGAAGAAACATCCGATTTTCAACTCCAGCTTCGATGAGGTCACCCAGGAGATCGTGTTCAAAGAGTATTTCCACATCGGCATTGCGGTGGACACGGAGCAGGGCTTGATCGTTCCGGTCATCCGCGACGTGGACAGGAAGAGCGTGGTCGATTTGTCCAAGGAAGTGGACCAACTCGCACAAAAGGCGCGAGACCGCAAAGTCACCGCCGACGAACTCAAAGGCGGGACATTCACCATTTCGAACCAGGGTGCGATTGGCGGGGCGCAATTCACTCCCATCATCAACAAACCCGAAGTCGCGATCCTCGGCCTCGGTCGGGGCGCGATGAAGCCGGTTGCACGTGATGGTAAAGTGAAAGTGAGCGTCATGGTGCCGCTGGGTTTGTCCTACGACCATCGCGTGATTGACGGCGGCGCCGCGGCGCGGTTCATGGTGGATTTGGTCAAAGCGATGGAAGAATTCAGGGCTGAAACAGTCAAAATCTAAACGGCATTTTATGGATCCGATCAAAACCGAAATCGTTGTTGTGGGCGCAGGGCCGGGTGGATATGCCGCCGCATTCTATGCAGCCGACTTGGGCAGGAAAGTCATCCTCGTCGAACGTGAAAAACGGCTGGGCGGCGTCTGCCTGAATCGCGGCTGCATTCCGTCCAAAGCGCTGCTTTACGCCACGCATCAAATCGTCAACGCGCGCGAGTCGGAACATCGCGGCATCACCTTCACCGCGCCGACGGTGGATTTGCCGAAACTGCGGGCGTGGAAGGAATCCATTCTTGAAAAACTCAGTGGCGGCGTTTCGTTTCTCGCCCAAAAACGCGGTGTGCAGGTGATTCGGGGGCGCGGCTATTTTGAGAATTCACAGATGATGCGCGTCGAAACCGAGCAAGGACAACAGTTCATTCAATTCGACACAGCGATCCTCGCCGTCGGCTCGCTCGCGGCAATGCCGAAGGCATTCGACCTCGACAACCCGCGCATCATGACCTCCACCGAAGCGCTTGAAGTCGAGGATATTCCCGAAAATCTCCTCGTTGTAGGCGGCGGCTACATCGGCATGGAACTGGGCACGGTTTACGCCGCGCTCGGCAGCAAAATCGTGCTTGTCGAGGCTCTGGAAAATGTGCTCGCCGGTGCCGACCCGGACCTTGCGCGGCCCGTCGTGGCAAACGCAAAAAAAACATTCAAGGAAATCCGGCTCAAAGCCAGGGTCACGAAAATGTCCACCGCCGGCAAACAGATCAAAGTCGAGATGGAATTCGACGGGAAGAAGGTGGAGGAATTTTACGATCGTGTGCTCGTCGCCGTGGGCCGCGTGCCAAACAGCGCCGACATCGGCCTTGAAAACACCAATGTCACGCTCGATGAGAAAGGCTTCGTCAAGGTCAACCACAAGCAGCAGACCGACGATCCGAACATTTACGCCATCGGTGATATTGCGGGCGGCATTTTGCTCGCGCACAAAGCGCACAAGGAAGCGCGCATCGCCGTCGAAGTCATCAACGGCGAAAGCAGCGTCTTCGAAAACATCGTTATTCCCGCCGTCGTGTTCACCGATCCCGAACTGGCGTGGTGCGGATTGACCGAAGCCGAGGCGAAGGAACGCAGCATCAAATACGAGGTGTCGAAATTTCCGTGGTCGGCGTCGGGCCGGGCGATGTCGTTCGACCGCACGGACGGAATGACCAAAATGCTGATTGATCCCGAAAGCGAGCGCGTGCTCGGCGTGGGCATTGTCGGCGCGAACGCTGGCGAATTGATTTCCGAAGCCGTGCTGGGGCTGGAAATGGGCGCAACAGCCGAAGACATTTCACTGACCGTGCATCCACATCCGACGCTGTCCGAAACGCTGATGGAATGCGCCGAGGCATTTTACGGCTACGCCACGCACACGCTGGCGAAGAAACGACCCGTGGCGTAAGGCAAAGGAAGAACCGGTTAACTGCTGGAATCCAACTGTCGCAGCAGGTTGTGCAGGAACACGACGTTGTCGCACTGGAGGTATTTCATCGCGCCGCCCATGCGGGCGAAGCTTTTGCAGAAACGCAGGTAGTAGGCCGGGCTGTCTTTTGGCGGCTCGCCTTTTGACCAATCCCAATTGCCATTGTCCTGAATATCCACGACGCAAATAGTGTGGTCGCGGACGATGGCACGGCCCGCTTGCAGACGGAGATTGTTCACGCAACTGATGGCTTTCTCGAAAACCTGCGGCGCCATGATCGCCGAGCCAACCGACAACACCACGCCGCCATCCAGTTTTTCAATCGCGCTGCCAAACAGGCGGAAGTCCGTGTCCGCTGCGCGCCCAATGGCCGCGCCGCTGAACATCGGATGATTCGAAATGATGTCGTAGCCAATGCCGGGATGCACAGTAAGCGGCACGTTATGCCGAAACGCTTGAGCGAGAATGGAAACATCCTTCCACGGATGTTTCACTTCGATTCGGCCCGACGGAAGATGATGCGCATGCATGGCTTGCAAAAGTTCAGCGCGCGCCGGTGCAAGCGGATGGGCAGGGTCGTCACGCAAAGATTTTTCGAGCGTTTCCGTTGTGGACAACGTGACGCCGTCTTCTTCGATAAAGCGACCAAGGCTTCGTCCGTAGCCCTCGCCGCGCAACGCACCGGCAAGCAGGGCGAGATGAATGTTGCGCCCGGTTTCGTCCCACGTGCCGAACGTGCCGGTGGCGACGTTTTGACGGACGCTTTCCTCGGTGCGACCGAGGAAAGCCAGTTCCCAATCGTGAATCGTACCGGCGCCGTTGGTGGCAAAGTGCGTGATCCAGCCGTGTTCAAGCAAGCGTTTCGCCACGGCGAGCAGACCGTTTTTCACGAGATGCGCGCCGTACATAAGGATGACACTCGCGCTGCGTTTCCGGGCCGACGCGATTTTCCCGGCGCAATCACATATGGCCGCGAGCATATCGGCGGGGCAGGGTAGAGGCGGCTTGGCCGGGTCAACGAGGATTTTCTCGATGGAGCTGAGGCTCTGTCGCCGGGCGAGCGGATAGACTTTGATTTTCGTCAGGTCAATTGGGTTGGGAAAGTCTTTCATGCAAAATGTCCGCCGCCATTAAAGCGGTTTTGCCCGGAAGGTCAATCAAAGCCCGTTTCCCAAAAACCCAGCTTGCAACTTCACAAAACTGCTTTTCAATGAAAAGCGCGTTTCGAAATCCGCCGATAAAAACAAATTCCCCCTCCTCCGATTAAAATTAACCAATCCACTGACGGTTCCGGCACCGGCGTTGCATACACTGCAACTTGAGAATAACCCAAACCCTCGCCATGGCCATGGCCTGTCCAGTTTAAACCGTCGGTCGAGCTATAATAAACATTTCTAAGTTCCCACGGGTCGCTGGGACTTATGGTGTTCGGGGAAGTGAAACCGGAGAAACTCCAAAAATAAGAGCCCTGAGCAGCAGAGGTTGCACCTGTAAGTACAATACAATAACCAGTTGAAGGCGACAGCGTAATGTCGGAAGCGGTGTAGTCGAAAACGCCGCCAGCCGCCGGATCGTAACCACTAAGACTACCAAGGCTGCTTCCCGGCGAAACACCTACGATACTGTAAATCGAAACAGCAATACCGCTGGGGCTTCCCGAGGCTTGATTCATGAGCAATTGAATGGAATTGAGGGCGTAGCCATCGGGATTGTTTCCTGTATAAAACACTTGAGCGATCCAAGCATCGCTTCCAATGGCCGCGCTGCCATCTGAAGTTGAGCCTAGATTCGACAAATAGAGAGTGCCTTGCGCTGGCGCAACCCGTGGTAACGACATGCCGACTGCCCAAACGAGGACGAGAATTGTTTTTTTCATATAAACTCCTTCCTTCACTGATGGGTATTCTTCGGAAGCAAAAACGTATTGAAATTGCAAGACAAAGGAATTTGATGAAATAATATCGAATTCCAACACCGTAGCGTCTTGTCCCCATTCATTGCCAATAAGAGCGTTCAGATTAGTGTCAAAGCTTGTATTGAATGAACTCAGGTCTGAAGAACCATTCGTCCTCGCTGTCCACCCAGAATCGTTATTGGGTCCGATGGCGTTGGTGATGTGGCCAGTAGATAGAATCACTCCACTGTCTATCGGCAGGCCGCAGCCGATGCCACCAGCGAATGTGCCCCGGGCCACGTACGCTCCTTTGAAGGTCGCGTTGGTGACCGTGACCCATGGGGGCACCAGCAATCGCGCCAACTGTAGCGGCGTCGAGTTGGTAAATAGAGGCGGTACGGGAGGAATCACCGTTAAAACGCCATTGGTCCGGACCAATTCATAAAACCCCTGCTGATCGCACAGGTTCGTCACGAGGACATTATTGATATTGGAAATACAGCGCATCAGATAATACCAAGGGCGCGGCATCGACACGTTGGTGGTATAATACAGATCATACGCCACGTTGGTATCGTTCAACGGCCGATGGATGACCAGCGCAGCGGTGTTGTTGGTAAAGGCGGTGATTTCAAGCCAAAGGTTGGTGGAAGAATGGCCAGCTGTCATGGGGTTGAAAGACCCACCGGAAGAACCTGCCTCCACAGCCTCCAGCGCCGCCTGCAGTTCAGCCTACTGCCGCAACTGTTCGTAATCTACACTCAGGTCATCAATGAGGTATCTATTGCCATTCAGATGATACACTGGCAAATCGGGAAATTTATCGAACGGCAGCGGCGGATAGTTCGTGCGTTGCATCGAGTAAAAGCTTCCTGTCATGGGCACATCCCCGGCTGGGACAAGTTGTGCATTGGCCATCTGCGTGAACCAGAGCACACTTGCCATCGCCATCCATCCCACCCAGCCGCGATTGTTCATTCGCTTGCCTTTCCGCACCGATGTAGCATCGACAGTGCCAGCGAGATTTTTGGGAGGAATCAGCGTGTCCGTGAGGTTGTCTGTCGAGTGGCGCGCGTGAAGTTGACGCATAAAGCGTGAAACCCACGCAGTGGAGAACGTTCTGCCTTCTGAAGTATTCATGTTGTCCTTTCCCTGCGAAGCTGCCCTACGGAACTAAAGGGCGCGAACTTAACGCACCCTAACTGGAGGCACCGCGAAGCGCCCACTGCAAGAGTAACGCCAAGCCGCGCCGATTGGCGCGCGCTTGGTCGGTCTTGCAGTAAGAAAATTCGCGGTTTTCCAGTTCGACCGCAACCAAAGCTACGCAAATTTGGTTTTAAGGTTTTGTTTTTCTACATTCGTTTTGGATGAGACATCCGACGAGTGACTTTTTAGACTCCAACCGACATTTGTCAAGAATTCCTTCGGAAATTCTCACACAAACGCGGATCGCCTTGATTGAAACAAAAAAGGCGTCCGGAGACCGAACGCCTTTGACGATAGTTGGTGGCTCAGGCCAGCAGCGGATTTTCCGCCGGGGCGGGTTCTGGCGGCTCCGGTTCTTCTTCGATTTCGACCAGCGGTTTGAGATGCGCCTTGCGGTGGAGGTCAAAGCCCGTGCCGGCCGGGATGATGTGACCCATGATGACGTTTTCCTTGAAACCGCGCAGCGAATCCACGCGGGAACGCGTGGCGGCTTCGGTCAGCACACGAGTTGTGTCCTGGAACGATGCGGCGCTCAGAAAACTCTCGGTTTCGAGCGATGCCTTGGTGATGCCGAGCAGGACGGGTTGCGCCTCGGCGGGTTTGCCACCCATTTTATCCACGCGCGCATTCTCTTCCTCGAACTCCAACTTGTCCACCTGTTCACCCCAGAGGAAGGTGGTGTCGCCCGGTTCGGTGATGCGCACTTTGCGCAGCATCTGGCGTACGATGATTTCAACGTGTTTGTCGTTGATGGTGACGCCCTGGAGGCGATAGACCTCCTGCACTTCGTTGACGAGGTGCTCCTGCAATTCCTGCGGACCGCAGATGTCGAGGATTTCGTGCGGGTCAATCGGACCTTCGGTCAACTGTTGCCCTTTCTTCACGTAGTCGCCCTTGAACACGATGACATGTTTGCCGATCGGGATGAGGTGTTCCTCCTGCGAGCCGGTTTGTGTGTCCTTGATGAGAATACAACGCTTGCCGCGTACACTCGGGCCAAAGTCCACAATCCCGTCAATCTTAGAAATCTCGGCGGCGTCCTTGGGCCGGCGCGCCTCGAATAATTCCGCCACGCGCGGCAGACCGCCGGTGATGTCCTTGGTCTTGGCCGTTTTGCGCGGTGTCTTGGCCAGCAACGTGCCCGGCACGATTTTATCGCCTTCGTTCACGACAATATGCGCTGCGGACGGAATCGGGTAATTGGCGGCGGCTTCATTTTCACCGCTGCTGATGATGATTTGCGGATGCAAATCTTCCTTGTGTTCGATGACGACCATTGCCTCCTGACCGGTGGTTTCGTCCATCTCCTGTTTCATCGTGACGCCTTCGATGATGTCGTGGAACTTCACCTTGCCGGCCCTTTCGGAAAGAATCGGCACGTTGTAGGGGTCCCACTGCACGAAGGTCTCGCCTTTCTTCACCTTGCCGCCGTCCTGGATGGAAATGACGGCGCCGATGACGACTGTATGGTTTTCCAACTCGCGTCCGTCGTCGGCCAAAATCGAAACGGTGCCGTTCTTGTTCAGCACGATGTTGTTGCCGTCCTCGAGCTGCACGAGTCGCAAATCGTTATAGTGGATCGTGCCGTCGTGCTTGGCCTTGATCTGTGGAATCTTAAAGACTTGGGCCGCGGTACCGCCAATGTGGAACGTACGCATCGTGAGCTGCGTGCCGGGTTCGCCGATGGACTGCGCGGCGATGATGCCGACAGCTTCGCCCAGCTTCACGGGAGCGCCAGTCGCGAGATTACGGCCATAACAGGCGATGCAAACACCATGCTTGCTTTCGCACGTCAGCACGGAGCGGATTTTGACCTTTTCGACGCCGGCATTTTCGACGGCCTTGGCTTTGAGTTCGTCAATCTCCTCGTTCGCTCGGACGAGCAATTCTTTCGAATTCATCGGGTTGTGAATGTCATCGCTCGAAAAACGCCCAACGAGGCGCTCGCTGAGTTTGACGACTTCGTCTTCGCCCTCAAAGATGGAAGAAACCCAGATGCCGTTGGTCGTGCCGCAGTCGTCCTGTTGGATGATGACATCCTGGGACACGTCCACGAGCTTGCGCGTCATGTAGCCGGAGTCCGCGGTCTTGAGCGCGGTGTCGGCCAGACCTTTGCGCGCGCCGTGAGTGGAGATGAAGTATTCGAGCACGGTCAGACCTTCGCGGAAGTTCGCCAGAATGGGTTTCTCGATGATGTCGCCGCTGGGCTTGGCCATGAGGCCGCGCACGCCGGCAAGCTGGCGCACCTGCTGACGGTTGCCGCGCGCGCCAGAGTCCACCATGAGATAGACTGGGTTGAATTCCTTCTTGCCTTGGTTTTGCTCAAGCGTCCGGAACATGACGTTCGCGATCTGGTCGGTGCAATGTGTCCAGATATCAATGATCTTGTTATAGCGTTCGCCGGGCGTAATGACACCTTTGCGATACTGCTTTTCGACTTCGCGGATTTGTTTCTGCGCGGCGTCAATTTCCTGGTCCTTCTCCTTCGGAATGATCATGTCATCAATGCCGATGGAAACGCCGGCCTTAGTGGCCTCGCGGAAGCCGAGTTCCTTGAGCTTGTCGAGCATGGTCACGGTCTTCTCGTGGCCGGAGGTCTTGTAACACTTCCAAATGAGTTCACCGAGCTGGCTCTTGCCGGCCGCGCGATTAAAAAAGCCGAGTTCCGCCGGCCAAATTTCGCTGAAAAGAACGCGGCCCACAGTGGTCTCGATTATTTTCCTGGTCGCATCGCCGTAAACGGTCTGCTTCCCGAAATCCGGATTGGCGAGTCGAATACGATCGTGTGTCTTCACCGCGCCGTCGTCGAAGGCAAAAATCACTTCCACTTTCGATCCAAACAGCTTCAGTTGCTTCGTGTCCGCCGGCATGGGTGTCCGCGGCTCGGCGGTGAGATAATAGCAGCCCAGCGTGATGTCCTGCGTCGGCGTGATGATCGGCTTGCCGGAAGACGGGCTGAAGATGTTGTTCGTCGCCATCATGAGCAGGCGCGCTTCCATCTGCGCCTCGACTGAAAGCGGGACGTGCACGGCCATCTGGTCGCCGTCGAAGTCTGCGTTGTAAGCGGTGCAAACCAGTGGATGAATCCGGATGGCTTCGCCCTCGATGAGCAACGGCTCGAACGCCTGCACTGAAAGACGGTGCAATGTCGGCGCACGGTTGAGCAGCACCGGATGGCCCTTGGTGACTTCTTCGAGAATGTCCCACACTTCCTTTGTCTGGCGCTCGATCATCTTTTTGGCCGAACGGACGGTGTGAACGTAGCCGAGTTCTTTCAACCGGCGGATGATGAACGGCTCGAATAAAACGAGCGCCATCTTCTTCGGCAGACCGCATTGGTGAAGCTTGAGTTCCGGCCCGATGACGATGACAGAACGGCCTGAATAATCCACGCGCTTGCCGAGCAAGTTCTGGCGGAAGCGTCCGCCCTTGCCCTTGAGCATGTCGGAAAGCGACTTGAGCGCGCGATTGCCGGCGCCGGTCACGGGGCGGCCATGGCGGCCGTTGTCGAACAGCGCGTCCACCGCTTCCTGCAACATGCGCTTTTCATTGCGGATGATGACTTCGGGTGTTTTGAGCGACAGCAGGTTTTTCAACCGGTTGTTCCGGTTGATGACGCGGCGGTAAAGATCGTTGAGGTCGGACGTGGCAAAACGTCCACCTTCGAGCGGCACGAGCGGGCGCAGGTCCGGGGGAATCACCGGCAGCACCGTGAGAATCATCCATTCGGGCCGGCTCTTGGAAATCTGCAGGCCTTGCAGGAGCTTGATCCGCTTGGCGAGTTTCTTGCGGATTTGTTTGCTTTTGGTCTCGGTCATGGCTTCCTGCAACTGCGCGACCTGCTTGGCCAAATCCACTTTTTCCAGAGCTTCACGCACGGCTTCAGCGCCCATCTTTGCCAGAAACGCATCCGCGCCGTAGGTTTCACGGGCTTCGCGATATTCATGTTCGCTGAGCAACTGGTTTTGTTTGAGCGGCGTGTTGCCGGGATCAATCACCATGTAATCCTCATAGTAGATGACCCGTTCCAGATTGCGCGCCGTTATGTCAAGCACGAGGCCGATGCGCGACGGCATGCACTTGAAAAACCAGATGTGGCAGGTCGGCACGGCCAGTTCAATGTGGCCCATCCGCTCGCGCCGCACGCGAGCCAGCGTCACCTCGACGCCGCAGCGGTCGCAGACGACGCCGCGGTGTTTGATGCGCTTGTATTTGCCGCAGGAGCATTCCCAATCCTTGACCGGTCCAAAAATGCGTTCGCAGAACAGGCCGCCTTTTTCCGGCTTGAAAGTGCGGTAATTGATGGTTTCCGGATTTTTGACTTCACCCTTTGACCACGAGCGAATGGCATCAGGCGATGCGACCGAAATCGCGATGTAATCCACCTGATTGACCTTGTCGAGTCCGAGTAATTCCCGGGCGTTTTCTTTGGAACTGATCATAAGGTTGTTCGTTTCAGCGTATCGTTAAATTCGTATTGTCTTAGACCGACGACAGCGCGGTCGCGGCGGTTTCGGCGGGTTGTTCAATCGGGTTCGTGTAACCGACCTTCACGTCCAAACACAAAGACTGCATTTCCTTGACGAGAACGTTGAAGGATTCCGGAATGCCCGCTTCGAGGCTGTTGTCGCCTTTGACGATGCTTTCGTAAATGCGCGTGCGGCCTTGGACGTCATCAGACTTTACGGTCAGAAGCTCCTGCAACGTGTAAGCAGCACCGTAGGCTTCCATGGCCCAGACTTCCATTTCCCCGAAGCGCTGGCCGCCGTACTGCGCCTTGCCGCCCAGCGGTTGCTGCGTGACGAGGGAATACGGCCCGACCGCGCGCGCGTGAATCTTGTCCGCGACCAAGTGGCCGAGTTTCATCATGTAAATGTAGCCGATGACAATTTCCTGATCGAACTGCTCGCCGGTGCGACCGTCGTACAAATGCGTCTTGCCATGCTCGCCAACCAGAGGCTGATCGCCATGTCCCTTCAACTGTGTGCCCGCCTTCTCGACGTATTTGCGAATGTCTTTTTCCTTGATGCCGTCGAACACTGGCGTGGCGAATTTCAAACCGAGAATTTTCGCCGCCCAACCCAGGTGCGTTTCAAGGACCTGGCCGACGTTCATGCGTGACGGCACGCCCAACGGGTTCAACACGATGTCCACCGGAGTCCCGTCCGCAAGGAACGGCATGTCTTGCTCGGCCACAATATTGGCCACCACGCCTTTGTTGCCGTGACGACCGGCCATTTTATCGCCGACGGACAGTTTGCGCTTTGAGGCAATATAAACCTTGACCGACTTGATGACACCGGTTTCCACACCTTCACCTGATTCCGCGCGCTCAATCTCCTCGTCATACTGCATCTGGAGATCGTCGAACTTCTTTTTGAAGCTGCCGATGATCTCGTTGATCTTGTTGCGAATCGGCGACGGATCAATTTCGATGCGGTCGTAAACGGTCGCGAGTTTGCGCAAGAGCGTCTTCGTGATTTTGCGGTTCGCGGGAATGATGATTTCCCCGGTTTCGCTGTTGACCACGTCGAGTGGAATTTTTTCGCCAAGCAAAATATTACTCAACGCCTCGGTAAGTTGATCACGCAACTCGTCAGTTTTCTTCTTGTGGTCGTCTTCGATCTGCTTGGTCTGGCGTTTTTCCTCGGACATGGATGGCTTGGCGTGATCGCTGTCCTTCTTGGATGACACTTTCACGTCCATCACAATGCCGTAAGTGCCCGACGGAACTTTAAGGGACGTGTCCTTCACGTCCGCCGCTTTTTCGCCGAAGATGGCTCGCAAGAGGCGCTCTTCAGGCGCAAGTTCGGTTTCGGATTTTGGCGTGATTTTGCCGACCAGAATGTCGCCGGGTTTTACTTCTGCGCCGACGCGGATGACCCCGTCGGTCCCCAGATTCTTGAGCGCTTCGTCGCCCAAGTTGGGAATGTCGCGCGTGATTTCCTCAGGGCCGAGCTTGGTGTCGCGGGCGGCCACTTCGAATTCGTCAATGTGGATCGAAGTAAACACGTCGTCCTTCACGATGCGCTCGCTGATGAGGATGGCGTCTTCGAAGTTGTAGCCGTTCCACGGCATGAACGCACAAAGCACGTTACGACCCAAGGCCAATTCGGCGTCCTTGGTGCACGGGCCATCGGCAATCGCCTGGCCCTTTTTCACCGAATCGCCTTTGCGCACCAGAATCTTCTGATTGATGCACGTGGCAGCGTTTGACCGCATGAACTTGCGAATCGGATAGACCCAAATGCCTTTTGATGGATCGTGCTTAATCCTTTTTTTGCTTTCGGGCAATTTGCCGTCATCAGTGACGACGACGTAATCGCCGCTGACGGCGGCGACTTTGCCATTCTCTTCCGCGACCAGAATGGCGCGGGAGTCGCGGGCGACGCGTTCCTCAAGGCCGGTGGCCACGAGCGGCGACTCGGTGACGAGCAGCGGCACTGCCTGGCGTTGCATGTTCGAGCCCATCAACGCGCGGTTCGCGTCGTCGTGCTCCAGGAAAGGAATCAGCGCCGCCGCCACCGACACAAGCTGTTTGGGCGACACGTCCATGTAGTCCACGCGGGCCGGTTCGACATCAATGAAGTCGCCTTTCCCACGGCACACGACGCGATCCGTGGTAAAATGCCCTTTCTCATCAATCGGCGAATTGGCCTGCGCAATGACATATTGCTCCTCGCGGTCAGCGGTGAGATATTCGATTTCACCAGTGACGCGGCCATCTTTGACTTTGCGATACGGCGTTTCAAGGAAGCCAAAATCGTTGATGCGCGCGAACGTTGCCAGCGACGCGATCAAACCGATGTTCGGGCCTTCAGGCGTTTCCACCGGGCAAATGCGGCCATAGTGCGACGGATGCACGTCGCGGACTTCGAAGCCCGCGCGATCGCGGGAAAGACCACCCGGCCCGAGCGCGGAGAGACGGCGCTTGTGCGTCAACTCGGCCAGCGGATTGATTTGATCCATGAACTGGCTCAGTTGCGAACGCCCAAAGAAATCACGGATGACCGCGCTGAGCGCCTTCGGATTGATGAGCTTCTGCGGCGTCATCGCTTCGATGCTCTGATCGAAAAGCGTCATGCGCTCCTTGACGAGGCGTTCGGTGCGGGCCAGGCCGACGCGGCACTGGTTGGAGAGCAGTTCGCCGACTGTACGAATGCGGCGGCTGCCGAGGTGATCAATATCGTCCAGGCTGCCTTCGCCCTTTTTGAGGCGAAGCAGGTACTTCGTGGCGGCGACCAAGTCCATCTTGGTGAGGATGCGCGAATCTCCGCCTTTGATGCCGAGTTTCTGGTTGATTTTGTACCGGCCAACACGGCCGAGATCGTACCGTTTCGGATCAAAGAACAGGCGCTTGACGAGGGCACGTGCGTTGGCTGCCGTCGGCGGGTCGCCGGGGCGCAAGCGCCGGTAAATGTCCTTGAGGGCTTCTTCCTCGTTTTTGGCGGGATCTTTCTTCATGCACTTGATGATGATCCCTTCATCGGACGTGGTGTCCACGACCTTGATCTTGTTGACGCCCAGTTCGGCAATCTGTTTGACGACGGCCTTCGACAACGGCTTGAAAGCGCGCGCGACCACAAGGCCCTTTTCCGCGTCAACGGCGTCCTGGATCAAAACCCTGTTCGGCAGGTCTTCGAGTTTCTCTGCCTCTTTGACTGTGAGCTCCTCAATCTCGTAGAACAGCTTGAGGATTTCCTCGTCCGTGCCGCGCGTTTTTTCGCCGCTCTCCTTGCCCTTGGCTTCGACATCGAGATAACTCAGGGCGCGGAAAAAAGTAGTCGTCAGGAATTTTCGCCGGCGCTTTTTTCTGTCCAGATAGACGTAAAGCAAATCGTTCGTGTCGAACTGCGCCTCGTACCACGAACCCCGGTCGGGGATGATGCGGAACGAATGGAGCAGCTTGCCGTTCGGGTGTTGTGTCGCTTCGAAGGCGAGACCCGGCGAACGATGAAGCTGGCTGACGATGACACGCTCCGCGCCGTTGATGACAAACGTGCCCTGTGGCGTCATGAGCGGCAGTTCGCCCATGAACACTTTTTCTTCCTTCGCGCTCTTGCCTTCCTCCTTGAGCAGGAAGGTGACGTAGAGCGGTGCGCCGTAGGTCAGACCTTCACGAAGGCATTCCAGCCAGTCCACTTTCGGCTCGCCGATTTCGTATTCATCAAAATCAAGCACGCACTTGCCGTCGTAGCTCTCGATGGGAAAGACCTCGCGGAATACGGCTTCGAGGCCCGTGTTTTTCTGGCGCTTTTTGGGCGACGAATCGGCTTGCAGGAATTCCTTGTAGGATGCGGTCTGCAATTCGATCAGGTTCGGCGGTGCAATGATCTCTTTGATCTTGCCGAAGTTGATTCGTTCTGTGGCTCGCGATGGCATTTGGGCTTTCAAGAATTGGCCGGCAACAATGCCGGCCGTTGTTGTTAAATCAACGACACTAGGCAAGAACGCTGCGTTCAACAGTGAACTTGCCTAAAACTTCAACCACCCGCGGTGGTCGTTCTGCTAATTTGTTCGTGCTAATACCGGTTGCGTAAAAATTTGGCTCGGTGAAACGCACCGTCACCGGCGACGTTCCGCAAACGGAACGAAGGACTGTTCCCCGCGTTCCAAATCGGGCGGCGGTCACGCATCGCGAAACCGCCGCCCCAAAAGCTAGCCGATTACTTGACTTCCACTTTACCGCCCGCGTCTTCGAGCTTCTTCTTGGCCGTATCTGCTTCGGCCTTCGGAGCGCCTTCGAGCACGGGTTTGGGAGCGCCCTCGACAAGGGCCTTGGCTTCCGCCAGACCGAGACCGGCCTTGACTTCACGAACAGCCTTGATGACGGCGATTTTCTTGTCAGCCGGCACAGAGGCAAGGATCACGTCGAACGTGGTCTTCGCTTCGGCGGCTGGCGCAGCGGCGGCGGGAGCGCCGGCAGCCGCAACAGCGACTGGCGCAGCAGCGGTCACGCCCCACTTGGCTTCCAATTCCTTCACGAGATCGGCGATTTCAATCACCGTCGCGCTACTCAATTCTTCCACAATTTTTGCTTTATCCAGAGCCATACTAACTTTTCCTTTCTCGTCTCGTCGTCATCCGGGCCACGGATGTTTTGAGCCCACGGCCGTGAGCCGACGATTTACATTTGTTGTTGTTTTTGTTTCCCCCGCCGTCGGCCTGAACAGCGGGAAATCTTCATGCGGCTAGTTCAGCCTTTTCGGCTTTCTCGGCCTTGGCTTGCAGCACACGCGCCAACTGGCTGGCCGGCGTGTTGAGCAACACCACGAGCTTCGTAGCTGGTGACTGGAACAAACCAAGCAGTTTGCCGCGCATGACTTCCAGTGATGGCAAATCGGCCAGCGCCAAAATTTCTTTGTCTTCCAACCGTTGATTGTTCAGATAGCCGAACTGAATCTTCGGCTTGTCGAATTCGGCGGCGAACGTTTTGACAACCTTCGCCGCGGCGGAAATTTCCTTCTGCCCGGTCACGACGGCAATCTGGCCCGCGAGCGCTCCACCCAAATCGCCAATGCCCGCTTCCTTGGCGGCAATGTGGAAAACAGAGTTCTTGATGATATGAATCTTCGCGCTGGCTTTGGCAAGGCGTTTGCGCAGCTCGGTCAGGTGGGCCACTTTCAGGCCTGTATAATTCACCACGATAAAAAACGGCGACGCGTTCAGCCGTGCGACATATTCTTTCGTCAGGATTTGTTTTTCTGCACGCATGATTCGAAATCAGTTAAATGTTCAGTGTGTGATGAATTCCCGCAAGTCAACCCGCACCGGCGGGCTCATCGTGGCGGAAAGTGTGCAAGTGTGAATGTACGTGCCCTTCACGCCGGAAGGCTTGGCCTTGGCCACGGCGTCAATTACCGCGTGCGCGTTTTCTTCAATCTGTGTGGCCGTGAACGACGCTTTGCCAACTGGAACGTGCACATTGCCGGCCTTGTCAACCTTGAATTCCACGCGACCAGCTTTGACTTCCTTGACCGCCTTGGCGGTGTCGTCAGTCACGGTGCCGGTCTTCGGGTTGGGCATCAGGCCTCGCGGGCCGAGCACTTTGCCGAGCTTGCGGACTTCCGCCATCGCTTCGGGTGTGGCCACGGCAACGTCGAAATCAGACCAGCCGCCCTGACATTTGGCGATCATGTCGGCGAACCCGACGTATTCCGCTCCGGCGGCTTTGGCGGCATCGGCTGCCGCGCCGTCTTTGGCAAAAACCAAAACGCGCACGGTTTTGCCGCTGCCGTGAGGCAACGGGACAGTCCCGCGAACCATCTGGTCGGATTGCTTCGGGTCCACGCCGAGACGGAATGCGAGGTCAATGGTTTCGTTGAATTTCGCTTTCGGAAACTTGGTCAGGACGCCTACGGCATCCTTGAGTGGATACGTTTTTTTTCCATCCACCAGTTCGAGCGCTTTCTTGTATCGTTTGCTTGGCATTTGTTTTGCAGCGGTTCAATCGAGCCCCGCCCAAACGGGACTCTCCCGCGGTTGAGTTATTCGACGACTTCAATTCCCATGCTGCGGGCAGTGCCGGAAATGACACGGAACGCGGCTTCGTCGGCAGTCGCGTTCAAATCTTTCGACTTCATTTTCACGATCTCCATGACCTGCTTGCGGGTCACTTTGCCGACCTTTTCCTTGTTCGGCGTCGCCGAACCGGCGGTGATGCCAGCGGCTTTCTTCAGCAGTATGGACGCCGGCGGCGATTTGGTGATGAACGTGAACGATTTGTCCTGATAAACACTAATGACGACGGGGATCACGAGGCCCACGTCGGCTTTGGTTCGGGCGTTAAATTCCTTGCAGAACGCCATGATGTTGACGCCGTGCTGGCCAAGCGCGGGGCCGACCGGAGGGGCCGGATTCGCCTGACCCGCAGGAATCTGCAATTTGATTAGTCCGACAACTTTCTTTGCCATAAAATTCGTTATGATTGCCAACCGGCAATTATCCCTTTTCCACCTGCCAGTATTCCAGTTCAACGGGCGTATTGCGCCCGAAAATGTTCACGGTGACCTTGAGCTTGCCGCGTTCCGGGTCCACTTCCTCAATAATACCACTGAAATTGAGGAACGGACCGTTGTTAATCTTCACCGTTTCGCCCACCTCAAAGCTCACCTTCGGCTTCTCATGCTCTTCGGAGGCCGAGATTTGGGCCTTGATCGTTGTCATTTCATCCTCGGAAGCGGTCTGCGGATGTTCGCCGCCGACAAACCCAATCGCCCCCTGGGTTTCTTTGATGAAATAAAATGGCCGCGGTATCACCCGGTTGTTTTCGTCCAGCAAAACCATGTCAATGTAAACGTAACCCGGATGCAGCTTGCGCGTCGTCACGGTCTTCTTGCCGCCGCGCACGTCCACCACCCGTTCCATGGGCACGAGAACTTCCTTGATGAAGTCGCCCATTTCCTCGGTCTTGATGCGCTTCTCAATGCTCTCTTTGACCTTCTGCTCCTGGCCGGAGAGGGTGTGAATGACAAACCACTGGCTATGCATGATCGCTTAAAGCCGAAAGAAAACCTGGAACAGAACCTGATCCACAAGAAAGATAAATCCGCCCAGCAGCGCAATTGAAATCATCACAACCACTGTCGAGCCTTTCAACTCGTCCCAGCTTGGCCATGTGCATTTCTTCAATTCCTCGCGGGTCTGCTGCACGTACGTGGCAAATCGCTGGAGATGCCCCTGCCACCAAAAGAAGCCAAAGGCGACTCCAACGACAACCGCCCAAAATAATATTTTTGTCAGATCACTCACAATTTTCGTTTCTGGCGGAGAGGGAGGGATTCGAACCCCCGTCGGGTGTTAGCCCGAAGCGGTTTTCAAGACCGCCGCAATAGACCGCTCTGCCACCTCTCCAAATTGCCTGGCAGGGCGTGAGGGAGTCGAACCCCCAACCAACGGTTTTGGAGACCGCTACTCTACCAATTGAGCTAACGCCCTACTCGCCGTCGAATCATGTTCATTTTGAATCAGATGAAAAGGGAGGCGGGGAGGCGTTTGCGCCCCACGCTCCCGTTCCCCAGTTTCGACTATTCGATGACTTCGGTTACGCGCCCGGCACCGATGGTGCGGCCACCCTCGCGAATGGCAAAACGCTGGCCCTTTTCCATTGCGACCGGCGCAATCACTTTGACTTCCACGGAAACATTGTCGCCCGGCATCACCATTTCCACTCCCTGCGGCAGGGTAACGGTGCCCGTGACGTCCGTGGTGCGGAAATAAAATTGCGGACGATAATTCGTGAAGAACGGCGTGTGACGACCGCCTTCTTCCTTCGACAACACGTACACTTCCGCCTTGAAATGCGTGTGTGGCGTGATTGAACCCGGCTTGGCCAGCACCATGCCGCGCTCGACTTCCTCTTTCTTCGTGCCGCGCAGGAGAACACCGACGTTGTCACCGCATTGTGCGGAATCGAGGAGCTTGCGGAACATTTCGATGTCAGTAGCGACCGTCTTGCGGGTCTCCTTCAGGCCAACGATCTCAACGTCCTCCATGCGCTTGAGCACGCCACGTTCGACACGACCGGTCACGACCGTGCCGCGGCCTTCAATATTGAACACGTCCTCGATGCACATCAGGAACGGTTTGTCCACTTCCCGCATCGGCAACGGAATGAAATCGTCAATGGCTTCCATTAATTTTTGAATGGACTCTGCATTCTCCTTGTCGCCTGCCAATGCCAGCTTGGCACTCCCGCGAATGATCGGAGTCTTTTCACCCGGAAAACCGTACTTGGTAAGCAAGTCGCGGATTTCCATCTCGACGAGTTCGAGCAGGTCCTTGTCAGCCCCAGGTCAACTTTGTTCAAATAGACAACGATGGCCGGCACACCAACCTGGCGGGCCAGCAGGATGTGTTCGCGCGTCTGCGGCATCGGGCCTTCCGCGGCGTCAACCACGAGAATGGCGCCGTCCATCTGGGCCGCGCCAGTAATCATGTTCTTGATGAAGTCGGCATGGCCGGGGCAGTCAATGTGCGCGTAATGGCGCTTGTCGCTTTGGTACTCGACGTGCGATACCGCGATGGTCACGGTTTTGGTTTCATCGCGCACTGTGCCGCCCTTGGTGATGTCCGCATACGAGATCGGCGTTGCCAGCCCCTTGACGGACTGCACCTGTACGATAGCGGCAGTCAGCGTGGACTTGCCGTGGTCAATGTGTCCGATTGTCCCCACGTTCACGTGCGGTTTCGTTCTTTGAAATTGTTCTTTAGCCATTGCTGTCTCCTGCGTTGTTGTCGTTAATGTTTAGTTTAGCAATACCGTCTGGAGCCCATGATCAGGATTGAACTGATGACCTCGTCCTTACCAAGGACGCGCTCTACCGGCTGAGCTACATGGGCGCGAGCCGAATCATTTTTAATCCTGACACGCAAAACGACAAAAAACCACTTCCCCTCGCTTTTCTTTATCGAAAACCCGAGGGGCTGCAGCTTTTTGACTTTCTACGGCCCTAAGACAGGCATGAAATTACGAATCACAACCCACTCTGTCAACGGAGATTTTATCTTTTTTTTTAAGACGGAGGGATCGATGGCGCTCATTTGATCTGGCAGGCGGAATTCAGCCTTATCGCCAGTCAACATGGCTCAATCGTGAAACGGCTTGTCTTCCGGCGGCTTCCGCAACAGTTTTCGGAACAAACTCGTCATAAACTTCTTCGGTTCTTGATTCATTCCTTCCAGCGGCATGCAATGACCGCTGCACGCGGGGCAGAGCCGCAACACTTTGCCGGTGGTGCGCTTAAGGATGTGAACGCATGCGCCGCAAAACAGTCTGTGGCATTGGGTGCATTTCATGCTGGCGGGATGAGAGGCGTGATTGGAGCACAAAAGCGCCTTGGGTTCGCCAGACGACTTGGGCGCGTCTTCCACCTCCATTTGCACATCTCCAAGGCGTAACATCTGGCCGCTCTCCAACAGCGCGATGCCGACGGGTTGACCGTTCACAAACGTCCCGTTGGATGAGTCAAGATCGCGCACCACCATCCTGTCATCCCTGACATCAATCTCGCAATGGAAACGCGAAATCGTCGGATGCTGTATGAGAAAATCGTTCTCTGAAGAACGGCCAAAGCGATTACGGCCGCTTTTGAGCTTGATAACCTCAGCGGGCAAACCGTCGGTTTTGATGACCAGTTTTGCCATGGCTCCATCGGCGAATTTGCACCTTTCGCCGGAACCATTCTGCCGTAATTCACCCCCACTATTCAATCTCGAAATTTGCCCGTTTTACGAACTTGGCAGCAAGTCAAAGCATCCATCCCAACCGAGGATCACAACGGATGGTCGTTCTCGCAGCTAATGCGCGTCAACCTTGCCCCGAGGATGGTGTGGAATTCGCTTGAATAGAAACACCACTGGAATACACACCAGACAAAGCAAGCCGAACAACCGGAAATTGTCCACAAACGCCCAGAGCCTTGCCTGCTGAAGCACTTTGTCGTAAATCAAACTGTGAGCCTGCGTCATGGCGGCAACGGGATCGCCGTGCGCGGCAAGAGCAGCTTTAGTCGCCGCCAACTGATGAATGAACGCCGGGCTGTACGGCGTTGTGTGAGATACGAGCATCGCATGGTGAACCTGCGCGTCCCGCGCCAGATGTGTCGTCACAAAGGCAATGCCGATGCTGCCGCCGATGTTGCGCATCAGATTGTAAAGGCCGGTCGCGTTTCCCATCTGGTCCTGCCGCAGATACGCAACTGTGGACGTCGTCAGCGGCACAAAAATAAAACTGATGCCGATACCGTTGACCACGCTAGGCCAGATCACAGTGGCCATGTCCACCGAAAGATTGATACGCCCCAACATGAATGACGACACCGCCACCAGAGCGAATCCGGTAATCAGCAAGTAGCGGTTTCGCACACGCCCGACCAGTTGTCCCACCACGATGGTTGTGACAAAAGCAGCCAAACCGCGCGGGCTGAGTGTCAGTCCGCTGCCGAGCGCTGTGTAACCCATGAGTGTCTGCAGATAGATTGGGATCGCCGCAGTCGTGCCGTAGAGCACCACACCCACCATCGTGATGAGCACCAGACCTGAAGCGAAATTGCGGTTCTTCAGCACCCGCAAATCCACCACCGGATGCTCAACCAGAAATTCCCAAATCAAAAACGCGACCATCGCCACCGCCGAGGTGACGGCCAGCCAGCAAATCCAGTCCGACGAAAACCAATCCTCCTCCTGCCCTTTGTCCAAAACGATTTGCAACGCTCCCAGCCAGATTGCCAGCAGCGCGAAGCCGGCGAAATCCACAGTCGCATGCTTGTTGCGTCGGACGTAAGGTGGGTCTTCGACAAACTCCTCAGCCATGAAAAACGCGAGGATGCCCACCGGCACGTTGATATAAAAAATCCAGCGCCACGAATAATTATCCGTGATCCAGCCGCCGAGCGTCGGGCCAAGAATCGGCGCCACAATGATGCCCATGCTGAACGCCGCCATAGCCTGACCGCGTTTGTTCACCGGAAAACTTTCCAGCAGGACCGCTTGCGCCATCGGCACCATCGCGCCACCGCCCATCCCTGGAAAATGCGCGCCACGATCAGCATGCCGAGGCTCGTGGCCATTCCGCACATGACCGACGCGAACGTGAACAAAGCGACGCAAAGCAAAAACAGCCGACGGCGGCCAAAATAATTTCCCAGCCAGCCGGTCATGGGCAGGATGATCGCGTTGGACACGAGATAACTGGTGAGCACCCACGTCGCCTCCTCCGGCGTCGCCGACAGATTGCCGCCGATGTGCGGCAACGCCACGTTCGCCACCGAAGTGTCCAGCACCTCCATGAACGGCGCCAGCATCACGGCCAGCGCGATCAGCCACGGGCTGTGCCGCGGACGCCACTCGGCAGCGGTGGTTGGAGGCGAATCAGACATCGGCGGAACGCGCGGTCAGTCGCGCAGATGATCAATCACCCGCGCCAAACCCATTGCCGCCAGCACTCCCAGCACCAGCGCACCGACCCACAACAACACCGGCGAAATTGTAAATGCGCTGGTGCGAACGTCCGGAACAACCGACATGCCGGCGCCAAGTGACATCATCGGAGGTCAACGGCGCATCGAACAAAATTTTCACCGGCACACGTTGAACCACTTTCACGTAATTGCCGACGGCGTTTTCCGGCGGCAACAGGCTGAAACTCGCGCCGCTGCCCGCCATGATACTGTCCACGTGTCCGTGCCAGTTCTTGCCGGGGAACGCGTCAATGTGAATCTCCACCGGCTGGCCGGAGCGCATGTCCGTCAACTGGGTTTCTTTGAAGTTGGCTACGACCCAAAAGTTCGTGGGAACAATCGCGAGCAGCGACTGGCTGACTTGCACGTAGTCGCCCGGCTCGATTGCTTTACGCGTCACCCGCCCGTCGCACGGCGCGGCAATTTTCGTGTACGACAAATTCAAATCCGCCGCCTGCTGGTCAACACGCGATTGCTGAATGCGCGCAAGCATGATTACCACCATGGTTTCCGCCAAATCAACCTGAGCGCGTGCTTCACCCACTTGCGAGACCGCCACCTGCGCCTTCTGCTCGGCGGCAGCGAAGCTGGCCTTGGCGCTTTCGGCATCAGCACGAGTCCTGTCGAATTCACCCGGTGACACCACACCGGTTTCGCGGAGCGGCTCCGCACGCTTAAGGTCTGCCTGGGCGCGTTCAGCCGTGGCACGGGCAGCATCGGCATTGGCCTGTTCTTGACGCTGCGTGGCCTCGGCGGTGTTGAGCCGGGCCTTCATCAGCGCCAAACCGGCCTTGGCGGAACCGAGATTCGCCTCGGCGCTGGCCACTTCGGTCTGTTTCTGGCTAAAACTCACTTCGTAATCCTGCGGGTCCAAATCCACCAACGCATCGCCGCGTTTCACGAACTGATTGTCCTTCACGTGCACGGACTGAATCTGACTGGCGACGCGCGGTGACACGGCCACGACATCCGCTTGCAGGAATGCATCGTCCGTGGACTCGTGGGTGAATGCTTTGACGACATAATCCAGAGCAAAATAAAACGCCGCCGCGAAGACTAAAGTCCCAGCAATGAGCAGCCACTTTCGCCGCGAACCATCACTCGACGCCGATGGCAATTTGGCGGTTTCCTCTTGTCCCGCCGATTGTCCGTCGGGATTTGGTTGATTGTCAGTTTCCGTTTTCATTTCTTCTGAACAATTTTGCGTGTCCGCGTCATTTTCCGGCTTCTTTCTTGGCCGGTACGTGGGCGTTGCCGGGTTCGGCCAGCTCAAAGTCCTGTGCGATTGCGCCGCGTTCCTCCCCGGCGTGCTGTTTGGCAATCAGCACGTAAATCGAAGGAATCACCAGCAGCGTGAACAGCGTGCCGAGCGTCATGCCGGCAACAATCGTGATGCCGATGGAATTTCGCGCGGCGGCACCGGCACCAGTAACCAGCGTGAGCGGAAAATGTCCGCAAATTGTGGCGGCGCTGGTCATCAACACGGGGCGCAGCCGGATGAGGGCCGCCTCGCGCACGGCCTTGATCTTGGGCAGGCCGGTGCGCTGGAGTTCGTTGGCAAATTGGACGATGAGAATGCCGTTCTTCGACACCAATCCAACGAGCGTGACAAGACCAACCTGCGAGTAGATGTTCAGCGTGGTCGTCCAGCCGTTGGTAAAGAACGCCGTGTTCTGGCCCGGCATTTTCAGGAAACTGAAAATCAACGCGCCGAACATCGCCAAGGGCACCGAACCCAGCAAAATGATCAGCGGATCACGAAAACTGTTGAACTGGGCCGCCAGCACGAGGAAAATCAAAACCAGCGCCAGAGTAAAGGCCGGAAGGAATTTGCTGCCTTCGACTCGCAACTGCCGGGATTCGCCGGTATAATCGAGTTTGTAACCTTTCGGCAGAATTTTGGCCGCTTCGCCTTCGAGAATATCGAAGCGCCTCATCAAGCGGACGGGTCGCGACGCCGCTGATTGTCACGGCATTGAACTGCTGGAATCGGTTGAGCGAGCGCGGCCCGGTGCTTTTCTTCAACGTGGCAAAGGTGCTGAGCGTGACCAATTGGTTACTTGGTCCCTTCACATAAGTGTTTTCAAGCTGACTCGGATCCAACCGGTCGATGCGTTTGAGTTGCGGAATAACTTTGTAGCTGCGTCCATCGAAGTTGAAACGGTTTACGAAATTGCCGCCCACCAACGTTGCCAGGTCCGCGCCGACCGTCGCCATATTCAAACCGAGCGACGCGACCTTGTCGCGGTCCATCGCCAATTCGACTTCAGGCTGGTCCATCTTCGTATCAATGATCGGTGGAAACGCAAACAATCCGCTGGCTGCGGCTTTTTGCTGCAATTGCTCGGCAAACTTCAGGATCACGTCGGGTTCTGCCGTGGCACCGATGACTGATTCCACCGGAAACCGGCCGCCGCCGGGCAGCGCAGGCGGAGTGGCAATCGTGGTGCGAATTCCCGGAATGGTGCTGACGGTTTTCTGTACTTCCGGCGCGATCTTGAACACGGTGCGCTTCCGTTCACCCCAGGGTTTGAGCACCAAGCCGGCAAATCCGTTGTCGGGGAAGGTAATCTGGAACACCTCGCTCCTCTCCGGCACCTTCATCAGTTCGCGATTGAGCGCATCGGTGTAAAACGTCGTCTGGTCAATCGTCGCGTCCGCCGACGCTTCAACAATGCCCAATACAAAACCCTGGTCCTCCGTCGGCGCGAGTTCCTTGGGTGCCAACATAAACATCGGAATCGCCAGCAGGCTCAGCACGATCCAAATAACATAAACAGCCGGTCGCGCTGACAGTGTCGCGTCCAGCACGCGGCCATAAAATTTGCGGAAGCGGTCGAAGTCACGGTTGATTTTGCCGGCAAAACCGTGTTCCTCGCGCCCCGCGTCGAGCAACTTGGAAGACATGACCGGCGACAGCGTAAGCGCGACCACGCCAGAAATGAATACTGCACCAGCGAGGGTGAAGGCAAATTCGCGGAACAACGAACCGGTGAGTCCGCCTTGCAATCCAATCGGCGCATAGACCGCCGCCAGTGTGATTGTCATGGCGATCACCGGGCTGACAAGTTCGCGCGCCCCCAGCAGCGCCGCATTCAACGGCGATTTTCCTTCGCGCACGTGGCGTTCCACGTTTTCGACGACCACGATAGCGTCGTCCACCACGAGACCGACGGACAGCACGATGGCAAGCAGCGTGAGCAGGTTGAGTGTGAACCCAAAAACCTGCATCAAAAATATCCCGCCGATGAGCGAAATCGGGATGGCCACAAGCGGCACCAGCACCGAACGGATCGAGCCGAGAAATAGGAAAATTACTATCGCGACGATCAACAGTGTTACGGTCAGCGTCTTCAAGACTTCGTGAATCGCGTCCTCGATGTACTTGGTGGCGTCGTAGGCGATGCCACCGTCCAGCCCGGTCGGAAGTTCCCTCTTGATCGCCTCCATTTCGGTGCGGACGCGTTTGATCACGTCGAGCGAATTGGCATTGGGCAGCACCCAGACGCCCATGAACACGGCTTTCTGGCTGCCGAACCGCACCTCGGAATCATAGTCCTCCGCGCCCAGCACCACGTCGGCCACATCGCGCAATCGGACAAGGCTGTCGCCGGACTGACGAACAACAAGGTCGCGAAATTCCTCGGTCGAACGGAGGTCGGTGTTGGCGGTGAGATTGACCTGGATGAGCGAACCTTTGGTGCGTCCCACGGCAGAAAGGAAATTGTTCGCCGCAAGCGCATCGCGAATTTGGTTTGGGTTGATGTTCAACGCCGCCATGCGATCCGGCTTGAGCCAGATGCGCATGGCGAAGGTGCGTCCGCCCAAAATGTCCGCGCGCTGCACGCCTTCGAGGGCCGAAAGGCGCGGCTGAACGATGCGCACGAGGTAATCAGTGATCTGGTTCGCTTCCAGAATGTCCGAGGAAAAGCGCAGATAGCAGGAGGCAAACTGCGAATCGGCTGACTCCACATTGATGATCGGCACTTCGGCCTCAGGCGGAAGGTCGTTGCGGACCTGATCCACCTTGGAACTGATTTCAGCCAGCGCCTTGGTGGGATCGTAGTTGAGTTTGAGCCGCGCGGTGATGGTGGACAGACCGAGCGTGCTGGTGGATGAAATGTAATCAATGCCGTCGGCGGCGGCGATGACCCGTTCGAGCGGCGTGGTGATGAACCCGCGCACCAGATCGGCGCTGGCACCGACATAGGCTGTGGTGATGGTCACCGTGGCATTGTCGCTGCGGGGATATTGCCGCACGGTGAGGGTCTTGATTGCCTGGAATCCCGCAATCAGAATCACCAGATTCACCACGAGGGCGAGCACGGGCCGGCGGATGAAGATGTCGGTGAATGACTTCATGAACGTATCCAAGGAATCAACTGTCTGTCGGACGCGGTTTCTCCGAGGCCTTCGGCGTCAGATCGTTGTTCTCAACCACGGACATGCCGTTGCGAAGTTTGAAAATGCCCGAACTGACGACTCGTTCGCCGGGTTTAAGTCCCGATTCCACACTGAGAAAATCGCCATGTGTGCGCCCGGTGCGGATGAACTGCTGGCGCACGATCAATCCAGGGCTGATGCTGTTTGTGTTCGTCTCAACCACAAAAACTGAATCGCCATACGGCGCGCTGAGGACCGAAGTGGACGGTATCACCAGCACGGATTGCCCATCCGGGAGCAGCACCTCTACGCGGGCAAACATGCCGGGCCGGAGCAATTGTTCCTGATTTTCGAACGTGGCCTGCAAACCCACGCTGCGCGTGGAGGAGTCGAGATCGGGATTGATCGCGGTCAGCGTACCGTCGAAATGTTTGCCCGGATAAGCGTCGGTCGTGACGCGCACTTGCAACCCGGTTTTCAGCCCGGCTAGTTCCTGCTGAGGCAGCGAAAAATCTGCATACACCGGCGAGAGCGACTGGAGCGAGACAATAGGTTTGCCCGCATCCAAGTATTGACCGAGATTGACCAGCCGAATGCCCAACCGGCCCGCGAACGGCGCGCGAATGGTCTTCTTTTCGATTGTGGCGCGGATGTTGTCGGCGTTGGCTTGGTTTTGCTTGAACGCAGCCTCGGCGGAATCCAGATCGGATTGCGAAACGGTGTTGTCGGTCCGGAGATTGCGCATTCGCGCCAGGTTGATGCGGGCCAGTTCCACCTGCGCTTGAATGGCCGCGAGCTGGGCCTCTTCAGACGAGGTGTCGAGACGCACCAGCAGGTCGCCTTTCGCCACCACCGCGCCGGACTCAAAAGCGATTTCACGCACGGTGCCCGGAATGTCCGGCGTGACCGTTACACCTTGAACGGCGGAGATGGAGCCGATGGCGGTGAGGGTGTTTTGCCAATTCTCCTCCCGCACCACGGCGGTGGAAACAGATTCCGGCGGAGTGACAAACGATTTTCCGGCGGCGATGAGTGTTCTGATCTGCAAAATCTTTGTCCCGGCAAGACCGCCGACAATCAGCAACACAATGAAGATGGCAACTGCGATTTTTCGTTTCATGTTTTTGAACTGAAGATAACTCCAGATAAACTGCTTCAACTCCGACGTTTTTTCACGCCCGCTCCGGCGAGAAACAAATCCACGATGCGCTCCGCGGCCCGTCGGTTCAGGCGATAATCCGGCATCAATAACTGCGCCGCGATATAAAGGTGCGCCTGTCCGTAAAATCCATACGCCAGATCACGGCTGTCAAAACGGTTGTCCAGTTCGCCGTCTTTTTGCGCGCGCCGGATCAGCGCGCGGATGAAGTTGAGATTGCGCTGGCACCGGTCGAGGTAACACAAATCCGCCGGCACTTCGCCCGGCGCGGCGAATGCGGTGGCAAACGCAATTCGCGTCAGCTCGTGATTCTTGTGGAAGTAATCGAACAAGGCCGCAAGAATTTCAACCAGTCGTCCGCGACAATTGCGTCCGCGGGCCGCGGCCTGCTGCACCACGCGCAGCCGCTCGTCGTGCGCCTCGTTCACGAGCGCCTGAAACAGTCCTGCCTTGTCCGGAAAATAGTAATAGAGCGCCGGTTTGGAAACCTTCGCGTCACCGACAATCTGCTGCACGGAGGTGGCCGCATAACCGCAGTTCGCGAACCGTTTGAGGGCCGCGCGCAGGATCTGCTGTCGTGTTCCAGGACCATCTTTGGACATAAACAAAACCTACCGAACGGTAGGTATAGAACGAATAATGTCAAATTTTTATTTTAGGCAACCTCCGAAAGGAAATCAGCGGCAAGTTCAGATGCCGCGATTTGCGCGCCAGAGCAACACGGCGCCCACGGCCTGAAAGATGAAGTTTGGCAGCCAGACAATCAGATGCGGCGCGAATTCAGGCCGGGTGGAGAGTGATTGGCCCAAGACAATGAAGCTGTAGTAAATCAGCACCAACGCAAGCGCAACGGCTATGCCGATGTTGGTTTCACGCCGATGCAGGCGGATGCCCAGCGGAATACCGATCAGGGTAAAACCAAAACATGCAAACGAAAACGCCACCTGGCGGTGGATCTGAACGCGAATCGGCGATGTAAGGTCCCAGCGTTGTTTTTCCCATTCGCGGCGTTTGTCGCGGAGTTCCCCGGCGGAAAGATTTCGCAGCGACGCGGGCAGTTGGATTCGACGCTCCATGTCGCTCAGTTCGTCCTGCAATTGCCTGAACGTCATGTCGCTGACGCCGGGCTTGCTCTGATCCGTTTGCGACTGGTCAAGCGAGATGGGAAGCAGGGCATGACTCGACGACGCCGTCCAACCGTCTGACAGCCGAACGCTGTTGACGTCGTAGAGATGGAGGTTGATTTGCCGGTTTGGCGTGTCCACTTCAAGGTGTCCCCGCCGCGCCCGCGACACCGTGGTGACATTGGTCTTGTCTTCCAGTTCGTAAATGATCACGTCCTCCAGGTTCTGGTTCCGATTTTTGCCGACGTAAAAAATGTAGCCGGGAAAATCCTTGATGAAACGGCCTTCAGGCAGTTCGACGCGGGACAACTCCGTTCCCAGTTTGAAAATGAGATTCTTATAGGCGACACGGCAACGCGGGCCGAATTCAAGGTTCACCAGCGCGCTCACACCGCATAACAACAGGCTCAAAAGCAAAATGGGCGTGATGAGCGAAAGCAAACTGACACCGCTGGCACGGGCCGCCGTGAGTTCCTGATCGGCGCTGAACCTGCCGAAAACCAGCAACGTCGCTGTCAGCATCGCCATCGGGAGCGCAAAAACCCAAACGAACGGAATGAGGAGGCCGATGGCTTCAACCAGAATGCCGACGGTCGCCTGTCGGTTGATGAGCAGCCCGAGAATTTCCTTCAGCACGTTGCCCAGAAGGAGGACGAACGTGAACACAACCACGGTCATCAACAGCGAAGCGATGACTTGCCGGGTCAGATACGCGTGCAGTGTTTTCATGAAGCGGGCGCGATTGGGCCGCCAATTGCACTCAGAAAGTGGTGGCTGGAGGCGGAATCGAACCGTCAACACAAGGATTTTCAGTCCTCTGCTCTACCAACTGAGCTATCCAGCCAGTCAAGAGCGCATATTGAACTCGAGCGCCCCGGGCGTGGCAAGCGGGAATTCGACTTCCCGGCGCAGGTGGAAGTGTTTGACGTGTATTCACCTGACCGATCTGCAGGGTGTTTCCATACAGAGGCGTCTCAAGTTGGCCACTGCCAGCATTGGAGCCGCCATCCGCGCCCTTCCACGGCGAGCGCTGCCGCGTAGCCGGGAATTGGCGCGAGATCGTGCAAAGTCCAAAGCAAGGTGGCTTCTGGTTCACCCCTCGAACTCAAAAGTGCCGCTGGTTCTCCCGGTACAAGCGATACCTCGAATTGATCCAAAGGGAATGCCAGTCCTTTGCCGAGAGCTTTTATGAAAGCCTCCTTGCGAGTCCAACAATTGAAAAAACCTTCCACCTGCAACTCCTTCGGAAGTGCGTGGAGCGCTGCGACCTCACCCGGCGAGAAGAATCTTTCAGCGATTTGCTTGTTTGCTCGTTTCGCCCAAATTCGTTCCAGATCAACTCCGACTTCGCGCTGACACGCGACCGCAAACAAAGCCAGCCCATCGGAATGCGCCACGTTGAAGCGTAAATCATTTTTGCTGGAATCCGCGGACAAGCGGGGTTTGCCATAGGCGTCATAGTTGAATCGCAACATGGCCGGTTCGATTTCCAAGTAACGCGCCAGCAGCACCCGAAGCCGCCCCCGCGCGGCGATGAATCTTCCGCGATGGACTGGAAAACGAAATTGATCAGCTCGTGCCTGTTCATCCGGACTGAGCAGCCCACGCAAAGAGCAGAGCGATACCTCATCCAAATCCAGCGCGACCTGCCACACGTGAACTTCGTCAGCGGGCAGCGTCAAACGATTCGGCGCTGACTGCCATGCTAGCGAGGTGACTGTCATTGTCCCGGCTCAACTTTCCGCCTGTGCCGCATCCAGGCAGGTCTTTAGCTTTCCCGCCAGAACCCGGACATAGGGTTCAATCAACATCGTCATGTGACCCGTGGGAATGGTCTGGCAATCGACTCCACCGGTGGCCACTTCCAACCAGGCAGAGCGGGTGAAATCGTTCGTTTCAAACAGTGTGATCCGGCCTGGGTACATTTGGTTCGTCTCGTTGATGATATCAAGGTTGATTTCCACGGGAGTCTTCCACAGCCCGCGAAACCGGCCAGCCTTGATGCTGGAAAAAATGTGTGCAGACCTTTTCCTAAACTTGCGTCTGTGGGCGTATGTCTTGACTTGAAGCGTGTACCAGATGTTGTGCGGCGCGAAAAGGTAAGCGGGATGGTGGCGCAAAAGATACCCCAAGCGGCGAACCCCATGAAATCGAGGCTGCCTGAAGCCGGGAGGAAATCCTGTACCGAGAAGCACCAACAACGCGACTTTTTCGCCTTGCGCCATTAATTGCCGGGCCATTTGCAAAGCAATCAAACCTCCTCCACAACGACCGCACAAAAAGTACAGGCCCCTGCGGCTGGAACGCCTGAATTTGATCGACGTAATAGGCCACCCGCTCCTTGCCCCACATTTGCACTGGTTCAAGTCCGTAAAGCGGCTGGTCTTTTCCCAAATGCCGTGCCAAATCGGCAAAGATAAGCACCGTTCCATCATCCGGCGGCACGCAGAACAGCGGCGGTTTGGAACCGCCGGGTTGAATGGCCACCAACGATGACCACCGCGGTTGCCAGCCCTGATTGCGAAGAATGGTAGCCATCTGTTTAATCGTCGGCGCTTCGAAAAGGGTGACAAACGGCAATTTCTTGCCGAGTATTTTGTCGATTTGAGCAAACAACCGCACGGCAAGCAGCGAATGCCCTCCCAAGTCATAGAAATTATCTTTGATCCCAATCGGATGGACGCCTAAAACTTTTTCCCAAATACCTGCGAGTTGGACCTCCAAAGAATCTCCCGGCGGCACATATTTCTTTTCACTTCCAATACCGCCTAAATCCGGCGACGGCAGCGCGGCGCGATTCACCTTGCCATTGGGACTCAACGGCAACGCATCCAACCGCACGAAAAACGCCGGCACCATGTATTCGGGAAGCTTTTCCTTGAGAAATGCGCGCAGATCGCTGCTCGTCAGCGTTCCGGCGCGGGCGGCTACCACGTAAGCTATCAAACGTTTATCGCCGGTTTGATCCTCGCGCGCGACCACGACGGTTTCCTTCACTCCCGGATGCTGTCCCAACACGGCCTCAATTTCTCCGAGCTCAATCCGGAATCCGCGAATCTTCACCTGATTGTCAATACGCCCAAGGAATTCAATGTTGCCGTCAGGCAGAAAGCGAGCGAGGTCTCCGGTCTTGTAGAGCCGCGCGCCGTTTGTCGTGCTAAACGGATGCGAAATAAATTTCTCAGTCGTCAACTCAGGCCGCTTCAAGTAACCCCGCGCCACACCATCTCCACCAATGTACATTTCGCCAGGCACTCCGATTGGCACCGGCTGGCAATGGGCATCCAACAGATAGATTTCGGTGTTGGTAATCGGCTTGCCGATGGTCGCCCGGCCTTGGGCGCTTCGCAACGCCACGGTCGAGTAGGTGGTGGTTTCGGAGGGGCCGTAAAGATCGTAAACCTTCTTCACCGCGCTGTGTTCATAAATTTGTTGCACCAACGCGGTCTGCAACGGCTCGCCCGCCAGATTAACAGTTTGAACCGATGGCGGCAGATTGCCCAATCGCAGCAGTTGCGTGATGGCTGACGGCACAGTGTTAATCAGCGTCACTTCCCCAACTGCCGGCAATTCGGGCAATTGCATTGCGTTCTCGGCCAAGATGACCTTGCCGCCCCGGCTGAGTGTGAAGAACAACTCAAACACCGACAGATCAAAGCAAATCGAAGTACCAGCCAGCACCCCGGCAATTTCCTCCTGTGAAAACACCGACCCGGCCCAATGTAGAAATGCCACTGTGTTCCGATGTTCGATGACCACGCCCTTCGGCCGGCCAGTCGAACCCGAGGTGTAAATCACGTAAGCGATGTTGCTGTCCGTGACACGTGTGACGGAATTGTCTTCCGAAGCATCTGCGACACTGGCCCAATCGCTGTCCAGACAAACCACTTTCGCACCATGCTTGGGCAACGTTCCCAACAGCCGTTGCTGAGTCAACAATACAGGCGCGGTCGTATCTTCCAAGATGAGCGCGAGCCGTTCCTGTGGATATTTCGGATCCAGCGGCACGTAACCGCCGCCGGCTTTCAGCACGCCCAACAATCCCACCATCATTGCGGCGGTTCGTTCCACGCAGATACCCACCAACACTTCCGGCCCCACGCCCAACGATTGCAGGTGATGCGCCAATTGATTCGCGCGACGATTCAGTTCGCGATAAGTCAGCCGCTCCTCGCCACACACCAACGCCACCGCATCCGGTGATCGTTCCACTTGCGCCTCGAAAAGCTGGTGTATCCATTGGCCGCGTGGGTAATCGGCCTCGGTGTCGTTCCATCCCGCCAGCAACTGCCGCTGTTCGGCTGCTGTCAACAGCGACAATTCATCCAGCCGTTGATGGGGATTGCCGGCCACGCCTTCGAGGTAGGTCTGAAAATGTCCCATCCAGCGGTGGATGGTCTCCGCATCGAATAAATCGGTGCGGTAATAGAATTCCATCTCCAGTTGGCTCTCGCGTTCGCGGACTTCAACGCCGAGATCAAAGCTCGTGTTGCACTTTGGATTGACGGCAAACTCAGCCTCCAGCCCATAAAACTTCAAGGGATGCTGGACGCGGCCAAAGTTGAACACGAGCGACACCAGTGACGGTTGACTCGGGTCGCGCGCCAGATTCAGTTTCTGCATCAAACTTCCCAAGGTGCATTGGTGATATTCAATGGCATCCAAAAAAATCTGCTTTGCCCCAGTCAGATGCGCGGCAAAGGTTGGATTATCGGCAAGACGGACGCGCACGGGCAGGAAATTGACGCAATGGCCAATCAAGTTGTCGCTCGCGTCAATCGCCGGCCCGGCTGTCGGCACACCGACCACCAGATCACTTTGCCCCGTCAGGCGATGCAAAAACGCGTAGTAGCTCGCCAGCAATGTCGTAAACAACGTGCAACCGTGCCGGGCGCTGACGCGTTTCAATTCCTGCCAGACCTTGGTATTGACAACGACACAGTGCCGCCCGCCGGAGTAGGTTCTCAACGGCGGCCTCGGACGGTCGCCGGGCAACTCAAAAACGGGGACGCCTTCGGTAAATTGTTTGCGCCAGAAAGCCTCGGCAGCAGCCCACTCTGGAGTTTGTTGGATGCGCACCTGCTCTTGGGCGAAGGCACTGTATTGCCGGACGGGCGGCAGTGTGCAACTCGTTCCCTGGCACGCCGCGGAATAAAGTTCGCCCAACTCGTAAATCAACACGGCCTGTGACCGGCCATCACAAACAATGTGATGATCCGTTAACAGCAACACGTGATGCTCCTCCGCCAGCTTGACAATCTCGGCCCGCAACGGCGGACCGTTTTCCAAATCAAATGGTTTGGCTGCCTCCGCTGTGAGTCGGGCATCCAGCCAAGCTTCCAGCTCTTTCGGTTCGAGGCCCGACTGATCCACCAGCTGAATTTCAATCGTAAGTTCTGGCGCGATTTTCTGCTGATCGCCCATGGGCGAAAACGTCGTCCGCAACGCGTCATGCCGCGCGATTACACCTTGAATGGCCGTGCGCATGGCCACCTCGGAAAATCGCCCGCGCAAATGCAGCAGGCAGGATTCATTAAAGGCGCATGAGGCGTCTTCGCCCAGCCGCGTCGAAAACCAAATCTCCCGCTGCGCCTCGGTCAACGGCACGACCCGCGCCGTCGCAGGTTCTGCGGCGGCGCTCGGAGTTTCAACTGGCGCAATTTGCACTGGAGACTTTGTGGTCGCTACGAGATGAGCAGCCAACGCGGCGAAAGTCGAATATTCTTCCTGAAACTGACGGAAGGCGATCCGGGTGCGGAACCGTTTTTCAATCGCCCAACTGGCTTGCATGAAAAACAGCGAGTCAAACCCCATCGCAACAAAAGTTGTGCTGTCGTCCACGTCCGCCAGATCGCGTCCTGACAAACTCTCGAAAAGCTTTTTTAGTTCCGGTATGAGGCCATCTCTGCCGGTAGTAACCACAGAAGATTTTTCAGCGGGCCCAGCCAGTTCCGCAACGTCCGCTCTTTCTTCGGGGTTGATTTTTTCCTCTAGCTTGACTCTGGCTGCCCGTTTGACTGGCTCAACCCAGTAGCGTTTGCGCTCAAACGGATAAGTCGGCAACGGCACGCGCTGGCGCTTCTCGTTCCTGTAAAAGCCCTGCCAATCCACGGACCCGCCTGCGAGCCAAAACTGACCCAAAGCGGTCAGCACCGAACGCAACTCCTGATCTTTCGTCGGCGAGAGGGAACTCAGCACGACTTGCTTCGGGTCTTTGGCAGGATGCTGCCGCGCCAGCGTGCTGAGCGTCTGGCCGGGACCAACTTCCAGTAACACGTATTGGACGCCTTTCAACAATTCACCCACGCCGTCTGCAAACCGCACCGGCTGACGCACGTGACCAGCCCAAAAATCCGGATCTGTCGCTTCGGCTGCGGTAATCCACTGACCGGTGACGTTTGAGACGTAAGGAATTTGCGGAGCTTGAAACGTAACTTTTTTAAGCAATGCCGCCAACGGTGCGACGGCTGGATCCATCATCGCCGAATGGGACGCGTGCGAAGTTTGCAATCGCACACTGGCCACACCTATGTCTTTCAGCCGACGTTCCAGCGCTTCGATTGCGTCATGCGGCCCGGACGCCACGCACAGCGACGGCGCGTTGATTGCGGCAATGGAAACCTGTGCGTCCAGCAGCGGACGAAGTTCCTTTTCCGGCAACCGCACCGCGAGCATTGCGCCCGGCGGCTGCTCCTGCACCAACCGCGCCCGGCCAGCGACAAGTGCCAGCGCGTCTTCCAGCGGGAAAACTTCGGCCAGACAGCCCGCCACATATTCGCCGACGCTGTGACCGATCATTGCTGCGGGCCGCACGCCCCAGCTCATCCATAATTGCGCCAGGCTGTATTCGATTGCGAACAGCGCCGGCTGTGTGATACGGGTCTGGGTCAGTTGCTGCTGCGCCGACTCAATTTTGCCTTCGCCCGGATAGAGAACTGTGCGCAAATCCAAACCGAGATGGGGCTGTAGCAGTTCCGCGCAACGATTCATCGCCTCCCGAAAAACCGTTTCGCTCCGATAAAGCTCCACGCCCATGTTCACATATTGAGCGCCTTGACCGGGGAACATGAAAACCACCGGCAAATCGCGACGCTCGGACGACTGGGTGAAGACACGTTTGGTGTCCGGTTTCTCCAGAGCGGCCACTGCATCGTTCACGTCGTGGCAGACCAACATTCGGCGATGGTTGAAAGCGCGTCTGCCCACTTGCAGTGTGTAAGCCGCGTCAGCCAGATTCTGCGCCGGATTTTTCTTCAAGTGCCCGGCCAAGTTCGCTGTCGCCCTGTCAAGGGCTGAACTGGTCTTGGCGGAAAGCAGCAGCAATTGCCACGGTCGCGATGGGCCAGGCGGAACAACAGGCGACGACTCTTCGACCACCACGTGAGCATTCGTACCGCCAACGCCGAACGAACTGACGCCAGCCCGGCGCTGTTCATCAACCGTTTTCCATTCAATCAGCTTTGCATTGACGTAAAAGGGACTGTTGGCGAAATCAATTTGGGGATTGGGCTGCGTGAAATGCAGACTCGGCGGTATCAGTTTGTGCTCGAGTGCCAACGCTGTCTTGATCAAACCCGTTACGCCCGCGGCGGCATCCAAATGACCGATGTTGGATTTCACCGAACCGATCGCGCAAAACCCTTTTTTGTCCGTGCTTTGACGAAATGCCTGGGTCAACGCCGCAACCTCGATGGGGTCGCCCAACGGCGTAGCCGTGCCGTGAGCTTCAATGTAGCTGATTTTATCGGCGCTGACGCCAGCCAGCGCTTGTGCAAGCGCAATCACCTCTGCCTGACCGTCCACGCTCGGCGCGGTATAGCTAACTTTCACTCCGCCATCGTTGTTCAGCGCCGAGCCTTTGATGACGGCATGAATGTGGTCGCCATCGGCGAGCGCGTCTTCCAAACGTTTCAACACCACCATCCCAACGCCGCTGCCGAACGTCGTGCCTTGTGCGCGGGCATCGAATGGCCGACAATGTCCATCCGGCGAAGCCATTCCTCCTTCCTCGTAGAGATAACCTTTTTTTTGAGGGAATACGATCGTCACGCCACCGGCCAACGCCATGTCAGATTGATAGCTCAACAGACTTGCGCAAGCCTGACAAGCCGCGACAAGCGAAGTGGAACAGCCGGTTTGCACTGTCACCGCCGGGCCCCGGAGATTCAACTTGTAAGCGACGCGGGAGGTCAGGAAGTCTTTGTCGTTTCCCAGATAGGTTTGATAGCCCTCCGGCGTTTTCTCCATGAGAAAATCTTCAATAAAGCCGGGTCTGCTGGAAAGGTTGGCCAACAAATAGGTTTCTAGGAAAAGGCCGCCATAAACTGCAATCGCGCCGTCGAATCGCTCGGAATCGTATCCCGCATTTTCCAGCGCTTCCCATGCGGTTTCGAGAAACACACGGTGTTGTGGGTCCATCGTTTCGGCTTCCCTAGGACTGTAACCAAAGAAGTTCGCATCAAACAGCTCCACGCCGTTCAGTACGGGGCGCGCTTTGACGTAGTTCGGGCTTTTCAGCAATTCGGCATCAACGCCGGCTGCAGCAAGTTCCTCGTCAGTGAAAAATGTAACCGACTCGACGCCATTTTTGAGGTTCTGCCAGAACATCTCGACGTTTGCAGCGCCCGGAAAGCGACCCGCCATACCAATGATTGCCACATCACCTACAGACTTGGCTGGCGTGCTTTTTTTCATTCGTCGCGTTTCCCCGCCAATTTCAGCCGCTCCATCCGGGCGGCAATTTGCCGTTCAGCGCGCTGCCGGATTTTTGGAGCAGCGGTCTTTCGAGAATCCTGTCGGCTCGAGTACCCGGCCAGTGAACTGATTGTCGGATATTGAAACAAAACTGTAACCGGTAAATCCTGATTCAGCAGCGCCCGCAATTCTCCTTGGATTCGAACTAGCAAAAGCGAATTGCCGCCCAGCTCGAAAAAGTTGTCTTCCGTGCCGACCTGCTCAACGCCGAGCGCCTTTTGCCAGATGCCGACGAGCGTTTTCTCCATTTCAGTCCTCGGCAACACGAGAGATTTAGTTGGAGCCGCATGTATTGAATCGGGGACAGGCAGTGCCTTGCGATCCACTTTACCGTTGGGCGAGAGTGGCAACTCTTTCAACCAGACAAAAGCGGTCGGCACCATGTAATCCGGCAGCGTCCTGAGCAAAAAATCCTTTAATGCTCCGGTAGTTGGCGGCTTGCTGCTGTTTGAAACTAAATAGGCAATGAGTCGTTGGTCACCTGGGCGATCTTCACGCGCCACGACAACGGCATTTTTAATTGCGTCATGTTCCATCAGCCGGGATTCGATTTCGCCCAGTTCAATGCGAAAGCCACGAATCTTGACCTGATGGTCAATGCGACCGAGAAATTCGATATTGCCGTCTGGCTGGTAACGGGCAAGGTCACCTGTTTTGTAGAGCCGAGCTGCCGGTTTGCCGCTGAACGGATCGGGAATGAATTTCTCAGCGGTCAATTCAGGCCGATTGTGATAGCCCCTGCCAATCTGCACACCGCCCAGATGCAATTCACCCGGCACACCAATGGGCACTGGCTGCAGACGCGAGTCCAGAATGTAAGTCGTGGTATTGGCCACAGGCCGTCCGATGGGCACGATTCGCCGGTCACTGTCACGCCGACAGGTCCAATGTGTCACATCCACCGCCGCTTCGGTTGGCCCATAGAGATTGTGCAACGACGCAGATCCCGCAAGGCGGGACTCAAAGAACCGCTCCTGCAAATCGAATGGCAACGCCTCGCCGCTACAAATGACATGTCGCACGGAACCGCAACGTTCCAAGCCGGGTTCTTCGAGAAAAAACCGAAGCATCGAAGGCACGAAATGGATACGGTAATTCGTTGCTCTTCGATCAACTTTACCAAATACGCCGGGTCTTGATGGCCGCCGGGCCGTGCGACGGCAAGTCGTGCGCCGGTCAGCAACGGCCAGAAAAATTCCCACACTGAAACATCAAAACTGAACGGCGTCTTCTGCATCACGGCGTCGGCGGGTGTCAGTTGATACTGCTCCTGCATCCAGAGAAGCCGGTTGCAAATGCCGCGATGCGTGTTCATCGCTCCTTTCGGTTTGCCCGTCGAACCGCTGGTGTAAATCATGTAGGCGAGATTGTCCGGTGTAGTCGAATCGTTCGGATTGGCCGTGCTCTCCCGGGCTATTTCATTCCAGTCCGCATCCAGACAAATCGCGCGGGCGTTGTGTTGAGGCAGTAAGCCAATGAGCTTTTTCTGCGTCAATAGAACCGGCACGCCCGCATCTTCCATCATGAACGCCAGTCGCTCGCGAGGATACTGCGGGTCCAACGGCACATACGCTCCGCCCGCCTTGAGAATACCAAGCAGACCCACCACCATTTCCAATGATCGTTCGATGCAGATGCCGACGAGCCGATCCGGACCAACTCCAAGCTTGCGGAGAAAATGCGCGAGCTGATTGGCGCGTTCGTTCAACGTCCGGTAGCTCAGTTGTTCAGATTCGAACACCACCGCCACGGCACCGGGCGTCCATTCCCCCTGCGTCTCAACCAACTTGTGCAGCCGGCTGCTCTCCAGCGGATAATCACGCCGCGTGTCATTCCATTCCATGAGCAATTTGTGTCGCTCACTGGCACTGAGCAGTGGCAACTCGAACAGACGCGCTGCCGGATTGGATGCCATCCCCGCCAAGAGTATCCGGAAATGTTCCAGAAACCGTTCGATCGTCGAAGCCTCAAACAGTTCCGCATCGAATTCACAGTCCAGGACGAATCCGCCGTTCTGCTCCCGCGCAGTGAGGACCAAATCGCAATGAATCAGTTGTTCCGCCAAGTTAGAGCCAAAGGCGTCCGAAATTCTTGTTGCCCGATCTTGCTTCGCAGAATCCCATAAGAGAAACGCTGTGTTGAAACGCGAGAAGGCCAGTTCGTTGGCCTGAAAATTGACGGAGGGGTTTTGCAGCGTTGCTGAAACATGCCGAAGCAGATCACGGATAATTGTGTCGTCGTTCAACTGCATTCGCAATGGAACCAACCTACTCTCATCGTTGTGACCAGCATCCTTGAGGACGGTGCCGACAACCAAATCAGCTTGGCCCGTGTAGCGGTATAGTAATCCTGCATAAGCGGCCATCAGCAAGGCGAGTGGGGAAACAGCTTCCTGTGAGGCTAAAGTTCGGACATTTCCAGAGCCACCGGACTCAATCATGACCGACACCGTTTCCCTGAGGAACGAGCAGACCGGCGGTCGCGCACGATCCAAAGGCAAATTCACAGGAGGAGGCCAGTCTGATGACTGCGGATTCTTCATGGTCGCTTTACTTCGGGCTGACGGAGGCAGTCAGTGTTGAATTTGCAGTCGGCGCTTTAACAGTCTCTGCATGCGTGCGAACGACGAGATAATTTCCGGCAACCAGAACGTCCAGCTTCGCAAAGAGAAAAGTGTCAACAGCCTCTTGGGGAGTACACACGATTGGCTGGCCCCGCACATTATACGAGGTGTTCAGCAGAACGGGCAGGCCGCTAAGCTTTTCGAACTCCTTTAGCAATTGCCAAAGACGGGGATTGTGTTCCTTGGCGACAGTTTGGACGCGGGCCGATCCATCAATGTGAGTCGTGGCCGGTAGTTTTACGCGGTATTCGGGGCGGACGTGTGTGATGTATAGCATGTGCGCGTAAGTCGCCTCGTCGCCCTGCGCGATATCAAAAATACGCGACGCGTCCTCCATGGCGACCGCGGGAGCAAAGGGCCGGAATCCTTCGCGCTTTTTCACGAGACTGTTAATTCGATCGCGCATGGTCGGATCGCGAGGATCTGCGAGAATGCTCCGGCTGCCGAGCGCGCGAGGCCCAAACTCCATTCTGCCCTGAAACCAGGCGACGATTGTCCCCTGTCAATCCGGGATGCAACCTCTCTGCACACCGCGTCAAAGGACTCCATTTCCACGATGGAGTAATCACCGCGCTTGGCCAGTGTCTGTCGGATTTCGTCGTCGCCAAATTCCGGTCCCCAAAGCGGCACGGTCATTGGTTGCGCCCGGAAATCCGGATCATGGAGGCGTTGAGCACATAACGCCGCGCCCAGCGCCGAACCATCATCGCCGGCAGATGGTTGCACGAACATGCGATCGAAGAGCCGGCTCCGCTTGATCACGCCATTGGCGGAACAGTTCAGCGCCACGCCTCCCGCCAGGCAAAGATTCTTCTGACCTGTCTCCCGCCGGAAATGTCGCAGGACGTGGAGTTGGCAGTTCTGCAACACGGCCTGAAGCGCAGCAGCGATGTCTTTGTGAAATTGAGTGATCTCTCCTTCCGGCTCTCGCGCTGGACCGAACTGCTCCGCCAGAAACTTCAGGACGCCGGCATGCGTTTCCCGCTCTTGCAGACTGGAATCGCGTGCAAAAATCGGGATGGTGTAAGTGCCGTCATTCTTGAGCTTGATCAAATCGCTCATCTGATTGAAAAAGCGGCGCGGATTTCCATAGGGCGCAAGTCCCATGACTTTGTATTCATCCATGCCCATGTAAAATCCTAGATACAAAGTGAACACGCCGTATAGAATGCCAAGCGAGTGGAAAGCCGGAATCTGTTTGATGACCTTGATCTCGTTGCCCTGACCCACCGCTACGGTCAGGCTGTGCATCTCGCCCATGCCGTCACTGATTAAAATCAATGCTTCCTCAAAGCCGCTGGGATAAAATGCGCTTGCAGCATGAGCCAAATGGTGCGGCACCGGAACAAATTTGTTGCTCCAGTCCGTTTCTTCAAAATGCTCCTCGATGAATTTTCTCTGCACCTCAGGCGAGTACACTTCGTGGTACAGTCGGTGTCCATAGGCCTCTGCATCGAAGACGGATTTGAATGGTTCGTAGGAAAACCCGTGGGCGATCAAGTCCACGTCTCGATGGCTCAGGTTTCCGGCCTGCAGACAATAACGGATGGCGTTGAGCGGGAAGTCGCCTGTAGTCTTCTCTCGCGTGAACCTTTCCTCCGCAGCGGCAGCAACGACCCCCCCGCGTCCAACCAATGCCGCTGCTGCATCAAAACCCTGAGCGATGTGGTATTCTCGCTTCGACAAACCGGGGAATTCCCTCTTTTTGAAAGAAACGCTGTTCGATAACCCACTGATGCCAATGACGTTCATGGGGTTGACATTCTTCCATCGTTCACCAAGGTCTCAACTCCGTTGCGTTTCGGCCCCAAGGCGAACGCATCGCCTTGCTGCATTGGCGACAGCGGATACGCCTCGTCCACCATCGCCACGCCATTTTTAATGTTGTTCAGAATTTTCATGACCGCTCGACTGAGTCGGAAGGCTTTATTAACCGAATTCCTGCTGACGCCATTAATCTTCATCGGGTCTCAACTCGTCCTGATATCAAGTCGAGTCGCCCATCTGGTTGATCTTCTCGATATTTCCGGCCCTCCGATCTGCCAACTGAGTCGTCCAACCAGCATTACTTTCACATTAAACTAAACCGCGTTACGTGTGACAAGATGCAATTCGCAAGCTGGGGAAAGATCATGGACAAATTCAGCGGCCGACCGCGCAGCTTTGCATTATTGCCTTGGAAACCAAGGTGGTCGCGATGATTGTCGCGAATGCAGCAGTAATATACGCACATTGCCTCCACAGCGTTCTAAGCGCAGAGTCCGGCAACGGCCCCCGGATCGTTTTCGTTTCAGAATGTCTTTTCAACTCGGGACAGTCGTTCCCGCATCGCTGGCGGTTGAGTCAAGCGCGGATTTCACGCCTGCCTGCTTTGGGTCACGAGTGTCAAATCCCAAGACTCACTTGGACACAACACAGCGTTCCCTCACGTTCCAAGGCGATCCGCATGCGCCGGGAGGCGTGTCAGCCCTCTGGCCCGCCGTTTGCTCAAATGTCCGGCATGAGTGCGATTGTGTTCAAAGTGAATCGGAAAAGCGGCGATTACATCAAAGCGGCCATGGTTCCGTCGAACCATACGGAAGAGGCGCACTTCGGTCTGTTGGACGGCACAATCCTGATGTTCTTCCTCTTGTGTGCCAGCGGGCTGATTTTTCTTCTGCTTCACGGTTAAACCCCGGCCGCCTGTGTAATCCGACTAACGCTGACCCTGCTCCTTTGGCGAAAGAAGACGGGGCACTGACGACGGTTGATTCGTCTTGTCCCGAAACGCCGAGCGCAGCAGCCAGTGGCGTTTCAATCCTTGCACAAACTGGTCCGCATGCACGACCGCGTCGGAAATTTGCGACAGCATGTTCGTGTTCGACTGCACTTGTGCATTCAGGTTGCTCGTGATGTCGCTCAAATTGTCGAGCGAGCGGGCGAAATTCTCGACGAGCGATGCCAAGTTCGTGTCCACATGCGTGATGGCGAAATTTGCATTTCCCAACACATCGCCAACCTGTTGCGGGCCGTGTGTGCCCAGCATCCATTCGCCTAGTGCGCCCGGCCCGCGAAGTTGAGCGCTGAGGCAGGCAAAATTCGTTGCCGCGGGCCGCGCCTCAGCAGCGAGCGCACTGAGGTTGGAGGTGAGATTGACGCTATTTGAAAGGACGGCGGTGATTTGATTCGTCAGGGCCAGGATGTTCGGCAGCGCCTGCTCGATCTGCACCATGACTTTTTCCAGCCGTTCCGTCACGGCCGGCGATTCTTGGGCCGGCAGCCAGCCTGGCTTGTTGGTTTTGGTGTAAGGATCATAGCGCCCGTCGTGTTCGTTCCAAAAGCCGGTGATGAATTCGCGTTTTTCGGGCGTGTGAAACACGAGGAGGGACGAGGACTTCTGCTTCAACGCCGCGATGCGCGCCAGGTTTGTTTTCGTCAGTTGCGTGTACGCCCGAATCGCCAAGTTGGTACCCGCGTGAAGATTTTCCGCCAGTCGCCATTTTTCAGGATCCGACAGGCTTTCCGCCTGCGCGAGCGTCAGTTCTCTGAGCGGATGCGTGGTGTAAATGGGATACCCGCCGGTCGCCTTTCGTGACTTCGATCGCGCGTTTGCCCAAAAAATCCGCCGCCGCCACTTTCGCCAGTGAACCTTCTGTCCACAGATAACCGAAATACGGCGCTTTGATCTCGAACTCCACGTAAACGTTGGTACTGATTCCACGGCGGCATTGCCTCAATGTGTGTGATCTGACCAACCTCGAATCCCATCAGGATTACCGGATCACCAACCTTCAAACCGGTCGCGCTCTGGACCAGCGTGAAATACGGGGCCTTGGGAATGAACCATCCCTTCCGCTCGGCCGTGCTGTAAACGTAATAACCGAAGCCGAAAATCAACAGCGCCGTCGCCAAAAACACAAACCACCCGACCGCGCGTTCCATCCGGCTGAGGCGCGTGCGCAATTGCGGAGTCAAATCCTGCAAGGCCATAAATCGTCTTCTGCTACGGCGAATCGAGGTTTGGAGCTAAATTCATCGCTGCGTCAACAGTTTCAAATTCCGCCGTCCCGGTCAATCATTGGAAAACCGGCGTCCAACAAATCTCCCACGGAAGGTGTGCGGCAGGAGTCCACCGCCGACCAGTCGCCAAAGACTTCCAGCCGCTTTTCAATCAAGCACGCCACTTGGCGGGCGTGGCCGCGCCATGGCCGCAAATCGTCGGTCGTCACGATGAGTGTCAACGGTTTGTCCTTCATCAGACTGTGGCCGCAGGACAGGCGGTCGAGGAAATTCAGCCACCAATTCCTGTGGCGCACATCGAGTCCGGCCAGCAGATTGTCGAGCAGCAACACGTCGGGCTGAAGAATCAGCGCCCTCGCCAGGCCAGCGCGCTTTTGCCAGTTGCGCGCGACGTTGGCCGGTAATCTGTCGGCCCACGGCGTCAGTTCCAGCAGTTCTAGCATCGCCACCACGCGCGATTGTTCTTCAGTGTGAGTGAGATGTTGATGATAACGCAGCGGCAACGCCACATTTTCGGCAATGGTCATGTGATTGAACAACCGGCCGCCGTCGAAAACAAAACCCAGTCTCAGTCGCTCGTTCAAGCGTGCGTCCTCGAAAATCGGCATCTCTTGGCCAAAGAACCGATATACACCGGCCACGGGCGACATCAGGCCGCCGGCCATCATCAGGAAATCGCTCTTGCCGGACCTTGCGCGCCGCCAACAACCCAGAATTCACCCGCACCCACCGTCCAATTGACTTCCACCGCAACAATTGAATTCGGGTCTTTCATTGTACCTACCGCGACACCATGCATTTCAATCGCAGGCGGGAAATTTGTTGAGGTTGCGCTCATCACACAATCAGGTAAACGATGATGAACAACGCATCAATCAGCACGCAGGCGACGACGCTTTGCGCCACGGCACGGACGGTGGCATCCGGAACTTCGTTCAAATGCAGCGGTTGCGCCAGTCCGTGGTAGCAAGTCACAATCGCGATGATGAAGCCAAACGCGCAAGTCTTGACCGCCAACAGCGCGAAATCCAAATAGCTCAGCGCGCCGGCCAGTTGACGGAAATAGTCGCCCGGCAGCAACGGCACATCCTGGATGAACGCCCAGACGTAGCCGCTCAGCAACGCGCCCAAAATCAGATAAATCGTCAGCGAAAAAATCCCGACCGTCATCCCAATCACCCGCGGCACAACCAGGTAATGCACCGGGTCAATGCTCAACGCTTCCAGCGCCTCGACTTCGCCCATCGCGCGTGCCGTGCCCAGTTCCACCACATTGGCCGTGCCGACCCGCGCCAACACCAGCAACGCCGTCACCAGCGGGCCCAGTTCACGCACCACGACCACGACCATCACCGTGCCAAGGTAATTAATTGCTCCCACCCGCGTCAGCCACGACACAGTCTGGCCGATGACGAGCAACCCCAACGCCGCAGCCACGAGTAGAAACATGGGGAGCAATCGGACACCGGCGCGGACAACTTCACGCGAGACAAGCGCCCGGACCACATGTTGCGCGGTGCGGAATTTCTTGATGAACACGCCGAGCGTGATCATCGCAAATGCGCCCAGCCCCTGCACTGTCAGCACAAAAAGGAAAAGCCGCTGCCCGATGAAATTCGTGTAGGACCGGGGTAACGGCGTGCGCAGGAGAAAGCGCAAGTCCTGCAGAACAAATGTGCTGACGCGGTCTTTTTGCACGCGGCCAGCGTAGCGTCAGGCAAACGACGGGCAAAGCGATTTCTCGTATTTTGCCGGTTTTGCCGATTGACACGCGCCCCGCTGCAAAACTATGCTCGCACCCTGATTTTTTGCGAGAACAGACTCAACCTCGTCTGTCTCCCCGGAGAGGAAGTGAAAAAAGATTGACCGAAATTAGACTAAAAAAAGGCGAATCAGTAGATAGGGCCCTGCGCCGGTTGAAAAAGAAAGTTGACCGCGAGGGCACGTTGAAAACCGTGCGCAATCACCGGCATTATGAAAAGCCGAGTGAAAAGCGGCGCGCAAGGAAAAGGTGGCCCGCTTCTCCGCCATGTTGAGCGCGCGCTATGCGGACATGTAAAGGCGGATTTCCGAGACCGGGCGCGGTCGCCACGCCGCGCCCGGTTTTTAGTCAAAGGCGTTGAACCGCCGAATCGTTGAATCGTCGCGCTGATTCACTGGTTTAACGGTTGAACGATTTAACAAGATGTATTCACTTTCCACCTGCTGGAATTCCCATCGCCACGCGGACGGTCGCGACATGTTGCGCGAAATCCGCGAACTGGGCTTTGAATACGCCGAGTTGAGCCACGGCATCCGCGTCAGCCTGCTGCCCGGCATCATTGACGCCGTGGACGCCGGCGAAATCAAAATCTCCAGCGTCCACAATTTTTGTCCCCTGCCGATGGGGGTGAACTTCCCCGCGCCCAACCTTTACAAATTTTCCGCAGAACGCTCCCGCGAGCGTGAAATGGCCATCCGTTACACGCTCAAAACCTTCGAACTCGCCACGCGCGTCAAAGCTTCGCTGGTCGTGCTGCACCTCGGTCGCATCGAGATGAGGGATTACACCGACAAACTGATGGACATGCTGGCTCGCGGCGAAAAGGAATCCGCCAAATACCAAAAGCTTTGCGACGAGGTTTGTAAAAAGCGCGAAGCCAGAAAGGAACGATTTGTCGAGAATGTGTACGACACACTCCGGAAAATTCTGCCGGACGCCGAATCGCGCGGTCTGCGCCTCGGCATTGAAAATCGCGAGGCGTTGGAGGAAATTCCGCTTGAAAGCGACTATCTTTTCTTTTTCCGTGAATTTCCCAGCCCCGCCATTACCTACTGGCACGACATCGGCCACGCGCAGATCAAAGACAACCTCGGCTTCATCCGTCACGCGATGCACCTCGAATCGCTGGAGAATCGGCTCGCGGGCTTTCACATTCACGACGTGCAATTTCCCGGTCGAGACCATTCCGCGCCTGGCACAGGCATGGTGAATTTTGCCGCGCTCAAACCGATGGTGAAACCGGAGCACATCAAGGTCTTTGAATTCAGCCCCATGCTCACCCCGGACGCGGCCAAGAACGGCGTTGCGCATGTGAAGAAAATTTGGGGCGAGCCGTAATGCAGCCCTCGCTCGCAGATCGTGGATTCCTGTTTGCTGGTTCGATTCACCTTGCACGCAAGCTGAAGTTTACGTCTGGTATGCCCAGCAGGGGTCTGGTCTGTCGGCATGAAAAGTTCCCGCAGGGACCTGTGAAGCCGACCGAAGCCGAACCACGTGTGCCAGATTCAAAAGGTGCTTTACAAGCAACCGGATCACGCTAAGCTGCAGTCGGCAACGTGAAAATTATGCGTAACTCTGCATCTCTTTTTGGCATGGTATTGTTGGCGGGTTTGATGGCGGCCGGCTGTGCAAGCCAGGAAACAAAGTTTGGACGTGGCATGAACAATGCCCTTGAGGTCGTGCGCATGGGTGAACTGCGCCGTTCAATCGAACAAACCGCCGTGCTCGAGTCGCCAGAAGCCGGCTACACCGCCGGTTTTATTCGCGGTCTCGACCGCACGATCGCGCGCACTGGACTCGGCATTTTTGAAATGGCCACGGCGCCGATCCCGCCTTACGATCCGATTTGCACTTCGTATCTTGCGCCGAACCCGGTTTACCCGGACAGTTACACACCGAAGCTGATTGAGGACACCACCTTTGCCACCGACACTTACACCGGTTTTAGCGGCGGGGACATCGCCCCGTTCATTCCCGGGAGCCGTTTTCACGTCTTCGACAACTGAGCTGATGGCAAGTCCACTTTCCCGCGAGCGCCAACATGCAGTTGGCGCTTTTTCTTTTTCTGCAATCAGTTGAATGCGTTAAGATTTCTGTGGCCATGCTGGCATGAAGCTCGAAAAACAATCGCCCTGCAAAGTCAACCTGCTGCTGAACATCCTCGGCAGGCGCGCCGACGGCTTCCATGAACTGGAAACCGTGTTGCAGCCGGTCAACGTATGCGACCGGTTGGACTTCACGAGCGGCGGCAGCGGTGTGGAATTGACATGCAGCGACACGAGCTTGCCGACGGATTCCCGCAACCTCGTGCACCGCGCGGCGACAGCCTTTCTGCAGGCGGCAAAAATCTCCGACGGCATCCAAATCCATCTGGAGAAAAAAATTCCACTCGCCGCGGGTCTCGGCGGTGGCAGCGGCAACGCAGCGACGACATTGCTCGGTTTGAATGAACTTTTCGGCCGGCCCTTGTTACCGGAAAAACTCCATGAACTCGCAGCGTCACTCGGCTCCGACACGCCGTTTTTCCTGCAAGCCAAGCCCGCGCTCGCGACTGGACGCGGTGAGCAGATTCAGCCGCTTGATATTTTTCCCGCGTTGCGCAGCGCGATGTTTTTGTTGATTCATCCCGGCTTCGGTGTTTCGACCGCGTGGGCATATCAAAACCTTGCCCGGTTTCCAGCCGCGCTGGATGGCCAGCCGGGGCGCGCGCAAAAACTGGTTGGCCTGCTCCAAGCAGGCAAGCTTCAAGCGGCAAGCCGGGAATTCTACAACTCACTCGAAGCGCCCGTGCTGGAAAAGCATCCGGTGCTGGCGCTGTACCAGGAATTCCTGCGGTCGCACGGCGCGACCGTCACGCTCATGTCCGGCAGCGGTTCAACCACCTTCGCCATTGTCGAACAAAAATCGGCCGCCGAAACACTGCTGGAAAAGTTCAAAGGCAAATTTGGACATACTTGCTGGACGGCAATCGTGCCGGTGTGAACTTGGAAATACTCAGTCGCGCTCTTTCCGCCAAAATTTTTGCAGTGCGAAGTGAGTCATTTCTTTCGCCGCCGGGATTTTGAACGCCAGTGCCGTGAGCCAATAAATCATGCCCGCGACTGACGCTGGCGCAAAGACCGCGCCGATTTTCATGGCTAACGTTTCATGTCCGAGCGTCCTTTCCCAATATCGCCCGCCCCACCACGAGATTCCCACTGCGAGCATGCCCGCCATCGCCAGAGGTCCGAGCGATCCGCGCAACGATTCCATTTCCAGTTTCCCCAGCTTGCGGCGCAGGGCGTAAAGCAGCAGCGCAACGTTGAAGGCGGAACTGACGGTGTTGGCGAGCCCCAGTCCGCCTTGACGGAAAGGCCACACCAAACAGACCGCGAATGCCATGTTTAGCGCCAAACAGACGATGCTGATTTTCATCGGCGTTTTTGTGTCGCCCAGTGCGAAGAAGGCGCGCGCCAGCACGTTCACCACTGAATACGCCACCAAGCTTGGGCCGAGATATTCAAGCGCCAGCGTCGCTCGAGTGGTTGAATCCGGCCCGAATTTTCCGCGCTCAAACAACAACCGAATGATCGGCTCCGCCAGCGTCACAAGCAGCACGGACATGAGCAGATTGACCAGCACCAGGTGCGCCATGCCCTGTCGCAGCGTCGAACGGAACTCCGCAATTTTTTTTTCCGCCGCCAGACCGGAGAGCGTGGGCAATAGAAATGTCGCAAGTGAGATGCCAAAGACGCCCTGTGGCAATTCCATGAGACGCACGGCATAGTTGAACGGCGCAATGAGAGGATGTTCCGGCGTGTCCAGCCACAGGCCGAGGCCCTGAATGAGCACCACATTGATCTGAAACGCGGCCACACCAATTGCGCCCGGAATCATCTGGCGCACCACGCGAGCCACGGTTTCGTCGCGCCACGGCGAAACCCACCTATAACGGAACCCGTCACGCAGCAACGTCGGTAATTGAAATGTCGCTTGCGCCACGCCGGCCACCAGTACGCCGATGGCCAGTGCGAAAATCTGCTCGTGCAGCACGTGCCCCCAGCGCGGCGCCAGCCAGAGCACCGATGCGATCATCACCACGTTGAGCATCGTCGCGCCCATTGCAGGGATGAAGAAATGGCCGCGCGCGTTGAGCATCCCCATGAACGCCGCCGCCAGACAGACCAGCAACATGTAGGGAAACATTACCCGCAGCAGCCGCAGCATGAGGTCCGCTTGGGCCGGAAACTGGTGCATATTTAGCGCCACCGACACGACGAGCATCACCAGCGCGATGACCACCGCTGCTGCAATGATCATTCCGGAAATCACCGCGTTGGCCGCGCGCCACATTTCCTGTTCGCCGACGGTCTTTTCCTTTTCCTTGAAAATCGGGATGAAGGCCGCCGTCAGCGCGCCTTCGCCGAGCAGTCGGCGAAAAAGGTTCGGGATTGTGAAAGCCACTTGGAATGCGCCCGCCACCCAGCCGTCGCCCATGAATCGCGCATAGACCATCTCACGCACCATGCCGAGCACGCGGCTGGTCAGGGTGGCACCGGCCATTGCGCCGGAGGATTTCAACATTTGCGACATCGGGGGTGCAGTCTAAAGTCCAAAGTCCAAAGTCCAAAGCCGAAAAGATTTCAATCTTAAACGCCCGCCGAATCATTTTGACTCACCGCCCTGGTTTATTATCCTGTCCGACCCCAATTAAAATTTGGGACTAATTTATGGCCAAACTGACAGTTAGAGATTTGAATGTTCGCGGGAAACGCGTTTTTGTGCGCGTGGATTACAACGTGCCGATGGAGGAAAAGGACGGCCAGATGGTCATCACCGACGACACGCGCATCAAAGAAACCCTGCCGACGCTGCGACTGCTGATCGAGCAAGGCGGGAAAATCATCCTGGCGGCGCACCTCGGTCGTCCCAAGGGCAAGCGCGATCCCACCATGTCGCTGCGGCCCGTCGCGGCGCGACTCGCCGAATTGCTGGGACGGCCCGTGGCGTTTGTGGATGATTGCATCGGCGAAAAGGTTGAGAAAACCGCCGCCGCGTTGAAAGCGGGCGACGTGCTCCTGCTCGAAAACGTCCGCTACTACAACGAGGAAGAAGCCAACGACCCGGCGTTCGCCGAAAAACTGGCCAAGGTGGCCGATGTTTACGTAAACGACGCTTTCGGCTCCGCGCATCGCGCCCATGCTTCCACCGAAGGCGTGGCGCGCGTGGTGGCCAAGCGCGGCGGCCAGTGCGCCGCGGGTTTGCTGATGGAACGCGAATTGAAATTCCTCGGCGACGAACTGGACAATCCCGCCCGGCCGTTCGTCGTCATCCTCGGCGGCGCGAAAGTTTCCGACAAAATCAAGGTCATTGACCGTCTCCTGGAAAAGGCGGACGCCATTCTCATTGGTGGCGCGATGGCTTACACGTTCCGGCTGGCGCAGGGCTACAAGACCGGCAAGTCGCTCGTCGAACCAGACAAGACCGACGTCGCCAAATCCGCGCTCGACAAGGCCAAGGCGAAGAACGTGCAATTTCTTGCTGCCGGTGGACGATGTCGTCGCCACGCCGGTCAAGACCGACAAGCTGGACAAGAAAGGCAAGCCCGTCATTGACTACCAAAATCGCGCGCACGAGTTCCGACATGAATTGCCCGGACGACGCCGCGGGTCTCGACATCGGCCCGGCCACCGTGAAGACATATTCCGATGTGATCGCAAAGGCGAAGACGATTTTGTGGAACGGCCCGATGGGCTTGTTCGAGAACAAGCAGTTTGCCGCAGGCACGTTTGCCGTCGCCCAAGCCGTGGCCGACGCCACGCAGAAGAACGGCGCGAAGAGCATCATCGGCGGCGGCGACAGCGTGAAGGCGCTCAACAAGGCCAAGCTCGGCGACAAAGTCACGTTCATGAGCACCGGCGGCGGCGCGAGCCTGGAATTTTTGGAAGGCACGACTCCCCGGCGTGGCGGCGCTTGAGGACAAGGGTGCTTATTGTTACGCCTGCGGCGGTTGACGAATTGAGATTTGAAATTGGAGATTTGAGATCGGAAACCGAAATGAACAAAGAACGAAAACTGATCATCGCCGGCAACTGGAAGATGAACAAAACCGTCGCCGAGGCGCTGGCACTGGTGCAGCGACCTGAAACTCGACCTGGCCAACGTGAAGGAAGTGGACATCGTCGTCTGCCCGCCGTTCACCGCGCTGGAGTCGGTGTCCAAGGCGATGCTTGACTCGAACATCCGCCTCGGCGCGCAGAACATGAGCGAGCAACAATTACGGCGCGTTCACCGGCGAAATCTGCGCCGGGATGCTCAAGGAATTTTCCGTGCGCTACGTCATCCTCGGCCACTCCGAGCGGCGGCAGTATCAGAAGGAATCGCGACGCGCTGATCGCCAAAAAGGCGCTGGCGGCGCACGCCGCTTCGCTCAAGCCGATCGTCTGCGTCGGCGAAACGCTGGCCGAACGCGAAGCGGGCCAGACGGAAAAAGTCCTCGACACCCAGGTCCGCGGCAGCCTCGCCGGTTTGACCAGGGAGCAGATGGTCGAAACCATCATCGCCTACGAACCGGTCTGGGCCATCGGCACCGGCAAGACCGCGACGACCGCAGCAGGCGCAGGACGCGCACGCGTTCATCCGCGGACTGCTGGCGAAGATGTTCGACGAGGCCGTGGCCCAGAAGGTGCGCATCCAATACGGCGGCAGCGTCAAGCCGTCGAACGCCCGCGAGTTGATGAGCCAGCCGGACGTGGACGGCGCGCTCGTCGGCGGCGCGTCGCTCGAAGCGCGAAGTTTTGCTGACATCATCAAAAATTCGATCTAGACACTGAATGTATGAGTTTCTTAATTGGATTTTTGACCGTCGTTGCTGGTGCTCGATTGTGCTGCTGTTGATTCTGCTGGTGCTGATTCAACTGCCGAAGAAGGAAGCCGGCGCGGGCATGGCCTTTGGCGGCGGCGGCGACGGACGCGCTGTTCGGCGCGGGCTCGGGCAACGCGCTGACCAAGATCACGAAATACGGCACGGTCGATTTTTCTTCTGCGCTGGTGGCCTGCTGGCATTCTGCAAACCAGTTCACGACCAATCGAACCTCGGAATTTCGAATCGCGCTCGAGCAAAGGCAAACGAACGCGTTCCTGCCATGCCTGCCGCTTGCCACCAACGCCGGCGCGCGCCGCAGCAACGCGCTGCCGCATGCCAGCCGTCGCGCCGCCAGCAACGCCCCGGCCGCCGTCGCGGCCAGCAGCAAGCGCCCGCGCCTGCGCCGCAAAAATAACCGGCGATGAATTTTCCGAACGCGCCGCTGCAACCAGGCGGAAGTTGTCGTCACGCTCGGCCAGCCAGCAGTGCCATCGATTCGCCGCGTCACCCGCCGGCTTTGCAATGTTTCGCTTCTGCTGCTTCGTTGTTCTAACCTCCGGCTGTGCGCGCCACGAACCGCCTGCCGACCTCGTCATCATCAACGGCGCCGAGCCGGAATCGCTCGACCCCGCCATCATCACCGGCATGCCGGAATGTCGCGTTGTCATCGGCATCTGTTCGAAGGCCTGACCCGGCTCGACCCCAAGACCGCGCGGCCCGATCCCCGGCCTGGCCGAACAGCTGGGAGATTTCGCCGGACGGCCGCATCTACACCTTTCATCTGCGCACCAATCTGGTCTGGTCCACCGGCGAGCCCATCACGGCCGACGACGTGGTTTATTCCTGGATGCGCGCGCTGCAAGTCCGGCGACAGCGTCCGATTACGCCGGCCAGTTTTTTTATCTGAAAAACGGCGAGGATTTTGACAACGGCAAAATCAAAGACCCGGCGCACGTCGGCGTTCACGCGCCGGACAAATACACCGTGCGCGTGGAATTGAATCATCCCACGGCGTTTTTTCTCGATCTGTGCGCGTTTCCCGACGCTGAGCGTCGTGCCGCGCCAGACCATCGAAAAATATGGCGACCGCTGGCTCATGGCCACGCCGCTGCCGGTCAGCGGGCCGTTTGAACTTGTCGATTGGCGGCTCAACGACAAGGTTCGCCTCAACAAAAATCCGCGCTATTGGGACGCCGCCAACACGCGCTCGCAAATCATTGACTTTCTGCCGATCGGTTCGCCGGACACGGCGCTCAACCTTTACGAAAGCGGCCAGGCGGACATCGTGCTGGGACAAGGACCTTGTGCCCGGCGAATTGATGGACGTGCTGCTGCAAGCGCCCGGATTTCCACTGCTTCAATTATCTCGGCACTTATTTCGTCCGGTTCAACGTCACGCGCAAACCGTTCGACGACCCGCGCGTCCGCCGGGCGCTCGCGCTGGCGATGGACAAGGAACGCATCGTCAAAAAAATCACGCGGGCCGGCGAAATAGCCGCGCGACAGCTTGATCCCGCCGGGCACGGCCAATTACACTCCGCCCCCGGGACTCGGTTACGATCCCGGCGCTGGCGCCGCAAGCTGCTGGCCGAGGCCGGTTACCCGGGCGGCAAAGGTTTTCCGCGGTTCGAATACATGTTCAACGCGGCGGCGGGCGGCGCGCGCCAAAATCCACGCAGGAATCGCCGTCGAGTTGCAGCAGATGTGGCGCGACGAATCTGGGCATCGAGATGGATTTGCGGCAGGTCGAATGGAAAGTCCTTTTACAGCTGCGCAGTCGCAGCTGGACTACGATATCTGCGCGCTCCAGTTGGATTGGCGATTACAATGACGCCGAACACGTTTCTCGACTGTTCATCAGCAACAACGGCAACAACCGCACCGGCTGGAAGAATGCGCAGTACGACGAACTGATCCACGAGGCCAACCAGCAAACCGACCCGAAGCAGCGCGAAAAGCTTTTCCAGCAGGCCGAGACCATGCTGGTCCGCGACGAAGTGCCGATCATCCCGATTTATTTTTATGCCGGCTTGAATTACTTCGACCGAAAAAATCCAGGGCATCTACCAGAATATTCTCGACGAGCACCCGCTCAACCACATTCGTAAGGTGAAGGCCGCGGCCAAACCGTCGAAGGCCGGCGAACGAAATGCTATTTCGACTCCAGACCCGCACTCTGCCTCTTACGCCTGCCTGCCCGCTGCTGTTCTGGTCATCAGCCTGCTGGCGTTTGTGCTCGTGCACTCGCGCCGGGCGGCCCGTTTGACCGCGAGCGCAAGCCGGCTTCGCCGGAAATCGAACGCAACATGAAGGCGAAATATCACCTCGATGAACCGCTCTGGAAACAATATCTCCGCTACCTGGGCGTCTGGGAGACGCCAGGGCGATTGGCTCCGCGCCGCCGTTTCGCTCCAATACCGCAACCATACCGTCAACGACATCATCGCGCAGGGCTTGCCGGTCTCCCTGCGCTCGGCTTGCTGGCGTTCGGTTTCGCGATGGGCGTCGGGCTTGCCGCTCGGTTTTTTCACCGCGGCCCGGCGCGGGCGCTGGCAGGATTATGCCGGCAGTTTTTTGGCCGTGCTCGCCGTCTGCATTCCGGGCTTCGTCGTCGCGCCGTTGTTGATCCTGATTTTTGCGATCAAATGGCACTGGCTGCCGGTGGCGCTGTGGGAATCGCCGTTGCACGTGATTTTGCCGCCGATCGCGCTGGGCCTTTATTTCTCCGGCAAAGTCGCCCGCCTGATGCGCGAAGGGATGCTCAACACCATGCAATCCGAATTCGTCACCGCCGCGCGCGCCAAGGGTCTCGGCGAAAACGCCGCTGCTCCTCAAACACGCCTTCCGCATCGCCATGCTGCCCGTCGTTTCCTACTCCGGCCCGATGCTGGCCGATTTGCTGACCGGCTCGTTTGTCATCGAAAACATCTTTCAGATGCCCGGCCTGGGCGTGTTTCTTGTGAACGGCTCGTTGAATCGCGATTATACCATGGTCGTCGGCCTGGTGCTGCTTTACGCCGCGCTGCTGATCGTGCTGAACCTGCTCGTGGACTTTGCCTACATGCTGCTGGACCCGAGGGTGAAATATGAATGAAACCGGTCGAGAGTCGAGAGACCGGAAGGTCGAGACGCGCCGCCTCAGTCGCCGGCCTGGCAGCGGTTCAAACGCAACCGCCCCGCCGTCTGCAGCGCGTGGTTTCTGGCGCGTGCTGCTCGTGGTCGTTGGCCTGGCCGGTCGGTCTCGACTCGCAAGCCTCAGCGGCGCGAGGACTTTGCCCAGGCGCACGACCCCGACGGGCTTTCCGACGCGCAATTCCAGCCGCCCGGCGCGCAACACTGGTTCGGCACGGATGTGCACGGGCGCGACGTGCTTCTCGCGGGTGCTGTACGGCGCGCAAGTCTCGTTGCTCGTCGGCATCGTCGGCGCGGGCGTCAGCCTCGTCATCGGCGTGCTGTGGGGCGCGATTGCCGGTTATGCGGCGGTCGGGTGGACAGCGCGATGATGCGGATCGTGGACATCCTCTATTCGCTGCCTTCGATCATCTTCGTCATCGTGCTCATCACGACGCTGGAAGGCGTGCTTGAAAGCACTGGCTCGCGGCATGGCCTCGCCCGACCTGGGCAAATCCTGGCGCGGCTGCTGTTCTTGTTCGTCGGGCTGGGCGCGGTCTCGTGGCTGACGATGGCCCGCATCGTGCGCGGACAAGTCCTGTCGCTGCGGAACGGCGCGTTCGTCGAAGCCAGCCGCGTCGCTCGGTGCCGGGCCGATGCGCATTCTGACCCGCCACATCATCCCGAACGTCTTCGGCGTGGTCATCGTTTATCTCACGCTCACCGTGCCGGCGATCATTCTCTACGAATCGTTCCTGAGCTACCTCGGCCTGGGCATCCAACCGCCGATGGCCAGTTGGGGCTCGCTCATCGCCGAAGGCGCCGCGCAAATCAATCCCATCCGGATGTATTGGTGGCTGATTGTCTTTCCCGGCGGCGTGCTCGTGACAACCCTGCTCGCGCTCAACTTCCTCGGCGACGGCCTGCGCGACGCCTGGGATGTCAGAGGCAACTGAATCAAATCTGACGCAAACCAGTCGCCTCGCCTGTATGCGACTCAGAAAGCAAAATCGAAATTGGAGGAATAACGTCCAAGCTCAGCGGCCGCCGCCTGCTACGACCGGCGACTACAATAGTCGCGAGCAAATTCACCCGAACCGCCCGACCGCCCAGCGGGGCGGCGGTTCATTGCAGCGCTCTGGTTAGGCGTCATGGTGTGATCATCTGTTTGCGTTGCCATAAGAGAACTATAGATACAAGCGGCGGACCAAACCACAAGAACAGGGTCAGGAGCAACCACAAATCGAACGATGTCCAATGCACGACTCCGGCGATTACACCGACCACGTTCATGATAATGAGTCCGACGATAGCGACCACATCGCTCCAAATCGCTGTAGTGACGAATCGGCTACCAACCGTCCGGCGAAAGCCTGCCGTGACGACAAGCACGCCAGCCAGAACCATAGCGACGGCAGGCACGAAGTCAGTAGCTGTGCCTAAGAGCGTGTAACAAAATGAATTGTAATTTTTTGACCAGTTCTGCAATAAACTGGGCATGGCAAAACCACTCGTTGATGATTCGCTATGGTCAGTGATCCAACCCTTGCTTCCACCAAGAGCGCGGCGAAGAAAATTTCCCGGGCGCAAACCGATTTCGGATCGCGCGACGTTGACCGGAATTCTCTTCGTGCTCAAGACCGGTATGGCTTGGCAAGACCTGCCTTTGGAAATGGGTTGTGGCAGTGGCATGACCTGCTGGCGCCGACTGCGCGATTGGCAAAAGGCCGGCGTCTGGGAAAAACTCCATCGGGAATTGTTGCGCCGCTTACACGTAGCCGATCGGCTCGATTGGTCACGAGCCGTAGTGGACTCCAGCAGTGTGCGCGCGGTTTTTGGGGGCTTCAGACGGGACCCAACCCGACGGACCGCCGCAAAGCGGGCAGCAAACATCATCTTTGCACCGATGCCCAAGGCTTGCCGTTGAGCATCCAGTTGACGGCGGCCAACGTGCATGACAGCCGCCAACTCCAACCGCTCGTGGCGGCCATTCCTGCCGTGCCGGGCAAGGTCGGTCGCCCGCGTCAACGGCCAGAGGTCGTGCAAGGCGATCGCGCCTACGGCAGTGCCGCGCATCATCGCTGGTTGCAACAGCGCGGCATCGCCGATCAACTGGCACGCCCGCGAACGCCGCATGGAAGCGGGTTGGGTAAAACGCGCTGGGTTGTGGAACGCACCCTCAGTTGGTTGCACCAGTTCCGCCGCCTGCGGATTCGTTACGAACGTCGCGCCGATATTCATCAAGCCTTCCTTACGCTCGGTTGCGCCATCATCTGCCATCGTTCGCTCCATTCCTCATTTTGATATGGGCTTTAAATCGAAAGTGCCTGGCAACCAAACCGTCCACCGCCCGACTTGAAGTGGCGATGGAAGTATCCAGGGCGCCATCGAGAACGTAAGGAAACCAGAAAATGCTCTGGAGCAGCCCAAGAACGATGAGTGCTGTTGTTGACCTTCTCATTACTATGAATTATAGCCTAACATTTATGTAAGCGACAACTCGTTTGTGGGTTTGTCGTCATACTTTTGGCGCAAGAATGGTGTTAAGTTCGCCAAGCTTTGTCAGACGTCGCTTTGTCCGTTCAGGTAGGGTCGCCGCGCTGCGGCGACCGTCCGGACGCGCGAGCCGCGCGTCCCTACCTCTACTTTACCACTTCTTCAAACGTCCACGCGCCGTAACCGACGACTTCATCGCGCGAGCCAGCGGTGTCGCCGGAATTGCGCAGGTCAACGGTGCAAGCGTGGAGTCCATGCTGTTTGGCGGCGTGCAGCAGACCGCGAATCGGCACGCGCCCGCAAGCCTCTTCCTCGCCGATGTCCTGCGGTTTCAATTTCTCGATGGCGACGGCTGTCGCGGCGTCGAGTTCGCGCGCCGTGGCGTAGTCGTAGTAGTGGCTCAGGTCGGAACTGATGACGAAGCGCGTTTCGTCGCCGCCCCAAAGCGCTTCGATGACTTCGGCAACTTCCTCGTCGCTCGCGTTGCCGACCACAAGCGGAACGATTTTGAAATCGGCCAGCACGATTTGCAGAAACGGCAGATGCACTTCGAGCGAGTGCTCGGCGGCGTGCGCATGTTCCAACACGCTGACCTGCCGTAGCGAACGGATTTGCTGGATGGCGGCGGTGTCCACGGGAATCGCACCCAGCGGCGTCGCCCAAGTCTCGGCGCTTGTCGTGGCCAGACCGTCAAACGGCACACGATGCGACGGCCCAAGCAGGACGACGCGTTTGATGATGTCGCGAGCCGTCGCAAACCGCGCGTAAGCCGATGCCGCAATTGGCCCGGAATAGACATAACCGGCGTGCGGTGCGATGACGGCTTTGGGCGCGGGCGCGTCGCTGCGTTTCACCTCGCGTAAAAAACCCTCGATCATGCGGCGCAGTTCGGCGGTGTTGCCGGGATAAAATTGGCCCGCGACCGCAGGAGGGCGCGTCTTCGATGAAAAGCTGTGAGAGAACATTGGCATGGCGTTACGGGTATTTGCTGTTGATGATGTCTCCAAACCCGAAATCCGAAACTCGAAGTTCGAAGTAAATCCGAAGCCCGAAACACCAATGGGACGGTGGGAACGCGGCAGTTCGGTTTTCGATTTTCGATTTTCTTTCGAGTTTCGACATTCGAGTTTCGAGTTTATTTCAACTCACCTGGCGCGGCGTGCGTTGGTAATAATCCATGGTCGATTCGCCGGTGCGCACTTCCGATGCGCCGCCGGTTGGCCAGATGCCGGGAATCGCTGTCTGGCATTTCGGGCATTTGCCGTCGCCGGTGATTTTGTAGTCGCGGATGAGGTAGCCGGTGCGTTCGATGAGCAACTCGCGGCAATTCGGGCAAAAAGTGTTTTCCCATTGGCCGACGCGGCCCGGCGCGTTGCCGGCGTAAACGAAACGCAATCCTTCCTCGACGCCGATTTCCGCCGCGCGGACGAGCTGGCGCGAGGTCGTTGCGGGCGGGTCGGTGAGCTTGTAGTCCGGATGAAACGCCGTGACGTGCCACGGAATGTCGCGGCTGACCGACGTGAGAAATTTCGCGATGGCGCGCAGTTCGTCTTCGCTGTCGTTGAAGCCGGGCACGATGAGCGTGACGACTTCCAGCCACAGGCCGCGCTCCTTCACCAGCCGGATGCCATTGGTCACGGCTTCGAGTGTGCCGCCGAGTGTGCGGTAGCGTTTGTCATTGAAACCTTTCAGGTCAATCTTGTAAGCGACGATCCACGGCTTCAGAAAATCGAGCGCTTCGGGCGTGGCGTTGCCGTTGGAGACGAAGGCGCAGGGGAAACCGTCGGCTTTCGCCTTTTGAAACACGGCGACGGCCCATTCCGCCGTGATGAGCGGTTCGTTGTAGCTGGACACGATGAGCCGCGCGCCGCTGCGACGGGCGGCTTTGACGATTTGTTCGGGCGTGAGTTCAACGATGGACGTGCCGGCAGCTTCGTCGCGCATCGCCTGGCTCGTCACCCAGTTCTGGCAATATGAGCAATGAAAATCACAGCCGAGCATCCCGAACGTGAGCGCGTCGCTGCCGGGATGGACGTGGAAAAACGGTTTCTTTTCGACCGGATCGCTCGCCAGCCCGCCCGCGACGTAACCGAACGGCACGCGAAGTTGACCGCCTTTGTTGAGGCGCACTTTGCAGATGCCGCGCCGCCCCTCGGCGATCAAACAACGATGGCCGCAGGCGAAACAGCGGATGCGTTCGCCTTCCGCGCGCCAGAGCGTGCCGGTGGCGGTGTGGCGATCAAGCATGTTGGCGAGCGAATCGTCTTTCGGATCGGCGGTTGCGGGCACGGCTTGCATGGCGCTCCAGAATCTCTACGCAACAATCTTGCGCCTGCGAATGGGCGTTGTCAAAGGGTGGTTGATGACCCAGCACTGAAGGCGCAGCCATTTGAAGTGACGCGTTGAAAAACCGTGGTTGGGTGCGATAGGGCAGGGGACGAGAACGGATTGGCTTGCGCTTCACATTTTGTGCTTTGCAAGTTGCCATGCGATGTGACCGCCGTGAATCACGGCCAAAACCAGCAAGCCTAACCCGGAAAAATGTTCCATCCGCAGCAGGGTTTTTTCGCTGAACCGTCCGTGACCCAAGGCCGCCGCCCAGCTCAACACAAAAAACCACAGGCTCGTCCCCAGCGCCACGCCGATGACGCATGCCAGTTTGCTTTCAGGCATCGGGTCCACCCAGTCATGCGAGATGAAGTATCCCGCGAGAAAAATCCAGAACAGCAACACGCCAGGATTGGCCATCACGCGCACGAACCCGGTCATGAACGCCGAGTGCGGATGAAGTTTTTCACCAATGCGTTCCTCGATTCGGTCGGCGGCATTGCTGATGTGCATTGGCGCGGCGACGGTTTTCGCCGTCATAAATTTGACGCCGAGGAACAGCATGAACGCGAAGGTGAACACTTCCATGCCGGCCTTTACCAGCCGACCTTCGAAAAGCGACGAAAAGCCTGTGAACGCAATGGCGCAGTAGATGACTTCCATCGCCGACGCGCCCAGGCCGATGAGCAGTGCCCATTTGAAGCCGCGCTGCGCGCCTTCGTTCAGAATGGTGAGATTGACCGGGCCGACGGGGATCGAAAGCAGTACGCCGAAGATGAAGCCGGTGGAGGCCGCGACGATGATGGGCTGCAACTCAGACATGCGCGCTCAAGCCGGCGTTTCCAGCTCCTCGTCTTCTTCCTCTTCGATTTCGTGGCGGAGTCGTCGTGAAATGTGCGGGCGCACAAAGCCATAAATCAGGTACGACGTGAAGAACAGCGGAAGCACCCAGTAAAGCAGTTTTTCCTGAAGAATCAGCGCGCCACCGATGAACAGCACGGCAATCAACGTCTTGGTAAACGTCCGCGTCGCCCGCAAATCCAGCGACTTGAAGCTCGGATATTTCACCTTGCTGACCATCATCCACGACAAAAACAGCAGCAAGAATGGCAATAAATACCGCCAGTTGCCCACTTTGAATTCTTTTTCGTCCCACCACATCATGAACAGCGTCAGCGACGCCACCAACGCCGCCGCCGACGGAATCGGAAAGCCGAGAAACTCCTTGCCACCACCCGCGCCGGGTTGCGCGCTGAGCACGTTGAAACGCGCCAGCCGAAACGCGCCGCAAATCAGATAAATCGAGGCGATGAACCAGCCGACTTGCGGATGTTCGCTGAACACATCGCCGAGCACGATGCGATGCACCAGAAACGCCGGCGCCACGCCGAACGAAATCAAGTCTGCCAGCGAATCGAACTCGCGGCCGAATGGACTCTCCGCCCCGCCCAGGCGCGCTATCCGTCCATCGAACAAATCGAAAATGCACGCCAGCAGGATGAAAAACAGCGCGAGTTTGATTTGCTGGAAATAATTCGCCGACTCCGCATCGGCCTGGACGATTTTCGTCAGCGCCACGAAGCCGCAGAAAAGATTTCCCGCCGTCAGCAGGTTTGGAAGGAAATAAATCTTGAGTTTGGAGTCGTCACCATCGTCTGGCGGAGGTTGCATGGCAGGCGTCGTCATAATTCAGGCCTCATTCAAACACGGCGAGGACGGTTTCGCCACCCACAACTTTGTCGCCCAGCTTCACTTTGATTTTCGCGCACTTGGGCAGATACACGTCCGCCCGCGACCCGAATTGAATCAGGCTGATGCGTTCGCTGCGCTCAACCGTGTCGCCGGTCTTGACCCACGGAATAATCCGGCGCGCCAGCACACCGGCGATGAGCCGCACACCGATTTTTTCCCCGGTTGGATCGCTTGATTCAAATCCGATGAGCACGTTTTCGTTGAACTGCGCGGATTCGGCTTTCATCGCGTTGAGATACTGGCCGGGCGTGTGTTTTACGATCCCGACGCGCCCGCTGACCGGCGCGTTCTGCACGTGCACGTCAATCACGGAAAGGAACATGGAAATGCGCTGGCACTCGCCGCCCATAAAATCGGATTCGGTCGCGGTGCCAATGGCGTCCACCCGCGCGTGTGCCGGCGAGATCACGAGGCCCGCGGCCGCCGGCACTTTCGGTTCAGGATCGCGAAAGAAATACAGCGTGAACGCGACGAACAGTATCCAGAGCATCATTAGCGTGGAAGCCAGTGCGACGACGAACGCGCCGATGATTTTCGCGAGCAGACCAATCACCAGAATGATCGCTACCGCACAGAGCGAGAGCAGGATCAATCGGAAGGCGGCTTGTTGGGCTTTGCCCGCGTGTTTCATGCGGGTATGTTATTAACGGCGACAATGGCTTCAAAGATTAAAATGCGGCGCATCAGGTGGACCCGACATGGAAAAATGAATTGTCCACTGCCCGGATTCCCTGCATTCTCTACTGCCAATATGCAGCAGGTAAATCTCGGAATGATCGGCGGCGGCACGGTGGGCAGCGGCGTGTTTCACGCGCTGCAACGCAACGGCGGCCTCCTGTCCTCGCGCATCGGCGTGAAGGTCGCCGTCCACAAAGTCGCGGTGAAGGCTTTCGACGAGCCGCGTCCCTATCCGATTCCGCGCTCCGCTCATGACGACTGACTGGCAAAGCGTCGTCAACGATCCGCAGGTGGACATCGTCACCGAACTCGTCGGCGGCACGGGCATCGCCCGGACGATGATCCTCTCCGCGCTCAAGCTCGGCAAACCGGTCATCACGGCGAACAAGGCGCTGCTCTCCGAGCACGGCGAGGAACTTTTCGCCGCGGCGAAGAAATATGGCACGAACCTTTATTACGAAGCCAGTGTCTGCGGCGGCATTCCGATCATCAAATCGCTTCGCGAAGGTTTCGTCGGAAACCGCATCACCGCGCCTTACGGAATCGTCAACGGCACCTGCAATTACATTCTCACCCGGATGAAGCTCGAAGGCGCGGATTTCGACGCAGTGCTCAAAGACGCGCAGACGCAAGGCTACGCCGAGACGCCGCCGGACCTCGACATCGACGGCTGGGACTCGCAGCACAAGATCGGCATCCTCGCGTCGCTGGCGCACGGATTTTGGGTCAAGCCCGAAAAAGATTCACGTCGAAGGCATTCGGCACGTCACCGCGATCGACATCAAGTTCGCCAACGAGCTGGGCTATACGATCAAGCTGCTCGGAATCATCAAGAAAGTCGGAAAGCGGAAAGCGAAGGAAGCCGAAAAATCGATTGCCGCGTGCAGGTTTCCGTTTATCCGACGCTGATCCCGAACACGCACGTACTGGCCAGCGTGAACCACGTGTTCAACGCCGTGTTCGTGCGCGGTGACGTGGTCGGCGACACGCTGTTCTACGGCCGCGGTGCGGGCAAAGACGCCACGGCCAGCGCCGTGTTGAGTGATTTGGCCGATGCAGCGCTGGACTTCAAATTCGGCACGAAACATCGCGTGCCGCCGTTTGTGCCGCATGAATGCGACGGTGCGGTCGTGCCAATTGAAGAGGTTGTTTCGCAGTATTTCGTGCGCCTGAACGTCGTGGACAAACCCGGCGTGCTGGCAAAGATCGCCGCCATTTTAGGCGCAGCGAATATCGGCATCTCCTCCGTGATCCAGCCCGAAGGCCACGAGGGCGAAAGCGTGCCGCTGATTTTCATGCTGCACTACGCCACCAACGGCGCAGTGACGAAGGCGCTGGCAAAAATCGGCAGGCTGCCCATCGTCAAAGGCAAACCCGTGATGATCCGGGTGGAAGATTTTGAATAATGAGAATCCAGAATTCTTTTCTATGTCTTTGATTGTTCAAAAATATGGCGGGACATCGGTCGGCAACCCCGAGCGCATCAAGAACGTCGCGGCGCGCGTGGCAAAGTATCATGCCAGGGCGACAAGGTCGTCGTCGTCGTCTCGGCGATGAGCGGCGTGACGGATAATCTCATCAAACTCGCCAAGGAAGTCATGCCGATGCCCAACGAGCGCGAGATGGACGTGCTGCTGGCCACCGGCGAGCAAACCACCATTGCGCTGCCGGCGATGGCGCTGCATTCCATCGGCGTGCCAGCCGTGTCGCTGACCGGCGCACAGGCCGGCATCGTCACCGACGGCGTCCACACCAAGGCCAAGATCGACAACATCACGCCGAAAGATCGTGCACGACTTTCTCAACCAGGGCAACGTCGTCATCGTCGCCGGTTTCCAGGGCGAAACGCCCGACGGCCAGATCACCACGCTGGGCCGCGGCGGTCAGCGATCTGACGGCCATCGCCCTCGCCGCGGCCGTGAAGGCCGATCTCTGCCAGATTTACACCGACGTGGACGGCGTTTACACCGCCGACCCGCGCATCGTGCCGGACGCCGAAGAAGCTGCTGGAAATTTCCTACGACGAAATGCTGGAACTGGCCGCCTCGGCGCGAAAGTGATGCAGGCGCGCTCGGTCGAGTTTGCCAAAAAGTTCGGAGTCGTCTTTGAAGTCCGCAGCAGTTTCAACGACAACCCAGGAACCATTGTGAAAGAAGAAACCAAAAGCATGGAAGACGTCGTCGTCCGCGGCGTCTCGCTCGACAAAAACCAGGCCAAAGTCACGCTCGTCGGCGTGCCCGACAAACCCGGCGTGGCCGCGCGCATCTTCAAGGCGCTCGCCGACGCGACCATCAACGTGGACATGATCGTGCAGAACATCAGCCACGGCACGGGCGCGCCCGCCACGGACCTCTCCTTCACCGTGGACAAACCCGATTTGCTCAAGGCGCAAAAGGTCATTGACGGCCTCAAGAAGGAAATCGGCGTCCGCGAAGTCATTGTCCGACGAAAAAATCGGCAAGCTCTCCATCGTCGGCGTCGGCATGCGCAGCCATCCGGGTGTGGCGGCAAAGATGTTCGAAACGCTCGCCAAGGAAGGCGTCAACATCGGCATGATTTCCACCAGCGAAATCAAAATCTCGGTCGTGATTGATCTGGCCAAAGGCGAGCAGGCGATGAAAGCCGTGCATGCGGCGTTCATCGGAAACTGATTTTCAAGCCATGGCTGAACTGACTGGAAACCTTCTCGTCGCACAGTCTGGCGGCCCGACCGCTGTCATCAACGCGAGCCTCGCCGGTGTCGTCCAACAAGCAGGACGGCACGAGTGCATTGAGGAAATTTACGGCGGGCTCAACGGCATCCTCGGCGTGCTGCGGGAGGAACTGATAGATCTCGGCGAAGAAAAAGCGCGCACGATTGAAGGGCTGAAATACACGCCCGGCGCGGCGCTCGGAACGTGCCGTTGCAAGATTGATTTCAAGAAAAAACCGGAGCAGGCCGCGCGCGACATGGATCGGCTGTTCCAGATTTTTGCCGCGCACAACATCCGGTATTTCTTTTATATCGGCGGCAACGATTCGCAGGACACCGCGCACAAAATCAGCGAGCAGGCCGCGGCGCGCGGTTACGAAATGCGCGTCAACGGCGTGCCCAAGACGATTGATAACGACCTGCCGCACACTGACCATTGTCCCGGTTACGGCTCGGTCATCAAATACAACGCCACCTCCGTCATGGAAATTGCCGCCGACGTCACCGGCATGGCCACCGACGACGGCGCGTGCATTCTCGTCGAGGTGATGGGCCGCGCGGCGGGTTGGATTTCCGCTGGCACCGTGCTGGCCAGACGCGGCCCCGACGACGCGCCGCACATCATTCTGTCGCCGGAAATCGCCTTCGACGAAGCGACCTTCCTCGCGCGAGTCAAAGAACTGGTGGACTCGCTCAAATGCTGCGTGGTCGTCGTGGGTGAAGGCTTTGAAGAATGCCGCCGGTGAGGAAATCGCGGCGGACAAATCGCGGCTCGACGCCTTCGGTCACGTTGTTCTGTCCGGCGCAGCCGACCGGCTTGCAGATTTGATTCAGGAAAAACTCAAATCAAAAGTCGCACCGTGAAGCTCGGTTACGCTCAGCGCGCCGCGGCGCATTACGCAAGTTTGACCGACGCAACCGAAGCCGCAGCCTGCGGGGAAGCGGCGGTGCGCGCGGCAATCGAAGGCCAAACCGGCGTCATGGCCAAAATCGTGCGGCTTTCCAGTAACCCTTACAAATGGACGACCGGGCTGCAACCGCTGGGCGACATCGCCAACGTCGAACACCTCATGCCACGCGACTGGTTTACCGAAGACGGTTTTCTGCCGAACGAAAAATTTGTCGAATACGCCCGCCCGCTCATCGAAGGCGAGGTCAAAGTGCCGACGGAAGGCGGCTTGCCACGGTTTGTGGAACTGGTGAAAGAACGGGTCGAGAAGAAATTGCCGGAACGGGCGTAAACGTGTCAAGTGTCATGTGTCACCGTTGTGGTCGTGAGTCGAACAATAAAAATGCCGCTGATTTCCAAATTTGAAGAAGTACAGGCGTGGCAAGAGGCGCGAAAGCTGGCGCGTTCGATTTATCAGTTGGGGGAAAGTGGTCCACTCGCAAAGGATTTCGGTCTGAAAGACCAGATCCAACGAGCGGCGGTATCCGCGATGGCAAACATTGCCGAAGGATTTGATTGTGAATCAAAAATCGAGTTCGCGCGATTCTTGGGAATCGCCAGACGTTCGGCGGTTGAAGTTCAGTCGCTCCTTTACGTCGCGCTCGATAATGGTTACGTCACCGAACAAATATTTCGCGCACATTACGCCCAAGCCGCCAAGACGAAGGCGCTGATCGGTGGCTTCAAGCAGTTCTTGTTGAAGCGGACGCCTGACACTTGAAACATGACACCTGACACTTTAAGCAAAGCGAAATCGCTCGGTTTCTCCGACCGGCAGATTGCAAATCTTGTTGGAAAGACCGAGGACGACATTCGCGCCTTGCGGAAGAAGACCGGTCTCGTGCCGAGCTACCGGCTCGTGGACACTTGCGCCGCCGAGTTCGAGGCTTACACGCCTTACTACTACTCGACGTACGACCGTGGCGACGACGAAGTCAAACCTTCCGACCGCAAGAAAGTGATGATTCTGGGCGGCGGACCGAACCGCATCGGGCAGGGCATTGAGTTTGATTACTGTTGCGTTCATGCCGCGTTTGCGCTCAAGGAAGACGGCTTCGAGACCATCATGGTGAATTCGAATCCGGAAACGGTTTCGACCGACTACGACACGAGCGACAAGCTTTACTTCGAGCCGCTCACGCTGGAAGACGTGCTGCACATTTACGAACGGGAAAAATGCTGGGGCGCGATTGCCCAATTCGGCGGGCAAACACCGCTCAACCTTGCATTGGGCCTTCAGAAAAACGGCGTCAACATCATCGGCACGTCTCCGCAGGAAATCGAAATCGCCGAGGACCGCAAGCTCTTTGCGGTGATGCTGCGCAAGCTGAACATTCCGCAACCGCCCAACGGCATCGCCACGAACGAAGCCGAGGCGCTCGAAGTGGCGAAGACGCTTGGTTATCCGATTCTTGTCCGGCCCTCGTTCGTGCTTGGCGGGCGCGCGATGCAGATTGTTTATTCCGACGCCGAACTCACACACTACATGCGGTTCGCAGTCGAGGCTTCGCCGGAGCGGCCCGTGCTCGTGGATAAATTTCTCGAAGACGCCACCGAGGTGGACGTGGATTGCATCGCGGATGTCGGCAGGTTCGATGATCCGGCCAAAGGTCACATCGTTATCGGCGCGTTGCTCGAGCATATCGAATTTGCCGGTGTTCATTCCGGCGACGCGGCGATGGTGTTGCCGCCGCATTCGCTTTCGCAAAAATGCATTGCCACCATCCGCGAATACACGCACGCGATGGCAAGGGAATTGAAAGTCATCGGCCTGATGAACGTGCAGTACGCGGTAAAGGGCGAAACGGTGTATTGCCTCGAAGTCAACCCGCGCGCCTCGCGAACCGTGCCGTTCGTGAGCAAGGCGATCGGCGTGCCGCTGGCGAAGCTTGCCGCCAAAATCATGGCGGGCAAAACGCTCAAGGAACTCGGCTTTACTCGGGAAATCCGGCCGAAGTACTGGGCGGTCAAGGAATCCGTGTTTCCGTTCAACCGCTTTCACGGGCAGGACATTTTGCTGTCACCCGAAATGCGTTCCACCGGCGAAGTCATGGGTCTCGACGCCGACCTTGGAATTGCCTACGCCAAATCACAGATGGCCGCGGGCGCTTCGTTGCCGATGAGCGGTCGCGTGTTCATCAGTGTTAGCGATACTCACAAACGCGCGGTGGTGAATGTGGCGAGACAGTTTGCCGATTTGGGTTTTGAACTGGTGGCGACGGCTGGTACCGCGGCGGTATTGGAAAAGTCCGGATTGAAAGTGCAGCGCATTTTCAAACTGGCCGAAGGCCGGCCCAACGCGGTGGACTTGTTGAAAAACCGGGAAATCCAGCTCGTCATCAACACGCCCGCTGGGCAGGTGCCGCGCGCTGACGAGGTAAGAATCCGCACCACGGCTGTTTACACAAACACGCCGATCATGACGACGTTGAGCGGTGCCAAGGCCGCAGCGCTCGGCATCGCCGCGCTCAAAAAAAACAGCTACGGTGTGAAAACTTTGCAGGAATATCACTGAGTCAATAAAACTAGCATTGCGAGGACAAGTTACAAGGTAATGCCTCGGACCGCTCAACAAAAGAAGTTCGTTTTCACCGGCTGCTTGGTGTTGCTCATCCTGTTTGGCTGGGTGGATTATATCACCGGGTATGAAATGGGATTTTTCGTCTTCTACTCCCTGCCCGTTGGATTGGCGGCGTGGTATCTGGGTCAATGGCCGGGCGTTGGAATCGCGCTAGGCGCTTCGCTGACATGGTGGTTGGCGGACTATTTGGCGGGCCAGCGATATTCTTCAACCTTCTATGTCTATTGGAACACAGCCATCCACTTCGGCTCGTTTCTTATCAACGCTGTCGCGATCGCCAAGATCAAAAAGACGATTGATCAGCGACATCGGCTGGCAGACGACCTGGCCAACACCCGCGAACAATTACGCCGTGTGGCCACGTTGCTGCCGATCTGTCCCACGTGTCGCAAGCCCCGCGATCCTGAATCGCTCCGCCAGAAAGCAGAGGCCTCCTATGAGGGTTCATCGGTCAAGCACTAAGTGAACGGTTTCATTTTTTCTTTTCCTTAAAAGCGTTTTTGTTTTTTCCGGTCAGCGTCTCCGTCCGTATTTGCGTTCCCGCCACTTGGGGGGGGGAAGCTCCTCCTCCTATCCGTGCGTCAGCGCTGGGCTGAGCACCACAAAACCTATGCGATCGTTTTCCAACGGACGGAGCAAGGCGGCTCATTCTAACCAGCGGGCCAACGCCCGTTGACCCAAGGCCGCCACCGAGCGCGCCTCCGCTCCGAAATTCAGTTCATGGTTGAAAGTTGAGAGTTGAGTGTTATTCAGTCCGCCATCACCAGGCCCAGTTTTTCGGGTGTGGTCTGACCCGTGCGAATCCGCCACCAATCCACCCCGAAACCCCGCGCCAGCGCCACCACCAGTTGTTTCTTCCGACCCCCTAGGGTCTTGGTGTCCAGTATCTGGTCCCGCCACTTTCGACACAGCCGATACCGGGGCTGATACTTCAAGAGCCGCCAGGCCGCTTCGCACAAGGCCCATCTTAATCGGGGATTGCCGCACTTGGTCACGCTGCCTTGCTGGTGGCGTTGCCCGGAACTGTGCTCGCTGGGACACAGACCCAAGTAACTGCCCACCTGCCGCCGGTTTTTGAAGCGAGTCCAGTCCCCCACCTCCCGGGCGAGGATCTGTTCGGTCAGTGGGCCCAAGCCTTTGGGGATGGGTCGCGTGCACTGGGCTTCTATCTTCATCGTCTGCACCCGCACCTGTTCGTGCAACGCCAGCGCTGCCGTTCGCAACGGCGTCAACAACTCGATGAGCCACGCTGGCAAGGGCAACTGGGGCCAGTTGCGTTGCCCATACCATTTGCCAGTCAACCGGTAGCCGTATTGCAACGCCAAGCCACGTCCCCGTTGCACAATCATTTTCAAGTCTCGCCGCAGACTCTGCCGCAGCCGGCTTTCGCTGCGCCGCCGTTCCTGCGCCTCGGTCGGCACCCGGACCAAGGCCAGCGCGTGCGGATTGCCCGCCACGAACCGGTCCAGCGCGTTCAACATCGCCCGGGCGTCGGTCCGGTCGGTCTTGACCCGCTGGTGCTGGTCGTCCCAGTTGCGGGGGCGGATGACGTAATTGGTGACGCCCAGCGCTGTGAGTTGCCGGTGCAGGACGTAGCCAAAGGGCCCGGCCTCGTAGCAGGAGATGACGCGCCAGCCTTGCGTGATTTGTTTTTGGAACCAAGTCAGCAAACCTTGGGGCGTGAAGCGCTGAGGCGGCTTGGGAAACTCCCCGTCGTACTGCATCGCCACGACGTGCTCAAGCAGATGCACGTCCAGCGCCAGCTTGAGCGTGCGAGGTTGAGGTTGCGATGGATGGTGATTTACCGGTTGCACTAAAGCAACCGCCGGAGTAGAAACAACTTTGTGATAGTTCATACGGGCAGACAATGTGGAACGCGTGTGCGCCCCGTGTCTGCCCTCATGTTTTCTATCTAAACGATTCGCCGGCAGCGGAAATTGCCGATTCGCGCTGTGAAACCTGCCGTGCGACAGACTCGCAGCCCAATCAATCTCCGCCTCGCTAAAAAAAGTGGTTATAGGACGAACATGTCGGAGGGGTCCGATTGACCGGCAGCATTGCCACCACCGTTCCCATTTTTGATTTTCTGGAAACTACAAACTGGCTCGCCACGGTCCTGACGCCTTGACGCGTCTTCCGAAGGCTGCGACCTTTCCCATGCTTGGCGCAGGATTTCCAAGTCCCGGCGACAGGCAACTTGCTCGACCGGGTCGTTGAAACTCCCGCTGTGCAATCCTTGGCGCGGCGATTGGAGCATGGCGACGCATTGTCTTTTCCCGGCATAACCCCGCCCGCCCAACCGTTCTTCGCCGTTTTGATCCGGCGAATTTTTCCCAATCGTCCAATTGTCGTCGTCACCGACAACCTCAAGGACCAAGAACGTCTTCAGCAGGACATCGAGACGTGGCTTTCGGGTGGTCGTGAGTCGAGAGTCGAAAATCGAGAGCAACAACCACCAGATGAAGCCAGCTCTCGGCCGCTTTTCTATCCTGCTTGGGACATTCTCCCGCACGAGGGCAAATTGCCGCACGCCGACGCCATCAGCGACCGTCTTCAAACGCTTGTCGCATTGTCTGAACAATCGGCAATCGGCAATCGGCAATCGGCAATGGTGGTCGCCACCGTTACCGCGCTGCTTCAAAAAACGTATGCCTCCGGTGAACTCAAACGCCGTATTCGCGTGCTTCAGCGCGGCGAGCGGATTGATCCACTCGATTTGGTCGAGTGGTTGGAGAACCAAGGCTACGAGCCGGAAGCGCAGGTTACACAGAAAGGTGAAATCGCCTTGCGTGGCGGCATTCTCGATGTCTGGCCGCTCACGTCGCCGTGGCCTGTGAGACTCGAATTTTTTGGCGACGAATTGGAGTCGCTGCGTGAATTCAATCCTCTCACGCAGATTTCGCGCGAAGAAATCACGACCGTTACGCTGCCGCCGGCAGGCGAGTTTGGGATTCTCAAAAGCAGAATTCAGAAGTCGGAAGTCACAAGTCAGAAGGAAATCAGTTTTGCCGCGTTACTCGACTATTTGCCGCCCAAGACCATTTTCCTCCTGTGCGAACCGGAACAACTCGCCGCTCGCGCCGACGAATACGCGCAGCAAATTCCGCCGGGCGATCCGTTCCTTATCTCATGGGATGAATTCCAAAAAGCCGCGCAGCAAAAAGATATTTGTAACGTTGGCCTGTTTGAGATCGATCCCGAAAATCCACAATCCGCAAGCGTCAATCCGCAATTCCAAAGCCTCGACGCTTATCGTGCTCTCGGCGAGCGCCCGCCCGATCCGCAAATCGCCGAGGCACAGCGTCGCGAATTCTTCAATCAACTCCACCGCTGGTTGCGGCAAGATTATGCCATCCATGTCTTCTGCAACAACGACGGCGAACGTCAGCGATTTGGCGAAATCTGGAAGGAATACGGCTTTGAAAATCCAAAGCCCAGAGTCCAAAGGCCAAAGTCGGACGAACGCGAACAGCCTGGGACTTTAGACGTTGGACTTTGGACTCACATTGGCACGCTCGCGCGCGGCTTCATTTGCAACGAGGCGAAACTGGTCGTCGTCACGGACGCGGAAATTTTCGGGCGTTATCGCATCCATCGCCCCCGACGGCTTAAATCGTCACACGCAACAACGATGCGTTCCGCGCTGGAGATTGACTTCGCCGATTTGGAGGAAGGCGATTTGGTTGTTCACTTGCAACACGGCATTGGACGTTATCTTGGATTGAAGAATCTGCCGGCGACAATAAGCAGGGAAAAATCCGAAATCGGAAATCCGAAATCGGAAATTGAGTGTTTGGTCATCGAATACGCCCCGAGCGACCCCGGCAACGAACCGCCCAAGCTTTACGTGCCAGTCACCGAATCGCATCTCGTCAGCAAATACGTTGGCGCTGGTGGCCGCGGCGCAAGCCGCCCACCGCTCAACACGCTCGGCGGCACACGCTGGCGAAAAGCCAAAGAGCAGGCTGAACGCGCCGTGCGCGATGTCGCCGCTGAACTGCTACAAATTCAAGCCGCGCGTGAATCAAAGCCCGGCCACGCCTTTGCCCCGGACGCGCCGTGGCAGCGCGAGTTCGAGAGCGCGTTCATTTATGAGGAGACACCGGACCAAATGCGGTCCATCACGGAAATCAAAACCGACATGGAACGGGCAAAGCCAATGGACCGGCTGATATGCGGCGATGCCGGATATGGCAAAACGGAAGTGGCCATCCGCGCCGCGTTTAAGGCTGTGATGGACGGCAAACAAGTCGCCGTGCTCGTGCCGACGACTGTGCTGGCGCAACAGCATTTCAACACATTCCGCGAACGGATGGCCGACTATCCGATGCGAATCGAATTACTTTCGCGCTTCCGCTCCCGCCGCCAGCAGCAGCGGGTGGTCAAAGACCTCGCCAACGGCTCGGTGGACATCGTCATCGGCACGCACCGGCTGATTCAAAACGACATCGTGTTCAAAGAACTTGGCCTTGTAGTCATTGACGAGGAACAGCGGTTCGGCGTGTTGCACAAGGAAAAGTTCAAGCGTCTGCGCACGCTGG
>CAVQOW010000004.1:0-49796 GCA_963714605.1 uncultured Verrucomicrobiae bacterium | reverse complement strand
ATCTAAACGATTCGCCGGCGGCGGAAATTGCCGATTCGCGCTGTGAAACCTGCCGTGCGGCAGACTTCGCAGCCCAATCAATCTCCGCCTCGCTGAGAAAAGTGGTTATAGGACGAACATGTCGGAGGGGTCCGATTGACCGGCAGCATTGCCACCACCGTTCCCATTTTTGATTTTCTGGAAACTACAAACTGGCTCGCCACGGTCCTGACGCCTTGACGCGTCTTCCGAAGGCTGCGACCTTTCCCATGCTTGGCGCAGGATTTCCAAGTCCCGGCGACAGGCAACTTGCTCGACCGGGTCGTTGAAACTCCTGCTGTGCAATCCCTCGCACGGCGATTGGAGAATGGCGGCGTGTTGACTTGCACCGGCGTATGCCGCGCCAGCGCAGCCGTTTTTTGCCGTTCTGCTTCAAAAATATTTTCTCCCACCGCCCAATCGTCGTCGTTGTCGAAGACTTGAAAACGCAGGAAAATTTTCTGCAGGATATGGAGACGTGCCTATTTGGGTGATCGAAAATCCAGAGTCGAAAATCGGGAGCAACTGCCACCGGGAGAAAACAACCTTCAACCCTCGACCTTCGACCTTCGACCGCTTTTCTATCCTGCTTGGGACATTCTCCCGCACGAGGGCAAATTGCCGCACGCCGACGCCATCAGCGACCGTCTTCAAACGCTTGTCGCATTGTCTGAACGATCGGCAATCGGCAATCGGCAATCGGCAATGGTGGTCGCCACCGTTACCGCGCTGCTTCAAAAAACGTATGCCTCCGGTGAACTCGAACGCCGTATTCGCGTGCTTCGCCGGCGACGGATCGATCCGCTCGATTTGGTCGAGTGGTTGGAGAACCAAGGCTATGAGCCGGAAGCGCAGGTTACGCAGAAAGTTGAAATCGCCTTGCGTGGCGGCATTCTCGATGTCTGGCCGCTCCGTCGCCGTGGCCTGTGAGACTCGAATTTTTTGGCGACGAATTGGAGTCGCTGCGTGAATTCGATCCTCTCACGCAGATTTCGCGCGAAGAAATCACGACCGTTACGCTGCCGCCGGCAGGTGAGTTGGGATTCTCAAAAGCAGAATTCAGAAGTCGGAAGTCACAAGTCAGAAGGAAATCAGTTTTGCCGCGTTACTCGACTATTTGCCGCGCGAGACCATTTTCCTCCTGTGCGAACCGGAACAACTCGCCGCTCGCGCCGACGAATACGCGCAGCAAATTCCGCCGGGCGATCCGTTCCTTATCTCATGGGAGAATTCCAAAAAGCCGCGCAGCAAAAAGATATTTGTAACGTTGGCCTGTTTGAGATCGATCCCGAAAATCCACAATCCGCAAGCGTCAATCCGCAATTCCAAAGCCTCGACGCTTATCGTGCTCTCGGCGAGCGCCCGCCCGATCCGCAAATCGCCGAGGCACAGCGTCGCGAATTCTTCAATCAACTCCACCGCTGGTTGCGGCAAGATTATGCCATCCATGTCTTCTGCAACAACGACGGCGAACGTCAGCGATTTGGCGAAATCTGGAAGGAATACGGCTTTGAAAATCCAAAGCCCAGAGTCCAAAGGCCAAAGTCGGACGAACGCGAACAGCCTGGGACTTTAGACGTTGGACTTTGGACTCACATTGGCACGCTCGCGCGCGGCTTCATTTGCAACGAGGCGAAACTGGTCGTCGTCACGGACGCGGAAATTTTCGGGCGTTATCGCATCCATCGCCCCCGACGGCTTAAATCGTCACACGCAACAACGATGCGTTCCGCGCTGGAGATTGACTTCGCCGATTTGGAGGAAGGCGATTTGGTTGTTCACTTGCAACACGGCATTGGACGTTATCTTGGATTGAAGAATCTGCCGGCGACAATAAGCAGGGAAAAATCCGAAATCGGAAATCCGAAATCGGAAATTGAGTGTTTGGTCATCGAATACGCCCCGAGCAACCCCGGCAACGAACCGCCCAAGCTTTACGTGCCAGTCACCGAATCGCATCTCGTCAGCAAATACGTTGGCGCTGGTGGCCGCGGCGCAAGCCGCCCACCGCTCAACACGCTCGGCGGCACACGCTGGCGAAAAGCCAAAGAGCAGGCTGAACGCGCCGTGCGCGATGTCGCCGCTGAACTGCTACAAATTCAAGCCGCGCGTGAATCAAAGCCCGGCCACGCCTTTGCCCCGGACGCGCCGTGGCAGCGCGAGTTCGAGAGCGCGTTCATTTATGAGGAGACACCGGACCAAATGCGGTCCATCACGGAAATCAAAACCGACATGGAACGGGCAAAGCCGATGGACCGGCTGATATGCGGCGATGCCGGATATGGCAAAACCGAAGTGGCCATCCGCGCCGCGTTTAAGGCTGTGATGGACGGCAAACAAGTCGCCGTGCTCGTGCCGACGACTGTGCTGGCGCAACAGCATTTCAACACATTCCGCGAACGGATGGCCGACTATCCGATGCGAATCGAATTACTTTCGCGCTTCCGCTCCCGCCGCCAGCAGCAGCGGGTGGTCAAAGACCTCGCCAACGGCTCGGTGGACATCGTCATCGGCACGCACCGGCTGATTCAAAACGACATCGTGTTCAAAGAACTTGGCCTTGTAGTCATTGACGAGGAACAGCGGTTCGGCGTGTTGCACAAGGAAAAGTTCAAGCGTCTGCGCACGCTGGTGGACGTGCTGACGCTCAGCGCCACGCCGATTCCGCGCACGCTTTATCTCGCGCTCACTGGCGCGCGCGACATGAGCACCATCCAGACGCCGCCGCAAGACCGGCTGCCCGTCGAAACCATCGTCACGCAATTCGACGAGCGCGTCATCCGCGACGCCATCCAGCGCGAGTTGAATCGTGGTGGGCAGGTTTTCTTCCTGCACAACCGCGTAATGACGATAGACACGATGGCTGACCGGTTGAAAAGACTTCTGCCGCAAGCGCGCATTGTCGTCGGACATGGCCAGATGGAATCGGACGAACTCGAAGAGGTAATGACGAGATTCGTCAACGGCGAGGCGGACGTTTTGCTTTCGACAACAATCATCGAGAGTGGACTCGATATCCCGAACGCGAACACCATCATCATTGACCGCGCGGACCGGTTTGGTTTGAGCGATTTGTATCAACTGCGCGGACGTGTCGGGCGTTACAAACATCAGGCGTTCGCCTATTTACTGCTGCCGCGGCACGTGAGTCTGCTCACCGACGTACGCAAACGCATCAGCGCCATCCGGCAATACTCGACGCTCGGCAGCGGCTTCAAAATCGCCATGCGCGACCTGGAAATCCGTGGCGCGGGCAATCTTCTCGGCTCGGAACAAAGCGGTCACATTACCGCGGTAGGCTTCGAACTTTACTGCCAATTGCTCAAACAGAGCGTCAGCGCGCTCAAAGGCGAGAAGGTGAAGCCGAGGGTGGAAGTGAGTGTAAAATTGGATTTTCTGGAAATGAACGAGAGGCGCGCGGCTTTGAGCGCGGGGCGCGAGGAGGGAAATGCCTCAAGCCTCGACGTCGTCTGCCTCGCTGCCTGAAAATTACGTCCCCGAGTCGCAGCATCGCATCGAGATTTACCGCAAGCTCGCGCAGGCGACGGACAAGTCCGCACTGGACATTTTGCAGAAAGAACTGCGCGACCGCTTCGGCCCGCTGCCGCCAGCGGTGGAATTGCTGTTGGCCGTCGCGGAGATGAAAATCCTCGCCAGCGAAAAAGCCGTGACCGTCATCGAAGTGAAAGAGGATAAACTGATGCTCACGCGCTACGGCGATTTCATTACGCTGGGCGGCAAGTTCCCGCGCCTGACGAAGAAACAAGCCGGCGCGCGGTTGAAGGAAATCAAGAAGCTGCTGCTGGCGATTTGAAGCAGTTCCCCGATTTGCTTATAGCGGTGTGTTCGGAGAAATTGGCCGACCGTTTGTCACTTCGATTTTATCGCAACGGAGTTTGAAGCCGGAAGCGTCGCTACAAATTCAATCACGTCCCGCACGTCTTGTTTCGAGAGCTGTTGCCAAATCCCTTCCGGCATGGGCGAAAGGCCTTTCACGCGCTCCTGAATGTCGCTTTTGCGGAAGGTGACCAGCCCGTCGTCCGGCGTGTTGAGCACGAGCTCTGTGTCCGTCTCGCGTTTGACCGTCCCGGAATTGCCGCTGCCATTTTTCAACAGCACGATCACCGTCTCGTAGTTCGTCAAAACATAGGCGTTGGGATAAAGAATGGATTCCAAAATGAACTCGCGCGGCTGTCGAGTGCCGATGCCGTCGAGCACCGGGCCGTTATCGCCGCCCTGACCACCTGCCTTGTGGCACTTGCCGCAATTCGCCTCGGGCTTGTCGAAAAAAATCTTGCGTCCGCGCTCGGCATCGCCGCCGTGAAGCGTGTCGTGATATTCAATCATGCGCGGATCCTTGGACAAAATGGCGTTCGTTCCGGGAATGTTGATTTCGACCGGCGCGCTCGTCGCGACCTGAGCAAGCAACGGCATGGGCTCGCGCTGTTCGCGGGTGCGCTGAACTTCCTTGCTCATCCAGATAAACGACAGCACCACGCCGATCACGACCGCTGCCAGCACGAACCACGGCCAGACATAGCGCGGTTCGCGAGGAGTTTCATTTTTGTTGTCCATGCCGCGAGACAATTATGTCACGGCGACGACGGTAAAACACAATCGGAAAAAAACGCCACCCGCCGCGAAAAATCTCGCCGCATTCCGCGCTGCATCGCATCATTGCGCCGTGCATCTGGCCCATTTGCGACTGCGAGACTTCCGCAATTACGCGCGGTTGGACGTGGATTTTGCGCCGGGCTTCCACCTGCTGCTCGGCGACAACGCGCAGGGCAAGACGAACATCCTCGAAGCGATTTATCTCATGGCCACGCTGCGGTCGTTCCGTGGCGTCGGTGGCGCGCAGATGATCCGGCACGGGCAAAAGGGCTACTTCGCCGGCGGCACGGTCATCGGCCAGGGCGAGCATGAAGTCAAAATGTATTGGTCGTCGCGCGAGCGCAGTCTGTGCGCTCGACGGCCAGCCCGGTGCGCAAACTCACCGACTACCTCGGCGTGCTGCGCACGGTTGTGTTCTGCACCGAAGACTTGCAACTGGTCAAAGGCCGCGGCCCGCGTGCGCCGGCGCTTCCTCGATTTGCTCCTTTCGCAGACGCAGCCCGGCTACCTGCCGCTGTTGCAGCGTTACATGCGCGCCGTTGCGCGCCCGCAACGCCCTGCTCCGGCAACCGCGCGCCCGACGAAGCCGCGCTGGACAGTTTCTCCCACGAGTTGGTCAAGCTCGGCGAGGAAATCATCCGCCGCCGGCGCGAACTCGTGCCGAATTTTCGCCGCTCGCGCGACTGGCGTATCGCCGCATTTCCAACGATGCCGAGGAACTGCGCATCGAATATCAGCCGAGTGTGAAAAAGGATTTTGCCGTGGAACTCGCGCAATCCCGGCCGCGGGAGCGGGCGTATCGCACGACGCTCATCGGGCCGCACCGGGATGATTTGCGAATTGCTGCTCAACGACCGCTCGGCCGCGCAGTTCGGCAGCGAAGGCCAGAAACGCACGCTCGCCATCGCGCTGAAAATGGCGCAGGCCGAATACCTCACCGGCATGCACGGCGCGCCGCCGGTGACTGCTGATTGACGACGTCATGGGCGAACTGGACGCGAAACGGCGCGGCGGGCTTCTGCCGTTGCTCGAACGGGCGCGCAATCCCGCGGTCAGGTTTTCATGACCGCCACGGAGGAAAACTGGCCGCGCGAATTGGGCCGCGAGTTAAAGCGGTGGGAAATTAAACAAGGCGCTTTGACTGCGCTGGACTAATTTTTGTGGCGAAGAAGGAAGATAGAGGATAGCGCGGGCGGCTCGCAGGACAAAAACGAAATTACTGCATCACTGCCCGATAAAACCCTTGGCTGGCATTTGTTACTGCCGGAACACTGAAATAAAACGGTGAACTTGTGCTGATGAAATTCGTAGCTGGCCACCAAGTGAAAAGGTCAGACGAAGCGTCAATTTCATAATTTGAACCGATTGGCCCTTGCAAAATTAAGTCCAGACCGTTTGTGTCCCAAGGCGGCGTGTTGAAACCGAGAACTACATTAGGCACAAAATTTGCGACCAGCGATTGGTTGCCGGACGCCGTGAACGTGAAATTTGACGAGGTGTTGATAATCGCTCCATTTTCTGTCCAATTTGCAAAAGCCCAACCGCTGTTTGCCGTAGCCGTCATTGGCACACTAAACTCACAGTCAAACGTGCCGCCGCCGCCAGTCGTTCCGCCATTGGCAGGCGAAGAGGTGGTGCTGACGGTGCTGGTAGTCGGTGCGAAATTCGCCACAAAATTATGGTTGGTGTCCATCACAAAAAAGAAATCAGACGATCCGCTGACGGGATTGCCGTTTTCCGTCCAGTTCACAAACGAGTAGCACGGATTGGGCGTTGCCAATAAAGTTACCGCGTTTCCGCAATCGTAAGAGCCGCCGCCGCTTGCCGTCCCGCCGGATGACGCGCTTACATCAAAATTATTGGAAATCGCTGCGAAGTTGGCAGTCAACACTTCATTGGTTTCGACAGTGATCACGTTCGTCGGCGAGAAGCTGAAAGGCACTCCGTTCGTTGTCCAATACAGAAAGGCATAACAATTTGCCGCTGTTGCCGTAATTGTCGCGGTTACTTCGTTCGTATATTGTCCGCCGCCCGTTGTTGAACCGGCTGACGGTGGCGAGACAAGTGTTGTAATCGTAGAACTGCCGAGTGGAGTGAAATTTGCCACTAGATTGCTGTCCGCGCTGACTGTGAAGGTGAACGGAGATAAATCTGTTATCCAATTGGTCACTCCATCATTAATCCAAGTCCAGCCAGCGAATGAAAAGACCGGATTGTTGCTTGCATTAAGTGTAACACTGTCGCCACAGTCCACCGTGGCAGCGCCCGTCACCGTGCCACCATCAGGCGGGGAACTGCTCGTCGTTACAGTGTCGAGGTTCATCACGAAGTTCGCCGCCAAATTTACGTTGTTTGTTACCGTGAAAGTGCAGGTTGGTGAATTGGTAAGATAAACGCCATTTTCCGTCCAGTTTTCAAATGAGGAACATGAGTTCGGCGTCGCCGTCGCAGTCACAACGGAATTGCTATAAACACTAACAATGCTGCTGTTTGTGTCGGCGTCGGGAGGATCGCTGATGTTGACCGCAAAAGTTGTTCTCGTCAAAGTTTGCGATTGGTACGCGACCGAGAAACTGGTGCCGTCGCAGGACAAGGGTGATGGTGTTGCCTCAGTGGTGCCATCACTATTGGTCATGGTAATAGCCTGGGGATACGTTCCAGAACTAACAATGGGGACCTCCACGGAATTGACATTGGCGTAGCAATCGCTGAAATTGACCGTGCCAAAATTGGCTAAAGGAAACGGTTGTGACGACAATATTTGGCCTAGAAATGTGAGTGCGTTCAGCGGGTCTTCAACGATCCATTCTGCTAATTGTCGGTTGTTTGAGGGATCATATACCGTTAGAAAGAACGGGTTCACATTGTTCAAAGGCTGGTCAAAGTCCACGATGTTTACCACATAGGCCCCCGATTCTGGAACATACGAAACGTCGGCTGATATTTTATCACTCGCGCTGACAGGAAAGTTATTAATTTTGATCTGACCTCCTGCTGGCAATATTTCATACCAAGCATAATAATACGGAGAGCCAGAGTCGCAATCCTGATGAGTGCCGATTTGCACGAGGGCGCTACCATCAACGTTAGCAATGCCGATCCATGTAGAAGATTGGCTGCTCGTGTTCGGAACCGTTTGCACCGACGGAACTGTCCAAGTTCCCGTCACATCGCTCACAACGTCATTTTGGTATACACCTGAAACAGGCACATCTACGGAATAACCTGAGTAAGCTGGTTGCGTGGTAGATTGAGCAGAGAAATTAGCCGTGATCTGAGAGTCGCTGTTAACCTCGACTGTTATTGGATTTGAGTTAAGATTACCAGAAACCACCGTTATTCCTGATGAAGGAGACCAACCTGCAAAATTCACATTAATCGCTGTGTAGGTCGCGTTAAGAGTCACCGAACTTCCAATAGGCAGTGAAAGAGTGAAAAATTGGCCACCAGACACAGTGCCTGGTCGCACGCTGGCTGATTTGTAGGACACCGAGCCGCCCTGACATGCAGAAATCGTTAAGGTGACATTATTTAATGCCGGAACTCCAACACCGGATAATTCCACCCGCAGACCTGACGGATTAGCTGGGTCTGAATGGTCAGACAGATCACATCCACCCCAGCCCGCCCCCGGCTGGTCGCCATCATTATGCACAGTAAAATCCAGCGTGTTGAGGCCACTGATGAATCCGTTTGTCAGAGTAAATAAAGTCCAACCATAGAATTCATTGGAGTTGGTATTCCCCGTGGATATGCCGTTGACTCTGATGTCCACACCTTCGTTGTCTGTACTCCACTGCCCTGAAATCGTAACTGTGGAAGGATCATATTGAGAAAGATCAAAGGTCGTTCGATAAACGTAGGTCCCCCCAGCCACGCAGCCGGGGTTGTCGCCGGTTGGCAGCGGCTCGATCCACCCCGAATTCGGGCCGTTGGCCATCCACCAGTCTGACCCCATCCCGGCATACGCGTTTGGGCCGGGACCATTTGTATCCGGGCTGATGATGAGCGTGTAATGCGGATCAACCGAACCTTGTGGCAGAAGAGCATTGTTGTTGTCCACCCCGGTGTTAAATAGATTTGTGAGGCTAGTTTGCTGCGCATGAACGGAAGCGGCCAATATCAGCGCAATCGTAAAAATGAAGATTTTCGTTCGCATTGTTTTACCCTTGAAACTTTTTACGCGACAATACGGCTTTTACGCCTGTTGTCAGAAATTGCCAAGACCTTTTCTGTGAAATAAAAGAGCCGGGATTTTACTCCCGGCTTTCACAAGGAATTTCCTGTTTCATATCGCCAGCGGCGGTGTTGGCGGCGTGGGACTCGTATTCGTGATTTTGGCTTTCCACTTCCATTCTCGTTGAATCAATTCAGCCGCTCCGCGATTTCGTAGCGGAACATGCGCTTTTTCATCCAGCGCACGGCGAGCAAATCGTAGAAGGACGCAAAGAGCCGGTTCCACACGCCGTAATTCGTTTGTCCGCTGGCGCGCGGATTGTGCCGGATGGGAATTTCCGTCACGGTGTAGCCTTCGATCTTGAACAGCGTCGGCAGGAAGCGGTGTATGCCTTTGAAGAATTTCAGGTTGCCGATGCACTCCCGCTTGAACGCGCGGAAGCAACAGCCCGCGTCGCTGATGGTTTCGCCGGAAAGTTTGTTGCGCACCCAGTTGGCAATGCGCGATGACGCGATGCGGATAAAGCCGTCGCCCTGACTGCGCGCCTCGACGCGCGTGCCGCAGACGCAATCGTGGCTTTTGAGACCGTCCAAAGTTTCGGCACGTCGCGCGGATCGTTCTGCAAATCGGCGTCGAGCGTGACGATGCAACGCCCGCGCGCCGCTTTCATGCCCGCCCATAGCGCGGCCGACTGGCCGCAGTTGTAGGCGAATCGCTGGGCCCGGATGCGCGGGTCGGCGGCGGCCAGCGCCTTGAGCGTCTCCCACGATTTGTCCCTGCTGCAATCGTCCGTGATAATGATTTCGTACGATTGCTTGAGCGGATCGGTCACTTCGCGGATCGCCGTGACCAGCGGGCGCAGGTTTCCTTCCTCGTTGAAGCAAGGAATGACGAAGCTGATGTCAGGAGTTTCAACGTTCATCGGCTGATATGAAGACAGGAATTTCGCGAATTGGCACGAATTTCTTTTGGTCATTTCGCAAATAATCCTCGTTGAGTGCGGCGGGTGCGCCGACTATTTTCCCGGTCATGAACGTATTGGTCACCGGTGGCGCGGGCTACATCGGCTCGGTTTGCACTGAATTGCTGCTCAATGGCGGACACGCGGTCACCGTCTATGACAACCTGTCGCAAGGCCATCGCGCCGCGGTGGACCCGCGGGCGTGCTTCATCCTCGGCAAGCCGGAACAGCCCGGCGACATCGCCGCCGCCATAGCGGGCGCGAAACCCGAAGCTGTGCTGCATTTCGCCGGCGACATCCTGGTGGGGGAATCCATGCAGGAACCGGGAAAGTATTTTCGGAACAACGTCAGTTGCAGTCTGGAGTTTCTGGACGCCGCGCAGCGAAATGGCGTGAAGAAATTCGTCTTCAGCTCCACGGCGGCCACCTACGGGCTGCCTGAGCGGATGCCCATCACCGAGGACACGCCGCAAGTGCCGGTCAATCCCTACGGCGAGGCGAAGCTGATGTTTGAAAGGATTCTCCGGTGGTATAACCAGTTACACGGGCTGGAGTTTGTGGCGTTTCGCTATTTCAACGCCGCCGGCGCGACGGAAAATACGGCGAGGCGCATCGCACGGAGACGCACCTGATTCCGAACGTGCTCCGAGTCGCGCTGGGCCGGAAACCGCACGTCGAGATTTACGGCACGGATTACCCGACGCCCGACGGCACGTGTCTGCGCGATTACATCCACATCGTGGACTTGGCGGAGGCGCACATCCTGGCGCTGCAACCCGGCAAATGCGGTTTCTACAACCTCGGAAACGGCGAGGGTTATTCCGTGCGCGAAGTCATTAAGTGCTGCGAACTCGTTACCGGCAAACGCATCCCGACGGTAGTAAAACCGCGCCGGCCCGGCGACCCGCCGAAGCTCGTGGCAGACGCGGAAAAGGCGATCCGCGAACTTGGATGGAGCACGCGCCATCCGAAATTGGAAGACATCGTGGCCAGCGTGTGGGCGTGGCATAAGAAACATCCGGACGGTTATCCGGATTAACAAAAAGGCGCTGGCCGAGGCTGGGAAAAGGGCGCTTCGCCTGCGCGGCGCAGATTTGTATAGTTTTTGCGGAAAATTACCGCTTGCTTGGCTTGGAGGCGCAACCTATATTGCGCGCTCTTTTTGAAAAGAAATTGATTTATGCGACGTCCAAAAGGCATCAAAACCAGGAAGTCCGTGGCCAAACGGTTCAAAATCACGGCACGAGGCAAGGTCCTGCGCTCCAGCGCCGGTCGCCGTCATCTTTGCCAGACCAAAAGCCCGAAACGCCGTCGCAGTTTGCGCGGCACAGTGGTCGTAGACGCCACCGACGCGTATCGCATCACGCAGAACATGCCTTTCAGCCACTAGATTTATTCTGATTCCTTACTCTTAATTTTATGCGAGTCACCAACGCTCCTGCTTCCTGGAAACGCCGCAAGCGCATGATCTCCGCCGCGAAAGGTTTTCGCATGCGGCGCTCGAAACTCTACCGCTATGCCTCTGACGCCGTGGACCACGGCCGTCAATACGCCTACCGCGACCGCCGCCGCAAGAAGCGCACGTTCCGTTATCTCTGGCAAATCCGCATCAACGCCGCCGCGCGCGCCGCGGGCATCACCTACAGCCGGTTCATTGAAGGACTGAAAGCCGCCAAGTGTGCGCTCGACCGCAAGGTCATCGCTGATCTCGCCGCGCAGGACGCCGCTGCGTTTGGCGAGTTGGTCAAAGTCGCCAAGGCCGCGCTGAAGAACAAACCCGCTGCCACGCTGGCCAAGGCCTGAAAATTTCAAATTTCAAATCTCAAATTTCGAATTCGATACGACGGGCGACTGGCGACGGTCGCCCGTTTTTCTTTGTTCACTGAATACTTGAAACTTGAAACCTGAAGTTCAACACTGGTTCAAATGTCTCTGCTGAACGAAATCGAACCGCTGAAACAAACCGCACTTGCGGAACTCAAGGCCGCGCCCGACCTCGCCGCGCTGGAACAGACCAAGGGCGCGTGGATCGGGCCGAACGGCAAGTTCACTGCGATGATGAAACAACTCGGCACGCTCCCACGGGGAGAACGTCCCGCCGCCGGCAAAGCGATCAACGCCGCGAAAGAGGAACTCAAAACCGCGCTCGGCGAACGCCGCGACGAACTGGAGCTTAAAGCCGCGCTGCCCAAAGAGCCGACTGATTTCACGCTGCCCGGACGCCGCCGCGCGCTCGGCAAATTGCATCCGCTCACGCAAGTCACCGACGACATCGTCCGCGCGTTTCGCAAGATTGGTTTTGCTGTGGCCGACGGGCCGGAAATCGAGGACGAATACCATTGTTTCGACGCGCTGAACACGCCCGCCGACCATCCGGCTCGCGACACGCAGGATACGTTCTACTTGGCGGAAAATCGCGAAATCCGCAATCCGAAATCCAAAACCTCTGCTCCTCCGCACACACACTTCGTCCGTTCAGATTCGCGTGATGAAATCGCAGCCGCCGCCCGTGCGCATCATCGTGCCTGGTCGCGTGTATCGCCGCGACAATGCCGACGCCACGCACAATCCCACGTTCCACCAGATCGAGGGGCTTTACGTGGACAAGGGCGTGACTGTCGGCGACCTCAAAGGCACGGTGGAATTCGTCTTTAACGAACTCATGGGCGGCGACGTGAAGATCCGTTTCCGTCCGCATTATTTCAGCTACACCGAGCCGAGCTACGAGATTGATTTCACCAACGCGCTCGTGAAGAAGATGGGCAAGGACTGGCTGGAGATTGCCGGGTGCGGCATGGTGCATCCGCAGGTGTTCGAGAACGTCGGCTACGATCCCGAAGTCTGGACCGGCTGGGCGTTCGGCTTCGGCATCGAACGTATCGCCATGCTCCGCTACGGCATCAACGACATCCGCCTCTTCTACGAAAATGACGTGCGGTTCTTGAAACAGTTTTAATTTCATACATGCCCACGAGCGTCGTGCAAAAAGCAGCCGGTGCGTTGGCGGGTTCGCCTTTGCTACGGCGCGGCAAGACATTGTTCGCCGAGAATTCGCGCAACTGGAATCTGCCGCTTTCGAAGTTCGACAAATTGTGGGCGGGGGCGTGGCTGATTCTGGAAGATTATTCCAAGGGGATTTTCCCGCCGCAGTTTCTCGACCAGCAAAAAGCGTATCAAGCCGAGAAAGATTACCGCTTTTCCATCCCCGGCATGACGGCGCAGCAGGTCGCGCACAACAGCATGGCCAAACCGTTCTGGCCCGGACGGCTCGGGCGCGTTTACCTTGCGCACTTCAGCAAACTCACCGCTTGCCTGGAAAGGGCGGGGATGAACCCGCCTGCGAAAATTCTCGAACTCGGTTGCGGCTGCGGCTGGATGGCGGAGTGTCTCGCCGTCATGGGCTACGACGTCGTGGGCACGACAATCGCCGAAGAGGACATCGCCGATGCGAATCGCCGTGTGCGCAGTCTCGAGGCAAAGGGCTTTTCCCCCGCGCTACAGTTCCTTGCCGCGCCCATGGAATCCGTCCACACGGCGGTGGCACGCGAGTCGTTTGACGCCGTGTTCGTGTATGAGGCGCTGCATCATGCGTTCGACTGGCGCGAGACGCTGCGTTCCAGCTTCGCGTGCCTGAAACCCGGCGGTTGGCTCTTGATTTGCAGCGAGCCGAACGTCCTGCATACTTTCGTCTTGTACCGCGTGGCGAAATTATCGAACACGCACGAGATCGGTTTCAGCAAAGGCGAATTGGTCGCCGAATTGCGGAAGACCGGTTTTCGGGAAATAATTTCAACCGGGGCGAGGCCGCATTGCTGGTTTCGCCCGCATTGGTTGCTGGCGCAAAAGTAAAATGAAAGTCACGCTTTACTGGCTTAAACAAGCCGTTGATTTCGATTGGTCGCCTGAGGAATTGATTGAGCGGTTCCGCACCCGGCTTTGAGACTGAAGCTCCCTCTCGCCGTGTTTGTTCAATAAATTTCTCGGCAAAGGAGAAGCAAGAGTTAAAATACTGCCGATGCGACGCCCTGTTTTCCTCCATCCCACGCGAGCGCCCGTTCCCGTGCGCCAGCGCAAGGAGGTTGAGCGCGTTCTCATCACGGAAGAACACATTTCTACCGGCAAGGAGGCGGCGTGAAACGTGGCGCTCTCCTCCTCGCTGCCGCGTTAGTGTTGATGCGTATCGGCTTTCTCGCGTTCCCGGATCTGTATCCCGAGGAGGCCTATTATTGGAATTACGCGATGCACCTCGACATCGGCTATCTCGACCATCCACCGATGGTCGCGTGGCTCATCCATCTCGGCACCGCGCTGTTTGGGAACTGCGAATTCGGAGTGCGCTTCGGGGTGCTGCCTTGCCTGCTGGTCACAAGTTTCTTTGTCTTTCGACTCACGACGTTGCTCTTCGATGCGCGGGCCGGGTGCAACGCCGTCCTCCTGGTGCAGTTGCTGCCGTTCTATTTCCTTACGGGGTTCATGATGACGCCCGATGCGCCGCTCGCCGCCTGCTGGGCCGGCGCGCTCTACTTTCTCGCACAGGCGCTCCTTCGCGAGCGCACTGCCGCGTGGCTCGGGCTCGGCGTGTGCCTCGGACTTGGAATGATCTCGAAGTACACCATCGCTCTGCTTGGCCCGGCGACATTGCTCTTCATCACGCTGGATGCCCGCTCGCGCCGCTGGTGCGCGCATCCCGCCCCTTACCTGGCTGTGCTGCTTTCCGCGGTGATCTTTTCCCCGGTCATCATTTGGAACGCAAGGCACGAGTGGGTCTCGTTCGCCTTTCAAAGCATCGATCGCGTTGCCGAAGCGCGGCGTTTTTTCACACATCAACTGCTGGGCTCGATCCTCGTGCTGCTCTCACCCCTTGTTGTGGTGCTTGTGTGGAAGGCGCTCCGCGGATCGCGTGATCTTTCGCCGGAGGAATCGCGTCAGAGATTGTTCGCGCGGATTTATACGCTGGTGCCGCTGTCGGTCTTTCTCGTTTTCAGTCTGACCAATCGCGTCAAGCTCAATTGGACCGGCCCACTTTGGCTCGCCGTCATTCCCGCGATCGCCAGCGGCCTCGTGACGCTCACCGCAGGGCCGCCCAGCCTGCTGCGCCGTGCCTGGAACGGCAACATCGCCGTTCTCGTGATCTTGTATGTGGCGTTTCTCACCCACCTCAGTTTCGGCATTCCTGGCCTTGGCTACGCGAAAGATATGTCGCTGATGCCGGTCGGCTGGTCGGAAATGGGTCGCGCCCTCGAAGCCCGCCGCGCCGCCGTGCCCCCGCCAGCCAGCGGGCGCGTGCTGCTTGTCGGACTTGACCGCAACTTCATCGCCAGCGAAGCCGCATTCTACCACTCGCGGCAGCGGGAGGCCGTTCGAGAAACAACCAGCGCACATCTCTTCGGCAACCGTGCCCTGATGTATGAATTCTGTTCCCTCCCCGTGAGCAACAAGGTGCAACTCTTCTTCTCGTCAGCTTCGACCGCAACAGTCTCAACAGCCGCACCGTGCGCGAACATTGCTCGCCGCTCGGCGACATCGAAGAGGTACTGGGTCGAGCGGGGTGGAAAAAAGGTCCGTCGTTATTTCACCCGGGTAGCGGAAAACTACCGGCCGTAAGAAATCTCCCGCTCAGTTTGTCTGCGAAAAGGGGAGCACAACGATTTGCACTCTCATCCGCCTGACCAAGGGAGATGGAAAGCGGAATCGGCATGGTGGGCGGCATGTATGACCTGTCCACCGGCAAAGTCGTATTTTGCGACAAATAAACCTGCGGCTGGATCAATGACATCCGCCTCATCTACGAAAACGACGTGAGGTTCTTGAAACAGCTTTAATTTGGCATCTGGAATTGGAGAGTATTTGAGTTTTTCTCGCGCCGTGCTTGTTCAAAAATTTCTCGGCAAGCGCGGGGGAAGAATTAAAATGCCGCCATGCAACAAGCCCCCTTCGTCCATTCTACACGCGCACCGGTTCCGCCGCGTTGGCGCAAGGAAGTCGAAAGCGTGCTCATCACGGAAGCGCAGATCGCGCGGCGCGTCCGTCAGATGGCGCGCGAGGTCGGGCGCGATTTCCGCGGACGCGAAATGGTGGTGGTATCGCTGCTCAGCGGCACGGTGATGTTTCTGGCGGATTTGATCCGCCATCTGTCGCTGCCGTTGCGATTGGATTTTATCGGCGTTTCCAGTTACGGCGCGGGCACGGAATCCGGCAACCTCGTCTTCACCAAAGAGTTGCGACTGGGCGTTCGTGGCCGCGACGTGTTGCTGGTGGATGACATTCTTGACACGGGCAGGACACTCACGCGCGTGCTGGCGAAAGTGCGCGCGCTCAAACCGCGCCGCGTCAAGACCTGCGTGCTGCTCGACAAAAAAGACCGGCGCGTCGAAAAAGTGGAGGCGGACTATGTCGGTTTCGACATCCCGAATGTTTTTGTCGTCGGTTACGGGTTGGATTTCGCGGAGAAATATCGAAACCTGCCCTTCGTGGGCGTGCTGAGATCTGAAATCTATCAGAAGTAAAAAAGCAGCCGCATCACTTTTCAGGCAAATTGTCGTCCCAAGCCGGCTCCGCTCCTTGACAGGACGTGACGCATCCCGAACACTGGCGCGCTTATGGCGGAATCCAAAGAAAATGTGGTCATGGAAAAAATCGTGTCGCTGTGCAAGCGGCGCGGGTTCATTTACCAGTCGTCGGAGATTTACGGCGGCATCAACGGCTTTTGGGACTACGGCCCGCTGGGCGCGGAACTCAAGCGCAACGTCAAGGAACTCTGGTGGAACGCCATGACCCGCCAGCGTGACGACGTTGTCGGTCTCGAAGCGACCATCATCATGTCGCCGAAGATTTGGGAAGCCAGCGGCCACGTTTCGACGTTCAGCGATCCGATGGTGGATTGCAAAACCTGTAAAGCCCGTTTCCGTGCGGATCAACTTGGCGAAATTCCATGTCCGCAGAAACCGAGCAAAATGGCTGGCGAATGTCACGGCGAAAAAACTGCGCCGCGCGCTTTCAATCTGATGTTCCAGACCTACGTCGGCCCGGTGCAGGATGATTCCTCCATTGCTTATCTCCGCCCGGAGACCGCACAGGCGATTTTCGCACAGTTCAAAAATGTTCTTGAAACGTCGCGGCAGAAAGTGCCATTCGGCATCGCGCAGGTCGGCAAGGCGTTCCGCAATGAAGTCACGCCGCGTAATTACACCTTCCGCTCGCGCGAGTTCGAGCAGATGGAACTGGAATTTTTCATCAAGCCCGACGAAGCGATTGAAGCCATTGAAAGTGCCAAGTGCCAAGTGTCAAGTGTCACAGAGAAAGCGCTACATGGCACATGGCACGTGACACATGACACTTCAACTTGGGGTTGGAAAGAATGGCACAAGTATTGGGTCGAGGAGCGCATCGCGTTTTACGAAAACATCGGTCTGCCGCGCACGACGCTGGAGGAATACTGGCAGAAGCCGGAGGAGCTCGCGCATTACGCCCGCGCCTGCGTGGACATCTTATTCAAATTCCCGTTCGGCACGCAGGAACTCGAAGGCATCGCCGCCCGCAGCGACTTCGATTTGAGCCAGCACGCGCGTTTTTCCGGCAAACCGTTGGGCGTGTTCGATGATGAACTTCGCGCTGCGTGGGGCAAGCTGCCGAAGGAAAAACAGGACGAACTTTGGCGGCGCTTTTACGAGAACCGGAAAAAATATCTCACGAAAATGGGCGTCGAAACTGAAGCCGCGTCGAAGCAGGCGACGGAAGACGCGAACGGACTGGCGAAGGGACAATACATCCCGCACGTCATCGAACCGTCGGCGGGCGTTGATCGCCTCATCCTCGCGCTCATCGCAAACGCGTTTTCCGAAGTCACGGAAACGGACGCAAAGGGCAAAAGCGAAACGCGCGTCATCCTGAAATTCCATCCGCGCGTCGCGCCGATCAAGGTTGGTGTGTTGCCGTTGCTGAAGAACAAGCCCGAATTAGTAAAGAAAGCGGAGGAAGTGCGCGACTTGTTGCGTCCGTGGATGAATGTGTTTTACGACGACGGCGGTTCGATTGGCCGCCGTTACGCGCGCCAGGACGAGGCGGGCACGCCGTTCTGCGTGACGATTGATTTCGACACGCTTGGCGAGAAACCGGAGTTGAAGGACACGGTGACGGTGCGTTATCGCGATGACGGAAAGCAGGAGCGTTTGGCCATCGCCGAATTGCTGAATTGGTTGCTGCCGAAAATCCGCTGATGACCGAACCGCAGATAACCGGGGAATTCAAACGGCGCGCTCCGACGCTTTACATCATCATCGCGATCAAGCTGATCAAAGGCGTGTTGTTGCTTCTGCTCGCGCTGGGGGTTTACAGTCTTTCCGACAACGACCTCCCGGAGGAATTCCGCCAGCTGCTTTTGTTCCTGCACCTTGACCCGGAAAAGAAATTCTTCGCCAATCTGGCCGTCACGATAGGCGGAATTTCGGAAACCAGAATGGTGTGGCTGTCCATAGGCACGGTGCTCTACAGCCTGTTCTCGTTGGTTGAAGGAGTCGGATTGATTTTTCGGGTACCGTGGGCGGTTTGGCTGGCGATTGGCGAGTCGGCATTTTTCATCCCGATTGAAATTTACGAATCAACGCGCCGGCCCTCGACTGCGGTTCTGATCGTGCTCGTCTTGAACGTCTTCATCGTCTGGTATCTTTTCCAAAATCGCGAACGACTATTTCGGCACCATCACTGACCCGCAAGTTGACGGACGCCACCGACGCGCCGAGATTGCAGGTAGATGATTGAGGTGTCGTATGAAACTGATTGGTGTTGTGGTGATCGTAACTTGGGCAGCCGTGGCGCAGGCGCAGCCGACCCCGGCGGACAATTCGCACAACGCAGAAATTTCGCGCCTGGCAAATGAGCGAATTCTGAAGGCGCATCCCTAGCGGCACGAACGAAATCTCGCGCAACGGCATCACCTACAGTGGAATCGCCGTGCAATTGGTCCACACGCCGCAGCCGTTGCAATTGCTGAATCCCGCCGCGCCAGCCCGCTATGGGTCCGCAGAACAAAATGTGGTCGAGGAACCGGTCACGCACCGGGCGACCGGGTTGAAGTTTTTTGCCATTAACTTTTGAAACCGGCCCGGCCAATTCCCGCGTGACCGCTGATGGACTCCGTGGCATGCTCAGCTTGTGACGACTACGGAAGCCATCAGACTGCTGGAAAAATTTCGCGCCGGCGGCGTCAGCCGCGACAAGGTGTTGCGGGCGTTTCAGGCCGCGCCGGTGGCCGACTTGGGCTTTGCCCAGGTGGACACGCACCGCGCGCTGCGCAAAGGATTTCCCGAAGTCATCTTTGGCGCTGGCAAAACTCCAGACGCAGGTCGTTGAAAATCGCCGCCAAACTCTCGAACGCGACGAACGCGTTTTGGTCACGCGAGTTGACACTCGAACACGCGCAGGCGCTGCGAAGAAAATTCAAGCGCGCCGTCTATCACGAACTCGCCCGTTGCGTGACCATCGAGAAAAAACCTTTGCCCAAGCGGGCCGGGAACCATCGCGGTGGTTTGCGCCGGCACGAGCGATTTGCCGGTGGCCGAGGAAGCCGCGGTCACCGCCGAATTCATGGGCAACCGCGTCGAGCGCGTGGATGATGTCGGCGTGGCGGGCGTGCATCGGCTTTTCGGCCGCTGGAATCGATTCAACGCGCGAACGTTGTTATCGTCGTGGCCGGCATGGAAGGCGCGCTGCCGAGCGTGGTGGCGCGGGCTGGTGGCCAAGCCGGTGATCGCCGTGCCGACGAGCGTGGGTTATGGCGCGAGTTTCGGCGGCGTGGCGGCGTTGCTGGGCATGTTGAACAGTTGCGCCAGCGGCGTGACGGTGGTGAACATTGACAACGGCTTCGGCGCGGGCTATGCGGCGAGCCAAATCAACGCGCTTGGCTGTCGCAGTAATGAAAACTCTTTATCTCGACTTCTTCAGCGGCATCAGCCGGCGACATGTTCATCGGCGCGCTGATTGATTTGGGCGTGGATCCCAGGCAGGCTGGAGCACGAACTGAAGAAGCTGAGGCTCGACGGCTATCATCTGCACGTCACGCGCAAACAGACAGTCCGGCATCGAAGGCGTGAAGTTCGACGTTCATCTCGCCGAGAAGAGCACGAAGCTGACAACGGCCACGAAGGCATCGACGCGACTACGAGCACGCTCATCACCACCATCACGACAGACCGCAACTTTCGCGGATATCAAGACGTCTCATCACGCGCAGCAAGCTTTCGCCGTGGGTGAAGCAGAAATCCCTTGCCGTGTTTCAGCGCATCGCTGAGGCGGAGGGAAAAATCCACGGCGTCCCGCCGGAACACGTTCATTTTCACGAGGTCGGCGCGGTGGATTCCATCGTGGACATCGTCGGCGCGTGCATCGCGCTGGAAATGCTCGGCAAGCCGCGCGTGCTCGCCGCGCCGGTCGTCGAGGGCACGGCTGGGTGAATTGCGCGCACGGACGATTTCCGGTTCCCGCACCGGCCACGCTGGCAATCCTTGGCGCGCGCGGCATCGGCGATCATCGCAATGCGACGAGCCGCACGAACTGGTCACGCCCACGGGCGCGGCGTTGTTGGCGGAGTTCGTCGAGAGCTTCGGCCCGATGCGCGCTCTGATGGCGGAGAAGATCGGTTTCGGACTGGGCACCCGCGAAAACAAGACCCGGCCCAATGTGCTGCGCGCCGTCCTGGGCGAGTAAAGTCCGAAGTCCGAGGTCGCACCGCGCGAGCACCGCATGCACGTTGGGAAACCGACACCGTGGCGGTGCTGGAAACGAATCTCGACGACATCAACGCCGAAATTCTCGGCAGCTTTGTCGAGCAGGCGCTGGCCGCAGGCGCGCTGGACGTGTTCCACACGCCGATTCAGATGAAGAAGAACCGGCCGGGCGTGTTGCTCACGGTCCTGTGCGCCGAAGCCGACGCGGACAAGTTTTCCGAATTGATTTTGCGCGAGACCAGCGCGTTTGGCGTGCGCCGCTACGATCGCCGAGCGGCGCAAGCTGCGGCGCGAGTTTCTCCGTGAAAACCCAGTTCGGCCATGTGACCGTGAAACTCGGCAAGCTGAATGGCAGAGTGGTGCAAACCGCGCCGGAATTCGAGTCGTGCAAGAAATTGGCGGCGCAAAAGAAAGTTCCGTTGAAACAGATTTACGAGGCGGCGGTGAAGGCGTGCCAAATGAAGTAATTGCCAAATGAAAAAAATTCGATTCCATCGAATCCGTCATCGCCGACCTTAGCGGGGGCAAAATGGTCATCGTCGTGGACGACGAAGACCGCGAGAACGAGGGCGACCTCATCATGGCCGCGCAATACGTCACGCCGGCGGCGATCAATTTCATGGCCAAGTACGGGCGCGGCCTGATTTGCGTGCCGACGACCAGCGAGCGGCTGGAACAACTCGGCATCGGGCGCATGGTCAAGGAGAACCGCGAAAGCTTCAACACGGATTTTCAGGTCAGCGTGGATGCCGCGCGCGGCATCACCACCGGCATCAGCGCCGCCGACCGCGCGCAGACGATTCGCATCATGGCCGACCCGACCGCCGTGCCGGACGATCTTGTGCAGCCGGGTCACGTGTTTCCGTTGCGGGCGCGACCGGGCGGCGTGTTGCAGCGCGCCGGCCACACCGAGGCGGCGGTGGATCTGGCGAAGCTCGCCGGCTGCCGGCCCATCGGCGTGATTTGCGAAATCATGAACGACGACGGCACGATGGCGCGACTGCCGCAGTTGCTGAAGTTCGCCAGACGGCACCGGCTGAAAATTTGCACCATCGCCGACCTGATCGAATACCGCCGCACGCGCGAAAAACTCGTCGAGCAAGTCGAAACGGTGAAACTGCCGACCGACTACGGCGATTTCGATTTGCATCTCTACCGCTCGCGGCTCGACGGCCAGCATCACCTGGCGCTGGTGCGCGGCGACGTGGCCGGGCACAAGAACGTTCTCGTGCGCGTCCACAGCGAATGTCTGACCGGCGACGTGTTTGGCTCGCGCCGCTGCGATTGCGGGTCGCAACTGCATCAGGCCATGCGGCAGGTGGCCGAGGCCGGGCGCGGCGTCATCGTTTACATGCGGCAGGAAGGACGCGGCATCGGCCTGCGCGCCGAAAATCAAGGCCTACAAATTGCAGGAGCAGGGCTACGACACGGTGGAGGCGAACCAGAAGCTCGGCTACGGAATGGACCTGCGCGAATACGGTCTCGGCGCGCAAATCCTCGTGGACCTCGGCCTGAAAACCATCCGGCTGCTGACGAACAATCCGAAAAAAGTTGTCGGGCTGGAGGGCTACGGTTTGAAAATCGTCGAGCAAGTGCCGATCCGCGTGAAACCGAATCCGCACAACGAACGGTATCTGAAAACGAAGCGCGAGAAGCTGGGGCATTTGCTGTGATTGTCGCAAAAAGATTTAGAGTCGAACGAGAAAGGAAATTTAAGCCGCACCACATTCTAATTGGGGCGGCTAAAATTGCGCTGGAAAGTGCAGAAGCAAGAACTCCTGGTTGGACCTATTATGAATTAACGGCAATTACTTTTTCAGCTCTAGCTCTTGAAGCTCTTACAAATTCATTTGGGGAAAGACTTGTCACGAAATGGGGCGATTTTGAAAGTGCCACCCCGATAGCCAAACTCAGAATTATTTGTTCTCGATTGCATATTGAGCCGGATTTTGAGAAAGAGCCTTGGTCAGCGATCCTGTGGCTGGTGAAATTCAGAAATAAAGTTGCACACGCAAAGCCGGAATCCATCAGATTTGATAAGACAATGACTGAAGAAGAATTTCAAAAGCTTCGCTTTGAATACCCGCACCTCGAGTTGGAAATGCAGATTAATCTAAAAAATGCCAAACGTTCAGTTTCCGCTATAGATCAAATACTGGAATTGTTGTATCCCAAACTAACTGACGACGAAAAGTATTACTTGTATTCCAATGGGTTTAGTGGATGGCACTTCAATATGTTAAAACCCCTCAAAACCAAAACCACTCGCGCCCACGGCGGCACGTTTGCCATCGTCGCGTCGCGCTACAATTCGGAATATGTGGACGCCATGTTGCACGCGGCACGGGAGGAATTGCTGCGCGCCGAAGCGCACGTCCGCATTGTGCGCGTGCCGGGCGCGTTTGAAATTCCGGCGGCAGCGGCGCGGCTGGCGGCGCGCGGTCGTTATTCGGCCATCATCTGTCTGGGCGTGATTTTTCAGGGCGAGACGAGTCATGCGCAGCACATCGGCGGGGGTGTGACACACGCATTGGCGCAAATCCAGGTGCAGCACAAAATTCCCGTCATCCACGGCGTGCTCGTGTTGAAAAGTGAAGCACGCGCGCGTTCGTTGCCTGAACGAAGCACAATCGCGGCACGGAGGCGGCGCAGACGGCGCTGGAAATGGCGCGGGTGATGGCCAGCTTCGCTGATTTGGCGGCTTTTATCTGACAACGGGCAACGCGAGAGAGAAGGTTGCAGGTCTCGGGGTGAATCTTGCCAATTGAGGGAAAGATGATATTATCTGGCTGTATTTTGCCGATTAGATAACCAGAATATGGAAAAAATCTCTGTTTTCATTGCGGGTGTGGTGCTGGCGGCGGGTTTGCAGCCTGCTGTTCGCGGCAGATATCGCCGGCGTTGTGACTTTGAAAGGCACGCCGCCTCCCGAAAAAGACATCACGCCGCTCAAAGATGATCCCACCTGCGGCAAGTTTTACACCACGATGCCCACAACGCACTTTTACGTGGTCGGCGCAAAGGATGAATTGGCCGATGTGGTGGTGGCACTGACGGGTATCAGCAGGCAAGTCCACCGGCGCAACCGCGCCGCCACTGAACTGGATCAATCACAAGTGCCAGTACACGCCCTTATGTCACGGCGGTCCAGACCGGCCAGAAAATCGTCGTGAAAAACTCCGACCCGGTCCTGCACAATGTCCATGACACGCCGACGGTGACGGGCAACAAGGAATATAACCAGGCCCAGATGCCCGGTGGACCGGATTTGACGTTCACCGTTTCGACGAGCCGGAAAATTTCCTGAGGTTCAAGTGCGATGTGCATCCGTGGATGTTTTCCTACGTCACTGTGTTGATCATCCTTTTTTCTGGGTCACGGGCAAGGATGGCAGGTTCATGATCAAAGATGTGCCGCCGGGCAAATACACCATCGTGGCCATGCACCGCAAAGCCGCGCCGGAGTGGACAAGGAAATTGAAGTCAAAGACAGCGACACGACGGTGGACTTTACGCTGGAAGTGAAGTAACCGTCTTAACGTGCGCTGGGAAAACGCGTGCGGTGGGATGGGCGACGGTGATTTGCATTGTTCGGCGAGCTGTCCCGTTTTCAACGTAATGTCGTCAAGACGAATACAATCTGTGGCTGCACCGTTTCGCGGTGCTGACAGCGGTGGTGACGCTGGTGTTGTTGGGCGTGGGCGGTCTGGTGACCAGCCACGGCGCGGGAATGGCCGTGCCGGACTGGCCGAACACCTATGGCTACAACATGTTTTTATTTCCCGTTTCACAATGGGTGCGGCGGAATTTTTTACGAACACTCGCACCGGCTCGTCGCTTCCGTCGTCGGACTGCTGACGACGATTCTGGCCGTGTGGCTTGTGGGTGCGCGAGCGCAGGGCGCGGTCGCTGGCTCGGTATGGTGATATTCTGCTGGTGCTGGCGCTGATGGGCGCGAGGGAATTGCCGGTTTACATCGTCCTCGCCGGGTTGTCGCTCGTTGTCAGCGTCGTTGCTTGTGGCCGTTCAGAAAAATTCCCGCGGCCTCGCTGGCTTGGGTGGCGGCGTTCTTAGCAGTGGTGCTGCAAGGCGTGCTCGGCGGTTGCGCGTGGTGTGCTCAAAGACCAGATCGGCATTTTTCACGCGACGCTGGCGCAATTGTTTTTTGCTTGACCTGCGCGATCGCGCTGTTCACGAGCCGGTGGTGGCAATGACTGGTAAGCGCGGACGTCGGCAGTCCCCGTGTCCTTCACGAAGGACTTCTGCGGCTGCTTGGGTTGGCACACGACGCTTGTTGATTCTTCGCGCAATTGATTTTGGGCGCGACGATGCGGCATCAGCACGCCGGGCTGGCCATCCCGGATTTCCCGCTCGCCTACGGCAAACTTTGGCCCGCGACGGACGCGGCTTCAATCGCGCGCTATAACCAGCATCGCCTTGAGATCGTCGCGGCCAATCCGATCACCGCCTTTCAAATCGCGCTGCAAATGGCGCATCGGCTGGTGGCGTTGCTGATTTTGGGCGGTGTGGCAGTCTTGCGCGCTGTCGGCCCGAAGCAGGCTTGGCTGCGGGCAGCCCGTTGCGACCACTCGCGTGCGGTCTGGCTCGGTTTGATTCTGGTTCAAGTCGGTCTCGGCGCGGCGACGATCTGGTCGGACAAGGCGGCGGACATCGCCACGGCTCATGTTTTGGTCGGCGCGCTTTCGCTGGCGACCGGCGCGCTGTGGTGCGCTGTTGTCTTCCGTTATCCATCGCACTGACCGAATCCGGCTGTCTCCGCCGTTCGATTCGACGCGTTCGGAAAATCCATTTCGATGATGCGAACCTGGCATCCGGCGGCAACATGACATGAAAGCCACGGCACAAATTTTCACCGCGCCGCAATTCGCGCGGAAAGAATCTGGGCTGGCGGTCTTCGCGGATTTGGTGAAAGCGCGGCTGACGCTGCTGGTGCTGCTGACGACGCGGTGGGATTTTATGTCGGCTGTCGCGGACCGATGGATTACGCGCGGATGTTCAACACGCTGCTCGGCACGGCACTGGTCGCCAGCGGCGCGGCGGCGCTGAACCAATGGCAGGAGCGCGAGCTAGGACGCGCAGATGCGCCGCACGCAGGATCGGCCCTCTGCCGTCGGGCCGGTTGCAACCGGGACGGTGCTGCTGTTTGGCGGCGTCTGCGCGCCGCAGCGGGATTGATTTATCTGGCTTTTGCCGGTGAACCGGCATCACGAGTGTGCTCGGCGCGGTCACGCTCATCAGCTACCTTTTCATTTACACGCCGCTGAAACGGGTGACGTGGCTGAACACGGCCGTCGGCGCGATTCCCGGCGGCGCTGCCGCCGATGATGGGCTGGGCGGCGGCGCGCGGCGAGTTCAGCGGCGGCGGGCTGGGCGTTGTTTGCGATTCTGGCGTTCTGGCAACTGCCGCATTTCCTGGCCATCGCATGGATTTACCGTGACGAATACGCGAAAGGCCGGGTTCAAAATGCTGCCGGTGGTGGACGCGGACGGACATCGGACAGGCCGGCAGGCGGTCGCTACATGCGGGGCTCTGCTGCCGGTCGAGCTTGTGCCTGTTTTTGTTTCATCTGGCCGGGTCGTTTTATCTGGTCGGCGCGCTGGCGCTGGGGCGGCGTATCTTTGGTTCGCCGATCGCAGTTTGCGCGGCAACTGCACGCGTGAGCCGCGCGGCGCGGCAATTATTTTTCGTGTCCATCCTGTATCTGCCGCTGCTGCTGGCGGTGATGGTGTTGGACAAGGTGAAGTAAAAATTGACGAAGAATCAGACCATGCAGGCAACCATTGACGCAATTCCGCACGCGAAAACGCACAAAGCGCACCACGAGGAACCGGGCTTCTGGCGCAAATACATTTTTTCGACGGACCACAAAGTCATCGGCCTGCAATACGGCCTCACCGCGCTCTGCTTTCTGCTGTTTGGTTTTTGCCTGATGCTGATGATGCGCTGGCAGATCGCGCATCCGGGCCAGCCGATTCCGCTTGTTGGCCCGTTGCTGGAGATGCTGCTGGGCAACTTGGCGGCCAATGGCGTCATGTCGCCCGACCTTTACAATTCGTTCGGCGCGATGCACGGGACGATCATGGTGTTCCTTGCGGTCGTGCCGTTGGCGGTGGGCGCGTTCGGGAATTACCTCGTGCCGCTGCAAATCGGCGCGCGACGACATGGCATTCCCCAAGCTGAACATGGCCAGCTATCAATTCTATTTTGTAGGCGGTGTGATCATGTTTTCCAGTTTTTTCATTCCTGGCGGCGCGGCGCAGGCGGGCTGGACTTCGTATCCGCCGCTTTCGCTTGTCATCCCGACGGACGGCCAGACGTTCTGGTTGATCGGCATGGTGTTTTTGATCACATCGTCGCTTCTTGGTTCGGTCAACATCATCACGACGATCATTCAATTGCGTGCGCCGGGGTTGACGTGGATGCGGCTGCCGTTTTTCGTGTGGACCGAATTCGTCGCATCGTTCCTGCTGCTGCTGGCGTTTCCGCCGTTGGAAGCGGCGGGCGTCATGCAACTGATGGATAAAGTCACCGGATCAAGTCTCTTTCTTCCCACCGGGCTTGCGGTGGGCGGCAAGGTCGCGGGTGTGAGCGGCGGTGGCAGTCCTTTGCTATGGCAGCATTTGTTCTGGTTCCTGGCGCACCCGGAAGTGTACGTGCTGATTTTGCCCGCGATGGGCATCGTCGCGGAAATCATCGCCAACAACACGCGCAAGCCATTGTGGGGTTACAAGTCGCTGGTGTATTCGGCCCTGATGATCGGATTCATGTCGTTCATCGTCTGGGCGCATCACATGTATCTCACCGGCATGGGCACGCGCATCTCGACGTTCTTCCAGACGACGACGATGATCATCTCGATTCCGTCGGTGATCATCCTGACGTGCCTGTTGATTTCGCTGTGGGGCGGCTCGATTCGTTTCAATCCGCCGATGCAATTCGCGCTCGCGTTCCTGCCGATGTTCGGCATCGGCGGCTTGACGGGATTGCCGTTGGGCTTCAGCGCCAGCGACCTGCATCTGCACGACACCTATTACGTTATCGGCCATTTTCATTACGTCGTTGCGCCGGGAACGATCTTCGCACTCTTCGCCGGGATTTATTTCTGGTACCCAAAAATCACGGGCCGAATGATGAACGAATTGTGGGGTCACGTGCATTTTTGGGGTTCGCTGATTTTCATGAACATCATTTTCATGCCGATGTTCGCCCAAGGGCTGGCTGGCATGCTACGCCGCATGGCCGATGGCGGGGCGAATTATTCCGCGGCGAAAGTGCCCGGGGTGGAGGGAACGCTTCACGCCAACATCATGGAGTTGCATCGGTTCATCTTGTGGGGCGCGGTCGGCTTGGCGCTGGTTCAGATTCCTTTCATCATCAATTTGTTTATGAGTCTTAAAAACGGCAAAAAAATCACGAGCGACAATCCGTGGGATGCCACGACGTTGGAATGGCAGACGCCCACGCCGCCGCCGCACGGCAATTTCGTCAAGGAATTGAAAGTGTATCGCGGCCCGTACGAATATAGCGTGCCCGGTCACGAAAAAGATTTTACTCCACAAAACGAACCCGATCCAACCGCCCGGCACTGACTTTTCATGGAAATTCCCTACACGATTCGTCCCCGCCCGGATACCGGCGTCTATAACGCCAAAGTAGGCATATGGCTGTTCCTGGCTTCCGAAGTCATGCTCTTCGGCGGACTTTTTTCGGCGTATATCCTTTTGCGCGTTGGCGCACCGGCGGGCACCTGGCCACACGGCTGGCTGAACGTCACGCTCGGCACCACCAATACCGTCATTCTTGCGCTGTCCGCCGTCACCACGTTGTTGGCGTGGGCCGCGCTTAAGACAAATCAATTCCCCAAGTTCAAGGTTTTTCACGCGGCGACGCTGCTGCTCGCAGTCATTTTCCTCAGCATCAAATCCTACGAATACCGCGACAAGTTTCTCCACTACGAAGTTCAGCTTGTTGACGGTCGCATTGCCGACGGCCACATGATCGAAAACAAGCCCGGCGCGGACCACATCGTCATCCACGGTCGCTTTGTGAATGACCACGCGGAACTTCTCGATGGCCGCGCGGCGGGCAAAGCGGCGCTCAGCGAAATCGAAATCAGCCGGGCGCAAATCAAGAAAATGCAAAACTACGGCCCGTGGCATAACACGTTCCTGGCAATTTACTTCACGCTCACCGGGCTGCACGCGTTGCACGTGATCGGCGGCATAATCGTGATAGGATGGCTTTGGGGCCCGGGCAGCAAGATGTGGGAGACGGAGCCTGCGCGGTTTACCAATCGCATCGAAGTTTCGGGCCTGTTCTGGCATTTTGTGGACTTGGTCTGGATATTTCTCTTTCCTATACTATATTTGACCTAAGCTTATGAGTGATTTGCAAACGGACTCTTACAAGAGTTACACGAGACGGTGTCTCTACGTCTTTTGCGCGGTGCTTTGCGGCACGCTGGTCATGGTGGCCGCGTCATTCGCACCGCTGGGGCACCGCAGCATGAACATCGCGCTCGTGCTCGCCACGGCGTGTGTCAATGCCTTTCTCGTGGCGGGTTTCCTCATGCACCTGATTTCCGAGCGAAAAATGATTTACGCCGTGCTCGCCTTCACCGTCTTTTTCTTTGCCGGGCTGATGGGTCTGACAATTTGGGCGGCGAGAGATGTGCCGACGGTTATGTTGCATTGAGTATGTCGTTGAAAGCTGTCCATCTTATTTTTGTCAGCGCGCTCAGCGCCCTTGCGTTCGGCTGTGGCGTGTGGAAGCTGCGGGATTATTTCGCACCGCCTGGCGCGAAGAACGACCTGCTTTTGGGCATAGCCGCATGCGCCGCAGGTGTGGGCGTCATCATTTACGGCCGTTACTTTTTGAAAAAACTCAAAAACGTGGGTTACCTATGAAAATCCGCCTGACTTTTTGGAAAACACTCTTAAAAACGCTGGCGACAGCGTTGGTGTGTGTGCCTGCGTCGGTATCCGCCTGCGCAATTTGCTACGGCGAGCCTGATTCACCAATCGCGCGTGGACTCAGTTGGGCGATCATCGCGCTCGGTGCCATTGTGCTCACGGTGCTGTCGGGCGTCGTCGCATTCTTTGTGCATGTGGGTAACCATGCGCCGCCGACCGCGGACGACGGCACAACGGACGATCACAAGGCCGACGAAATTTGACCATGGAAAAATTTCTTGGACTTCCGGTGTTGGCGTCTGAAAACGGTCAGGGCGTGGATCGTCTCCTCGTTTACGTTCACTGGCTGATGATCGTGCTGTTTGTCGGCTGGTTGTGTTACTTCGTTTATGCCCTGTTCCGGTTCCATCGAAAGCGCAACCCCAGGGGCGACTATCAAGGCGTCAAAAACCACGCATCGAATTACATTGAAGTCACCGTCGCCGGCATTGAGTCGGCGTTGTTGATTTTTGTTGCCGTGCCGCTGTGGGCGCGGCATGCGGACCAGTTTCCGAAAGAGAGCGAATCCACCGTCATTCAGGTCGTCGCGCAGCAATTCGCCTGGAACATCCGGTATCCCGGTCGCGACGGCATTTTTGGCCGGCAGGACATGGCGCTCGTCCGCTCGGACAACGTGTTCGGCGTGGACCCGAAAGATCCTAACGGAAAGGACGACGTGCAGACGCTCAACGAAATTCATGCCGTCGTAAACAAACCGGTCATCGCCTACATCAGTTCGAAGGATGTGATCCACTCGTTCCGCATCATGGCCATGCGCGTGACACAGGACGCCATCCCCGGCATGCGCGTGCCGATCTGGTTCAAGCCCACCAAAGAAGGCCGTTACCAGATCAACTGCGCGCAACTTTGCGGCAACGGCCATTCGGCCATGTCTCAAGGCGTTTTGACCGTTGAAAGTCAGAAAGCCTTCGACAAATGGCTTGCGTCCAAGTCTGGCGCAGCGACCACTTTTGAGTGAGTTACCCGAGGAAATTCGCCTTGCGCGAATTGTCCTTCCCAACATAATGACTTCTCACTTGCGAAGGCTTCGGGTCGTGGCGTAGTTTGACCTCGCACGCGAGGCTGCGATGGACGACCTTTCTCAACGATTGCCGCGGACACTCTGGCTTGGTCTGGGCCTTTGCATCGTCATCGTGTGTATATCGTTTGTTGTCTCCAAGATTGAAACTCGCGATTCAAAACGCCCCGCGCTGCCTGTGCTCGGTCAGGTGGCGGACTTTGCGCTCACCAATCAAAATGGCCAGCCCGTGACGCTCGCCGACTTGCGCGACCACGTTTGGATCGCCGACATCATTTTTACCCGCTGCGCCGGGCCATGTCCACGCATGACGCAACAAATGAAATCGCTGCAGGACGCCTTGCCGCAGTCGAGCCTGACAAAATTTGTCACGCTCACGACTGATCCTGACTACGACACGCCGCCAATCTTGAGAATCTACGCGGAACGTTTCGGCGCAGATACGAACCGCTGGACGTTTTTGACCGGTACGAAAAAGGAAATCGCCGCTCTGGCAACGGGCAGCCTGAAACTTTCGGCGGTCGAAGTTAAACCCGAGGAGCGCCAAAATCCTGAAGACCTCTTCGTTCATAGCACGATTTTTGTTATCGTGGACAAACAGGCGCGGCTGCGTGGCGTGTTTGAAACCGGCGGCGAAGGTGTCGAGTGGACCAACGTCCAGCCGCGGATTCTCAGCGCCGTCCAGAAACTCGAACTCGAACCATGAGATTTTCCGACCTGGCCATCATCAACGCTTGCCTGAATGGATTGAGCGCAATTTTCCTGATGGCGGGACTTCGTTTTATCCGGCGTAAAAATAAATACGCTCATCAGAGGTGCATGATTGCAGCCGTTGTGACTTCGACGCTCTTTCTGACGTGCTACCTGGTTTACCATGCGAAAATGGGACGAACGGTGTTCAAAGACCCTGCGTGGTTCAGACCGATTTACCTCGTGATTCTGCTGACGCACACAGTCTTGGCCGCAGCCATCGTGCCGATGATTCTCGTGACGCTCAATCGGGCGTTGAAGCAGCGGTTCGAATTGCATAAAGAAATCGCCCGCTGGACCTGGCCGCTATGGATGTACGTCTCCGTGACCGGCGTGGTGATTTACCTTCTGCTCTATCAAGTTTTCCCGCAAAAGTAGAGGCATGAGCAACGTCGCGAACGTCACCATTCACGCCAGCCAGTTTCCTGACGCGGTGCGGCGTGATTTGCTGGAATCGCTCCGCACGCGGCAGGTGAACCACAAATTTCACTACGACAGCGTCAAGCAAACACAAAAATGGCTTGCGCTGCACCAGGCTTACTCGCCGTCGCGCAACGATCCGGACTGTGCCGCGGATTACGACGCCGCCTTTGTCGCCGCGGCCGCGAACCACAACACCTCCTGCGTCCACGTCATCGGTCTGGGTTGCGGCGGCGGGCAAAAGGACACGCAGTTGATTAAACAGCTCATCAACCTCGGAAAGGAAGTGGTTTACACGCCTTGCGATGTCAGCACAGCCATGGTGCTGGTGGCGCGGCAAACGGCGCTGAAAATTCTGCCTGAGGAAAATTGTTTTCCGCTTGTGTGCGATCTCGTCACAGCCGACGACTTGTCCGCTGTTTTTGCCAGTCGCCGACTGCCTGACGCCTCACGCCTGGTGACTTTCTTCGGCATGATTCCCAACTTCGAGCCCAATCAAATTTTGCCCAAGCTGGCGGGCCTCGTGCGACCACACGATCAACTGCTCTTTAGCGCCAATCTCGCGCCCGGTCCAGATTACGCTGCCGGTGTGGAAAAGATTCTGCCGCAATACGACAACTTGCCGACGCGCGACTGGCTGATGACATTTCTGCTCGATCTCGGTGTTGAACCCGGCGACGGCGAGATGCGCTCTGCGGTCCAAGACGGCCAGGCTGGATTAAAGCGGGTCGTGGCGTGCTTCCATTTCCTGCGAGCGGGCGAAATCCGGATCGACGACGAACGATTCGCTTTTCCCGCTGGCGAAGCCATCCGGTTGTTCTTCTCCTACCGTTACACACCGGATCGCGTCCGCGTGCTCCTCAACCAGCATGGCCTCACGATCAGCCAACAATGGATTACGCGTTCAGAGGAGGAAGGCGTGTTTCTTTGCCGGCGGAAGTAACTCAACTCTGAAATCCGCGGAATCTGCGGACTAGAAAACCCTCATCGTCTCCAGCACCGCTTTGATGCGCGGGACTTCGTGGGTGCGGAACAAATCAGTCTTGCCCAGCGCGGCCAGCACGGCGAAGAACGGCTCGGCACAGCGAACCTCGTCGCGGAAAAATTCGAACGCGTGGGGCAGGGCATGACAAATCGGGAAGCCAAGCGTGCGCAATCGGAACGTGTTCAGGAAAACGTTCGTCTGATGTCGCACGCGCACCGCGCTGTCCTGCAGATTGCGGTAATAAAACCCGAGGCCGGGATCGAGAAAGATTTTTTCCACGCCGTTGCTTTGGGCGATTTCGATTTGCCGCGAAAAATATTCGCGCATCATTTCGATCGGATCGGCGCTGAAATCAAAGTCGCCGACTTCGCGGACATTCTTCCCTTGCACGTAACAAATAATCACAGCGGCATCGTGCGCCGCAACCATGCGGAAAAGCTCGTCGCTCCGGTCGGTGCCCGTCAGATTTAGAATCTTCGCACCGGCTTCGAGACAGGCACGGGTGACGGCGGTTTGATACGTCTCGACCGAAACCAGAATGTCCGCCTTTTGCAATTCTTTGATCACTGGAATCAATTTGTTGTTCTGGCCCGCGTCGTCAACTCGCGCGGCGTTGGCGAGTGTGGATTCCGCGCCCACATCCACAATGTCAGCGCCTTGCTCAGTGAGAACGCGGCCTCGGCGAACGGCGTTTTCGACGTTCAGGCAGACACTTTCGCGATACCAGGAATCGGGCGAGAGGTTGATGACGCCCATGATGGCGGGCTTGGAATTGAAGGGGAAAGATTTGTCGCCAATGGAAAATTCCTTCACGCGCGTACCGGCGGCGGCGCGATTCTTTTCAAACAATTCCGAAAGTTGTTCCAGTGTCAACATGGCGAGAAAAATCGCAAATCGGCAATCGAAAATTCCATGGCGCGCCCGGCGCGAGTCGAACGCGCGACCCTCTGCTTAGAAGGCAGATGCTCTATCCAACTGAGCTACGGGCGCGACCAGAGAAAACATTACCGGCGGCCAGAGGTCCGCGCAAGTACGCGCTCTTACGCTGCGCTGACGGGTGGGATTGGTCAGTGTTGATTATGCGGGATTGACCCTGCTATCATCTTGTATTCAACCCAATGAGCCAAAGATCAAAGAAAAACGCCAGGCAGGGGAAAGCCGCTGCCATGCATTCGAGCCCGCCGATTTCGCCAGCCGGTAAAATCCAGGGTGTGGAAGGTAACGCCTCGCTGGAATCGAAAAATTGTCCGGTTGGTTTGAATGACCGCCCGATGGTTCTCGGGATTTGTATTTTCTTGGTGGCGATAACGTGGCTGGTTTTCGGTCAGACGCTTGGGCACGAGTTCGTGAATTACGATGACAATTTTTACATTACCGACAACCCGGCAGTCCTCCGTGGCCTGAGCGTGAAGGGAATCGTTTGGGCATTTACCCACAACGTGAACGCCAATTGGACCCCGCTGACGGTGATTTCTCACATGCTGGATTGTCAGTTGTACGGGACCAAGGCCGGCTGGCATCATCTGACCAACGTACTGCTGCATATCACGTCGGTGATCGCGCTGTTTCTGGTTTTGAAAGGCATGACAGCCGCGCTTTGGCGCAGCGCTTTTGTGGCTGCGGTGTTTGCGATTCACCCGCTGCATGTGGAATCGGTGGCATGGATCGCGGAGCGAAGGGACGTGCTCAGCGGGCTGCTTTTTATGCTGACGCTGGGAGCTTATGCCAGTTATGTTCGCCAACCGAGGTCAATGGGCCGTTATTTGTTGGTGGCGTTGATGCTGGCGCTGGCATTGATGTCCAAGCCGATGGTAGTCACGCTCCCGTTTGTGCTGCTCTTGTTGGACTACTGGCCGCTGAAACGATTTGCTCAACCGGGTGGACGTTTGATTCCCTGGGGTCTGATTGTGGAGAAGATTCCGCTTCTGGCTCTTTCCGGCGCGGCCTGCGTGGCGACTTTTTTTGCGCAGAAGGAGGTCATCGAACCGTTGCCTCTCTATTCGCGAATCGGCAATGCCTTGGTTTCCTACGTGGCTTATTTGGGACAGATGATTTACCCGGCTGGATTGGCCGTTTACTATCCTCACCCGGGCAGCAGCTTGCCACTTTGGAAAATTGTCGCAGCCGTCATCCTGTTGCTGGTCATATCCTCAGGGGCCATTGCCAGCCGACGGAAGCACCCTTGGTTTTTGGTGGGTTGGTTGTGGTATCTGGGAATGCTCGTTCCGGCAATCGGGTTGATTCAATCGGGGTTGCGGGCCCGGGCGGATCGTTACACCTATCTGCCGCAAATCGGATTGTATCTGCTGCTGACTTGGGCGGTGGCTGATCTGAGCCTTGGCTGGCGTCACCGCCGCAGAGTGCTTGGCGGCCTGAGCATGGTCATCCTTGTGGCATTGATGTTATGTGCGCGCAGGCAGACTTCTTGGTGGCGGAACAGTGAAACACTCTGGACCCACGCGCTTGCGTGCACTTCTGAAAACGACCTCGCCCACGGCAACCTTGGCGAAGCCCTGCTCCAAAGGGGGGAAGTGGACGAAGCGATTGTTCATTACCAAAGGGCACTGCAACTCAAACCCGATGACGCGCACGACCACAGCAACCTTGGCAGCGCTCTTCTTCAAAAGGGAAATGTGAACGAAGCGATCCTCCATTTCCAAAAGGCCCTGCAACTCAAACCCGGCGATGCGGAAATCCACAACAATCTCGGCTGCGCTCTTCTTCAAAAAGGAAGTGTGGACGAAGCGATCCTCCATTTCCAAAAAACCTTGCAGCTCAAACCCGACGACGCGGACGCCCACCACAGCCTCGGCTGCGCCTTTCTCCAAAAGGGAAATGTGGACGAAGCGATCCTCCATTTCCAAAAGGCTCTGCAAATTAAACCCGACTATTCAGAATCCCAAAATGACCTCGGCTGCGCCCTTCTCCGAAAGGGAAGTGTGGACGAAGCGATCCTCCATTTCCAAAAGACCTTGCAATTCAAACCTGACGACGCGGACGCTCACCACAATCTCGGCTGTGCGCTACTTCAAAAGGGAAGTGTGCAGGATGCCGTCATCCAATTCCAAGAGGCTTTGCAAATCAAACCCGATTACCCAGAACCCCAAAATGACCTGGCCTGGGTGTTGGCAACTTCTCCGCAAGCGTCGTTGCGCAACGGCAACAAAGCGGTGGAACTGGCCCAACTGGCGAATCAGCTTACCGGCGGAGAGAACCCGGCTATTCTCAAAACGCTCGCCGCCGCCTATGCGGAGGTCGGGCGATTTAGTGACGCCATGCGGAGTGCCCAAAAAGCGATTGAATTGGCGCAGGCTGCGGGACAAAAAGATCTGGCAGGGCAGCTCAACGACGAGTTGAAGCTTTACGAGAAGGGACTTCCATTCCATCAGGATAGCAAATGAGCGAAAGATCGAAGAAGAAATCTCCCGTTCAAAGAACTGCGCCGGGAAAAGTTGTTCCGCACATTGCGTGCAATTATTTTTTTAATGAGGCCCGCACACCATTGTGCCGCTTGCTCCAACCAACTGAGATACGGGCGCGACCAGAGAGAACATTCCCGGCGGCCTCAGACCCGTGCAAGTGCGCACGCTACGCGACGTTTGCGGGTGGAACGTGTTTGACCAGCAGCGGAATGCTGGCTTGCGACTGGTCGTCCATCGAAACGTCCACCGAATAAAGGCCGGGTTCGTCGAACTTCAGTTGCTGGATGTTCAGAATGAAATTGCGGGTGCAAAAGTGCATTTCATCGGGCAACGTGATTTCCACGGGGATGTCGAGGCTGGGCATGATTGACTGCCCGTCCGCATCAACGAAATTCACCTTCAACAGGCGTTTCCCCTCGTCGCCTGCCATGAAAGTCACGCGCAAGGCGACGGCGCATTGCGGGTGGATGGCGGGCATCTCGCGCGCATAAATCGTGTCGAATGAGCCCAGCAGGTTGAGCTTGCCGTTGTCGTCGGTCGCGGCGTCGCAGAGCACGGCCACTTGAATGTTCATGGGGAAATTAAGACACGAATTGCGCGAATTAGCACGGATTTCTTTTGGCTAACCGGCGGATCGCGCCTCCAGAAATTGCTTTCAAATCCGCCGCTGCCTTGCCGCCGAAACCCGGCACTTTGGCGATTTGCTCAATGTCGCCAAACGCAACCGTTGAACCGAACCGAATTTCTTCAACAACGCGGCTTTGCGCTGTGCACCGATGCCTGGAAATTCATCAAGAATGCTTTCCGAAATGCGTTTGATGCGAAGCTGCGCGTTGTAGGAATTGGCCACGCGATGGCATTCGTCGCGCACGCGCTGGAGCAATTTCACCGCCGGGTGATCCAGTCCAAGCCGCAGCGGCTTGCTTTCGCCGGGTTGGTAAATTTCCTCGAACTCTTTCGCCAAGCCGATGACGGGAATTCTCTCCAAACCCAGTTTCGCCAGTTCCTCACAAGCCGCGTTGAGCTGGCCCTTGCCGCCATCAATCAAAATCAGATCAGGAAAGGTTGAAGATTGAAGATTCAAGGTTGAAAGCAGTGCGTTCGCTTCGACTTTGGACTTTAGACTTTGGACTTTAGACTTCCGCTTGAATGACTTGCTCGTTTCATCCACCAGCCTCTGCAACTCCTGCGGAATCGCCTCGCCGCCCTCATCTTTATATCGGATTTCGGATTTCGGATTTCGGATTTCGTTCAGCACACGTGTGTATCTCCGCCTGACCACCTCCGCCATGCTCGCAAAATCGTCCTGACCCTCGACCGTCTTGATCTTGAACCGCCGATAATTCGCGCGGTCAGGCCGGCCATTCTTGAAACTCACCAGCGACGCCACGGCAAACGTGCCGCTGATATTCGAGATGTCGAATCCTTCAATCCTTTGCGGCGGCGACGGCAAATCCAGAACTTCGGCCAATTCCGCCAAATCGTGTTCCGGGTCAATCGCCAGCGGCAACGTGTAAGGCACGCGCTCGAATTTCTTTTCCTTCTTTGTCGTTTCCTTCAAGTCGGAGATTAGGTCGCGCAAATCGGCGGCCTTCTCGTAATCCTGCGCGGCGGCGGCTTTGCGCATTTCCACTTCGAGTTGCTCCTTCATCTCGAGGCACTGGCCGTCGAGGAAATCGCACGCGGCCAGCACCTGTTCGAGATACTGCTCGCGTGTCACGTTGCCGATGCACGGCGCGGTGCAGTATTTCAAATGCGCGTAAAGGCAATGCTTATAATCGGCCTCGCCCGGCGTGAACACCCGGCAGCCGCGCAGATTGAACTGCCGCCGCACCAGCGCCAGCGTGTTGCGGAGCGCGCCCGAATTCGAGAACGGCCCGAAGTAACGCGCGCCGTCGTCCTTGCGCAACCGCGTGAACGTAAAGTTCGGAATCGGATCGTTAAGATTGACCTTCAGCATCAGGAAGCGCTTGTCGTCGCGGAAACTGACGTTGTAACGCGGGTGAAATTCCTTGATGAGCTTGCCTTCGAGCAGGAACGCCTCCGGCTCGCTCTTGACCAAGTGCACGTCGAAATCGTGGATTGCCTCGACCAGCGCGTTGAACTTCAAGTCCCAGCCCATGCGCCGCGACGGATGGAAATACTGGCTGACGCGCCTGCGCAAATCGCGCGCCTTGCCGACGTAAATGACCGTGCCGAACCGGTCCTTCATCAAATAAATGCCCGGCTTGTGCGGCAGCGCGCTCAGTTTCTTGCGGATGTGGTCGGCCACAGCCATCGCTGAGAAGTTACAGGCGAAAGGTCGCTGGTTGCAAGCGGGAGGGCGAAGCACCGGTCGTCGTTCGATTCGGTTGATTTTGGGTTTTGCCTTTTCGAAAACGCTGCCTACTCTTTCTGCATGATTCCGCTTCAACGCGCCATTGAGCATTTCATCAGGGCGTGACGCTGGATGCGGATGGGAACATTGGGAAGTGGTTGTATTGAAAACTTTTTGCCACAGATGAACACGGATTGACACAGATAAAATAATGGATCATCAAAGGGCAATCATTCGACTGCGCAGCCGCGAGGTGCTTTCGGCCGCGCTTGACTACGCGGTGTTCGACCGCATACACGGCGATTTTTTCTACGATCCGCTTGAGATTGAATATGCGCTCGCAAATCGTGACACACTAATTTCGGAACTCATCGAAGAACTGCAAGACCCCGGCCAGTTCCGTCCGCGACGAGCGTTTGCCTATTTTCCACCGAAGAACGAGCTTTGCGACCGAAGGATGATTTACATACTGATCAAGGATTTGATCGTCCGCTACGCTATAGCGATTTTATTCGCAGAACAAATCGAAACGGAAATCCATCCGCAATGTTTCGCGAACCGCCGTGCGAGTGGTGACGAGGCCAGGGTAAGGTTCACGGAGGATTTTTCAACAGGTGGGTGGGCCCGCTTTTGTCAGTGGCAATCGGAGCGATCAAACGACAATGCCGTTCTTCTTAGGACAGACATCTCATCGTTTTATGATTCGGTTTCGCACGAGTATTTAATTGATGCTGTTTGCCGTCATCTTTCTCTGCCAAAGGAATGCGCTTTGGTGTCATTGCTCCGCCGTCTTCTTCAGATTCCTGTCATCTACTATTTGCCGAGCACTGGTGAGATTGAAGGCCCAGAAACAATCCACCAAGGATTGCCCATTGGCGACGGCGTCGAAGGTTATCTCACCAACATCCATTTGAAAGACGTGGACGTTGCAATGATTCAAGCCAACGCCGCATACGGTCGTTACGTTGACGACATGCGCCTGTTTGGGAATTCACGTCAAGAAGTCCTACAAAATTTGCGAATTTTCCAAGAGCAACTCCTTCGAAAGGGTTTGAACCTGAATTCGTCGAAGACGGAAATTGCCGAGGATCAGCAATCCCGCGATCTTTTGATGTCACGGGTTTACGTCGGCGGCGACTATGTGGAGGAGGAAGATGAAAAGGCGGGTTCTGTAATCGCAGCGCGAATTGACCAACCATTCGAGCAGTTCTCACGAATTTTTGCCGAGGGCGAGTTGCTAACGAAGGCAAGCGACGCAAAGGAATTCTGCAAATTCCTCGGCGCGCATTCTGCCGATGGCCTTCCACTCGTCGCTCTTGGTGATCGTAAAATCTGGCATGTGGAGCGACTCCGCGAAGTAATCATGACGTGGCGCGGACCAACGAAACACGCTGGATGGTTGCTCGTTCAGACCGCCATTTACAGAGGCGTGTCAGAGGCAACGCGGAATCGTGCGCGAGAGGTTGTTCTGGAGCTTCTTAAAGACAAACACCTCAACGCCTACAGTCGATACAGAATCCTTCATCACTTGGTAAAACCAAGGCGACGCAAGTCTGGCGAGACTTCTCGTTTCATTGTGCAACTCACTGATGCAGAACGGCAACAAATTGAAGCCTTAATTCCAAAGTATCTTTCCGAACCAGCTCTTGAGTTGAACCTGATCGCACTCTATACGAGCCGGGTTCTCGGTGGCGGCATCGAAGAACTGAAGTCACTGGCCGCTACGTATTGTCGCAGTGGATGCGAACCGATCCGCAACGTGTTGGAAGCTGTCGCACAAATTCCAGAAACGTCACCGCTGGTTATGGCAATAACCGAAGAGCCCGACGCCGTTCCAGAACGGTATTAGTTTGAAGAAATCGAGAGTTGAACGATGGAAACAGTTTACATTGAGACGACGGTTGTGAGTTATCTGGTGGCGAATCCAAGTCGGGATTCCATTCTCGCCGCGCATCAGCAACTCACCCGGCAATGGTGGCAGAACGAACGGCAGCGTTACCAGTGTGTGACTTCGGCGGAAGTGTTGAAGGAGGCCGGTCTTGGAGATGTTGAAATGAGCCGACGACGGCTGGAAGCGCTGTCAGGATTGACCGTCCTGGCGGTGGACAAATCGGCGCGCACTCTGGCTCAAGAATTATTGGATGCAAGGATTCTTCCGCCAGCGGCTGCTTCGGATGCCATTCATGCGGTGGTCGCAGTACAGCGCGGAATCAATATTCTGCTCACCTGGAATTGCCGGCATCTGGCCAATCCACATCTGCTTGGAAAAGTCCGCGAATTCATGGGACGTCACGGGCTGACTCTGCCGGAAGTTTGCACGCCTGTCGAACTTATGAGAGGATGAAACTGTGAAAACGAATCCGATTCTGGAAGAAGTCTGGCGCATCAAGGACGAGCTATCTCGCGAGATGGCCGCCGACCCCGATGCTTATTTTGCGAAGCTGGATGAAATCGCCGCTGTCGAGGAAAAGGCAGGGCGAAAAATAATCCGTTCGGCAGAAGAATTGCGTCAACTGGTGGCCGAGACGGAGCGCCAACGTGCCGAGGAATCTGAGATGGCTCTTAATGACAAACCGCCGCGCAGAAAGGATTGAGGCAGTTCAAAGTTTGCCAGATAAAACTTTCCTTTCCCTTCACTGAAGAAAAAATCCGCGCGCTGAAAGTCGGCATGATTTGTTTTTGCCTTTTCAACGAGGCGGTTTAACCTCCCCGCATGACTCCGCTGCAACGCGCGATTGAGGATTCCGTCACGACGCTCCGTGGTTTGACTGCTTTGGAAGAGCCGCTGAACCGCGCGGCCCAAATGGTTCTGCGCTGTCTCACCTCCGGCCACAAGCTGCTGGTGTGCGGCAACGGCGGCAGCGCGTCCGACGCCACGCATCTGGCCACGGAATTTCTCTGCCGCTACAAAGATGACCGCCGGCCGTACCCGGCCATTTCACTCACGGCCAATGGCGAGTTCATGACCGCCGTGTGCAACGATTACAGCGCCGACGAAATTTTCGCGCGCCAGGTCTGGGGTTTGGGCGTGAAAGGCGACGTGCTCATCGCGTTCACGACGAGCGGCAAGTCGCGCAATTTGGTGCGCGCACTCGAAGAGGCCAAGCGGAAAGGCATCGAAAGCATTTGTTTTTTGGGTCGTGACGGCGGTTTCACGAAAGGCATCGCCATACTCGATTTGATTGTGCCGGGTACTTCAACCGCACGAATTCAGGAAGGACAAAAGCTGCTCTTCCACGTCCTGTGCGAGCTGGTTGACGAAAAACTGCCCAAAAAATGAAGAAGGCAGAATGCAGAATGAAGAAAAAGATTTGGTGCTGCGCACAAAGAATTTTGCACGGCGGATAATCCGCCTTTACGTCGCCTTGCCGAAAGAAACTGTCGCTCAAGTTCTCGGCAAACAGGTACTTCGGTCCGGCACTTCAGTCGGGGCGAATTATCGGGAAGCCAATCGTGCGCGATCAAAGGCGGAGTTCGTTGCAAAAGTTGGCGATTGTCTGAAAGAAGCCGATGAAACTGCCTATTGGCTTGAGCTCTTGGCTGACGAAGAAATTGTTCCCAAGAATCGGCTCGAACCATTGCTTCAAGAAACCAACGAACTCATATCAATTCTTGTCACCATTTCAAAGCGGGCGCGAGGCGATTGATTTCTGCATTCTGCATTCTTCCTTCTGCCTTCAGAAATAGTCCGGTTCGTTTCCCGATTTCCACTTGATGTTGCAACCCATGCTCGCCTTTTGGTTCGGTGGAACAGGTTTTCCCGACAGCACGGCATCCAGCGCCGCGCGCAGGTCTTTGCCGGTAACGGGAACGCCGTTGCCGGGGCGGCTGTCGTCAAACTGGCCGCGATAGACCAGCTTGCGGCTTTTGTCGAAGAGGTAGATGTCCGGTGTGCAGGCCGCGCGATACGCCTTGGCCACTGCTTGCGATTCGTCGTAAAGATACGGGAAAACGTAACCTGCCGATTTCACTTCCTCGGCCATCATCGCGGGGCTGTCGTCGGGATAATTGGCAACGTCGTTGGAGTTGATGCCGACCATCGCCACACCGTGCGGGACGTAATCACGGGCCAGTTGCGCCAGCCCTTCGCGGATGTGTTTTACGTACGGGCAATGGTTGCACATGAAGATGACCAGCAGGGCGGACTTGTCCTTGAAATCCGCAAGCGCGACGGTCTTTCCGTTCGTGTCCGGCAACCGAAAATCGGGCGCTGTCGTGCCGAGCGGCAGCATGGTTGAAGGTGTGAGTGCCATGGCCTTACAATGCCGCGAAATTTCAAAAAGTCGAGTAGCTGAAAGCAAGAATCCCGGCAGAAAGCGTTACGAACGGCAAATCTTTGCGCCTTTGCGTCTGTCCGTCTTTGCGCTAATCTCTCCGCGATGACGCAAGCGGAAGCCAAAATCCGTCATGCCAAACTCGCCGAGGAAATCCGCCGGCACGACCATGCCTATTATGTCGAAGCCAAGCCGGTGATTTCCGACCGTGATTACGACCGGCTTTACCACGAGTTGATCGAACTGGAAAAGCAGTTCCCGGAACTCGCCTCGCCCGATTCGCCGAGTCAGCGTGTGGGCGGTGCGCCGTTGAGTGAATTCAAACCCGTCCGGCACGCCGTTCCGATGATGAGCTTGGACAACACTTATTCGCAGGAAGAAATTCGTGCGTTCGTCAATCGCGTGCAAAAACTTTTGCCTAACGAAAAGCTGGAATGGGTCGTTGAGCCGAAAGTGGACGGCGTGGCGGTGAGTCTGCGCTACGAAAATGGCGTGTTCGCTGTCGGCGCGACGCGCGGCGACGGCATGACTGGCGACGACATCACGGCGAATTTGAAAACCATCCGCACCGTGCCGCTGAGAATTCACCGCAGAGACGCAGAGACGCAGAGCGGCGGTTCAATTCCAGCCGTGCTCGAAGTCCGCGGCGAGGTTTATATGCCGATCGCCGGATTTCAAAAATTGAACGCTGATCGAAAAGCTGCGGGCGAGGAGCTTTATGGCAATCCGCGCAACACCGCCGCTGGTTCGCTCAAGCAACTCGATCCCAAAATCGTCGCCAAGCGTCCGTTGGACGTTGTGCTTTACGGAATCGGGCAAGTCCAAAGTCTAAAGTTTCAGGTCCAAAGTCCAAATTCGCAAGATGAACTGTTAGCTTGGTTGAAATCGCTCGGTTTCAAAACGGCGGAGCGTACTTGGTTTTGCCGTTCCGAGGACGAACTTTTCGCGGCCATCGCCGAACTGGACAAAATCCGCAAGAACTTCCCCTACGAAACCGACGGCGCGGTCATCAAACTCAATTCCTTCGAGCAGCAGCATCGCGCGGGTTCGACCGCCAAAGCCCCGCGCTGGGCTATCGCCTACAAATACGCGCCCGAGCAGGCCGAGACGACGCTCAAGGGCATCACGGTGCAGGTGGGCCGCACCGGCGCGCTCACGCCTGTTGCAGAACTTGAGCCTGTTTTTCTCGCTGGCAGCACCATCAGCCGCGCCACCCTGCACAACGAGGATTACATCCGCGCAAAAAGATATCCGCATCGGTGACACGGTCGTCATCGAAAAAGCCGGTGAAGTGATTCCCGCCGTCGTGAGCGTTGTGTCGAGCAAGCGGCCCGGCGGCGCGAAGGAATTTCATTTCCCGAAAACCTGTCCCGAGTGCGGCTCAAAAGTTTTCAAGGCGGTTGGCGCGGACGAAGAAGAAGCGGCGGCGTGGCGCTGTCTGAATCTCGATTGCACGGCGCAAATTCGTGGGCGACTGGAGCACTGGTGCTCGCGCAGCGCGATGGACATCGAAGGCGGCGGCGAAGTGCTCGTAGCGCAACTCGTCAAGGCGGGCCTCGTGCGCAACGTGGCGGAACTTTACCAACTCAAGCTTGACGAAGTGGCGAACCTGGAGCGAATGGGCGAGAAGTCGGCAAAGAATTTTATTGATGCCGTTGCCGCCAGTAAAACGAGCGACGCCTGGCGACCTCTGTTCGGTCTTGGCATTCTGCACGTCGGCGCGGGCGTGGCGAAGTCGCTCTGCAAACATTTTCAGACGCTCGACGCCGTTTTCGACGCAAGCGCGGAACAATTGATGGAAGCCGAAGACATCGGTGAAGTCATCGCACAAAGTATCGTGCAATGGCACGGCGACGCCGAGAATCGCAAGTTGATCGAACGATTACGCAAAGCCGGACTGAATTTCAAATCCGAACTCTACCAGCCGCAAGCGAAGGCCGGTCCGTTCGCTGGGAAAACCTTTGTGCTTACTGGCACGCTGCCGACGATGACGCGCGAGGAAGCAACGATGAAAATCGAATCGCTCGGCGGCAAAGTCAGCAGCGGTGTGAGCAAGAAAACGGATTTCGTTTTGGCGGGTGACGATGCCGGTTCAAAGTTGGAAAAAGCAACCGCGTTGGGAGTGAAGACGCTGACAGAAAGCGAGTTTCTGGAAATGTCAGGTTCAAAACTTGAAAGTCGGGAGAAGAAATAGAAGGGCAGGGGAATCGTTCGGAAAGTCAACCGCACCCGCAAAACCGGTTGTGATTTCAATTTTAGCTTGCGGGTGGCAGTCGTAGCGAGGAATCCAGCGGCTGCACGTCCGGCAATTCTTTTCCGGCCACACCGCCGCCCAGTTCTGCCAGACGTTCGCCCGCTGGACGCACGCGTGTTTGGAAACTCGCCGCCGCGTCGTTGAACGCCGAGTTCGCCCGCTCCAGACCGGCGCGGATTTTTTCGAAGTGCTCGGTGAATTTCGCCACGCGGACGTAAAATTCCTGCGCGGCCTCGGCAATTTCCTGCGCGTTTTCCGTCTGCGCGTGCTGCTGCCAGCTCACGCTCACGGAGCGCAGCAGCGCGATGAGCGACGCCGGCGTCGCCAGCAAAATCCGCTTGCTCCGCCGCCCAGACGATCAAATCGTGATCGCCTTCCAGCGCGGCGCTGAACAATGATTCCGCCGGCAAGAACAGCACCACGTAATCCAGCGCGTTCGGGAATTGGCTCGGATAATCGCGGTCGGCCAGCGCCTTGATTGTCGCTTTCAATTTTGCGGCGTGCGCGGCCAGCGCCTCCGCGCGCTTCGCCGGCATCCGCCGTGTCCAGCGCGTTGAGAAAATCGAAGTCCGGCACTTTGGCGTCCACGATGATGAACCGGTCGCCCGGCAGACGCACAATCAAGTCCGGCTTGTTTTCGCCGGCCTGCGTCTGCTCGCTGAAATCGCAATGCGCGCTCATGCCCGCCGCCTCGACAACGCGCCGCAGCGTTTCCTCGCCCCAGCGCCCGCGCGCCTGATTGGATTTCAGCACCATACGGAATTGCTGCGTTTCGCTGCGAGCGAGCGCTCTGGTTGCGACAACGCGAGCTTCCAAGTTGCTTCTTCACCTTGCCGAGCGTGTCGGCCTGCGCGGTTTCGCTTTGTTGCAAACGTTTTTGGTAGGTTTCCAACTGCTGCTTGAGCGGTTCGACCAGGCCTTTGATGGCCTCCTGCCGTTCGCCAGATCGCCCTTGGCCGTTTCCTGGAATTTGCCGAAGCTCTGTTCGGCCAGCCGCAAAAATTCCGGCGCGGTTTGTTTGAGGGCGTCGGCGCTCAGCGCCTTGAACGCCTCGCGCAAATCGGTCAGCGCTTTTTCCTGCAACGCGCCGTTGTTCCACGACGATGTTTTTCCGCCGCGGCCCTGCTGGCTTCGGCAGCGGCGCGGGCGTTGCCGGCTTCGGTCAATTGGCCGCGCACTTGCGCCAGTTCCGTTTCGCGCTGGGAGACTTGCTGGCGCAGTTCCTTTTCCAACCGCGTGTCCGGCCGCTGCGTTCGCCGCGACCGTAAAGCCAGCCGATGAGCAGACCGAGCAGCCCGCCAATGGCGAACGCGATCAAAATTGGATTCCGATTGACATATTTAATTTATTGTTTCGGATTTACATTTCAGCAGTTTCGGAAACCGCGTCACTCATCGAAATCGTAATTCAAAAGTGTGCAATCGACTTCAATTTCCACGTTCGCGCCTTTTGGCAATGCGGCGACTTGAACCGTCGAGCGCGCCGGGAAATCCTCGGTGAAATATTTCGCGTACACTTCGTTCATGCCGGCGAAATCTGCGAGGTTGGTCATAAACACCGTGCTTTTGACGACGTTGGCAAACGTCAGTTTCTGGTCGTCGAGGATGGCCTTGACGTTTTGGAGCACGCGCTCGGTCTGCGCCTTGATGTCGCCGGTCATGAGATTGCCCGCTTGCCGGGTCGATCGGGATTTGGCCGGCGCAAAAGAGCAGGTCGCCGACGCGCACGGCGTGATTGTAGGGACCGGCTGCAGCGGGCGATTTTGCGGGCTTGATGATGGTTTTAGACGGCATAGTTTGGCGTGATTCGCAGTTTTCTGTCCACGGCAAGGTTTTTAACTTAAAGCGCAGCCCGATGAAAGAATTTTGTCTTTGTCGCAAAGAAAAGGACAATTGAGCTTGTAAGCGCCAACACGCACGATTATCATAAAATCAGAATGGCAATCCAAGTCCGTTTGGATATCGCGTGGGGTGGGAACCGACGAATCAAGTCCAGTCGCGTAGTACGGTCTGTAAACATCAATGATTTTTTTGTCAACCATATGTGGGGTGTTGTGTCGGTTGGGGATGGGTATTTAGTCTAAAGCGACTCATTTATGGCTCTTCAATCAAGTTGTTCATCAATATCCAAAATTCCTGGATCGAAACATTCTCCAATTATTTTTCTGTGGTGTCAGTGCGCTGTATTGGGAACTGGTGTTGATTCGGTGGCTTGGTTCATGTGTTTGTATCGTCGCGTACTATTCGAATTTTGTATTGATCGCGGCATTTTTCGGATTGGGGATGGGCGCATTGCTGGCGCGATTTTCCATCCGTTTGCGTCGCTGATTTTTCCGGTAATTGGCCTGGTCATCTTCTCGGGGGTTTTCTTTAGTGGTTTTCTGCACATTAATTTTTCTGGTGGCGACGAATTCGTATGGATTGGCTCACCCGGTGGAGTGTTGCTTTCGGAATATGCCCGAACTCCAGACACCGGGGCACATTTCACCCTTTGCAGTTATTTCGCCAGTGATCATTTTGAGCGTCGTTTATCTTTGCACGGCAATCGTATTCGTGATTTTTGGCCAATGGATTGGGCATTTGTTCAGACAGCAGAAGAATTCTCTTCTGGCCTATTCGGTTGAGGTGGCGGGCAGCCTTGCTGGCATCGGTTTGTTCGCGGGGCTTTCCTCGTTTGAGTGCACGCCTTCCGTCTGGCTGATAGTGGGCTTTGCGCTTTTGTTTGTCGTGGTCGAGTGGAAGCGGACTGATCTGCTTGTTGGAGTGCTGTGCAGCGTGGCGGTCATAGCCATTGCACAACCCTTTGCAGACAACTTCAAGCGGTCACCTTATTACCGCATCCATGTGCAGCCGATAACCCATGTGAAGGAGTTGAATGGCGGTCCGACAGTTCAGTTTGACAGCCCCATTGGTTATGGGCTGACGGTGAACAACGATTATCATCAATTGCTCCTCGACTTGCGACTGCGGCCCAAAGAACACTCTGTTTCTGAGCGCCTGGCGGTCGGTGTACGATCGTCCTTACCACCTGACGTCTCATTTGCCGGACGGTCCGATCCTGGTTGTCGGCGCTGGAACGGGCAACGACGTCAGTGCAGCCCTGCGCAACACGCAGCGCACCGTGTACGCGGTGGAAATCGACCCGGTCATTGCCCGGTTGGGGAAGCAACTGCACTTTGAAAAGCCTGTACAGCAATCCGCGTGTTCACTTGATTGTGGATGATGCCCGTTCCTTTCTTCATGACACGGACCAGAAATTTGCGCTGGTCGTGTTGGGCTTCCTCGACAGTCATACGTTGCTCTCTTCGTTCTCGTCGGTGCGCCTCGACAACTACGTCTATACCCTTGAAGCATTCAAGCAGATGAAAAACGTTTTGGTGCCTGGCGGCTACTGTCAGCCTACCTTTGCCGAGCAACAGGCCGTGGATACCATGATCGCATCATCGAAATGCTAAACCGCGTTTTTGATGCGGAGACGTACACGACAAACGATATCTCGGGCTACGCGAACGGAACCATCTATATCAACCACAAAACCTCTTCAGACGTATTGCCGACGGTGAGTCGAACTCAGATGCCCGACAACGAGCTGCCCAGCGACGACTGGCCATTTTTTGCTCACCTTAAATCGCGCACGATCCCGCGACATTATGCCGCATTTATCGTCATGGCGTTGGCGATGGGCTTTTTGCCGCTGCTGCTTCTGCCTGCCGGCCAGCGCAAAATCCGTTTCCCATATTTTTTCCTGGGAGCGGGATTTTTCCTGATTGAAACCAGCAACATTGTCAGCTTGTCCTTGCTCTACGGGGTCCACCTGGTATGTGAACATGGTGGTTTTTGCCGGCATCCTCGTGCTGATCCTGGCCGGGAATTTGACCAGTTATTTCATCACCAAACCAAAATTGAGCGTTTGCGTTTTGTTCCTCGTGTTGAACATTGTTCTGGCTTACCTGACGCCACCCGCCGCGTTGCTGGGCGTCACGAATCCGTTGTTGCGCGCCGCGTCGGCCATCCTGATATTTCTTGGTCCGGTCTATTTCGCCAGTTTGATTTTCGCCTTTTTAATCAAAGGCGAAGAAAACATGTACCAAGCTTACGGATCAAACATTTTGGGGGCTGTCGTGGGAGGTGTTTGCGAATACACATCGTTGATATTCGGCTTCAAATTTCTTTTGTTGATCACACTCGTGTTTTACCTGCTGGCTTACCTCTCTTTGGACGCCAAATACCGCGTCGCTGGGCAACTGGCAGAAGGGAAGAATTGAATCGAGACGCGCGCCCCGACTTCGGCTTCGAGAACGGCCGTTATCCGGGAGATCAAATGCTTCATGGCAAATGCGGTTGTAGGGCCTGACCGCTGCGGGGGATTTCGCGGGTCTAATGATGGTTTTGACTGGCATTAATTCGTGGCCAAGGTCCAACGACTTTGGCGGGTAAGGCCAAGGAAACCGGACAATCACCGCCGCAAAATTGGAATTGTGCAGCCTATCCTGATATTAGGCAGCAACATCGTCATACTCGATGAGTCACTGACGAGCAACCATCGCCATACCAATGACACACAAAAACGCATACACCAAGCAACTCAAAAGAAGTCCAACCACCGACTTCCAAACAATGATTTTCCAGCCATGCTTCGGAATGCCGAACAAACTCACGATACTCGCTAATGCCGAAGAAAGTAAAACGCACGCTGCGACGCCAAAAGAAATATCTGCCGGAGAACCAGCCGGATGTCCGCCAGGAATGCCGAAGGACAAACCAAGACCGATAATTCCAGCAGCGACAAACGGAGCAAGCACGGCATACCAAGCAGCGATGCTAAAAAGTGATTGTCTTGGTGACGTGCTCATGCTGCCTAACGTCCAGATAT
>CAVQOW010000003.1:0-26627 GCA_963714605.1 uncultured Verrucomicrobiae bacterium | reverse complement strand
CCGACGCCCCCGACGATGAGAGAAATCAGAGCTACGATGAGGAGGAGCTTGGTCATTACGCCGCTGGTGGAGGCGAGCGCCTGTGAGATTTCCGTCAGGTTGCGAATCCGGAAATCGTCCAGCGCGCCGGGTCGAATATGATGCCGTTCGCGCATCAGAGTGGTGATCTGGCCGATGGCCACCGGGATGTCTTACCGGCGTGTTGGCGGACATCCAGATGTCGTCGAGGTCCGAGAACCGCGTCACCTGCGGCGTGTCGGCGGCCTGGGTGGCGGATGGCTGCGGATAAAGTTGCACGGATTGATTCGGATAGAGCTGGCTGAGGGAATTGACCCCGCTGGCTGCGTTGAGGAAGCGCCGGCGGACTGGGCGGTTTGCCGGATGCCGGTCACGCGGAACTTGATGGTGGTCCAGGGGGCAGCGATGAAGTCGTCCTGATCCTGCCCCATCATGTTCGGCCCTTTCCGGCTCAGGACGCCGACGACTTTCATCCCGACATCCTGGATGCGGATTTCCTTGCCGAGAGGAGATTCATTGCCGAACAACTGTTTGACGATGGTCTGCCCGATGATGCAGACGGCGGCGGCGCTGCGGACATCATCGTCTGTGAACGATTCGCCCTCGGCCAGCGCCCATTGGCGGATGACCAGATATTCCGGTGTCGTGCCAAGGATCCGGCCCGGATTCCAGTTGAGATTGCCATAAATGATCTGGGCATGGCAGTCCACGCTGGGGGCGACCCATTTGATGGCGCTGCAATTTTGGCGGATGGCATCAGCGTCCATGGGCGTGAGTGTCGGCCGCCCGCCCGCGCCTGAATTGATGCCAGCAACGATGATGTGTGCGGGATCCATCTGGATGACATTCGCGCCCAGGCTGGCGATGGTGTGCGCGATGGAAGAGGAAGAACCCCGGCCAATCTCCATCATGGCAATGACGGCGGCGATGCCGATGATGATTCCCAGACAAGTCAGAATCGAACGCATGACATTGCGGCGCAAGGCGCGCAAGGCCATCCGCAGGGTTTACGTTGAAAGTATTCACGTTCGTTTAGTGCCTGATAAAGTGGGGCACGAACGGGTTTTGGGTTCCACCCGCCTCCGGTCCAGTCGTTTCACCCGTGACGACCTCTTCACCTTCTTTCAAGTTATCGGCTGCAACGGCGGTGTTGGAACCGTCCGAAGTTCCGACCTTCACCTCAACGGGCCGGGCGAATTCGCCGTCCTTCAACCAGATAATGCCCTGCTTTCCCATCGCGCCTTTGGAGCCGGGCGGAAAGTTGCCAGCCGGTGGATCAATTGAATTTTGTGAACGCGCGTCGGTCGCTATCTCCTTGGGTGAGGAGGGCGACCAGCGCAATGCCGCATTGGGGACCAGCAAAACATTGGATTGCTTGCCCACGGTGAAAGTCACGTTGGCGGTCAGGTAAGGGAGCAAAACATTGTCCGGGTTTTCGGTGCTCACCACCACCGTGTACATCACCACGTTTTGCGTCATCGTCGCATTCAGGCGTACCTTGGCGACCGTGCCCTCGAAATGCCGGCCGGGAAAAGCGTCGCAGGTGAAGGTGACGGGCGCGCCGGACTTGATCCTCGCGACGTCCGCCTCGTTCATCGACACCCAGATTTGCATCTTCGTCAAATCCTGGGCGATGAGGAATAGGCTCGGCGCATTGAGGCTGGACACGACGGTCTGGCCGATGTTCACGCGACGATCAATAATGACACCCCTGACCGGCGAGCTGATGATGCAGAAATCCAAGTTTCGCTGCGCCTTGTCCAAATCGGCTTGCGCCTGTGCGATACCCGACCTGGCGACGGAGACATTTGCCTTGGCGACTTCATAATTCGCCTTGTCGGTGTCGTAGTCCACCTGCGCCATCAATTTGTTATTATACAACTCTTGCGCGCGTTTCCATTCCGCCTCGGCTTGGTCGAGCTTTGCGTTCATCTGCTCGAGATTCGCGGCGGCGGTCAATTCACCCGCCTTGGCGACCGAGAGATCGGCGGCATAAACCGAGTCGTCAATCTTCGCCAGCATGGCCCCCTTCTCCACCACCGAGTTGTAGTCGATCGTCTGACCATTGATGTCCGTGCCGAAAGTTGTGATGCGCCCGGCGACTTGCGCGCCCACGTCCACAGTTTCCTCCGGTTCAATGGTGCCGCTGGCGCTGATGGTGGCGGCCACATCGCCGCGCGTCACAACCGCCGTGCGGAATGACAATTTGGAATTACCCCGCGCGTGCCACCACCAAATGCCGATTCCCACAATCGCGACGGCAATGGCAGCCGTGGTAACTGAAATTTTCAAAGGCCGTTGCATGAGTTGCTGTTCTGCGCGTCTCCAGCATGACCAGCGTGCGCATGAATCAACCCTGGGAAACGGTTATGGGTTGGATGATTTTTCCATGCCGTACACGAGAATTTTGAAGCTGTTTGGGACCATCTTCCCGCGCCGCTGACCTTCGGCGGGAGCTTCAAATTTGGCGGCGGCCAGGTAGATTTTGTGCGTCTTGGGATCAAGCGCCATCGTGCGCGAACCGCGTTGTGTTTCCAGCGTCTGCACCACCGTCAGTTTGTCCGGCGCGTCTTCATGCGCAATCGTGGTCGTCCCGTCGCCGCACGAGGCAAAGGCGAATCCGGTTCCCGGATCAAACGCATTGGCGTCCACTCCCTGCCCGATGGGCACCGAGGCGATGACCTTGCCGTTGGTGCTGTCCATCATTACCATCAGCTTGTTGCCGCAACCGAGGAAAAGCCGGTGATTTTTCAGGTCAATGGCCATGCCGGAGGCCTCCTCGCCCGGTGCGATGGGCCAGTTGGTGATGACCTGGTGCGACTTCGTGTCAATCACGGCGACTTTGCTTTTGTCTTCGAGGTTGTTGTAAACACGGCCCGCCGCCGGGTCGGCCTGCGCAAACTCCGGCTTTCCGTCGAGCGGAATGGTCGCAACGACCTTGCCGCCCTTCACGTCCACCACCGTCGCCGACTGACCGCGGCCGTTGAACAGATAAGCCTCTTTTTGTGCCGGCTCGTAGAGCATCGAATCGGGATTTTTGCCGGTGTCCACTTTCGAAAGAGTTTGCAACGTCTTCAAGTCCACGATGCCGGCTTTGTCCTCGCGCCCGTTGCTGGTGACGCCCAGTCCGAGGTCCGGCGCAATGGCGATACCGTGGATGCCGGGTGTGTTTGTGATTTCGCCGGCAACTTGACCTTTGGCGAGGTCGATGACCACGACCTTTGTCCCGTGCGAGACGTAAAGACGCTGCGCCGCGGAATCCACGGTCAGATAATCCCATCCGCCTTCGCCGCCAACGGGAATTTCCTTGATAAGATGATACGGTCCATCCGCGCGGCAAGCCGCGACGGCCAAACTGAACAGAACGGGTAATAGAATTTTTTTCATAAATTGATTCCTTTTGGTTGAATGGTTGGGACCACTTTTGCGCTTGGATGTCGGGTTGTCAATGCACCAAACAACGCGACATTCACCACGCGTGACCGGTCGTTTTGTTACTTGGCAGTCTTGCCCGCCGGGTCGAACGTCACCTCGACAATCTTTCCGTTGTTCTGACCTTCGATCTCATAGGTTGTCTCACCGAATTCCACCCCTTTCATGGCTTTCAGGCCAGAGGCACTGCCGAAGTATTTCTCCGCCGCTGTGCGAACGGCTTCTGGCAATTCATCATACTTGATGGGAACTTCCGTACCCAACACTGCTCCGTCCGCGTCGGCAATCAGGAATTCCACGTGCTTGCCGTTCACATCAGCTTCGACATCATAAACGGTCATTCCTCTTTCGAACTCTCTTGTCATCTGCCCGATCTTTCCGCCAGCAGTCACTTTCTCCACCGTGGCACGCGCAGTTTCCGACAATTGCGCCAGCGAGACACGCACTTCTTTTTCCTTTGGCTGCTTTTCGCCTGATTCCTTCGCTTCCTTCTCCGCTGCTTCCTTTTCCACTGCCACCACCTCCCCGGTTATGGCATCCACGCTCACCTCCGTAATGTCTTTTGTGTCCGGCGTGGTAATATCAAACGACCAGATCAATTTGCCCTTTTCCTTTTCCAATTCAGCTTCCTTGATCGTGCCGTTGGGCGCTTTCGCCAGCGCGATTTTCTCAGCGTCGGCCTTGCTGACTTTGGCTTGTGCCATGAGTTTGGCCTGTTTGGCCTCTTTGTTGTGATGCTCTTTCATTTCACATTGTTCAGAAACACAGCCGGTCAGGAGCCCTGCAGCCAGCGCGGAACAGACAATCATATTGATTTTCATTATAGTTTGTTTTGTTGGTTATCGAAAATTCAGACGCGCTATGAAACAAAACTGAAATGAACGCCCCCTGAACGGTGCATGACATTTTTGTCATTTTAATCGCCGGCGAAAGGCCCTAACGTTTCCGCATGTCTGATCCACCGGTTCAAATCCTGGCCGTCGCCGGCAGTTTGCGCCGCGATTCCTTGACGCGCGTGGTCATCAATCATGTTGCCATGCGCCTCAAAGCCGATGGCTGCGTTGTGGACATACTCGACCTCGGCAAAGAACCGCTGCCGCTTTACAGCCCGGACACGGCCTATGAACAACCCGGCTTTGCTGCGCTGCAAGCCCGCGTGGATCGCGCCGACGTATTCATTTTTGGTACGCCGGATTACCACGGCGGCATCAGTGGTACGCTGAAAAATTTCCTCGACCACTTTTGGCATGAGTTTGCCGGCAAACTCTTCGCCACTGTCGTCGCCACGCACGAAAAAGGCCTCACCGTCACCGACCAACTCCGCACCATCGCGCGCCAATGTTACGCATGGTCACTGCCTTATGGCGTCTCATTTGCCGAGGACACGGATGTGAAGCACAACAAAATCGTCGGCGACCAGTTCCAACAACGGCTCGACATGATGATCCGCGACGTGCGTGTTTACGGCACGCTGCTCGCCCAACAACGCCGTGCTGATCTTGCTGGAAAAGAACCCAGCTTCCTCGCCCGCTTGCGGAAATGATATTCAACGATAGGTTTTGCATGTGATTGATACGACTGAAATTCAACCGGTTGCTGTGGACCGTTTTCCGGTCCGCAAGCCGATGCCGCGCGCGAATTTTGACCCGCTGGCAAAGGAAATATTCACGCTCAAGAAACAGCTCAACGCCGTCATCCTCGCGCACAATTATCAATTACCGGAAATCCAGGACGTGGCCGATTACGTAGGCGACTCGCTCGGCCTTTCACAGCAGGCGGCGAAAACGGATGCCGACGTTGTTGTCTTTTGCGGCGTGCATTTCATGGCCGAGACGGCGAAGATTTTGAATCCGAACAAAATCGTCGTACTGCCGGACAAGGTCGCCGGTTGTTCGCTAGAAGAAAGCTGTCCCGCCGACAAGCTCGCCGAATTTCAAAAGACGAACCCGAATTTCTGGACTGTCACTTACATCAACTGCAGCGCCGCCGTGAAAGCGCTCAGCGATGTGATTTGCACCAGCGGCAACGCCGTCAAAATCGTCGAAGTTTCACCCAAAGACAAAGACCTGCTGTTCGTGCCGGACGAAAATCTCGGCGCGTGGGTAGTGGAGCAGACGGGCCGTCCGATGACGCTGTGGAAGGGGAATTGTTATGCGCACGTCGAATTCCGGCGCGACCAAGTGTTGAAACTGCGCGAGCAATTTCCTGACGCCAAGGTCGTTGTCCATCCGGAAAGCCTGCGCGAAGTGCGCGACTTGGCCGACTCCGTTTGCTCGACGGAAAAAATGATTTCCTACTGCAAAACCAGCCCGGCGAAGCGTTTCGTGATCGTCACCGAATCCGGCATCATCCATCGGATGCAAAAGGAATGTCCCGGCAAGGAATTCCTCTGCGCGCCGGTGTTCGACGTGATGCGGATGCCGTCGGACAACTGCCGTTGCAGTGAGTGCAAATACATGAAATTGAACACGCTTGAGAAAGTCCGCGACTGCATGAAGAACCTCGCTCCGCGTATTGAACTGCCGGAAGAAATTTTGAAACGCGCCCGTCTGCCGATTGAGCGGATGCTGGAGATTTCGGCAGGGTAGGGCGTGTCATTCCGTCCGCGCTGTCGTCGCCACGCGTATCAGCGGCGGGCAGATGACGTTGTCAAACGCGATCTTCGAGTTCAAGTTGTCATCCGGGCAAGGTTGAGGCAATTTCTTGAAGCGATATGTCGGAGAAGTCGAAATATCTCAAAGGCCAGTTGCTCCTCGACAGCGGGCAACTGTCCGGCTCGTTTTTTCAGCGCACGGTCGTGCTGATTTGCCAGCACGATGCCGAGGGCGCGTTCGGCCTCGTGCTCAATCGCACAACAGGCAACAAGGTGGGCGAAATGATCGTGGCCGACCTTCCCGACACCCTGAAGGAGAACCCGCTTTACCTTGGCGGCCCGGTGCAACCAAATGCGCTGAGTTTTTTGCACACGGACAGCTTCATTCCGGACGCCAACGTGCTGCCAAATCTGAGTCTCGGCCATTCACTCGACACGCTGGTTGAAATCGGCGAATCGTTTTCGCCGGAGAAAAAAATCAAAATGTTCGCCGGTTACGCGGGCTGGAGTCCGGGCCAGCTCGAAAACGAAATGAAACGAAAGGCGTGGCTGACGTATCCGGCATCGCTTGAATTGGTTTTTCAAACTCCGCCCAACAAGCTCTGGCAAACCATCCTCCAACGGAAGGGCGGTTGGAAAAACAAGCTGCTCTCGGAAATGCCGGAGGATTTGTCGTGGAATTGATTTCAGCCGACCCGCGATCTGCGATCTGTCACTGCAACTACTTCCCCATCTGCCCACGCGTCACGCCGAGCTGGTTCATCAGCTTCAACTCCCGCCACAGTTGTGCACCGGTGATTTCACCTCGCAAAAGCTGACGATACTTTGAAATGGTTTGCACGACTTGCTCTGGCGTTTCATTCAAAAACTCGACACGGAAATGCCGGACACCCAGCGCCACCATTTTTGAAACGTATTCCGCGCCGGTTTGCGCCAGCGCGTTGAACACCGTGTTGCGGCAACCCACATCCGCTTTGACCGGATGCTCTGCGCCGACGCGGTCGCGCAACTTCAAGTCGTGCCGGTCGCACGGGCGGCCGCAATTTGTGTAATCCGTGCCGTTCGTCAGGAACGCGCAGAATACGCAGTGCTCCATGTGAAACATCGGCATGTGCTGATGAATCGTCACTTCGAACCATTCCGGCGGCGCGGCCTCCAGCAGCGCTTCGAGTTGCGTGAAGTTCAGGTCGTAGCTCGTGGTCACGCGTTCCAAGCCGAATGTGTTTTTGAAGTAATCCGCCGCGAGCCGGTTGGCGATGTTGAGCGAGTAATCGCCGATGCACCGGTCGTTTGGGAAAAACTTCAGGTGATCGTAATTGCGGATGAGGTAACCGTCGGCATTGCACGAGCGAACCTGTTTCAAAATCCATTCTTCGCCCATTTTGAACACACGCGGCGGAGCGACCCAGATGGTAGGGCGCGTCACTCCGTGCGCGCCGTCTGCGGGCAGAGGACTGTCCGCCCCATCTTCACAACCGCGCGCCGTGTGGAAGGCGGTGACCGCCTCTCGGTATTTTTTCGGGTCTTCGAACTCGCAATAGACTGTCGTTACGCCACAACGCAACGCTGCGTTGAGTTGTGCGAGGTTGCGGACGAGGACGATCAATTGCGGACTGCCGTTTGCGGATTGTGGATTTGCCGAATCCGCCACACCCGCGATTCTGGATTCTGCATTCTGCATTCGACATTCGCTGAGCGTCCATCGCTTCGGTTGTGCGCGCAGCCTTTCCAGTCCGCTTACGACCTCGCGGCGCAACCGATTCAGTTCGCTGACCGGCAACAAAACTTCGCCTGCCAAATGGTTCTTCAGCTTGCCGAGCTTGAATGGCGTTCCACCAAGGCGACCCAATTGCTCGCATAAGCGTTCGGTCGTCAGCGGCTGCTTTTTGGCGGGAGAAAGCTGCATGGTAGAGTCCACGCGGATGACGTGACCGAGTTCGTCGTGTGCAATGACCGTCAACTGGTGACCGGTAGCGCCGTGAACCTCGAAATCCACCCAACGCTGGAACTGTGGTTGATCTCCCTCGAAACTCTGACGCAAACGGCGGTCAAGTTCCGGGTCGCTGGTCTTCCAAAGTTTGTCGCCGACATGAACGCGGCTGAAATCAATGTCGCCGTGCCCAAAGCCCAAGACCACTTCTTCGGCATTTCTGCCTTCTGTCTTCTGCCTTCTGATTTCATAAACGCGTCCGCCTTCTTCTTTAACTTCGGGACTGCCAGCGTCAAAGACGATTCCATCGCCGGGCTTGAGCGGGCCCCGAAGACAGACTGCCACGCGCTCGCGCTCGATGCGCGTTACTTCGCCGAGGAACACGCCGCGTTTTTTGCCGAAGCGGGCGTGGATGAGCGCTTGATTGTTGTACCACCAAACCAGCCGGTGTAGAGACCACGGCTGAAAGCCATTTCCATTTCATAATTCGGATTTCGGATCTCGGATTTCGGATTGGCCGATGCGGTTTTTAATCGACAATCGGCAATCGGCAATCGGCAATTGTCGAGTGCATTGCGGTAAATCCTTGTGATGCTGGCGACATATTCCGGCGTTTTAAGCCGGCCCTCGATCTTGAGCGACGCGACTCCAGCGCGGATCAGGTCGGGCAACACCTCCAAGCCTGCGAGGTCCTGCGGACTGAGCAGGTAACGGCGGTCGCCAAGAGGGACTTGTTTGCCGTCGCAAATCAAATCGTAAGGCATCCGGCAGGCTTGGGCGCATTCGCCGCGATTGGCGGAACGCCCGCCGAGCGCCTCGCTGGTGAGACATTGGCCGGAGTAGGCGACACACAACGCGCCATGGACGAAAACCTCCAAAGGAAAGTGCGAGGTATGAAGTGCGAAGTGTGAAGTATCTTTCGTCGCGGCGGCTCGCACTTCGGACTTCGCATTTCTCACTTCTCTGAGAGCGGTTTGTATTTTTTCGATCTCGGCAATGGAACACTCACGCGCGAGCACAACGAGATTGCAGCCGAGTTCGCGCGCAAAATCCACTCCGCCCAGGCTGGTGATTGTCATCTGCGTCGAGGCGTGAATCGGAAAGTCCGGCGAGAGTTGGCGGATAAGGCGACAGATGCCGACGTCCTGCACGACCACGGCGTCCACACCCGCGGCGATCATCGCGCGGAGATACTTTTCAGCCTCGGCCAATTCGTTTTCGAACACGAGCGTGTTGAGGGTGACATAGCCCCGCACGCCGCGACGGTGGAGAAAATCCACGAGCTTCGGCAGATCGGCTTCGGTGAAATTGTCGGCGCGCATCCGCGCATTGAAACGTTCGAGACCGAAATAAATCGCATCCGCGCCGTTCTCGACCGCTGCACGGGCGCACTCCCAATCGCCGGCAGGCGCGAGCAATTCCGGCAACGATGCGCGCGTTGTCGCATCCGACTCTGGCGCTGGATTGGACGGCGGTGACATCATTGCCGAACAGCATACCCACAAATTCCTTCCGAAAAAGCCTGTTTCTCAGAGCGGCACGCCAGGTCGTTTCGGGATGGAGACACCAGTGTCTGCCTTGTGGACATGAGCCTTCAGGAATTTTCTTTGCGATTCGGGCCAAGTTAGTGTCACGGGCACGTGATGCATCCAAAGACGCTCTGCGAAGGCGAACCAAGCCTGTGAATAACTCGTTGGAGGTTTTTCTCAATTCCTCGAATGGAGGGCACGCCAATTGCGGCCCCTTTAAGAATATGCGGTCAGAGCCACTTGACTCGTCGTTAACTTATGGAGAGGTCATAGTCCTGCTTGATGGTCTGCCGGTGGGACTTCCATCGGAACGCCGCTCTCTTGCCGCCATCTACTCTTACTTGGAAATGCTCGCCATGGAGCGACAACGGATTCTTTGCTCTTTCAGTGTTGACGGTGAGCCGGCAAATCCCGTCCGGCCGCCGGCAAGCCGAAAAACATTCGCCCGCGTGGAAGGCGGGACCATTGACTTGGACGAAATGCCGCTGCAACTGCTCAAGACGGCCCTGCAACAGACCGCCGAGGCCCGCGCACAAGTGGAATCGGCGGTGGCGCTCGTTTTGATCAATGACGGCCAGTTGGCCCGCGAGTTCTGGTGGAATCTGGCCAGAACGCTCAAGGAACCTGTGCTGACGTTGAGCCTGTTGCCCGACACGATTTGCGGCCCCGCCAACGGACGGGCCTCGCTCACGCAATTGCGCAAGTGGCAGCTCCAGCAGCTCGCCGCCATCATCAAGGACGTGGACGAAGCCTGCGGGTTGGATGACACGATCGCGCTTTCCAGCGCGCTTGAAAACCGCGCGCTGCCGTGGCTGGAGAAGCTGCACGAATCAATCTGCCTGTGGCACGAAACGGTTTTGGCGGGCGCGCGGTGCCCGGCCTGCTGCGAAGCTTAAGCCCGCCGGTTCATGGCGCTCACGTTTGACGGACAAATCAAGTCGGCAAACCGGGATTCATACAGACTTCCCGGTGAATGACTTTGCAGCCCTCCAAACGCCGTCGAGCTCCTGTCAATAATACGCCGGGAATGCCTGGGAGCCGGCAATCGCACGCTTGGATTCGCCGAAGATTTTTGTGCAGTCCTCATTCTCGTCGCTGTTGAGATCAATATTTGACAAGACGCTGCCCGGTTGACCACCGAGCAGCGGTTTCAGATGAAGTGCCGGCCGTTCAAAGCCGCAGCACGGCCAGGAGCGGGGGAAGTTATGAACGCCGTTTCGCGAAAGTAGCCAAGGTGCTTTCGGGCGTTGTGGTAGAGTCCTGAACAACTTTTGCCAACATGGCCAGCGCGCGACGAGCCTTCTGCTCTTCCGGCGTCAAATTGGTGCCGTTGGCCAGGCGATCCATGCGCTTTTCGACTTCCTTGAGTGCTGCAGCCAGGTCGTCTATGTGTTTTTTCAACGCGATGCCATCAACATCGTTTTTGGTGAACTCAGTAACGACCCGATCAAAATCAGGCAGAACTTTTCGGATGGCCGCGCGGTCATTGGCATTCTCCAACAAAGTCTTGATCTCGGCTTTGTGATCATCAATCAGCTTGTCCATCTGATCACCCAAATCCTTGCTGAAAGAAGTGCTGTAGGTTTGGCACTCTGTTTCGAGCGTCTTCTGCAATTCCTTGCGATAGTTGGGGATCTCCTTGATGAGATAGTCGGGCAACTGCCGAATGAAGGCTGGAATTTCCCGTTCGATCCGCGCGGCGAACGCAGGACCGTCGTTGGCAGCGCGTTGGGCCAGCATTCCGCTGGCGACTTCCGCGGCTTGCTGCGGTCGGAGAAATCCAACCATGACGTAGCTGATCGCGCTGATGTAAGCGCCAACACAGCAGATCAGAATGATGCCGGTAATCCGCGTGCGTTTTAGGGTTTGACGTGCTTTGGGCACTTCCTGGGCAAGATAGGCGGTCGCCATCTCTTCCCCGGTGAGCATTTCTTGTTGAGGAATTTTAGAGGGAGCTGGTTTCGTGTTCATTGCTTTGCCTCCGTGGGTTTTGCGGTATCTGTAATGGATAGGTCTTTGAACTCCTGGACAAACACGTCAAGAAACAGAAAGGCCACCTGCCAGGTATCGATATCCTTCTTGGAATCAAGCGGCTCGGTCTTCTGAATTTTATCGAGGTTGGCCAGTATGCTTTGAATGGAATTCAAATGGGGAGTAAAAATTTTCTCGGTTGTTTGGGCGATTTGATCCTGGGCCTCGGCGTTCATGTTATCGAGCAGAATTGGAATCTGCTGGTCATAGAGGCCGGGATACATCTTGCGCAATTTGTTATCCCGCTTTTGCAGCGTAACGCCGACAGTATGGTCGAGAATTTTTTCTGCCTGAACGGGCAGTTCATTGCCCAGTCTGTCCAGTTCTTTCACCGCGACATCGGCGACCTCCGGGGCGCGCCCATTGAGTTTTTGCATCTCGGCCTCCACGGCGGGTTTGAGACGTTCGAGGGAGCGACCGGCAATTTTTTGCACGATGGGCAGGACGTCTTTTTGAAGGTTGCCACTCAAGTGCTTGACAAATGCGTCCTGCTTTGAACCAGCAGTCGCCAAGCTGTAAACTGAGTTGATGATGGCGCTTACGCCAACAACGACGATTGCAATCAAAGCAATAATCGTGACAAGGCGGAAACGACGCGTTTGAAGCCGGAGTTTCTCCAGTTCGTGGATGTTTTGTTTGACTTCTTCTGCATTCATAGGAGTGAATGTTTTATCGGCAACATGGCGCACGCCATGTCATTTTTAACGACAACCGAAACGGACACCGACAGCCGCTCTTTCGCAATAACCATGCCAGTAAGCAACAGCCACACGGTAACAAGCCGATGGTTGTTTATGTCAAACAGTTGGACACGGGAGTGTCACAAAGCCGTGACAGGCAGTCGCAGACCCGGAAACGTACCCGGGTAATTGGATGGGGAATTCATCTCCTCCTCGTTTTCATTCATACCAAAATTTTCCTTAAATTTTCAGGATGAAAACAACAAACGAGGAAAGCCACTTACAGACATCGGGCTCCATTCTGTGAAATGTCGTGATGGTTCTTGGGCAAAACGGATGCGCGGTCAATTCGCGCCCGTGCAAAAAAGAAATAGAAGAGCAGATGGGGAATGAGAATGGCATTGTTGTCTGCCGATCAAGCTGGCAGCGGTTCTTTTTGAACCCCAACTGGAAGGCATTATTTCAGCGTTTGCTTCTGGCTTTGCGATAACTCACGGATTTCACTTCCTTCATCGGCTGCGAGCCATCAATCGCGCGCTTCAGCTCCTTGATCTGGTCGCGGAGCAGCGCGGCTTTCTCAAACTCCAGGTTGTTCGCGGCGGCGAGCATTTCCGTTTCGAGTTCGTTGATCGTTTCCGTGATGTCCACGTCCATGCCCGCGTCGCGCAACACACCGGCGGCTTGCTCGCGTGTCTCTTCGCGAACCACGAGGCTCTCTTCCACCGCGCGGCTGACGCTGCGGGGCGTGATGTTGTGCTCTTTGTTGTAAACGATCTGCCTGTTCCGGCGATATTCCGTCACCGCTAGAAACCGTTTGATGCTGTCGGTCATCACGTCGGCGTAAAGGATGACTTCGCCGTTGAGATGGCGTGCGGCACGGCCGGCGGTCTGAATCAGACTTGTCTCGCTGCGCAGGAAACCTTCCTTGTCCGCGTCGAGAATCGCGACCAGCGAAACTTCCGGCAGGTCAAGACCTTCGCGCAACAGGTTGATGCCGACCAGCACGTCAAACTCGCCCTTGCGCAGCGCACGCAAAATCTCCACGCGCTCGATGGCGTCAATCTCGCTGTGCAGGTAACGCACGTTCACGCCGATGTCGCGGAGGTAATCCGTCAGTTCCTCGGCGGTGCGTTTGGTGAGCGTCGTGACGAGCACACGCTCCTTCGCGTCGGCGCGCTTGCGGCATTCCTCGATGAGATCATCAATCTGACCTTTGAGCGGTTTCAACGTGACCTTCGGGTCAATAAGCCCGGTGGGACGCACGACGAGTTCGGCAACTTTTCCCTGCGCCCATTCCACCTCCCGCCGTGCCGGGGTGGCGCTCACGTAAATCGTCTGATTCTGCATCGCCTGGAATTCGTCGAAGCGCAGCGGACGGTTGTCCAACGCGCTCGGCAGGCGGAATCCGTAATCCACCAGCACCGTTTTGCGCGACTTGTCGCCCTCGAACATGCCGCCGATTTGGGGCACCGTGGCATGCGATTCGTCAATTACCAGCAGATAATCCTCCGGCAGAAAATCCAGCAGCGTGCAGGGCCGCGAGCCGGGCGGGCGTCCGGCAATGTGCCGCGAATAATTCTCAATGCCGGAGCAGAAACCCATCTCCTCCATCATTTCAAGATCATATTCGGTGCGCTGCTTGATGCGCTGGGCTTCGAGCAGCTTGCCTTGTTTCTCGAACTCGGCGATGCGCAAGCCCAGTTCTTCGCGGATGGTCAGGATGGCGCTCCGTAATTTTTCGTTGGTCGTGACGAATTGTTTTCCCGGGAAAACCGTCACGTTCTCAAGCTGCGCGATTTTATTTCCTGTCAACGGCTCGAAGCGCGTGATGCGTTCCACCGTGTCGCCGAAAAACTCGATGCGCAATCCGTCCTCGGTGTAAGCAGGGCAAAGCTCGACCGTGTCGCCGCGCACACGAAATTGCCCGCGCTCAAACGTGATGTCGTTGCGGTTGTATTGCAGGTTGATGAGTTTTTCGAGCAGTTGCTCGCGCGTCAAAGACTGACCGACGTGCAGATGAATCAGCATCGCCTCATAATCCTCGCGGCTGCCGATGCCGTAAATGCACGACACGCTTGCCACCACCACCACGTCGCGCCGTGCGAACAGGCTGCTCATCGCCGAGAGCCGCAGCCGTTCGATGTCCTCGTTGGTGGACGAATCCTTCTCAATGAACGTGTCGGTGCGCGGGATGTAAGCCTCGGGCTGGTAATAATCGAAATAGCTGACGAAGTATTCGACGGCGTTGCGCGGGAAAAAGCTTTTGAACTCTGCGTAAAGCTGCGCCGCGAGCGTTTTGTTGTGCGAAATGACTAGCGTGGGTTTGTTGACGTTTCGGATGACGTTCGCCACCGTGAACGTCTTGCCCGACCCCGTGACACCGAGCAGCACCTGGTGCTTCGCGCCGGACAGAATACCGTCCGTCAGCTTCGCAATCGCTTGCGGCTGGTCACCGGCGGGTTTGAATGGGGCGACTAAATCGAACACTTGAAAGCAAGGTAGGAGTCGCCAATTGAAGTGTCAACGAGTGGGCAAAAAGTCCGCTCAAACACAAAAGAGGCGACCCGAGCTCTTGGTCGCCTCTCGAACATCAGTTCCTTGCTTGTGAAAAAAGGTGAGGAACTGCTTTCACCCTACGACCACCTTGTCAACGTTCAATGAAAAGTTATTAACACTCGCTGTCAAGCCGGTGACTGCCTTTTTGGTGACTTGCCGGTAATCAAGGAGGTGTTGTGGGTGAAACAGTTTGCCACTGGGTACGGAATATTTTCCGGAGTTGGGGGGTTAGAGGCGGAAGGCTGGCCACATTCGTGTAATTATTGTCAAAGCCCCAGAAGCGGTTTGGAGGAGTGTAATAGACGCCAGTTTGGAACTTGTTCGTTGCAACGCGGCTCGGGAACAAAACAACCATCGAACCACAGATATAAGATGAGGTGCTGTTGGCGTTCCAATCCTCCAGGAAACGCGGGTAATTTACCACGCCGCCGCTATAGTTTGTACTGACTAACACCCCGTTGGTGACAGTGCCGGAGGGGACGATGCCGGAAAGTAATGCGGCGTTGACAGTCGTGCCGCCGATCACCGCGCGGCTGCCGGTTGCGGTGGAAGAGTTATAGCTGTCACTCCAATTGGTTGACAAAAGGGTAATGGCGTCAGCGACGAGAGAGGCGGGCATGGTATTGGCAATATTGGTCGTTTGCAAATTAGGCGCATTGTAATTTCCCAAAACATAGAGCGGATCCGGCGTGGCCACGGTCAGTCCAGCCGGCGGCAGGTATCTTCCATTTGTCACCCGCACTGCGGGAAGGTTGGTGCTTGGGACGGCTCGCTGATTGTTGATATAAATGGAATTGAATACGTGCTGTGCCATTTGGGTTGCCTGGATGGCGATTTTATTTGTCGCAAGCCAAGCGCTGAAATTTGTGACATTCAAGTCGGTGACCACCACGGTCTTGTTTTCACGATAATCGTAGAAGGTGGCGTTTGTGTTCAGGAAGATGAAATTATTGGTGGCGGCCCCGTAATTGGTGCCGGTATAGTTGACAATATTTGACCGCGAAAGCGTCTCCCAGCAAGCATCCGCGGTTGGGTTGGTGTTGACCATGATAATCACGTTGTTGTTCGTGACGAGAATATTTACATCGCACTGATTGTAATAACGCTGTGAGCCCATTGGACTGGTCGCACTTTCGCCGGCAGGCGGCGGGTCCAATATTGCGGCTATTGCCTGGGGGGTGTTATTGGTTCCAATCGGCAAAATCAACGGACTGACCCCCGACATTTCGGTGGGGTTACCGTTCCATGTCGGCGCGCCCATTGACGACCCATAGGCGGGATCCCACGGACTACGATTCGTGACAATGTTGCCAACGGCGGTAACCGTACCATTAAAGGTCAAGGTGTTACCCGACGTCGGAGCGGCATAAATGCTTTGGTTGGAATGAACCCTGCCATTCACGACCATGGGGTTGCCGCTACCGGGATTTATTTCCAAGTTATACGAATAAAAGATGGCGAATTGGTAAACGGGTATGTCCGCCAGTTGAATGTCCTGTTCGATCGCCGCCGTGATGTTTGTGTAAGGGCCGGTCGTGCACTTTGCGTTGGAGCGTATTCGGACGGTGTAAACCAATCCCCACAACAGGGAATTCGTGCCCAAGTTAAATTCGGTGCTGACATTGGTCGCCACCTTTGGATTGCTGGACGAGACAAACGTCTGGTTCAACACGTTGGTGCCATTGCTGAACTGATAGGCGCTGGCCCAGTCGTTTGTCGGAATGAGGGCCTGATAAGTGGTCAGTTTCGTGGGATCGAAGTTGCAATTCATGAAATCGTAGGAGACATAGCTCAATGCTCTTTCCGTGGCCGCTTCCGCCGCCCATTGGGCGCGGTTGAACATGTTGTTCCGTTCGGTCAACGGCACGCTGGTTGAGGTCCACATGAACATGGACGTCAAAAGGACCAGACTCACAGTCACGAACAACGTGGTGTAGATCAGCGCATAGCCTTTTTGCGTTTTTCCGTAACGTGCGCATCCTGTTCTCATGGTGTTCGCCTTTGGGTTTGGTCCTTAATCAACCGTCCGGATGGCGATCCGGGTTTGCAGTTGGTAATAATCGTAGTAGCTATTGCTGCTTCCGGTCATTGTGATTGGGAATTCCCACTGATAAAACTGCAGCGTCATGTGGATGACACGGTTGTTCACGTCGTTGGTCAGCACATTGCCAAAGCAATCTTCGGCCTGAAATATCATCGAATTGGTGATATATTTGGCGATAATCTGCCGGTAGTTGGAATTGTTGGTTTGGCGCACCAACGAATTGGTGGTCGAATCCCTGTAGTACCAGATGTAAATGTTGGTGGCCGTCGTCGGATGAATCTCAATCGCGTTTCCGATGTGCGCGTTGGTCGAAGTGATGTGCGTAAACGTGGGGCTGGTGGATGAAGCATTGGTGATATTTCCAACGTACAGGAGCGTGGCCGACCGGACGTCGCGCCGGACGTTATTCAACGTTTCCCGGGCGTTGTCAGCCGCGCTCAATTTGCTTTGAGAAATGTTGTACATTTTCAACCCAAACAGTTGCGAGTAAACCATGCCCGCAACAATCAGCAAAAAAACCCCTGACGCAATCGTCATCTCCACCAGGGTAAAAGCCTTTTGACTGGCCCGCGACGGCGAACGACTTGATGGGATGGATGCCAGGTGTTTCATCAGTATTGATCTGGCGCGCGCAAGGTGATGGCTGTGTTGGTAAACGGCCCCTTTATTTTCGTCGGGCGGCTATTCAACATCCACACGCAATCGACACGGAATTGTCTGATAATGGGGTTTGTGCAAGGGGTCGTTATGGAAATGTAGTTGGTCGCATAAATCGGCGCGCCTCCCGATACCGGCACATCAAGCACATTGGTTCGCGAATAGTTGGTTGACGTCATGTTCGTCATCCCAAGTTGGTCAATGATGGGAGAATTGTCCGGCAGCCACTGGGCCGCCCGCAACTGCTCGACGCCTTGTATGGCCAATGATTCGGCTGCCAGCGAGTCTGCGCTCCATTCCGCGCGGGAGGCCGTCTGGACATAGCCATAAATCACTCCCGCAAATACCAGCACCACCAAGAACAACGATACGGAAACTTCAGCCAGGGTGAATCCCGCGTTCCAGCGCGCAGGAACCACCATTCTGAAATCAATCATGTTCACAGTCGTTTTCACAAAGTTAAATATGCATGCGTTTGTTGCCGAACGGACTTTTTCAGCCCGGACTAAAAGAATCACACCCCGGAGGCCCAACACAAACAGCGAATCCCCCGCCAAAGACGAACCTTACAATGGCGACGGATTTCACAACCTCAGCGAGGGTGGAACCGACAATCATTTCGTTCAATCGCTCTGCTCCCACAAGAATGTTAAGCCGCCACATTCATTGTGCGTCGGCATTTTCCCAGACTATTGTCCGACTGTGTTCTTTCTGAGCAATCAAGATGCCACGGGGAAATTGAAAATGGTTTTTAAGCCCAGACACCACACTTTCGCTTGTTCGGGCAGCACGAATAGGGTTTTCCCCTTACGTTGATTTTTGCAATGTCACGAAAAGTGACAAATGTGTACCGCCTTTGGACGCCGGAAAAATCGGTGGCTAAGATCCCCGTCGAATGAGTGAAAATCATTAAACCCGAATTTCCGGGTTCCTACAGAAAGGCATTCACCTACACGTTTAAATCGCAAAGACGCGCGGCGGAGGCGCTTTGACAAACTTAGTCTCGCGCAAGTAAATCGGCTTCAGCTTTTCACCGGCAACGAAATCCGTCCGCCCAAGCGCCAGCCTACCCAGCGTCGCCGCGCGCGGGACAACGATGCGCGCCTCCGGAAACCAACGCGTCGCTTCCGGACCAATTAAAACCGCGCCCGTCTCCCTGAGCTTTCGCACAGCGGCGAGCGTCACCAGCCGCAGCGCAGACAATTCGCGAACCTCGTCCGCCGTAACTTTGTAGCGAGCCAGGTAAAACTCCTCTCGTTGCGCGTCAATCACCACGGCAAATTCGCCTCTCAATCCGTCAGCCTGCGCCTGCGCCGCAATGCACTCGGTGCTGCTCACGCCAAGCAACTTGATGCCGCATGCCAGTTGCCATCCTTGTGCCAGCGCAATGGCCGCGCGAATTCCGTTGTAAGAACCCGGTCCGAGCCCAATGGCCAGACACTCGATTTGCCCCCGCTCAATTCCCGCCTGCTTCAGCGCTTCCTCCGCCATGCCGAGTGGTTTCATCGTGTGCGTGCAGCCTGTCTCGACAACTTCGCTGACGGAAATGGAGTTGGTCAAACTCAGCACGGGAATGGCCCGGACTTCAGACTTTGGATTTTGGATTTCGGACACGGTTGCCAAACGTCGCGGAGTTCCGTCGTCCGGAGCGGTGGCGACCGCCACGCTTCGTTGCGGTGATGAAAATTCAAGCGCCAAAATCTTCATACATGATGCGCCGTTCGGTTTCGCCAATGACTTCAATATTCACATTGCGCCAATTGTTCAAAGCGTTCGACTCTCGACCCTCGACTGTCGACAACTTTTCCGCCCATTCGATCACCGTTACGCCGTCCGGTTGCAAATATTCCTCCAGACCGGCAGCCACGATTTGTCTGGCGGTGTCGAGCCGATACAAGTCGAGATGAAACAGCCGAAGCCGACCGCCGCTGTATTCGTTGACGAGCGTGAAGGTCGGCGAATGCACGCGCACAGCGATGTCCAGCCCACGCGCCAGGCCTTTTACGAGTTGCGTCTTGCCCGCGCCCAACTCGCCGGTCAAGCCGATGACCCAGCCACGCTCTGCTGCGCGTCCCCAGCGTTCGCCAAGGGCTTCAGTCTCAGCCGGGCTATGCGAAATGAATGTAGCCATGCGCGGTGAACGGTCTTACGCCGTCTTTGTCCCGAATGGTGATTCCTTCGCCTGCGGCGATCTTGCCGATGCAACTCAGCCGAAGTTTCGGAAATGGTTTCTTCCACGCGTCGAGCAGCGGCACGGCGTGCTTGCCCGCAACCGTGAAGAGAAGCTCGAAATCCTCGCCGTCCGTGAGCGCCGACGCGAGCGCAGGTTTCGCAGAATCCCCAGCTTTGGCCGCAAACTTTGCCGCGCGGCTGATGGGAATCGCGGTTTTGAGCAATTCTGCGCCGACGCCGCTCGCCTTGAGCAAATGGCGCAAATCGCCCGCGAGACCGTCGCTCAGATCGATCATTGCGTGAATCGGAAAATGCTCAGCCAGCCAGCGCGCCTCGGCCAGTCGCGGCTCAAAGTCCAAGTGTTTTCCGGCCAGAGAACCACCCAGTTCGCCCGTGACGAAAATTGCGTCACCAATCTTCGCACCCAATCGGAGCAAAACCTTCCCACGCGGGGCGAAACCAACCAGCGCGACTGAAATCAGCATGCGTTCCGGGTTCGTCGTCGTCTCGCCGCCGACAATGGCCACGCCGTGTCGTCGCGCCAGCGTTTTCATCCCCGCAATTATTGCTTCGACAAACGCCACGTCAAACTTGCGCGGCAGGCCAATCGTAACCAGCGCGGCTGTCGGCGTGCCCGCCATTGCCGCGATGTCGCTCAGGCAGCGGGCGAGCGCCTTGTACCCGATTTTTTCCGGCGGTGTGCCGGCCGTGTAGTGAATGCCCTCGACCACGGCGTCGGTTTTGAACAACAGCAGCCGATCCGGCGCGCCGACATCAAGCACCGCGCAATCGTCTCCCGCGCCGACCACGACCGATTCATTGGCCGGCAGCGCGCGCGTCAGGCGATGGATGAGTTCAAATTCGTTCATGGGCCGGGCGATTGACCGAATCTGCTCTGGAACAGGCACAGCGCCGTGAAATTCATTGTGTTGAAGCAGCTGTGTGCGGCGATGGTGGCGAGCAGGTTGTTTGTTTTTTCGTAAAGCAGCGACAGCGCGACGGCCAGCACGAACAGCGGCACGAACGATGCAAGATTTTGGTGCACGACGGCAAACAGCAACGCCGTGCTCCACAAAGCCATTCGAGGAAAACCGGCTTGTTTGATCGTCGGATAAAGCAGGCCTCGGAACAGGACTTCTTCAGCCACCGGCGCGAGGACGATCGCCGTGGCGGCGAGGGTGAGGCGGGCCAGGGAGCTTTCGGTGATTTTCAGCGTCTGCACAGCCTGTTGCTCCACCGGATTGATGCCGACTTGGGACAGGACTTGCACCGAGGCCCATTGCATGCCCCAGCCGATTGGGAAGAAGAAGCACCCGCCCAGCGTTCCGAACAGCAACGCGCGCTGCCGGTCGTTGCCAAAACCAAAGGCATCTGCCCAACGCGTGCCGTGCTCGCGAAGAAAAAAATGAGTCAATACCAGTGCTGAACCTTGAAAGCTGATTGCGGCGGCAATCATGCGCCAGATCGAAAGACCGACGTCCGCTTTGCCGACAAAGTGTTGGACGAGACTTCCCAACATCACAACCAGATACAAACAACACAACAACCCCATGAAATGGCGTGTGAATCTTTCAATCGGCCAGGACCGCCGCAGCATGAACAACGCGCAAACCGAACAAGCTAGCGTACTGGCCACCAGCGCAAAAATGATGCGTTCATCCACTTCGCCAACGCTTGAAAACCGCGTCGCGTTCAGAATCGTCGCGCCCGTGGCGACACAAATGAACACGCCGACCAGCAGGCGCAGAATTGCCTCAAACTTCCACGGCTTTTCCGACAACATGGCGTCAAACTATACAACGGACAAGGGAGTGACGATGCAAATTTGCGCCGGATTTCAGTCCCGGCACTTCAAGACGTCTTTTGCCAAATGCAGCGTTGCGGTCTATTTTCTCCCCAATGAACCGCCTCAGCCGTGAAAAGTCGCCGTACCTCCTTCAGCACGCCCACAATCCCGTGGACTGGTTTGCATGGGGCGAGAAGCCGTTCACCAAAGCGCGCAACGAAAACAAACCCATTTTCCTCAGTATCGGCTACTCAACCTGTCACTGGTGTCATGTCATGGAACGCGAGTCATTCGAGAGCCGGGAAATCGCGGCGTTTCTCAACGCGCATTTCGTCAGCATCAAGGTGGATCGCGAGGAGCGTCCCGACGTGGACAAAATTTACATGACGTTCGTGCAAGCGACGACCGGTTCGGGCGGCTGGCCGTTGAATGTTTTTTTGACGCCGGACCTCAAGCCGTTCTTTGGCGGCACCTATTTTCCGCCGGACAATCGACAGGGTCGCGGCAGTTTTCTGCAAGTGCTTCAGCAGGTCAGCCGGATTTGGCAGGAGCGCCATGGCGAAGTCACCGCGTCCGCCGCCGAAATCCACGCGCGCCTCGAAGCCGCCACGGCAAGCACAGTCGCGAGCGACCTGCTGCTCACCACCGAAACGCTTCGCCGTGCCGGAACACTTTTCAAGGAAGCCTACGATCCGCGCCACGGCGGATTCGGCAGCGCGCCGAAATTTCCGCAGCCAAGCCTGCCCGCCTTTCTGCTCCGATACGCGAAGCGATTTCACGATGACCAAGCCGCGGAAATGATTTCGCATACCTGCGATCACATGGCCGCTGGCGGCATTCACGACCAGCTTGGCGGCGGTTTCGCGCGCTACTCGGTGGACGCTGAATGGCTCGTTCCGCACTTCGAGAAAATGCTCTACGACCAGGCACAACTCGCGCAGCTTTATCTCGACGCGCACCTCGTCAGCCAATCTGAAATTTCAAATTACAAATCTCAAATTTTCGCGGAGACGGCCCGTGACATCCTCGATTACGTCCTCCGCGACATGACGCATCCCGACGGCGGATTCTATTCCGCCGAAGACGCCGACAGCGAAGGGCATGAAGGTAAATTCTACTGCTGGACGTGGGACGAATTGTCGAAATTGCTTTCGCCGGAAGAATTCAGTGTGTCTGTCAGCTACTTCGGAATTACAAAGGAAGGAAACTTTGTTGACCACAGCCATCCACAGCCGTTGCGAGGACAGAATGTCTTGAGCAATGTAAATGCGATTTCTGGTAGGGACGCGCTGCCGCGCGTCCAGGTTCCGCAAAGCGGGATCAGCCCTACCGACACAGAACTCCTCATCTCCGCCAAAATAAAAATGCTCGCGGCACGCAATCAGCGCATCCGCCCGCATCTCGACGATAAAATCCTGACTTCGTGGAACGGCTTGATGCTCGGCGCAATGGCGCGGGCTTATGCCGTGTTAGGTGACGAAAAATATCTGGTGGCGGCAGAGAATAATCTGGCGTTCATTCAGGAAAATCTTTGGCAAACATCGTCTCAATCGCCAATCGCCAATCGCCAATCGGCAATCCTCCACCACCGCTGGCGCGATGGCGAGCGCGACGACGTCCAATTGCTCCAAGCCTACGCGTTTATGCTTTCGGGCGTGATTGATTTATACGAAGTCACGCTCGAACCGGAGCACCTCGACTTCGCCATCGAACTGGCCGAGGCGATGATTGCGAAATTCTCCGACGCGGAGAACGGCGGGTTCTGGCAAAGCGCTGCTAACGCGAAAGACCTCATCCTGCGTGTGAAGGATGATTACGACGGCGCTGAACCATCCGGCAATTCCGTCGCCACACTCGCGCTGTTGAAACTGGCCGCCATCACGGGCCGCGAAGATTTTCGGAAACCCACCGAGGCCACGCTGCAACTGTTCGCGCACCGAATCCAGCATCTGCCGCAAGCCGTGCCGTACATGCTGCAAGCGTTGGATTTCTGGCTGGAAGAACCGCGCCGTGTCGTCATCGCCGGAGATCCAAACGACGCAAAGACGTGCGAGCTTTTGCATGCCGCACATTCGGTTTATCAACCGAATAAAGTCGTGCATGGCGACACAGGTTCAGTCGAGCCATTTGCCAAAACCCTGCTCACGAAGGACGGTCCGGTGCTTTATCTTTGCACCGGCAAAGCGTGTCAGCCACCGACGCAGGACGCGGAAAAAGTGAAAGAAATGTTGAAGTAAAGCTACGAAACAAACTTCAGAAATGAATCCACGGGTGCGCTGCGCAACCCACTCGGGGTTATTCTCAGCGCGCCCGAATCGTTCGGCTGGGGAGAGACTCCCAGCCCCAACTTCAACTAAACAGCGGAATCACCCCGCTCTTCAGTGCGGATGCGATACGAGTCGTCAACTGCCGTGACGAATATTTTGCCGTCGCCTATTTTGCCGGTCTTGGCGGCTTTAAGAATGGCTTGGACAGCTTGTGGGGCCATGGCGTCCGACAGTACGGTCTCAATTTTGACCTTCGGCAGGAAATCCACAGTATATTCGCTGCCACGGTAAATCTCCGTGTGGCCTTTTTGTCGCCCGAAGCCTTTCACTTCGGTCACGGTCATGCCTTGAATGCCAATGGCATTCAGCGCTTCTTTGACTTCGCTCAACTTGAACGGTTTGATGATGGCTTCGATTTTCTTCATAAATTTCCCGTTGGTTATTCGGTATAAGCCCGCTCGCCGTGCTGCGTGAGGTCCAAGCCGGCGGTCTCGTCTTCGACATCCACGCGCAACCCCACCACTTTCTCGACGATCTTGAGAATGACGAACGACGCAATCCCTGCGAACGCCGCCGTGAACAGCACCGCCTCAAGCTGATTCAAAAACTGTCCCGGACCGCCCGCCAGCGACACGACCTTGCCATTGCTCATGAATGTGCCGGCGATCGCGGTGTTCACCGTTGCGTTGGCGAGAAATCCGAGCATCAACATGCCGGTAATGCTGCCCACGGCATGAACGCCAAAAACATCCAGCGAATCGTCGTAACGGAAGCGCGCCTTCAGCCGGGTCACCGCACAATAGCAAACCACACCGGCTGCCAACCCGATGCAAAACGCCGCGGGCACCGTGACGAATCCCGACGCCGGCGTGACCGTCGCCAATCCCGCCACCATGCCCGACGCCGCTCCCAGCACGCTGGGTTTGCCTTTGTCGAACCATTCCACAAATGCCCAGCTCAAGGCGGCAGCCGCCGCCGAAAAATGAGTCGCGGCAAACGCGCTTGAAGCGAGCGCACCGGCGCTGACGGCGCTCCCGGCGTTGAAACCGAACCAGCCCACCCAGAGCAGTCCCGCGCCGATGAGACTGAGCACAACATTGTGCGGCATCATCGGCTCGTGCGGATAGCCGGAGCGTTTGCCCAGCACGAGCGCGCACACCAGCGCGGACACGCCGGAACTTATGTGCACCACCGTGCCGCCCGCGAAATCCAGCACCGGCACTTTGCCACCGAGCGCCCAGTTGAAACAACCGCCCTTGCCCCAAACCATGTGGCACAACGGAAAATACACGACCGTGACCCAGAGCACCATGAACAGCACATAGGCTTTGAACTTGATCCGTTCCGCCACCGCCCCGCTGATCAGCGCGGGCGTGATGATGGCAAACATCATTTGAAACAGCATGAACGTCTGTTGCGGCACCGTGCCCGCGTAATCCGCATTCGGCGCGCCGCCCACACCACGCAGGAAGAAATAGGTAAGCGGATTTCCAACAAAGGCGTTGCCTTCCGCAAACGCCATGCTGTAGCCGAAAATCATCCACATCACCGACACCAGTGCCATGAGGATCATGCTGTGCATCATGGTGGCGAGGACGTTCTTGCTGCGCACCAGTCCGCCGTAGAAAAGGATCAGTCCCGGCGCCGTCATCATCAGCACCAGCGCGGAACTGGCGAGCATCCACGCATTATCGCCGGTATTGATGACTGGCGCCGTGGGCTGCTGGAGCGCTTCGAGCTTGGCCACGCGCTGTTCCAACGAAGCGCTGGAATCGGCGGCTTTTAACTGCGTCACTCCTGGCCCAACTGCGAAGCAAAAAAAGCTTATAACTAAGGTAACTATTCTGAGTTGATGAGAAATTTTCATGTTCGCAATAGTTGACCAAACGCTTCGGCATTCGTCAACGGCATATCAACAGTCGCGACCAATGGAAGACAGCCAACACTACAGTTCGCGAGCGCTTTTGTTTTCTCCGATCAGTCTTCCGGTCGCTCGCCGTGCGGTGCCATCTTCACCAGCTTGGGATCGAACTGGCCCACGATTTCGACGAGGTCGGATTGTGCCGCCATGACTTCGTGGATGTTTTTATAGACCATCGGCACTTCGTCGAGACCGGCGGAAATGAGCGTCACGCCGCGCTCTTTGAGGAAACGATTCACTTCCTTCCAGTCGAACGTCTTTGCCGCTTGCGTGCGGCTCATCACGCGGCCCGCGCCGTGCGCCGCCGAGTTCAACGACTCCGCGTTGCCTTTGCCGCGCACGATGAATCCCGGCGTCGCCATCGAACCGGGAATGATGCCCGACACACCGACGCCCGCTGGCGTCGCGCCTTTGCGATGCACGATGACCTCGCGTTCCACACCGCCGATGACGTGCCGCTCTTTCCACGCGAAGTTGTGGTGATTTTCCAAATCGAGCAAAACCTGCGCGCCGAGGTTCGCGGCGATGTGTTTGTGGATGAGCGCGTGATTCGCCGCGGCGTAACGGCCCATCAACTCCATCGCCGCCCAGTATTCCTGACCTTCCGCCTCGTCGAGCGAGAGCCACGCCAGCCGCTGCAATTCCTTTGGCAGTTCCGGATGCTTTTTCAACGCCAGCTTGCTGTAATAATCGCACACCGACGCGCCCGTGCCGCGACTGCCGCTGTGACTGAGCAACGCCACATAAGTGCCCGGTGGCAATTCCTGCATCGTTGATTGATCAATGGTAGGGCGGGCAGTCCCCTGCCCGCCGGACTTATCGTTTGCGGCGCGCACAGAGTGACGCGCCCTACCACCTATGGCTGAGTGCAAAGTAAAAATGCCGAACTCGACAAAGTGATTGCCACTGCCGCTGGTGCCGAGTTGCGCCCATGCGCGGTCTTGATTCTGTTTCGTGATCGGGCTGACCGACCAATCCGCGTCCAGCACGTCGTGTTGGCGGCGATGCTTG
>CAVQOW010000002.1:0-17647 GCA_963714605.1 uncultured Verrucomicrobiae bacterium | reverse complement strand
TTGCGGCAGCGGGCGCGGCTCACGTGAAAGTTGCAGCTTCGCCTGTTCAAGATGATTGGCGTAGAGATGGAGGTCGCCGTAGGTGTGGACAAAGTCGCCAGGCTTCAGTCCGCAAACCTGCGCGACCATCAGCGTGAGCAGTGCATAGCTGGCGATGTTGAACGGCACCCCAAGAAAAAGATCGCACGAACGCTGGTACAACTGGCAGGACAGTTCGCCATCGCACACGTAGAACTGGAACATGGCGTGGCACGGCGGCAGCGCCATCTGATCGAGCTCGCCCGGATTCCACGCGGTGACGATGTGCCGCCGGCTGTCAGGATTCTTTTTGATCTGCTCGATGACCTGGTCAATCTGGTTGACCGGGCATCCGTCGGGCGCGCGCCAATCGCACCATTGCGCGCCGTAGATGCGGCCGAGGTTGCCGTCCTTGTCTGCCCACTCGTCCCAGATCGTCACGCCGTGGTCGTGGAGATATTTGACGTTCGTGTCGCCGTGCAGAAACCAGAGCAGTTCGTAGATGATGGATTTTGTGTGGAGCTTCTTGGTCGTGAGCAACGGGAAATTTTTCTGCAACGGAAACCGCGCCTGTGCGCCGAACACGGAATACGTGCCCGTGCCGGTGCGGTCGGCCTTGAACTTGCCGTGGTCCAGCACGAGGCGCAGCAGGTCGAGGTATTGAGTCATAACGTGCCGGAAGTCTGTCGCCCGGCTCGCTCTCGATTCAAGAGAAATCAGGCAGTTGCTCCGGATTTAGGCGCATCTGCCTCGCTGGTTTCAGGCACAACCAGCGCTGGATCGAACAAATAATCCCTTCGCGCGAAACGCCTTTATCTCCGTTTTTCCAAGTCGGTCCACGACGCCGGCAGGTTTTTGCGGACTTCGATGCCTTCAAAGGGTTTTCCCTGACGCGCCCCCACTTTCTTCGCCCAAGCCGCCATTCTGGCAATGCCTTCTTCCAGCGGCACGTTTTTGATCAAATCGCCGAAGTGTTGTTGCACTTTTGCGTGCGACGAGTACGCGTTAACGACTTCATTTCGCGCGGCGAGATGCTTGACGGCGGATTTTGCTCCCATCGTCTTGGCGACAACTTGGGCCAGTTCCAGCACAGAATAGGGCTTGTCAGCGCCGACGTTGAAAACGTGGTTGTAACACGCAGGCCGGGCGATGCTGGCGGCAATGATCGGGGCCACGTCGTCAATGTGACTGAATGCGCGGGTCTGCTTGCCGTCACCGAAAACGGTCATGGGCTGGCCCTGCATGATCTGGTTCATGAAAATCCCGATCACATTACGGTAACGGTCACCGATGTTCTGATTCTCCCCGTAAACATTGTGCGGCCGGAAGATCACGTAGTTCAGCCCGAACATTTCATGCGTCTCGCGCAGGTCGAGTTCCACGGCGTATTTGGCAATGCCATAAGGGTCTTCGGGTTGCGGCGACATCTCCTCCGACATGGGCAGTTGATTGCGGCCATAGACCGCGATGGACGAGGTGAACACGAAACATTTCACGCCGTGGTTCACCGAGGCATTGATGAGATTGACGCTGCCCAGCAGGTTGTTGGTGTAGTTGAAATGTTTGATGAAGTGGCTCAATCCCTCGGCGGCGTAAGCGGCCAGATGGAAAACGTGCTCGAATGAATGCTTTTCAAACAGCCGTCGAATCAACATGCCGTCCGTCACCGAGCCTTCCACAAACTCGACGCCATTCGGCACCTGGTCTCGAAACCCACCGCTCAGATCATCCAATCCTACTACGCGATGTTCTTGCTTGAGCAAATGTCGGCAGACATGCGAGCCGATGAATCCAGCGGACCCGGTAACTAAAACTTCTAATTCCATGCTGCTAGGCTATTCCAATGGGCTGAGAAGTGTCCAGAGATTCCTCGGCGTTGGGGTAAATCTTGCGCAAGAGCAATTCAGTTGGTTTTTCAGTTGGTTTTCGGGTTGACACCGAATCACGCGGATGCCCACCCTCTGCAGAAAATATTTTTGGTCGGGTGAGTTTCCCGGCTTTTGATAGTGTTCCCCGATTTATGCCAATGCAAATAGCAAAGGGAAAACGGGTTCTGGATGCTGGGGGCCGCGGCATCCCGCCAACGCTGCCAGACGTGAAAGTATTGGGGGACCATGGTCTGTTTCAAAAGAAAGGATACCCCGGTCAAAGTTCTTTTGCCAAGGTGTATTGTCAAATCGGGCAGAACACTTTTGAGTACCGCATTCTTGATGTGCGCAAAGAGTTTGATCTGCCGTGCCGGGCGCAAACTTTGTATCTAAAACTTGCCTGATGAGAGCATGCGCCTGTCACGACCGTTGATTGTCTCGTTGAACAGGGGACCGAATCCACAATGTCATAGTAGCGCAATATGAAATCTGGGAAGTCGCTTTTCACAATGAGGGCCGGTGTCCTTTGGGTGGCATTGCTGCTCGGCGTCGTTCTCGCCATGCAGTTTTGGCAAAGCTTTTTGCCTGGGATCGTCCATTTTTCGAACGATGGTCCGTTGGGAGTGCAAGAGTCCGAATGGTGTCGCCTTCCCGGAGCGTTGACCAGCGCATGGATTGATCTGAACAGCATCGGGGTCAGCGTCGGCGCGTGTGCGCCGACCATCGCCACATTCATTCGCTGGCTGATTGGCCCTGTTGGATACGCGAAGTTTCTCGCTCCGATCACGCTATGGATACTTGGCCTCAGCGCATGGACTTTTTTCAGACGCTTGGGACTGACACCATTGGCGTGCGCATTGGGGGCACTGGCCATCGCAATAAACGGTGATTTTTTTTCAACTGCCTGTTGGGGTGTGGCGGCGCAAGACATCACGTTCGGCATGAACTTTCTCGCTTTGGCGCTGGTCGTATCCAACACAGCGACAACCCCCTTTCTTCTGCGTTGGACGCGAGTGGCCTTGGCGGGACTTGCCGTGGGAATGGGTGTGATGGAAGGCGCGGACATCGGAGCGATTTTCAGTTTGTTTGTTGCGGCTTTTGTCTTGTTCAAGTCGCTTCAGGAAGGGGGGACTGTCTTGGCAAAAATCGCGCGGGGTGTCGGGCGCGTTGCGATCGTCGCGGTGTTCGCGGCGTTTATTGCTTCTCAAACGCTGTTGGCGCTCGTCGGTACGCAGGTCAAGGGTATTGTCGGCACCGGCCAAGATGCAGAAACCAAGTCACAACACTGGGACTGGGCCACGCAGTGGAGTCTGCCAAAACGGGAGACACTCGGTTTGTTTGTGCCCGGACTGTTCGGATATCGGATGGACACTCCCGGTGGCGGCAATTATTGGGGCGCGATGGGCCGCGACCCGGCTTGGGATCGCTATTTTGAATCGGATAGGCAGGGGCCGCCACCGGTCGGTTATATGCGCTTCTCCGGCGGCGGCAACTACTGTGGCGTGCTGGTGTGCGTCGTGGCAATCTGGGCGATGGCGCAGGCACTACGCCGGAAAGAATCCGCTTTCTCGGAAGTCAATCGGCAACACCTCTGGTTTTGGACGGCGGTTTTGATCATTTCACTGCTGCTGGCTTGGGGCCGGTTCGCACCCTTCTACAAGCTTTTTTACATGCTGCCGGGTGTCTCCACGATGCGAAACCCGGCCAAGTTCTTGCATATCTTTTCGTGGGCGTTGACAATCATTTTTGCATACGGCGTTCATGGGTTGAGCAGGCGCCATCTGGAGGTCGGGGGAGCGGGCATGGTGGCGCCGGTCACGCAATTGAAAAGTTGGTGGGCAAAAGCGCAGGGATTCGACAGAAAGTGGGCTGTTGCAAGCGTCGTCGCGGTTGCAACAAGTTTGCTGGGCTGGTTGATTTATGCATCTCACAGCACAAATTTTGTAGCTTATCTGCAAACGGTTCAGTTCGATGAAGCGGTGGCCAACCAAGTCGCTGCATTTAGCATTGGCCAGGTTGGTTTGTTTGTGCTGTTGCTGGCGATATCGGTGGGACTAATCACACTGATTCTCAGTGGCGCTCTGGCTGGCCGACGGGCCAGGTGGGCAGGAATATTCCTCGGGTTGTTTTTGGTCGCCGATTTGGAGTGGTCGGACCGCCACTGGACTGTTTTTTGGGACTACCCGCAGAAATACGCGACCAATCCCATCATTGATTTGTTGCGCGATAAACCCTATGAGCATCGGGTCGCCATCCTGCCGTTCCGGTCGCCGCCGAAATTGTCGCTACTCGAACAACTTTACCGGATGGAGTGGGCGCAGCAGCATTTCCCTTATTACAACATTCAATCGCTTGACATCATTCAGATGCCACGAATGCCGGAGGACCTTGCGGCGTTTGAAGGCGCATTGAACTTCCGCGGTACGTCTGAATCGCTGCATTTGGTCGCGCGGCGCTGGCAATTGACGAACACTCGTTACCTTTTAGGCGCGGCTGGTTTTTTAGACACGCTGAACGAGCAAATTGATCCAGCGCAACATGGTTTCCGCATCGTCGAGAGGTTCGACATCGTGCCAAAACCGGGCATTTACAATCCGACCCGCCTTGAAGAGCTGACCGCCGTCCTCGACACCAACGGCAATTACGCGCTGTTTAATTTCACCGGCGCCTTGCCTCGTGCCAAACTCTATTCCCACTGGCTGGTCAGCACGAATGACCAGGCGACGCTCAGTACGCTAAGCAGTGCCGGGTTTGATCCGGACAAAGAGGTGCTGGTCTCGACGCCGTTGCCAACATCTCCCGCTGGCGCCACCAATCAGAATCCAGGCACGGTGAATTTTGCCAGCTACGCGCCCTCCCACATCACCTTCAATGCTCAGGTTGTGCTGCCTTCGGTTCTGCTGTTCAACGACAAGTTCGACCCTGACTGGCGCGTGCTGATGGACGGCCAACCGGTCCCGCTGCTGCGCTGCAACTTCATCATGCGGGGCGTTTTTCTGATGCCAGGTTCGCACACCGTCGAGTTTATTTTCAAACCCGTCGTCACAGCTTTGTACACAAGTCTTGCGGCCATTGCGATCGGTCTTCTGTTGATTGGTTACCTGATTGTTTCAAGGCAAACAGTCGCGCTGACACCGACAAGACCCGCCAACAGCGACCCCTGATAATTTGCACCAACTCACGCGCGCAACCGTCAACCACGCGGACGGATCGCGACGTTTCGGCAGCCACCAAGACCTGATATTGACCCGGTCTTGACGCCCACGGTCTTCAATCCAGTCACGAGCGTGACGATGGTGGCAATTTTTACTTCAACCAGAGCAGCCTGTTCAACTGCTGCCCGCACGAAAAATCCCAAGTCGTGGATGGTGACTGTCGCGATGAGGAGATGATGAAACCCCTTGGGGACAAGGACATTTAAATCACCCAAAAAGATTCAGCTTACGATTCGCTTAGTCGGGGGTTGCCGGAATAAAGTCCGCGACACCAGCCCTTCAGGTCCGCACCGTAAACTTGGGCCAGTGCATGCTGTCGGGAGAGGCGGAATTGGACATACTTTGCCGTAAGTTGTATCAGTCTGCCCAAATAAAGGCAGGACATTCTCAGGTTCAGATTGGAACGCATGAAAGCCGCGGTGCCCAAGCTGTAGGCATGACGGGCGCGACTGACCTGCTCGGTCGTAATGTGCGGATGACAATGAACGGCGACAGCCCCAGGTTCGTAAACAATCCGGCCCCCGGCCTTCAACACGCGGTAAAACATTTCGATGTCTTCGGACGCCCTCCAAAAGGCCTCGTTAAAACCACCCAGTTGCTGCAATTTGTCACGGCGAAAAGCGACGTTGCCGCCATGCCCAATGCCATAAGGTGCCGGGGCGGCGGATTTTAACTGGCTGGAAAAAACTTTTGTGAACTTGCCAAAAAGTTCGGAGAAACTGAAGCGGATGTTTTCCGGGCCAAAGACCCGCTTCTCCAACCCCAAATCCTGGCAGGCGACCTGGTCGAAGAGCAGCGTTGTGTCGAACGAAATAATTCTCCCGGTCACGGCCCAGATGCTTTCGTCGGTGAAGTTCGAGAGCAATTGGGTCAGCCAGTCCTTTTCCGGCACACAGTCGTCGTCCAGAAGCGCGACGAGGTCGCAGGTTAACTTCGTCAGCGCGGTGTTGCGGGATGCTCCAAGCCCGCGATGGTCGCGGTAAAAATACATTCCGCCATATTTTTCGACGCAGCGACGGACCTCGTCACGCTTTGCCTCGTCGCTGGTATCTATGACCAGCAGTTCAAAGTCGCGTGGTTGAAATTGGGAAATCGGCTCCAACGTGAGCGCGAGCTTTTCCGGGCGGTTTCGCGTGCAAATGACAATGGCAGATTTCATTTGCGTCATTGAACGACGAAATTGCGATCCATCAAAGCCAAAAGTGGATGGACTGTGTCCACTTTCTGCCGATGTTTAAAAACTGCGGCCGGCTTACGCGCTGGCGCCCTGTTTGACCATACCGCCCAACGTGCGCATGGCGGAAACCGGATGACTCACGACTTCCTTGAAGTAGTGCCACTTGTTGTTCCAGACCTTGCGGGTGAAATGTTTTTTATTCCAGTAGGCAACGGCGTGTTGATAGGCCGCCTGGATTTCTTCGGCCGTGAGCGCGTCGGTGCGGATAACGGCCTTGTTCATGCCATCGTATTCGTCAAAGTCACCGCTCAACAAATGTCCCTTGGCCAGCAACTGATCGTAAAGCTCGCTGCCCGGATATGGCGTTGAAATGGAAAATTGTACGGAGTCCGGATTGAGTTCATCCAGCAAGTCCATCGTTTTCTTGATGGTTTCGTGAGTCTCGCCCGGCAAACCAAAGGAAATGGTCAAATGGCAGATGATGCCGAGGCGCTTGGTTTCCTTGATGTTTTCCACGGCGACTTTCAAATTCAACTTTTTACCGCAGTCGTCGAGGATTTTCTGGTCGCCCGTTTCGAGTCCATACTTGATGGCCGTCATTCCCGAATCGCGCATCCGGCGAAGAGTTTCGTGGTCGCAAGTGTCGGCACGGGACATGGCAGACCATGGCATGTTCAACTTGCGGTGGATGAATTCATCGGAAATTTCCAGCATTCGCTTTTTGCCAATGTTGAACGTGTCGTCGTCGAAATAAAACGACTTGCTGCCGTAGGTGTCGCGGCAATGCACGATTTCGTCGGCCACGTCCTTGGCGGTGCGTGTGCGATACTTGTTGCCGCCATACATGAGTTGCGGCCACTGGCAGAAATTGCATGTGTAGGGACAGCCACGGCTGGCGTGAATTTGCAGGCACGGCTCCGGCAGACCGCCCCAGTTGTCCCAGTAACTATTCATCGGCAAATATTCGCGTGCCGGCCAGGGCAAATCCGGGAGTTGAATCAGCGGCGCGCGGCCATTGGCCACGGTCTTGCCATTGCTGTCGCGATAAATCAAACCAACGATGTCGGCCTTGGACGAGTGCAGGCGTTGCGCCACCTGCAGTGCGGTGAATTCATATTCACCCTCCGTGCCAAAATCCACGTCCGGATGCTCGGCCAGCCATTTGGAATCACCCATCGGCCGATGTGGGCCGGCAAACATCAATTTGCAATCAGGCAGCAGTTCCTTGACTTTGCGCGCGTGGCGCAGATCGGTTTCAATCGAAGCGGTGGCCACTTCATGGATGACCAGGTCAGGCCCAAAGGCTTTCATCCGGTTGAAATAATCCTCGTCGTTGAGCTTCTCGGCGATGGCGTCCACCAGCAGCACTTCAAAACCATTTTTCTTCAACAATGCCGCGCAGTAGGCGAGGTAAAATGGAAAGGGCATGTAAGGAGAAACGGCGGCCTCAAAATGCGGCCAACGAGAGCCGGCGCGAATGCCGATGTGCCCCGATTGATTCCAGGGCGCATTGCCTAAAAATACCTTTTGGGCACTAGTGCCTCCGAGTTGCTTATCGCTGCCAGTCATAACGGTAGAATATTTGAATGACGAATGATGTCAAGTAGTTTTACGAATTTCATTTCACAACGATGCCATATTACACCATTGCGGATCAAATTCAAAGACCAGTTTGATGATCTAGGAATTCCCAGGGAATGCTGAATTTTCTCGAAATTTCAGCCGCCAAGGCCTTTACACCGAACGTCTCCGTCGCATAGTGACCGCCGTAAAGGACGTTGATGCCCAATTCCTCCGCCGCTGCGTAAGTCCAGTGTGCGCCCTCGCCGGTGATGAACGTGTCCACTCCTTCGGCAGCAGCTTGACGCAACTCATTGCCCGCACCGCCCGTTACAACGCCGATACGTTCACACGTCTCGCGTCCGCCGGGCAAAAGCTTCACTTCGCCGCCAATAGCGCGTTTCAGACGTCGTACCAGTTCAGCGCGCTGTATTTTTGTCTTGGTTTGAAAACCAATTGGCTGGCCTTTGCAGACAAAGGAAGGCGTGAGTTTTTTGAAGCCGAGCAGGGCGCAAAGCCGGGCATTATTACCCAGCTTCGAATGTGCGTCCAGCGGCAGGTGTGAACTGTAAACAGCCAAATCGTTTTCGATGAGCAGCCGCAGCAACTCGTATCGCTTGCCCGTCCACGGATGCGACGGCGACCAAAACAACCCGTGGTGGACGATCATCAAGTCCGCTTTCGCCGCAATGGCGAGCTTCACGGTCGCCAGACTTGCGTCCACGGTCGCCGCGATGCGGGTGACCGTGCCGGAGTTTTCAACCTGCAAACCGTTCACCGCGCCGTCGTAATCGCCGATTTTGTCCGTGCGTAGTGTGCGGTCGCAATATTTCACAATGGCAGTAAGTGAGGCTTTCGTCATATCTGGATGAAAACAAAACCCAGCCCATATGCAAAGCGGGAAACTTAGGGTGGCGAGAGGCATAAAGTGTTCACGCTCTGTGAAAAACTTTTTCACGCGCCTATTGATTTCTCCGCGGAGAATTTTATAGTGCGTTCGTTCTGAAGCACACGAGATGAGTAATTCGACCGACGCCACCGAGCCGTGGGACGTACAAGCGGCGCGCAACCTGTATAACATCCATCGCTGGGGGGCGAAGTATTTTGACATCAACGACGCGGGCCACGTTGTCGCCAAGCCGCATCAGGAGGCGGGCGTTGCCGTGGACATCACGGACGTGATCGAGGAGGCCAAGGGGCGCGGGTTGAAGTTTCCGTTGCTGATTCGTTTTCAGGACATCCTGCGGCATCGCGTCGAATCCATCAACCTCGCCTTCCGCAATTCCATCGCGGAGTTCAATTATCAGGGCAAGTATCGCGGCGTGTTTCCCATTAAAGTCAATCAACTCCGCGAAGTGGTGGAAGAAATCCTCGACGCGGGCAAGCCGTACGATTTTGGCCTCGAAGTGGGCAGCAAACCGGAATTGTTCGTCGGGCTGGCGATGCAGAGCGCGGTGGGCAGCCTGATCATTTGCAACGGTTACAAGGACGCGGATTACATCAAGATGGCGTTGCTGGGCATCAAGCTTGGAAAAAAAGTCATCATGGTCGTCGAGAAACTGGAGGAGCTGCGTCAGATCATCACGATTTCAAAACAACTCGGCGTCGAGCCGTTGCTGGGCATCCGTTCGCGGTTGCTGTCCAAGGGCGCGGGCCGTTGGGCCGAAAGCGGCGGAGAGAACGCAAAGTTCGGCTTGAGCACGGCGGAAATTCTTGCCGCAACGGAAATGTTGAAAGCGGAAAATCTTGTCCATTGCCTGAAGCTTGTGCATTTCCACATCGGCTCGCAAGTGCCGGACATTCTGACGGTGAAGAAAGCCGTGCAGGAAGCCGCGCGTCTCTACGCAAAGCTTCGCAAGATGGGGCTTGAGATCGAATTCCTCGACGTGGGCGGCGGTCTTGGCGTGGATTACGACGGCAGCCGGTCGGCGTTCGACAGTTCCACCAACTACACGCTCCAGGAATACACCAACGACGTCGTTTATTACATCGGCGAAGTCTGCAACATGGAGAAAGTCCCGCAACCGGACATCATCAGCGAAAGCGGGCGGGCTATCGTCGCGCATCACAGCGTGTTGATCGTGGAAGTTTTCGGCTCGATTGAAAAAATACGTCCCGGCGATTTTCTTCAATACGGCAGCGCCGAGCATCCGCTTGTCTGCGAACTGCTCGATATCAAGAAAAACCTGGCCAAGCTCAACAAGCTCGAAGTTTACCACGATGCGCTAGAACGCCGTGACGACGCGCAACACATGTTCACGCTGGGCATGATGGATTTGCCGGACAAGGCGAAGATCGAAAGCCTTTACTGGGAGATCAGCCAGGCGGTCGTGGAGAGTTACAAAAGCAGGACCTACGTGCCAGAAGAAATCCGCAAGCTCGAAGACAGTCTCGGCGACCAGTACATGTGCAACTTCTCCGTCTTCCAATCGCTGCTCGACCACTGGGCGCTCGACCAGTTGTTTCCGATCATGCCCATTGGCCGGTTGAGCGAGCGGCCCACGCGCGAGGTGACGTTGGTGGACATCACGTGCGATTCGGATGGGCAGGTCAACAAGTTCATTGACCTGCGCGACGTGCGCGACACGCTCACGTTACACAAGCTCAACACCAACGGCAACGGCCAGCTTGAGCCGTATTACATCGGATTTTTCCTGATGGGCGCGTACCAGGACATCATGGGCGACCTGCACAACCTCTTTGGTCGCGTCAATGAAGTCCACGTCTTCCTCGACCCGGACGAAGCGACCGGTTATTACATCGAGGAAATCATCGAAGGCTCGACCATCGTGCAAACCCTGGCGTCGGTGCAGTACGACGAAAACGAATTGAAACGCCAGATGAAGGCGCAAATAGACGAGGCGATCAAATCGGACCGCATGAAGCCGTCCGAAGCCATGCGCCTGCTGGACGACTACGAGCGCGGACTGAAGGCTTACACTTATCTCAATTTTTGAATGGCGAACGACGAATTACGAATGACGGCTAGGCTTTTCTTCATGCCCCACTCGTCAGTCTTCATTCGAAATTCGACACTCGAAATTTGACGTTTCCCAAATGCCTGATCTCCAGCCCAACGCTGAATTGCTCCGGTCGCTCGGCCGGCTGGCGCGCGGCCTGTCCGCGTTGTTTTGGGGATTGCCCGTTGCGCTGGTCGTCTCGGTTCAAACCGCAAAGGCCGAATGGCTCAAACCTCTCGGGATCGTGCCTCTGCTTGCCGGCACCGGATTGCTGCTGTTCGGACTTTGGCAAATGGGCGATTTCCAAAAACAGGAGCGACCGTGGCGCGACGCCCTTGATCGCGCCAAGTTGGTGGGGCTGGTCAATTTCGGCCTTTGCCCGTTTCTCTACTGGTGGAACAAAGTGCCTGGCAATCCGTTCTTCCTTGTGACTGTTTGCGTGTTCGGACTTTCCGGTCTGTTGTTTGTGTTCAATCTGAATCTCGTGCTCGAACGGCTCGTCGCCATGCTGCCAGATGAAACACTGCGTCACGAAACCCGGCAATTCACCGTGTTCAACCGCACCCTGTTGGTCGTGCTGCTGTTGCTGGCCACGATTTATCATTGCCTGGCGCAAATTTCCAATCCGCCATTGCAACTGAGTTTCTTTATCGTGTGGATGGAAGAATCACGACTGTGGCTCTGGGCCTTGGTCGTTTTTGCCCTGTTGCCGCTGGCCATGACCATGGCGCTGATTTGGAAGACCAAGGAAATCATTCTCGACGCCGTGTTCGGCACAAAACAGTGATCCAAGACTTTGCTCCTTTCTTGCGTCACGGCTTGCTTTGCCGTTAGTTTCTAGCCATGCGAATTTTATCAGGCATTCAGCCTTCGGGCACGCTGCATCTGGGCAACTATTTCGGCATGATGAAGCCGGCCATCGAGTTGCAGGAAAAAGGCGAGGCGTTTTACTTCATCGCCAACTACCACTCCATGACGTCGCTGTTTGACCCGGCGGAACGGCGCAAAAACACGTTCGATGTGGCTTTGGATTTTCTAGCGTGCGGGCTCGACCCGGAACGGACCGTTTTCTTCCGCCAGTCCGACGTGCCGGAGGTGACCGAACTGAGCTGGTTGCTTTCCACGGTGACGCCGATGGGTATGCTCGAGCGGGCGACGAGCTATAAGGACAAAATTGCCAGAGGCATCGCGCCCATGCACGGCCTGTTTGCTTACCCGGTGTTGATGGCGGCGGACATTTTGATTTACGACTCGAACGTGGTGCCGGTCGGCCGCGACCAGAAGCAGCACCTCGAAATGACACGCGACATCGCCATCAAGTTCAACGAGCAATACGGCCAGACGTTCGTGATCCCCGAGCCGCAGATCCGCGACGAGGTCGCCGTGGTGCCCGGCACCGACGGCCAGAAGATGAGCAAGAGCTACGGGAACACGATTGAAATCTTTGGCGACGAAAAGGCCACACGCAAAAAAATCATGGGCATCGTCATGGACAGCCGGACCCCGGCAGGAACCAAAGCCCGATGCGGACAAAAATTTCGCCATCCAACTGCTCAAACTCGTTGCCCCGCCAGACGTAGCCAAAGATTTTGAAAACCGTCTGCGCGCTGGCGGCCTCGGCTATGGCGACCTGAAGAAGGTGCTTTTCGAGAACTACTGGAATTACTTTGCCGAAGCGCGGAAAAAACGCGCCGAACTCACGGCGAATTTGGATTACGTGAACAAAGTTTTGGCTGACGGCGCGGCCAAGGCACGCACAAAAGCTCACGAAGTGTTGAAACGGGCTCGTAAGGCGAGTGGACTGGAATGATTACGTAGCGGTGTCTTGTAAGAGCGCCACTATTTTCGTGGAAAGCCAGCGACTTTCAGCCGAAAGTCGCTATCTGAGTTACATGATTTTGAGCTTCGGCAAATCCTGAGAATCCACCAGGCCGACCGGCTCGCGCTTCACGTTCACGACGATCAAATCGTCAATGTTCCGTTCGTTGAAAATTTTCAGCGCTTCGACGGCTAGCGCGTCGTTGCGAATGCAAATCGGATTGCGCGTCATCACGGTTTTGAGCGGGCGGGCCAGCAGATTTTCGTCCGTGGCCATGTGACGGCGGAAATCGCCGTCAGTGAACACGCCCGACCAGTTTGCCTCGCGCGTTCACAATGCTCAGGCTGCCGGACTTGGCGCGCGTCATCACCAGCAGCGCTTCCTTCACGGCAAGGTTTTCGTTTGCGACGGCGTTGCGTTCGCCGGTGCGCATGATGTCGCCCACGCGCAGCAACATCGCGCGGCCAATTGCGCCGCTCGGATGAAACTTGGCGAAATCGCTCTGCTTGAAGCCGCGCGCCTGCAAGCACAGCCATCGCCAGCGCGTCGCCCATCACGAGCATCGCCGTCGTGCTCGCCGTTGGCGCGAGGTTGAACGGACAGGCTTCCTTGGGCACTTTGACGTTCAGCACCACGTCGCTGTGCCGCGCAAGCGATGATTTCAGCGCACCCGTGAGCGCAATGATTTTGACGGAAAACCGTTTCAATGCCGGAAGCAAATTGAGCAATTCCTCCGATTCGCCGGAGTAGCTGAGCGCGAGAATCACGTCGCCGTCGTTCACGATGCCCAGGTCGCCGTGCAGCGCGTCCACGCTGTTGAGCACGACGCTGGTCGAGCCGGTGCTGGTGAGCGTGGCGGCAATTTTCTGCCCGACGTTTCCCGATTTGCCGATGCCGACGACGATGATTTTCCCGCGCTGTCGGAGCGCTTCGACGATCAACCCGACCGCGCGATCAAACGCATCTGTCGAGTTGCGCGCGCACTTTCTTGAGCGCGGCCAGTTCGATGTCGAAGACTTGGCGGGCTTTGGCGAGATGTCTCATGGCGCTTGTCTTACTCGGTATTCGGGATACGAGCCGAGGACTTTGACGAAGTTGCAATGCTCTTCGAGGTGGCGGATGGCGTTGGCCACCTTGCGGTCCTGCATGTGGCCGTCGCAATCAATGAAGAAGAAATATTCCCACGCTTTCCGCTTGTTGGGGCGCGACTCGATCTTGGTCATGTTGATGCGGTACCGGCGGAAGGCGGCGATGGCGCTGTGCAGCGCGCCGACCTTGTCGGTGATGCTGACCATGAGGCTGGTGCGGTCGTGGCCGGTGGGCGGGCTGCACTGGCGGCCCAGCACGAGGAAGCGCGTCGCGTTGGCGGCGTTGTCCTGGATGTCCTGTTCGAGCACGTCCAGGCCGTATTTCTCGGCGGCGAGCAGGCCGGCGATGGCGGCGGCGTCCTTCTCCTTCGCGGCCAGTTCGGCGGAGCGGGCGTTGGAGGAAGTCTCGATGATTTCGGCGCGGGGCAGATTGTTCTGCACCCAGCCGCGGCATTGGGCGAGGGATTGCGGATGGGCGAAGAGCTTTTTGATTTGCGCGCGGCGCCAGTTGCTCAGCAGGCATTGCTGCACCGGCAAAACGATTTGCGAAACGATCTTCAGGTCGCTGTCCACGAACATGTCGAGCGTGTGGGTGACGACGCCTTCGGTGGAGTTTTCGACCGGCACGACGCCGTAATCCGCGCGGTTCTTGCTGACCTCGGTGAACACGTCGGCGATGGTTTTCTGCGGGCGCGTAACGCAGGCTGGAGCCGAAACGCCGGATGGCGGCCTGATGCGTGAACGTCGCCTCCGGGCCGAGATAGGCGATGGTCATGGACTTCTCCAGCGCGAGCGCGCTGGACATGATTTCGCGGTAAATCGCGCGAAGCTGACTCGTTGGTCATCGGGCCGTGCATTTAGCCGGCAGAGGCGCTGGAGCACGGCGCGTTCGCGGTGCGGCGCGTAGATCTCCTCGCCGGCCTTGAGCTTGATTTCGCCGATGGCCAGCACGTGCTTGCGTGCGCTCGTTGAGCAGCCGGACGATTTGCGCGTCCAGCTTGTCAATGGCCTTGCGATGTTCGGGAATGTTCATGCGAAGGCAGAATGCAGAATCCAGAATGCAGAATCCAGAACACAAGAAGCGGAGTCCTTGACCGGTAATGGCGAACGTCGGTAATCAGGAATCTCATGTTGGTGTCTGGCCGGTTGAGGGAGTCGAAGCCGGTTGCGTCTGCCCTTCTGAATTCTGACTGCTGGCTTCTGGATTCTCCAGCGACAGTTGCTCCGGCGGCATGGTGGCCAGGCCCGGCTCGGCGGTGACGAGGCCGGGCGGCTTTTCGATGGCGAGGCGGCGGAGTTCGTCGGCGGCAGGCAAGTCCTCCAGGCTGCGCAGGCCGAAGTATTCGAGGAACAACGCGGTGGTGCCGTAGGTCGGCGGGCGGCCCACGACTTCGGCGCGGCCCGCCTGCTCGACCAGGCCGCGTTCCATCAACGTCTGCATCACGCCATCCACGTTCACGCCGCGAATCTGCTCGATTTCGGCGCGCGTGATGGGCTGGCGATAGGCGATGATGGCGAGCGTTTCCAGCGCGGGCTGCGACAGGCGCGGCGGCCGGGCCTTCACGCCGACCAGCGCCTTGAGCCACGGCGCGTATTCCGGTTGCGTGACGAACTGCCACGAGCCGGCCACGCACGCGAGACGATAGCTGCGTGCGGCCGTTTCGTGCTCCTGCGCCAGTTGCTTCAAGCGCGGCGGTCAGCTCGCTCTCTTTGATTTTCTTGAGCGCCTTGACGGTGGCGTCGGCGTCGTCCTGTTCGGCGGCGGCGGCGAAGCACGTCGCGAAGTTCTTTCAAGCTCAGCGGTTTTTGCGCCGAGAACAGCAACGATTCCAAAATGAATTTCAGTTCCATGCTAGGTGGCTTGCGGATTGGCGATTGCGGATTGCGCGCAGTTCGCTTTCGGACCGCTCGGCGCGCTGGCATTCGGTCGGCGCGGGCTGCGCCGGGCTGCGCGGCTGATTTCAATTTCGCCAAAAGCGCTCGGCCTTGCACGCAGACGAGTTGCTTCAGCCGGATCAATTCCAGCAGCGCCAGGAACGTCACCACCACTTCCGAGCGGCTGGTGACGCCTTCAAACAATTCGGAGAACCGCACGCGTCCCCGCTCGGCGAGCAGGCGCAGAGGTGCTCGATTTTTTCGCTGACGGTCCATTTGTCCTCGAAGATCTCGCGCAAGTCGTCGCGCTTGCTGAAGCGTTTCAGGACGTCGTTGACCGCGTTGAGCAGGTCGAAGATGGAAACGTCCGGCTTGGGCGGCGGGGCGTCGTCCGTCGAATTCGAGTTTGCCGGGCAGGCGCGGGAAAGATGTTTTCCTGGCGCGCTTCCAGAGTCTGCAATCTGCGCGCCCGCGTCCTTGAACTTCTTGTATTCGACCAGTTGCCGGATGAGTTCCCAGCGCGGGTCCTCGCCTTCCTCCTCGCCCTCGACGGCGACCTGCTGGTCCACGGGCAGCAATTCGCGGCTTTTGATGTACATCAGCGTCGCGGCCATGACGAGGAATTCGCCCGCGATTTCCAGGTTGAGCATCTGCATCAATGTCGAGGTATTCGATGTACTGCGTGGCGAGACTGGTCAGGTTGACCTCGTAAATGTCCACCTCCTCCTTCTTGATGAGGTAAAGGAGCAAATCGAGCGGCCCTTCGAAGACCTCGAATTTGACTTTGTATTCAGCCATGCGCGTCCGGGACAGTGCATTGTCCGGTGGCCGAATCCTAGGGCGTCGGGCGCGGGGTTGCAATGTCAGAAGTCTGAAACAAAGGGCCAAGCGCATCAAAAGTTCTGGCGGGCGTTGTGTTCCGCCGTTAGACTGCGCGTCCGAACATGGACAAAATCTTCGAGACCGGCGCCGCTGGATATCGGAAGCAATGTGGTGGATTGTTTGCTGAAGATGGGCAAACCCGTCGTCGGCTGGGACAATTTTTCCACCGGCCAGCGGGTATTTCTCGAAGCCGCCGGCAAAAACCCCAACTTCAAACTCGTTCGTGGTGATTGCCTCGATCTGCCCGCACTGACCCAGGCCATGGCGGGTTGTGACACCGTCTTCCACCTCGCCGCCAACGCCGATGTGCGATTCGGCTTGGAGCATCCACGAAAAGACCTCGAACAAAACACCGTCGCCACGTTCAACGTGCTGGAAGCCATGCCGGCGAACGGCATCAAAACGATTGCCTTTTCTTCCACCGGCTCGGTCTATGGCGAGGCCGAAGTCATTCCGACGCCGGAGGACGCGGCGTTTCCCATCCAGACTTCGCTTTACGCCAGTTCCAAACTCGCAGGCGAAGCGATGATTGAATCCTACTGCGAAGGTTACGGTTTCGAGGGTTACATTTTCCGGTTCGTCTCCATTCTTGGCGAACGTTACACGCACGGGCACGTGTTCGATTTTTAAACGCGGGCGGGAACGTCCCCGTGCTCAAGGCGTTTAAAGATCTCGTTGATCGCTGATAGCGGCTGAAGCTCGATGTCTGCTTTCACTTTGCCTTTGACCGCGAAGTCGAGCGCCTCGGCCATATCCTCGCGGGTCCCGACGAAAGAACCTCGAACGGTGATGCAGTTGGCCACTACATCAAAGAGAGGTACAGGAAACTCCCCCGGTGGCAGCCCAACTAGCACGCACGTACCGCGCTTCCGGGTCATGCCGATTCCTTGCTTAAATGCGATGAGTGACGGTGCCGTAATCAGAACACCATGAGCTCCGCCATCTGTACCTTTCTTTTCTGCCCCTCTGCCGGATCCTCATGCTTTGCGTTGATGATGAGATCGGCCCCGAGTTTCTTCGCGTGCGCTAATTTGCGGTCGTCGATGTCGACCGCGCAGACCAGCAAACCCATCGCCTTGGCATATTGAATACCAAGGTGTCCGAGGCCGCCGCAGACCTGAAATTCCGACCCATTGGCCGGGCTTCGCCCCTGTTTGCTTGATTCCCTTGTAGAGCAATACATTC
>CAVQOW010000001.1:0-68967 GCA_963714605.1 uncultured Verrucomicrobiae bacterium | reverse complement strand
TTTCGTTAGGCGGCTACACATCACAAAAATATGAAAACAATACTCAAGATAGCAGTTCTGGCGTTTCTAGTCGTAGCTTCATCGAGCCGATGCTACGCATTACGGATGCTTGCCGGCGTTTCTACGCAGCAAGCGGCGCAAGATTTAGGCGTGAAGATTAGGTCAGAGAAAGTTGGCACAAACCAGATTGGTGTTTGGCTTGAGTTTTCGCCACACGGCAAGCTCGCGCACTTTAGCCACGGCGAGCTGGAGGTTGCTTCTGGAGAGCGGCAGCTTGTTTGTGCCACGCTCCTGCCGCTTCAGCAGACCAGCGACAAGGTTGTCCTATATTTTTCGGCAGACGCAGACAACATAAAGATGAGCACTTTGACCGTCATTGTCAGCGGTGCGAGCGGACCCGACCCAGACGGCTACAGGTTTGCTATCAAGGATTTCGTCAAATGACGCCGCCTAACAAGTCGCCGGAGCCAACCGCCGTTGGCGCGGTCAGTTCCGCTGTCGCGGTTCACGTCGCAGGTCGGCGGTGGCTCAGCTTTTTTCGTTAGGCCTCGTTGCCATGTTTAAGTTTCCAACCATATTTAAGCGCAAGAACAGAGCCGCACAGGATTCTGATTTCGGTCGTCGCTTTGGTTGGTTCATTGAGCGGGACGGGAGGAAGATTGGCGAGTTAGAGTATTTGCGTTGGGATTCATTTGCTCAGTTTTGGCATGAGTATCGTTTGACTTGGCGGACGCCGGCGGATGCGGTTGTCGGTCCCGATGCTTGGATTTCAGCGGGCTTGGTTTTGCGAAACCGCCGCTGCACAGATGTTGTTGTCAGTTCATTCTTGACCGGGCAGCAGCAACAGCCGGACATTATTCGTGTTCGCGGAGCGAGCGTTCCAGAAGATTTGATTCACGATGACGAGGCCTAACAAGTCGCCGGAGCCAACCGCCGTTGGCGCTTGCAGTTCCGCTGTCGCGGTTCACGCCGCGAGTCGGCGGTGGCTCAGCTTTTTTTCGTTAGGCATTATTACGCGCCATGAAAAAATGCCCATATTGCGGAAAGGAATACCCGGATGAAGCAACAGTTTGCCAGTTTGACGAAGAGCAGCTTGTTGACCCAGCCGCACCAAAGCCATCACATATCAAAGAAATCTTTACAATAGATGCCAGACCAAAATTGCCAGACGAGGGACTTGCCAAATTCTGCATCATCGCGGGATGGGCTATGGTGATTCTCCCTTTATTTTTACCTCACGATACTGGACTGAAATTACGCGCAGCAGCTATAGGCTGTATGAGCTTGTCGTGGGGACATAGTCAAGTAGCCGCAGCAAAAAAGTGGAGACAAAAATATGGAGAGCCAAGCACCGAAGAACTGATCGAGGTAAAAAAAAGCCATTCCGTATCATGGCCTATTTGGACTCTCGTTGCGCTTGTCATTTTTGGTATTGTTTTTGCGGCATTAACCGGAGAGAAGTGAGTTCACATGATGCCTAACAAGTCGCCGGAGCCAACCGCCGTTGGCGCTGTCAGTTCCGCTATCGCGGTTCACGTCGCAAGTCGGCGGTGGCTCAGCTTTTTTCGTTAGGCAACGCCAAGTGAATTCCCTTCGACTGTCAGGAAGCAGGCGACTGACGGTCGAACCAACTTCGGGTGAATCGTGACGAAACAAGCTGACGGAGTGGAGCGTCCCGTTGGTGGAGCGTAGTGCGTCGCGCAGTTTGGTCGCGTGGGTGTTTTGGGCAAAGCAAGTCTTGCGGTCAAGAGCGCAGTGATTGAGCCGTAAGTCTTGCGATGGGGGTTGGGTGATTTCAACGCGACGGAATGAGCACAGGAGCGAAGGCGAAACTAAGGGATCGTGTAATGGAGGCTGCGAAGTTTGGTCACGAAATTTACCAAAACTTTTTAGTTGACGTTCGCTAACCTTTTGGTAGCTTAACGGAAACATTATGAAATATGAGTTTCCATTCATAAACGTGCCACCGGAGGCGTTGCCCATCGTCGGTAAACCAACGCGGGGAACACGGTTATATCGCCGCGAGGGTAGCGATGATCAATACAGCGAGTGGATTCAAGGCATTGGAAGCATTTTCAAAGGTGACGTGGGTTTGTCCCCTGGCGGCGTGGCGATGTTCGTGCCGGTGTCGCGGGCGGCAGTTCATAAACGATTGCGCGAAGGACGGCTGACGGGTTTTTCGTTTCATGTAACGAGTTATCGGAAATCTTTGTGGGGCAAGCCACGGAAAGTCAAAGAGACCCCTTATCTGGTGCTGTCGGTTTCGGAGTGTGTGGCGTGGGTGAAAGAATTGAAGCGGAAAGCCGGCTTGGCGGAAGAGGCGAAGCTGAATCCAGATGAAGAGTATAAACTGCTGGGACCCGTGGCCGGGCCGGAGGAACCTAAAACACAGAAAGAAATTGAAGAGGATGAAAAATTCATTGATGAAGATCCGAAGGACACGGGGCTTAAAGATGTGATTTATAGGGACCCGATTACACGGGAGAAGATGATTTTCCTCATTCAAGCCGAAGTGCGAATGGCGATTCAAGAGGTTTTAGCTGCCGTGTTGCCGGGAAAGCTCGGAGAAAAGCACCGCAAGCGATTGAACGGAGGAACGCTGGGTTATAACTACGAGCTCAAAAAATGGTACTGGAAAGATGGAATCGGACGGAAACGGAAATAGTTGAAGCATGGAGACAGACGCAAACAACACAAACAGGCTCGATCCGCTGTTAACCTTGCGCGAAGTCGCGAAGGTGATTGGCCGGAGCGTTCGCGAGGTGTGGCGTGAGATCAACCGGTGCAGGCTTCCCAAGCCGGTGCCGGGGCGTCCGGCGCGATTGTTTGAATCGGACGTAGCAAAGTATCTGGAGCGATTGCGCCAAGAGCGTGATGGCCGGGCTGACGTTGGAAAGGAATAGTTTATGATTCGGACCCTCTACAAACCGAAACGTTGGCGAAACGGCAAGCGAGTCGTGTCGCGCTTGTATTCCGCCAAGATCCGGCTGCCTGGCGAACGCAAGATTCTGAATGTGCCTCTTCATGTAACGGACAAGGACGTTGCCAGAGATAAACTGTGCAAGTTGGTCCAGGAGCGGGAAAAGGAATTGCAGGGGTTGTTGCCCGCCAAAGCCATGCGGAATGCGGCGAATGAATCGCTCTTGAAGCACCTCAAAGACTTCATCGCGGATTTGAGTGCCAAAGGCAGAGACGAAAAATACGTCGTCGAATTTGAAAACCGGGTGACGCGATTGATAGACGAATGCGGCTGGCCACTGCCAAAAGATGTCACGCCTGATTCGTTTGTAATGTGGCGCAGTGAACAAAAGAAATCCGCGAAGACGTTGAACGAATATCTTACCTGCGCCAAAGGGTTGTTGAATTGGATGGTAGTGCAAGGCCGTCTGGCGGCAAACCCGCTGGCAACGGTGCAAAAAGTTGAAACGCGGGGGCGGGAAGGTCCTGGGCGTCGTGCTTACAGCGACGAAGAAATGCAGGCATTGCTCAATGTGGCTGGCAAACATCGGGTTCTTTGCTTGATGGCGGCACTGACGGGCATTCGGCATGGTGAATTTAAAAAGCTCTGCTGGGGTGACATAAATTTGACCCCTAAAAAAGCCTTCGTAATGGTGCGCTCCTCCATCAGCAAGAATCACAAACAAGCCTGTTTGCCACTGCATCCGGTTTTGCTGGCGGAACTGTTGCGTTATCGCCCGGTGAATGCAGCAACCGGTGATTTGGTTTTCGGTAAATTGGTGCCGCGTTCGTCCTTGTTCAACGAATATTTGAAAGCGGCGGGGATTGCCAAGAGGGATTCACAAGGTCGGGTGGTGGACTTTCATTCGTTCCGGCACACGTTCTGCACCTATCTGCACCGCGCCGGGGTGCCGTTGCGTGAGGCAATGGAATTGATGCGGCATAGTGATGTGCGGCTGACGATGAGCATTTACGCCGATACGTCCTTGTTTGCTCTCCGTCCAGCGGTTGAAAGATTGCCGTGGAATTGTTCGCAAGATGACGCACAAAGAGACGCACAAAAACTCGGCCCGGAGGGTCTTTTGCCGTCATCGGCTGTCACAGTAGATGAGGGGAAAAAAAGTGAAAAGGAAGCAATCAATGCGGGGCTAAAGTCACTTTCTGTCATGGTGTGTCACGGAGAGCCAAAAAGTGAAAAATGGTGCGCGCTGCAGGTTTTGAACCTGCGACCCCCAGTGTGTGATACTGGTGCTCTACCGCTGAGCTAAGCGCGCAACGTGCAGAAATTAGCGGGCGATTCGCACAATTCAAGTTTTCTTCTTGCCTCGCGCCTTTTTTACGAGTGCCTTGCTGAAATTTTAGCAGCGCGCCGGTTCGTCAGCGGTTAATTCCGTTTTGATGGTCGGGACTTTGGTTAGGGCTTTGGTTGGGCGTAAAATCGTTTAAGTCGAGCTTGCCTTCACTCACGGAGTACACCCGGTCGAACCACGATTTGCCGTAAAAGACGCTTCGGATACGGTAGTCAATACCCTTGGATTCGATCACGGATTTGATGCGCGTCGCCAGCGCAAGATTGTTCAGATGCACCGTGACCGTTTGCGTGACGCTCCCCAACCGTGGCACTTCCACGGGATCACCGTCCAATCCTGAGCCGACATAGAGGTCGTTCAGATAAATCTTGTGCGCTTCGCCGGTGAATTGCATTGGCTTGGGAGTTTCGTTGTTCAAGCGCAGCGTGAACGTAGCGGTGGTTTCCAAGGCGGTTGCCTCGTTGAAGTGCACGCTGACCAGGCTCACTGACAACCCGGGCGTTTGCTGACCACAGCCACACGCCAGCACGGCACAGGCAATCAGGCTGAAAAGTGTTTTCATGATTCTCAAGGGATTTAAGGCTTGTCCGTTTCGAACATCAACTGCTTTTTTGCAACAGAGTGTCCCGCTGCGCCCAGTCGGGATTCGAATTCGGATAATCCAGGTTGAAATGCAAACCACGACTTTCGGGGCGCATCAGTGCCGAGCGCACAATCAGTTCTGCCACGGTGGCGATGTTGCGCAACTCCAGCAGGTCAGCCGTCACGATGAAGTCCCAGTAGTATTCGTGAATTTCCGCCTGGAGGTTGGCGATGCGCGTTTGCGCGCGCTGCAGCCGTTTGTTCGTGCGCACGATGCCCACGTAGTCCCACATGCAACGGCGGATTTCATCCCAGTTGTGTGACACGACGACCATTTCGTCCGGATTGTGCGCGTCACCGGATTGCCACGACGGAATTTCGAAATCAACAGGCGGAAGAGGATTCGCCATCGCGCGTTCTGCGGCGCGATGCGCGCAGACCAGTGCTTCAAGAAGTGAATTGCTTGCCAGCCGGTTTGCGCCGTGCAACCCGGTGCAGGCCGCTTCGCCGATGGCAAAAAGTCCTTGAATCTCCGTCTCGCCATCCCGGTTCACCACCACGCCGCCGCATTGGTAATGCGCCGCGGGCACGACGGGGATCGGTTCTTTGGTGATATCAATGCCGAACCGCAGGCAGGTCTGGTGGATGTTGGGGAAGCGCTCGATGATGAATTTCGCCGGCTTGTGCGTGATGTCGAGCAGCACGCAATCCGCGCCGCTCTTTTTCATCTCGCTGTCAATCGCGCGGGCCACGACGTCGCGCGGCGCTAGCGACTTGAGCGGATGATAAGCGTCCATGAACTCGACGCCTTCGACGCTCTTGAGCACGCCGCCTTCACCTCGCACCGCTTCGCTGATTAAAAATGATTTGGCCTTGGGATGGTAAAGACAGGTCGGGTGAAATTGGACAAACTCCATGTTCGCCACTGACGCACCAGCGCGATACGCCATCGCCACGCCGTCGCCGGTCGCGATGTCGGGATTCGTCGTGTAAAGGTAAACCTTGCCGCAGCCGCCCGTGCTGAGAACCGTGACCGGCGCGGCGTATGATTCCACCCGGCCGCTCTTTTTGTCGAACACATAGGCGCCCAGGCAGCGATTCGTGCCGACATAACCGAGCTTCTGGCTGGTGACGAGATCAATAGCGAGGTGGTTCTCGAAAATCTTGATGTTCGGTTGCTGCGAAGCCGCATTCAGCAATGCGCGTTCGATTTCGCGTCCTGTCATGTCCTTGGCGTGGAGGATGCGCCGTTTGGAATGGCCGCCTTCCCTGCCAAGGTCAAGTTCCTTCCCGCCATCCTCACTGGGCGCGTCGCGCTCGGAAAATTTCATCCCCAGCTCAATCAGTTCCTGAATCCGCGCCGGGCCTTCCTCGACGATGGTGCGGACGACGCTTTCCTTGCACAATCCCGCGCCGGCCGTGAGCGTGTCGCGCACGTGCAGATCGAACGAATCCTCCTTGCTCGTCACCGCGGCGATGCCGCCCTGCGCGTAGTTGGTGTTAGACTCCGCACGGTCTTTTTTCGTGACGATGGCCACGCGCCCGCGCGGCGCGACCTTGAGCGCGAAGCTCAAGCCCGCGATGCCGCTGCCGAGGATGAGATAGTCGAATTGTTTCACAATTTTTGCAGACAAGGTTCAGATTGTCTGCCAATGGATTCCAATACATTTATAAAAGAGCTTGCATCTAAGTAATCAGAAAAAACCGTGGCCGCACCGGCAGAATAAAGTCTTTCAGCTTTTATTCCACTGCCGATTCCAACAAAGTGATAACCGAGGTTTTTCGATGCTCGAATATCCCAGATATCGTCCCCGATGTAGATGACCGTATCAAATTTGCTCTGGTGATATTGCTTTAGTGCGCGCTGCAACGCGCAACACATAATGCCTTCACGCGAACAATCATCGTCGGCAAAAGCCGATGCGCCGAACAGAAACCGCAACCGCGCCTTTTTCAGTTTCCATTGCGCTGGGATTTTCCATCCGCCGGTGGCTAGAGCGACACCGAAGTGTTCACGACCTGCCAGCTTTTCCAAGAGAACTTCAACCCCAGGCATAGGTCCAAACCCATGCGTATTTTGAGAGGCCTCATTCAATAGTTTTACAAACTGACTTTGGAATTGTTCGATTTCAACCGGCAGCGGAACACGATTTCGTCGCGACTCGAATAATTCAAAGATTATTCCCGAGTCAGTTACGTGGCGATAAGCCGACCAATCTGGATTTACATTATCAAAACCGAAAACCTTTGTGAGAGCGCTGACAAAACATTCCTCGTCGGCTTGCACGGTTTCGGTCAGAGTGCCGTCAAGATCAAACATTACGAGTTGCAAACGTCGTCCTTTCTAAAGTTTGGCATTGTCAATCAACCGCGTTTTGCCGATGAACATCGCCAGCGCCATGTGCGTGCCGCGCGTCACTTTTGAAACCGGCGACAGCGTGTCCGGCTCAAAAAATTCCACATAATCCAACCGTGCATCCGGTTCGCTTCTAATCAACCTTTTCAAGTCCGCCTTCAGTTTCACCGCCGGGACAGCTTTTGACCTTTTCACAGCGGTTCGAGCCGTTTGGATCGCGCGCCAGAGCAAGGTTGCCTGCCGACGCAAATCGCCTACGAGATATTTATTCCGCGAACTCATCGCCAGACCATCCCGTTCACGAACCGTCGGTGCGACGATGATTTTCGCCGGGAAATTCAAATCGACCGTCATGCGTTTGATAATGGCTGCCTGCTGCCAGTCTTTCGCGCCGAACACTGCCACGCCCGGTTGCACGAGGTTGAACAACTTTGCCACGACTGTGGTCACGCCGCGAAAATGTGTGGGCCGCGACGCGCCTTCCATGACTTGCGACAATTGCTCCTCGACGACGTAGGTGCTGTGGCGGCCTTCGGCTTTGCCAGGATACATTTCCGCATCGCCCGGCGCGAACACCATGTCCACGCCTGCCGCGCGGCAAAGTTTCAGATCGCGCTTCAAGTCGCGCGGGTATTTGGCGAGGTCTTCGGTTGGTGCGAACTGTGTCGGGTTCACGTAAATGCTTACGACAACGATCCCGCGTTTGCCGACGGCGTGCCGTGCGCGTCGCACAAGACTCATGTGACCCGCATGCAAGTAACCCATCGTCGGCACGAAACCGACTCGCGCGCCCTGCCGCCGCCAACATTTTGCAAGCTGTTGCATCGCCGCGATTGAAGTGACGGTTCGCATAAAACGAAATTTGAGTCAGACAAAGTGGACAATCAAATCAATTGTAATTTCGATGAGTCAGGCCGTACCCGCGTCTCAGCCATCCTGCAACGCTGAGCGACTTGTCCGTTACTTCCTCCTTTTCGTGTGCTTTGCGTATTTCGCGGTTCAAGAACCTTCCCAGCGTAGCGCGATAGTTTTTCAAATAATCTCCGGTTGCGCTTTTTCCGGATCAACGTCCAAGTCTTTAATCGCTTTGGCGACGGAATCCCGTTTTACCAGACCTTTTTCCGCCAGTGCAAACAGCGTGGCGATGACTGTGGATTCGGCGTCAACCTCGAAGAAGCGGCGCAGGCGCTCCCGCGTATCACTGCGGCCAAAGCCGTCCGTGCCGAGCGTCATCAACCCGCCCGGCACCCACGGCGCGATCTGGTCCGGCAAGGTTTTGACGTTGTCCGACACGGCGACGAACACGCCTTTTTCCTTCGCAAGCAGCGTTTCCACGTAGGACTTCCGGGGCGTCGCGGTCGGATGGAGCATGTTCCAACGCTTGCAGCGGAGCGCGTCGGTGCGGAGCAATTTGTAGCTGGTGGCGCTCCACACGTCTGCTGATACGTCATAACGTTCGGCGAGGATTTGCTGCGCCTTGAGCGCGGAGTTGATGATCGGTCCGCTCCCGAAGATGTGAGCTCTGAGCTTTTTATTTTCAGGGCCGGACTTGAATTTGTAGAGGCCTTTCAGGATGCCGTCCTCGACGCCTTCAGGCATCGGCGGCATGACGTAATTTTCATTGTAGAGCGCGAGGTAATAAAAAATGTCCTCGCCTTTCGCATACATGCGATCAAGGCCGTCGGCGACAATCACCGCGGTCTCGTACGCAAACGCCGGGTCATACGAAAGCAGCGTTGGAATCCCGGCAGTGGTGAGCAGGCTGTGGCCGTCCTGGTGCTGGAGGCCTTCGCCGTTGAGCGTGGTTCGGCCCGCAGTCGCGCCAAGGATGAAGCCGCGCGCACGGATGTCACCCGCCAGCCAGAACAGATCGCCGACGCGTTGATAGCCAAACATCGAGTAGTAGATGTAAAACGGAATCATCGGCTGCCCGTGCGTGGCGTAGGCCGTCGCAGCCGCGATGAACGACGACATTGCGCCTGCCTCGGTGATGCCTTCTTCAAGAATCTGCCCATCTTTCTGCTCCCGATAGTAGAGCAGCGACTTGCTGTCCACCGGTTCGTAAAGCTGGCCTTTGGACGCGTAGATGCCGACTTCGCGAAACAACGCGTCGACGCCGAACGTGCGCGCCTCGTCCGGGATGATGGGCACGACGCGGCGGCCAAATTCCTTTTGTCGGAGCAAAATGCTCAGCAGCCGCACGAAACCCATCGTGGTGGACACTTCCAGATTGCCGGATCCTTTAAAAAACTCGGCGAACGTTTCCAACTTCGGGACCTTGATCGGTTCAATTTCCAGTTTGCGTTCGGGCAAAAAACCGCCCAATGCCTTGCGTCGTGCCATCAAATATTTCATTTCCGGACTGTCTTCCGGGGGGCGATAAAACGGCATCTCTGCGATGACATCGTCGCTGATCGGAACGCCAAACCGCTTGCGGAATTCGCGAAGCTCTTTTTCGTTCAGTTTCTTTTGTTGGTGCGTTATGTTGCGGCCTTCGCCGGCTTCGCCGAGACCGTAGCCTTTGACAGTTTTTGCGAGGATGACGGTCGGTTTGCCTTTGCATTCCAACGCCGCCTGGTAGGCCGCGAAGACTTTGCGCGGGTCATGTCCGCCGCGCCCCAGCTTGCGAATCTGCTCGTCGGTGAGAGGGTTCACCAGCTCCAGCAATTCCGGATACTTGCCGAAGAAATGTTTCCGCGTGAAACTGCCCGGCTCGACGGAATACTTCTGGTAATCGCCGTCCACGGCTTCGTCCATGCGCTTGAGCAGCAGGCCGGATTTGTCGGCAGCCAGCAACGAGTCCCAGTCCGAGCCCCAAATCACTTTGATGACGTTCCAGCCCGCGCCCAGAAACGCGGCTTCGAGTTCCTGAATGACTTTGCCATTGCCGCGCACCGGCCCGTCGAGCCGCTGGAGATTGCAGTTGATGACCCAGACGAGGTTGTCGAGATTTTCGCGCGACGCGAGCGTGAGCGACCCAAGTGTTTCCGGCTCGTCGGATTCGCCGTCGCCGATGAAGCACCAGACTTTCGACTCGTCGCCTTTGGAAAATCCCCGAGCCTTGAGATAGCGATTGAAGCGTGCCTGATAAATCGAAAGTATCGGGCCGAGGCCCATCGAGACCGTCGGGAACTGCCAGAATTCCGGCATCAAATACGGATGCGGATAGGACGACAGCCCGCCGCCCTCGGCAAGTTCCTGCCGGAAATTCTGCAGATGCTGTTCGTCGAGCCGCCTTTCGAGAAACGCACGGGCATAAACCCCCGGCGACGCGTGGCCTTGAAAATACACGATGTCGCCGGAAAAATTTTCGGTGCAGCCGCGGAAGAAATGATTGAATGCAACTTCGTAGAGCGTGGCGCTGGAGGCGTAGGTGGAAATATGGCCGCCGACATTGGTCGTAGAATTCGCCTTCACCACCATCGCCATCGCGTTCCAGCGAAGATAGCTCTTGATGCGCCGTTCGATCTCGCGGTCGCCGGGATACGGCGGTTCTGCATCGGCGGGAATCGTGTTGACGTATGGTGTGTTGACCGGGCCATGCACGGGCACGCCGGATTCATACAGCTTGCGACCCATTTGGCCCACGAACTGGCCTGCCCTTTGCGCGCCCTGGCTCTGAACGGCAAACTGAAAGACCGAGTCGAGGAACTGCCGCCAAAGCTGCTCGTCCGCCCCCGGAGGCGCGGGCAAATTCGGTGCCGCTGAATTCATTTTATCGTCTGTTTTCACGCTTTATTTCAATTCCACCGCTCTCTTACCGGACAGCACAAGGCCAAAGAAAATCAGTAAACGCCGCCCTGTGCAAGCCCGGCAAGCGAGATAGACCAATATAGCAGACAATCCGTTCCGCGCACGTCATCCTCGGCGTGAACTTGGGAAGCGGATTATCCGCTTGCCGTGCGCGGCGCTGAGTGGTCACGTTCAGTTCGGCGCGCATGAAATATCTCGACCTGACTTTGCCAACGCCGGCGGAAAATCTCGCCTGCGACGAGGCGCTGCTGGATGCCGCTGAAGCCGGTGACAGCGGCGACGCTGGCGAGGTGCTGCGCTTTTGGGAATCGCCGGAATATTTCGTCGTCGTCGGCTACGCGAACAAGGTGACGATGGAGGTCAATGTCGCTGCGTGCAAAGCGAAAGGAATTCCCATCCTGCGACGTTGCTCCGGCGGCGGCACGGTGCTGCAAGGTCCAGGCTGTTTGAACTACACGCTCATCTTGAAAATCACCGACGACGGCCCGCTCCGCAGTATCAGCACCGCCAACCGGCTCATTATGGAACGAAACCGGCAGGAGATCGAATCGCTATTAAACAAATTCGAAATTCGAAATTCGAAATTCGAAATTTCCGTGCGGGGTCACACCGACCTCGTGCTGGATGGACTCAAATTTTCCGGTAACTCGCAGCGTCGGCGAAAACATTACCTCCTTTTTCATGGGACATTCCTGCTGAACTTCAACCTCGCGCTCGTCAGCGAACTTTTGTGCATGCCGTCGAAACAACCGGACTATCGGCAGGGCCGGAGTCACGGCGAGTTCTTGACCAATCTGAAAATGCCAGCGAACAAGGTGAAAGCCGCGCTGCAAAAAGTCTGGAACGCCAAGTCGCTTTTGAAAAATCTGCCGCTGGAGAAAATATCGGCTTTGGGGCGAGAGAAATACGCCACCCGCGAGTGGAATTTCAGATTTTAGAAAGTGTAGCGTCGAGCCTGCGGCTCGATTTAATCGACGCATAGCGCCGACACTACAACCGTTTCGCAAGTTCCGCCTGGCTCTTGGCAAAGACTTCCTTGTGCAACGAATTGCCGTGCGCGTCCATGGTGACGACAGCGGGGAAATTCTCGACTTCAAATTCCCAGATCGCTTCCGGCGCGCCGAATTTTTCGTAGAAATAAACGTTACGCACCTTCTTGATGCAATCGGCCAGCACCTGTGCCGCGCCGCCGACCGCATGCAGATATACGCAGCCAAATTCCTTGCACGCTGCCAAGGTTTTGTCGCCCATGCCGCCTTTGCCGATGACACCGCGCAGGCCGAAGTCGCGGATGATTTGCGCCTGATACGGCTCTTCGCGGATCGAAGTCGTCGGACCGGCAGCGGTGGCTTTCCATGAACCGTCGGGTTGCTTCATCACGACCGGGCCGCAGTGGTAAAGAATGCCGTCGCGCAAATTCACACCCGACGGCAGCTTGCCGCCCTCGTGCAAATACTTGTGGACTGCGTCGCGCCCGGTGAACACCACGCCGGAAATCAACACCTCATCGCCGACTCCCAGCGCGCGGATTTTTTCTTCGGTGAAGGGAAAACTTAATTTTGTCATGGCTCACGCCGCGACTAAATCAGCCACCAGCGGTTTGGATTTTTTGAAACGGCTGACGCCCATGACGCTGAAGCCGATGACATGACCCTGTGCATCTACGCGCTCCATCACCGCGTCGTGCTTGGTTTCCTTCTCATAACCGGCGGCGTCCGAAAACCTCGCTTCGAATAATCAGCTTCCGCGTCGAACCAGACTTTTACTTTTTCGGCCATCATGCCCCGACCGTTTCCATCTGCATCCGGCCAAGCTTTTCAGGCGAAACTCGTTTGGAAAGATAAAGCATTTCAATCCCCACCACTTTGCCGCTGGCATTGTAATCGAGAATGACGCCGGGCGAAATCTCCTCGCTCTCGGCGGCGGGAGCTTCATCCAGATCGAGATAAAGCGCATCGGCTTCACGATCAATCGTCAGTTTCATAATTTGCCTTTCATTTTGCGGTCCAGATGCGCGGTGATGACGCGCTTGGGTTCATCTTTTGACACGATAACCCGCAAAACACGGTTCGCAAGCTCTGGAACGACTGCCAACCGGTGTTCCAACGTCGCATCAACCTCATCCGGTTCGATGCTCGACGGATTGCCAACGACGCGCTTGATCCATTCTTTGCGCAATTTTCGTTTTGCCATTCGGCGCAACACGTGTTCGGTGTAAATCAAGTTCATCGTCTGCCCTGTGCGATAGCGGAACAGAAATTTCAGGACGACACAATTCAAAATGCCGGACTGAATGATAGATTCCCGCCTGCCTCAATGCTTTTATCGGGGTTGGGATTCTGAGAATGAGAAATTCATGCGCCCCGGATTTCCGAAAGCTTGGACTGGAGTTTTTGCATGAAGCGCGCGGCCAACTCCCGCCCGGTGAACACGACGCCGGAAATCAACACCTCGTCGCTGACCCCCAGCGCGCGGATTTTTTCTTCCGTGAAGGGGAATGTCAAACTCGTCATGGTTCGTTAAAATGTTAAATCCCCAACCGTTCCGCCAACAAGTTGAGAATTTTGTCCAATTCTGCGGATGTCAGCTCGCCGAGTTTGCGTTCCAGTTTCGCGGCGGCGACAGTCGCGATTCGTTGCACGTCAAAAGCGCCTTCGTCTTTAAGAAATGACTTGGGAACGGGAATTTCCAAATGATTGCCTCGAAGCGACGTCGTGTGGGCGATGACGGTGAAAACATCCAGTTCATCGGCTCTGGGTTGGCCGGTGAGGATAAGACAGGGACGAACCTTGGCAGCCATGCCAAGGTCAACCAGCCAGATGTCACCGGGTTTTGTGGCGGGCATCCTCGGCCTCCTGTTTGTCCAGCTCCTGAAACATGGCGAGCGCGGAATCGTTGAGAAACTGTATTTCGGTCTGCTCCTCAAGCTCGCGCAACCGCTGGCGGACGATGGCTCGCTCGTCCGCCGTCAGCTTGGGCAGCTCTTGAATGATTTCCGCGGCACTCATGCTGGCAATTTAACGCCGTTGGAAGATGCTGGCAAGCCCGGCGGCAGCGCGCCCGGTGAACCCGACGCCGGAAATCAACACCTCGTCGCCGACTTTCAGCGCGCGGATTTTTTCTTCGGTGAAGGGAAAACTCAATTTTGTCATGGCTCGACAAATTGTTGAATCATAATTCAGTTGGATCGAAAAGCCAAAACGACCTCCTCTTTAATAAGTCCCTTGTGACCGCAACGTTTCGGCGCAAGCATTCTGTCTTCGATTGGATCAGTGAACGAGTCGAATAATTTGAAGCCCCGCTCAATGAGCATGTTAGCCAGAATTCGCCACGTGCGAATGCGCTGTCCACCGATGAGATTGTCTCCGCAGACCAAGACCAAAGTGCCTTTCGGCTGCAAGCATTTTTGAATGGTGTCGAACGCATTTCCCATATCATGCAGGTATCGGTGGACAATTGCTTCTGCGCGAGGAGATTTTCGAGCTAGTGTTTTTATCTGGGGCACTCGCTCCCGTTGACATTGGATTTGTTCGGCTGAAATCTCTGCGAGAAGATCGCCCCGTTCTGTGCCGATGAAACACTCCTTGAGGTTGCTGACTTGGAACGGGAGCACTCCTTCGAGCAGATTTAGTTCAAGTTTGAAATTCCGAAAGTAGTCTTGTGCATTGATGTAAGGCGGCGACGTAATCACATGCGAGTGCTTTCCGACCAATTGCGGTATCGAAACATCGGAAGCCACATCCGCTAACAAAAACCGGCAATCATTTCCGCCTGAATTCGGCGCGTAAGCCTCACCTAGCTCATTTAGAAGCGCCGGGATTATGCGGTAGGGGTCGAAATGCCTTCCTTTGCGACCCGCAATTGCCTGCTTTGAAATAAACGGCTTGGGGCTGCGCTGGTCGGCTTTGGAACAAAGCCGAACAGACAATGCAAAAGACAGAAGCACGGCCATGCCGTCTTTTGTTTGGTTCAGCCCAAGATTGAGACTTGCCGCACGAAGGCGTTCGTATTTCTCCAGAGTAGCGGGAGTGAACCAGTAGTTCTTGGCCTCCCATTGAACGGGGAGCGTCCGCTTCATCTTGCGAGATGTTCGCACGAGTTCGTTTGCAAGAATCGCCGCATTTTCCGAAGAAAACCCCGTGAGTTTGACCTGAGAAAGCAGGGCTGCCATCGGATTCACATCAAGACCTGTCGTAGGAATTCCGTTTCGACTCCCCGCAACGAGTACCGCGCCCGATCCGCAAAATGGGTCTAAGATGCTCTTGGCATTGGTCGCGTAACGGCTGACCAGCTTGTCAGCCAGCCGCGAAACCATTTTCGCCGGATACCTATCTAGCCGTGTTGGCAAGCGTGTCATCATGATGCCTTCTTCAAAATCCAAGTCCTGCCGATACCGTGGGAAAAGAATTCGTGGTTGTGCCGCAGCGGGCCTGCATAAACGATGGCTGGCGGGTCCATGCATTCTCGAACATAGGAATAGATTCCCAACGTTTGCGGCTTTGTGCCGAGAGGACAAACGACCTTCGCGTGCGAGCTGCGCTTGTCCTTTTCCCCGAGAATCTGCACGAGCGCTTGACAGGTAGCTTCTGGATCAATCGCGTCAACTTTCGCCGTAGCTTTATCCCCGACCAAGCCCAAAAGGTCAGCGTTGAAGCGTTCTGTTCTCCCAGCCCATGAAGGCTGGTAAGGCGGATATGGGATGACGAGCGTTGTCTGCATCGGCTGGACATGCTCGTAAGTTGCGAGAACCCTGTCTCCTTCGTAACCAAGGAACAAAACCAAATGCACTGGCCGGCTCAAGTCTGGACAGGCCGAAAATCCGGGAATTTGCTGGAATGATGAGATGCCAAAGGAAAGCGGAATAAACTGCGACACGTCGTAATCCTCCGGCGCGCTGTAAACGACGAAGAGCCTGTCCCAATAACCCTCATCGTCCAGCCAGCGGAGCATCATGAGCAGATGACGCTTGGTGAAGACGGAAATGTCCAAGACAATTGCGTCGCTCTTTCGTGACGCAAGAATCTCGCTGAGCTTGCTCATGTTGTCATGAAGACTTTTGACCGCGTTAGATTCCGTAAACTGAACGGTGGTTGGCGACACAGAAGCTGCGCGCAACGCATCTGTCATAGCTTTGTGTCGAACTTCTCGCTTGGGATTCACATCATCGTAGTGAAAAATCACGGCTGCGGTCGGTTTCCAGCCTGCCATTCTGGAAACAAATCCTTCGCACCTGTCCTCGTGACTGGAACAAGTCAGGAGCAATGCTCGTGCTGGTAACAAGTCTGGCGAAAATGGAATCTTCATCTTTGTCTTGAAATAGTCACAGCAAGCCCGGCTGCATCCCCTCCGAATGAACCTTTGACATGGTTGCCATGAGTTGTTTCTTTGCCTGAGGTCGTTGGTCCGGCGAAAGCAACTTGAGGAGGTCCTTGCACTTCACTTTGGTCCGCCAGCGTTGGCGCGGGCTAATCTGCAACACAGGCGCGTAAACCCGACAGATGTTGAATTCAGAGGGTTGCGGATCGGAACTGTGCTTGGGCTTGAATGCGGGCCGCCCTTCCTTTGTCTGGAATACACCTTCTTTAGCACCAACGGTAAGAATGCGACGAAGCGCATCATAGTTGCTCAGATCCAACAACTCGGGATCGGCAATAGTCAATCTCGCCGCTTCCGGCTCGCTGGTGTGATTCAAAAGCTTGAAACGAAGACAATCACCCAAATCGAGCAGGAAGTACTTCAGGATTTCCCCGTCGGCCTCGACATTCCTGCTGAGGGTCGTGAGGTTGTGTTGAGAAACGAAGTGGACTGCGTCTGACTGTTTCCTTGCGGGCAGCACAAGTGGACTGGCCGGCATTTCACCAGAACTGTAGGTCAAATGGTAAGCTACCCCGAGAAACTCTTGGAAATAGCGAATCACTCCGGAACTTAGAAGCGCCAACTGATTAAAGCCGGAGAAATGTTTGGGTTTGTGCCGCCCTCTTGCGCCGTAGAGCTCTCTGTAGATCGCAGCTTCGCCATAATATGTCATTTTCTCCCTTTGTTTTTCGGGAGACCAATTCTGAAACTGTTTGACGCTGACCTTGCACAGCTTTGCCACGCCAGCTTTCAATTCCTCTGCACCAACCTCCTCTGTGGCATCGGTTGGAAGAAGCTGCTGCATGTCAGTAAATGATAGCGCTTCGTTCCTCAGAATGTTGGTAACAATATGGGTCAGAAGCTGGTTGTAGGCGCTTTGCTGTTCTCTGTCCTCGACATCATAAATCAGAGGCACACGCGTGTAATCGTGGATTTCTTGCAACTCTTGCCCTGTCATCGTGCCGGACGTGTCGGCAGTCCCAATCTTCTTGGCAATTTTCACGGACATGTCTGGTGAAGCTAACTTGACGTAGCTGTTCACAATCCGTTGCTGATATGGAAACAGGTTCTCATATTCATCCAGCAATGCCATGAACGTTGCGTTGGCGAAAATCGGAATCAGCCTCCTGACGAGCTTAATGATTCGCTTTAACGCATCCAGGTCGAAGGTCGTGATTGGAACGGACGCGGGTTCTGCATAAATGAATTTCCGCCGGATGAAGTCTGCAATTTTGCGGTGTATCTCGGCTAACCTGTCGAGCAGTTCCTCCAAGCTGCGAGGCGTGTTTTGCTCTGTGCCGAAGAGCGACGAATAGGCGGCTTCGACTAAAACCTTTTCAACAGGACTGTCACAGGGCAAAAGCCGTTGCTTGACACAGAAATCGATCTCTGAAAACAGGCTTTCGAGAATGCAAACGATGATCTCTTGTGAAGCGATGTCGGTGATTTGGATTAAAAGCCCATATCAAAATGAGGAATGGAGCGAACGATGGCAGATGATGGCGCAACCGAGCGTAAGGAAGGCTTGATGAATATCGGCGCGACGTTCGTAACGAATCCGCAGGCGGCGGAACTGGTGCAACCAACTGAGGGTGCGTTCCACAACCCAGCGCGTTTTACCCAACCCGCTTCCATGCGGCGTTCGCGGGCGTGCCAGTTGATCGGCGATGCCGCGCTGTTGCAACCAGCGATGATGCGCGGCACTGCCGTAGGCGCGATCGCCTTGCACGACCTCTGGCCGTTGACGCGGGCGACCGACCTTGCCCGGCACGGCAGGAATGGCCGCCACGAGCGGTTGGAGTTGGCGGCTGTCATGCACGTTGGCCGCCGTCAACTGGATGCTCAACGGCAAGCCTTGGGCATCGGTGCAAAGATGATGTTTGCTGCCCGCTTTGCGGCGGTCCGTCGGGTTGGGTCCCGTCTGAAGCCCCCAAAAACCGCGCGCACACTGCTGGAGTCCACTACGGCTCGTGACCAATCGAGCCGATCGGCTACGTGTAAGCGGCGCAACAATTCCCGATGGAGTTTTTCCCAGACGCCGGCCTTTTGCCAATCGCGCAGTCGGCGCCAGCAGGTCATGCCACTGCCACAACCCATTTCCAAAGGCAGGTCTTGCCAAGCCATACCGGTCTTGAGCACGAAGAGAATTCCGGTCAACGTCGCGCGATCCGAAATCGGTTTGCGCCCGGGAAATTTTCTTCGCCGCGCTCTTGGTGGAAGCAAGGGTTGGATCACTGACCATAGCGAATCATCAACGAGTGGTTTTGCCATGCCCAGTTTATTGCAGAACTGGTCAAAAAAGTACAATTCATTTTGTTACACGCTCTAAATCACGCTCCATGATCATTTTAGGATCGCTGCCGGAGCTTGGAAGAATCCCGGCGTTGCAAATCGCGCCTCGACTCAGTTTCAGGTAGAAACCAAATATTTTGTAGGCGCTGCCGTTTGCTTTATGGCGCGCGAGAAAGTTGCGCGCTCGCAGGGAAAGCAGCAGCATTGATTTGCCAGTCCCTCTCGAACCTTCCAGAAAGCACGGCTTCATTTCTTCAAGCGCCCCTGTTTTCAGCGCATCGGGAGGGGCGAATGTCTTCGCCAGCAAGTCGGGCCGGTCTTCAAAATACTCAGCTCGGACACGACGGAACGGGTTGCTTGATTCACATCGAAATGCTTCCGATACGAGTGAGGATGCGGTCTTCCCGGGCAAAATCGCGCCGCACAAATCCTCCAGCAGCTTTCGATAGGAACGTGGATCAGACACATCCAACTTCCCATACACTTTCGGCCCAAGAACAGGCGGAATTGCCGAATCGTCAAGCTTTACAACGATACACACACCTCCGGACTGTGCAACTTCGTTCCAGACGGCCGATTTGATTTCGAGATTTTGCCATTTCGCCTTCGGGGTGTGCTGGGAATAGAGAATGATTACAGTATGAGCGTCTGCGATACCCTGATTCATGAACTCAATCGTGTCGTCACCCAATTTTAATTCTTTAGCATCAATTTTTGTTTCGTGGCTCGCGTTGCGAAGATCGTTTTCCAAACGTTTAGCGATCTCTTCATCTTCGCCTGCGTGTGAAATGAAAATATGTTTCATGGCTACCGTTTGAGTCCGTTTATCCGTGTTCATCTGTAGCTGAAAATTTTCAATAAAGCCACTTCTCAATTTCCCCCTCCGCATCCAACGTTACGCCCTGACGCCGATACGCCCAGCACATGTAGCTGATGCTCACGAAATACGACGCGGGCAGGCGGTTCGCCGCACAAATCTTCACGCCCAGCAGCGTCGTCTTGCCGCCGAATCCCATCGGGCCGATGCCGAGTTCGTTTGCCGTCTTCAAAATGTCCTGCTCCAGCGCGTCCAGTTCGGGATTTGGATTCCGGTCAGGAATCAGCCGCAGGAATTGCGTCTTGCTCATCTCGTAGCTGGTCGCGCGGTCGCCGCCGATGCACACGCCGAGGATGCCCGGCCCGCAGCCTTTCCCCTGCGCCTGCAACACCGCGTCGAGAATCGCCTTGCGGCAGCCGTCGAGGTCGCGGTTCGCGTTGAGCTTCTCGCTCGGCAACGAATATTGCGCGCCGACGTTTTCGCAGCCGCCGCCTTTCAAAATCAAACGCACGGAAATTTCCGGCGAGCGATGCTGATGAAAATGGAATGCTGGCGCGCCCGGCCCGACGTTTGTGCCATCGTTTTTCCCGGTCAACGAATCAACGGAATTCTGCCGGAGAAAACCTTTTTTCGTCGCCAGCTTTACCGCATCCTTCGCTGTCTCCTCAAAAGTGATCTGGTCGAAGCCGACCGGGCAATCCACGTAAAACAAAATGCTGCCGGTGTCCTGGCAAATGGGCTGCGACTTGCGTTTGGCGAGCTGGATGTTCTGGTCAATGATCTTCAGCGCGCTCTCGGCAATCGTGCCCTTCTTTTCCTGTTCCAACGACGCAAGGATGACTTGATTCACATCATCGGGAATTTCTGCCGAGGTGCGCCGGATCAATTCGAGCAGTGAGTTCTGCAATTCGTTCATAAAACTGGAGCAAGCCTATGACCTCGCTGCCCCAGCGTCAACCGTCCCGCCGCTGGAGTCCGCGCTTTAGCCGTAACGATGCAGTAGGACAGGCGTCGCGCCTGTTTCTGATATTTAGTTTCCGAGTTGTCGAGCGGGTTTATCGCCATCTTGAACCCTCACCAATCAGTGACGGAGATTCGCTCAGATGGAGACAGGCGCGACGCCTGTCCTACGTAGCCGCCGAACACGCTCCGCAGTCTTCGACTGCATAGTTACGGCTTTAGCGCGTTGCCCCGCGTTGCAGCCTAAAGGCTGGACTCCGACGATGTCCCCGATTACACCTTTAGCCATGAACAAACTGATCGTTCCGCTGATTTTGATGATTTGCCTCTGGCTTGCGCCCAACGCCGCGCGCGCCGCTGTCGCCACGCCCGAAGAGGCCGGCCTGAACGCTGCCCGGGAATGGCTAGTAGTTGTGGACGCCGGCAAATACGTCGAGAGTTGGGGAACAATGGCCGCGGGTTTCAAAAAGGATGTCAGCAAGCGTAAATGGAAGAAAACCATCACGGACATTCGCCAGCCGCTCGGCAAGCTGGTTTCGCGCAAATTCAAATCCGCCGAATACAGCAAAGAACTTCCCGGCGCGCCTGAAGGCGAATATGTCGTTGTCCAATTCGATGTTTCCTACGAGCGCAAGCCAGCGGCCACGGAAAAGGTCACGCTGATCCTCGGTCAGGACCTCATCTGGCGCGTGTCGGGTTACGCGGTGAAGTAAACCAGCGGCCAAGCCGCGCAGGCTCAATTACTTCGCTGGACGAACTGGCGATTCCGGCTGAAAGTTGGGCGTGAACGAGATTCGTGTCGCCACGCCTCCTGCGAAATCGCTGATGGTGTATGACGGCGACTGCCGTTTCTGCACGCTCTGGATCAAACGCTGGCAACAGGAGACCGGGGATCAGGTCGAATATCTGCCGTCCCAAGACCCGGATGTTTCCACGCGCTTCCCGGAAATTCCCCGACGACAATTCGAGACTGCCGTTCAATTGATCGAAACAGATGGGCGCGTTTACAACGGTGCCGTCGCGGCTTTTCGTTGTCTTGCGCACAATCCGCGCAAACGCCGGCTGCTGGATTGGTACGAGGATTCTCCGATCTTCGCCCGCATTTCGGAAAGGAGCTATCGCTTCGTCGCTGAACATCGAACCCTTTTTTCCGCGCTGACGCGTTTGGCCTACGGAAGGCATGTCGAGCAACCGGCTTATTTTCTGGTGCGATGGATTTTTTTGCGCGCTCTGGGCGTGATTTATCTCATCGCGTTCCTGTCGCTGTGGACGCAAATCGGCGGTTTGATTGGAAGCAACGGCATTCTGCCCGCCAAACAATTCATATCCGGCGCGGCGGAGCAGATGAATTTGCATGGCGCGGGTGTGGAACGGTTTTGGATGCTGCCCACGTTGTTCTGGTTCAATGCGTCAGACATTTTTCTGCAAATTCAATGCGGTGCGGGTGTCGCGCTGGCGGGGCTGCTCATCGCGGGAATCGCGCCGGCACCGTGTTTGTTTTTGCTGTGGCTGATTTATCTATCGCTGGCCGTGGTCTGCCGCGAATTCCTCGGATACCAATGGGACTATCTATTGCTCGAAACCGGCTTCCTCGCCATTTTCTTTGCGCCGCTTCAACTGTGGCCGCGACCCTCCCGCGAAGCGCCGCCCTCACGACTCGTGCTGTGGCTGCTGCGATGGCTGCTGTTCCGGCTCATGTTCGAATCCGGCTGCGTGAAACTTTTGAGCGGTGATCAAATGTGGCGCGGCCTGACCGCGCTGACGGTGCATTATGAAACGCAACCGTTGCCCACGTGGATCGGCTGGTGGGCATATCAACTGCCGCTGTGGTTTCACAGAACGTCGTGCTTTTTGATGTTCGTGATCGAACTCGCAGTGCCATTCTTGATTTTCGCGCCGCGGCGCTTGCGCTTTTTCGGTGGCGCTGCGATTGCATTTTTCCAGGTTTTGATTTTGCTCACGGGCAATTATACGTTCTTCAACTGGCTGACGCTGGCGTTGTGTTTGACGTTGTTGGACGATTTCACGCTGGAAAAAATTCTCTCGCCTGTCATCAGCCGTAATCCGACAGGCAATGGGCGGCGCTGGCCGGACGCAGTGATAATTCCGCTTTCCGCAATCGTCATTTCGGTGACTTCGCTGCAATTGGTGGCGATGTTTGGCATGCGCCCGCCTGTGTTCGCACCGTTGGCGCCGTGGATCAGTGGGTGTCGCCGCTACGTAGTTTGAACAATTACGGGCTGTTCGCCGTCATGACAACCACGCGTCTGGAAATCATCGTGGAAGGCAGCAACGATGGCGCGACGTGGCGGGCATACGAATTCAAATACAAACCGGGCGATTTGCATCGGCGGCCTGCATTCGTTGCGCCGCATCAACCGCGTTTGGACTGGCAGATGTGGTTTGCTGCGCTGGGCAATTGGCGGCAGGACCCGTGGTTTGTGAATTTTTGCATTCGCCTGCTTCAAGGCTCGCCTGAAGTGCTCGCACTGGTTGAGAAAAATCCGTTTCCCCAAAAACCGCCGCGTTTCGTTCGGGCCATGGTTTATGATTATCACTTCACCGATCTCGCGGAACGCAAACGCACCGGCAATTGGTGGCGTCGCGAGTTCAAGGATGAGTACTTACCGGCGATCTCGTTGCGGGAAGGCAATTGACACCATTCGCACATCAGACATCGCATCCGATGTGGCGTGGCGATTTCCGCAATCCGCAATGCGCCCATCGTTACGTCGTGAAGTTCACGACGTATGGCTGTACGAGCCGGTCGAAATCCTCGTACGCAAGCTTGATGATTTCCTCGTGCGAACCGGCGTTGAAGGCGATCTCATCGTTTTGCGAGAGCGATTCCGCGATGAAAACCTCCATGCTGTACAGGTTGCCGAACGGCGGCATCGCGCCGATTTCGCAATCGGGGAAACAATCCTTGAATTCCGCTTCGGAGGCGAACTTGACTTCATCCGAGCCGGTGACTTCGCGCAGGTCTTGAAGCACGATCTTGCGGTTCGCGGGCAGCACCGCCATCGCCATTTTGCCGTCGAGTTCCACGATGACGACCTTGGCCATGGCCCTGCCCGAGACATGTGCCGACGCAGCGACTCCCTGCGCCGTGTAGGCTTTTGAGTGGACGACGCTCACGTATTTCACGTGATTCGCGTCCAGAAACTCTTTCAATTTTTTGACTGGCATAACACGTTTCTTTCTAGCGATCCTATTGCACGGTACGCCTCGGCAACGGAGAATCAAGGCCCACTTGTCCACCGGCCGGAAAAGGCGGGGAATGCGGGCAACACAGTTTGTTCCCGGTGTTTACAAAGGCCGCCGTTTGCTTTTTAATATGCCGGCATCCGATGAACGCAAAACAAAATCAGTGTCCTTCCGGTCGCCGGCCATGAACACGGCGGTTGAGACACTTGGCATCATCGCGGGCAACCGCTCGTTGCCGCTGCTTTTTGCCCGGCAGGCGCGCGACATGGGCGTCAAACGCCTCGTCGCCGTCGCATTTGAAGGCGAAACCGATTCCGCACTTGCGCCGTTGGTTAACGAGATTGTCTGGGTCAAGGTGGGCCAGCTCTCGAAAATGATTTCCGTGTTCACCGACCGCGGCATCCGCCAGTGCGTCATGGTCGGCCAGATTGCGCCCAAAAATCTTTACGACTTCCGGCCCGACCTGCGCGCGATGGGATTGCTGTTCTGTCTCAAGGAAAAAAACGCGCAAACCATCTTCAGCGCCATCGCTGACGAGTTGAAGAAAGACGGCGTCGAACTTGTCGAAGCCACGCCGTGGCTCCAGCCGCTGATGCCCGACGTAGGGTTTCACCTCGGCCCGAAGCTGTCGGCTGAACAACGCGACGCCGTCGCATTCGGCTTTCGCATCGCGAAAGAAGTTTCGCGCTTGGAAATCGGCCAGACGGTCGTGGTCAAGGGCGGAACGGTGCTGGCGGTGGAAGGCTTTGAAGGGACGGACAAATGCCTTGTACGCGGCGGCGAACTGGCGGGCAAGGACGGCGGCGCGGTGGCCGTCAAGGTTGCCAAGCGCGGCCATGACCTGCGATTTGACATTCCATGCATCGGTCCGCAAACGCTTCGAAACGTGCGCCGCCGCGGGAATTGCCGTGCTGGCGCTGGAGTCGGGCAGGACGTTGCTGCTGGAACAAGAAACTTGCGCCCGTCTGGCCGGGAGCCACAAGATTGCGCTCACAACAATTGCCTAGAATGAACTGCGCGCGACGAGTCTTTTAATTTCGAAAACGGATTTACCGGATGCTTACTTCACACGAACTTTTTGGTTTCATGACGCCGGCCCTGGCCAACGAAATAGTCAGCTTCGCTTTTGAATCGGAAAAACCGACTTACAAGGCCACGTTGAGCGCCGTGGCTGATGCGCGCCACGTACGCGCCGTTTTCCTCGAACGCCAACCACGCGCCCAGCGTCATGCAACGATGCTCGCCACGCTCTCCCGCCCGTCGCTGGATTTGGCCGCAGGCACTCTGATCCGCGTCTGGCTTCTGAAAAAGCACGCCGCCATGCTCGCGGATTTTCTCAATGCCCTCGGCATCCAGCACAAGGACGGCATCGTCGAAGAACTGCCGAAGGAAATGGACGACGCGAAATTGAAGGCCGCCGTGGACACGCTTCTTGCCAAACATCCGCCGGAAGCCGCCATCGTCTATCTCAACGCGTTCAACGACATGAACGAGACAAGCTGGGGCAACTTAAAAACCATGCTGGAAAGCGACCCGCGACTGCAGCTCGGCGCAACCACGTGAAGCGGACTGACACCGGCGATTATTTGCACTGAAGTTTTTCGGGTTTTGCCATCTTTTCCCCGAACACCAGCGCGCCAGTCGGACAATGCTCGACGCATTCCTCGGCGACTTTTTGCATTCCTTTCTCAATTTCCTCGCTGAACGGCACGCCGATGCGCACGTCGAAACCGCGGCCCACAAACGTCAGCCCCAGCGGTTCGGCGGCCATCTCGGTCAGCTTCACACAAATGCCGCACAGGATGCATTTGCCCGGCTCGAATATCACGCCGCCCGGTTGGAGGTGTTGCTTGAACTTGCGCCGCTCCGCGCGGAAGCGGTTCGCGTCCACGCCATAAATCTGCGCGTAAAATTGCAGCGCGCAGTTGCCGCTCGACCGGCAGTCGCAATGCAAACAGCGTGAAGCTTCCAGCGACGCCTCCTTTTTCGTGTAACCGGCACACGCGTCGCACGGTTTCACGCAAGAGATCGCGGCAGCCGTTTTGACAAACGCGCCTAATTCATCCTTGTCCAACCGGCCCATGACGCTGGAGAACGGTTTGTCAGCGCGGCGCACCGGATTGCCGCGCAGAAATTGGTTCACGCAAGTGGCGGCCATTTTGCCTTCGCTCATGGCGCGAACGAGTTGCTTCACGGACCGCACCGCGCCGCCCGCGGCAAAAACGTTTGGCTGTTTCGTCTGACAGGTGTTCGGGTCTGCCTTGATCGCAGCGCCGGCAAGTTCGACGCCAAGCTTGTCGGCATCGCCTTGTCCAAATTCGCCAACGGCGAGCAACACGGCATCGAAGTTGCGCCGCAATTCTTCGAGCGTGATGGTCCGGCCCAGTTCCACGCCGAGCTTGAATTCGATTCCAAGCCGGATGAGTTGGGCGATTTCGGCATCGAGCGTGGCGCGCGGCAAATCCTTTTCTGGCAAATCGCGCAAAGCGCCGCCCGCGCGGTCGTGGCGATCAAGCACTGTTACCGCGCATCCTTCATGCGCGAGAAAATATGCGGCGGCCAGACCAGTCGGACCGGCGCCGACAATGACGGCGGTTTTTCCGGTGGACGGTTTGCGCGGCCAAAGGTAGGGCTCGGCGGATTTCAAATTGTGATCGGCGACGAAACGTTCCATCTCGCGAATCGTCGCGGGATCGTCCCATCCATTCCGGCGACAGCCCTGTTCGCACGGATGATGACAAAGCCGGCCGAGCACGGACGGCAATGGCAATGCCTGCCGCACGGTGATGGCGGCCTCGTGAAGTCGCGTGGTCTCAATGTGGCGGATCATTACCGGGATGTTGAGTTGGAGCGGACAAAGCCGATTGCAGGGCGACAAACAATCGCCGATATGGTCGCTGAACAACAATTCCAGCGCCGTGCGCCGCGACTCGTGAATTTCTTCCGTCTCACTCTCGACCACCATGCCCGGCGCGACCTTCGTTCCGCACGACGGGACGAGTTTGCCATTCAGCTTTACCAGGCAAACCTGGCAAGTGTTCAGCGGGCCGCACTTTTCCAGGTAGCAAAGCGTCGGGATGTCGATGCCAAGCTTGCGGACGGCGGCCAATACACTTTCGCCCGGTTTAACTTCGACCGGACGACCGTCAATCGTGATGGTGAATGGCGTGCTCATTTCACCTCCATCGCGTTGTGCGGACAAACCTGTCGGCACGTGTCGCAGCGCGTGCATTTCGCGTCGTCAATCGTGTGCCGCGAGTAAGGCGTCATGGGAATGGCGTCAACCGGACAATGCTGGGCGCAAATCGTGCAGCCAGTGCAATTCGTGCGTGACGGAATATTTGATGAGCGCGGTGCATTTCTCCGGCCGGACAGCGACCCTGCAAGTGCGCTTCGTATTCGTCGCGGAAATATCGCAGCGTCGTCAGCACGGGATTTGGCGCGGTTTTGCCGAGACCACACAAACTGCCAGCGCCGACTTGCCGGGCGAGATGTTCGAGTTCGTCAAGATTCGCGCGCTGTCGCCTTGCCGGTGCAAAGACGGTCGAGGATATCGAGCATCCGCTTCGTGCCGACACGGCAGAAGGTGCATTTGCCGCACGACTGGTCCTGGGTGAACTGGAGGAAATACCGCGCGATGTCCACCATGCAACTCGTGTCGTCGAGCACGACCAGGCCGCCGCTGCCCATGATCGCGCCGACATCGCGCAGCGACTTCGTAATCCACCGGCGTGTCCGCCAGCCGCGCCGGCACGCAACCGCCGATCGGCCCGCCGATTTGCACCGCCTTGAATTGCCGTCCTTCCGCTGCGCCGCCGCCGATTTCCTCGACGATTTCGCGAATCGTCGTGCCCATCGGCACCTCGATCAACCCGCCGCGCCGAACCTTGCCCGGCCAGCGCGAAAACTTTCGTGCCCTTGCTCTTTGCGGTGCCGATGGCGGCGAATTTCTCCGCGCCGTGCCGCACGATCCATGGCACCATGCGCAAGTGTTTCGACGTTGTTGATGAGTGTCGGTTTGCCCCACAGACCCGTCCTGCGCCGGGAACGGCGGACGCAGCGCGGCATGCCGCGCTGGCCTTCGATGGACGCGATCAGCGCCGTCTCTTCGCCGCAGACGAACGCGCCCGCGCCTTCGAAGACCGAGAGCTTGCAGGGGGTAATCCGACGCCGAGCGAGTTTTTCGCCCAGCCAGCCGCGCTTTTCCAATTCCGCAATCGCCGCGCGCACGCGCTTCACCGCCAGCGGATATTCGTGGCGAATGTAGAAAATTCCTTCGTGCGCGCCGACCGCCACCGCCGCAATCGCCAAGCCTTCGATGACGCGGAACGGAAACGATTCCAGAATCATCCGGTCCATGAACGCGCCGGGATCGCCCTCGTCGCCGTTGCAGATGACGTATTTCGTCTCGCCGGGTTGCTGCGCGGACCACGCGCCATTTCTGTCCGGTCGGGAAACCCGCGCCGCCGCGCCCGCGCAAGCCGGATTGCTCGATGGTGGAAATAATTTCGTTCTGTTCCGCGACTCCGCATTCCGCTTTGCCGCATTCGTCAGACATTTTCGTCAACGCCTCAAACCCTCCGTGCGCCAGATATTCGTCGAGGTCAAGCGGATCGAGCTGGCCGAAATGTTCCGTGGCGATGTGGACCTGCTTGTCGAGAAACGCGCGCACGGCCGGGTCGCGTTTGCTCATCGAAAAACGCTGGACGCCGCGTTTCTCGCCGGTTCTCCGAACAGCAGAGCTCGTCAAGCGCACGCACCCAGATGCGGTTGGCGCGCTGAAACAAACCTTGCGGAGCGAAAATGCTGTTGCAACAAATCGCCGAGCTTGGGCCGGCGTGAGCGCCGAGTAAAACGCGCTCGACTGACCCGGCGCCGCCACTTCAACCATCGGCGTGCGATGGCACATGCCCACGCAACCGACGCGCTTTACCGCCACATTGACGCCACTGGCCGATGCGCTTTCGCGCAGCGCATGGAATAAATGGTCGCTGCCTTTGGCCATGCAACACGAGCCGAGGCCGACGTGAATTTCCACCTCATCGCCGTTGCTCGCCGCGTTTGTGAAGTTCCTCCGTGGACTTGGTCGCAGCCTCCGCCTCTTGTTGCGCCGCAAGATCGCGGATTTGGTCTGTCACCTTGTCCGCCGTGACGTGGCCGAGCGTGGTTTGGTCCAACTTCACGACCGGCGCGAGCGTGCAACAACCAAGGCAGGCGACCTGTTCGACGGTGAATTGGCGTCCCGGGTCAGTGTCCGCACCGGCGGGAATGCGCAACCGCCGACGCAGTTCCTCCTCAACACGCTCGGCGCCCGCTACGTGACACGCCGTGCCGCGGCAGACGCGCACGATGTGTTTGCCCGCCGGTTCATGCCGGAACATGTCGTAGAACGATGCGACTCCTGTGAGCGCGGCGGGCGTGATGTCGGTCGTCTCGCACACGCGGCGCAATGCTTCTTCCGGCAAATAGCCGTAGTGTTCCTGCAACGCTTGAAGAATCGGGATGAGCGCCTCCGGCTTTCGACCGGCGCGCACCACGGCTTCGTCCGCGTATGTCAGGCCAATCGGCATGGTTGTTCAATTTTTTTCACCCAAGCACCAAAGATTCGTGTTCGCCTCGGCAGAAACATCTTTCCGCCCGAAAACGCCGCGCTGGCGTAGAATTTATCAGCGAGCTGCCGCAGCCCAGTTCCTTGAACTCGCGCGCCACTGCCAGCTCCACAGTCAAACCTTTTGTGCCGGTGACAAACAAACGGTCGCCCGCGATGGCCGGTGACGATTGCACTTCCATTTCCAATTCGTGTTGCCAGATCATCTTGCCGTCCCTGGCGTCCATGCACGCCACGACTCCGCCGCTCGTCACCGTGAAAACCAGTTCGCCGTTGCTCACCGGGCTGGTCACGTCAGGCAGATAATTTTCCTGCGACCAGACAACGGCGGATTGCGTCACGTCGCCCGAACCGTCAGGTCGCAGCGCGAGCAATCTGGTTGACGGGCTGACTGCGATGACGAGTCCGCCGGCAAACACCGGAGAAGGCGCGATTTCGCCTTCCAGCAATTCCGCGCGCCACAACTCCGCGCCGTCCGCCACGGCGTAACCGATCATCCACGGCTGACCGAGCGTGACGATTTGAGTCCGGCCCGCCGCCTCAATCACGATCGGCGTGGCCCATGAAGCGGGTACGGGCCGGGTGCGTTCCCACAACACACGCCCGGTCGCGCCATCGAACGCCATCAACCGCGAATTGGCAGGCGCGCTTTCGCCCTGATCGAATTGCACGAAAAGTTTGCCGGGCCAGACGGCAAGCGACGTCGCGTGGCCGTAAGGATTTTTCGGCACGCCAAGATTTTTCGACCACACCGGCGCGCCATCGAGCGCCAGCGCGGCCAGGTCGCCGTTTCCGAACGAAACGTAAACGCGCCGTCCGTCCGTGGCCATTGTCGCGGCGGCGAAGCCAGGTTGCTCGTTGAGCTTCGGCTGCGTTGCCGGGCCGCCGGGCACATTTTCGATGGCGCGACGCCAGAGAAGTTTGCCGTCCGCTGTGTCGAAACAAAACACCTCGCGTTTTGTCGCGTCACCACCAGAAATGAAAACGCGATTGCTCCAGACGATGGGCGAGTTGAAGCCGGGCGCGGGCACGGGTGATTTCCAAAGCACACCCGCGCCGGTCTTGTCGTCCCACGTCAACGGCAGGCCGTTTGTGGACGCTGACACGCCACCGCCGTCCGGCCCGCGAAAGCGCGGCCAGTTCGCAAAAAATTCCGCGATAGATGGTAAATCAGCGGCGACTTCGTTGGCTGTCGTTCCGCCGCCAGCAAGTTTTTGCCAATCCGCCGCCGCATTCGGCAACGGCGAACGCGCGGTGAATGCCAGCGTCGCAATCGTCACTGTCGCTACCGTGCCGATGGCTGCGACCGACCAGCGAGATTGTGCTGCGGCGCGTAGCGCGTGCGATTCGGCGTCAGGATTCAGTCGCGGCATCGGAAGCGGTGCGCGGAGTTTTGCGACCTGCTTGGCCGCCAGCAACATCACCGCCATGCCGCCGATGAGCAGACACGCACCGGTGCGATTGAGGGAAAGCCGTCGCGAATAGCGCTGGCGGAATTCCAGATCGAGCCGGCGGATTTCCTGTTTGAGATTTTCGTCCTTCTGCGATGCGACGAGTTTTTCCTTGAGCGCGAGAAGTTGCGGCGATTTCCACGGGTCCTGCTGAGACGCAATTTCATGCTGGAAAATCATCCCCACGCAAACTAGCAGACAGAACGTGGCGGCAATCCAAACGGTGACTGCAAACGCGCTGTGGAGTGTGCCGCCAGCATCTTGTTGGGAGGTCTGCCGGCTGGAAACAGTCGCCACGTTGCTTTGGTTCTGTGTCGCGGACATCACATCACTTCGCAGTAGCCGTGGTTTGCGCGATGGCAGGCGACCTCGGCAGTTCGCTCGCGGGCATCAGGCCGAGTCGCACAAGCTCGTTCGGGCAAAAACGGAAGCAGCGGGCGCAGGCCAGACACGCACCGCGATCCGGTTCCCAGTCAGTCCGATTCGTTTGCAACGACAGACTGACCAGCTTCACGCCGAGCACCAGTCCGATCCAGCCGCCGAAAATCGTGCATGCCAGCGCGAAACGTTGGCGGATATCCGCCACCGATTTGAGCAACGTTTCCGGATCACGTCCGGCGCGTTCTAGCGAAAGCGTTTCGGGTGTTTGCACACCATAGTCCACAGGTGATTTTTGCTGGGCAATATAACGTTCAGCGAGTTGAACGGTCGGATGCACTTTCGCCGCCGCCACGCTGAGCTTCGAGCCGAGCCATGCGCCCGCGACAATCAACACCGGCATCAACACCAGCAGCCAGGCGAGCCTTCGTCGTTCGACAGTGAGAATCTTCGGTTCGACTGTGCCGGACGACGGCTCGCGCATTGCGCCGTAGGGACAGGAGTTTTCGCACAACCGGCATTGCGTGCAGTAGTCGGGCGTGACGCGGACGCGCCATTTCGAGACGAGTGAGAAACTTTTGAGCAATGCGCCGTAAGGACAGAGGAAGCGACAATACGGCCGGCCTACAAACAAACCCAGCAGCACAAAAGCCGCGCTGATCGTCAGTATGAAAGCGCTGCCGCTTCGCCGGAACAGCGGCACGAACGGGTCGTAACGACAAATCACGAAGCCCGCGCCCGTCGCAGCGAAGATGAGTCCCGCGCCAAGAAAAAGAAACGGAATCATGCCCAGCGCGTGTTCAAGCCACGCGGGAATTTTGACGGGCTTGATGAGCAGCAAATCTTGAAGTGCGCCGTGCGGACAGACGCCTGCGCAAAACGCCCGTCCGGCAAACAACGCAACAACAAGCGGCAAGACAAAGAACGCCGTGACGGTCAGCGGCACGGTGTATGTGGAATCGAAGAGGCCGAGGATGATGTTCTGAGGCGCACCCGATAGGGCAGATGCAGCCTTTGCGACAGAAACCAAAATAAAGCAGCGAGAAGATGGAAAGCATCCACACGCCGCGCCGCGAGCGTTGCCCGTAGATCAGCCACATGGCGACGCCGAGGCAGGCGAGCAGCACGCCGACGTCTGCGTATTGAAGCCACCATTCGCGCGCCGGGGGTATCGCAGTGATGGGCAGTTGATGGCCGCTCTCGGTGAAATCGGGCGGAGGAAAACGCTGTTCGGCGAGGGCGGAAAGATTGAACAGCAGGGAAAACAGTCCGACGACAAAAGTGAAAAACAGCGGAAGCAATTTACGATTTGCGATACACGATTTACGAGTGAATTGGTCCTCGTTGCGTAAATCGCAAATCGTAAATCGTAAGTTCCACATGGTCAGTGCGCTTGTGTGGTTTTGAGCAAATACGGCTGGCTCGCGGGCACGCGGCGGAAGGCGTCGCCGGGGCACGTGCGGGCAATGGCGCATTCGTTGCAGTTCAAGCAACGGTCGTGGCGGATTTGCAGGAATAGCGAGCCGTTGCCGAAACGATTGCAACCCTCGACACACTTCGAGCAGCCGATGCAAAGTTTCTCATCAATGGTGTATTCGTAATACGGGTCTTCGACGAACGTGCGCTTGATGGCAGCGGTGGGGCAAAGCTGATTTTCGGCGGCGGTCGTCAGCGCGTTTGGCTCCGGTTGAAAGTAGCCGGTGCAAAGATTGCAGTAGCCGCACAGAGCGTAGGCGTGGACGCATTTGACCGCCGACTGTTCAAGCACGCAATTCGTCGCGCAATTACCGCAACGCAGACATTTGTTCGGATCAATTTGCCAGACATAAGTTTTCGCCTGACTGCGTCCCGCCAGCAATCCGCCAAGCGCGCCAAAACCGGCCAGAGCCGCCAGGCGCGCGCCGTTGCGCAGGAACGCGCGGCGCGTCGTCGGTGCGATTTTTTGTTTGGCGTTCACAAAACGGGTTCAAGTTTTGCGTTTCATCACCCGCACATCAGCCGTGACGAAATCCAAAATGTAAATCCGCCCCTGTGAGTCCACTGCCGCGTCAAGGCCGCCGTGCGTGCAATCGTTGAGGCTGGAACACGTTTTTGCATTTTCGGGAAACGATTCCACGCCCGCGACGACGGACTCGAACTCGCCGGCGGCGCTGTAAATTTTCACACGCGGCAGTCCCTTCTCGCAGGTGACGAACCGGCCGTCCGGCAGCAGCGCGATGTTGATGGGATTGCAGCAGCCGCAGAAACCGTCAATGGCGGCGCTTGGTTTGCCCCATGCGCCTTCGAAGTCGCCCGCGAATGTGTAAGTCTCGACACGATGGCGGCCGGGATTGTTCACGCGCAGCAGTCCGTCGCGATGAATTTTCACGTCAAAAAACGGACTGGGGATGATGAAGCCGGGGACATTGCGGTCTTTGTCCTTCTCGCCGATGCGGCGGACGAGCTTGCCGGATTTGTCGTAGCGAAGAATGACGCGACTGCCCGCGTCGGCGGCAAAAACATCATTCTCGAAGAGCGCAAGCCCGGTGAACCAGGCCTTCTTCCCCGGCGAATTCCAAGTCGCCTTGCGCTGGCCTTTCGCATCGAACACCTCGATGTGATCGCGCAAACCGACGAAAAGCATCCCGTCTTTGGCTGCTGCCACGCAACAAGCGGGGCCGCTCAGCGTGATTTCCAAACCGCGCCCGCCCTCGCCGTCCATCGCCGTGACGTAATTGCCGGCGCAAACGTAAAGCGTGTCGTCCGGTCCGATGGCCAGCCGCCGTGCGTCGGAGTGCGGATTTTTCCAGCGCCTGATTTCGTCGTAAGTCATCAGCTTGGGATCGGTCTTGCTGAACCGCGAGACGTCGTAAGCGAATGGATTTGGAGTTTCCTTCGCCGCAGCATGGCCGCGGAGAGAAGTCAAGGCCGCGAGCATTGCGAGGCCGCGGACGCTCGCCGCGAGGAATTCGCGCCGGTCACTAAGTTGGAATTCACGTTTCATGTGCTGTCTCCTTTCATCGCCTGTTTGGCCGACAACGCCTGCGGCAGCCCGCAGTCATCGAACGCGCCACAACCGCGGCAGATGCCTTGGTTGATGCAGACCTGATTGGGTAAAGCACTTTTGCGGCGCACGATGAGCACGGCCGATACGGCGGAGATTCCAGCCAGAAGCGCACAGCGGATGCCGCCGCGCAGGAACTCGCGCCGGTTTGCGCAAATTGTTTGCGTTCGTTCGTTCATAACCATCGCCAGCAAAGCGATACCGGGCTTTGCCAAGAATTTGCGCCCAATTTTGGCGACTGGCTTGCCAGCGCTTGGCCAACGCTTGCCGTATTTTGCCTCGACCCATCGCAGGCCGCAATCGCGCTTGCGGCCAGCTGAAATGACGGCCTATTTTTCGCTCGCGTCGAGACAGATCAAGCGTGTCAAATCGCGGGCGATGAGCCGTCCGCCGACCAACGCCATCGGTCCCCCAAGATTCGCGGTCGTGCAATACTTGGGCTTGGGCGAGCAGATTGAATCGCGCGGGCGATGCTTCCAGCAAACTCAGCTTTCCGTTGTCGTTCAGTGCGAAAATCAAATCGCCAGTTAAAAGAAATGATCCCAACCCGAAAGTCCGGCCCGTGCCGCTGGTCCAGATAATTTTTCCGTTCAAATCGAGACAGACAAATTGTCCGTCCGCGCGCACGCCATAGACGTGGCCGTCCTTGAAAATCGGCGTGTGCTGAGTCGCGCCAAAAACTTCCGGCGTAAGTCGGAAAAGCTGCTGCGGCGTGATCTTGGCGTTTTCTTCCTTGAGTTGAAGCATCAGGCTGCCCGCGTTGTAACCGCCGGAGAGAAAGATGCGCCCGTCTGGCAACGGCAGAGGCGACGGCACAGTCGCGATGCTGATTTTCCAGTCGCTCGTTTCCCAAAGCAGCGCGCCGTCCTTCGCGTCCACGCCAACCACGCCGCCGCTGGCGCAATAAATGTAGATACGACGGCCCGCAAATTCCATTGGCATCACGGACGAGTGCGTCATTTTCCAATCATGCGGATTTGGGGTTTGCCAGAGCGGCTTTCCGGTTTCGAGATCCACGGCAAGCAGGAGCGCATCCGGGCCGCCGGGAGCGAGGATGACTTTGTCGCCGTCCACGAGCGGGCACTGGCCGGCATACCATTGCGGCACGGTCGCGCCAAATTCGCGGACGAGGCCGATGCCCCACTGCAATTTGCCGGTCGTTGCATCGAGGCAGAACACGTTGCACTTGGAATCGAGCGCGACGACAAATTTGTCCGTCACGACCGGCACGGTGCGCGTCATGCCGTGATTGCGTTTGATGACGAGCGGATAGGCGAAGCGCCAGATTTCACTCCCATCGGCGATCGAGAGACAGCGGAGCGCGCTCTGCTTGTGGTCGCGGTCGTAGTCGAGAAGATAAACGCGGCCATTGCGCACGGCGGCGCCGGCGTAACCTTCGCCCACGTCAATCGCCCAAAGTTCGCGGGGTCCGTTGGCGCTCCAAGTGCGGGCAAGGTTTCCGGATCCGGACAAATCCCGTCGCGGTTCGGCCCGCGGAATTGCGGCCATGCGCCGGGCAAATCCGCGGGTTCTCCCCGGCCGGGAATCAATTTGCCTGCGAGCACGGGGTCTGCACCCGTGTCTTCGCCACCGACGACGGCGTCCAAACCCGGCAGGCGGAGTTTGAATCCTTCTTCGGGATGCCAATTCCACCACAGCGTCAGCGCAGCCAGTGCCGCGAACGCGGCCAGCACTGGCACCATCACAATCCATTTGCCAAATTTGCCATTCATCGGCTGGTCGAGCGAAGGGTAAGTCAGGCGTGGCAGTGCGGACAACGCCTAATCCGACTACCAATCTGAGGTGCTGCTGTCACACAGAACCGTCGTTGCCATGCGGCGGTGGCCATGGCGTTGAAATGTTTGTTCCCAAGTCTGAACGAATTCGGCTATATTTGGTCAAAGTTGTGCAATGTTGGGAACGAATGAAAATGATTTTGCGACGGTTTGGTTTGAAATTGTTGTTGGTGGCGTGCTGTCTCCTTGCCGGTTGGCTGGTGATCGCCGCCGAGACGAACACACAAACGGTTTCTGAAATAAAACCTGCCGGTCCCGCCGCAGGAGTTCCTCTTTCCCCCGGTCCAAACGACGGGCGCATCGCGTATGTGGTGGCGCGGATGCTGGAACAGGGACAATACTCCCATCATCCCTTTGACGAGGAAATCTCCGAAAAGTTCTTCGACCGTTACCTCGAGACGCTCGACCCGCAGCACGTCCACTTTCTGCAAAGCGATCTGGACGAGTTTGACCGTTACCGGACCAACCTTGACAAACTGACGGTCGGACCAAAGGGCGTGGGCGACACGACGCCCGCCTTCGAAATCTTCAATCGTTTCATGCAGCGACTGGAGCAACGGGTGGAATACGCCACCAATTTATTGAAGAGCGAGCAGTTTGAATTCAACACCGACGAGCGAATGCTGGTCAACCGCCATGAAGCTCCTTATCCGCCCAATTTGGCCGAGGCCAAACAACTTTGGCGGCAGCGCCTGCGCTTCGAATATCTCCAGGAAAAACTCGGCCGCATCGGCGCAAGAAAAAATCCGACGCGCATGCAGACACAAAGAAGGATTCCACCGCCGGCGCCGACGCCGCGCCAAAACCGGCGGAGTCTGCAAAGGAAATCAAAAAGAAGACCGACGCCGAGGAAATCGTTGATTTGCTTGCACGGCGCTACAATCGCAATGTGCGGATGTTCCGCGAATGGGACAGCGACGATGTGCTGGAGATTTACCTCACCGCGCTGGCGCATGTTTACGACCCGCATTCGGATTACATGAACTTGCGGCAGGCGCAGAATTTTTCCATCGGCATGAACCTTTCGCTCTTCGGCATCGGCGCCGAACTGGGCGTTTCGGAAGAGGGATATTGCAAGATTAACCGCCTGTTGCCCGGCGGGCCCGCGATGAAAAGTAAAAAGTTGAAAGAGCAGGACCGCATCGTGGCCGTGGCGCAGGGCGACGACCCGCCTGTGGACGTTGTGGACATGAGCCTGAACAAGGCCGTGCTGCTCATTCGCGGGCCGAAAGGCACGGAGGTGCGGCTGACAGTCATCCCGGCGAACGATGACCCTTCCAGCGCGCGCGTCGTCACTCTTGATTCGCGACGAAATCCCGCTCGAAGACCAGCAGGCCAAGGCCAAGATCATCGAACTGCCGGCCGTCGCCGGCAGCAAACCGCTCCGGTTTGGCATCATTGATTTGCCTTCGTTCTACGCACCCATGGATTTGTCCGGTGACCGCGGCGATACCTCGGAGCGCCGATACACCACCGCCGACGTTGCACAAGTTGCTCAAAAAGCTGAAAAGGAAAACGTCGCTGGTGTCATTCTCGACTTGCGCCGCAACGGCGGCGGTTCGCTTGAAGAAGCCATCAAACTCACCGGCCTGTTCATCAAGGAAGGCCCGGTGGTCCAAGTGCGCGATCCCGACGGCGACGTGATGGTGGATGAAGACAAGGATCCGCCGACACTTTATGATGGGCCGCTGATCGTGCTGACCAGCCGGTTCAGCGCCTCGGCGTCGGAAATTTTCGCCGGTGCGCTGCAAGATTATGGCCGCGCGTTGATTGTCGGCGATATTTCCACGCACGGCAAAGGCACGGTGCAGAAGCTCAATCCGCTTCGAGCCGTGCGTGTCGCCCGCCACCGAGACCGCCACGAACGACCCCGGCGCGCTCAAGTCACCATCCGCAAATTCTACCGCGCCAGCGGCGCTTCGACGCAGTTGAAAGGCGTGATGCCGGACATCGTGCTGCCGTCCATCGTTGAATTATTCGAAGGACGTCGGCGAAAGCGCGCTGGAAAATCCGCTGCCGTGGGACACGATTCCCAGCGCCAATATCGAGAAGCTCAACCTCGTCGGGCCGTACCTCGATGAACTGCTCAAGCGCTCCAACGAACGCGTCGCCACGAATCAGGATTTCGTTTACATCCGCGAAGACATCGAACATTTCAAGAAACGGCAGGCGGACAAAACCATTTCCTTGAATGAACAACAGCGGCTCAAGGAAAAGGAAGAAGCCGACGCCCGCCAGAAAGCGCGCGATAAGGAACGCCTCGCCCGCAAGGAGTCCGATCAGAAAGTTTACGAGCTGACCCTCCGGCAGGTGGATTTGCCCGGTCTGCCGCCGCCGATCGAAAAGACGAATACGCTCGCCGCGAAAGTTTCCGGCACGATGGAGGGCGCGCCGGGCATGAGTACGAATCCCGCATCCGCCGTTGCGAAAGCTGCGACGTCCACTTCGAATTTTGACGACGATGAAGAGGTACCCTCGCCGCCGGCAGTGGATAGTTCGCTCGATGAGGCTGAGCATATTCTCGTGGATTACATTTTTCTCCTGTCGCGAGAGAGCGTTTTGACGGTGAATCACTGATTGCTTACGGCAGCAGTTTGGATTTCAATGTCCAACGCTTTTATGAAAGCCGTGTTCATTGCACTGGCCGTTCTCGGCCTTGGGGCTGGCCAGGTCTTCGCTCAGGCGGAAGTCGCTGTCAAGCAGCGCGCCAAGAAACTCAGCGATGACAACAACGCCCAGCAAGGGGTGAAGCCGCCACCTGCGGCAACTCCGCGTCATGACACCACTGCCACCACGACGCAGTCGGGGTCGGCGCTCACGCCACCACCCCAGCAACAAACCGCCACGATGCTGAAGGCCGACCTTGCTGCCGTTCGCGCGAAGGGCCAGACGACGCCCGAATTGAAGCAGGAATTTGTCAAACACCTTTCGGTTGCGGTGCGAGGCAGCGCACAACCATCGTCGTTGGCTCTCGACAAATTCGCCGACAGCCTTCTGGCTGCGATCGCAACCAAGGATGTTTCGTCCACCAACGACGCCCGACTCGTTCAAAACGTCATCGTAACGCTGAACAGCGCGGGCCTGTCCTCCAGACGCACACAGGAAATCGCCGATGAAGTGCAGGCCGCGTTGATGGCCGCAGGCGTGCCATCAGACGCCGCCAGCACCGCCGCCAGCGATCTCAAAAACATCGGAACCGAAGTCCAGAGCAACGCGTTGAAATGACGCCCCGCGGCATGTGGATTTCAGTTGTGAAACCGACGCGCCCCGTGCGGTGTATTTCGGGACGAGTTCCCGAAATCGTATCAGGCTTTTCCGTCGCCGCTTAGCACTTTGATCCGCTTGCGAATCGCATCGGTCAATGTCTGAGCGTCGGTCTGGTCCAGACGCTTGAGGACGCATTCCCAGCGATAGGCAAAGCTGCCAGCCGGGTCGTAGCGGCAATGTTTGAATAGCGTGTCGAAGGCGCGGCGGCGTTTGCGATAGTCGCCTTGGATGTGGAGGAATTGTTCGTGAAAGGCGGCGAGGTAGGTTTCGGCAAAGTGTCGGGGGTTGGGCATGACCTTGTCGCGGGTGTTGGCGGGTCGGGCGTAATGGGCGGCAAATGTTTCGAGCGGGAGCTTGTATTCGCCGAAGGCGCCACTGTGGTCGCCCACGAGGATTTCTGTTGGAAGGCCATCCTCACTTTCGCTGACAACTTCGTCGCCATCATCGAACACGGGGCGGGTGCCCTGTTCGAGTGAGCGACCCACGATCATGCTGGTGGCGGCGGCTTTGCCCAACATGCCCGCGAGCTTCAACGCGTAACCCGGTCGGGCGTATTTCTCCAGCGGCAACTTGTCGGTGGCAATGCCCATCAGATACGAGCGCTCGAAGTAGGTGGTGTGGATCATCTGGTCGCGATAACGCTCGTTCGTGCCTTGATAAATTTCGCTCAACCGGCGCATCGTGACGTGGGGCGGGAGATTCATTCCCAACTGGCGGCTGCCCAACCGCCGATCAAGCCAAAAGTCGGTGTATTCCTCGCTTTCTTCAATGGCCTGCAGCAAATCCTTGCCGGTGTCCAGGTGTTCCCACACACCCCATTTCTGCAAACGCATGAAGCGTTTGATGGGTTTCGGCTCGCTGCGCGGCTGGAGTTCCGCGAGGTAAACACCGCGCCGGCCGGTCTTCTGCGGGCGATCCAGCGAAAGGGATTCCGGGATGCGGGCGACGTTGATGTGCACAAGGTCGCCATATTCACGAATGAGATTGAAGATGATGCCTTTGGCCCGCGGATCGCAAAGTTTCTGCAATTCCAAATCGTTGGGGTGGCTCGCTGCTTCTTCAAAAATCGGGTCGAACAAAAACTCGCCTTCCTCGAAACGTCCGCCCGGCAGCCATTCCGCTTGCAAAAAAAATTCCGGGCTGAGACCACCGAGGATTTGCTCGGTGGCGGTCTCGTTGCCTTCCAGAAAAAGCGTGGAGAGCATCCGGTCGCACCAGGCCTTGCTGTCGAAATCATCCTTTCGGAACGACTCATGCACCGAGGAGCGGAAGTCGGCCTTCAGTTCCTCGTATTTTGCCCGGAGTTGCTGCGACGGCATTTGCTCGTAACCGGCGCTGGCAAAATTTCTTGCGCCGAAACGCCGCAGATCGGCGGCGAAGAAGTCCACTTCAGGCCGGCCAAGACGGTTGCGGTGGATGGTGTGTTCTGCGATTTCCTGGAGATGCCGGGCGAGTTGAACGTCGTCCAGACTGCCGAGACCCTCGAATTCCTGGTAAGTCAACCACCGTGTGCCGGTCAGCCGGTTATAAAAGTAAATTGGCAAGCCCCGGATTCCCACTTTGGAACCAAAAACCAGGTATTTCTTGGCCTCACGGTCCTTGGGAATGGCGCTCATCCGCCAGCACTCGCCGCGCAGTTTGATGGCTTCACGCACCCGGGAGTCTGAGACGGAAAGGAATTTGATCTGCCGTTTGGAAACCAGTTCCTGCAGGAGTTCGTCCCCGGCAAACGCCAGATTCATGTTTTCCGGATTCGGGCGGATGAGGATGTGGTCAGGCTCAAAAATCAGATCCACCGAGTCCGCGCTCAGCTTCTCTTCATCCTCCGGGCTGAGGTTCGGCAAGCCTTTTTGTGCACGTTGCGCGTTGACCCGATCAATAAAACCGAGCCGTTGCCACGCATGAACGCCGGGCAATTGCGTGTAAAGCGCCTTGTAATTCAAAAACAAGGTCCCGATGCGAACCTTCTGCTGTCCTTTCTCGTCCCGTTCGAACGGGTGCGGTCCTATCAATTCCAATTCCATAAATGTCTCAACAATTTGAGAGTGCGCATTTTTCGGTGCAGGTCAAGTCTGCTTGCGTCTTGGACTGCACTAGCGCTGTAGGCGCGAAATCTTTGTAGCTCAGAAATTCAAATTGAAATTTAGCTCCGTCAGGAGCGGCATAAGCAAGATGTCGCTCCTGACAGAGCTTGGGAATCTTTGCGGGCGGGTCTACAAAGATGACGCCCCTGACGGGGCTGCCCACAGCACCGTAGGTGCGGCATCGTTGAAGGACAAGTCTCCTTCAATTATCTCAAGCCCCAGCGGGGCGGCATATTTAAAGCGCGTGACGAGCGGCGACGGCGCCAGTATCCAAACAAGTCCCGCGTCGGCGGGATCTGCCGAAAAGATGTGAAAATATGTTCCACCAGACAAAAACGCCCGCCGGAGATATCTCCGGCGGGCATGGTTGATCAAGTTCTTCTGTTTATGTTGGATCGACGGCCAGCCTTTTAGTTCTGGCTACCCAATAATGTCAAGTGTGTCCGTTACATATCACAATTCTGCTTTGCGTTGGACGTCCCTGCCAGGGATTAGTCCAACCGCTGTTCATTGATAACAAGGAGGCGAGTTGGTACAAATGGGCGGGTTGGGATTCAAGTTCTTGTCACCGTTGAATACACTTTGACCAAGGGATGTGCTGCAGCAGTACGTGAAACTGGTCAGGTTGGTGCAGTAAGAGAACGCATAGCTTCCGATGGCGGTGACACTGTTGGGGATCGTGACGCCGGGCAGTTTGGAGCAGGAATAGAACGCATAGCTTCCGAGGTTGGTGGCGTAAAGGGGAATGGTAATGGGGGCGGTAAAGCCATCGCAGTTATCGAACGCGTAATTCCCGATGTTGCTGACGGTGAGGGATCCGTCAATTGGGAAGTAGGGCAGTCTGGTGCATTGATCGAACAGGCCGGTTGCGATGCTGGTGACACCCGGGGGAATATTGATGCTGGTCAGGTTGGTGCAGTAAGAGAACGCATAGCTTCCGATGGCGGTGACACTGTTGGGGATCGTGACGCCGGGCAGTTTGGAGCAGGAATAGAACGCATAGCTTCCGAGGTTGGTGGCGTAAAGGGGAATGGTAATGGGGGCGGTAAAGCCATCGCAGTTATCGAACGCGTAATTCCCGATGTTGCTGACGGTGAGGGATCCGTCAATTGGGAAGTAGGGCAGTCTGGTGCATTGATCGAACAGGCCGGTTGCGATGCTGGTGACACCCGGGGGAATATTGATGCTGGTCAGGTTGGTGCAGTAAGAGAACGCATAGCTTCCGATGGCGGTGACACTGTTGGGGATCGTGACGCCGGGCAGTTTGGAGCAGGAATAGAACGCATAGCTTCCGAGGTTGGTGGCGTAAAGGGGAATGGTAATGGGGGCGGTAAAGCCATCGCAGTTATCGAACGCGTAATTCCCGATGTTGCTGACGGTGAGGGATCCGTCAATTGGGAAGTAGGGCAGTCTGGTGCATTGATCGAACAGGCCGGTTGCGATGCTGGTGACACCGGGGGGAATATTGATGCTGGTCAGGTTGGTGCAGTAAGAGAACGCATAGCTTCCGATGGCGGTGACACTGTTGGGGATCGTGACGCCGGGCAGTTTGGAGCAGGAATAGAACGCATAGCTTCCGAGGTTGGTGGCGTAAAGGGGAATGGTAATGGGGGCGGTAAAGCCATCGCAGTTATCGAACGCGTAATTCCCGATGTTGCTGACGGTGAGGGATCCGTCAATTGGGAAGTAGGGCAGTCTGGTGCATTGATCGAACAGGCCGGTTGCGATGCTGGTGACACCGGGGGGAATATTGATGCTGGTCAGGTTGGTGCAATAAGAGAACGCATAGCTCCCGATGCTGGTAACACTGTTGGGGAACATGACGCTGTTCAGCTCAGAGCAGGAATAGAACGCATAGCTCCCGATGCTGATGACGTGGGGGGGAATCGTGAAGGTGGGAAAACCATTGCAGTTATAGAACGCATAGCTTCCGATGTTGGTGACGGTGTTGCCACCCGAAAAGTTGGTCAGACTGGTACACTGATAGAAAAGACCGGTTGCGATGTTGGTAACGCCGTCGTCAATCGTGACGTTGGCTAGATTGGTGCAGTAATAGAACCCATAACTTCCCATGTAGCTGCCAATCTCAGCTTTGGTCATGCCGTAGCAGCGAGAGAACGCATAGCTCCCGATGCTGCTGACACCGTTGGGGATCGTGACGCCGGGCAGTTTAAGGCAATTAGCGAACGCATAGGTCCCGATGCTGGCGCCAGTGTTAATCGGAACGTTAGTCAGGCTGGTACAATATTGGAACGCATAGCTTCCGATGTTAGAGACGCTGGGAAAATCCATTACACCGTTCAGGTTGGTGCAGTATTGGAACGCATAGCTTTGGATGTTAGTGACGCTGGCAAGATTCGTGATGATGATCAGGTTGGTGCAGTATTGGAACGCATAGCTTTTAATGATGGTGCATGGACTTGGAATTCCATAGTTGGCATTAGTTCTACCGGCCGGATATAGGACGAGCGTGTACCTATCTGCGGTAAACAAAACCCCATCTATATTAGTATACACGGGGTTGGTCTGACACAAGGTTATAGCAGGCAGGCTGGTGCACTTTGAGAACGAAGTGCTTGATACTGCAACATTGGTGAAGATCGTAGCATTGGTCAGACCGGTGCAGGAAGCGAATGCATAGGTCCCGATACTGCCTGATGTTTCAGGATAGATGCCGATACTGGTCAGACTGGAGCAATATGCGAATGCATAGCTTCCGATGGCGATGGTAGTGCTGGAGGCGACAACATTGTCAACCAGGCAACCGTTATCAGAAAGGCCAGAATCGTTCGTAATGCTGGATAGACTGGTGCACTTTTGGAACGCATAGTTTCCTATACTGGTGGCACTGTCGGGAATAACAACGCTTGTTAGGCCAGAGCAGTTAGCGAAAGCATAGGTCCCGATGGTGGCGACGTTGCCGGGAATCGTGAAGTTAGTCAGACTGGTGCAGCCATAGAACGTATAGCTTCCAATGCTAGAAACGTTGGGAATAGTGTCGATGTTCAGGTTGCTGCAGTTATAGAACGCGTAGGTCCCGATTGTGGTGGCGTTGTCGGGAATATTGGTGATGTTGAGGCTGCTGCAGTTATAGAACGCATAAGTGTCGATGTTGGTGACGCCGTTGGGAATCGTGAAGTTGATCAGGTTTTTGCAGTTATAGAACGCATGGTCTTCGATGTCGTTGAGGTTGTTAAGGATTGGATCAATCGACACATTACCCAGGCTGGTGCAGCCATAAAATAAACCGGTTGAGATGCTGGTAACACCGTCGGGAATCGTGAAGCCGGTCAGACTGGTGCAGGAACGGAACGCATACTGCTCGATGTTGGTGACGCTGTTGTCGTCGGGAATCGTGAAGCTGGTCAGACTGGTGCAGGAACGGAACGCATACTGTCCGATGTCGGTGATGCTGTTGCCGACATAAACGGAGTTCAGATGGGTACAGCCATCGAATGCATAGTCTCCAATGCTAAAGACGCTGATGTCGTCGGGAATTGTGAGGCTGGTAATGGTGGTGTTGTTTTGGAACGCCTTGTCCCCGATCCGGCTGACCGTATAATCATTGCCATCAATATTAATCGTGTCCGGGATGGTCACCGCGCCGCCGGGACCGGTGTAATTGGTGATGGTGGCATAGATGTTGCCGTTGGCGTCGGTGTCTGAGTTGGTCGTGCCACCGAATTGGGCTTGAACCGCAGTGGTCTGTAGCAAGGCCAGACCTATAACCAGCATTGATAGGTGGATTCGATTTTTCATAGAGGTTTTCGTGGTTTTCGATATGTGATTTTCCATATTGATTGCCTCGTGAGGACGGCAGGTTACTGATTAACAATGAAGCTTTTATACCTTGCAAAATTCGAATGCAACTAAAAGTTATGTTTGGGCTTTACCATGACCGTTCTCCGCCCTAGTTAACCTTTATCCATGAGTCAAACGGGGCAAAATCAGACAAACAATGAGCGTTGCCAGTGAAGTTCCCAAGTTTGCAGGTTCACCTATCATACCAGCGGAACTCATATTCATGACCTAAACCGGAACAGCTTCGATCAGAATGTAAACTCCCATTAAACTCCCATCAATGTGGAAAGAGAGTCTTCTGTTGATTTTGTAGTTTCGTTTAGCTGATCGTCCACCATCAAATCACCCGCGCCTCGCCTTTACCCTTCACCACCTCACCGATGAGCCAGGCTTTGTGCTTTTGCGTTCGGATGGATTTCAGCACAGCGTCTGCCTTGTCCGCCGACACAATCGCCACCATGCCGATGCCCATGTTGAAGACTTGATACAATTCTTCGTCTGGCACGCCGCTCTTCCGTTCAATGATCCGGAAGATGGGCAGCATGTCCCATGAGCCTTTGCGGATAACAACGTCCAGATTCTTCGGCAGCACGCGCGGGATGTTGTCCACGAACCCGCCGCCGGTGATATGTGCAAACGCTTTGACGGGGCATTTTGAATTTTGGATTTTGAATTTTGAATTAAAGTGCTTCAGAACCGCTTGCACGAGCGGCCCGTAGCTGATGTGTTCCTTCAACAACTCCTGACCAACCGTGTTTTTCAGACCGGGCACGCGGCTGGTGGGTTTGAGCTTCATTTGCTCGAAGAAAATTTTCCGCGCGAGCGAATAGCCGTTCGTGTGCAGTCCGCTGGATTCAATGCCGATGACAGCGTCGCCGCGCTTCACGGTTTTCTGGCCGTCAAGCATCCGGGATTTTTCCACCACGCCAACGATTGTGCCACTCACGTCGTATTCGCCTTTCTGGTAAAAGCCGGGCATCTGCGCGGTTTCGCCGCCGATGAGCGCGCAGTTGTTCTCGGCGCAGGCGCGGGCAAAGCCTTTGATGATGTCGGTGAAGACGTGCGGTTCGAGTTTGCCTGTGCCGAGGTAATCGAGGAAGAACAACGGTTCCGCGCCGAGCACGGCGATGTCATTGACGCAATGATTTACAAGGTCCGCGCCGATGGTGTCGTGCTTGTCCATCGCAAAGGCGATTTTGAGCTTTGTGCCAACGCCATCCACGCTGCTGACGAGGATTGGCTCGCGATATTTCTTGAGGTCGAGCGCAAACAGGCCGCCGAAACCGCCGACTTTGCCGTGAACTTCTGGCCGATGAGTTGCTGCGAGGAGGTCGGGTAAAGTCGCTTTTACCTTGTTACCCAAATCAATGTCCACACCCGCGCTGGCGTAAGCTTTTTGTTTCATGTGCGGAGGGAATTAACCGGCAATATGGGCTGTTCGCCAAGAGCAAAAATGTGATCGAATGCGTTTTCCATTGCGAGTCGCATTTTACTTTTTCTTGAAATACAGCTCCTCGATGTTCCACGTCGCGCGGTAACCGCTCAACGGCGTCGGGCGGAGGTTGCCGATGTCGGAACGCGCGGCGGCGAAAAAATACGGCGTCACGGTGAAAATCATCGGCACTTGTTCGCTCAAAATCTCCTGCACCTCGTCGAAATCTTTTTTCCGTTCGTCAAAATCCAACGTCTTGTTCTGCGCGTTCATCAGATAATCCAGCCGCGCCTCCCAGTCCGTCGAGGGGCTTTTCTGCGCGGGGAAACCATTGATGCGTGAAACCGTCCGAGCGGACGACGTTCATGCTGGACGACGGATCGGTGCCGCCGCCGCCCATGGCGAGCAGCACGCAATCGTAATCGTAAGTCGCGTCAATTTTTTGCACGAGCGTGTTGAACTCGATGGGCTGGAAAATCACCTTGAACCCCAGCTTCTCCAAATCGGATTTGATCAGCACGGAGATTTTTTCACGCGCGCTGTTGCCGACGTTGGTGTTCAGGGAGAACTCGATCTTGTTTCCGTCGGCGTCTTCCAACAAACCGTCGCCGTCGCGGTCTTCAATGCCAATCTCCTTCAGCAAGGCGCGGGCCATGGCGGGATCGTATGGATATTTGCGAATGTTTGGATTGAACCACTTTTTGTTGCCCGGCGTGACGAATCATAGTTCGGAATCGCCCGGCCGGAATAAACCGACTTGATGATGGCCTCGCGGTCAATCGCATACGAACAGGCCTGGCGAAATTTCGTGTTGCGAAACCACTTCAGCTTTTTCGGGTCCACATAGCGGCTTGCCGGTCTGTGGAATTCACATTGGTGTTCTGATTGAAGAAGAAAAAACCCGTCTCCAGGCCAATGCCGGGTTCGAGGAGATTGAATCGGCCTTTGGCGGACTCAGCTTTGAAATGGTCGTATTCGTACGGAGAAAATAAAATCGTCCACGTCGCTCTCGCCGCTGAGAAAACGCAGCGACATCGCGTTCAGATCGGGCACGACGGTGTAAATGACATTGTCGAAATACGGCAGGCGCTGGCCTTTCTTGTCCACCTCGCAGAAATACGGATTGCGTTCGAGCAGGATGGATTGCGCGGGCTTGTATTCCTTGAGACGGAACGGTCCGCAGCCGACAATGGTGTTCCGGATTCCAATTCACGCCGTAGGCCGAGGTGAACGTTTTGTCGGCGACGGCTTTGGCAAGGACATGTTTCGGCAAAATCGGCACACCGCCGAAATTTTCCTGAAACGGCGCGTAAATTTCCGGAGTCACCACTTGGATTGTGAGGTCGTCCAGCTTGGTGATAGTGAATTTTTTGCCATCAACGACAAAGAGATCGCGCGTGACGTTGTCAATTTCCGGGTTGTATATGACGTCGTTCCAGGTGAACACCACGTCGTCCGCCGTGAATGGTTCGCCGTCGCTCCAGCGCAGATTTTTCCGCAGACTGGAATGTCCACGTCTTGCCATCCGGCGAATGGGTCCACGATTCCGCCAGTCCCGGTTCGATCTGCTGCGACGGCCAGTCGAAGCCGAGCAGACTGGCAAAGAGGTGACGAAAAATTTCTTCGGACGACTGTTCGTTGGCCGTGATGGGATTGAATGTCTTCGGGTCGCCATACGAAACCACGACGAGCCGCCCGCCGGGAACACCCGGCTCGCAATCGGCCACGAGCGGTGGGTCGGGCAAGGGATAACTTGCGGCGGGCTGGGCGGGCGGTGCCGTTTCTGTTTTTTTGCCACAACCGTTCAGCGCGAAAACCGCCACAGCGACGGTCACGAGGAGTCGAATCAAAGAATTCTTCATGTGCATGACTTCAGTTAACTGGCCGGGAAAGCATTTCCTTTTATCGGCGGAAAGTCGAGTTTGGATTGTTCGCGTCCTTTTCACTCGCCAAGCGCAACCGGTTTTTGCCACGCTTCTGCGAGGCATCAAGCATGTGGTCATCATCCTGTCAAACGGCTGCTGCACATGATTCCGCTCCTGCTGGGCGTGTCGTTGCTGACGTTTCTGCTCATGTCGCTCGCGCCGGGTGATTTCTTCACCGCGCTGTCGCAAAATCCACAGATCTCTCAAGAAACCATCGCCCGGCTCAAGGCGCAGTTCCATCTCGATCAGTCGTGGTATGTCCAATACTTCTATTGGTTCAAAAACGTCCTGCACGGCGATTTCGGCTATTCCATGGCCTACAAAATTTCCGCCACTTCGCTTATCTTCGGACGCCTCTGGAACACCTTCCTGCTATCGTTTTTCGCCCTCATCATCGCATGGGGCGTCGCCGTGCCGCTCGGAATCTGGGCGGCGGTCAAAAAGGATTCTTGGATTGACCGCGGTTGTTCACTGGTGGCATTTCTCGGTTTGTCCGTTCCCGACATTCTGCTGGCGTTGCTGGCGTTGTGGTTCGCGGCGGCGACCGGCTGGTTTCCCGTCGGCGGCGCGCAAAGTCCGATTTACGATTTGATGTCGCCGGCGGAAAAATTCTGGGACCGTGCGCATCATCTCATTCTGCCAGCTCTCGTACTAGCCGCCGCCGACCTCGCCGGCATCATGCGCCAGATGCGTTCGAACCTGCTCGACACCTTGCACGCCGAATACGTCACCGCCGCCCGGGCGCGCGGCCTCGGCGAAGGCTGGGTCATTTACAAACACGCGCTCCGCAACGCCATCAATCCGCTGCTGACCATTTTCGGCTATTCGCTCGCCGCGCTGTTGAGCGGCGCGTTCATCGTGGAGAACATCATGGCTTGGCCCGGACTCGGCAGGCTGACCATGGAAGCATTTTTCGCCAAGGATTCCTACCTCGTCGTGGATTGCGTTGTCATGGCGACCGGGCTGCTGGTCGATCGGAAATTTCATCGCGGACATGTTGCTCGCTTGGAGTGACCCGCGCATCCGAATGAAATAGATGAACGAAACCGCATCAGCACAAAATCTGACTGCGCAAATGCCGCTGTCGCCGGGGCAATTGTTCTGGCGCCGATTGAAACGGCAACGCATTGCGATGGTTGGCGGCGCGATTTTGGTTGCGCTTTACCTCGTGGCGTTGTTCGCCGGTTTCATCGCGCCTTACCACTACGACCGTCAGGACACGCGATCGCTTTTTCCATCCGCCGACGTGGCCGAAGCTGCAAGGTTTCCATCTGGTCGTTCCGCGATACGAACAGAAAGCCGGGACAATTTTATTTATCAACCCGCCGTCAGCGACACGAAGCCGATACATTTCTTTGTTCGCGGCGAAAAATACAAACTGTTCGGCTTGATTCCAGCCACCGTTCATCTGTTCGGCACCGGCGACGACCAATATCCGATTTACCTTTTTGGCACGGACCAGTTCGGGCGCGATGTTTTTTCGCGCGTGCTTTACGGCTCGCAAATCTCGCTGTCCATCGGCATCATAGGCATTCTGCTCTCGTTCACGTTCGGCATGATCATCGGTGGCATCTCCGGCTATTTCGGCGGCTGGACTGACACGTTCATCATGCGGTTTTGCGAACTCATCATGTCCGTCCCCGCGCTTGTATCTCATCATTTCGTTGCGCGCCACTTTTCCGCCGGGCATGAGTTCCGCGCACGTTTACGCGATGATCGTCATCATTTTGAGTTTCATCGGCTGGGCGAGCATGGCGCGGGTGATTCGCGGCATGACACTTTCGCTGCGCGAACGGCAATTCGTCCTCGCCGCGCGGGCGCTGGGCCAGTCGCATCTGAAAATCATCGTGCGCCACATTTTGCCGAACACCTTTTCCTACGTCATCGTCGCTGCGACGTTGAGCGTGCCGTATTACATTCTCGGCGAAGTCGTGCTGAGCTTTCTCGGCGTGGGCATTCAGGAACCGAGCGCGAGCTGGGGCATCATGCTGAACGCGGCGCAAAACACCGAGTATCTGCGGAATTATCCGTGGCTGCTCGCACCCGGCGCGGCGATTTTCGTCACCGTTCTCGCTTTCAACTTTCTCGGCGATGGGCTAAGAGACGCCGCGGATACGAAAGCCCAATGACGGATTATGAATGAAGAATGCAGAAACAATCGCCAACGAAATTGAATTTCTTCATTCTTCATTCTCCCTTCTGCCTTTCTGACTATGGCTTTGCTCGAGATCAAAAACCTAAAAATGGACTTTGGTCAGTGCCGATGCGCTTAGGGCGGTTGACGGCGTGTCGCTCGCCTTGACGAAGGCGAAACGCTTTGCCTCGTCGGCGAAAGCGGTTGCGGCAAAACCGTCACCGCGTTGTCCATTGCGCGGCTTGTGCCGACGCCGCCCGCCCGCTACGTCGGCGGGGAAATTTTGTTGAACGGACGCGACGTGCTGCGGATGGACAAGAAAGAATTGCGCTCCATTCGGGGCGGTGCGGTCAGTTATGTTTTCCAGGAGCCCAGCGCGTCCTAAATCCGGTTTTCCGCGTTGGCAGCCAGATCAAGGAATCGCTCAAGCTGCACAAGCCGGAGAAAGCGACGGACGCGGAAGTGATCCGCCTGCTGAAACTCGTCGGCATTCCCGCGCCGGAAACGCGCATCAAGGATTACCCGTTCCAGATGTCCGGCGGCATGCAGCAACGCGTGATGATCGCCATGGCGCTGGCCAGCGAACCGAAGCTGCTCGTGGCCGACGAGCCGACCACTGCGCTGGACGTGACGATTCAGGCGCAAATCCTCGAGCTGCTCCACGAACTCAAGCAACGCCTTGGCATGAGCATCCTGCTCATCACGCACAACCTCGGCATCGTGGGCGACATGGCCGACCGCGTGGCCGTGATGTATGCCGGGCAAATCGTCGAACTGTCGCCGGCGGCGGAATTGCTGCGGCGACCGCTGCATCCGTACACGAAAGCGCTGATCAATTCCGTGCCGAAGTTGAGCGGCGGCGCGACACGGCTCACGGCGATTCCTGGCAATGTACCGCGCATCGGAGATTTTCCACCGGGCTGCCGGTTTGCACCACGCTGCCCGATTGCAAAGCCGGAATGTTCGAAATCAGTGCCTGACTTGGTCGAAGTCGAACCCAAGCGGTGGGTACGGTGTCCGTTTTGGAAATGATTTTAACCGCGGAGACGCAGAGATATTTACCGTTTAACGCTCACTCTTTTTCGAGAACGGCTTTCAAATTCAATTCCGAACCGTCCAGCACTTGGATTGCCTTTTTGTAATCCTTGAATCCGACTTTCTTGACCTCGATGACGTGCGAGCCTTTTGAAAGTTTCAATTTTGCGGGAGAATTGCCAACAAAAGCACCGTCAGAATAAACCTTGAACGCGGTGTCATCGGCGGTAATAGTCACAGAACCGACCGTTAAATTATTGTTGCCGGTGCTCGGTGTGACTTCCGCTTCCTTGCTGGCCATCAATTCTTCTCCCTCTATCACTTCGATTTTCGCTCCGGCTTTCATTTCTTCGACAGACGGGACATGAATGGTATCGTCGCGCTTGACTCTTACATTCCTTTTCATCACCAGCCACTTTTCGTATTGTTCTGGCGTAAGAAATCTTTTCATGTCGGTGTTGAAAGTGTCGCGGAATCCACTTACTTTCTCCATTTTTTGGTCAGGCGTGAGGGAAGTGTTCCCAATAAGAGTTTGCATGTTATTGTGCAATTGCTGGAACGCCAATTGCACTCTCTGTTTCTGCTCGTCTGTGAGATATAAAGTGTTTGCGAATTCATCAAAACTTAACGTTCTAATGGTTGTATTTTGATGAAGTTCGCCTTGAGGGGATGTCCCGGGATTACTTTGATTTACGTTCACGTTTATTTGGCTCTGTCCAGCAGCAGCCACTTCTCTCTGGTTTTGCATCTGCGCTTCATTTGCGAAAGCTGCACCAAGAATTCCATAAAGCGCAGCTTGTTTGGGATTGGTCGCTAATGCTGCATCTGCATTGTAAAGTGCCGATGCTGCGTTGTTCTGTTCCGGCGTTTCGCATCCGCAAAAAATTATCGTGATGAAGATCAACGATGAGCCATAAACAAGCGCTCGACTAATTTTGAATTGCGCTATTTTCATAATTTCCGAATTCGGATTCTCTCAAGCTGATTTTGGAGGATGCTCCCGCCGCAAAACCGCCGTCAAGCAGGGAAATTCATAAATTTTGCCTGATTGACGCCCCTTCGCCTTGCGTTTAATTTTCCGGCATGAGCACGGTTGCTGAAATCAAGGCTGCGATTGACCAACTCTCGCTGCAAGAGCGTTGCGAACTGGAGGCTTTGCTGCATCCTTGGCCGGATGACGATTGGGACCGGCAGATGAAGCGTGATGCCGAGCCGGGAGGCAAACTCTATAAATTGATGGAAGAGTCCGAAAAAAATGCCAAGTCCGGCAAATTGGTTGAGTTCCCGCCTTGCGACAAGAAATGAAGGCCAAGGCCGACCCGGAATTTTGGCGGCGTTACAATGAATTGCCCGCGCGAATTCAAGAGCTTGCCCAAAAGAATTACGCGCTTTGGCTGATCAATCCATTTCATCCCTCGTTGCAATTCAAACAAATCAGCCAAAGACAATGGTCGGCTCGCGTCGGCCTGCACTACCGCGCAACAGGCTATTTTCTTACGCCGGAAGTTTTTGTTTGGGATTGGATTGGGACGCACGAAGAATACAACAAATTCTGACGTGCGGGTTATGCCATTGCTCGAAGTCAAAAATCTAAAAGTCCATTTTCCGGTGAAACACGGGTTGTTCAGCCGCGTTCATGAATCCGTGAAGGCGGTGGACGATGTGAGTTTTGCCATCGAGCCGGGCGAAACGCTGGGGCTGGTGGGTGAGAGCGGTTGCGGCAAGACGACGCTGGGCCGCGCCATCGTGCGTCTCGTCGAACCGACGGCGGGGAACGTTTTGTTCGGTGGTGAGGACATCACGCGGATGGACGGCGCGGAGTTGCGCGCGCGGCGACGCAAATTCCAGATGATTTTCCAAGACCCTTACGGTTCGCTCAATCCGCGCATGACCGTCGAGGACATCGTTGGCGAGGCGCTGGACATTCATGGGCTGGCGGAGAATTCGTCGGCGCGGCGCAAACGGGTGATCGAATTGTTGCAAGCGGTCGGGTTGGAGGCGTTGCACGCGCAGCGGTATCCGCACGAATTCAGCGGCGGCCAGCGTCAGCGCATCGGCATCGCCCGCGCGCTGGCGGTCGAACCGAAGCTGATTATTTGCGACGAACCGGTGAGCGCGCTCGACGTGTCGGTGCAGGCGCAGATCATCAATTTGCTCCAGGATTTGCAGCAGCAACACGGGATCGCCTACCTGTTCATCGCGCACGACCTCGCGGTGGTGGAGCACATCAGCCGTCGCGTGATGGTGATGTATCTGGGCAAAATTGTGGAAATCGCCGATGCCAAAACCGTCATCCGCCAACCGAAACATCCTTACACGCAGGCCTTAATTTCGGCGATTCCTCAGGTCGATCCCGACACGAAACGGAAGAGAATCATCCTCCCCGGAGACGTGCCGTCGCCGATTGATCCGCCGCCGGGTTGTCCGTTTCATCCGCGCTGTCCTATTGCGGAAATGCCGCATTGCCGGGCGGACGTGCCAGCGTTACGCGAAGTGGGGAAGGAACATCGGGCGTCCTGCCATCTAGCGAAGGCCGCGGCGTGAACAATTGATCAACTGGGGCGGATGACGGCATTGATCGAAGTTTTCTTGCGATGACGAGCTGATTGAGTGAAGCGATCGGGGCGGCATCGCAACTGCGCGTTCAGTTTTGTGCGACTGCGTCCACTTGTGCGGGATTGGGTCGTCAGGCGGCGAGTCCAATTTCATCTGGACTGAATCAGCACACGAAACGCGCGACCCAGGTGTTCCGGGTGCGTCAACGTCTGAAACTGGTGCGTGTGCTGGGCTGTCCATCCGCCAAATGATTCCGGGCTGCGCCAAATCCGTTCGGCGATGCCGGTGAGAAACTGCGCCTGCGAAACGAGCGTTTCCGTTTTCAATCCCACAGACTCGCCCGCTTTCTGGATCGCCGTGAAGTTTACGTGCGCCGTGATGTCCTGCTCGCCGGCGTTTGCCAGGACATCGTCGCTGAGGCGATGCCAGTGATAAGCGCGCAACGTTCCCTGCGCTCGTTGCGGCGCGAAAAATTCCTCGGCGTTCAATCCGTAATCCAGCGTCAGCAGCTTGCCGCTCGCCAGGGAATTTGCAGCGTCCCGCCACCAATTTTCGGCAGCCGGGCAAATCTCTGTCGTGAATCCATCCGGCAAAACTTCCAGCAGTTCCTCCGGCAACGCTAAAATCGGGGATTTGAAATTTGAAATTTGAAGCTTGTCCGGCATTCGCGTCCAAACAAATCGTTCGCCGTCGAGCGCGACGCCCCATTCGAACCACGACTTTTGTTTTGCATCCCAACCCAGACGGTGCACAGGCATGGCATCGAGCAGTTCGTTGGAAAAAATGATTCCGTGGAATCGGGAATCGTTGGGCAGCTCGGAACGCCAGCGAACGCGCGGCTCGAATTCGCGCAACGTTTTGCGCTGCCACTCGCGGTGGTGAGCGGAAGGTTCAATGATGACGTATTCGAGCCGCTCGTAGAGTTGCGGTCGTTGTCGTTGCGACCAGCGGAGGATGTCGGCGGCGAGTTTGCCATCGTGCGCTCCGGACTCAACAAGTTGAACTCCTTGTTCCTGGTGCCCTGTTTCTTCCTGGTCGAGCCATTCGGCGAATTGAAACGCGAGCAGATCGCCAAACAAACTGCCGACACTGACGCTGGTGTAAAAATCACCGCGTTGTCCAATCCTGTCCTTTTCCATTTCATAATATCCATAAACGGGACAATACAGCGCCAGTTCCATGAACCGGGCGAAGGAGATGAGCGCCGCAATCGCGGATTTCACTTTGGATTATTTCGAAATGCGCTCACTCGCTTGCAGGGTGGTGCGGATTTAGCTAACAATCGCACAACCGTGACAACTAATTATGGCAAAAATTGACGCATTTTTCAATCTGATGTTCGAGCAGAAGGCTTCCGACATGCACCTCTCCTCGGGCAACAGTCCCATGCTCCGCATCAACGGCGAACTGCAGCGCGTGGACTATCCGCCGCTGGAAAACGACGACCTCAAGACGATGGTTTATGAGATCGCGCCGGAATACAAAATCAAGCAGTTTGAGGAAACGGGCGACGTGGATTTTGGCTACGAAATTCCGAACATCGCACGTTTCCGCGCGAATTTCTTCAACCAGAAAAACGGCATCGCCGCCGTCTTCCGCCACATTCCGAGCAAGGTGCTTTCGTTCGAGGATTTCGAGAAGTTCGACGCGCCGCTGCCCGCGGTGCTGAAGAAATTCTGCATGCTGCACAAGGGTCTGGTGGTGGTCACCGGCCCGACCGGCTCCGGCAAATCCACGACGCTGGCGGCGATGGTGGATTACTGCAACAAAAACCGCCACGACCACATCATCACGGTTGAAGACCCGATCGAATTTGTGCATGAAAGCAAGAATTGCCTGGTCAACCACCGCGAAGTGGGCGTGCATACCAAATCGTTCGCCTCGGGCCTGCGCGGGGCTTTGCGCGAAGACCCGGACATCATCCTCATCGGCGAATTGCGCGACCTGGAAACCATCGAACTGGCGCTCATCGCCGCCAGCGACGGGCCACCTGGTCTTCGGCACGCTGCACACGCCCAGCGCCGCCAAGACCGTGGACCGCATCATTGACGTGTTCCCGCCGAGCAGCAGAATCAAGATCCGCGCGACGCTTTCCGAAGCGCTCAAAGGCGTCATCGCCCAAAACCTTTTCAAGCGCATCGACAAGAAAGGCCGCGTGGCGGCGCTGGAAATCCTTGTGTTCACGACCGCCATCGCCAACCTCGTGCGCGAAGGCAAGACGCACCAGATTCCCGGCATGATCCAGGTCGGCAAGAAACTCGGCAATCAGCCGCTGGACGACGCCATCATGGAGCATCTGCGCATGAAACGCATTTCGCCCGAAGAAGCGTACGAAAAGTGCCTTGACAAGAAAAAATTCCGGCCGTTCCTGCCGCACCCGCCGGACGATGACGATATCCTGATTATGCGCCGCCCCGATCTGGATTATGTATTGAACACCATGCTGGAATCGCAGCCGGAAGTTTCCGACCTGCTGTTCACGGTGGACAAACCGCTGCAGGTCGAATCCTTCGGCGAGTTGAAGCCGGTGACGTTCGATCCGCCGATCGAGAAGCTCACGCCCTTCCAGACGGAGATGATCGCGCTGAATCTGATCGGCGAAAACCAGTGGCACATCGAGGACCTGCTCCGGCGCGGTTCGTGCGACGCCGCCTACACCCTGTCGGACAAGGCGCGGTTCCGCATCAACATCTTTTCCAGCGCGGCAACTACTCCATCGTCTGCCGCAAGCTCAACACCGATCATCCCGACGCTGGAATGGCTGCAAGTTCCCGGAGATCATCAGACAGATTCCGCGCGAAAAAACCGGCCTGGTGCTGGTCACCGGCGCCACCGGCTCGGGCAAATCCACGACCCTGGCCGCCATCCTCAACGAAATCAACCACACCAAGCCCGTCCACATCATCACGCTGGAGGACCCGGTGGAATTCGTCCATCCGCACCGTCATGGCGACCTTCAACCAGCGCGAGCTGGGCACGGACTTCGACACCGTTCTGCCAACGGCCTGCGCGCCGCGCTGCGCCAGGCGCCCAAGGTCATCCTCGTCGGCGAAATGCGCGACCGCGAAACGGTCAAGCATCGCCCTGAGCGCCGCCGAGACCGGCCACCTGGTGCTCAGCACGCTGCACACGATTGACGCCGGCCAGACCATCAACCGCATCCTGGGCATGTTCGAGACCGGAGGAGCAGGAGCAAATCCGGCGCGCGGCTGGCCGACACCCTGCGCTGGGTCGTCAGCCAGCGGCTCGTGCCCAAGGTCGGCGGCGGCCGTTTCGCGCTGCTCGAAATCATGGGCTCCAACCTCCGCACGCAGGAAACCATCCGCCTGGGCGAAAGCGAAGGCAAGAGCTTCTACGAAATCATCGAGGCCAGCCAGCCCTTCGGCTGGCGCACCTTCGACTACTCCGCCCTCGAGGCCTACGAGAAAGGCAACATCACCGAGGAAACCGCCCTGCTCTACTGCACCAAGCGCGGCCCGGTCACGCGCGGCATTGACAACATCAAGAAGGCGCGCGGCGAATCCACCACGAACATCGACGTCGTTGCGCATGAAGGCCGTCCCCGAACCAACGGCCACCGCTGCGCGCCCGGCGCCTCCAAAACTCAAACTCAAGTAACCCATGGCCGAAAAATTCGATTTCATCAGCGCCACGGACAAGCCGGCCCTGCTGGCCTTTTCCACCCCCGAATGGCTGGAAGCCGCGAAGACCGCCCTTGAGGAACTGGGCTACAAAGTCCATACCGCGGCGACCCACAGCGATTTTCTCATCCGCTTCAGCCAGGTCCACTACCAGGTCGTTGTCCTGGAGGAATTGTTCGCCGCCAACACCATCGAGGAAAACACGACCCTCAAAGCCCTGCAGATCCATGCCGATGAGCCAGCGCCGGCACGCCACCATCATTTTGTTCGGCGATTCTTTCCAGACTTTCACGCCCATGCAGGCGTTCCAGCAAAGCGTCCATGCCGTCATCAACAGCTCCGAACTGTTCCTGCTCAAGCAACTCATCGAAAAAGCCGTCGCCGACAACACGCTCTTCCTGCACAGCTTCCGCGATGTCTTTAATCGTGTTTTCACCAGCGGCACCCGCAAATAGCCGCACGCATTGTCCCGCGTTTCAGACACCCGCAACCGCGAGGGTCGCCGTGAATTTCCAGTTTGACCGAACGAGGTGAACGGGTTACCCCGGCCACGTGTGAAATCGAGCATGAGTCGTTTGGATCAGGCACTGGTCGAACGCGGCTTTTGTGAAAGCCGTGAAAAGGCCAAACGCGCTGTCATGGCCGGACAGGTCAGGATCAACGACCGCCCCGCCCAAAAACCCAGTGACACCGTAAAGCCCGCCGATAAACTGTCGCTCGCCGCCGGAGAAAAATACGTCAGCCGCGGCGGACAAAAACTCGAACACGCCCTCACCCACTTTGGACTCGACGTCTCCGGCTGGACAGCCATTGACCTTGGCGCTTCGACAGGCGGATTCACGGATTGCCTGTTGCAACGCGGCGCGGCGAAGGTTTACGCCGTGGATGTCGGGCAGGGACAACTCGCATGGAAACTCCGAAGCGACCCTCGAGTCATCGTCATGGAAAAGACCAACGCGCGGCATCTCACTCCCGTGCATTTCTCGCCGCCGTTCACGCCCGCTGATCTGGTCGTGATAGACTGCTCGTTCATCTCGCTGCGCAAAATTCTTCCTCCCGCCGTTGCATTGTTGCGCCCACACGGTAGAATCGTGGCGTTAATCAAGCCGCAGTTCGAAGCCGGAAAGGCCGAGGCCGACAAGGGCGCGGGCGTCATTGCCGACCCGGCCATTCACGAACGCGTGCTGTGTGGGTTGCGCGAGTTTGTGTCCGCGCAATCCGCGTTGCATTGGCGGGATGTCACTGAATCGCCGCTGCTCGGACCAGCGGGGAACAAAGAATTTCTGGTATTGATTGAAAACCTTGGCTGATAAAATCAAACGCATCGGGCTGATCGGAAATTCGGAGAAAATTTCCTGCGCCAATGCCGTCCGCAGGGCCGTTCGTCTGATTCGCGTCGCCGGAAGAAAAGTTATTTGCGACTCGGCCACGGCCCGACATGCTAAACTCAAAGTTCCTGCGTTTCCGGATGCCGCGGCGCTTGCCAGGCAGGTTGACTTGCTGCTGGTGTTCGGCGGCGACGGCACCTGTTGCGGGTCGCGAGGGAAATCGCCGGTTTGCACACGCCGATGCTTGGCGTCAACATTGGCGGTCTGGGTTTTCTGACCGCCGTGCCCTCGGACGAAATGCCACTCGCCCTCCGGCACGTGTGGGCCGGAGAATTCAAATTTGAATCGCGCGTGCTCCTTGAAGTAACTGGTAAATGTGGCGGCGAGCGTGTCAGGCAAATGGCGCTCAATGACGTCGTAATCAGCCATGGCGCGGAGTCCCGTTTGATCGAATTGGACGTGAGCGTGGACGGCGAACCGGTGACCCGCTATCGCGGCGACGGCTTGATCGTCAGTTCGCCCACGGGTTCGACCGCCTACTCGCTTGCTGCCGGAGGCGCGGTGGTTTTTCCCACAGCTGACGTATTCGCGTTGACGCCGATTTGTCCGCACACGCTCTCGAACCGCTCCTTGATTTTGCCGCTCATGTCCGCCATCCGCGTCACGGCCATCAGTCTGCGGCCTTCCACCGTTCTGAGCGCCGACGGACAAGTCCTCCACGAAATGGAACAGGGCGACGCCATCGTCATCCGCCGCAGCCATGACACCGTGCGGTTGATGCATCTGGCGGATAGTTCGTTTTTTGAAGCGCTGCGACGCAAGTTGCATTGGCGGGGCGCCTATTTTTAGAAATGAAGAAGGAAAAGTGTAGAGTGAAGAAAAAAATCAAGCGAACCGTCCGCCCTTCGGGGTTTCTTCATTCGTCATTTTTCGTTCTGCCCTCTGAACATGGTCCGGCTTAAGGATATTGCCGAACGCGCTGGCGTTTCGGTCATGACCGTCTCCAAGGCGCTGCGCGATGGACCGGATGTCTCCGCCGCGACGCGGGCGCGCATCAAACAGCTTGCCAAGCAAATGGGTTACGTACCGGACTCCACGGCCCAGGGACTGCGCTTGCGCACGACCAAACTCTTTGGACTCGTCATCCCTGCCATCACCGACCCTATCTTCGCCCGTATCGTGTTCGCACTTGAGGAACGCGCGCATGAACTCGGCTACGACGTGTTGCTCGCCCACACGCGCAACATCATCGAACGGGAGGAACGGTGCATTCGCCGTCTTTTGTCCCGCCGTGTGGATGGACTGTTCATTTCGCCCGTTTACCGGATGGCACCAGACGCGCCGATTTACCGGGAATTGCTGGCGCGACGGACGCCCACCGTCCTGCTCGGTTCGCCGGCACAATTCTGCAACCAATTTCCCAGCGTCCAGATTGAAGACTTGGTGGCCAGTTATTATGCCACTCAACATTTACTCAAGCTCGGTCACAAGCGAATTGCCTTCCTCGCCGGCCCAATCGCCGCACCGTGGGCACACGAACGCTTTGAAGGTTATCGTCGTGCCTTGCGCGAAGCGGAACACGATGTTGATGACCGACTCGTTTTTCAGGCGGGCGCCACCATCGAAGACGGCGCAAAATGCGCGCTTCAAATGGTCCAGGAGACTTGCGATGCCACCGCGATTCAGGCTGTCAACGATCTCGCTGCCATTGGCTGCGCGAGCACGCTTTTGGACAAAGGCATTCGCATTCCGCAAGACCTGTCCATCGTCGGATTCGGCAACATCCTCCTTGCTGAACATTTTCGTGTGCCGCTGACGACAGTGCGCCAGCCCAAATTCCGGCTTGGCACTGCGGCCATGGACGCAATGATGCACCTGCTTCGCGGCCAACCCGCCGAGACAAAGCGCCTTTCCGCGGAACTCGTCGTGCGTGCCAGCACCGCTCCGCCGCCTGCCAAGTGACCCGCCTCAAGTCTCACTGACCAGCTTCAGGACACTTGCCGCTGGCATCCGGCGTGCTGGACAGGAAGTGTGAAGAAAATTATCGCCGCCATTGGTGTGCTTGCGGTGGTGGTCGGCATCGTATGGGCAGGGAGAGCTTGGTCCACCTTTCAGGTCAATGCCAAGACAGCCAAATTTAATGAAGACGTGGAGAACCTCTTCGTCGCCCTGCAAAAATACAAGGACCGCGTCGGCTCCTACCCGATGGGTGGCAATGCTGAAATTGCCAAAGCGCTCCAAGGGAACAATCCAAAGAACGTCATCATCATCGTCGGGCATAAAAACGAGGTGAACGAAAAGGGTGAATTTGTTGATCCTTGGGGCACACCGCTTCGAATTTACTTTTCCGACAGCGGCGTGTTGATCCGTTCCGCCGGTCCCGATCGCCGGTTCGACGACAGCACTGTCATGAATGCGGATGATTTGATCCGCTCGAACTAGGCAATCGTTTGCTCGTTACAAGTCTGCTGCCCGGCATTTTCATCCTTACGCCTTCGTCACCAACTGCCGCAACACGCACGGCAAAATTCCGCCGTGCTGGTAGTAATCAATTTCAACCGGCGTATCGATGCGGCAACACACCGGAACATTTTCAACCGTGCCGTCCTTGCGCGTGATTTTCAGCGTGAGGTCTTGCTGTGGCTTAAGCGAAGCGTTGAGGCCAACGATGTCGAAAGTTTCAGTGCCATCAAGCTTTAATGTCTGCGCGTTCATGCCTTCCTTGAATTGCAGCGGTAGCACGCCCATGCCGACCAAATTGCTGCGGTGAATCCGCTCAAAACTTTGCGCCACGACCGCCTTCACGCCGAGCAACGCCGTGCCCTTTGCGGCCCAATCGCGGGAACTGCCTGTGCCGTATTCCTGCCCGGCCACCACCACGAGCGGCGTTTTCGCTTCCGCATATTTCATCGCCGCGTGGTAGATGCTCATCTGCTCGCCGCCCGGCTGGAATTTCGTCACGCCGCCTTCGACGCCGGGCACCATGAGGTTTTTGATGCGAACATTGGCGAATGTGCCGCGCGTCATCACGCGGTCGTTGCCCCGACGCGAACCGTAGCTGTTGAAATCCGCCGGCAGCACGGCGTGTTTGATGAGATAATCGCCCGCCGGCGAAGTTTTCTTGATCGACCCCGCGGGCGAAATGTGATCGGTCGTGACGCTGTCGCCGAAAATTGCCAGCGCGCGCGCGCCTTTGATCTCACGGATATCGCCCGGCTTCATCGAAAAATTTCCGAAGAACGGCGGCTCTTGAATGTAAGTGCTCTGCGCGTCCCACTGATAAACCAAGCCCGTGCTGGATGGAATTTCGTTCCACTGGGGATTCTGCGCAGCGAAGTCCTTGTAAAGCTTGTGGAAAACTTCCGGTTGCAACGCGGCTTGCATAAGCTCGCGAATTTCACGCAGGCTGGGCCAGACGTCACGCAGGAAAACCGGTTTGCTGTCCTTGCCAGTGCCGAGCGGTTCGGTCGTCAGGTCAATGTCCACACGCCCGGCCAGCGCAAACGCCACGACCAGCGGCGGCGACATCAAAAAATTCGCCTTGATGCTCTGATGCACGCGCGCTTCGAAGTTGCGGTTGCCCGAGAGAACAGACGCCGCGACCAAATCGTATTTGTTGATTGCATCCTCCACCGGTGACGCAAGCGGGCCTGAATTGCCGATGCACGTTGTGCAACCGTAGCCGACGAGATTGAAGCCGAGCTTGTCGAGATATGGCTGCAATCCGGTTCGGCTCAGATAATCGCTGACCACGCGCGAGCCGGGCGCGAGCGACGCTTTCACCACCGGATTCACGCCAAGTCCACGATCAACGGCTTTCTTCGCGAGCAACCCGGCGGCTAGCATCACGCTGGGGTTGGACGTGTTCGTGCAACTCGTGATCGCGGCAATGAGCACGCTGCCGTGATGAATTTCGCCTTCGGCTTTAGCAAACGCACCCGCTGGCAATTGCTCTGGCGTGTCTGGCGTCGGATGCTGGTCGCGCATCTCAGATTCGCTTGCGTCCACGCCCAGCTTGCGATGGCCGTAGCTGTGGTCAATGAGCGGGTGCGCCTCGCGTCCGGTGTTGACCCGCGTCATCACGCGCAAATCCTCCGCGCGCTTGCCGAAACCGTTCTCCGTCACCGGTCGCGTGAGCGATGTAACAAATTCGTTTTTGAGCATTGGCAATTCGATTCGGTCCTGCGGACGTTTCGGACCAGCCACGCTCGGCACGACTGAACCGAGATCGAGTTCCAATTCCTGCGAGTAGGCAATGTCGCCCTTCTTCGGCATGCCGAATAAACCCTGCGCCCGGTAATAATTTTCGTAGAGCCTGCATTGCTCCTCGTTGCGGCCCGTGGCGCGAAGATAATTTACACACTCGGCGTCAATCGGGAAGAAGCCCATCGTCGCGCCGTATTCGGGCGCCATGTTTGCAATCGTCGCACGATCCACCACCGGCAAAGCCGCTGCGCCCGGTCCGAAAAATTCCACAAACTTTCCAACGACCTTCGCTTTGCGCAGCATTTGTGTGACCGTGAGCGCGACATCGGTCGCTGTCACGCCTTCGCGCAAAGTGCCAGTCAGATGCACGCCCACTACGTCCGGCGTCAGGAAATACACCGGCTGGCCGAGCATTCCTGCTTCCGCTTCAATGCCGCCGACGCCCCAGCCCACGATACCGATGCCATTGATCATCGTCGTGTGCGAATCCGTGCCCACGAGCGTGTCCGGATAAAAAATTTGAGATTTAGAATTTGAAATTTGAAATTCACTGGAGAGCACCCCTTTGGCCAGATATTCCAAATTCACTTGGTGCACGATGCCGATGCCGGGTGGCACGACCTTGAACGTGTCGAACGCCTGCATGCCCCATTTGAGAAACTGGTAACGTTCGCGGTTGCGCCGGAATTCCATCTCCAGGTTTTTCTGCATCGCATCCGCCGTGCCCGCAAAGTCCACCTGCACCGAGTGGTCCACCACCAGATCCACCGGCACGAGCGGCTCGACGATTTTCGGATTCTTGCCGAGTCGCTGGACCGTCGAGCGCATCGCCGCCAGGTCCACCAGCAACGGCACGCCCGTGAAGTCCTGCAACACGATGCGCGCAACGACGAATGGTATTTCCTCCGTGCGCGGCGCGTTCGGTTTCCAATTCGCCAGCGCGCGGACGTTTTGCTCGGTGACTTTTTTGCCGTCGCAATTGCGCAGCACCGATTCGAGCACCAGCCGGATGGAAACGGGCAGTTTCGAGACCGGGCCGACGCCGGCCGTTTCCAGTTGAGGCAGCGAATAGAGATGCCCCTGCCTGCCGTTGCCGAGATCGAAAATTCGGAGAACGCCAAACGTGTCGTGCGGTTCATTCATAATCTGTCAGTCTTCGTTGCAATTCCTGTTCAAAAGACTGGCAAGGTTGAAGTCGGCGCGTAACGGTGTCAAGCGAAGCATCGGTGAGGTAGGGCTGTTCAAATAGGACCTCATCCGGATTGCCGCAGCTTCTCTTTTGCGTGCCCAAGATACGATCCTCGGTGTTCAGCCGCGAAATCTGCGGTGGACCCGCCAAACCAAAAACAATTCATCACCGATTCGCTTGGCGGATTTGAGACGGAGTTGTGTCGCTGCCGCCACTTTCAGAACACCCGCACCGTCGGCAATGGTCGGCGCATTCCGCCCGCCGAACACCTTCGGGCAAAGTGTCAGGCGAAGTTCGTTGACCAAGCCGGCTCGAAACAAGGCATCGTTCAGTTCGCCACCACCTTCGCAGAGCAGTCGCGTCACGCCCCATCGGTCGCACAACCACCGGAGAGCGGCGTGAAAATTGATTTCTCGTTCGCCGCAAATTTTCACTGCGTCGGTAATGGCGCGTAATTGGCGCAGCCTGCCCTTGGACGCGCGTTTGGTTGTCAGGATGATGATGGGTGAAAACCGGTGGCGGAAAACTTCTGCCCGCGGATTGATCGTGCCCGAGCCGCTGACGATGACACGCAGGTTGCATTCAGTCAGTCCGCGCTTGCGACGCAGCTTTCGAAACTTTGCCGGCCCGCCCCAAGTTGACCGGGTTCAGGTCGGCCGTGCGTGCGCCTGTCATCACCGCGTCCGCCGTGGCGCGAAGTTCAAGCAGGTGTTCGCGGTCGTGCGCGCTGCCGAACGAAGAGATTGCGCGATTCGCCGTCGCGATTTTCCCGTCCGCCGTCATCGCCATGTTGATCAGAACGAAGGGAAGTTTCTCGAGTTGCCAATTTTGAAATCGTGCTTTGCCGATTTCTAAATTCCGAATTGTGAATTCTTCCTTCTTCATAAAATCAGCATCGCGTCGCCATAGCTGAAAAAGCGGTAGCGTTCGCGGATCGCTTCGGCGTAAGCGGATAAAATCAGATCGCGTCCGCGCGTCTGGCTTGGCGCGGCGAACGCGCTCACGAGCATTAACAAAGTGGAGCAGGGGAGGTGAAAGTTGGTCAGCAGGGCATCCGCCATTCTGAACTCGTATGGTGGGTGGATGAAAATGCGGGTCCGGCCAGCGCCAGGCATCAGCCTGCCGCCATTCTGCGTGGCAACGCTTTCAAGAACGCGAACAGTTGTCGTCCCAACGGTGATAATGCGGCGCCCCACGGCTTTGGCTTCGTTTACGACACGGGCTGTATCCATGCTGAGTTCGTAGCGTTCCTCGTGCATTGTGTGCGCGGCAATCGTTTCCGTTTTGACCGGAGCGAACGTGGCCAGCCCGACATGCAGGGTCACGAAACACACTTCCACTCCTCGCGCCTGAATTTCATTCAAAAGCGACTCGGTGAAATGCAGACCAGCGGTTGGCGCTGCCACCGACCCTGCGGGTTTTGCAAACACCGTTTGGTACCGTTCCTTGTCCGCGTCGGTCTCCGCGCGATTGATGTACGGCGGCAACGGGACTTCGCCCAGACATTCGAGTTGGCATTTGATGTCTGGCGTGTTCGAAAAATGCAAACGTCGGTGACCCTCTTCGTTTGTTTCGGTGACGGTTGCCGTTATAGCGGCTGTATTTCGGATTTTGTCCCGCTTTGCGGGAGGATTTCGGATTTCAATTTGTGTTCCAACCCGCGCGCGTTTGCCGGGCCGCAGCATGACCCACCAGTCGTTGAGCGAATACTCTTCGAGCAGCAGCACTTCAAACTGTCCGCCTGTGTTTGCATTGACGCCCCGCAATCGGGCGGGAATCACGCGCGAATTGTTTAACACGACCACATCGCCAGCGCGGAAATATTCGAGCAGGTCACGGAATTGCCGGTGTTCGATGCGTGCAGTGTTGCGATGCAGAACCAAAAGACGGGAGAGGTCCCGCTCTGATGACGGATGTTGCGCGATCAATTCGGGCGGCAGAACGAAATCAAAATCGGCGGTTCGCATTACGGCGAAAGCGTAACAGTCACAATAAATGCCTTCACAGCGAAACGGATTCGGCAATCCGATCTGAAGGCAAGGTGACAAGTCCTGAACTATGTGATTAAGTTACTGACTACCTATTGTAGTCATTTTACGTATGTACCCAATATATTGTGGTGTACGCCGATCACTTCCAACCTGTGAATAACTTCTGAATAACTCGAAAGAATTCTTATTGACAGGGGGTGGGTTAAAATGGTTAAAAGTGGGGCGTCGTGGGGGAGAAATAAGTTGGTATCCCCTATGTGAGTAAGTGAGTAAATATGCCGCGCAACGTAACAACTGAGCAGATTTACTATAATTCGCTCTGTCGCCATGGAGTGGATGAGAAGCGGCGCGTCCAGATTCCTGCGAAGTGGCTGCCGACCAAAGGCAGCGTTGAATTCACTTTGATTCTTTGGCCCAAGTCAAAAGAGGGTCCATGCTTGCGCGTTTTGCCGCCAAAGGAAATGGCGGCATTGATGGCGTCGCTGGATGCGATGCCGAACACGGACCCGAACAAGACGGTTTTGAAACGAATCATCGGCAGCGAGTCAGCGCAGGTTGCGGTGGACAAATCGGGCCGTGTTTGTCTGCCCGAAGAAATGGCCAGCGCTGCGGGCATTAAAGACCAGGCCGTCCTGGTTGGCTTGCTGGACCGGTTCGAGATTTGGAATCCCGAGAGCTACGCGAAGGTCAAAGCGTCTGATGCTGTCATGGCGCCAGAGGCTTTCAAACTGATGGAATGATTATGAGCCTGGGACGGTTACTGATTGCAGGAAAAAGTTTGGTGAGTGCACGGGACGGACAGAGCCGCTTTCGTGCGGACAAGCATGTGTCCCTGCCTAAATTTAGTTTGCCCAAAAATCCGTTCGCGCCGGCGCCAAACAAGGAAGTCGAACGAGCGCGGAAGGTAATCCCCAGAACACCCGCCCAATGCCTGGCCCATCAGGCGGCGGACACCGCTGCGCGCGCTGCATCGTGGCTTAAGGCCGCGAAAAATGCAGCGCGCGTTGCGGACCTGGCCCGAGTCTGGCGCTGGGTTTGCGAGCGTGGACGGACGCTGAGTCCATGGCGGCGAACTGCGCGCAAGTCTCCCGCGGCCAGGGCGGTACCGTGTTTCTCCCGGCGCCCGTTCAAGGCGAACTGTCCTTGGAAAATGTCCGGGTGATACGAAATGATTTGACCGACACCGACTTGGAAATTGTGAGTGTGAGATCGTCAGCCAAGATCCGTGGTGACCAGCAACATTTGCAGCCAGTTGCCAGCGGCGATTCTGCTGGCAGCCCGTGGAGTCGGTTTGCCACGCGGATTTTTGGCGCGGGCGTGACGTAAACCTGCGAGGAGCCGATGCGCAGTGCCAGACTTCGTCCACAAGCCGGTGATGATGGCGGAAGTGCTGGACGCGCTGAGGCCGAAGCCGGGCGGCCGTTACGCCGACGGAACGGTCGGTGGGGCTGGACACGCGGCAGCCATATTGGCCGCGAGTTCACCGACGGGATGGTTGTTTGGGTGCGATCGCGATGGCGCCGCGGTTGAAGCAGCGCGCGCGCGGTTGGCGGAATTTGCGGGGCGATTTGAAATCCGCCAGGGCAATTTCGCAGATTTGGCGGAATGGGTGGCTCCGGGCAGTTGCGATGGTGTGTTGCTGGATTTGGGTGTGAGTTCGCCGCAATTGGACGCGCCCGAGCGCGGATTCAGTTTTCAGCACGACGGTCCGCTGGACATGCGAATGGACACGCGGCAGCCGCAGACAGCGGCGGATTTGGTGAACGGCGCGAGTGCCGAAGAACTCGCGAAGCTCTTTTGGGAACTGGGCGATGAGCGGGATGCGCGAAAGTTTGCGAAGGCGATTGTGCGCGAGCGCGAGTCACACAAAGCGGCGTTCAGGACGACGCGACAGTTGGCGGACTTGATTGAGCGCATTTCGCCGCGCGCGGGCCGGCGGACGCATCCGGCGACGAAAATTTTCCAGGCCCTGCGCCTGGCAGTGAATGACGAAATTGGTTCTTTGAAACGCGGGTTGATCGCAGCCCTGACGATCTTGAAGCCGGGCGGCCGTTTGGCCGTCATCACCTTCCACTCGCTGGAGGACCGAGTCGTGAAGGAATTCGGGCGCGCGCGGGCGCGGGATTACGCGTTCACCGGGGGCGTGGATGTTCCGGAGTTGCGTGTGCCGCGCACGCCCGAAGTAAAATGGCTGACGCGGAAGGCGATCAAACCAGGCGCGGCGGAAGTGGCGGAAAACCCCCGCAGCCGCAGCGCGCAGTTGCGAGTGATGGAGAAGCTTTGAATGGCAAGAAACCGAAAATATCAGTCCGCAGCAATTCGATTCGGCCCGGCGCTGAAAGCGCTGATCCTGTGCCTGCTGATTGCCGGGGCCGGCGTGGGTTACGTGTGGCAGAAAAACCAGATTTACGAACTCGGCCAGCAGATTAAAAAATGCGAAACCCGCTTCGCCAATTTGCAGGAACAAAACAAAAAAATGCGCGACCAACTGGCGACGCTGCGGTCACCCGCA